>CAYOCB010000013.1:0-115569 GCA_964402355.1 uncultured Lacrimispora sp.
GATTGGAAACTGAAAGATTAATTCTCAGACCATGGGAAGAGAAGGATGCGGCGGATTTATATGACTATGCAAAGGATGACAGGGTTGGTCCGATTGCGGGCTGGCCTGTGCATACAAGCGTAGAAAACAGCCGTGAGATTATAAAAAATGTTTTGTCAAAGGAAGGAACTTATGCAGTTGTCTTAAAAGAAACGAATCTGCCGGTGGGGAGCATCGGGCTGAAGATTGGAAAAGAAAGCAATCTTGATATTTCAGATACGGAAGCAGAGATCGGATACTGGATTGGAGTGCCTTACTGGGGACAGGGTTTGATTCCAGAAGCAGTGCGCCAGCTGATGCGGTATGCTTTTGAAGAACTGCATATGGAGAAACTGTGGTGTGGATATTTTGACGGGAATGCGAAATCTCGCCATGCGCAGGAAAAGTGTGGGTTTATTTACCACCATACGAATGAAAATATCCATTGGGAATTGATGAATGATATCCGCACTGAGAATATAACCTGCATTACGAAGAAACAGTGGGGCAGCCGGAATGTTTGGTCTTCTTGGTACAGCTGGAGCCTTAGCCGCTTCTGTAGCGGGACAGGTTTCTGATAAGAAAGGTTCAAGATTTACGTTAACAATCGGAATTAGCTTTTCTGTGGCTGGTTTTCTCTTCTTTTTGGTCTGCGGATATCAAATGTGGGGGCTTGTTTGTGGAATAATTTTGTTAGACGTAGGCATAAGAGTCGAGTTTACTAACCACAATACCGATTAAATTTGTATGTTTTGCCTTTAAGCTTTGGGCAAAGGAATTTGGTTCATAGCCTGTTTCTAGATTCATTAGAAAAGTCCTGATTTTTCAGGGCTTTTTTGAGTAGAGCAATATACACTTCCTTTCACTTTGATTTAAGTTGTATTGCTTTATTAATCTTTTTTTTTGTTTTTATTTTATATTGTAATTGTTTTGGATTTGTATATAATGAAGGGTAAGCGGATGCTGGATAAGATTTTATATTACTTAATTTGGAGACTGGAGCGGCGTTTTATGAGAAAAGAAATTTTACAAAAACTTGAGGTAATATCAGAAGAAGAACAGGAGTATTTGAAAGGACAGAAAGAAGTTCAGAAAAATATCTATACTAAGAAAAAATTTTTTGAAGTTGACTGGAGTCTGCTTTCAATAGAAGAACATCCGATAACAGTACGGACACATACCAGATTTGTAGAATTTCCGGAGCACAAGCATAATTATATTGAAATGATGTATGTATGCCAGGGGAGTATTACACATTATATAAACGATAATGAGATCGTCATGACACAAGGTGATATTTTACTTTTGAATCAGCATGTGAAGCATAGAATAAAAAAGGCCGGTAAGACAGATATTGGGATTAACTTTATTGCATTACCTGAATTTTTTGATATTCCATTAGCTATGGTAAATAAAGGGAATGCACTTGCAGAATTCTTAATTAATATTTTAAGGCAGAATAATTTGATAGCCCATTATCTTCTGTTTCATCTTAAAGGGAATTTGGCTGTGGATAATCTGATGGAAAATATGATAAGTTCTATGTTGAATAACAGGAAAAACGAAGAATATATTAATAAGTATTCTATGGGTGTGGTATTTCTGTACCTGTTGAACAATATGAAAACACTTTCCGATAATTCCTCACAGAATTATAAGGATATGATTATACAATATATTTTAAAATTTATAGATGTCAATTATAAAAATGCGAACCTGACAAAATTAGCAGATGATTTTCATCAGTCATTATCTTCATTAAGCAAAATGATTAAGCAAAGTACAGGATATACATTTCAGGAACTGCTTCAGCGAAAGAGATATCAGAAAGCAATTATGTTATTACTAGAAACAAATTTGAGTGTAAAAGAAATTTCAGTAGCTGTAGGTTATGAAAATCTAAGTTATTTTTATAGACAATTCAGAAAGCATTATCAGATCACCCCGAAGCAGTATAGACAACTACATAAAAATGATAAGCGTATAAGGATATAATCATCTGGTTTTAGGTGCTTATTTTTGAATTATTGGTAATACCTAATGGAAAATAAGGACAGTATTTTTATCAAAAAAGAATCTAACAAATAATAGGTTTCTTTGGTATTCTATCATTATAAACGATAAAGTATGAACGTAGGAGGAAATGATGGACTATCAAATTACGGGACAAAACGTATCAGTCGAAGACAGACCAATCGCCAAAAAAAAATTATCGGGGCTGGGTAATTTTTTTGGGATTTATGGAGGAGAGCATATTGCGGCAACTGAATTTGTGATTGGAGCCACATTGGTTACATGGGGCGTTAAGGCTACAAATATTTTTATTGGCTTATTTATAGGAAATATTCTTGCAACACTTACTTATACTTTGATATGTGCGCCTATTGCTGTAGATACAAAGTTAACGTTATATTCGTATCTTGGTAAAGTCTTAGGAGTTCCAATGCAGAAAATTTATAATTTTATATGGGGGCTTGCATCCATTGCTATGGCTGCATCCATGCTGACGGTATCGGCATCGGCAGTCAGGGAAATATTTAGCATAAGAATACAGACCCAGTGGTTTCCTACAGATATAAAATTTGTTTTGGCTGTTGTCATATTGGGTATAATCGTTACGCTGGTAGCGGCAAATGGTTTTGAGGCAGTAGCAAAGTTTTCGTCTATCTGTGCCCCGTGGATGATTGTCGTATTTGGTGCGGGTATTTTTGTAGTGGTGCCACAGCTTACACAAACAATCCAGAGTGAATCAGTGAGATCCTTTGGAGATTTTATGAATCTGTTAAATACCAGTGTATGGAATGGTGAAGTAGTAGAAGGTGGACAGAAACTAAGTATTTTACATGTTATTGGTTTTGCGTGGATGTGTAATTTGGCCTATCATGGCGGATTAAATGATATGGCACTTTTCCGATATGCAAAAACAGCAAAATACGGATTGGTTAGTTCTTATGGAATGTTTGTCGGACATTTTTTTGCATGGGGAAGTGCTGGGATTATGGGGGCTACAGCAGCCATTCTGCTAGGAAAACCGTTAAGTGAATTGGATTCCGGCGCGATTACCAGTGCTGTTTTGGGAAGTACCGGATTACTAGCAGTAATTATAGCAGGATGGACGACTGCCAATCCCAATATATATCGTGCTGGGCTGGCGTTTCAGTCATTTTTCAGATGTAAATCAATAAAAAAAGTAACGTATATTGTTGGTATTGTAATGACCATTGCAGCATGCTTTCCGATTGTAGCCAATATTATGGCAATTGTAAATATTATTGTACTGGTTGTACCGGCAATCGGAGCGATTGTATTTACGGAGCACTGGCTCATTCCTAAGTTGGGAGGCAGCAGATATTGGGCGAAGTTTAAAGGCTGGAAAATCAATTATGCCGGACTCTTGGCATGGGGAATTTCATTAGTATTTGTGGTTGTTATGACAATGACCCGAGCTATTCACTCTTACTTCTTATTCCTGCCTACTTATTTGTTAGCAATGGGGGCATATATTATCCTGGCTTTTCTGATGGGAGCAAAAGATGATTATTCCAAACAGGTAGAAGAAGACAAGAAAATAGAAAAAGCAATTGAAGAATTAGTAGAATCTATGGATGAAGAGGAAGCAAGGGTGGTTCTTAGGTATCCTAAGGTACAGAAAGGGTTTGCTTTGCTGTCTTATGCAGTGTTGGGAGTTTTATGTGTTGTCACCTTAATGGTCTTCTTTGGCGGAAGCATTTCCGTGGAAATGTATAAGGTCTGTTCATTTCCTATTACAATCATATATTTTATTCTGGGCGGAATTTCTACATATCTGAAATATGTTATGGTAAAAAAAGCGTAAGAGAGGTGGTCGTATGAGGAAAGCTTTTAAGATGAAGGTTTATAAAGGGAAAGAAAAGGAATATGAACAAAGACATAATATGCTGTGGACAGAAATAAAAGAAATGATCCATGAGTATAAAGGCAGCAATTACTCAATTTTTTTGATAAAGAAACCAATATTTTATTTGGATATATAGAAATTCAAGATGAGGAATTGTGGAACAAAAGTGCAGATATGGATATGGCTATATGCCGCAAGTGGTGGGATTATATGGCTGACATTATGGACACCAATGCGGATAATAGTCCAGTAAGTGCAGATTTGGAAATGGTATTTCATTTGGAGTAAGGAGGATAATAGGACACCTCCTTTGTTAAGATGATTATATCGCCATGGATGCGGCATTTCATTGACTTGAGTCAAGAAAACACCATTCCATGTGTATCTATATTCATACACACAAAATGGTGCTCTCTTTTCATTCGGAACATTGGGGAAGCTGCGTGGAAAATCTATTTACTCCAACTATTCGCTAACTACGCCCTGTACCTTCCATTCTAAAATTCCTGTAGATTTTCCATTTGACTCCATTTGAATTCGAATGGACTTAGTAGTTACAGGGTTAAAGGTTGTAGTATTATACTGATTAACAGCAGTTTTCAAACCGGATGCATTTTTAACATTAACCCATTTACTTCCACTCCAGTACTGAATTTTATATGAGGAAGGGACATCAATTCCTTGGCCATCTTTAAACCAATATATATCACATTGAGAGATAGTGTATTTCTGACTAAAATCATATTGTACCCATTGTGTACCTGTTTCCGGCCAGTTTCCATATACACTATGTGATCTATCATTTGAGCTTGAAGGATCATAGCCATCATTCAAGGCACTGATGCTCTCCCAACTGGAACAATAGGAGGTGCTTGCTGTTGCTTTTGGGGCTATATTGTTTGCTGTAGGGGTGGTTTCTCCGCTTGTGGAAACTTGAATTCTATAAGGATATTTTGTACCAACTGCATTCAAATCAAAGGAGGTTAAATCAAGCATAGTATCCGGAGTAGCACAAACCACCAGATAAGCCTTCTCTTCATCTCCCTGAAGCTTTATACTATTTTTGCCACTGTTCCACATAGAAGAATATCTGGTATCCCCGCTTTTCGTTTTGGTTACAATACTCACACGAAAATCTGCTTCTGAAACAGAGCTGTCTCCCTGGAAGTTTACCGTAATCTGCTCGCTGTTTAGGTTAATATCAAGCGGAATAATATTGTAACCACCCTGCTGCGGAGTTTTTGCATCTGATACCAGAAGCCATCCATCACCAGAGTTTGTCAGAGTTGTATAAATTTTATCATAATTAGAGCTATCCTGCAAAAGTTCATTTAAATAATTCAAATAACTGGATTGCCTTTCAAAATCCATTGTAACCATTCTTCTGGCATAACCACCCAGCATGTCCTTTGTTGAAGTACCGGATAACCTTGCAAGCTTGTCAAACATATTATCATTACCGGTATCCCGGAACATCTTTCTCATTAAATCCAGACCCAATCCATTCATATTATCAGGATTTTCTTTTACATATAATAAAAATGGCCATGCATCATAATAATTTTTCAAATGTGGAAAATAATACTCGGAATTCAGTACAATTGGCTGAAAGAAATCTGAGGTCGGTCCATAAACTGTGCTCCCATATTTATAATAGCTACTTCCTAAATATTGATCCCGGAACCAGTTTGCAGTAGTTTCATACCATGGATTTGAAACATTACCACGTTGATGCATCGTAATTGCATGTGCGTATTCATGTGGAATCACCCAGCTTGGCGGATCAACACGCATTGCTCCGGGTTCTACTGCAAGATATGCAAATCCATCATCATCACTGGACATATATGCCCAGTCACTTGTTATTTTCGATAAACCTGTTTTATTTATATACAGGTTGGTTTTGTAATGCATACTGGAATCAATAGGGCTATTAACAGAAACACTTGTATCATAAAAACCTAATACATTAACATAAAAATCTCTGATTGTCTCTAAGTTTTCCAGATTCCCCTTTACTAATTCCTGATTAACTGTTCCTGTTTCATCCTGTTTTCCCCAGATAATTTGGAAATGCTCGGATGAAAGTCTGTTTACAGAAGTATCATTCATAGCATAAAAAGCATCTCTTGCTATGTAAGCATCAGATGAATTGGTATTTTCAGCCTCAGCCTTTATACTATTTGTACTGCCTAGCATTGCGACTGATAAAATGACTCCTGCTAAAAATCTAATCGTCTTTTTTAATCTCATTCATTCTCCTCCTGGTAATGTTATTCCAATTATTTTCTAATTGGTGATTATAGATACTTTTTTTATATGGTTACTTTATAAGTATATTTCACATGCTTAGATAATAGAATAATAATTTATAATATTATAAAGCATTATAAATACTTGATTTTTAATTTATTTTTATCTGCATGATAATGGAAGATATTACAGAAGAGGAAAGGCCGAAAATACTACTTAAAATATTGAAGATACCATTTGTATTCGGTAAAAATGAAGAAAAGACCAATTTTTAAATTTTTCTGAATATGTCAATCGCATGACTTGTTATGCCCAGTAAATCTTCACGCTCACAAGTTGCAAAGTGGTATTGCAAGTATAAGTCAAATGTGCCGTTGTCCATTGCGTCTACTGATTCACGCATAAATAATGCACAACCGTCTGCGGCAACGTAGTGTAGCCGAGTTACAGGAAATACGGACATCAAATTGTCAATATTTTCCTTGCGGACAAGTTCAAACAAATCTTTTGGCTCTGACTTGGCGGCGAATGTCTGTGAATCAATTAAGCCTTGTTCAATATATTGAGAAACATTGATGTTCCCACGATTAAAATCTTCGTCAAGGAGGCAACCATCGGATATAACATAGGCGGCAAAAACTATGCCTCCCGGTTTTGTTACACGAATCGCCTCACTCATAGCTTGATGTTTATCCTCTTTGGTGTAAATGTGATACAGCGGTCCTAACAGCAGCGTTATGTCATACTCATTGTCTGGGAACGCAGATAAATCCATAGCGTTGCCTTGTGTAATGGTTATATTTTCATTCGGTTGAGTGTTTTGTTTGAAAATATCTATATTGTGTTCAACCAACTCCACTGCATCAACATCATATCCCTCTCGTGCCAGTGCATGGGAATATCGACCTGTTCCAGCACCAATTTCAAGCACATGGTCGTCAGATTTTATGTATTTCTTGATATATTTCATTGTGGTAAGGAACTCAACGGAACCATGTTTGGGAATAAGGCGGCTATCTTCATCATAATTGTTGTAATGGTTAATTAGATATTGGTTTGTATTCATATTGCACTCCCTCTATTGATAATAAAAATTAAATGGGTAAATTCCAATCAGGTTTTTCTTGTCTAACAAAAGCTGTTAAAATGTTTGTCACCATTTTTTCAGCCTTATCTCTATCTAATGCTAATTTTTTCGTTGCAGCTAGAACTGCTATGCCATGCGTGTAAAGAAATAAGTCTAAAAATATGATTTTTGATTGTTCTAACTCTACTCCAATAGTTTTCGAAAAAAGTTTAGCCTTTTTCTCATTGTTAATTTCTTTATAAAAGTCTTTTGCTTCTGTCATTTCTAAATCCATATCATTTATAAATAACAGTTTAAATAAATGTGTTTCTTTTTGAGCAAATTCAATGTAGGAAAGGGGAAGGATTAAATATGGACTGACATTAACACAATTATTATAATTTGTGACATATTGCTCGTAGTATTCATATGCAAAATCAAGAAATTCTGTTTTTAATTCCTCCATGTTTTTATAACAAGTAAAAATAGGTCGAGTAGAACATTGCAATTTACTTGCAATACTCCTTGCGTTTACGGTTTCAAATCCTGTTTCTCTTGTAATATCCAAGACAATATTCAAAATCATGTCTTTCGCTATTTTTGCTTTAGGTGGCATATTTTTTTACTCCTTTACTAGATTTTGAACAAACACATATGTTGCACAACAATTGTTGCACATCAAGTGAGTTTTGTCAATGGGGAGCTTTTAGTTTTTTATAATGATTAAAAATGTGCCTTGTGAAGAGTGTGAACAGTGTGGTGAAAAGTATTACACTGACGAAGTTACGGAGCAGTTGGAAAAAATGGTTGATTCCGCAAAGAAGTTAATGCAGGAGGTTGCTGTCATGGACTATTCCAAGGTTTAACTGTACCATTCGGGCATTAGAATCACAGCATCTACAAATTGTAAAGTTTGTTGCTTATTAACGAAAGCAGGAATTGATAATAAGTTCTAGAATTAAAGCATTTTATGGTATATAATGGAATAGATAAACAAGTGAAATGCAAAGGAACATCATTATAAAAGGTTATTATAGGATCAGCCACTATATTTTTTATAACTATATAACCGGTTAAAAGAGAGGGGGTGTATTATGGGCGTCGGAACAAAACTGTGCTAATAGCAGGGCTATTGCGCAGCAAATTAAAATTAATAGGCGAATGTAATGGCCACTGCTAATCCAATATTTATTAGGAGGTGCAGAATGGGCTATTTTAAGGCAAATGATATTTTGCCAATTGAAATAATTAAAGAAATTCAAAAATACATAGATGGTGAGTTAGTTTACATTCCCCGAAAAGAAAATTCACGACGAAAATGGGGAAGTAAAACAGAAGTAAAGAAGATTTTGGCTGACAGAAACCATAATATTTATCAAGATTATCTATCTGGTATGTCATTTGATGCGCTGTCAGATAAATATTACTTAGTCCCCAAGAGTATAAAGCGAATTGTTCTTCAACAAAAGAAAAAATAGATGTTTACCAATCATTGTGGAACAACTTTTGTTATAAAAATGTGTGTGGTAGAACTGTTGCGTTTGTCGATGGTATACTTATAAAAACAAATGCAGGAGGATTTTAAAATGGCATATTTTGAATATAATAATAAAAGAATTTATTATGAAGAAAGCGGTAGTGGGGAGCCTTTGATTCTTTTACATGGTAATACTGCTTCTTCAAAAATGTTTGAATCAATAATTAAGTTATACTCTGATGAGTATAGGGTCATATCCATAGATTTTTTAGGACATGGTAAATCTCAACGTTTAGAGGAATTCCCTTTAGAATTATGGTTTGATGAAGCAATGCAAACAATCACACTTATAAATAGTTTGTCCTTAAAAAATGTAAATTTATTAGGAACAAGTGGCGGTGCATGGGTAGCCATTAATGTTGCTTTGGAAAGACCTGATTTAGTAAAGAAAGTTGTTGCAGACAGTTTTGATGGAAGAACTCTGGCTTCTGATTTTGCTGATAAGCTTTTAAAAGGACGAAGTCATTCCAAACAAGATAAGACAGCAAAACAATTTTATGCTTTTTGTCAGGGGAATGATTGGGAAAGTATTGTCGATCATGATACAAATAGCTTATTACACCTGGCGAAAGAACAGATTCCTTTATTTCATAAGAATTTATCGGAACTAAAAATGCCGTTATTACTTACTGCAAGCAATACGGACGATATGATTAGGCATGATCTTGAGGAAGAGTATATTTCAATTCTAAAAGAAGTACCTTATGGAGAAAAATATATATTTCAGAATGGATATCATCCGGCGGTTATATCCAATGATATTGAATTTGCAAAAGTAATAAAGGATTTTTTAAAATAATATTTAAATGAATCGGATGAATGCAAGTATGCCCAGCTGGCAACTCAGGAGGATATAAATAAGTTCTGATTTGCTTTGATTGGGCAGCTGTTTCCTGCTATACTGGTAACAGAAAGCGGCTTTTTAAAGTCAGCGGAAATAGGAATTTGAGGAGATGTATTAATGATAGAAATTTTATTTGGTGATAGTGAAGCTGGCGCAATGAAAGCTGCCAAGAGTAGTAATACAACCATTATTGGTGGAATGAATAGTCCAACTTCATATATAGGAAATCCACCTCAATTAGATGGAAAGAAAATAGAGTGGATTACAGGTAATTCTGATGAAGTGATTTGCCTTGCTTTTATGTTGGATATTGGCAATATTAAAGAATCCATTGATAGTCAGTATAGGCAAGATTTGATTTTATCTATGTATACACAAAATGGATGGGATAATAGCCCAGAGGTATTGAAAGAACTTAGAATGGCTGGGAAAATATACATTAATGAATTAAACAGACTTGCAGGTTTTTTAAAGAAAGGCGAACCAATTCGAATATGGTATAGTAATAGTCCATATTCTTTATGTGGACTTTACTGCCTGTGTAATATACTAAGGAATTATTCAAATGATATGTTTGTTGTTAAGCTGCCTGAGTACGTGCAGACAGCAAAAAGCGCGATTATAAAATATAGTAATTGGGGTGAAGTATCAGCAGAAGAATTCAGTCAATTTCTTGTCTATGAGAAAAAAATGACTATGTCCGAAATGAGAATGTTCGGTAATCAATGGGCAGAAATAGTAGAAGATAATAGTCCTCTTAGAGCAGTAATTAGCGGAAATTTAATAGGTGTACCAGAAGATTTTTATGATTTTTTGATTAGAAAACGGCTTTCATCCAACCCTGTCAAGGAAGCAAGGGTTATTGGTGATATATTGGGTCATTATCCATTAGGCATAGGTGATTGGTGGTATGCTTCTAGGATTGAACTTATGATAAAAGCCGGAAGTATCAGAGTGGTTGAAGATTCTGAAAGAAAATATGCACGAACAATTTGTCTGGTTTAATATCACACTGGAGTATTCTTTCGGAAGAGAGATGGTGTATCAATAAATTCGGGAGTGAATATGTAAGTTACATGAATCGTGTCAGACGTTACCTTTAGTTCGACTTATTCCATAAAAGATAAATATTTCCCTCATCTCTTAAAAGATACCGATCTGATTTGCATACCCTGCTGATTTTTTCTCTTTCTTTCCCTTCAGGCTCTTTGAATACGGTCAGCTTTCCATATTCATAAAGTAATTCCCTTTATTCTTCACTTATCAGCAGATTTCGAAATTCTTTTCGTTTTGACCTGCTTATAGGAAGTGTTGAACCATTAGACATAACTACTTCGGAATATCGAAAAATTGTGATATGGTTATAGTTGATTAAATAGGATCGGTGTATTTGAAGAAATTGATAGTTGGTAACGCTTAAGGCAATATCCTCCAATTTACCGTAAAAAAAATCCTCTCCATTAGTAAAGACGATTCTGACCTCTCGGTTTAAGCTTTCAAAATATATAATTTCGCTAATCGGAATTTTGTGAGTATCATAGCCTTTTTGATATCTGAAAAATCCACCGAGCTTCTGCGTTCTCTCTAAAGCCAGCTTTAAATCGTCAATGACAGTCGAGGGATTGATGGGCTTGGGAATAAAGTGCAATGGCTGAATATCAAATAACTGACGGTCATATGCGTCTTTACCTGAGATATAAACAATTTCTGTACTATAATTTTTCAGCACTTTTCGTATTTGCCTGCCGACCTCAATACCATTCATGTTTCCTAATTCTATATCAAGAAAAATCAAGTCAAAGAATTTTTCATGGTTAAAAACCTTCATAAGACTTTCGCCGCTGTTAAATATGCTCAGCTCAATCTTTAAGAAATTCCTGGAAGAATAATCTAATATTATATTCTCGATTTGAGAGCATATTACATTATTATCATCACATATCGCAATATATATCATATATACTTCTCCTTAGTGTCAGAAATTAATATTTTTGTAATATAATGTCTATTATAAACCTATTATAGCGAATTTGTGTTATTTTTTCTATATCAAATTGTAAGTTTTGATGTAAGGAACAGCAACAGATATCTTTACCATTCACATCAACCAAAGCTACCATTCACTACATCAGGTTAATTTATTAAGAAAAAATTGGTAAAATATTAATAAAATACAGAATTTTATATAGAGGAGGAAAAAACATAGTGCAGATATTTTTTGAGTTTGTAAAATTATAGCAGGTAAAGAATCCAGCTATCAGGATTTTTTAGATGGAAAAGCCGATGCACTCCTTTCCTGGTGTATGGTTGTTTTTTTGGGATGCTCAATTTTATCATAAACCAGTGAGAGTCAGCTTGGTATACAAAGTAGAAGAACTACAGGAGTTCAGTATAGAAGATGTAATAAACGGGTTGAACAGCAAGATTGATCCGTATGCATCCTCAAGTATATGATTAAAAAAGTGAAAATTTAAATTTATCGTTTTTCCGATAATAGCAAACACCGCGAAAGCAGTGGACGCAAAGTCATGGGTCTAAAGCTGATTATACAGTCATGATTGCCAGACCGCCGAAGGAAATCAGGTTATGTTTGCAGCCTGTTCCTATTTTTATGGAATCAGGCTGTTTTTATTTACAAAGGAGAGATCATTATGAATACAAAAAATGCAAGTGTTGCGGAATATAATCTTAGTTCTTACCAGAAGGATATATGGTTACAACAGTGTATGTACCCTGAAAAACCTATTTACAATCTTGGAGGTTATATTGAAATTAAGGGAACCATGGATATAGATATCTTTAGAGAGTCTATACAATTATTAATCAAACAGAATGATACCTTCAGAATCCGTCTGATGGACCCGGAAGGAGAAGCGCATCTGGCAATCCTGCCGGAAGTTGACTATAAAACTCCATTTCATGATTTTTCGATGAAAGAAAACCCAACTGCTTTTGGTATTGATTGGATGAAAAAGGAGTTTTTAAAACCATTTCAGCCGAAAGATAATTTATTTCGGTTTGATTTGTTAAAATGCGGTGAACATGCATATTTCGTCTTCATAAAAGTTTGTCATATGATAGTTGACGGCTGGGGCTGTGCGCTTATGTGCAGTCAGATGGTGGATAATTACAATGAATTGCTGGAAGGAAATTGTGAAATAAAGAGAAATGCCTTTTCCTACACCGATTTTATAGCTGAAGATCAGAATTATCAGAATTCCCCTGCTTTTTTAAACGATAAGGAATTTTGGAAGAATAAATTCAAAACAATTCCGGAACCTCTTATAAGTAAGGGAATTGACAGTCATTGTGATAACGACAACTCCATATGGAGTGACAGGTGCACTCTGAAAATAAAAAGAGTGTACTATGATAGAATGCTTGAATTTTGCAAAGAGGAAGGGGGCTCGGCTTTTCATTACTTATTAGGGATTCTGTTTGTTTATTTCAGCAAGGTCTGCAATCAGCGGGATCTGGTTATTGGGGTTCCTGTTTTTAACCGGAGGAATGCGAAATATAAACAGACCATGGGACATTTTGCCAATTTGATACCACTGCGGATAAATCCTGAAACAGATATTAGTTTCAAAGAACTCATGAAGATGATCAGGCTCGAACTTTTGGAATGCTACCGCCATAAAAGGATGGCTTTTGGTGAAATTTACCGGACGATTTTCGGGAGCGGAAATGAGAGAGAAAGTCTGTTTGATGTGTCACTTTCTTTTGAAGAACAGGAAATAAAAAAGAAATTCAATAATGCGTCTGAATGCCGTATGATATCAATGACGCATCAACATGAAAGAAATCCACTTATGATCCTTATGTGGGGGCATGAAGGAGATACAGACGTATGTGTTAATTTTGATTACCGGATTCAGGAGTTTGAAAAGTTCATTCCCATCAAGAACTTAATTTCTCACTTTAATTATTTATTCACGAATGCTATGGAAAACGGTGATACCCCTATCTCTAAGATAGAGATTATACCGGAGGAAGAGAAAAGAGTGCTGCTCCATGACTTTAACCAGACAGTTATGGAATATCCGAAAGATAAGACCATCCACGGTATGTTCGAGGAACAGGTGGAACAAAGACCGGATCACACGGCGCTGGTCTTCAGGGACCAAAAACTGACCTATCGTGAATTGAATCAAAGGGCGAACAGGCTGGCGAATGTACTGCGCAGGCAGGGAATCAAGCCGGATGACATTGTCGCTGTCATGACGGAACGTTCCCTGGAAATGATAGTAGGCATACTGGGTACACTTAAGGCGGGAGGCGCTTACCTGCCTATCGATCCAGGCTATCCGAAGGAAAGAATCCAATATATGCTGGAAGACAGCAGTGTATCTGCGCTGCTGACTCGGAAGCATTTAAGGGACAAGATGGACTTTAATGGCAATATAATATGCTTAGATGATGAAGGGCTAAAAAGGGAGGAGGATACCAATCCGGTTCCTGTAAACAAGGCGGAGGATCTGGCATATATCATCTATACATCCGGTTCTACCGGAAAACCGAAAGGAGTTATGGTAGAACACCATGGAATCCTAAATCTTAGGAATTATTTCAAAGAAAGCTGGGATGTGGACGGTTCAGACCGTATGCTGCAGTTCGCCAGCGGTTCTTTTGATGCCTCAGTATGGGAGATCTTTACCATCCTGCTGGGTGGAGGGACACTTTATCTCATCTCCAGGGATATGATTAATAATTTAAATGATTTTAAAAACTATATCAATGAAAATGGAATTACAATTACCCTTCTTCCACCTACTTACCTTGCGGGTATCGAGCCGGGAAGCCTGCCGTCGTTGAAAAAGCTGGTAACCGGTGGATCGGCCATCACCAAAGAACTGCTTGGGAAATGGAAGGACAGGGTTCTATATATGAATGCGTATGGTCCAACCGAATACAGTGTTATTGCGACCGCATGGAAATACCGGGAAGAGGATATGGGATATGATTCGGTACTCATTGGTAAGCCTGTCAGCAATACCCGGATCTATATATTAGACAAAGATCAAAGGCTTTTGCCGGTGGGAGTAGCCGGAGAAATGTGCATATCCGGAGCGGGACTGGCCAGAGGATATTTAAACCGTCAGTCCTTAACGGCGGAAAAGTTTGTGGACAACCCTTATGAAGCCGGAGTAAAGATGTACCGGACAGGAGACCTTGCCCGCTGGCTGCCGGATGGGAATGTGGAATATCTGGGAAGGATCGATGACCAGGTAAAGATCAGGGGATTCCGGATCGAACTGGGCGAAATTGAAGCAAACCTGCTGAAGTGTCCGCTGATCCGGGAGGCAGCAGTGATCGCCAGGGAGGATAAGAAGAAAGAAAAATATCTGGCTGCGTATTTTACGGCGGAAGGCGAACCGGGAGCAGATGAACTGCGCAAACACCTTTTGAAGGAGCTGCCTGATTATATGGTACCTTCCTGCTTTATGCAGCTTAAGAATATGCCCATGACTCAAAGCGGGAAGATAGACAGAAAGGCACTGCCTGAGCCAGATATAAGCATGAGTGCAGGAGCGGATTATGTGGCTCCGAGAAACAAAACAGAAGAGATAATAGCCGGGGTATGGGAAAAGGTCCTTGAAATCGAAAGGGTTGGAATCAAAGATAATTTTTTCAATCTGGGCGGAGATTCCATTAAAGCTATTCAGGTATTATCAAAGCTTAACACCTATAAACTGAAGCTTGATATGAGAGACATTTTTGAACATCCGTTCATTGAGGAACTGAGCACCTACATAAAATCTGTTGAGCGTACGGCTGCTCAGGAAATTGTAAAAGGGGAAGTTGTGCTTACACCCATTCAGAGCTGGTTTTTCGAGCAGTCTTTTGAGTCAAAGCATCATTTCAACCAATCGGTTATGCTGTACCGGAAACAGGGCTTTAACGAAGAGGCGTTGAGAAAAGTTTTTGATCGTCTGGTAGAGCATCATGATTCGCTGCGTATTGTAGTGCGGGAGAAAGCGGGACGGATTGTTCTGCTTAACCGGGGATTGGAAGGCAAGCTTTACTCGCTGGAGGTAAAGGATTTCACAAGCATGGAAAGCAGTAGAAAAGCAGTGGAGGAAGAAGCCGGAAAACTTCAGTCCTGTATGGATCTAAGACAAGGCCCTCTGGTAAATGCAGGCTTGTTCAGGACAAAAGACGGAGACTATCTGTTGTTGGCGATCCATCATCTGGTAGTAGATGGAATCTCATGGAGAATTCTCTTTGAGGATATTTCTACAGGATACCGGCAGGCTATCCGCAGCGAGGAAATTTATTTTACAGAAAAAACGGACTCCTTCAAGGAATGGTCGGAGAAGCTTTATACGTATGCCGACAGCGAGGAGCTTCAAAAGGAGATTGAATACTGGAGTGCACTGGAACAGATTGATATAAAACCGATTCCCAGGGAGCATACCGTTACCGGCAGAAAATACAAAGACAGTGATCAGGTAGAGATGGAACTGGATGAAATCCAGACTTCCCGTCTGATTAAAGAAGTCAACAAGGCTTATAATACTGAAATTAATGATATCCTTTTGACGGCATTGGGAGAGACGATTGCAGAATGGACAGGAGAAGACCGGGTACTCATTAATCTGGAAGGACACGGCCGTGAAGAAATTGTTCCGGATATTGACATCAGCAGAACCGTAGGCTGGTTTACCACTCAATACCCTGTAATTTTGGACATGAGAGATACCGGATCTTTGCCTTCCCAGCTTAAATCCGTGAAAGAAAGCTTACGGAGCATTCCCAAAAAGGGAATCGGCTACGGTATTTTAAAATATCAGACGATTCTTCAAGATGAAGGAATTCTGAAGTTTAACTTGAACCCGGAGATCAGTTTCAACTACCTGGGACAATTTGACCAGGATATTGATAACGAAATATTTACCATCTCGGACATTTCTACAGGTGAGACTATTTCACCAGAAATGCCAAGACCTTACTGTATTGATGTCAATGGAAGAATTAACGATGGGAAGCTGCGGTTAAGCTTTGCTTATCACAAGGACGAGTATGAAAAGTCTACCATGAACAAGTTAGCGGAGAATTTTAAGCGCAGTCTGATGCAACTAATAGAACATTGTGTGTCACGGGATTATACCGAACTGACACCCGGTGATTTAAGCTCCAGGAACATTACGGTGTCGGAAGTGGAGGCAGTGTACCGGGAGATGGAGGACTGGAGACAACATATCACGGATATTTATTCACTGACACCAATGCAGACTGGAATGCTGTATCACTTCCTCAGGGAGAAAGATTCCCCCGCGTACTTTGAGCAGGCCGTGATCGTACTAAAGGGCAGTGTGGATAAAGATACATTTGAACGTGCTTTTCATCAGGTTATTAAAAGACATGATATATTGAGGACAGCTTTTGTCTATGAAAAGGTAGATAAACCGGTTCAGGTGGTTTTAAAAGACAGGCCAGCCAAAATGTACTTTAAAGACATTTCTCTTTTACCGGAAGAAGAAAAAAAATCCTATTTGGAAGACTATATGGCCGGTGACAGGGAAAAGGGCTTTGATTTAACCAGGGAGCCATTGATCAGGATATCGCTTATTAAGAGTGACGACATGTACCATTTGATATGGAGCTTTCATCATATGATTATGGATGGCTGGTGTCTTGGGATTGTATTTAAGGAGCTTCTTGATTCTTATAAAGGGTTCCGCGAAGGAAGCATACCGCAGCTAGGCAAGGTGTACCCATACAGCCAATATATACAATGGCTGGAAAATAGGGATGAGCAGGAAGCGTCGGCCTATTGGGGAAAATATTTAATGGAATACGAGCAGGCGGAGCAGTTGTCCAGACTGAAAGGAGGAGCTGCCAATCAGGGATACCTTCAGGAAGAATACGATTTTACAATAAATGAAGAAATGAAAACAAAGCTGGAGAGAACAGCTAGAGACAACAATACCACGTTAAGTACTATGCTGCAGGCCGTATGGGGGATATTGCTGCAAAGGTACAGCAATACCCGGGATGTGGTGTTCGGAACAGTCGTCTCAGGGAGACCGGCAGAAATCCAAGGTGTTGAAAGAATGGTAGGACTCTTTATCAATACCATTCCCGTCAGAGTCCGGGGAGAAAAGGGAGAAAGTTTTAAAGCCCTTGCTGCAAGAATGCAGCGGGAAGCGTTGGAATCTGAAAGGTATCATTATTATCCGCTGGCGGAAATCCAGTCCCAGGCATTTCATGGAGGAGAACTGGTGCAAAACCTTATGGCCTTTGAAAATTATCCAATGGAGGAAGCTGTCAAAGGAAATAACAACAGCGGGATGGATTTCAGTGTCCTTTCAGCGTCGATGTCAGAGCAGACAAATTTTGATCTAAATTTAATTATTGTGCCTGATAAGGACTTACAAATCAAATTCAGATACAATAGTCTGACTTATAATAGAAACTTTTTTGTTCGGATAGCTGAACAGCTGAAAACGATAATCAGTACAATCGTTAAGCAGCCAGATATTCCAGTAGAAGAGATCAATATAGTACCGGAGGAAGAGAAAAGAGCGCTGCTCCTTGACTTTAACCAGACAGCAATGGAATACCCGAAAGATAAAACGATTCACGGGATGTTCGAGGAACAGGTGGAACAAAGACCGGATCACACGGCACTGGTCTTCAGGGACCAAAAACTGACCTACCGGGAATTGAATCAAAGGGCGAACCGGCTGGCAAATGTACTGCGCAGGCAGGGAATCAAGCCGGACAACATTGTCGCTGTTATGACGGAACGTTCTCTGGAAATGATAGTAGGCATACTGGGAACACTCAAGGCGGGAGGCGCCTACCTGCCTATCGATCCAGGCTATCCGGAGGACAGGATCCAATATATGCTGGAGGACAGCGGTGCCTGTGCTCTGCTGACTCAGAAGCGTCTAAGGGACAAGATGGAATTTAACGGCAATATAATCTGTTTAGACGATGAAGCGTTAAAAAGGGAAGAGGATACCAATCTGGTTCCTGTAAACAAGGCGGAGGATCTGGCATATATCATCTATACATCAGGCTCTACTGGAAAACCGAAAGGAGTTATGCTGGAACATCACGGAATCATAAATCTCCAGAATTATTTCAAGGAAAGCTGGGGAGTGGACGGATCAGACCGGATGCTGCAGTTCGCCAGCAGTTCTTTTGATGCCTCAGTATGGGAGACCTTTACCATCCTGCTGGGAGGAGGAACGCTGTATCTGATCCCCAGGGATATAATCAATAATTTAAATGATTTTAAAAAGTATATCAATGAAAATGAAATTACGATTACCCTTCTTCCGCCTACTTACCTTGCTGGCATTGAGCCGGGAAGCCTTCCGTCACTGAAAAAGCTGGTAACCGGCGGATCGGCTATTACCAAAGAACTGGTCTGGAAATGGAAGGACACGGTCCAATATATGAATGCCTATGGTCCAACCGAATACAGTGTTATTGCGGCTGCGTGGAAATACCGGGAGGAGGATATGGAATATGCTTCGATTCCCATTGGGAAGCCTGTCAGCAATACCAGAATCTACATATTAGACAAAGACCAAAGGCTTTTACCAGTGGGAGCGGCTGGAGAAATGTGCATATCCGGAGCTGGACTGGCCAGAGGATATTTAAACCGTCAGTCCATGACAGCAGAAAAGTTTGTGGACAACCCTTATGAAGCCGGAGAAAAGATGTACCGGACAGGAGATCTTGCCCGCTGGCTGCCGGATGGGAATATTGAATACCTGGGAAGGATCGATGACCAGGTAAAGATCAGGGGATTCCGAATCGAGCTGGGCGAAATTGAAGCAAATCTGTTAAAATATCCGCCGGTCCGGGAGGCGGCCGTTATTGCCAGAGAGGATAAAAAGAAAGAAAAATATCTGGCTGCGTATTTTACGTCGGAAGGCGAATTGGGAGCGGAAGAATTACGGGAACACCTTTTAAAGGAACTGCCTGATTATATGGTACCCACCTGTTTTATGCAGCTGGAGAATATGCCCATGACTCCAAGCGGTAAGATAGACAGAAAGGTGCTGCCTGAGCCTGAATGGCGGGGGAATGACGAAGCAGGCTTTAACAGTCCAAGAAATGACGTTGATATGAAAATTCAGGAGGTTTGGCAGGAAACCCTGGGATTTGAACCAATCGGAATTGACGACAACTTCTTTATACTGGGCGGAAATTCCATCAAGGCAATCCAGACAGTCTCCAGACTGGCATTGGATTTTGAAATTGGAATAAACGATATTTTCCAATATCCGACGATCCGGATGCTGTCAGATCGGATAAAATACTCCAAAGACAGGTTGAAGAAGACCGTTTATGCCTTACAGGAAGTGGCAGCTGCCAGGAATGAAGACTCCGGGGTGCTGGATGGTAAAATCCGCAGAAGCCTCAGAGAATACCATAAAAGAAATCAGATATATAAAAAAGCTGAGATTTCTGAAAGGGCCGACTACCATAATATTCTAATGGTTGGAGGAACCGGCTATCTGGGAATACAGATTTTACATCAGCTGCTAAAGAATACCGACTATAAGATCTACGTACCTGTCAGGGGAAAGAATGACAGAGAAGCGCAGGAAAGGCTGAAGGCCAAGCTCATGTACCATTTTGGACATGAAAATTACGGACAGAGTGATCTGGAAGGCAGATTGTGCGTATTTTGCGGAGATTTAACAAAAGAATACTTCGGACTGAGCCAGGAGCGTTATGAGGATATGGCAGGAACAATTGATGCGATTATAAACTCGGCAGCAAATGTAAAACATTTTGGGCATTACTCAGAATTTTATACAATCAATGTGGAAGGAAATGAAAGGCTCATTGAATTTGCCGGTACAGGGAAGAAAAAGGTATACAATTTCATATCCACCACCAGTGTGGGAAGTGGATTGATAGAAGATCAGCACAGCGTGGTATTCACCGAATATGATTGTGATATTGAGCAGAGTTCCGACAACTACTATGTGATGACCAAGCTGCAGGCTGAGAAGCAAATTGTCAAAGCAAGAGAAAAAGGTATTGAATGTAATGTTTTTAGAGTAGGAAATCTGGTTTTTGATTCAAAATCTGGTATTTTCCAGGAAAATATTCAGGATAATGCGTTTTATTCCATTGTGAAATCTATGATAAAGATTGGATATTTTCCTGCTATTACCGATAAAACCTTGGACTTTTCCTTTGTAGATCAGGTGGCGAAAGCAGTTGTATTGTTATTTGACAGGAAAAATTTAAAAAATGAAACTTACCATTTATATAATAGTCATCGAATAAATATGATTTCCTTTGCCCGATATTTAAAACAGGCGGGTGTAGATGTGCAGATGATGCCTGTGGATAAATTTAACACATATATTCTTAAAAAATATGAGGAAGAAGAAACAAAACAGGAGGTTACCAGAATACTTGTCCATTCCAATATATTCTTTGAGGGAGCAAGCAAGACATTATTCTTGCTGAGAAACAGGAAAACGGATGGAATTTTAAAAGCATTGGGATTTGAGTGGCCAAGACTCAACAGTAAAAGAGTAAAGCTTATGATTGAGCATTGCAGAAATGTAGGGTTTATGTAAATCACGGAGGTGGCGGAAGATGGATGCAATCAAACTTGCAAGTCTATATTTTTTTGGAACGGAGGATTTTAATTCCTCCAACTGCATGATAGCAACTGTAACTTTTAAAAGAAAAATCAATCCTGTAAGATTATATCCCAGCTACCGGATGCTGATTATGGAAAATCCTTTGCTACAGGCTAAAATGGTAGAGCAGCCTAAAAAAGATACGTTTACATGGGAACGGTTTTCAAAAGAGGAGCTGGAGGCTTTTCTGGATTTTGAGGAGATGCAGCTTTCCAGGTATTTTACAGAGGAAGAGGTATTGGAACAATACAATCCCACGAATTCCAGGCTGGTCTTTCATATTTTTCCTATCAATGAGAATACAATGATATTCTCTCTAAACCATGCTGTTGCCAGTGGCCGGGGCCTGATATTCTGGATAAAGAAATGGCTTTTATATTATTCAGGTGAAAATGATACAATGCCGGAAGGGATAGTAAATACCTCCGGCTTCAGAAACTGGATTTCCCGTATGATGAAAAGAATAACTGCTTTTTTATGGCTGCCGCTTTTTATGATAAGCTTTGCCTTAAAAGCTTACGGAAGGGCTGAAAATGAAACGGTAGATTTAAGTTACGGAAAAAAGCCGGAGAAAGGCGGAGGTTATATTAAAAAATCATACTGCTTCAGCACTTATGAAACCGGGGGAATTTTACGTCAAAGCAGGCACAATAAAATGACAGTTGGTGAATACCTCTGTTACCAGATAACTCATGGATTATTGGAGTATGATTCCAAGAAGCAGCGGGTGTTTGTTTCCATGCCTATGGACACACAGTCCTTACGTCCCTATTTCCCACAGACGATGCATGGTAACTATATTGCAAGCCTTCCGGTACAATTCTTCCGGGAGGGGGATCTGAAAAAACAGGTGAAGTCTATGTTCAAATGGTTCAAAAGAGGTATTCCATACAGCTTGTCGACCGTTTTTGCATTGTTTTCCAATTCATATCTAAAATGCAAGAAACAGTGTCTTGAATTGTGTAAGAAAACAATGCCTGAAAAGGCTCCCATGAATTTTTCCATCACTCTTTCCAATCTGGGGATCTTATCCGATCCGATTATAAAAAAATGGGTGGAATCCGCATATTTCTCCGTTCGAGACCAATCGCTTTTCATCTCAGCAGCTACGATTTCAGGACAGTTAATGATGGAAATATGTGTATCAAAAAATCTTTATGATCCGAATGAAGTTTTTTCTCTTTTTGACAGGATCTTATCTGTGGAACATTTGTTTAATTCAGAGCACAACCGTTGTGATGAAAGCCAGGCTGCCGATGTACGGTGGGTTTAAGTTACGGCAAAATACCGGAAAGAAACGTCAGCTGTGTTAAGAAGTCCTATAGCTTCAGCGGGAATATTGCGGAATATCCCCCTAAGTTCTTATAAGAAGGACGTCGTACCGTGTGCCAGCCATCTCTATACTAAAAAAGGCGGAGAATAAATATGAAGAGTGTGAGTATTACCCGATGTGAAAACTATGATTATGAAAAAGTAGAGAAAGCGGTTTTTGAATGTCTGAATAATCTTTCAGAAATAAAAAATGTAGTCAAAAAAGGGGCCAGAGTACTGGTCAAAGTAAATTTGTTAAAAAAAAACAGGCCGGATGATGCAGTAACTACCCATCCGGCTGTGGCAGAAGCGATTGTAAGATACCTTCAGGACCTGGGGTGCAGGGTCGTTGTTGGAGACAGTCCCGGCGGTGCTTTTACAAAAAAGCGGCTGGAGGATATTTACCGGGCAGCCGGAATGGCGGAGGTTGCAGAAAAAACAGGCTGTGAGTTGAACTATGATACCTCGGAGGTTGAGATTTCCAACCCTAAGGCGGAAAAATTAAAGAGGATGCAGATTATAAAAATTGCGGAAGAAGTCGATTTTGTCGTATCGGCAGCGAAGTTGAAGACACATGGTATGATGACGTACACCGGAGCGGTGAAGAATTTGTTCGGTGTGATTCCCGGGCTTACCAAGGCAGAATATCATTTAAAGATGATTTCGATAGAAAACTTTGCCAATCACCTGGTAGATATCTGTGAATACGTTGCCCCTGTTTTTTCGGTAATTGACGCTGTGGATGGGATGGAAGGGGATGGGCCTTCTGCAGGTGAAAAAAGGCATGTCGGGCTGATCATGGCCTCTGAAAACCCCTATGTGCTCGATGTAGCTGCTGCCCATTTAATAGGGCTGAAACCCACACAGGTACCAACTATTCAGGTTGCCGACAATCGAGGGCTGTGCAGTGGGGAAGCGGATGGTGTAACGGTACTGGGCTGCCCGTTGGAAACTCTGCAGATCCCTCCGTTTAAACTTCCCAAATCGTTTGATCAGGGGTTGTTTGGCGGGAAAGTCCCCAGATTTTTAGAAAACTATTTAACCAATGTTTTGCGTGCCAAACCGGTCTTTGATTATAATAAATGCATTTCCTGCGGCGAATGTAAAAGGGGATGTCCTGCAGGCGTCATTGATATGAGCTCAGGAAAACCCAAACCTGATTTGGGGAAATGTATCAGTTGTTTTTGCTGTCATGAGCTGTGCCCTGTAAAAGCAGTGGATATAAAAAGGCACTGGCTGCATAGGATGCTTTTCAATAGAAGATGAAAAGTGAGGACAATGGGAGTATATGACTGATATATTTGCTGTTAAAATTTCCGATATGATGGAAAAGTCATTGTACTCGGAATCTTATGGGATAATAAATGCTTAGAGGTACGCCCAGAGAGATTTTCGATAGAAAATAACTTCGATTACTGCTTGACAAATGATTATTAAGTAACTATAATAAAAACCGTCCAGTCAGTTTGCAATTTGAAGGGAAGGCGAACCAATGAGTAGACAATCAACAATGGACTACATAGTGTATGCGAAACCGCTATGTAGTCAATTTTTAAGGAGATGTATGTATGCCTCGTGTATCACTTGAATATGAACAGAATCAGAAAAAACGGATTATCGAAGGTGCAGCCAAGGTATTTGCTGAATACGGTTATCGCCAGACTACTATGGACCAAATTTGTCAGGCTCTTAAGCTTAGCAAAGGAGCTGTCTATACCTATTTTAAAAGTAAAGAAGAACTATATATAACGACCATGGATTTTATTTTTCAAAAGCGTTATACGCTTCTTTCAAGCTCATTTAAAGAAACGGATACCCTTATGGTAAAAATTGAAAAGATTCTGAATTGTCTTGGAAATCTGGTGAGCAGTGATAATTACGCATATACTCGTCTGTCTGTTGAAGGATTTCTTGAAAGCGACAGAATTCACGGTCTGCAAAAAGTAAAGGCTGATTATTATAATCGCTTTTATAAATTATTATATGATTTATTAACTCAAGGGCAGGCAACAGGAATGATTAATCCGAAGTTTGAGGCTTCCGGTATGGTTACCGTTATGATGGCAACATTAGACGGACTCATGATGCATAGTCTTGTAAAAGATCGCGAATTAGAGCTGAAGCAGATTCGTGAACCGGTTTTAGGGATGTTTTCGCAGTTATTAAGTTTTAACCTGTGATTTCACAGTTAGGAGGACTGATGTATGCAAACAAAGAGACTATATTATATAGACTGGCTGCGGGTATTGGTAATTTTGTCACTTATCCCTTATCATGCTGCGTTTACATATTTAAAAAATGGTTTCGTTTATATTAAAGATCCCGTGTCCAACCTTTCTGCTTTGCCATTTTTAATAATAACAGTACCGCTCTATGATTTTTTTATGACGCTTTTGTTTTTTGTCTCAGGGATTGCATCTTTTTATTCATTTCAAAAAAGGGACAGCAGAAGGTATATAGGTGAACGGCTGAAAAAGCTGATGCTTCCCTTTCTTATGGGATTTCTGTTTCTTTGTCCCCTTACAGGCTATATTCAGGCATTATATGAGGGGTTTGAAAGTGGTTTTTTTAATTTTTTACCACAGTTTTTCTGGTTTAATGCAGTGAAGTATAAGTCTTATGCACATTTGTGGTTCCTTTTATATCTTTTTGTTTTCTCTATGTTTTGTGTACCGATCTTCAATCTTTGGAAAGATAGAAATCGTATCGACCGTATTGCAGCCTTTATATCTCAGGGGCATCGTCTGCTGTTTCCTGTTGCTGCAGTGATAGTATTGGAGATATTATTGCGTCCACATTTTCACGCACACCAAACTCTTGTTTTCGACTGGGCGAATGATGCGGTTTATCTGGTTGTGTTTATCTGCGGATACATTTATGCAGCCGATCTGCGAATACAAAAGAAAGTAGCAGAGTATTATAAAATCTCGATAGTGTTTGGACTGCTGTCTTTAACTGTACTTTTTTACGTGAATATCGAGACGCAGATGCTGCTTTCCGATAGCACATACTTGACATATTTATGGGCGCTTGCAAAAGGAATCTATGAATGCGCTGCCATCATTTTCCTGCTGAATATAGGGAAGAAGACGACCTGTCTCAACAAGGGAGGCAAGGCAATTGGATATTTGAGCAGGGCTTCTTTTACATATTATATATTTCACTATCTGCCAGTCACGTTTTTTACGTTTTTATTTATAGGTTTCAAGATACCTATATTCATTAAGTTCCTGCTGGTAATTGTCCTGTCATACCTGACTGTCTTCATTATATATGAAATTTGGCGCAGCATAACACAACACCCCTTTGCAAAAAAATCAGCTTCTAAATTAAACGGTAAAATTTTAGATTGAATTATTTAATCGTGTTGTAAAAATAAACATTTTGCTGCTATCCAATTTTTGTACAGTATTATCTTTCAAATATGTAAAAATTATATAGTTAAAATGGTTGCCCGATTTTTCCAAAACTTCTATAATAAAACACAGTAACAATACACAATCTCCGGGGCGAAAAAATGAGATTGTACTGGAAAAGGCCATTAGAAGAGGTGTGGAAAGGGGAAATCATGTCAGAGGCTTATATCAGTACCAGGTGTAAAAAAATATTGTATATGGTTATTTCCACAGCGGACTATATTCCGCTTCAGCAGATATCAGATGAACTGAAGCTGTCAAAACGGAGTGTTTATTACGAATTGTGCAAGATCAATGACTGGATGTCAGCTCATGGCTTTGATGAAATTGAAGTGATCAGAGGAAAAGGCATTCATCTTTCTGCAGAACAGAAAAACCAGATTGAATCGGCTATCGATACAGGGGATAAAGCAGCGAACTATGTTTTTTCTCCTATGGAGCGGATCTACTTTATCATCTGTTTTATCATCCGTTCGGAACAGGCTGTTTCCGTGAATCAACTGGCAGAATATTTACAAGTCAGCAGAAATACCATTTTTAATGATCTGCGGGTCGTTGTAAAACAGCTGCAAGACTATGATCTGAGCTTGGAATATGTATCAAAAAAAGGATATCTTATCAAAGGGGACAGTATCCGTATCCGGGCTTTGTTCATTCTGTATTTTGCTATGCTCCGTCCCATTTATGAAAGCGGAGCCATGATTTATACAGACCGAGATAAAGAAGAGGATTACTTAGAAAGGCTTGAAAAAATCGGAGTCCGGTTAAAGACCAGCTATGTGGATGGCACACTTTTAGCTTTAGCGGTGCTGATGCCTGTTTTAGTAAGAGATAACAGTAATCTGTATTTTCCAAACCTGAGACTTGAAGAGCTGAAAAAACAGAAGGAATTTAAGCTGGTGGAAGAATATTTTCCGGAACTGGAGGACAAAGAAAAAATTTATATCTGCCTTCATCTTTTAGGTTCCCGTATAACAGCAAAGACAGTGGAAGTGTTCGACAGCGATTCTGTCCAGTCTAATTATGAGCTTTCCAAGGCTTTGATTTCCGAATTTGAAAAAGTTGCGTGTGTCGCGTTTGAAAATAAGGAAGAACTGGAAAAAGCTCTGTTTCATCATTTGAATACCTCTATGTACCGTTTTCAATATGGTATTCAGGTGGGAAATCCCATGTTAGAGGATGTGGTCAGGGAGTATCCCAATTTATTTGAACTGACTAAAAGGGTATGTTTTTATCTGGAGCAGCAGATCGGCTTATCGATTTCGGATGGAGAAGTGGCTTACCTGGCTCTGCATTTTGGCTCTCACTTGCAGCAGCAGGAAAGAAAGACAGAAAAGGTCCGGGTTCTTATTATCTGCTCCAACGGAGTATCGGCAGGAAATATGATAAGACATGAATTAAATATCATGATACCGGATGCAGAAATCGTAGGCGTTGTATCAGCCAAAGAAGCAGTGAATGTGCAGAATGTCTGCGATATCGTCATTTCAACGGTGAAAATGAACTGCCTGGTACCGGTAATTACAGTTCATCCAATCTTAACTGATTTTGACAGAAAGATTATTTTAAATCATTCCCTGTTCAGGAAAAAAACCGGGGAGGTGGATGTGCCCTCTCTTTATGAAAAAATTCGCAGATTTGTACCTAAGGAAGCCAGGGAAGAGATGCAGCAGGTATTGTATGAATTTTTTGCTGAGAACAGCAGGGAGGTAATTCCCCAGCGGGATAAGAGAAAAAAGGGACTTATAGATTATCTGAAAACGGATCAGATCAGCATGGAGACCAACTGCCTGACATGGGAGAAGGCACTCCGGCTTGCAGGAAAGCCGCTTATAGAAAAAGGAAGTGTTAAACCGCATTATATAAGCAGTATTGTAGATCAGACCAGATACTATGGACCCTACATGTTTATTACTAAGGAAGTGGTTCTTGCACATGCAAGACCGGAAGAAGGAGTCCTTAAGCTGGATGTTTCCATGACAGTTTTCAGGGAACCAATTCGTTTTTCTGATTATCATGAAGCCAGCATTATTATTGTCATGGCAGCAGAGGATCAGGAAAAGCATTTAAAAATTTTAAAAGATATCATGACTATTTTTTCAAAAGATGGGAATATTCAAATCCTGAAAGCGCTGGATTCATCGGAAGAAGTGTATGAAACCCTTGGGAAAATGGTATTCGTTAAAGATGATAAGGAGTCCAAATGATTGCACAAAATGGTGACAATCATTTGGACTTTTTTTTACATAAAGAGGATGATATGCTTTGGTTACAAAAACTAAGAGGGAGGCCTTAAATGATTCTTGACATGTTAAAGAAAGAAAATATCCGTGTTCTTGATCATGTGGATGACTGGAAGGCAGCAATTGCAAAAAGCCTGGAACCATTGGTGGAACAGAATTATGTAACAGAGGAATATGGTGAAAACATTATTAAGGTAACAGAAGAATATGGTCCTTATTATGTGTTTGCCAATCATGCCGCTCTGATTCATGGAAGGCCGGAAATGGGAGTTCTGAAAAAACAGCTGGCAGTTACTGTTTTAAAACAGCCATTGCAGTTTTCAAAAGACGGATGCCCGGTACGTCTCATGGTTGCTCTTGCGGCGACAGATCCGGAGTCTCATATTGATATCATGCGCACACTGGCAGAAGTGTTTATGAATGAAGAAATGATCCGGAAAATTATTGATTCTGATTCACCAGAACAGATTTATCAATATTTTCTGGCTGCTGAAAAGGCAGCACATGAGGATACTTAACAGGGTTTCAGGCGAAAGGCATGAAACAGTTAATAGGAGGAGGAATACGTTTATGATGAGTGTATTAAAAGTTTTACAGGAGTTATTGTCAACACCATCTATCTTAGTTGGTCTTATGGCAATGGCCGGTCTGTTCTTACAGAAGAAACCTGTAGAAGATGTGGTAAGGGGAACCATTAAAACAATCGTTGGTTTTTTAGTATTATCCGCAGGTGCTGCTTTCTTGCAGAGCGGGTCCTTAAATGATTTTGGTACTTTATTTAACTTTGCATTTCATGTACAGGGGGTGGTGCCAAACAACGAAGCTATTGTAACGGCCGGACTTGTTGATTATGCTGCACCTACTGCAGTCATTATGTGCTTCGGAATGTTGGCAAATATCGTTATGGCCCGTTTCAGCAGATGGCATTACGTTTTTTTAACAGGTCATCATACC
The DNA here is from genome assembly GCA_964402355.1 of uncultured Lacrimispora sp. Taxonomy (GTDB): domain Bacteria; phylum Bacillota; class Clostridia; order Lachnospirales; family Lachnospiraceae; genus Lacrimispora. The sequence continues at coordinate 29,150 of CAYOCB010000013.1, forward strand.
TTATATATGGCATGCCTGATTGCAGTGGTATTAAGTGTAGGCGGTCTTGCAGGGGTTCCTCTTATAATCGCTGGTTCTTTGGTCTTAGGTCTTGTAATGGCTATGTTCCCGGCAATCGCCCAGAAGACTATGACAAAGATTACAGGAACAGAAGATATTGGTTTCGGTCATTTTAGTACGATTGGTTACTGGTTCGCAGCTCAGGTTGGAAAATTAACATCTGCAAAGGAACGAAAAGAAGGAAAGACTCCAAAGTCTTCTGAAGATATCAGATTCCCGCAGCGTCTTTCTTTTATGAGGGACAACACGGTTGCAATCTCCATTACCATGATGGCATTATTCATCATTGTTGCCGGCATTGCGGCAGCCAGACCTGGATTTTCGGATATCAATACGAATTTCGTGAGCGGTGGTTATACAAACTGGCTTACTTATGCACTGGTTTCAGGAATGAACTTTGCTGGCGGCATTTACATTATCCTTTCAGGTGTTCGCATGATCCTTGCGGAAATCGTACCTGCATTCAAGGGAATTGCTGATAAACTGGTTCCGGATGCAAAACCGGCAATTGATTGTCCGGTGGTGTACCCTTATGCTCCAAACGCAGTATTAATTGGATTCCTTTGCTCTTTCGCTGGTGGGATTGCTGGTTTGGCCATCCTTTTCGGCATCAATGCCGCCGCAGCCGCCGCACTTGTTCCATTAATCCTTCCTGGCGTAGTTCCTCATTTTTTCTGCGGAGCAACCGCTGGTGTATTCGCTAATGCGGAAGGCGGATTAAAAGGCTGTATCGTTGGTGCTTTCCTTCACGGATTACTGATCACATTTTTACCGGTATTCTGCATGCCGGTTTTGGGAGCATTGAACTATGCAGGATCTACTTTCTCAGATACAGACTTCTGCGGTGTCGGTATTGTATTAGGCAACATTGCAGGATCTGCAAGTAAGAACGTTCTCTTCATCGCATGTGTAATTCTGTTCTTACTGCCGATTATTTACAACTTTGCAGTAAAGAAAAAAGAAGGAGATTTATAAAATGGGAATCAAAAAAATTATGTGCTGTTGTGGTTCGGGTTTAGGTTCATCCTTAATGATCCGCCTGAATGTAGAAAAAGTTTTAAAGAACATAGGCAGAACAGATATTGAAATATTGCATTCTTCTTTATCAGATGCATCTGCAAATGCAGCAGATCTGTTCGTTGTTGGTGGAGATCTTGAGAATTTTACTCATAATTTTCCTAAAGTAATTCTTTTGTCCAACATTATGTCAATTCAAGAATTAACAGAAAAATTAACAACAGTTTTAGATGAAGATGCATAATTCAAAGGAAGGAAAAGGAAGAATGACCACAGCAGAATTAGAGAAGATGGCAGGTGAAGTCCGCAAAGAAACTCTGATGGAAATTTTTGGTGCAGCTTCTGGACATCCGGGCGGAGCATTATCCGCAATAGATATTTTTACCTGCTTATATTTCGATGAAATGAACGTAGACCCTAAGAACCCCAATATGGATTTAAGAGATCGTTTCGTATTATCCAAAGGACATACTGTTCCTGGATTATATGCAGTTTTGGCAGAAAAAGGATATTTTCCAAAGGAAGCTTTGAAAACATACCGCCAATTAGGAACTATCTTACAGGGACATCCTGATTTGAAGAAGACGCCGGGCATTGATATGTCTTCCGGATCTTTAGGACAGGGAATTTCAGCAGCAGCAGGTATGGCTTTTGGCGCAAAGGTACATAGGAAAGACTATCGTGTATATACTATGGTAGGTGATGGTGAAATTGAAGAAGGCCAGGTATGGGAGGCAGTCATGTTCGCCTCCTTCCGAAAACTGGATAACCTTTGCATAATCGTAGATAATAATGGATTACAGTTAGACGGACCAATTGATGAAATTGCTGGACCAACCCCGATTGATAAGAAATTTGAAGCTTTTGGATGTCATGTGCTTAATGCAGACGGACATGATTTTGATTCCTTAAGGGCTGCTTTTAAAGAAGCCAGAGAAACAAAAGGCTGTCCGACTGTTATTATTGCAAAAACAGTAAAAGGAAAAGGTGTTTCCTTCATGGAGAATAATGTGGCATGGCATGGAAAAGCTCCAAACAAAGAACAGTATGAACAGGCCATGAAAGAATTGGAAGAGGAAGGTGAAGCAATATGCCGGATGGAAAGAAAATAGCAACCCGCATGAGCTATGGAAATGCTTTGGCTGAGCTTGGAAAAGAACATGAGAATTTAATGGTGTTAGAAGGTGATCTTGGCGGAGCGACGAAATCTACAATATTCAGAGATGCATTCCCGGACAGACATATCGAATGTGGTATAGCAGAAGCAAACATGATGGGAGTAGCAGCAGGACTTTCCACAACAGGAATTGTTCCGTTTGCAGCTACCTTTGCAATGTTCGCGGCAGGACGTGCTTATGAGCAGATCCGTAACTCTATTGGATATCCGCACCTGAATGTAAAGATTGGAGCAACCCATGGCGGTATTTCTGTAGGACAGGATGGGGCAACTCATCAGTGTAATGAAGATTTTGCATTAATGAGAACCATTCCGGGAATGGTGATCTTAAATCCATGCGATGATGTGGAGGCAAAAGCAGCAGTGAAGGCAGCCTATGAATATAATGGACCGGTTTATTTAAGATTTGGCCGTGTTGCAGTACCGGTCATTAATGATAATGCGGATTACAAATTTGAGATCGGAAAGGGAATTACCTTAAAAGAAGGAACCGACCTTACCATCATTGCTACCGGACTTATGGTTCATGCCTCCTTAGAAGCAGCAGAAATGCTTGCAAAAGATGGCATTCGTGCAAGAGTGATCAATATTCACACCATTAAGCCATTGGATGAAGAGCTGATACTGCAGGCTGCAAAAAAAACCGGAAAACTGATTACGGTAGAAGAACATTCCGTAATCGGCGGTCTTGGCGGAGCGGTGGCAGAAGTGGCTGGAGAACAAAATCTTGCAGCAGTCCACAGAATTGGTGTTCAGGATGTGTATGGAGAGTCGGCTTTGGCAGAAGAACTTCTTCACAAACATGGTCTTGATGCAGAAGGTATTTATAATAACATCAGGACATGGATAAGTCAGTAACAGGATCAGGGAGTTCTCTTGGAGGGAACTCCTTTATTTTGTAATAATTTAAAAATAAAAATCACTATTGAAAACAGAACGAACGTTCTGTATACTGAAAGAGAAGTTGGAAATGAACTGTGCATGACATCATATTTGGGGAGGTGTTCCTATGGCAATCTGGAATCCATGGCACGGCTGCAAGAAGATCAGTCCCGGATGCAAAAACTGCTATGTATACCGCAGAGATTCAGAATTTGGGAAAGACAGCAGCATTGTCAGCAAGACAGCCAGTTTTGATATGCCTTTGAAACGCAACCGGAAAGGCGAATACAAGCTGCAGCCGGATAAAGAATCTGTCTATGCCTGTATGACCTCGGATTTTTTTCTGGATGATGCCGATCCATGGAGGGCAGAAGCCTGGAGAATGATTCGGGAACGGCAGGATTTACAGTTTGTCATTATAACAAAAAGGATACATCGTTTTCAGATAGAACTTCCCAAGGACTGGCAGGATGGATATGAGAATGTTACAATCGGCAGTACCTGCGAAAACCAGAATCGTGCAGATTACAGGATTCCCATTCTGCTGAAGCTTCCGATCAGGCACCGGATGATCATTCAGGAACCCATTCTGGAGAGGATTGATATTCGCAAGTATCTGGCTGGCGGACTGATTGAAAAAGTGGTGTGCGGAGGAGAGTCCGGACCGGATGCCAGGACCTGTGATTTTGCCTGGATTCTGGAAACGATGGAACAGTGCGTGGAGTATGATGTACCGTTTTATTTTAAGCAGACAGGTGCAAGGTTCAAAAAAGGAAACCGGAATTATAATATAGAAAGAAAGGACCAGATGGTGCAGGCGCTGAAGTCTGGAGTAAATTATAAATGTTGATGGAGAAAAGTTATGATTTGAATAATGAAAATGAAAGATGAAGATGTTATAATGGAAACAGGGCAGAATGGGAAAATTGGAAAACGTTTTGACAGAGCGGTAAACTGCGAATATTTTAATAAAAGAAGCGATCAGGAGAATGAAAATGAATATGAAAGAAAAAATGCACAATGAAGAGTTATATTTACCAGGAGATAAAGAAATTATGGAGGAACAGACGAAATGTCTGGACCGGTTATATGATTTTAACATGACACGTCCGACAGAATTTGAAAAAAGAGTGAAAATGATGAAAGAGATGTTTGCGGAGGTTGGAGAAAATTGTTACATTGAGCCGCCCCTCCATTCAAATTTTGGCGGCAGACACCTGCATCTGGGAAAAAATATTTATTTTAATTTTAATGTCACATTGGTGGATGACACACATATCTACATAGGTGATTATACTATGTTGGGACCCAATGTAGTAATTGCGACAGCAGGACATCCAATCCTGCCGGAGCTGAGACAGCAGGGATATCAGTACAATGCGGCTGTTCATATTGGCAGGAATTGCTGGTTAGGAGCAGGCGTTATCATTGTCCCTGGAATTACCATCGGGGATAATGTAGTGATAGGAGCAGGAAGCATTGTGACTAAGGATATTCCTGATAATTCGGTTGCAGTAGGTAATCCGTGTAAGGTTGTCAGGGAAGTGAACGAACAGGATAAGTTATTTTATTTTAAAGATAAGAAAATATAGTGAATCCACTATATTTTATATGGCAATATAAGACTTCGCTGCCGAAAGAGCTTCTGGATGCTGGCAGGACTGTTTTTGTGTTTTCATAGTTATTTTATAGAAGGTCTGATAACCGGTGCTGTCAAAGGGGGTATTATATGAGCAGAGAAAAAAAGAATAAGAATGCAATCGCATATTTTGTAGTGCTCAGTACGGTGGTGATGTTAGGAGCAGGCTGTTCTTTTCGTTCGGAAGGAGGAGAGACGATGAAAACGCCGGAACGTGTTTCGGTACACGATCCGTCTGTAATCAAGGCAGATAATGGAGAATATTATATTTTTGGTTCTCATTTAGCTGGTGCAAAATCCAGGGACCTGGTCAATTGGAGTTCCCTTGGCGGTGATTACAGCAATGTTACGGATAACTGGATTTTTGGGAATGTGAGAGAGAATCTGGCAGAATCCTTTTTATGGGCAGGCTATGACGACGGGGATTGTTCAGGAGGAAACTATGCGGTATGGGCGCCGGGTGTAATATGGAATCCGTATTATGAAAATGCAGATGGAACAAAAGGTGCGTATATGATTTATTACAGTGCTTCTTCCACATGGCGGCGGTCCTGTATTGGTTATGGGGTCTCTGAAGATATAGAAGGGCCGTATACTTATGTGGATACGGTTGTCTATTCTGGTTTTACGAAAAATGGGAAGCCCGACGGAAAGAGTAAAAGGAATACCTGTTGGGATAATGATTATCTCAATTTGAAAGAGCTGACAGATTCCGGAAAACTGAAAGGCGGTATCAGCGAACGCTGGTTCAATGGTGATGAATGGAATCATAACTATTGTCCCAATGCCATTGATCCGGCCTTATTGTTTGATTCAGAGGGTGAAAAGCTCTATATGGTCTATGGTTCCTGGTCGGGAGGAATCTATTTGTTAGAACTGGACAGAGAAACAGGAGAAGTAAAATACCCTGGAACGGATTATACAGATGAAGTAAGCGGCAATTATGTGGACCGTTATTTTGGAGTTCATTTGGCAGGCGGAAACCATCAGTCCGGGGAAGGACCGTTTATAACTTATGATAAGGAAACAGGATATTATTATTTATATGAAACGTATGGCGGCCTGACGGCTGACGGTGGCTACAACATGCGCATGTTCCGGTCAGAGAATATTACAGGTCCTTATCTGGATGCGGCTTGCAGGAATGCTGCGGATAATCATGAGAATAATGAGCTGTACGGCATTAAACTAATGGGAAATTATAAATTCAACGGAAGCAATTGGGGATATAAGTCGGCAGGACATAATTCGGCATTGATCGATGATGACGGACTGCACTATCTGATTTACCATCAAAGATTTGATAATGGTACGCAATACCATGAAGTACGGGTTCATCAGCAATTCTTAAATGAGGATGGCTGGCCTGTGACTGCGGTATACGAAAACAGGAATGAGGCAATCAGCCATTACGCAGATAAAGATGTATGGGGCGAATATGAGCTCTGCAATCACGGTTTGAAAACAACTTCCGATATGGTACAAATGGAAACAATTACTCTTAAACCCAATGGCAGGGTGGAAGGCGACAAAGAGGGAACCTGGAAAAAATCTCAAGGTAATCTGTTTGATTACATTACGATCTGTATAGATGATGTGGAATATAGGGGTGTATTCTTTAAACAGTATGATGAAAAAGCAGAACCGGAACAGGTGATGACATTTACTGCAATAGGAGATAACAATACGTGCCTGTGGGGAAGCAGGAAAGAATGAAATCTTTGATCCCGGACTGAGATGGCCGTTTATCTTTCTATGCTGAAGACAGCAAAGTCCCTTCTAATATGGGGACATTGATGGCAGCAGGACTGATGTGTGCCGGGAAGACTTTAAAAGGGAAGATGTTATTATTAAATGGTGTTGTTGCCCGCCTGTTTGAAGCTTATGAAGAAGGTGTTGTTGATCTGGGCAAGGCTAAAGTCGGAGAAAAGACTTTTTTAGATGCCTTTCATCCAGGAGCGGAAGCGCTTAAGAATGCTAGAAGCTGGTATTCCTCTGGAAGCAACTTTCGGGCAAGCTGCAGGGGCAGCGGAACATACGGCAGATATGATAGCTGTTCTTGGAAGGGCGGCAACCAGAGGAGAGGCCTCCCGTACCCTTGAAGGACCCAGGGGCTGCTGTGGCGGTGTTATTCATAAAGGCATTTGCTGATTGAGAAAAATTACAAAAAAGTATTGGTTTTCACCGGTAAGTATATAAAACGGTGAAAACCATATTTTTAATTATAAAGATATCTGTTTAATTCAGACCGTGTCAGCAAAAGACTTTACCAGTTAAAAGCTTCTTTAATGTCATCATAAATCAAGTCCAGATGCCTGGAAGGGAACAGGCAATACATCACCTGAGGATACGGGGAATAAGGAGCGCAAGAAGATAACAGTCTGTTTCCTGCTATTGTAAAAAATTACCTCTAATGTTATAATCAGGAATAATTATTGGATGTAAAATATTACAGCAAAGTAATTATTGATACACTATGTCGGCGAACAAAAGAAATATTTGAGAAAATTGATCCAAGCTACAATAAAGATGACCTGTTTGCTGTCAGAGAAATCCCGGTTAATAAACTTGGTTTAGGGTTATATAAGATGGAATATAGAAATAATGTTTTTTTCAATTTACATAGTGCCGGCAGTATGTTTATTATTTTGAATTGGATGTTCCTGACTGTGATTTTGATACAAATAGTTATAAATGCTTTTTCTTTTATTGAATAAGAAAACTAATGACTATTTTATGATAATGGAAAATGTTCGAAAAGATATGACAAGTTGGTTAAGAATAACAACAGTGGGAGAGAAAATGAAAGATTTTAAAAAACTTATGAAATCGGGTGAATACAATTTTCTTAGAGAACATGAAAGGTTAGGGAAAAGAATTATCCTTCTTGGCTTGGGCGGAAGTTATGCGTACGGTACAAATATTGAGAATAGTGATATTGATTTTCGGGGTATCACCTTGAATATGCCATCTGACCTTATTGGTTTAACTGAATTTGAACAGTATGAGGATGGAAAAACAGATACAGTGATTTATGCATTTAATAAGATCGTAAAGCTGCTGCTTGAGTGTAATCCCAATACTTGCGAGATCCTTGGACTGGATGAAGAACAGTATCTGATAAAGACCAAATTGGGTCAGGAACTTCTTGATAATAAGGGGATTTTTCTCTCCAAAAGGGCAGCTAAATCCTTTGGAGGATATGCCAGTGCACAGCTGAGACGCCTTCAAAATGCAATAGCAAGGGATGCCATGCCGCAGTCAGAAAAGGAGACCCATGTTTTAAATTCGGTTAAAAATGCATTGGATGACTTTCAAAGACGTTATGCCAGTTTCGACAGAGGAAGCATAAATCTTTACATAGATAAGGCTGAAAACCAGGAATTCGATACGGAAATATTTGTGGATGCAGTCTATAAGCATTTACCGCTTCGTGATTATGAAAACATGTGGTCTGTCATGCATAACGTTGTGAGAGATTATGATAAGATAGGGAAACGTAATAAGAAAAAAGATGATAATCATTTGAACAAGCACGCCATGCATTTAATCCGATTGTTTATGATGGCGATAGATATCCTGGAAAAAGGTGAGATTAATACAAAACGGAGTAATGACCTGGATTTGCTTATGAAGATAAGGAATGGAAGTTTCCAACGCGAGGATAAAACATTTGACAGGGAATTTTATGATATACTTGCAGATTATGAGGAACGGCTTAAAAAAGCGGTTCAAGTAAGTGTTTTGCCAGATAATCCGGATATGGTAAAAGTAGAGGCGTTTGTCGAGCATATTAACAAAAAAGTAATAGAGGGTGATTATTAATGTGTAAAATTACAAAAGAGATTGAACAAAAATTGCTGGAAATTGAAGAAAATGAAAATGTAAAGGTGCTGCATGCGGTGGAATCAGGAAGCCGTGCGTGGGGATTTGCTTCGCCGGATAGTGATTATGATGTCCGATTTATTTATGTCAGAAGAAAAGAAGATTATCTTAAGCTTAATGAATCAAGGGATGTTATTGAATGGCAGCTTGATGAAGTATTAGATATCAATGGCTGGGATTTGAAGAAGGTATTGAAACAATTTTACCGGGGGAATGCGACGTTATTTGAATGGAGTAATTCTCCGATTGTATATAAGACGACAGAATTATGGAAACAGATATATGTTGAGGCAAAAACCTACTTCTCTGTGAAAGCGGCAGCTTATCATTATTATGGAACTGCTAATAGTACGTATAGCCAGTATTTACAAGAGGAGGCGGTAAAATATAAAAAGTATTTTTATGCTTTAAGGCCGCTGTTTGCAGGAAAATACATACAGGAATACCAATGCCCGCCGCCAGTATTATTTGATGATCTTATGAAAATGGATATGCCGGCAGAACTGCGTAATGAAATTGACGGGTTGCTGGAAATTAAAAAAAGGAGCAATGAAAGAGAAAAGGGTGTGCAGATTCCTGTTATCCGGAATTTTATTATCAGTGAGATAAAGAGACAAAAGGCCTATGTGGAAGGTGCTTCAGATGACAGAAAGCGTGAATGGAAAAATTTAAATGATATTTTTCTAAATTCTATGGATTAATTATGAAAAAAATAATTTTACTATTAACAATGATTTGCTGGGGAATCACATTAAACGGGTGCAACCAAATAGCAGAAGAAAACAAAAATTCTTCCAAACATATTGATGAGCAAATAAAAGAAGAAACTATATCAGAATCAGATAAAAAAGCAACTGCATCAGATATAATGAAAGGTGAAGCAGAGAAGGTTCAGGATACAAATTACGATTTTGAATATAATCCTTATGTATTATCTAAAGATTTTCTAATTAAGTATGGGAATGAATACGTTGAATTTTATAGAAATTTCGTAAATGCATATATAAATTATGAAACAAGCTGCCCTTGCCCCAAAGAAGAATATTCCTACGAAGCCGGATTTCTTACACATAGTAATTTTATAATGTTTCAAACGGATGCTTATTTTGATGATGATAAAAGTATATACGATGAAGAGTCAAATACGATACATTGGTACTATGAATCCGATAACAGGAAAGAGCATGACAGAAAAATAAAAGAATTTGAAAATCAGGTAGCCACTTATATGCACTGTCTGCAAAAAGGTGATAGTGATTTTGAAAAAACCATAGCTATATATAATGAATTTAACAGTCGGATGAAATATGATATAAATGTGGAAGACAGAAGCTCATATCATGCACTGATGGAGGGGACAGGAGTATGCACCAGTTTTTCAGGCGCTTACTGTCACCTGCTGTTACAAGCCGGAGTAGATGCAATAACCAATGATGGATTCAGCCGGAAAAGTGGCGGCCATAAATGGAATATCGTCCATCTGGATGATAAAGACTATTTTATGGATACCACTTATGAGGTGGGATCTAAAGGCAGTGATGGAAAAGGTTTATTGTATTTTGGAATGAGCAGGGAAGAAAGAGAAGAAATCGGTGGATTTAACATTAATCGTTCAGGGTACGGTGATGTGAATGGCTTAATGGCCGGGGATTATGTGAATTCTGACAATCGCTTTTCTGCTTTTCGCAACTGTATTGATTTTGAACTGGACCGGGACCGTGAGTGTATCGTGTATTATAACAAAGATGATTGTGAACCAAAGGTATTCTATTATAATAAATAAATTGCTGTTGCTGCCTGGGGTAACATTCTGGACAGGGAAAACGTTATCCAACTACTTAAATTTATCAAATAGGGTAATTGATTTATGGGTTATAGATTTTGGGATTTTTACAGGAAGAGAATTAAGAAAGACCGCAGGCTGGCGGTCTTTCTTAAGATATAAAAATCTACTAGATTGTATCTTTAATTCCAGGGCTTTGGCAGTTTGTAATCGCCATAAAGTGTTGAGAGGATGTTATATATCTCAGGGTCGTATTCTCTAAGCTGCTCACGGTCCGTTTTGCCCGATGCATTCGGTACATTCAGATCTGTCGGGTTGGCGTTGAACCACCTGCAGGATTGACCTGTGAAATATTCGTGATAATTGCTGCGGTCATAGTCCGATTCTGTATATTTATTTGCAGCTATCGCATGATTGTAGGCAGTGACGATGGCATTGTAAGTAGCTGTGTCGGCTCCGGCAAGGCTTGCATCTCCGATTCCGTATGTCAGAATGGTATGAGCAAATTCATGGACAAGTCCGCAGAAGTTCTGACGCCAGGTATCATTGGAAGGAACGATGCAGTCCTCCTCCAGTATGGTTGTCGGATTACCGCCGCCGCCTCTCCTTGGCCATGAAGGATCGTTATAATCGGACCACGATGGATGCATGTTATTGGTTTCATTTAAACCGATGATTATGACATACACATGGTGGTCTAACATTTGTTGCAGGACAGCTGGTTTATCCGTCTTAATTTTCTTCAACTGGGCATCCAGTACATCATGGGCTTTGAGTAATGCCTGATCCGGGACAGCCGAAGTTGTACAGATGGGAATTCCGTTTATCATAACACATTTTTTGTAAAACGAGTTAATCCAGTTTGGAGGCGTTGTTACCGCTGGTTTGGAATCGTCCTTGTAGAGTGAATGAATTTTAAGTTCTGAAGGTCTTAGTGCTCTGCTGTAAATCCGGAAGTCGTCAACCAAACCATTCAAATATGGATCGGGCCATTGGGATTTCCCAATGTAATTCTGGTTTGTGCTGCCAAGACTGGCTGGCGTTAAAGTCATATTTGTATTGCTTGCTGCTGGAGATCCGTCAATATACAGTGTACCGGTAGTTCCTGATAGTGTTACGGCAACATGGTGCCATGTTCCTGTCGGAAAGGCAGAAGTTCCGTCTATGATCTGTTCGTGACCGTTTCCGTCTGTGGTGATGGCAAATCTTGGAGAAGAACCGGCATTCAACGTCAGGAACATATATTTATCCGTACCGGTACCGAAATCGAAGACTCTTGTCCAGGTGTCTGCTGACTTGGCATTTATCCAGGCGGAAATCGTGAAGTCGTTTAAAGTGCTTACAATGCCTTCGGGCAGGCTTGCATATCCGCTTGAACCATCAAGCATCAGTGCCTGACCGGTCACTCCTTCTGCATAGGAAACTGTCCCGTTTAATACAGCCGTCTGGTTATTTCCGGATGAATCTTCTGCTGTATTATCGAAGGAATAACTCGCTATAACCTCTGGAAGGGAACCTCCCTTAGTTATCTTGATATTGTAGGTATCATGAGTGCCAATGCCCAGATTGATTGTCGTTTTTACATTTGCTGCGGCTGTAAATCCGGATACCACGGTATTGTTGACAAGTACCTGATAGGTTCCCGGCTCAAGACCGTATAAAGAAAGAGCTGTCGTGTGTGCTGCGTTTGTATACTGGTTTTTAAGTGTCAGTTCCATATAATTTTTCGCGGCTGCCACAGTTGCTGAGGTATATTGATCTCTGTCCATTTCCATGTAGAGCTTTTCCGTGATCAGATTAAGTTTTTTGCTTATGCCGTCTTTTGGGGTAATGACATAGTTTCCGCCGTTTTTAACAGCGTCGCATCCATATCCGTAAAGACCGAAGATCGGGTCGACGGATACATCCGCACTGAGGATTCTTATGGCGCCCCATAGTCCCAGATCAGCTTCTCCGGACATCTGTCTCCAGCCATTATGGAGTGATCCGCCATCCGCAGATCCTTCATAATAATTGCCTTTGGAGGCCTGATAGGTCCAGGCGACTGTTCCGATATTTTCCGGGTCAGAATCAATCTGTCCGGAGTTAATACAGTTAAGATTCGCTATTTTTGCGGCATAGGCCATCCGCTCGTCTTCTTCTGGGGCAGATGAATAATATCTGGTCCAGTCATCCATACAATAGCCGATCAGAGAAGTGGAGTATTGGAATTGCCACCAGCCGGAGCCGCATATGGTGGTCGGATCGGCGTAGTAGTACCATAGAGGCTGGCTTCCGCGGCTTGCCCTTGTTTTTGCATTAATTTTGCTCATCATGGTTCTGTTATTATTCATTTTTGCAACCATATACCCGGATTCTTCACCGGTATTATCGTAAATGTATTCGGAACCATATGGGTATGCCTGGCGGCTGTAGTCGTTGTACTTATTGGAACAATCATTGGTAAGCGTATTTGCTTCGTTGTGATAGCCTTCCTTTTTTAAAGCTGCAATGATTTCCGGAACGGAAGACTCGCCCATGAGTCCGGTTCCGGTGCTCATTTCCATGCCATTGTGCATAACGTTATATGCTCTGAGCAGATAGGTAGTGGCCGAATTTTTATAAGCTATGAATGAAGGATAAAAACGTACGATCTTATACATGCCAAAAAAGGTATTTGCTACATGGGGATATGCAAAGGCACGATACAGGTCATCGTTATAATGAGGTTCGTTTAACCAGTCATGGACCTGATAGGAAGACGTTACCATTACATGATTCCATACACAGTATTCAAGATAATTATCAATGGCAGTTATCTCCTCTTTATTGGGGGCTTGGGTATTTTTTTCAGCCAGGAACTGGGCATGGGACAGACCCCAGTCATCTCCCCAGCCCATATAACCGCTGAAGTTATTTCTCTTGGATTTCGTATCCATCATCCAATCGTCGAATACATAGGCCCGGATATCACCAGTTTGGCCCCATTGGGTTTTGTTAACCATAAAGGAAGCATGTCTTTGAAGTGCGGTATCAATCGGTTCGATTGCATAGAACTGCAGTACCGTTTTTTCTCCGGAGCCGTAATCGATTGTAATATTGTTTTGACCAAGATGGTTCATCTTAAGGGAATAAATCTTGTGGTCCGTATGTGACGTACCCAGAGAGGTTATTGAAGTTTCTCCGGGATACTGGGCGGTTATGGAATTTATATTTTTTGATGTATGAAGGTCAAATTTTGCTATTTGATTTGCTGGCACGATCATACCCGGTACAACGTTGACATCAATGAGTCCTTCGGTATATAACTTTTCCTTCATGGCATTCTGGTCTGCAGCCTTGAAGAGTTTAAAGGTGTAAGTTTTTGATTGATTCGGTGCAAGAATCAGGCTGGTATTCGATAAGTAGCCCCTGTTTGTATTTTTTATTACATTTGAATGGATATAGTACACCTGCAGTCCATCCGGCCATTTGTCATTTGCGGTCCAGGAACTCCTATTATGCTCGTAGTTTACCCATCTGTCCCTGTACTCCCAGCCAGCTCCGGTCGATGTATCGGGAACCATCAGCAGAAGAGGACCTACTCCGCTGGGTCTTGTAACATATACGTAAGAATTACTGTCTGCAATATTCGCATGATACAGAACTCTTTCTTCATATACGGTTCCTCCCGGCCATATTTCATTAAACGGCAGAGGCATTCCCAGATCTCCGATTTCAAGTGTTTGAGAGCTTGTATTGGTTAATTGGATCGACCATTGCAGGTAATCATTAACCAGGGAATAGGTTTCAACGACCTTGAAGTTTTTAATGCCATTTGTATTCGCTGAGTTCTGATAAGTCACGGTTACTGTGCTGCTGTTTTGGTTCTGTGTCCTGACGTCGCTTGAAGATTGCGTAAGTGCAGTAATCCATGAGCCTGTTCCAAGCCTGTACTTGAACATGAGCTCTCCGAACCATTGGTGATCGCTGGTGTTAAGGTTTGAAGCATTGGACGAATTCAGAACATAATTCGTGGGATATGTATCTCCTGTTAATTTCAGGGTTGAGATTTCACCGTTTGAGCCGATCTGTACATTAAAATAATTGTTATTCATAAATATGCTCCTTTCTTTTAAACTATTATTAACATTAACATGAGAATTTTAATCTCACCACCTTTCTTCTCTCTTCAAAATATGAACGATCTCCTCCTCCTTTCAAGGCTTTTAAAGATTATCAGTAAGCCGCTGCCGGACTCCTTGGTATATGTGGTATTTCATTGCATACAAATAAAACCTGTTTATCATCTGTTGATATATAAACCTGGCAGGACTTATGGCTGAAAGCTGTGGTATGATGTAATCTGTGAATTTATCTGATGTGTTTTCCTGATGAATTTATCGATTGGATTTTCCAGAATAGGGAATTTATTGTTCGGTTTGTTTGGGAACCGGACTGTATGATACTATATATATCATACATCTATATGAAAAATTTACCAGTCAATTTTTAAAATTCATAAAATATTTTGAATACATAATTCCCTCTAAACCGATAAATTTATGCTTAAAATGTGACAAATATCAAAATAAATGCAATTTTGAGAGAAATGCTGTAACTCATTTAACTGGAACTGTGACTGTCTCAGCCACGGAAGAGAATGAGCTGGTATTCGGAACGAAAACGGTTCGGGGACCGGGGAGATTTCTGATATAGAAAGGCGGGCACAGAGATGGAGGCCCGCAATACTAAATATCACGGAGACTGATTAAACTAAATTTTGAAAATAGGTTTACAAATTTAATATAAAAATCATTTTATATAGAGTAAGCTAAAAACAAGCCGGTTAGTTCAGAAAGTTTACATCAAAATATAATTAAAAAGATATAATATCAATTTTATTAAACAATAGGAGGAAATTATGCAGATAACAGAAAATGGAGTACAAAAACCAACGAGTGAAGATATTTATAATATAGAACCGTTTAATAATAATGCTACAATTTTAGACGATCATTTGAACGATACGGATGTGCATGTAAATGCAGGTAAAATTGCAGAGATCATCGAACCGGATGAATTATCACAAATCGATAGTACTGATTCGAATAGTACGATGTGGGGAAAGATAAAAAAATCAATTACTGTAATAAAGGATCATATTGATAAGATTGCGTCAGAGACTACATTCGGTCATATTAAAATTGGTACCGGATTACAAATGGCAGACGGAACAGCAAGTGTAAACCTAAGTGCATTGATTGATAAGATCTATCCTATAGGCTCCATCTACATGAGTGTTAATAATGTATCACCAGCAGAATTTTTAGGAGGAACATGGGAACGATTTGCCGCAGGAAGAACTTTAATGGGAGTTGATATTAACAATCAAAAATATAATGAGTCCGAGAAAACAGGTGGAAGTGAAACAATGACATTAGAAGCAAAGCATATGGCTTCTCATACGCATAGTTTTAATTGGACAGGCAAACCAAGCGGAACGGCAAGTACAAATGTTAGTGTTGCAGCTGACGGCAATCATAATCATTTAGCGGGGACGCTTGTTACAGGTACATACAATCTAAAAGGAAAATTAGGTAATATGATAACAGAGTCAAAAGGAGGATTACTCGCAAGCGGCATATTTAGTTGTGGGCCAAGTGCAGAGCATGGAAGATACGGAGGCGGAACACAATTATCAACTTTAAATGATATATCATACATAGATGATTGGCATGGACATTCTATTAGCGGTAATACGGAATGGGCAGGTGCTCATGGCCATGGAGCATCGGCTTCAACAGCATTGTATTTTGATAATATAATCATGTCCGGTAATACGGGGGTATGTGGAAATGGAGTGGCATTTGGTCTTTTTCAGCCATATACCACAAGTTATATGTGGAAGCGTGTAGCATAATTTTTGCACTTTAATATATGCTCCCTTTGTAACAGACAGTTTAATTAAAAACTGTCTGCTATAAAAGCGGAGCATATTTTTATGGGACGAACAGGTATAAGTATCTCCTGGATCACGAGGAATTGAATAGGTGATAATTTCTAATCCAGTTAATTAATAGGAAGGCCATCCATTATTGAAATACAGGTCGCTGATCAATAAAGTGGGATTTCCATTATTGTTTGCATCATAAGCATGGCGTGCAATCACATAGTTACTTCCGTTCTTATATACATCCTGTCCGCCTGGTCCTTTCCATCTGGAATTACCGGAATCTAAGATGGTGCCGCCTCCGTCTGCCATGCTTGTACCGTTCTTATCCTTAAAGGGTCCGGTAATGCTTGTGGAACGGCCATAGATGATCTTATAAGTACTGTTTACACCCTGGCAGCAGACACCGATGGAGGCAAAGAGATAATAATATCCGTCCTTGTAAATCATGCTGCTGCCCTCGATGCCTCCTGATTTATAAGCAATTGAGTAAATGGTACCGGTCGGTTTCATTGTGGATGTATCCAGCTTCACAATATGCAGACCGTCAAACCAGGACCCAAATACAAGCCATGGGACTCCATTGGCGTCGATTACCATGTTTGGATCAATGGCATTGTAAGCATTGGAACCGGATTTTGAGGAGATGACCATGCCGTCATCCCTCCAGTCACCAGACAAAATACTGGAGCAGGAGGTAAGCCCGATAGCTGAGTTATTCTTTCCGAATTCCGATACGCAGTAGTACATGTAATACCTTCCATTATAATACTCGATATCCGGGGCCCATACATCATTAGATCCCATATTGGGAGCATAAGTCCTCCACCAGGGCAGTTCCGATGCAAAAATCTGCACCCCATTGTGCCATTCCAGGCCATCTGAGGAGTATTTCATTGCCAAACCCTTACCAGTGTAAGGTGACCACCACAGATTTCCCTCTTTTATCAGTGTAGGATCGTGAGAACCCACGTCACCGGTAAGGTTCCAAAATGCAGCCTGTACCGGTATTGGGTTTACCAGGGTTACAAGCAAAATTACAGATATCATTCGCAATAACATCCTTGGTTTTAATAATGATCGCATAATTCGTACCTCCTTTAATTAATTTAATTAATTATACAATCTATGTATACTTAATAAAATGATTTTTATCACAATTCCCTCACATATTTTCCCACATGGTCTGGTCAGCACAGGAGATCCGGCTGCGGCTTTTGGTCTTCCGGTTACTTTGGTAAAATATCACAAAACGGATACCTGATATCAGGTAAAGATCGTGAGAGACGAGCAGACGAATTTAAAAGACTAGCCAGGCATATAATTAGAATTAGAAGGTGAAAAAAGGAGGATATAGATATGGTTCATATTTTAAGAGGTGCAGATGCCTGCGATACCTTTAAAATGTTTGGAAAAATGGTAAAAAAGAACAGGACTCTGCTCATCATGTGCTTTCCGGCGGTTATATTTTTTGTTGTTTTTAACTACTGTCCGCTGCCAGGTGTTTACATAGCATTTACGAACTATAATTTTAGAGACGGAATTTTTGCAAGTCCCTTTGTGGGTTTGAAAAATTTTGAATTCCTAATAAAATCCGGACAATTATGGTTATTGACGAAAAATACAATTCTTTATAATCTTGTCTTCATTATTCTTGGAAATGTACTTCAGATCACACTGGCTATTATGCTGAATGAAATTCAAAACAGATGGTTTAAAAAATTATCCCAGACGATCATGTTCCTGCCTTATTTTATCTCCACCGTATTGATCGGAGCTATTATGTTTAATATTTTAAATTATGATACAGGAGCCTTGAATACTCTAATCAGGCAGACAGGAGGTGATCCGGTCAAGATTTACAGCATGGCAGGTCTGTGGCCGTTTATCATTGTTTTCTGTCAGATGTGGCAGCAGACAGGGTATGGTTCTGTTGTTTATTTTGCTTCCATCTGCGGAATTGATTCCAGTATTGTGGAGGCAGCAGAAGTGGATGGGGCTACAAGCTGGCAGAGAATCCGCTATATCATACTGCCGAGCCTGAAACCAACACTTATTATTCTGTTATTATTCGCTCTTGGCGGTATCATGAAAGGAAACTTTGGCCTGTTTTGGAATCTTGTCGGTACCAATTCCCAGCTGTTTGCGACAACAGATATCATAGAAACTGCAGTGTATCGGATGATGATGTCTCAGAATAATTTTTCTACTTCGTCTGCAGTCGGGCTTTATCAGTCTGTCTTTGGATTCGGACTGGTCATGTTCAGTAACTGGGTCGTGAAACAGATTGATCCGGATTATGCGTTGTTCTAGGAGGTGGGAAGAATGGCCGGGCAGAAAATAAAAATTAACAGAAGTACATTGGTATTAAAGGGATTCTCCTATGTATGCGTGATTTTGTTTACGATTGCATGCATACTTCCCTTTCTTTTGATTATCTCAGCTTCATTCAGCACAGAAAGTGTTATTAGCAGAGAAGGGTTTGGTTTGATTCCCAAGGGGCTGACATTGACTGCGTATAAATGGGTATTTCGTTATCCGAAGATGATTCTCGGCTCTTACTGCGTGACAATAATCATGGCTGTGGCCGGCACGCTGCTGGGGTTGTTTATTATAGCCATGACCGGATATGCGTTGCAGAGACCAGATTTTTTCTTTCGCAATACATTGTCCTTTTTTATTTATTTTACAACATTATTTTCGGCAGGAATGGCACCTACCTATATATGGGTATCAAGATATCTGCATTTGAAAGGAAGCTACCTTGCTGTTTTTCTGCAGCTCTTAATGACTCCATGGCTGATCATTCTTATGAAAAATTTCACTAAATCAGTACCATATGAAATAACCGAATCAGGAAAAATAGACGGTGCAGGTGATTTTACCATCTTTATTAAGCTGATTTTTCCCATGCTGAAACCGGCACTGGCTACCATAGGACTTTTTCTGGCACTTGGATATTGGAATGAATGGTATCAGTCATCCTTATATCTTGGGTCCTCCGTAGCCTATAAACCGTTACAGTATTACCTGTACAACATTATCAATACAGCCAATGCACTCAAAGGCTCTGTAGCAGGAGCTAACGTATCCATAACAGCACTTCCGTCAAACACCCTTAAGATGGCGACGGCTGTGGTTGCCACCGGTCCCATTGTATTTTTGTATCCGTTTGTACAGAAATACTTTATATCCGGTATTACAATAGGTGCCGTAAAAGGATGACCTGGATGCCGGAATGATATTTACATAGAAATATCTGTATAACAATAGAAAGAAAAGGAGGATTAAAATGAGAAAGGTTAATTTTGGAAAAGCTGCTTTAACTGTTATTCTGTCTGTGGTTATAGCAGGAAGCCTTGCAGGCTGTGGGGGAAAAAGCAGTGCGAAAAATGTAACAGCATTGAAAGAAGATGGAAGCATTGATACTTCCAGCCATGAAGTAATAACAATGCTGGTACTTGGAAATAAGCCTACCAATGGCCGGTGTGAGGCTATGCTAAAGGAACTGAACAAGGTTCTTACGGAGAAGGTGAATGCAGAACTGAAGCTTACATATGTTGAATGGGCAGACTGGCAGACGCAGTATAATGTACAGCTGCTGAGCGGGGATCGTTCCCTGGATATCATAACCACTGGTACGGACTGGCTGTATGCGTGGGAGAATACCCAGAAGGGCGCATTCCTTTCATTGTCAGAAGATATGTTAAAAACCTTTGCTCCCAAAACATGGGAGCAGGTTAATGCTTCCGGTGACTGGGATATCTGCAAATATAATGATGAGATATATTTTATACCAGAGGATCATTATACCCAGTATACGAACCATGGGATGTTCTATCGGGGGGATTGGGCAATGGAGGCAGGAATTCCTAATGGAACCATCAGTAAATTCATGGATATGACAACCTATTTTAAATATGTAAAGGAGAATAAAGATGGTGTAGTTCCCTGGGATGTCCCGGGCAAAAATAATGCAGCAGGTCTTCTGGGGGCATACATTCAGTCCAATACGGACAATCGTGTGATGGTCGGCTGCAATGCGGGGAATTTTGAATTCTGGTTTACCTCTGCTTCTGATCCATATACCATATTCTCGCCATATATGGAAGACGATACGGTCTATGCAGCTGCAGACCTGATGAAAGAGTGGAATAAAATCGGGGTATGGAGGGAAGATGTTCTGAATTTTGACGGAGATTCCAGAGAAGAATTATATGCGGGTACCAGCGGAGCTGACCAGCATCATAGCCAGACTTTTTATTCCCAGGTAAAACCAAGCATGGATATTAAACAGCCGGGGTCTGATGTGAAAATGTATGCATGGGGACAGGAAAATAACAATATCTCAAAGCCGCTTAAAACCCACGGGGCTGCCGCCATCAGTGTCAATTCCAGGCATCCGGAGCGTACCCTGATGGTGTATGATCTGCTTCGCAATGATGAACAATGTTATCGGTATATCAACTATGGAATCGAAGGTACGGACTATATCGTAACAGAAGATAAACAATTAGCTTATCCGGAAGGCTGGGATCAAAGCACTGACAAATTAGATGCAAACTACTGGTGCGGACGCAATGATGATCTGGAATTGGTGAACAGCTATAACTGGAGCGGTACAAATGATATGATAGATGGACTTAATAAAACAGCCTACACGTATGACTTCGAGAATCTGATTCTGGACAAAAATGCAGTTGAGGCAGAGCAGGCTGCAATAGCCAGCGTTCTCTCTGAGTATATCCCGCAGCTGGCCTATGGGAAATATGATGACCCACATGCGGCGATTGATGAAATGAGGAAGAAAATCAAGGAAGCCGGTTATGATACAGTAAAACAATCGTTCCAGAAGGACCTGGATGCGTTCAAAAAAGCCAAAGGAAAATAAGTAATAAAGTTTCCGCCAACATAAGACAGAGCGATTGGGCAAACAATAAATAGTACCCAATCGCTCTGTTTTTGCAGAAAAAGACTGGTCTTTGGAGTACATATATTAAGGGGTTTGCAGTCTTAAAGTGGATAGATGTTCGGACAGCGTGCATACATCCAACAGGCCATACCCCCATATGTTATTTGGATAAATACATATACTGTTTCTCTGGGCTGTATTTTTTATTATACGGTTGACCTGATTTCCGGTTACGCCAGTATGATTTCCTTTGCAGAATCCCCATTCCATGACCATGGCGGCAGATGCTGCTGCATAGGCGGCTGCTGCTCCGGTACCGGTAATAATGCCATATTGGTTTCCGGGAACTGCACAGGGAATCTGATAACCTGGCGCGGCTGCATCCGGATTGATCTGGAACTGTCTTGTATATCCTCTGCCAGATTCCTCCAGAATGCTTAATTCAAGCTGATTATAGGCGGTAACGGTAAGCGGAAATCTGGTATTACCCGGACTTGTTATGGTAGTATCCGGGGCTGGTTGGAAGAAGTATGTCTCATTTGAAATCAAGTTCCCGGAAGGCAGCCAGGAATGGAACGAAAAAGGCTCTTGGTTTATGTTTTTAACCCGAAAATGCCAGATTCCTGGAATCGGATTATCAAAACGTACGATAATAAGCTGATTTCCAATGGCTCCATGAAGAATAACATTATTAATCCAAACGGTTGTCTTATTGCAGGCTAGACTGAATTTCTGGCAGCCTTTCATCGAAGGATAAACACTTCCAATGAATTCCTGGTTGGGAGCAGTAAACTCAATGGATAATTTTCCGGGAAGGGCTGGCCAGATTTCCATAGACAGCATTTTATCGTTGCCCCCTGTCTTTAAGTAAATGTCGCTGCAGTAAGAAGTGGCAGCGGAATTGTAAAAATAGTGCCTGTAGTTATTTCCTTCATTTCCAGCGGCAGCTATAACATCAATTCCTGGCAGATGTACAAGATAATCTAGGTATGAGCTGATTGGACTTTGTCCGTCATGGCTTCCCTGACTGCTTCCAAGAGCCAGGCATATAACAAGAGGGCGTTTTAATTTTTCGGATACGGAGAGCAGATACCGGATTCCAAGTATGATGTCTGATTCCTGGTAGCACAAAGTATCTTCCGGAATAAAAAAAATCTTTTTAAGATTATGTTTTGCTTCTTTTAACTTTACGACAGCCAGCTTGGTTTGTGGAGCTATTCCTGTAAAAGAATGATCTGCGTTGGGAGAACCGGAGATAATACTGGCAATGGCAGTTCCGTGTCCACTGGTGTCTACTGTTGGAACGAGGGCTAAAGGATCTGGTGATATCAATGCAGCATTGATATGATTTTTACTGTATTCTGAACCAAATGAAAAACCTTTTGGAGGCTTGCCGTTCTGACTGGTCTGGTCCCAAATGGAAAGAATGCGTGTGGTACCGTCAGGATTCACGAATGCAGGATGCTGATAATCGACTCCGGTATCGATTATCCCAATGATAACCCCCAGACCGTTGAAGTCTGAAATCGGATTTTGCCGGAAGCTATAATTGTAAGTTTTTCCGGCATTGATTTTAGCTGTAAGTGTATAAACAGATGGAAAGAAATGATAAGGATACAGACCCAGGTCACAGGGTTCTTTATTAATTTTTTTAATATGCAGAACAGAGTGCCATTCATTCAGCATAGTAATATTATCTCCGGTATCATATTTTGAAATAATATTATTATTTATTATAAAGTCATAATACGTATTATCCAGTATTTTTTTCATGAAAATGCCCCCATGCCTGTTCCATAAGCAGTTTATGTTAAAATATATGCTATAGGGACATAAGGATTTCATCTGTTTAATACTTAACTTGTTACTTGTAAGATGCATGGGTTGAGCATGGCAGGCTGCATCTATTATAATTTTAGTATAAATGTTTAAAGATATATGCTAGTATGTAGTTAAACATGGTTTTATATGGAAAGAGTGAATTTAAGATCGAAAGGAAATCAAAATGCAGGAATTAAGAATAACCAGTCCTTCTTTTAAAGAAGGCGGCTGGATACCAAAGGAATATTCAGCAAGAGGAAAGGACATATCTCCTGAACTCAGGATTCATGGCATTTTCGAAAAGGCAGAATCTTTAGCTATTACAATGGATGATGATTCTCATCCGATTATTCCGGGTTATAATCATTGGGTATTATGGAATGTTCCGGTTCAGGAAATAATACCAGCCGGAATTTCTCGTGGAAAAAATGTTTTAAATTTACCTAATGCAATGCAGGGAATTGCTTATGGAAGACATCGCTATAAGGGTCCCAAACCTCCGTTTAAATCGATTCATACCTATACTTTTACCGTTTATGTATTGGATTGCAGGCTTACTATGCCGTCTCAAAGCAGGAAAGGTGATTTATTAAGGTGTATGGAAGGTCATGTTTTGCAAAAGTCATCTATTTCAGGAAAGTTTCAAAGTCACAGAAAAGAGTAGTGCCATTAGCATAAAAAATGAAGAAATAATCATGATACGCAGGAGTCAGTACCACTACTGTATCCAATGTGATTCATGGAAAAGAACTGGGTTGAATGTAAGATCCAGGAAACCATTTGGTAAAAAGGTTGCGCAATAGCCAGCATATTGCGCAACCTTTTTTTATAATTGAAAATGTGCATAATATATAATTACTAAATTTGTTTATAATTATCTATTTACAATAGAATAAAACAGCCATAAAATAACAGTATAGCGCAAATTAGTTGCGCAAATTAAACAAAAATGCGCACGTAAAAGGGAGGGTAATATATGAATAGAAAAAAATGGGGCTGCCTTGCGGTTACTTTAACTTTGGCCGTAAGCTTGTCCGGAGCTTTACCTATAACCAGTTACGATGTAAAAGCGGCACAAAAGGATATGGGAATTACAGAAAAATTTATCAGAGGAGTGGATATTTCGAGTATTTTAGCATTTGAACAATCAGGAAAGAAATTTTATTATTCCAATGGGGAACAGGGAGATATTTTTGATATTTTAGAGGCTGCAGGTGTTAACTATATACGAGTACGCGTGTGGAATGATCCATATGATACAAAAACCCAAAAAGGCTACGGTGGCGGAAATAATGACATTTCAAAAGCGGTTGCAATCGGACAGCGTGCCAAAGCTCATGGGATGAAACTGCTGGTGGACTTTCAGTATTCTGATTTCTGGGCAGATCCTGCAAAGCAATATGCACCAAAGGCCTGGAAAGATTATACTCCGTCACAAAAAGCCAATGCGGTTTATGATTTTACTTGCAAATCCCTTTCAACACTTTTGTCCTCTGGCGCGGAAGTGGGGATGGTTCAGATTGGAAATGAGACAATGGGGACAATGGCAGGAATGGGTGGCCTTTATGATGGTGTATGGAATCTCACCAGCGGAGTAGGCGCAGCAATGCAGAAAGGCTGTGAGGCGATCAATGCGGTCAATAGTAAATATGGTTTGAATGGTCAAAAGGCTATTCTGAAGGCGCTGCATTTTACCGATCCCAATACAACAGCTTCCTGGTATGCCGAACAGGCTGCTGCAAGAGGAATTGACTATGATGTATTTGCTGTTTCAGCCTATCCGTTTTGGCATGGCAGTCCTGATGATTTAGCGGTTTCTTTAAAAAATATTGCCAAGACCTATCATAAAAAAGTAATGGTAGCTGAAACTGCTTATCCATATACCTTTGCAAACGCAGACTCCACAAATAATAACGTAAACTCTCAGAGTGATATGTCCTATTCCGGATATGAGGTAAGCGTTGACGGGCAAAAGAAAGCGGTCTATGATGTGTTTCTGGCAGTTGCATCTGTAAATACCCAGGCTGGTACGAAAGGATACGGACTTGGAGGATTTTATTGGGAGCCTGCATGGATTGGAACGGACACGGTTAGCAGCGGATTGCATGGCACGGGTTTTGCATCTTCCGTGTCAGGAAATTATGAATTATTATTTCATAATAACGTTATCGAATATGCAACAGAAGATAAAGGCAGTTCGTGGGATAATATGGCGATGTTTGACTGGGATGGAAAGGCGTTGGATTCTTTACAGGTATTCAATCTTTTGAAGAATGCGTCTTTCAACAATTCGTAGACATAAAAGAAACAGCATCGGCAGAGAAAGGATAAATTTATGAAAAGTATTGCCAGAAGTTTAAAAAAAAATAAAACACTTTTACTCATGTTGGTGCCTGCGATTGCATTTGTTGTTATTTTTAGCTATATCCCGATGCTTGGAATCGTTGTGGCATTTAAAAATTACAATTATTACAGTGGATTTTTAAAAAGTCCCTGGGTAGGTTTTGATAATTTTCATTACTTGTTTGTGACAGGTAAGATATGGGCGCTTACCAGAAATACCTTGCTCTATAACCTTGCTTTTATTATCTTTGGAATAATTTTTGAAGTGGGATTTGCAATTATATTAAGTGAAATATCCGGAAATATATTTAAAAAAGTATCACAGGGATTTATTTTTCTTCCATATTTTATTTCATGGGTTGTGGTTTCGACCATTATGCTGAATATTTTTGGAGAGAATGGAGTACTGAATTCTGTTTTGGGAAACTTTGGCATAGAAGGCTTCAGCATTTATAAACAGGTATCCCAATGGCCTGTTGTGATGGTATTGGTGAAATTATGGAAACAGACAGGATACGGGACTGTTGTTTACCTGGCGGCAATTGCAGGAATCAGCCAGGAAATGACAGAAGCTGCACAAATTGATGGGGCTTCTATATGGCAGAAAATACGATATATTACTATTCCCAGCTTAAAACCCACGATTATCATTATGACGCTGCTGGCAATTGGAAATATATTCCGGGGTGATTTTGGAATGTTTTATCAGCTGGTAGGTTCTAATCAGTTGCTTTTGCAATCTTCAGACGTCATTGATACATATGTTTACCGATCTTTGATTACAACACCCAATATAGGAATGTCAGCAGCCGCAGGTTTTTATCAGTCTTTGCTTTGCTTCGTAACTATTTGTGGGGCAAATTATATTGTTAAAAAAGTTGACCCGGATTATACCTTGTTTTAGGAGGGGGAAATGAAGATAAAAAAAGGAAAAGATGTACTTGTGTTTCATATTATGGCATATCTGCTGGTTGGGATTTTTGCTTTTGCATGCATGATGCCATTCTACTTAATTATAGTAGGATCAGTGACAAAAGAAAATATTATCATTACAGAGGGGTATCAATTTTTTATTACCGCTAAAGGATTTTCACTGGATGCATACCGGCTGGCATTGAAAGACCCTAAAAGTATTCTGGGAGCCTATGGAGTGACGATTTTTGTTACCGCAGCAGGGACAACGGTATCCATTTTTTTAACGACAATGACAGGGTATGTTCTGGCAAGGCCGGACTTTCCGTGGAGAAATGGACTTTCATTTTTCTTTTTCTTTACGACTCTGTTTAATGGCGGCCTTGTACCCTGGTATTTGCTCTGTACAAAATATTTAAGTTTCAGCAACCATATTTATTCTTTGATTATTCCAGGTTTGCTTTCGGTTTGGAATATGATTATTGCAAAGAGTTTTATGAAAGGAATTCCTTTTGAAATGACCGAAGCTGCCAAAATAGATGGAGCAGGAGACTTCCTGATCTTTTATAAAGTAATTATACCCATGGCTAAACCGCTAGTCGCCACATTGACTTTGTTTATAGCATTGGCTTACTGGAATGATTGGTATAATTGTATGCTGTTTATGAGTACTGGAACTAAGTGGAATTTACAGTACACACTGCAGAATATTTTAAATAGTACAACCGCATTAAAGCGTGTTGCTGCACAGACCGGAATGCAGGTTGGCAAATTACCGTCAGAAGGATTAAAGCTGGCCATGACTGTAATTGCCACTGGTCCTATTGTGCTTTTGTATCCGTTACTTCAGAAATATTTTGTAAAGGGACTTACGATTGGAGCAGTAAAAGGCTAGATAGATTAGAAGGGAAATGGAAGAAAATGAAAATAAGACGAACAATCTCTATAGTTTTGGCATGTGTGACTGCCTTTCTGTTAACCGCTTGTGGAAGTACGGCCTCAAATGAGAAAAATGCAGGCGCTTTTACCATTCAAAGCGACAGTCCATATGCTGGAAAAGGAAATGATTTATCTCAACGGAAAACGATTGTTATGTACGTGCTGGGAGACGAGTCGGCGGATATGCAAAAGGTAATTGATAAGGCGAATGCTGATTATTTTGAACCTGATTTAAACACAACCGTTGAGATTAATTTTTTAAACTGGAGTGACTATGTCACAAAATATTCTCTACTGCTTTCGGGAGGGGAGCAGGTAGATTTAATCTATACCGCAGCTTGGTGTTATTATAATGAAGAGGCGGCAAAAGGAGCATTTTTTGAATTGACAAAGGATTTTCTGGAAGAAAATATGCCTTATACCTATAAAGAACAGCCGAAGGAAAGCTGGGAACAAATTTCTATTAACGGAAAAATCTATGCTGTACCAAAAGCGAAAGCTACGTTTACTGGGTATAGCATTGTAATTGTTCGTCAGGACCTGATTGAAAAATATAACCTCACAGTTCCAGATAGCTGGGAGAATTATCTTAAGTACTTAGAAGAATTGGCAGCTTTGAAATCAGAGACGGGTGTTATACCTTTAAATACGAATGCAAACCGTGAGCTATTACTTACCATTTTTCTCCAGACCAAGGGCATTCAGAATGTAGCTGAAGGATATGACTGGATGTATTATCATAACGGTAAAGAACAGGCACCTGATGCAGACGATATCTTTTACTTCTATGGATCTGATCTTAATTTAGAATATGCAAAGAAAATGGCAGAACTCGCTTCTAAAGGAATATGGTCGGCGGATGCAATCAATGATACGACAGATGCACAGGCTTATTTTGAAAACGGAACCTCCGGTTCTTTCATATGGAACACCAGCGTATTTCAGGCAGGAAAAAATCTTGAGTCAGCGGGTATCGGAACTTATGCAGTATATGATTTGACTCCGAAGGCTCTCAGAAGCCGGGCAAGTTATGCTGCGGATGCGATTGCTATAACAGCAAAATCAAAGGACCAGAAAAGAGCTGCGCTGGTATTGGATTATATGAAGAGCAATGTTTCCCTGAACAGGCTTTTGCTTGGAGGAATAGAGGGAACTCATTATAAATTGACAGATAAGGGAACACGTGTGACATTAGACGAAGCAAAAAATTATAGCTGGAATAATTGGGCATGGGCACTTAACCGCCAGGACGAACCAGATGAAGATGGACTGGACGAAAGACAAATAGCAATTTCTGAATATTTGAATGCAAATGAATATCATCCCCAGGTTTCAGGATTTACTTTTGACCCAAAGAATGTAGAAACAGAATATACCGTAGTTAAATCCATAGTAGATGAATATAAACAGAGCTTTGCTCTCGGAATTTATGGAGATAATACAGAAACAGAATTTGCAGACTTTCAAAAGAAATTAAATGCGGCAGGAATTGATAAAGTCACGGAGGAATTAAAATCTCAGTATAAAGACTTTTTACAGCGTAATAGTATGTAATAAATGAGAATAAGTTTATCAGACCAGGAGGTATTATGAGATTCCAATATGGGCAAGAGAATGGACGCGAGCGAATTACAATACAGAAAATAGCAGAGATGCTGAAACTATCCCCTACT
The DNA here is from genome assembly GCA_964402355.1 of uncultured Lacrimispora sp. GTDB lineage: Bacteria > Bacillota > Clostridia > Lachnospirales > Lachnospiraceae > Lacrimispora. Next base: position 58,104 of record CAYOCB010000013.1, read on the forward strand.
ACAGTATCCAGGGCGATATCGGGGAAGGGCCGGATTAGTCAGGAGACACAGAATAAGGTTTTGGATTTTTTAGAGCAGAATCATTATATTCCAAATATAATTAAAAGTTCAGAAAAAAAGTCTAAGAATATCTGCGTACTGTTGCCTGGGGAAGAGGGACATGCGCAACTGCCGTATTTTCAAGAGATATTGATAAGTATCTATGACTGTTTTTCGTCATGGAATTACGGTGTATTGCTTGCTAAGACGACCTCCTCAGATATACAGTCATTGAAATCGCTGGTGGAACAGCACAAGATAGACGGGGTGGTATTTACCAGAACCATAGTAGGAGATTTAGCTATAAGCTATTTAAAAAAACAGAAAATTCCTTTCGTGGTAATTGGAAGCTGGCCGGAGAAAGAGATACTCCAGGTTGATTTTGATCAGGAGGGCGGCTGCAAGGATTTAGCCTCTGTGCTGCTTCGGATGAATATTAAGAGAATTGCATGTATTTGCGGCGATGAAGGTCATATTGTAACCCAAAGCCGTTTGAAGGGAATCCGGTCTGCATACCGTGAAGCGGAAGCTTTTATGGAGGAGGAACTTTTTTATACCGGAGCAGTTTATCCATCCATTGTGGAAAAAGATGTGATAGAACTTTTGGAAAAAAAAGTGGAGTGCTTTCTCTGCCTGGATGATAATATCTGTATGGGAGTATTGAATGCACTTCATAAAAATCGTATAAAGATTCCTCAGGAGGTAAAAGTTGCATCCTGCTATGGAGGCAGGCTGTTAGCCAGCTGCTACCCTCCGGTTACCTGTCTGGAATTTAATGTAAAAGAGATAGGCGGTGTTGCTTCCAAGAAACTGTTGGACGCTATAAATAAAAATGCAGACTGTAATAAGTTGATTCTTGGCTATAATGTTTTAATTAAAGATTCAACCATGTAGGGAATAAGAGTAAGGATTATGGAGAAGAAACAATATGAAGAAGATTATAGAGATAAGGCCTGAAAAAATTTTGTATGGAGGGGATTATAATCCGGAGCAATGGCTGGATTCTCCGGATATACTGGAAAGAGATTTGGATTTTTTTTTAAAGGCAGACATCAATGTAGTTACAATAGGAATGTTTTCATGGGCTTTACTGGAACCTGAGGAAGGGAAATATCAAATTGACTGGCTGTTCCGGGTTGTTGAGAAGATGTACCAAAATGGAATTTATACAATTCTCGGTACGCCTTCCGGTGCAAGGCCGCAATGGCTGGCAAAGCGTTATCCGGAGGTGCTCCGGGTAAATGCGCAAAGAGAAAGAAATTTTTTTGGCGGACGGCAGAATCATTGCTATACCTCTCCGGTTTATCGTCAAAAGGTTAGAGAAATAAATATGTTTTTAGCAAAGGAATTGGGAAATCACCCTGGTGTCCTGCTTTTCCATCTTTCTAATGAATATGGAGGAGATTGTCATTGTCCATTATGCCAGGCAAAATTCCGAGGCTGGCTGAAAGAACGTTATGGTACGATTGAAGAATTAAACCGTAGATGGAATACCACATTCTGGAGCCATACCTATCAAAGCTTTGAACAGATAGAGAGTCCCTCTCCAAAAGGAGAAATGCTTCTTCATGCTTTGAATTTGGATTGGAAAAGATTTGTAACCGCACAAACGGCAGATTTTGCTGCGCAGGAGAAGAAGGCAATTCGTGACGGCGGTTGTCATAAACCGGTTACCACTAATTTTATGGGAGATTATGACGGGCTGAATTACAGGAAATTTAAAGAAGTCATTGATGTCGCCTCCTGGGACAGCTATCCGGAATGGCATAGAAAACCGGAACCGCAGACTGCATTAGAAACCGCATTTCAACATGATTTTATGCGCACTCTGTTAAAAAAGCCATTCCTGCTGATGGAATCGTCCCCTTCCTCTACAAACTGGCAGGAGGTCAGCAAACTAAGAAAGCCGGGAATGCTTCATGCTGCATCGCTGCAGGCGGTGGCACATGGTTCTGACAGTGTGCTGTATTTTCAACTGCGCCAAAGTCAGGGCGCTTCTGAAAAATTTCACGGTGCGGTCATTGACCACTACGCAGGAGAAGACACCAGAGTTTTTCGGGAAGTCTGCCAAGTGGGAAAAACACTTACCGGTCTGTCTGAACTTGCGGGAACAATACAAAAACCAAAGGCTGCACTTTTATACGATACAGAAAACCGATGGGCACTCATGGACGCACAAGGACCAAGAAATGCAGGGATGCCCTATAAAGAAACGGCGGAAAAGATGTATGGAGGGATGCGAAGATTAGGACTGGATATGGATATCATTGATATGGAAGATCTGCTGGAGGAATACCGCATTGTTTTGATTCCCATGCTTTATTTGTTCCGGGCAGGAATTGAAGATAAAATCAGACAATTTGTAGAAAATGGTGGAATCGCGGTTATGACTTTTTGGTCTGGAATTGTAAATGATACCGATCACTGTTTCCTGGGAGGCACGCCCGGAAAACTGACAGAGGTATTCGGAATACGAAGTATGGAAATCGATGGATTATATGACGGAGAAGAAAATGCCGCTCTTCCTGTTAAGGATAATTCTCTTTCGCTGCGAAGAAGCTATACTTGCCAAAAACTGTGTGAATTGGTGAAAATCTCAGGAGCAAAAGTGCTTATGACCTATGAAAGAGATTTTTATAAAGGCCTGCCGGTTTTAACTTGCAATCAATATGGAAAAGGAAAGGCATATTATGTCTGTGCAGATATGGAACAGAAGTTTTACGATGATTTTCTGGAGGCAGTACAGAAAGATGAAAATTTGGAAAAACCTCTGCCAAATATTCCTGAAGGCGTAGAAGTAACCACCAGAGAGTCCCATGATGCCAGCTATCTGATGATTCAAAACTTTAATACAGATCCAGTAGACGTGACCTTACCATTACAGGATTATGAACGGATCTATGGAGAAAAGAACGAAAATCTGGCTGGACTTGCAACCGTAATATTAAGAAAAGAAAAGAATAAGCAATAGTACATATTTATGATACATCAATAGAATGGGGAAAACGGTACGGGATTTTTATCCTTGTACCGTTTTTTCAATAAACTGTATTTCCTTAAAAAGGGTTGACTTTCTGTGAACATGGATATATAATGAGTACATACTCAATGAGTAGGTGGTCATTATATGAAATCAAAAAGACAATTACAAAAAGAAAATACCCGAAAAAAAATCATTAACACTGCATATCATATATACTCTGTACATGGATTTACTGCGACAACCGCAATGATTGCTGAAGAAGCGAAAATTTCCCATGGTACGATTTTTGCTCATTTTCAATCATTAAATGAATTATTAGAAAGCCTGATAGAAAATTTCGGGACAGTGTTGATGGCAGAAATACATGATTTGACAGAAGCAGACAGAACTTTGGAAGAACTGTTGAAAACACATTTAAATATTTTAAGCAGACATGAAGAGTTTTATATCCACTTGATTACAGAAAGAAGTTTACTGCCTGAAGAGGTTCAGTATACTTTTGCCAATATACAATCAACCATGGCTTATCATTTTAACAGGATATTGGAGAATGAGATCAGGAATCAGAAGGTAAAAGAAATTCCTGTACATCTGATGTTTAACACGTGGATAGGTTTGATTCACTACTATTTATGCAACAAAGATTTTTTTTCGCCAGAACAACCGGTTATAGAGCGTTACGCAGAGGAGCTTATTGCAGCTTTTTTAGCGATGATCAATAAATAAATGGAGGATGACATCATGAAAATTTGTATAGCCTGTGGTATGCCGATGAATAAGACAACTGATTATCCCGGAGGTGATACCCAGAAAGATTATTGTATTTATTGTGCCAGACCAGACGGCACCATGCGCAGTTTTGAGGAAACGAAAGCAGGAATGACGCACTTTATCATGAAAACCCAGGGATTTGATGAGAAGGCTGCGGAAAAAGTCGCGGTGAGCAGCATGAGAAAACTTCCGGCCTGGAAAGAATATTTTATACAGGAAAATTAACTTTCAATGAAAAAGGAGGGTGATTTCATGCAGGTCAGTAAAGCATTTAAAGTATTTGCAGAGCAGGCCCCGGAAGTACAGAAGGCATGGATGGAAACGGTACAGAAACTTGATGCGGCCAGTCATTTAGATAAGAAAACGGAAGAACTTGCTTATATTGCGGTTATGGCGGCAGTAAGGCTTGAAGGTGGTCTGCCTTTTCATGTAAAAATGGCAAAGTCCCATGGGGCAATAAGAGAAGAAGTCATAAGCAGTATTCTGGTTGGCCTGCCTGCCGTTGGAAATACAGTTATTCAGTCACTGCCCATTGCAATCCAGGCTTTTGATGAAGAATAAATATATTACGGATTATCTGTACAATTATTGGTAAAACGAGGTAACAAGATGAATTACGATGCAATCATTATTATTGACATGCAGACCGCTTTAGTGGAAGCCCATCCCTATAACGAAACTATGGTTATTGAACGGATCAGCAGTCTGCTGAAAGCCTGCCGCAGCAGGAAGATACCGGTCATTTATATCAGTCATGATGGGGGAGCAGGAGATGAATTGGAGAGGGACAGTGCCGGCTGGCAGATTTACAGGGATATTGCCCCCCAGGCAGGAGAAAAGATTTTCGATAAACAGTACAACAGTGCGTTTCGAAAGACCGGTCTCCATGAATACTTAAAGAGTCTGGGAGCGAAAAATCTGATTTTTTGCGGAATGCAGACCGAATACTGCTTTGATGTCTCCTGTAAGGTTGCATTTGAATATGAATACAACGTTACCATTCCTCAGGGAACCTCCACTACCTTTGATAATGCCTTTGCGGATGGGGAATCTCTATCCAGATACTATGAGGAAAAAATATGGAACAACCGGTATGCCCGGGTAATTCCTGTGGAGGATGTAATAAAAGAAATCCAGAAGCAGTGATAGAAGAATCTATTTTTGTCCTCTCATTTTTCGTGCAGGAAATGAGAGGACAAAATTTATTTTAAAAGATATCGTATACATATGGCTGCAGCCTGAAGAAAGAGAGTGGAAAGATGGAGTGGATTCAACGGTTAAACAGGGCATTGAACTATATTGAGGAAAATTTGACACAGGAAATTGATTACGATGAAGCAGCGCGGATTGCCTGCTGCTCTGTCTATCATTTTCAGAGAATGTTTGCCTATATGGCGGATATCCCATTGTCTGAATATATCCGCCGCAGACGGATGTCTCTGGCAGCGGTCGATTTGCAGCGGGGAGAGCGGGTTTTGGATGTTTCCATGAAATATGGTTACTCATCGCCAACGGCATTTAACCGTGCGTTTCAGGCAATACATGGGGCAGCACCTTCCCTTATAAAGGAAGGCGGTATGATTCTTAAGTCTTATCCGCCCATCACTTTCCATATCACAATCAAAGGAGTGGAAGAGATGAATTATCGAATTGAGAACAAAGAAGAATTCCGGATCATCGGTATAGCACAACCGTTAGAAAAGGAGGTTGAAAAGAATTTCAGCATTGTTCCCGGAATGTGGCAGAAGGCTCACATGGAAGGGACAGTTGACCGATTGATTTCCATGATGAATGGGCAGCCTGCCGGCCTTTTAGGGGTAAGCATTTGCAATGACAGCGAAGACTGGCAGTATTTTATTGCGGTTGCCAGTTCCCTGTCAGCGGAACAGTCATTGAAAGAATATCTGGTACCTGCGTCAACTTGGGCTGTTTTTTCAGGCAGCGGAACCGCTCTGTCCATACAGGAATTGGAGCGCCGCATCGTAATGGAATGGCTGCCGACTTCCGGCTATGAGTATGCCAATGCTCCGGATATTGAGGTTTATTTAAATCCGGACCCCCAAAATACCCAATATGAAGTCTGGGTTCCGGTAGTGGCAAAATAAATATTACCCCAATCTCTCTGATATCTTTTCCAGCGCTTTTTAAAGAGCGTATATGATAGCAGAGAGACCGGGGTTATTTTACATAGTTATTTTTTCGTGGTATTTCCTTTCGAAATGCCTTCAAAAGAGTTGTAGTAAACGGTATGGTTCATAGAAAAACGTTTCTCATGAAGTGGATGGGGAACAGAATCCTCTCTTGGATAGCCTATTGGAAGCAGTGCAACAGGAACCAGATACTCCGGGAGATTGAAAGCTGTCCGGATACCAGCCGGATCGAAATGGCCTACCCAGGTGCTGCCCAGTCCTGATTCAGCGGCTTGAAGCATCATCTGAGTGGTCACTATGCTGGCATCAACCGGACCCATATCTTCGTTGTCGTAGGATCTCTTCCAGCTGACCGTAGAGTCATAGCACACCAGTAATGCCAAAGGCGCATGAAAATGATAAGGAGTGCAGGACTTTAATTTATCCAGATTTTTATCACTGTCAATAACAAGAATCCGCTGGGGCTGATAATTTACTGCGGTGGGGGCAACTCTTCCGGCTTCCAGAATTAAATCCAATTTTTCCCTTTCTACTTTCTGGTCGCTGAACTTCCTGACGGAATAGCGATCTTTAACCAACTCTAAAAATTCCATAATACCATCTCCTCGTATAATATTTTTAAGATACATAAATGTACCTTGATAACTTAATAAATTTTGTTCAATAGGCTAGTTAAGCCCATGATATAATTGTCTTAGTGTCAATCAGGTAATAGTTCTTCCATCTCCTGTTGAACCAGTGTTGGTTGCTTCATAATAAGTCTGTTCCCCTGACATGGAAGTTAGCTTCAAACCGGCTGGCTGTTTGCTTAAGTTCATGGACGACCATCTAGCAGTGTGGTTTCGCATCTGTCCATCTTAAGCTGAATTCTTATATGCGAGGGTGTCGATGCTCCATGATCATGGGTTTTACCAAGCCGATTGAACACTTAAATCTAACTACGAAAGAAGGTGATTTTATGAACCCACTTTACGTCGGAATTGATGTAAGTAGCAAATCCAATGTCGTATATTTTATGCTACCTGATGGCACCAAACATAGTAACTTCTCTGTTCTGAACACACATGATGGTTCTACTCAGTTGGTAAAAAGAATCCTTTCTGCAATGGAGTCCAAGTCCCTTGGCACCGTCATTATAGGTCTCGAATCAACATCCTTTCATTTCTCACTTGACATCACACCGCTGGACTTATATTTATTCGTACACATACTATAGCATAAAAATATAAAAGTGTAAAAGGATAAGGGCAAAGCCATAAACAGGTTTTGCCCTTACCATTTATCCCATAACCAGGGATACATGATATTCTGTTTTCCCTGCCACATAGGGGATTTCATTTCCTTCAACAGACTGCCCATCCACCAGAAGTGAGCTGGTCTTATTTTTATTTGTCCCGGAATGAGTTACCTGGATGTGATAATCGGCACCCCTGAATTTCCGGACTGCAGTAAATTCTGTGATGGAGTCTGGCAGGCAGGGATCAACAATCAAACCGTTAAAGCCGGGGCGTATTCCCAGAATATGCTGGGAAATGCATACAAATGACCATGCAGCTGTTCCTGTCAGCCAGCTGTTCTTGGCTTCACCGAAATGGGGGGCATCCTTTCCGGCTATCATCTGAGCATAAGCATAGGGTTCTGTTTTGTGGATGTCACTGATATCTTCCGTGTAGGCCGGACAGGTACACCGATACACCTCAAAAGCCCGGTTCCCTCTGCCGATCATGGTTTCCGCTATGGAAATCCAGGGATTATTGTGACAGAAGATTCCTGCATTTTCTTTATATCCCGGCGGATAGGAAGAAATCTCTCCAAGGTTTTTCTGGTAGGTACTGTATGGTGGCTGCAAAAGAACAATTCCGTAGGGGGTATCCAGCTTCTCTTTTACGCTGTCCAGAGCCTTTTCGGCAAAACCATCCTCAATGCCAATGCCGCCCATGATACAGAATCCCTGCGGTTCGATAAAAATCTGCCCCTCCATGCATTCTCTGGAGCCTATTTTTCCGCCGAACGCATCATAGGCCCGTAAAAACCAGCTTCCATCCCAGCCCGATTGAAGGACAGCATCGCAGACTTCTTTTACAGACTTTTCTGCCTCTTTGGCTTCTGTCTCTAAGCCCGCCATATGGCACAGTTTGGCATACTCCTTTCCATACTTAACGAACATACCTGCAATCATTACAGATTCCGCTACCGGGCCCTCCGATGGACCTGTAGTTTGGAATGATTCTCCGGGTTCTGTGGAAAAACAGTTTAAATTAAGACAGTCATTCCAGTCTGCGCGACCGATGAGCGGCAGTCCATGCGGTCCAAGATGGGTTTTGGTAAATTGGAAGGAACGCTTTAAATGCTCCATAAGGGGCTGGCTTTTTTCGGTATCATTATCAAAGGGAACCGATTCATCCAGAATGCCTGAGTCACCTGTCTCACGAATATAAGCGGATACACCTGCAATGAGCCACAGAGGATCATCGTTAAAGCCACTTCCAACATCCATGTTTCCTTTTTTCGTCAAAGGCTGATACTGGTGATAGGCACTTCCGTCTTCAAACTGCGTGGCTGCAATGTCTAGAATCCGTTCTCTGGCTCTTTCCGGAATCATATGAACAAATCCCAGCAGATCCTGGCAGGAGTCCCTAAAGCCCATGCCCCTTCCGGTACCTGACTCGTAATAGGAAGCAGAGCGGGACATATTGAAGGTTACCATACACTGATATTGATTCCAGATGTTTACCATACGCGCTGTTTTTTCATCAGCCATTGTTACGGAATAGGTGGAAAGAAGCTGTTCCCAATATTGCTTTAATTGGGAAAGCGCCTCATCAGCCTGTTCGTTTGTCCGGTATTTTGAAAGAATGGTAAGAGCCGGTTCTTTGTTAATGACATTGGGAGCGCTCCATTTATGTTCTGTAGGATTCTCTGCATAGCCCAGGATGAAGATCAGTGTTATTTCTTCTTCCGGTTCCAGGTGGAGAGTCAGGCGATGAGATCCGATGGGAGACCAGCCGCTGGCAATGGAGTTGCCTGAGGCGTTTTTCTGTACCATAAGGGGATTTTGGTTGGAACCATATACCCCGACAAACGTATTCCTGTCTGTATCAAATCCCTGGATATCTGCATTTACAGAGTAAAATGCAAAATGGTTGCGCCGCTCCCGGTATTCTGTCTTATGATAGATGACAGAGCCTTCCACCTCTACTTCTCCAGTGTTTAAATTCCGCTGGAAGTTGGTCATGTCATCCATTGCATTCCATAAGCAGAATTCCACATAGGAAAATAAAGTGAAATCCTTTGGAACCCTGCTCTCGTTTTTTAGTGTTAACTTATGTACTTCACAGGAATCATGTAAAGGAACAAATGCAGTAACTGCGGCTGATAAGCCGTTCTTTTTTCCGCCAAAGCGGCTATACCCCAGGCCGTGCCGGCATTCATAAGAATCTAACGGAGTCTGGGACGGCTGCCAACCTGGATTCCAGATGGTTCCGTTTTCATTAATATAATAGTAGTGCCCGTTGCTGTCCAGCGGAACGTTGTTATAGCGGTATCGTGTCAGCCTTAACAGCTTGGCATCTTTATAGAAGCTGTAACCGCCTCCGGTATTGGATACCAGAGAAAAGAAATGTTCACTGCCCAGATAATTGATCCATGGAAGCGGAGTATCCGGAAGAGTAATTACATATTCCTTTTCCTGGTCGTCGAAATAACCATACTTCATAATGGAATAACTCCTTTCTGTATCATGAGTTTTTACTAAAAACGACATTTTTCGAAAACGATTAAGAAATAAAATAAGGGAGTTATACGGCCATAATAGCGCATTTGAAATAAAAAGACAAGTGGAATTTAAAAAATAAAAGAGTTCATATAGATATATGTGTAAATGTGCACAAAATATATAAGATAAATATATGGAATCTATATAAAATATAAAAAGTATATTGATTTATTTGCTGGAAAGGGGTATAGTGAAGTTGCGAAAACGATTAAGTTAAAAGGATGATACATATGATTTCTATGAAAGAACTTGCGCAGCATTGCGGAGTATCCGTTGCCACAGTAAGCAAAGCATTAAACGATCAGAGCGACATCGGGGAGAGCACAAAAAATAAAATAAAAAAAGCAGCTGAAAAGCTGGGATATTTTCCGAATGCCGCAGCAAGATCCTTAAAAACAAACAGAAGCTATAACATTGGTGTCCTGTTTGTAGATGAGGCCAACAGCGGCCTGACCCATGAGTATTTTGCGGCTGTACTGGAGAGCTTTAAGGTTGAGGCGGAAAAACAGGGATATGACATAACGTTCATTAATGGTCAGATAGGAAAGAAAAAGGTTTCTTATTATGAGCATTGCAAATATCGAAATGTGGATGGTGTGGTAATAGCTTGTGTAAATTTTGATAATCCGGAGGTAATTGATCTGTTGGGAAGTGATATCCCGGTAGTTACCGTTGACCATATCCATGAAAACTGTTCTTCGGTTTTATCAGATAATATAAAGGGAATCCAGAGCCTTATGAAATACATTTACGAGAAGGGGCACAGGAAAATTGCGTATATCCACGGGCAGGTGAATTCGACCGTAACAAAGGCGAGGCTCACCAGCTTTTACAGGTTTATTGAAAGTCAGGGACTTGAGATACCGGACGGTTATGTATTGGAAGCAGATTACCTGGCTGTCAGCCAGGCTATGATCCGTACCAGAGAATTGTTAGACAGAAAAGATCCGCCCACTTGTATTTTGTACCCGGATGATACAGCTCTCATAGGTGGATTAAATGAAATACGGGCAAGGAATTTAAAGGTACCGGAAGATATTTCCATTGCCGGATATGATGGCAGCAGGATATCACAGCTTCTTAATCCAAAACTGACCACCATAAGCCAGAATACGGCCGCTATTGGAATGCAGGCCGCTAAAAAATTAATAAGCACCATCGAAAAACCCAAGACAACTTTTACTGAGCAGATGATTGTGGAAGGAGAATTGTTGAAAGGTGAATCGGTTGGATATGCAAATATTTAATGATAGTTCATATCAGAAAAGGAGAGGGTAATATGAAGAAGAAAACATTAAGCGGATTGTTGTGTGCAGCAATGGCAGTTTCCCTGATTGCAGGCTGTGGTTCTAAGACCACCCAAAGCGGAACACAGGAATCCGGAAGCAAGGAAGCGGAAAGCACGGAAGCAGCAGGCACGGAAGCAGCTGCAGCAAAGGATTCGGACAGCACGGAGGGAAAAGTTATCAATATTTATGTCTGGAATGATGAATTCAAAGCAAGATATGATGATTATTACGCCTCCAAGCTTCCAGAAGGGTATACGGTTAACTTTGTGATGACACCCAGCCAGGATAATGCTTATCAGAATGCTCTTGATGAAGCCCTGCTAAATCAGGATAACGCAAAGCCGGAAGATAAGGTGGATATGTTTCTGGTAGAAGCGGACTATATTCTGAAATATGTGAATTCCGACAGCACACTTGACTTAAAAGATATTGGAATTACAGATCAGGATATGTCTAAACAGTATGATTATACAAAGGTAATTGCGCAGGATACAAACGGAGTTCAAAAGGGAATCTCCTGGCAGGGCTGCCCAGGTCTTTATATTTACCGGCGCTCCATCGCTAAAGATGTGCTTGGAACCGATGATCCTGCTGAAGTTCAAAAGTCGATTAACGATTGGGATACCTTTGATAAGACCGCAGCAAAGATGAAAGAAAAAGGATATTACATGGTATCAGGTTTCGATGATACCTACCGTACATTCTCCAATAACGTATCCGCTCCCTGGGTAAAGGATAATAAAGTTACTATCGACCCGAATATGGAAAGATGGGTAGATCAGACTAAAGAATATACGGATAAGGGCTATAACCAGAAAACCATCCTTTGGGCAGCTGAGTGGCATGCAGGTCAGGGACCGGAAGGCAAGGTGTTCGGTTATTTCATGCCGGCATGGGGAGTGGATTTCACGATTGCTAAAAACTCCCTCTCAAAAGCAGAAGCGGACGGTGGAAAACAGGAAGTTGGAAATGGCTGCTATGGTGACTGGGCGGCAACCACAGGACCGGAGTCCTATAACTGGGGCGGTACCTGGCTCTGTGCAGCAAAAGGAACCGATAATCCGGATATTGTGGCAGACATCATGAAAACCATTTGCTGTGATGATGCGACTATGAAAAAGATTGTTGAAGAAAAGAATGATTTTGTTAATAACAAGGTTGTTATGGAAGAACTGGCAAAGAGCGATTATAATTCTGCTTTTCTTGGAGGGCAGAATCCGCTTCAGATGTACTGTGATGCAGCCGATAGCATTGATATGAGTAAGATTTCTCCCTATGACCAGGGTCTGAATGAAGATTTCCAGACAGCCATGCATGATTATTTCAATGGAACTGTTGACAAGGAAACGGCTATCAAGAATTTCTATACGGCAATTGGTGAAAAATATCCGGAATTAGAGGCCGAGTAGTTGTAAGAATGCAGGACGGGAAATTCCCGTCCTGCATGAAAACAGGAGGTTTTACTATGGTTAAAGAAAAAAAGGCAAAGACCGGTAAAAAGATCAGCTACGCAAAATGGGGATATATCTTTCTGATACCATTTTTTGCCACCTATTTAATTTTCTCCTTTATCCCCCTGGTAAGTACTTTTTATAACAGTCTTTTCGAAAATTACCGCTCCGGTTTGAAGCAGATTGGTCCTAATTTTGTAGGACTAAAGAATTATGTATCCATATTTCAGAGTGACCTGCTCAAATATCTGGGTAATACAATGATTTTGTGGATTATCGGATTTATTCCGCAGATTATCATCTCTTTGCTGCTGGCCGCCTGGTTTGCTGATTTCAGAATGAAATTAAAAGGCAGCAGCTTTTTTAAAACCGTCATTTATCTTCCAAATGTCATCATGGCGGCCTCTTTTGCCATGCTGTTTTTTGCTTTATTTTCAGATGAAGGACCGATGAATAATCTTTTGGTGAACATGGGGATTGTAAAAAGCCCGATCCGTTTTCTGGCGACAGTATGGGGAACCAGAGGTCTGATCGGACTGATGAATTTTATGATGTGGTTTGGCAATACAACCATTCTTTTGATGGCGGCAATCCTTGGAGTGGATTCATCTCTGTTTGAAGCGGCGTCTATTGACGGTGCAAAGTCATTTCAGATTTTTACGAAAATTACAATGCCTACCATTAAACCCATTTTTATTTATGTACTGATTACCTCGTTGATCGGCGGACTGCAGATGTTTGATGTACCGCAGGTGCTGACAAATGGGAAAGGAAATCCGGACAGAACCAGTACCACATTAATTATGTTCTTAAATAACCATCTTTACAGTAAAAATTATGGTATGGCAGGTGCATTATCTGTAATACTGTTTATAATTACAGCGGCACTCAGCCTGGTAGTATTTTTTATTCTGACAGGTGCCGGAAAAAAGAAAGGAGGACGTTGGTAATGGGCATGATGGTGAAGCTTAAGAAGGCGTTTTCTTATCTGGTATTGTCACTTTTGACATTTTTATGTCTCTTTTTCTTTTATTGTCTCATTATAAATGCAACCAGGTCTCATCCGGAGATATCCAGAGGATTCTCCTTTATACCCGGCAGGTCTTTTGGCAGCAATCTGTATAATGTGCTTCATAACAGCAACCTTCCGGTTGTAAATGGAATTGTCAACAGCTTTCTGATAGCAGGAAGTTGTGCAGTACTGGCAGTGTATGTTTCCGCACTGACAGCTTATGCAATCCATGCTTATGAGTTCAGACTGCGCAGAGCTGTGTACCTCTTTATCATTTTAATTATGATGATTCCGACCCAGGTAACAACTCTTGGATTTTTAAGATTGATTAATTCAATGGGCCTGATGGACAATTTTGTTCCGCTGATTCTTCCTTCCATGGCAGCTCCGGTGGTATTTTATTTCATGATTTCCTATTTTGAGAGTAATCTTCCTCTGGAAATAGTGGAGTCGGCCAGGATTGACGGATCAGGTGAATTTTTTACCTTTAATTATATTGTAATTCCTATAGTCAAACCTGCATTGGTGGTACAGGGGATATTCTCATTTGTAGCTTCCTGGAATAATTACTTTGTCCCATCGCTGGTACTGAAGACCAATACCAGAAAGACACTGCCGATTTTGATTGCCCAGCTCAGAAGCGCTGATTTCCTGAAATTTGATATGGGTCAGGTTTATATGCTGATTACAATCGCAATTATTCCGGTAGCAATTATCTATCTGTTTTTATCAAAGTTTATTATAGGCGGAATGACGGCAGGCAGTGTGAAGGGATGAGTCAGGTCAGGATCGATCCCAAAAGACAGTTTTTACTGGTATCGTGATTTGATCAGAAATACAGTAAACTAAAAAATACGGAGTCAGTCCATTGACGGCTGCTCCGTATTTTTTTATCCGCGGCTGGTCAGCGGGGTGGTTTTTCTTGTTATCTCGTCGTATTGATAGGCCACGTTGCTGGTACTGTAATCATATAAATAGGTGGCAATATAAATCAGCGTGTTATCTGACTGGCGTTTATATGTTCTGACTGTGTAGTAGTTCTTTCCTTCTATATTAGCAAGTCCCGGAGCTGCAATATACTCGTAAGAATCCGCTGCTTCCGGAAGGCCGAGTTTTTCCTGACCCTGGGAGCGGACCGTATTTTCCGCCTGTTCAATGGTATTGGTTGCTTTTGGTGTGTTTTCAAAGTCTTCTATTTTCTTTTTCTGTTGATTCCAAAGGCCTTTGAAATAGGTATTCCATGGCTCTTTTTCCTTACAGGCTGTTACGGTATAACCATTCTCCCCGGATTCCAGGGTTAAGGAGAGATAAGAACCGGAATCTTTGGATGGACCTGCAAACTGATAGATCTCAGAACCGTCCGCCTGGGAATCAGTTGCTGATGATCTGTCTGTCTGCTGGGTTTTATCAGTTACATCAATAAAATTCTTCTCATCCTCCAGATAAGTCCGGTAGCTTGTTATATCGGCAGATACATCTTCAACATGATGGTACTCGTATATATCTTTCGGGCTTTCCTGTGCTTCTGACTGATCGGCTTGGGGATCGGTCAGCTTTTCAAAGTTTCGTTCTCCAACCACTTCCGTTACGGAAGAAATACCTTCGTCTTTTGAAAAATAATAAGAAGGTGTTTCGGGCGCTTTTTCCTTGGCGGGGCCTTTCTTTTGTATGGTAAGGGATATAATAGCCACGGCTGAACCGACGATGACCAGAATCAGGGCTGCTGTCATCTGGATCAAAGCTTTTCTGTTTTTAATAAATGGACTAGTTTTGCTGGTTTTTTTTGGAGAAGCCGGCTTTCCCTTTTTTTGTCTGGTTTTAGGAACTTTTGTTTTTGGCTGTTTTTCCGCAGGAATTTTTTCTTTTTTAGGTTTTGATAGTTTTGGCATAATGGTCATCCTTGTGTAATATTGATGCAGGTTTCAGGTAAGCTGTCTGAATAACTTCGATATCCATATATCGGTAGATTTTTGTCGAAAAATAAGGATTCTTGTTAAAATAGGCTTTGTTTTATACAACAAGGAGCTTATTGGCCGTTCCCATAATGACCTTGTCAACGAATTCTGCTACTTCTTCTTTTGGCTGCTGCATGTTCGTATCCAGCCATTGCTTTAAGACGCCGGTCAGTCCGTAGGTGATAAATTCCAGGAAGTAATTTAAAGTAACCTCGCCTGCTTCCGGGAATTGTTCATTTATAATCGCTGTGCCGTTTTTTAAGACAAGAGTGTGAAAACGGTTTACAAAATCATTGGATGCGCTGTTTTCAAAAAGAATTTTACATATCTTTTTATTCTCTTCAATATAATGAATGATGGGGATGACAACGGGCAGGAGAGAATCCTTTTTAAAGGCATAGCGGTAATTGTTGACCATGTCCTGAAAATCACTTAACACTTCGGATTCCATCTCCTGTAAAAGGCTGTAGGTATCTGCATAATGCAGATAGAAGGTGCCTCGGTTCAAATCGGCCAGCTCTGTAATATCTTTCACGGTAATATTCTTAAAGTCCTTTTTTTCCATAAGCTCAAGAAGGCTTACTTTTAATAATTTCTGGGTTTTCCGGATGCGCCGGTCCTGTTTTTGCATTTCCATATAATTCCTCCGATTGTGATAGTGGTTCTGTTTCCATTAACAGAGCCGGTGTCAGTTCTATAATAAACATTACGCTGAAAAACGTTGAGTTTTGCACGGAAATATATTCTGTGATTGTTATTAGAACGATTGTAAAAGATTGATTATTGCAACTTATTTACATGAGTATTATAATGTACACGTGTTGAAAAGTCAATATAGTATCTATTAATCGAAAATGGATGAATAATGGGGGGAGGACATGAAAAAAGACATAAGTCTGTTAGACAAAATCGTGCATTTTATTGTGTTCAGGGGAAAAACAATTGAGACCTTTTTCTTCCTTGGAACCATCATCTGTGCAGTCTGTTTTCCATTTGTGAAAGTGAATTACGATTTAAGCGAGTATCTGCCGCAGTTTGCCCAGACCAAACAGGCCCTTGATGTTATGGAGATTGAGTTTGGGTATCCTGGCATGGCAAGGATCATGGTACAGAATGTGACCCTTCAGGAAGCTAAATCCATAAGGGAGCAGATTTCTGATCTGGAAGGTGTGGATCTGGTCATAGGACCCGATAGGACCACGGATGTTTTTATGGGATCGTCCTTTTTGAATCAGGGAATTACCGATATCATATCTGCCGATGCGTTTTCCATGGAGGATTACTATCATGACGGATATGCGCTTTTGGATGTTATTTTTAAGGAAGGTGACGACGATCCCCAGACCAGGAAAGCTGTAGATGATATTTACCGCATCGTGGGGAAAGACAGAGGCTTTTTTGCAGGCAGTGCTATTTCCAGCAAGGAGCGCGAGGCTTCCATAACAAAAGAAATAACTATGGCAATCGGAATGGCCTTAATCATTATCTGGCTGATTCTTACACTTACCACCACCTCCTGGGTGGAACCGTTTTTGTTTATTTTTGTCATGGTCGTGGCTATTATTCTGAATATGGGATCGAACCTGATGTTCGGCACCATCTCCTTTTTTACGTTTTCCACTGCCGCCATCCTCCAGCTGGCAGTTTCCATGGATTATTCGATTTTCCTGCTGCATAGCTTCACGGCTTTTAAACATACCGGCATAGATATCCATGAAGCCATGGAAAAGGCGGTGAAAGAATCCAGCAGCTCAATACTTGCCAGCGGTGCAACCACAATCGTCGGATTTATCGTGATTGCCTTTATGCGATTTACCATAGGAAAGGACGTGGGTTTTGTACTGACCAAGGGAATTATCTGCAGTCTGGGCACCGTTCTGTTTCTCATGCCGACTTTGATCCTGCATTTTAATAAGAAAATAGAAAAAACAGCTCATAAACCGTTCCTGCCATCCTTTGACCGGTTTGCAAGGCTGATGAACCGGATACGAAAACCTGTCTTTGTCATTGCCCTGTTCTTAGCTGTTCCTTGTTATTTCGGACAGAATATGAATGCTTTTTACTACGGAGATGACGCCATTGGTGCCGGACCGGGAACCAGAGTTTATGAGGATACCAAAGCCATCAATGAGAAATTCGGAAAGTCCAATATGATTATTGGAATTGTTCCAAACGGTTCTGTGGTGACGGAACGGCAGCTGACGGATGCCCTGGAGAATCTGGATTTTGTTAATTATGCTATTTCCATGTCCGGCACGGTTCCCAGGGGAATTCCGGAAAGCTTTCTTCCTGAAAAGGTAAGTGAACAGCTTCGGAGTGACCGGTATGCCAGGCTTCTGATTTCCATGAATACGGTTCAGGAAAGCCAGTATGCCTTTGACTGCAGCCAGAAGTTAGAAAGCGTGGTAAGAGAATATTATCCGGAGAACGCCTATGTAATCGGGATGACGCCTACCACCATTGATATCCGCGATATACTGACAGATGACTACAGTAAGGTCTCCTTATTATCCCTGGCAGGAGTTGCGCTTGTGGTATTTGCCACCTTTCAGTCCATACTGGTGCCCATACTTGTTATTATACCAATTGAGGTCGCCATTTATCTGAACATGACACTTCCATACATAATGGGAGACAGCATGGTATACATAGGTTACATCATCGTCAGCTGTCTGCAGCTGGGAGCAACCATTGATTATTCGATTTTAATGACGAATAATTACCTGGGATTCCGAAAGAACCTTAATAATACGGATTCTGCCATGGCAGCTATTTCCAAAAGTACACTGTCTATCCTGACGTCAGGCGGGATCCTGACGGTTGTAGGTTATTTATTATATTTTACCTCATCCATACAGGCCATTTCCCAGGTTGGACGTCTGGTAGGCAGGGGAGCTATGTTAAGTATGGTCCTGGTGCTTTCTCTTCTTCCGGCCCTGTTAAGCGTATTTGACAAGCAGATCCAGAAGCAGCAGTTTCGGGCAGTAAAAAGAAAGGAAAAACGCCGTTTGCGATATGAAAGATTTAAAATGAAAGGAGTTAATGATCATGAAGAATAGTAAAAGAATCTTTTGCATGAGCCTGGCAGCGATTCTTTCCCTTCAGTCAGTGCTTACGGTTCCAGCATCGCCGGAAGTACCTCCGTGTGATGAGACCCTTTATGTGACCATGGACCCATATGGGGAGATTAAGGTAAGCAGCATCGTCAAAAACTACAGGCTGAATGGAACGAGCAAGGTAGTCGATTATGGTATCTACGATAAAGTGACCAATCTGACGGATCATTCCAAACCGCTTATAGGAGCAGATGGCTCTGTCACATTTACACCGGAAGAAACCGGTGGACAGTTCTATTTTGAAGGTCAGACCAAAATGGAAAAGGCACAGCTTCCCTGGGATATTAACGTCGGTTACCGTTTGAATGGAGTGGAAAGAAAAGCAGAGGAACTGGCAGGAGAAAAAGGATTGGTTGAAGTCAATGTAGATCTGACTCCCAATAAAGGGCTTTCCGGGTATTACCAGAATAATATGGCCCTGATGGCAAGCACGGTTGTGGATATGGATAAAAACTTAAGTGTTGAGGCTGAGGGAGCCCAGGTTCAGGCAGTAGGTAATTTAAACATGGTTGTGTTCTTTGCCCTGCCGGGAGAGGAAGGCCATTATTCGATCCGAGTTGGTTCTGACGATTTCAAATTTTCAGGTATTGTATTTACAATGGTTCCTTTAACCGTGAGTCAGCTTAATAAGGTTGAGGATATCAGGGATGCCAAAGAAACGGTTGAAGATTCAGCAGATTCCATCAGTGACAGCCTGGATGTGGTTCTGGATACGCTGACAAACATGCAGAAAAGCATTGACGATACGGCAGACGGCGTAAGGGGACTTGACCATACCAGGCAGATCATAGCTGATTCCAAAGGAAATGTGTATGACAATGCCGACGAGGCCCTGGCAGCTCTTGATGATTTATCCCAGTCTCTGCGGCCGTTTTACAATCATACTCAGAATGCCAGGAATGCTCTTGATGACATCAGAACCCAGACGAATCACATGGTAATGATTCTGGATGATTTATCACCGGATCTGGGAGATTTGCAAGACAATGTCCGGCATTTGAGAGATGAAGTAAAGGAACTTCGGAAACTGGCAGGAGGTCCTCAGGCGGATATGAAATCCCAGGCCTTTTTATCCCAGGTAAATAAGATCGCAGATCGTTTAAATACCCTGACATCCCAGCAGCAGAAACTGGCAAAAGAACTTGCTGCACTGGGGCAGGCGCTTCCTCAGCTTGCTGCACTCAACGGTACACTGAAGACATCAGCTGCGGGGCTTGCAGATGAAGAGGAATTAAAGGATCTGGTACAGGAACTTAAGGATGAGGGGCTGGAGAGCGAGGATGAGATATCTTCCTATTTGTTTAATGAAACAGACTATTCTATTACAGAGATTGATGCTCTTACCAGTTATCTGTCCTCTGCTTTAGGAACTGTCCGGCAGGCGACACCAGGCATGGCGTCGAAAGCTACGTCAAGCACCGCGGCTCAGACGATTATTGAATCAGCAGCGCCGCTGGCCCAGCTTTTGCCTCAGATTGTTAACAGCGGTGCGGGTCTGACTGGCGATCTGGATCATATGCTCAATATGACGGAAGCGCTCATGACGGATGCATATGCAGCAAAAGGCCAGATTAACGGTGCTCTTAATGGAGCTGAGGGCATTGCAAGTGCAATAGGAAATATCTGTGATACAGCGGATGATCTGATTGGAGCTGCCGATGAACTGAATGGTATTTTAAACCGTCACCACGATGACCTGACCGCTACGCTGAATGACGTGGGAAAGATGACGGACAGTACTTTAAGAAGCGTGGATTCCATAAATGTATTCTTCCGTTCACTGGAAAATCAAATGAAGACAGCAGGAGATTCCTTAAACGGAAGTACAGAAAAAACCTTAAATGGCCTGGCGGACGCACTTGATGAAGCAGAGAATGGCTTAAGACAGACAGATATATTGAAACATGCCAAGGATACCATTAAGGATACCATTGATGACAAATGGGATGAATATACAACGGAAGATACCACTATCTTAAACATTGATCCCAATGCTGCTCCGGTATCCATGACATCGAAAAAAAATCCTTCGCCACGGAGCATCCAGATGATTTTGCGGACCGAGGAGATCAAGGAAAAAAAGGCTGAAGATTCAGTCAAAGTGGATGAAGATTTCCATCCGGATGGAAATATTTTACACCGTATTGGAAATATTTTCAGGAAAATATGGAAATCTATATGTTCAATTTTTTAAATTAAGAAATTTACAATAAAAAAATTAATATGTTTTCTTAAAATTCTGCATTGTTATTTCCTGCCATCCTGCTTATAATAGTTATAAGTTATATAAGAAGGAGGAGAATATAATGGCGATATTAGTAACCGGAGGTGCTGGATACATAGGCAGCCATACCTGTGTGGAGCTTTTAAATGCCGGTTTTGAAGTGGTAGTTATTGATAATCTGTGCAATTCCTGCAGGGAATCCATGGAAAGAGTGATGGAAATCACCGGAAAGAGGCTGACCTTTTATGAGGCGGATTTATTGGACCGGGCTGCAATTGATCAGATTTTTGATGAGGAAATAATCGAAGCGGTTATCCATTTTGCAGGCCTGAAAGCGGTTGGAGAGTCAGTTGGCAAGCCATTGGAATATTATCATAATAATATTACGGGAACCCTGAACCTTTGTGATGTAATGAGAGACCATGGAGTAAAGAGCATCGTATTCAGTTCTTCAGCCACGGTATACGGGGATCCTGCTTTTGTTCCGATTACGGAGGAATGCCCGAAAGGAGAAATCACCAATCCTTACGGACGGACCAAGGGGATGCTGGAACAGATTCTGACGGATCTGCATACGGCTGATCCGGAGTGGAAGGTAATGCTTCTGCGCTATTTCAATCCCATCGGAGCCCATAAATCCGGCCGTATTGGTGAAAATCCCAAGGGTATTCCCAACAATCTGCTGCCTTACATTACCCAGGTGGCAGTGGGGAAATTGGATTGCCTGGGCGTATTTGGCAGCGATTATGATACACCGGATGGTACCTGTATACGCGATTATATTCATGTAGCAGATCTGGCTGACGGCCACGTAAAGGCATTAGAGAAAATGGCTGCTAATGAAGGAGGCGTCTGGATTTACAATCTTGGAACAGGAACAGGTTACAGCGTTCTTGATGTAATACATGCTTTTGAAGAGGCCAATGGCTTAAAGATTCCCTACGTGCTGAAAGACAGAAGGCCCGGAGACATCCCTCGCTGTTATGCGGACCCTTTAAAAGCAGAGCAGGAGCTTGGCTGGAAAGCGGAACGTAATTTGAAGGATATGTGCCGGGATTCCTGGAATTGGCAGAAGAATAACCCGGAAGGATATACAGCTTAGGAATTAAAAAGCAGTAGGTGGAATTTGCAGGATTCCGCCTTTTTCTGCTGTCTTCTTTCTGCCTTTCCGGCTTTAAAGATAAAATAGCGGCAAGTGCTGGACTTTCATAGATTTATCATATATATGGCCAGTCATCTGCATGATATTTAGTGAATGTCCTCTGCCGCAGTCTATATCAAGCATAGTTTTGTCTGTACATCTCCCAATAAATTCAGTACATCTTCAGTAACAAATGGAACCCCGTATTATGGCAGAGCAGTGGCGCCGAACCATTCATCGGCCGTCTTGTGAATTTTATTCACTTCCAGTTGTATCTATTTCACGATTTTGGCTTAATTTACTTTCTTTCACACTAATCCTTTCCGGTATTTCTATCAGTTCCCATATAAAGTTTTATATATTATACCGCAAGCAGCAAGGAGACAAGCAAATAAGTTGTTTTTTTGAAAAAAGCAGATACTAAACAGATTAAACAGATTTCGATTCACATAAAACGAACATATATTCGAAAAAGGCTTGAAAAAAGAATTGACATGTGTTATGATAAAAAAAGATAGAACATGTGTTCGGGGTGAAAAGATGTTAATTCAGGACGAGTTAAGCGTACAGGAAAAACTAGAGATATTATCGGATGCTGCAAAATATGATGTTGCCTGTATTTCCAGCGGGGTGGACCGAAAGGGAAAGGCAGGAACTCTTGGAAATACTGCAGCAGCCGGTATCTGCCACAGCTTTTCTGCAGACGGCAGGTGTATATCTCTGCTTAAAATATTGTTTACCAACCAATGTATCCACGACTGCAAGTATTGCATTAACCGGTGCTCCAATGATGTAGTACGGACTGCGTTTACGCCGGAGGAGGTGTGCCAGCTGACCATTCAATTTTATCGCCGCAATTATATAGAGGGTTTGTTTTTAAGTTCCGGAATTCTTTACAGTGCTGATTTTACCATGGATTTGATTTATCAGACCCTGAAAAAATTAAGGCAGGAGTACCATTTTCATGGCTATATTCATGTAAAGGCCATACCTGGTGCGGATCCGGTTCTTATTGAAAAAACGGGATTTCTGGCTGACCGAATGAGCATCAATCTGGAACTCCCTACGGCAGATGGCCTTAAGAAGCTGGCTCCGGGAAAGAGCAGAAGTAAGATACTTATGCCCATGAAGCAGATTCAGAAGGGAATTGCGGTTAACCGGTATGAACTGATGGAATACAGGAAGGCTCCGGCTTTTGTACCGGCTGGACAGAGTACTCAGATGATTGTAGGGGCTACGCCGGAGAATGATTACCAGATGATGATGGTAGCGGAGGCTCTTTATCGGAATTATGACTTAAAAAGGGTTTTTTACTCTGCATTTGTTCCGGTCAATCAGGACAGCAGCCTGCCCTCCCTTCCTGGAGGGCCGCCTCTTTTAAGGGAGCACAGACTTTACCAGGCAGACTGGCTCATGCGTTTTTATGGATTCCGGGCAGGAGAATTGCTTTCTGAAGACCGGCCTAATTTTAATATGCTGCTGGACCCCAAGTGTGACTTTGCACTACGTCATCTGGAATTGTTTCCGGTAGAAGTGAACAAAGCTGATTATTATACTCTTTTAAGAGTTCCGGGAATGGGAGTGAAATCCGTGAAGCGAATCGTGGCGGCCAGAAGGAATGGCCCTTTGGATTTTGAAGCTTTAAAGAAGATTGGAGTTGTATTGAAACGTGCTCATTATTTTATCACCTGTTCCGGCAGGATGATGTATCCAATAAAGATTGAGGAAGATTATATCTCCAGCCATCTGGTCAGCGAAGAACATAGAAAGGTTTGGGATATCGGAACAACAGGAACATTTCGTCAGCTGTCTCTGTTTGATGACATGAATCTGCCCGCTTGTTCTGGAGCAGGAGGAGTTTGACCATGAAAACGATTTATTTGTGTGAGAACAATACGGAGGGCATACTCTGCGGTGTATACGATGCCTGGACCAGCAGGAAAGGTCATGCCAATGTGGAATTAAGGCTGTTGGGAGAGGAAGATACCATGGAATTATTCTGCCAATATGAAGCTGTTCCTGTAGATGTCCACAAGGCAGATAAGGTACTTCATGCAATCAGGACAAAGATATCAGAGGAAGCCTGTACAGCGGTCTGCAAAGCGGTTCTGAGCAAGGAAGCGGGCCGTGCGGACAGAATTTACCGATTCTTGATTTACGGCTTCCAGATTGGACCGCAGATTAATAATATGCTTCAGCTACAAGAGGTATACGACATTTTTCAGATGTGCCGCCATATAGATCATGAAACACACCTTCTTACCGGTTTTGTACGTTTTGTGGAAATGGAGGGAAAACTTCTGGTCAGCAGAATCGGACCCAAGAATGATGTACTCGTTATGCTGGCTCCGCATTTTGCGGATCGGCTTTCAGGGGAAAACTGGGTTTTATATGATGAAAACCGAAAAAAGGCAGTTCTTCATCCGGCTGGAAAACCCTGGTTTTTAATGGATCTGATTTCAGGAGACTGGGAAGAACGGCTTGAAAAGGTTTCACAGGAAGATGAATACGAAATGCTTTTTAAGTGTTTCAGAAAAAGTATTTCCATTAAAGAACGGGTGAATCCGGTATGCCAGCGCAGCCATATGCCGCTTCGCTACCGCCCTTATATGCCCGAATTATCCGGTAACTTAAAAGATTTATGATTGATAATAAATGATCGGAAAAAGGCATAACGAAAATATTTCTTGCCTTTTTCCTTATTTTCAGTTATCATAAAAACAGGTTCCAGATCTGGGACAATCCAGATGCGTTTCTGCATCATTTTTTCATATACAAAGATTTACAACCGAATATTGAAAGGAGAAGCAGTTTTGTATAGTAAAGTACATAGTGTGGGAATTACAGGTGTGGAAGGAGTTCCGATCCTTGTCGAAGCAGATGTCAGTGACGGACTTCCGGGTTTTTCCATGGTTGGATATCTCTCTTCTGAAGTGAAAGAAGCCCAGGACCGTGTAAGGACAGCCATAAAAAATTCCGGTTTTCGGCTTCCTGCAAGAAAGGTCACTATTAATTTATCACCTGCTGATATCCGCAAAGAAGGGACTGCCTTCGATCTTCCCATCGCGATTGCTGTTCTGGCTGCGTCAGGCATGGTAGAACCTTCCGTTTTGCCGGATTGTATCATTTCCGGAGAATTAGGACTTAATGGAGAAATCAAACCAGTACGGGGTGCTCTCTCCATAACAGCAGCTGCAAAGAAAGACGGTAAACATACTTGCTTCCTTCCGAGGGAAAACGTCAGAGAGGGTTCGACTATAGAAGGAATGGATATCATCGGGGTGGGAAATTTAAAAGATCTGGCAGCGCAGCTTAATTTTCCCGGAAAACAGAAAACGGTCTGTTTAAACCAAAGCCATTTGGTGATGCAGTCAGAAGATTATACAGTTGATTTTTCAGAAGTAGGAGGCCAGCTTTTCTTAAGGCGTGCTACAGAAGTAGCGGTTGCGGGTATGCATAATATCCTTTATATCGGTCCGGCTGGAACAGGAAAGACTATGATAGCCAAACGAATCCCTACGATTATGCCATCGTTAACTTTAGAAGAAGCAATAGGGATATCAAAGATTTACAGCGTAGGTGGGCTGCTTTCGCAGGAAACACCGCTGATGACCAGACGTCCTTTTCGCAGCCCCCACCATACAATCACCCCTCAGGCATTAGCTGGCGGTGGAAGAATTCCAAAACCAGGTGAAATCTCCCTGGCCTCCGGAGGCATTCTGTTTCTGGATGAATTACCCGAATTTCAAAAGAATACCATAGAAATTCTCAGACAGCCTCTGGAAGAAGGGAAAATAACCGTATCCAGAATGTTTGGGGCATTTGAGTTTCCGGCAGATTTCATGTTGGCGGCAGCTATGAATCCCTGTCCATGCGGTTTCTATCCGGACCGGGACAGATGCAGATGTTCGGAACACCAGGTGCACAAATATTTAGGCAAAATATCAAAACCTTTGCTTGACCGGATAGATATCTGCGCAGAATCAAGACTGGCAACATATGAAGAACTGCAAGAGAGGACGGGGGGAGAACCCTCTGCTTTGATACGAAAACGGGTAGAAATGGCAAGAGTGGTACAAAAAAAGCGGTTTGAGGGACGAGGTATTTATTTTAACAGTGCTATGAATAAGGCACAGACTGAGGAATTTTGCAGCCTTGGTAAAAGTCAACGTGAATTTTTAAAGAAGGTATATGAGAATCTGAGGCTTAGCGCAAGAGGATACGAGAAGATACTCAAGGTATCCAGAACCATAGCTGATTTAGAGGGTGCCGAAAACATAACAAACGATCATCTGGCAGAGGCTGTGGGGCTTCGCAGCCCTGAAGGGAAATATTGGGGAGGAATTTATGGATAATCAGGAAGAAAAGGAATATCTTTACTGGCTGTGTCATATTCCGGACATGGGGGCAGTAAAAGTAAAAAAGCTATATGACTATATAGGCAGCTACAAAAGAATATATAATATAGAAGGAAAAAAATTTGAACAGATGGGACTTTTAAAAGCAGCTGACGTCTCCTGCTTCGATGAATACAAAAGAAGGAGGGAGGATTGCCAAAGAGAACTGGAAATGCTGGAAAGAAGAAAGATTCGTTTTATTACACCGTATGACCGTGAGTATCCGGAACGCCTGCTTAAAATTTACGGATATCCTATGGGTATTTTTTATAAAGGGAGGCTGCCAGCTGAGGATAGGCCTGCGGCGGCTGTCATCGGAGCCAGAAACTGTACCAATTACGGAAAGCAGATGGCAATTTATGTAGCCAGGCAGCTTTCCATGGCAGGAGTTCAGATTATCAGCGGTCTGGCCTGCGGAATAGACGGTGCAGGGCATCAGGGAGCGCTTGATGCAGGCGGTGACACCTATGGAGTATTGGGGTGCGGCATCAATATATGCTACCCTAGAGAAAACTATGGGTTGTTTGAACGAATGCTTTTCCAGGGGGGGATACTTACAGAGTTCATGCCGGATGAAGCTCCCAGACCTTGTAATTTTCCAATGAGGAATCGGATTATCAGCGGTATTTCCGATGCGATCCTGGTGATGGAAGCCAGAGAGAAAAGCGGTTCACTGATTACAGCCAGCCTGGGGCTTGAACAGGGAAAAGAAATTTTTGCCCTTCCGGGAAAGGTGACAGATCCGCTCAGCGCAGGCTGTAACCGGCTTATTGGCGATGGTGCAGGGATATTATTAAGTCCGGATGATGTCTTGGAATATTTTCAATTACAGAGCGGTAAAATATTAAGAGTTGATGAAAAATATAAGAACGGGCTTGCCAAAAATGAAAAAATGGTGTATAGTTGCCTAGATTTGCAACCGAAAAATCTGGAAGAGATTGTATCTTTAAGCGGTTTGTCTGTCGGCGAATGCATGAGCGCTCTATTGAAATTAGAGTTCAGCGGCCGCATTGTACAGACATCCCATCAATATTATGGAAAGAAACTATAGGTGAGGAGTTTGGTATGGCGAACTGTTTAGTAATTGTGGAGTCACCGGCAAAGGTGAAGACGATTAAAAAATTTCTGGGGACGAATTATGAAGTGGATGCTTCTAACGGACATGTGAGAGATCTTCCGAAGAGTCAGATGGGAATTGATGTGGAGCATGATTTCGATCCGAAATATATAACAATACGTGGTAAGGGAGATATACTGGCCAAGCTCAGGAAAGAAGTGAAGAAGGCAGATAAGATTTATCTTGCAACGGACCCTGACCGAGAAGGAGAGGCAATTTCCTGGCATCTGATGAAGGCTTTGAAGCTGGATGAAATGAATGATAAGCAGGTGTACCGGATCAGTTTTAACGAGATTACAAAGAACGCCGTGAAAACTTCCTTAAAGACTCCAAGGGAAATTGATATGAATCTGGTAGATGCCCAGCAGGCCAGAAGGGTTCTGGACCGCATGGTTGGTTATATGATAAGTCCTTTGCTTTGGGCAAAGGTAAAGAGAGGCTTGAGTGCCGGCCGGGTCCAATCCGTCGCACTGCGGCTGATCTGTGACCGGGAAGAGGAAATCAATGCCTTTATTCCGGAAGAATACTGGAATCTGGAAGCTGTCCTAAAGCAGGAAGAAAGCAAAAAATCTCTTGCAGCTAAATTTTATGGTGATAAGAATGGCAAGGCTGTGATTCACAATAAAGAGGAGCTGGACCAGATACTGGGCGGTTTGAAAAATCAGACCTATGTTGTAGAAGAAGTAAAGAACGGGGAAAGGATAAAGAAAGCGCCCATTCCGTTTACGACCAGTACCCTCCAGCAGGAAGCATCCAAAGCGCTTAATTTTTCCACGCAGAAAACCATGCGTCTGGCGCAGCAGCTTTATGAAGGTGTTGAGGTGGAAGGACATGGTACAGTAGGTCTCATCACCTATCTGCGTACTGATTCCACCCGTATTGCTGAAGAAGCGGATGCTGCAGCCAGAGACTATATCGAAAAGCAGTATGGCAGTCAGTATGTTTCTAAGGGAGAGCAGGTAAAGAAAAGCAATGTAAAGATACAGGATGCACATGAGGCAATCCGTCCTACAGATATTTCGATGACTCCGGTCATGGTAAAGGAATCCCTGCAGCGTGATTTATTCCGTCTGTATCAGCTGATCTGGAAGCGTTTTACGGCGAGCAGAATGCAGCCAGCTGTCTATCAGACCACATCGGTTAAAGTGGGAGCCGGATCTTACACATTTACACTTTCTGCCTCAAAGCTTTCCTTTGACGGCTTTATGTCCGTCTATGTTCAGGAAGATGATAAAGAAGCGGCGAATGTATTGCTGGGGAATCTGGTAAAGGGAAGCGTTCTTAAGCTGGATAAACTTGAGAGCAGCCAGCATTTTACTCAGCCACCGGCTCATTTTACGGAGGCTTCTCTGGTAAAAGCCATGGAAGAACAGGGCATTGGACGCCCAAGTACTTATGCACCTACTATTACCACCATAATAGCCAGGCGGTATGTGGCAAAGGAAAATAAAAATCTTTATGTAACGGAACTGGGGGAAGTGGTCAACAGCATGATGAAGCAAAGCTTCTCCAGTATCGTAGATATCACATTCACGGCTAATCTTGAATACCTTCTTGACAAGGTGGGAGACGGTTCTGTACAGTGGAAGACAGTTGTTAAGAATTTTTATCCTGATTTAAAGGAAGCAGTGGATAAAGCGCTTGTTGAACTGGAATCTGTGACGATTGCCGATGAGGTGACAGATGAAATCTGTGAGCTATGCGGCCGGAACATGGTTATTAAATATGGCCCTCATGGAAAGTTTCTGGCCTGTCCCGGTTTTCCGGAATGTAAGAATACAAAACCGTATCTGGAAAAAATTGGAGTGCCCTGTCCAAAATGCCAAAAAGAAGTAGTTATAAAGAAAACCAAAAAGGGCAGAGTCTATTATGGCTGCGAGGCAAATCCGGAATGTGATTTTATGTCATGGCAGAGACCTTCTACTGAGAAATGTCCCAAGTGCGGATCTTATATGGTCGAAAAAGGTAACAAACTGCTGTGCTCCAATGAACAATGCGGATACAGTACGGATAAAAAGGAAAATAGAAATATTATTAAGAAAAACGAAAATCTTCAAAAAACTATTGTTATTTGAAAATAATAATGTTAATATTTAAATAATAGAGGTGTATTTCGGATTTTCACATAAATTCTTAAGGAGGTTTTCGGCTATGAGCGTACAGTTGTTGGACAAAACTAGGAAAATTAACAAATTATTGCATAACAATAATTCGCATAAGGTTGTATTTAACGATATCTGTGAAGTGCTTACCGAGATCCTGAATTCGAATATTCTTGTTATCAGTAAGAAGGGAAAGGTATTGGGTGTGGGTCTTACACCGGATATTGATGAGATTCAGGAACTGATCGCAGATCAGGTAGGCGGCTATGTTGATACGATGCTGAATGAGCGACTGCTCAGCATCCTTTCAACAAAAGAAAATGTAAACTTGGAAACATTGGGATTTACTGGTGATAATATTAAAAAATACCAGGCAATCATCACTCCCATTGATATTGCAGGAGAACGGCTTGGAACTTTGTTTATCTATAAGGCGGATTCTCAGTATGACATTGATGATATCATTTTGAGTGAATACGGAACGACTGTAGTAGGACTTGAGATGATGCGTTCTGTTAATGAGGAGAATGCAGAAGAAACCAGAAAAGTGCAGATTGTAAAATCTGCCATCAGTACTCTGTCTTTTTCTGAATTGGAGGCGATTACCCATATCTTTGAGGAACTGGATGGCAATGAAGGGATCCTGGTGGCAAGCAAAATTGCCGACCGTGTAGGGATTACCCGTTCTGTAATTGTCAATGCGCTTCGGAAGTTTGAGAGTGCTGGGGTTATTGAGTCCAGATCTTCCGGAATGAAGGGAACTTATATTAAGGTTTTAAATGATGTCGTATTTGAGGAATTAAAGGCTATAAAGGCAGGGAACGGTAAGAATATACCGGAACGCCGGGATTTACAGGGTATTTGATTTCCGGAAAAAGATGAAGGGGAGCGGGAATAATGACTGCTCCTTTTTTTTGTTGAAAGTGCGGCGGAACACTAGAAAACCGGACAAAAAAATATAAAATTTGCTTGCATCGCATAGCAAGATATGTTATACTAGCTAAGCTTACGAAAAAACACGTCTGCGGATTCCAGAGGATGGTGCCGGATAATCCGGTCTCCCCGGAAGCATGAGAAACGGGCGGAAGAAAAACCAAACGGAGGTAGCAACATGAGCGTAATTTCAATGAAGCAGCTTTTAGAAGCTGGCGTACACTTCGGTCATCAGACCAGAAGATGGAACCCTAAGATGGCTCCATACATTTACACAGAGAGGAACGGCATCTACATCATCGACTTACAGAAGTCTGTTGTAAAAGTGGATGAAGCTTACAAGGCAGTTTCCGACATCGCTGCAGAAGGCGGCAAGATTCTTTTCGTTGGTACAAAAAAGCAGGCTCAGGACGCCATCAAGTCTGAGGCAGAGCGCTGCGGTATGTTTTATGTGAATGAGAGATGGCTTGGCGGTATGCTTACAAACTTTAAGACCATCCAGTCCAGAGTTGGAAGATTAAAACAGATTGAGACAATGTCTCAGGATGGAACGTTTGATGTCCTTCCTAAAAAGGAAGTAATTGCTCTTAGAAAAGAGTGGGAGAAGCTGGAGAAGAATTTAGGCGGAATCAAAGAAATGAAGAAGATTCCGGATGCAATTTTTGTTGTAGATCCAAAGAAAGAGAGAATCTGCGTTCAGGAAGCCCATACACTGGGAATTCCTTTAATCGGTATCGCTGATACAAACTGTGATCCTGAAGAACTTGATTTTGTGATTCCGGGTAATGATGATGCGATTAGAGCCGTTAAGTTAATTGTATCTAAGATGGCAGACGCAGTAATCGAGGCAAACCAGGGCGAGGCAGTAGCTGAGGAAGCAGAAGCAGCTCAGGAAACAGAAGAGACTGCAGAAGCTTAATTATTCAGGAGATTGAATGCTTCGATCTGCTTTGGGAAGCAGGCCGGAGCATTTTTTATTGGTAAAAAGTATTATTTTACATTACTAGAATCAATAATAAATAAACAAATAAATAGATGGAGGGCAAATAAATGGCAGCAGTTACAGCCGGAATGGTAAAAGAATTAAGAGAAATGACCGGTGCAGGTATGATGGATTGCAAGAAAGCTCTTGCAGCAACAGACGGCGATATGGAAAAAGCAGTAGAATTTTTAAGAGAAAAAGGACTTGCAGCAGCATCTAAGAAGGCAGGAAGAATAGCAGCAGAGGGTCTTGTTACCACTGTTGTAAGTGAGAACGGAAAGTCTGCAGCAATTGTAGAAGTCAACAGCGAAACAGACTTTGTTGCTAAGAATGCACAGTTCCAGGGCTATGTTGCTGATGTTGCAGCTCAGGCTCTTGCATCTGATGCAAAAGATATGGATGCATTTCTTGCAGAATCCTGGACAAAGGATCCTTCATTAACAGTAGCCCAGGCATTATCCAGCCAGATCGCAGTGATCGGGGAAAATATGAACATCAGAAGATTTGAGAAAATTGTTTCAGATGGCGTTGTGGTTGATTATATCCATGGCGGCGGAAGAATCGGTGTCTTAATTGAAGCCAGCGCAGCAGTAGTAAATGATGCCGTGAAAGAAGCGTTAAAGAATGTTGCGATGCAGATCGCTGCATTATCTCCTAAATATGTGAAAAGAGATGAAATTTCTCAGGAATTTATAGATCACGAAACTGAAATCTTAAAGGTTCAGGCTAAGAATGAGAACCCGGACAAGCCAGATAATATTCTTGATAAGATGATCGTAGGCCGTCTGAATAAAGAATTAAAGGAATTCTGTCTGGTAGATCAGGCTTACGTTAAGGATGGCGATTTGACTGTTGGCAAATATTTAGAGCAGGTTTCCAAAGAAGTTGGCGGTAAGGTAGAAGTGAAGAAGTTTGTCCGTTTTGAGACCGGCGAAGGACTTGAGAAGAAAGAAGAAAACTTTGCAGAGGAAGTTGCAAAACAAATGATGTAATCCTGTTGAAGGATTCTAGGGAGAATCCCATGGGTATCCATGGGATTTTTCAATTCAGACAATGTCCGTTTCCCATTGACAAATGTTTTCAAATCAGACACTACTATACCAAAGGAGTTGACGAAAGTGGCAAAATATATTTTAAAACGTATCGCTATGGCGATTGTAACTATCTTTGCTGTTGTAACAGTAACTTTCTTTGTCATGAATATGGTGCCGGGAGGCCCCTTCATGTCGGAGAAAGCCATCAGCCCGCAGGCGCAGGCAGCCTTAAATGAAAAGTATGGACTGGATAAACCGCTGAGTGAACAGTACGCAACCTATATGAAGGATCTGCTTCACGGAAATCTGGGATTAAGCGTGAAGCAGCGCGGACGTACGGTCAACATGATCATTGCAGCTAAATTCCCGGTATCTGCCAGAATCGGCGGTATCGCGATTTTGACGGCGGTTCTTACGGGTGTTCCGTTAGGCAGTATTGCAGCGTTTAAACGAGGAACTACGGTTGACAATATTATTATTGTATTCACTACTTGCGGAATCGCTGTGCCGAGCTTTGTACTGTGTACTATTCTGATGTACGTTTTAAGTTTGAAGCTTAAGCTGCTGCCTACTTATGGACTGGGTTCCTGGAAAAATTACATCATGCCTGTTATTGCGCTGGCACTCTATCCTTCTTCCTATATTGCACGACTGATGCGTTCTTCCATGCTGGATGTAATGGGCCAGGATTATATGAGGACAGCTCGTGCGAAAGGACTTTCCCAGAGGGTAAGCATTTTCAAGCATGCACTGCGTAATGCGGTCCTTCCGGTTGTTACATATTTAGGACCTCTGCTGGCCTACACTGTGACAGGAAGCTTTATTGTTGAGCAGATATTTACGATTCCTGGATTAGGTTCTGAATTTATCGGTTCTATTACAGGACGAGATTATCCTCTTATTATGGGTACGACAATTTTCCTCGCTGCTTTAATGGTTATTATGAACGTGGTGGTAGATGTTGCTTACAAGTTCATCGATCCGCGTATTAATCTGAAGTAAGAGAAAGGAGAAAGAGAATGCCAAATAATAAATTATCATTACAGCTTAATGTAGATGACTTTCTCCCTGCCAGTGATGCGGAAAAAGAGAGTCTTACTGTCATGCGGAAAAGTGTTGGATTCTGGAAGGATGGAATCAGGCGCCTGAAAAAGAACAAGATTGCCATGGTCAGTCTGGTCGTGATCATTCTTGTAATTATCCTGTCGTTTTTTATACCTCAGATATATCCATACAGTTATGAACAGCAGATCAGGGGGAGCGAAAATCTCGCCCCGATGCAGTATTCAGATAAGGAACTGTCTGCCATAGAGGCAGGGGAGAGTGTATTCCCACATGTTTTGGGAACGGATAACCTTGGGCGTGACTATGCGGTCCGTGTCATGATGGGAAGCCGTGTTTCCCTGACTGTAGGCCTTGTGGCATCCTGTATTATTCTGATCATCGGATCGCTTTACGGATCTATTGCGGGATTTTTCGGCGGCTGGGTCGATATGATCATGATGCGTATTGTGGATATGATATATACCGTACCGGATATTCTGATTATCGTTTTGCTGTCAGTTGCGTTTGATCAGCCATTAAAAGCCCTGGCGCAGAGACCAGGATTTCAGTGGATTCAGGTAATCGGTGCAAACCTGATCAGTATTTTCGTTGTTTTTGCACTGCTTTACTGGGTGGGGATGGCCCGTATCGTACGAAGCCAGATTCTGATACTGAAAGAGCAGGAATATGTGACGGCAGCCAGAGCATTGGGTGCTTCAAGCGGTCATATTATCAAGAAACACCTGCTTACAAACTGCATCGGCACTCTGATTGTTACTACCACTCTGCAGATTCCTTCTTCAATTTTCACTGAGAGCTTTTTGAGCTTTTTAGGTCTTGGTGTTGCAGCACCCATGCCTTCTCTTGGAAGTCTTGCCAGCGCCGCATTAAATGGCCTTCAGAGTTATCCGCACCGTTTATTTGCACCGGCTATTGCGATTTCTGTTATTATTTTAAGCTTTAACCTGCTTGGTGATGGCCTTCGTGATGCATTTGACCCGAAACTGAAAGATTAAAGGAGGAGAGAATAGATGAGCGAGTATTTAGTTAATATTGAAAATGAACGCCTTTCTTTCTTTACTCCGGCAGGAGAAGTAAAGGCTTTGAATAATGTATCCCTTCATCTTCGCCAGGGTGAGGTTCTGGGGATTGTAGGCGAATCAGGTTCCGGAAAATCCGTTACTGCATACAGCCTGATGGGACTGACGGCTTATCCGGGACGTCTGATCGGCGGTTCTCTTCAGTTCAATGGACATCAGATTGAGAAGATGACAGAAAAGGAAATGAGAAAAATCCGGGGCAATGAAATTTCAATTATCTTCCAGGATCCCATGACAAGCCTGAATCCGGTTTATACCATCGGTAACCAGATCCGTGAAGTGATCATGCTTCATACGGATAAAAATAAACAGCAGGCCAATGAGCGGGCAAAGGAGCTTCTTACCCTTGTTGGAATCAATGAGCCTGAAAAACGGCTGGTACAGTATCCGCATGAACTGTCAGGAGGTATGCGCCAGCGTGTTATGATCGCCATCGCCCTTGCCTGTGAACCGAAACTATTAATTGCCGATGAACCTACTACGGCTCTGGATGTCACGATTCAGGCCCAGATTCTGGAACTGATGATGGAACTGAAAGAGAAGCTTGGTATGGCCATCATTATGATTACCCATGACCTGGGCGTCGTTGCCAACATGTGCGACCGCATTGCCGTTATGTATGCGGGAAAGGTTGTAGAGTATGGAGATACGGATGACATTTTTTATAATCCGAGCCATGAATATACAAAAGGCCTGATTCGAAGCATTCCAAAGCTGACGGAAAAAGAACACAGCAAGCTGATTCCTATTGAAGGAAGCCCGGTTGACATGCTCAATCCGCCTGCTGGATGTCCTTTTGCGCCCAGATGCCGTGCCTGTATGAAGATATGTCTGCGTGAAATGCCGCCTTATACGGATTTATCCGACATTCATTACAGTGCCTGCTGGCTGCTTCAGAAAAAGGAATTTGAACAGAAGGGGGATGCATGATGGACGATAAATATCTTGTAGAAGTGAAAAATTTACAGCAGTATTTCCCGGTTGCAGGAGGCGGGCTGTTAGAAAAAAAAGTCGTAAAAGCAGTAGATAACGTTTCTTTCGGGATTAAAAAAGGAGAGACTCTGGGCCTGGTAGGCGAATCCGGCTGCGGAAAGACAACAACAGGCCGCACCCTGCTCCGGCTATACGAACCTACCGCTGGCAAGATTTTCTTTGATGGAGAAGACATTACCAATGTGAAAATGCTTCCTTACCGGCAGAAAATGCAGATCGTATTTCAGGATCCTTATGCCAGCCTGGATCCCAGAATGACAGTAGCAGACATTGTAGGTGAGGCCATCGATATTCACCATCTGGCTGCCAGTAGAAAAGAACGCCAGGAAAGAATCATATCGGTACTGTCAACCGTCGGACTGAATTCGGAGCATGCAAACCGTTATCCTCATGAGTTTTCCGGCGGACAGCGTCAGCGTGTTGGAATTGCCCGCGCCCTGGCTGTAAACCCTCAGTTCATTGTCTGTGATGAGCCGGTATCTGCTCTGGATGTCTCCATCCAGGCCCAGGTTGTGAATATGTTTGAGCAGCTTCAGGAAGAGCTTGGCCTGACCTATCTTTTTATTGCTCATGATCTGTCCATTGTAAAACATATTTCCAACCGGATCGGAGTAATGTATCTGGGAAAACTGGTGGAACTTGCTGAAAGCTATGAACTGACTTTCCACAGCGTTCATCCATATACGAAGAGTCTGATTTCGGCAATTCCCATTGCGGATCCAAAGACCAGCCGCAAGTCAAAGAGAATTGTGCTGGAAGGCGATGTCCCAAGCCCGGTAAATCCGCCGTCAGGCTGTCATTTCCGGACGCGATGTCCCTATGCGGATGAGCTTTGCGCAGCAAAAGAACCGGAGTGGAGAGAGGTTTCCGCCGGTCATTATGCGGCTTGCCATCATCTGGATAAGGTAAATTAGATTTCGCTGCCAATTAGCCAGGAAAAGAACTTTTTACAGTGATATTCCAAAAATTCATAAAAATGGTTTTGTTTGATTTTTGGATGTATTGGATTGTTATTTTACACTCATTGCTTCATTCCTCCCTGTAATTAATATATTTGAGTATAAAATATATTAATTACAGGTGCTTTGAAAAATTATAATATTTAAGACCTATAATATATCGGGCCAGTAGCCAGTATATA
Source organism: uncultured Lacrimispora sp. (assembly GCA_964402355.1). Classification (GTDB taxonomy): domain Bacteria; phylum Bacillota; class Clostridia; order Lachnospirales; family Lachnospiraceae; genus Lacrimispora. The sequence goes on from CAYOCB010000013.1 coordinate 94,853, forward strand.
GTAATAAAGCCTTTGCGTAACCGGCGCCAGGGCTTTTTATTTTATTGGTAAATTATTTGAAAATATTTATAATTGAACATGCACCCAATCCTTTACAAAAGAGAAAGGCGGGATGAAAATATGAATGCTACATATATAAATTTCGAAAGAAAAGAAGTATACGCAATTATATATAGAAATATAAATTTGATTTGCTATAATAAAAACTTCATCGGAAAGACACAGCTTTATTTAATATATAAATAATTATTAAAACAGGATTGGGTGCACTCCCCCTGCAAGTTGTCTACTTAATATTTTTTTTGCTGTCGTTCTCTTTTTTCTTATTTGATTTGTAAATTTTGTAAGCCTCCACTTCGGAAGGAACTCCTTCAAATAAATCATTCTGTTTTGTTTCTGGCTGAAATCTGCTTTTAAATTGTTCAATCAGAATTTTTCTTACATCTGGCGGCAATTCAAAGTAAAACTTCATTGCCTCTTTCATCAGTTCCTTTTCTTCATCAGTTCCATTTCTCTGATCTATCAATTTATCCAGGCTAAATGTGTCAGGTTCTATAAACATAGGTAATTGATTGTATAGCAAATAGTCTTCGCTGATGTTAAAAACAGTACATATTGATTTTATTGTACTGTCCGGGACATTGTTTCCTGGTTGTTCGCTCCAGCTAATAGCTCTTTGTGACATGCCTATTTTATCTGCAAATTTTTTTTGAGACATTTTAAGTTCTTTTCTAACATTATTAATTCTTTTATTCAAACCTTCTTTTCGCTCCATATGATACACCACACTTTCACTTGTTGTTAATTAATAATAGCAACTATGGCTAACAAAGTCAATGAAATTTATATAAAAGGAGTTGACATATAGTAATAGTTGCTATATTATTGAAGCATAAGATACGTAGTTGCTTACAAGAAAGGAGGAATTACCAATATGACAGTAACAGAAGAAGCAACCGGGAGAACAAAAATTGAGCTCACGCTCCCTCTGGCTAACAGACAGGAAGCGGAAGAATTTGCGGAATTTTTTGAAAACATGACTGCAGCAGAGCAAGATGCATTTATGAATTTTGTCTGTGGTGCTAATTTTACAAGACGGCTTTTAGACGGAAGTGCCAGGCGGGCAGGATAACAGCCGGGGCAACAGGGATTATATAGATTTATATTAGGAGGAGTTTTTATGAAAAAAATGTCACTTGTATTGGCTGCTGTTATGGCTGCCGGCACAATTGTTACCGCTTGCGGCGGTAACAATGCATCTGGTACGAAGGCAGCCGCTGATTCAACTTCAGCTGCGGCAGCGAACGGTGAAACAGCAGCACCAGCGGAAGGAACGTCCGCAGGACTTGACCTGGCTGTACAGATCGGTCCGGATCCGGAAACCATCGACCCTGCACTGAACAGCTCCGTAGACGGTGGAAATATGATTATGGAAGCATTTGAAACCCTGATGAGTGTTGATTCAGAGAATAAGATCGTACCGGGTCAGGCAGAATCCTATGATGTATCTGATGATGGACTTGCTTATACCTTCCATCTTCGTGACGGCTTAAAATGGAGTGACGGTACCCCTTTTACAGCTAAAGATTTCGTATATTCCTGGAAGAGACTTGTTGATCCCAATACAGCAGCTCCCTATGCAGAAGATATGCTCAGCAATGTAAAGGGCTATAAAGAAGCAGCAGCCGGAAATCTGGACGCTCTTGGTGTGTCGGCCCCGGATGACAAGACTTTTGTAGTGGAATTATCTGCTCCATGTGTCTATTTTATAAAGCTTATTACACACAATTCCATGGCTCCGGTTCAGCAGGCTACGGTTGATGCAAATGGTGACCAGTGGACCCTGAAACCGGAAACCTATATCAGCAATGGTCCTTTAAAGATGATCGAATGGGTACCAGGATCTCATATTACTTATGCTAAGAATGAGAATTACTGGAATGCAGATAAGGTTACTGTAAATACAGTGAAATTTGTCCTGATGGAAGATGCAAACGCAGCTTACAGCGCTTACAAGACAGGAGAGGTTTCCTTGATCAAAACCATCCCTGCGGAAGAAATCCCAAGTCTCAAGGGAACCGACGATTTCCAGATGGGAGCTAACACAGGTACCTATTATGTAAGCTTTCAGACTCAGAAAGAACCTTTTAACAACCCTGATGTACGTCTGGCATTGAGTCTTGCAATTGACCGTGATTATGCAGCCAATACCGTAATGCAGGGAATCTACACTCCGGCGACAAATTTTGTTGGACCAGGTGTCTCTGATGCTGAAAACGGTTCTTCTTTTGAAGATGTGACACGCAAGAATAACGGAGGAGATTTCTTCCATATTACCGACCATGACGCTGATGTGGCAAAAGCGAAAGAACTTCTGGCAAAAGCAGGTTATCCGGATGGACAGGGTTTTCCTACCGTCGAATATATGACCAATGACCAGCTTTTCCATAAACCGCTGGCTGAGTATTTACAGAACTGCTGGAAGGAAGCATTGGGGATTAATGTGGATATAAAGATTGTTGAATGGTCTACCTTTACACCAACCCGTCGTGCCGGTGATTTCCAGATGGCACGTAACGGATGGTCCTTTGACTACGACGATCCGTCCAATATGCTGAACTTAATGAAGTCTACCAGCGGCAACAACGATGGCAAGTACAGTAATCCGGAAGTGGATAAGCTGTTAGATGAAGCTAATTCTACAGCGGATGTGGCTGAGCATTATGCAAAGCTGCACGATGCAGAGAACATTATTTTAGCAGATGCTGCTATGGCCCCTGTAGCTTATTACAATGATGTCTGGTTACAGAATCCGAAGTTGAAGGGCGTATGGCATACTCCAACCGGACACTGGTATTTCCAGTATGCTACTATGGAATAAAAGGAATCAATGGGGATGCCGCAAAAGCGAACGTAAGTTCGCTTGCAGCATCTTTCTTTTTATACTCTAAAATATGTTTTTTAGCGCCTGGTATAGATTTTCCGGTAAATTGAAAAGAAGCATTGCTTCTTACTGGAAACCATGATGTATTCCATACTATGTGCAAATTCCCTTAATACATAATATTCATATGTGGATGATATTTTATTAAAATCCTTTCATATTCTTCTATATTAAAAGTAAATTAGTATTGTAATTGAGTAACGTGGTGTTGTATCTATGAAAAGAGGAGGAGTGTTTATGAAAAAAATGTCACTTATATTGACTGCCGTTATGGTTTCCGGTATGATTCTCACCGCTTGTGGCAGTAACAATGGTTCAGGTACTAAGGCTGCCGCTGATTCAGCCACCGATACGGCAGCTAACAGTGAAACTGCCGCACCGGCAGCAGGGACTTCTGCAGGACTGGATCTGGCCGTACAGATTGGTCCGGATCCGGAGACCATTGATCCGTCATTAAACAGTACTGCTGATGCCGGGAATATGATCATGGAAGCATTTGAAACTCTATTGATCGTAGATTCAGAAAATAAGATTGTAGAAGGCCAGGCTGAATCTTATGATGTATCTGAAGATGGCTGCACCTATACGTTCCATCTTCGTGATGGTTTAAAATGGAGCGATGGGACACCGTTAACGTCTAATGATTTTGTCTATGCGTGGAAGAGGCTTGCTGATCCTGATACCGCTGCCCCCTATGCGGTGGATATGCTTGGCGGCGTAAAGGGATATAAAGAGGCTTCAGAAGGGAATCTTGATGCCCTTGGCATTTCTGCACCGGATGATAAAACCTTTGTAGTTGAATTATCTGCCCCTTGCGTATATTTCCCAAAACTGGTTACCCATACTTCCATGGTTCCTGTAAAAAAGGAAGTTATCGAAGCAAATGGTGAACAGTGGACTTTAAAGCCTGAAACCTATGTGAGCAATGGCCCTTTTAAGATGATCGAATGGGTTCCTGGTTCTCATATTACATTTGCTAAAAATGAAAACTACTGGAATGCAGATAAGGTTACTGTCAATACTTTGAAATTTGTTTTAATGGAAGATTCGAATGCAGCCTACAGTGCTTATCAGACAGGTGAGATTTCTTTGTGTAAGGATGTGCCTACCGCAGAAATTCCAAGTCTGAGAGACCATGCGGATTTCCATCTTGATCCTAAGCGGGCTACTGCTTACGTCAGCTTCCAGACAGAGAAAGAGCCGTTTAACAACCAGGATGTACGGAAAGCATTGAGCCTTGCAATTGACCGGGAATATGTTGCCGATACTGTAATGGATGGAACTGCTTCACCGGCAACCAACTTTATTGGCCCTGGTATCTCTGATGCAAAAAATGGTTCCTCTTTTGAAGATGTGACACGTGTAAATAATGGCGGTGATTTCTTTGATGTTAAGAACCACGATGCTGATGTTGAAAAAGCAAAAGAACTCCTTGCAAAAGCAGGTTATCCGGATGGAAAAGGATTACCCACCATTGAATATATGACCAATGAAGCCGGTTACAACAAACCCATAGCAGAGTATTTGCAGAGCTGCTGGAAGGAAACACTGGGAGTAAATATGGATATCAAGATCGTAGAATGGTCTATCTTTTCAGCGACCCGGCGTGCCGGAGATTATCAGATTGCACGCAACAGCTGGGGATTTGACTACGATGATCCGTCGAATCTGCTGAACCTTTTAAAATCTTCCAGTGGTAATAACGATGGCAAATATAATAATCCGGATTATGACAAGTTTTTAGATGAGGCCAATCTGACAGCTGATGTAAACGTACATTATGAAAAGCTGCATGAGGCTGAGAACGTACTTTTACAGGATGCTGCAATGGCTCCCCTTGTATATAGTAAAGAATATTATTTACAGGACACAAAGTTAAAAGGTGTATGGTACAGTCCTTGTGGATACTGGAGCTTCCAGTTTGCAACTATGGAACAATAGTGATAAAATGATTATAAAAATACCTGGGATAGAATTATCCTGGGTGTTTTTATTTCCCATTGGTCTGTGGATGTCTGCAAATTTTCTCTTTCCAACCATCTGAAAGTATGGTATAATCGTTTGTGACAATACAAAAATACAGGAGAATTATGGTTATGGATCCAAGACGTGTATTATTAAAACTCAGCGGTGAGGCTCTTGCCGGAGTCCAGAAGACAGGCTTTGATGAAGCGACTGTCAAAGAGGTGGCGCGGCAGGTTAAGATATCCGCAGATGCGGGGGTCCAGGTGGGCATCGTTATCGGCGGAGGCAATTTCTGGAGGGGCAGGACCAGTAATGCCATTGACCGTACCAAAGCGGATCAGATTGGCATGCTTGCCACCATCATGAACTGCATTTATGTTTCGGAGATTTTCCGAAGTGCCGGGATGGATACCTGCATACTGACTCCATTTGAATGCGGCTCTATGACAGAGCTTTTTTCCAAGGATAAGGCCAATGAATATTTTGGGGAAGGCAGGATCGTATTTTTTGCTGGAGGTACCGGTCATCCTTATTTTTCAACAGATACGGGGATTGCACTGCGTGCCGTTGAGATGGATGCGGACTGCATTTTACTGGCAAAAGCCATTGACGGAGTGTATGACAGCGATCCAAAGGTAAATCCCAATGCTGTCAAGTACCATGAGATATCCATTCAGGATGTGATTGATAAACAGCTTGGCGTTATTGATTTGACCGCCTCTATCATGTGCATGGAAAATAAGATGCCGCTTGCAGTTTTTAGTTTGAATGAAAAAAATGGCATTGCCAATGCAATGCAGGGAAAAATAAACGGTACCATAGTGACCGCATAAAATCAGGAGGACAATATGCAGGAGAGTTTACAGGTTTACGACGACAAGATGAACAAAACCTTAAAAGCACTGGAGAACGAGTATATGGCTATCCGTGCAGGACGTGCCAATCCGCATGTACTGGATAAAATCAAAGTGGATTATTATGGTACTCCCACTCCGATTCAGCAGGTGGGGAATATTTCCGTACCGGAAGCCCGCATGATCATTATCCAGCCATGGGAGAAGAGTTTATTAAAGGCCATTGAAAAGGCTATTCTTACATCTGATCTGGGAATCAACCCGACGAATGATGGCAGCATGATCCGTCTCGTCTTTCCGGAACTGACTGAGGACCGTAGAAAAGACCTGGTCAAGGATGTGAAGAAAAAGGGTGAGGCGGCTAAGGTTGCGATCCGCAACATCCGCCGTGATGCCAATGATTTTTATAAAAAACAATTAAAGGCAGAGGAGATTTCTGAAGATGAACTGGCAGATGCTGAAGACAAGATTCAAAAACTGACAGATAAGATGATCGCCAAGGTGGAAAAAGCGATAGAAGAAAAGTCGAAAGATCTTCTTACTGTATAAAAATTTTGAACAGGGGGGCAGGCATTTTGCCTGTCCTGTTTTGTGCTTTTAAAGGAGTGGTATTATATGGAAGAGAAAATGGATGAACTGATTATTCCGGAGCATGTGGCTATCATACTGGATGGTAACGGAAGATGGGCAAAAAAACGTGGGCTACCCCGGAGTATGGGGCACAAGGAAGGCTGTTTGACTATGGAAAAAATAGTGGAGGATGCGGCCTTTCTTGGTATAAAATATCTGACAGTGTATGGTTTTTCAACGGAAAACTGGAAGCGTTCCTCAGAAGAGGTAGGTGCGTTGATGCAGCTGTTCCGTTATTATATGGTAAGGCTTCTGAAGGTTGCAGAGGCCAATAATATATGCGTGAAATTAATCGGTGAGCGGAGCCGTTTTGATCAGGACATTGTAGATGGAATCATTAAATTGGAAGAACAGACAAAGAATAATACAGGGCTGACCCTCGTAATAGCGGCGAATTACGGAGGACGCGATGATATTGTACGCGGAGTCAGGAAAATCATAAAGGATGCGGCAGAAGGAAGAATTCTGCCCGAAAATATAACAGAAAAAGTCTTTACTTCCTATCTTGATACGGCTGGTATTCCGGATCCCGATCTTTTAATCCGTACCAGCGGAGAACTGCGGCTGTCTAATTACCTTTTATGGCAGCTGGCCTATACAGAGCTGTATGTAGCGGACTGTTATTGGCCTGATTTTAATTTGAATGAACTGAAAAAGGCGATTGTTGCGTACAATAATAGAGAACGAAGGTTTGGAGGAGTGAAGTAATCCGAAGGGAGGAAGCGCGATGTTTACAACCAGGCTGATAAGCGGAATCATTCTCGTTCTGATTGCTCTCATTACAGTAGGGAGCGGCGGAATGCTGCTTTTTGCTACAACCATTTTTATCTCTATGATTGGTCTGTTCGAGTTATACCGTGTGATGGGAATACAGAAAAAACCGCTGGGATATATAGGATATTTAACAGTCCTTTGCTATTATGGCATGCTTTGGTTTCGTGCAGAGCAATTTCTGATGCTTATGTCCATTGCCTTTCTGATGATTCTTATGAGCATTTATGTATTTACATTTCCAAAGTATCAAATGGAAGAGGTAACGGTAGCTTTTTTTGGCGTTTTTTATGTGGCGGCCATGTTGTCTTATCTGTACCAGGTGCGTACCATGGCGGATGGAAAATATCTGGTGTGGCTGGTATTCTTAAGTTCCTGGGGCTGTGATACCTGCGCTTATTGTGTGGGAATGCTTATGGGAAAACACCGGCTTGCACCTGTGCTCAGTCCTAAAAAGTCTATAGAAGGAGCAGTTGGAGGAGTGTTTGGTGCCTCCTTGCTTGGACTTTTCTATTCGATGATATTTGGCGGGGCTATGACAGAGATACGGAATCCTCAGATGGCCTGTGCACTGGCCTGTGCCATAGCAGCAGTGATTTCTCAGATTGGAGATCTGGCTGCGTCTGCCATTAAGCGCAATCATAAGGTAAAGGATTATGGAAAACTGATTCCCGGCCATGGCGGTATTCTGGACCGTTTTGACAGCATGCTCTTTACGGCTCCGGCCATTTATTTCGCAGTGACATTTTTGCGTTAAAGAATAAGAATTCTCTTAATTTTGGAAAAGAAAAGGAGTTAGCGGCATAAGATGAAGAAAATAGCAATCCTTGGTTCAACGGGATCTATCGGAACCCAGACCCTGGAGGTGGTGGAAAATCAAAAGGATATTGAAGTAACCGCTCTGGCGGCAGGCAGTAATATTCGGCTGCTGGAAACCCAGATCAGAAAATTTCAGCCTAAGATAGCATGTGTGTGGAGAGAAGATAAGGCAAAAGAGCTGGCCGCAGCTGTAAAGGATCTGCCTGTCCGGATCGTATCCGGAATGGAGGGTCTTATGGAAGCTGCCACAGAAAAATCCGCAGAAATCGTGGTAACTGCTGTTGTAGGAATGATTGGAATACGGCCAACCATTGCGGCCATGGAGGCAGGAAAGGATATAGCTCTTGCAAATAAGGAAACACTGGTGACAGCCGGACATATCATCATGCCGCTGGCAAAGGATAAAGGAGTAAAGGTTCTTCCGGTAGACAGTGAACACAGTGCCATTTTTCAATGCCTGAACGGGGAAAATAATAAAACGGTCCACAAAATTCTTTTAACTGCTTCCGGCGGACCTTTCCGGGGAAAGACCAGAAAAGAACTGGAAACGGTACAAGTAGAGGATGCACTGAATCATCCCAACTGGTCCATGGGAAGGAAAATTACCATTGATTCGTCTACCATGGTGAATAAGGGACTTGAAGTTATGGAGGCCAAGTGGCTGTTTGACGTGGAGATGGATCAGGTTCAGGTGGTGATCCAGCCAAAGAGTGTCATACATTCCATGGTGGAATTTGATGACGGTGCGGTCATGGCTCAGCTTGGGACTCCGGATATGAAGCTTCCCATTCAGTATGCTCTTTATTATCCGGAGAGGAGATTTCTTCCGGGGGAACGTTTGGATTTCTGGAACATCGGACAGATTACATTTGAAAAACCTGATATGGTAAATTTTCCTGGTCTTAAGCTGGCTTACCGTGCCGGTAAGACAGGAGGTACCCTGCCAGCGGTTTTCAATGCGGCCAATGAGCGGGCTGTTGCCAAATTTTTAAATAAAGAAATTTCATATCTTACGATAACCGAGATGATAGAGGGAGCTATGAACGGGCATACTGTAAAAGAGAATCCGTCGGTGGAAGAGATTCTTGAAGCGGAGGCTGCAGCTTACGAATATATAGAAAGCAGGTGGTAGATTGTCCAGCGTTATTGTAGCAATACTGGTTTTTGGACTGATTGTACTGATTCATGAATTAGGACACTTTTTATTTGCAAAATTAAATAAGATTGCAGTAGTTGAGTTTTCCATAGGCATGGGACCCAGGCTGTTTCATATCAAAAAGGGTGAAACGATTTATTCCATCAAGGCTCTGCCGATAGGCGGTTCCTGCATGATGCTTGGGGAAGATGAAGAGAACCCTGATGAGCGGGCGTTTCAGAATAGATCCATTCCGGCCCGGATGTCAGTGATTGCCGCAGGTCCTGTATTTAATTTTATCCTTGCCTTTATTCTTGCCATGATTCTGGTAGGAATGAGCGGTTATGATACCACGTTGATCAAGGAAGTTACAGACCATTCACCGGCTTATGATGCAGGAATCCGTCCTGGGGATAAACTGCTGAAAATTAACGGTGAGAACGTTTCCATGTACCGGGATTATGTTCTTTATAAAATCCTTAAGCCTGATGAGAAGATGAACCTTGTAGAATTTTCCAGAGTAAATCCGGCTACGGGAGCCAGTGAGATCCAGTCGGTATCCGTTACGCCTCAGTATTCAGCGGAAAATGGGAAATATTTGATCGGAATTACCATAACTCCTGAAAATGCCAGGGTAAAATCTATGGGCGGACTGGTAAAATATGGATATATGGAAATGGAATATGATGTGAAACTGACGGTAAAAAGCCTTGGCATGCTCTTTACCGGAAAAGCAAGCGTAAAGGATTTAAGCGGTCCGGTAGGCATTGTGGTTATGATTGATGATTCTGTTAAGGCAGGACTTACTGTCAGTGTAATGGCTGCGCTTATGAACGTTATCAGTATGTGCATTCTTTTAAGTGCGAACTTAGGCGTGATGAACCTGCTTCCGATTCCCGCCCTTGACGGCGGACGTATCCTGTTTCTGATAATTGAAGCCGTCAGAGGCAAGCGCATGGATCCGGAAAAGGAAGGTCTGGTGAACATGATCAGCATGGCGGCTCTGATGGTTTTCATGATATTTGTAGTGTTTAATGATATAAACAGGTTTATCTAGGAAGCCTTATTGCAAGCATACAAAAACGGACAGGAAAGATGTGTACAGAATGGAGGAATCTATGAACAGGGAGCATACAAGAGTAATTCGTATTGGAAATAGGATGATAGGCGGCGGAAATCCGATCCTGATCCAATCTATGTGTAATACGAAAACACAGGATGCAGAGGCTTCGGTGAACCAGATCAAAGCACTGACGGAGGCCGGCTGTGATATTATTCGTGTGGCAGTACCGGACATGGATGCAGCCATGGCCTTAAAAGAGATTAAAAAGCAGATTTCCATCCCACTGGTTGCGGATATTCATTTTGATTACCGTCTTGCTATAGCTGCTATTGAATCCGGTGCGGATAAGATCCGGATCAATCCGGGCAACATAGGATCTGCAGATCGGGTTCGAGCGGTCGTAGAAAAAGCCCGTGAGTATGATATTCCTATCCGGGTAGGTGTAAACAGCGGCTCTCTGGAAAAAAATCTTATTGAAAAGTATGGCGGAGTAACAGCAGAGGGAATTGTGGAAAGCGCTCTTTTAAAGGTCCGCATGATTGAAGAAATGGGATATGAGAATCTGGTCATCAGCATTAAATCCTCGGATGTGCTCATGTGCATAAAGGCTCATGAACAGATTGCAGGGCTTATAGATTATCCGCTTCATGTGGGGATTACAGAGTCAGGAACCATTGCTTCCGGAACAGTCAAATCATCGGTAGGCCTAGGAATTATACTATATGAAGGAATCGGTGATACCATCCGGGTTTCCTTAACCGGTGATCCGGTGGAAGAGATAAAGACTGCCAAGCGGATTTTAAAGACACTGGGCTTAAGAAAAGGCGGTGTGGAGGTAGTATCCTGCCCTACCTGCGGGAGAACCAGGATTGATCTCATATCCCTCGCGTCTAAGGTGGAGGAGATGGTAACAGACTTTGACCATCTGGATATTAAGGTGGCGGTTATGGGCTGTGTGGTAAACGGCCCCGGAGAAGCAAAAGAGGCAGATTTGGGAATAGCAGGAGGGATCGGAGAAGGCCTTCTTATTAGAAAAGGGGAGATTATCCGTAAAGTTCCTGAGGACCAGCTGCTTGATGCCCTGAAGGAAGAACTTATGAAAATGTAACGGGTGATAGAATGGCAAAAAGATTTTTGGAAGTTTTTCCAAACTTACATATCACAGACGAACTGCGGGAGCTTTTAAATCTGGTAGAAGTAGAGAAGGTTGCTTCTAATAGGGATAGAAGCTCTATTCGCATTTATATTATGAGTCCCAGACTTATTCATAAACAGAATATATACGGTCTGGAAAAGGGGATTAAGGATCAGCTTTTCCCCTCAAAACAGCTTACCATAAAGATCATAGAACGATTCCGGCTGTCGGAGCAGTATACGCCTCAGAAGCTTTTAAAGGCATATCGGGAAAGTCTTCTGGTGGAACTTAAAAATTACAGCATTATTGAATACAATATGTTTCGAAAAGCGGAATTCCGGTTCCCGGAGCCTGATCTTCTTAAGATGACGGTTGAAGATACGATTGTTACTCATGAGAAGGCAGGTGAATTAAAGCGTATTCTGGAGAAAATTTTTCATGAACGCTGCAGTCTGCCTGTAGAGGTACAGTATGAATATGTGCCTCAAAAGGAAAATGCCCTGGCGAAGCAGAAAGAGCTTCAGATGCAGCGGGAGGTGGAAGAAATCGTAAGCAGAACTGCCTTAGGCTCATCTGGAGCGGGTGGACAGAACGGGGCTGTCAGCACAAGCGGCGGAGGTTTTTCCGGTCCATCTATGGCGGATGGAGCTTCCCTTGATGCTTTGGCGGCCGGTTATTTGGCAGAGACCACGTCTTTGGAAGAACCGAAGGCTGCCGTTCCCGCACTCCGGATGGGCGGAAAAAAAGAAGGAAGCAAGTCCGGAGATTCCCTTACCGGAAAAAAAGAATGGAAGGATTACAAAAAGGGAGGCAGTTTTGGCGGACGGCGCTCTGACAACCCAGACGTATTGTACGGCCGTGATTTTGATGGGGAAACCATAGAGATAGAAAAAATTGACGGCGAGATCGGTGAAGTGTTAATCCGAGGCAGGATATTAACTGTAGACAGCAGGGAATTAAGAAGCGGAAAGACCATTATGATCTTTGACGTGTCGGATTTTACAGATACTATTACAGTAAAAATGTTTGCCAGAGAGGAGCAATTAGAAGATTTAAAGACTGCGGTTGTACAGGGAACCTTTATCCGGATCAAGGGTGTTACAACCATTGACAAGTTTGATGGAGAACTGACACTTGGTTCCGTTGTCGGTATTAAGAGATCAGAAGATTTTACCGGAAAACGGGTTGATAACAGCTTAGAAAAGCGAGTGGAGCTGCACTGTCATACGAAAATGAGTGATATGGATGGTGTTTCCGAAGTGAAGGATATTGTAAAGCGTGCCAAGAAATGGGGGATGCCGGCCATTGCCATAACGGACCATGGCTGTGTTCAGGCATTTCCGGATGCAAATCACGCTTTGGACAAGGGGGATTCCTTTAAGCTTATTTATGGAGTCGAGGGGTATCTGGTAGATGATTTGAAACAGCTTGTGGAGAATCCGAAAGACCAGAGTTTATCAGACACCTATGTGGTATTTGACATTGAAACCACTGGATTCAGTTCTTCTAACAATAAGATTATAGAAATCGGTGCTGTAAAAGTTAAAAATGGAGTCATAACAGATAAATTCAGTACCTTTGTTAATCCAGATGTACCAATTCCTTTTAATATCGAACAGCTTACCGGTATTAATGATAACATGGTTCTCCCGTATCCAAAGATCAGCGAAATACTGCCGCAGTTTCTGGAGTTTTGCGATGATGCGGTACTGGTAGCCCATAATGCATCGTTTGATGTAGGGTTTATTGCAAATAATGCATCTTTGCTTAACCTGGCCTTTGAACCTACCGTGATCGATACGGTGGCTTTGGCAAGGCTTCTTCTTCCAAACCTTAACCGTTTCAAGCTGGATACAGTGGCAAAAGCTTTAAATATTTCCCTGGAAAACCATCACAGGGCTGTGGATGATGCCGGTTGTACGGCAGAGATATTTGTTGCCTTTGTAAAAATGCTCCGGGAACGTGGTGTGGAGACGCTGCATGAACTGAATGGCCTGAGTACCATGTCGGCCAGTATGATTAAAAAGCTTCCGACCTATCATGTGATAATATTGGCAACCAATGATTTGGGAAGAGTGAATCTCTACCGTCTGATTTCTTATTCCCATATTGATTATTATGCCAGGAGGCCCAGGATTCCGAAAAGTGTACTGGAACAGAATCGGGAAGGTCTGATCGTGGGCTCTGCCTGTGAGGCGGGAGAACTGTATCAGGCCCTGCTTCGGGGTGTTCCGGATGCTGAGATTGCAAAGCTGGTAAATTTTTATGATTATCTGGAAATTCAGCCATTAGGCAACAATGCGTTTATGCTGAGAGATGAAAAAAGTACCGTAAAAACGGAACAGGATCTTATTGATATCAACAAGAAGATCGTGACTCTGGGAGAACAGTTTGGAAAACCTGTCTGTGCTACCTGCGATGTTCATTTTTTAGATCCTGAGGATGAAATATACCGGAGAATCATCATGGCCGGGCAGGGCTTTAAGGATTCCGACGAACAGGCTCCGTTATATCTTCGGACCACAGATGAGATGCTTAAAGAATTCGAATATCTGGGACCAAATAAGGCAGAAGAGGTCGTCATTAAGAACACCAGAAAGATTGCGGACATGTGTGAGAAAATCTCTCCGGTACGTCCGGACAAGTGCCCTCCGGTCATTGAGAATTCTGATGAGGACTTAAGGAAAATATGCTATGACAGGGCCCATGTCATTTATGGTGATGAACTCCCGGCCATTGTTACGGAACGGCTGGAGAGAGAACTGAACTCCATTATATCCAACGGATTTGCGGTTATGTATATCATTGCCCAGAAGCTGGTTTGGAAATCCAATGAGGACGGATATCTGGTAGGCTCCCGTGGTTCCGTAGGCTCTTCGTTCGTAGCGTATATGTCAGGTATCACAGAGGTAAACTCTCTAAGCCCCCATTACTACTGCAAGGCATGTCATTACTATGATTTTGATTCCGAAGAAGTAAAACAGTTTTCCGGAATGGCGGGCTGTGACATGCCGGATAAGGTCTGCCCTGTATGCGGCCATCCCCTGGAGAAAGACGGGTTCGATATACCATTTGAAACCTTTCTGGGATTTAAGGGAGATAAGGAGCCGGATATCGATTTAAACTTTTCCGGTGAGTATCAAAGTAAGGCCCATGATTATACAGAGGTCATTTTCGGCAAGGGACAGACCTTCCGGGCAGGAACCATAGGTACTCTGGCAGATAAGACTGCTTTCGGTTATGTAAAAAATTATTATGAAGAACATGGAGTAAGAAAACGTAATTGTGAGATCAACCGGATCGTACAGGGGTGTGTAGGGGTAAGAAGGACTACCGGACAGCATCCAGGCGGTATTATTGTACTTCCTCATGGAGAGGAAATCTATTCTTTCACTCCGGTTCAGCGGCCGGCGAATGATATGACTACCATGACGGTAACGACCCATTTTGATTACCATTCCATAGACCATAATCTGCTGAAGCTTGATATTCTTGGGCATGATGATCCGACCATGATCCGTATGCTCCAGGATTTGATTGGATTTGACCCGGTTAAGGATATTCCTCTTGACAGCAAAGAGGTCATGTCTCTGTTTCAGGACACCTCTGCACTTGGAATCATGCCGGAAGATATCGGAGGATGCAAACTGGGTGCACTCGGTGTACCGGAATTTGGTACGGACTTTGCCATGCAGATGCTGATCGATACCCAGCCTAAATATTTTTCCGACCTGGTCCGGATCGCCGGTCTGGCCCATGGTACGGATGTATGGCTTGGGAATGCCCAGACCCTGATTCAGGAAGGGAAGGCAAACATTCAGACGGCAATCTGTACCCGGGATGATATTATGATCTACCTGATTTCCATGGGAATTGAAGAAGGACTTTCCTTTTCCATTATGGAGAGTGTCCGAAAGGGAAAAGGGCTTAAGCCGGACTGGGAAGAGGAAATGGTGGCTCATGGTGTACCGGACTGGTATATCTGGTCCTGTAAGAAGATCAAATATATGTTCCCGAAAGCACATGCGGCAGCTTATGTTATGATGGCCTGGCGGATCGCCTATTGCAAGGTGTTCTACCCCCTGGCTTACTATGCAGCTTTTTTCAGCATCCGTGCAAATGGATTCAGCTATGAACTGATGTGTCAGGGAAGGGATAAGCTGGAATATTATCTGGCTGACTATAGAAAGCGGATTGATACACTTTCCAAAAAAGAGCAGGATACCCTGCGGGATATGAGAATCGTACAGGAAATGTATGCCAGAAGTTATGATTTTATACCCATTAATATATATCAGGCAAAAGCAAGGCATTTTCAGATTATTGACGGAAAGCTGATGCCATCGTTAAGCAGCATTGACGGGCTGGGGGAAAAAGCGGCCGATGCAATTGTGGATGCGGTAAAGGATGGGACTTTTCTGTCTAGAGAAGATTTCAGAAACAGGACCAAGGTCAGCAAGACTGTTTGTGATTTAATGGGGGATCTGGGACTTCTTGGAGAACTGCCGGAATCCAATCAGCTGTCGCTTTTTGATCTGGGTTAACCATGTCTAAATATCTTATTATTGAGAAATACTATTATAAACCTGTTTGACTTTCATCTATGTTTATATTATAATAAATATACCCCATAGGGGTATGCGGAAAGGATGATTTTATGAAAACAGAGGTTTATAATGTAGAAGGTATGTCCTGTGCCGCCTGCAGCAGTGCAGTGGAGCGGGTGACCAGAAAGCTGTCAGGAGTGGAATCCAGCGATGTAAATTTAACGACTAACCGTATGACCATAACCTATGACGAGAGTCAGGTCTCGCCTGATATAATTAAGGAAAAGGTTGAAAGAGCCGGTTTTGAAGCTTATCTGATGGAAGAAGAGAAGAACTTGAAAGAGCAGGAGGAGGAAGCCTGGGGAAAGCAGGAGGAACAGCTTCATATAATGAAAAAGCGCCTGATAATGGCAATCTGCTTTGCTGTGCCGCTTTTATATCTTTCCATGGGCCATATGCTGCCATTTGAGCTTCCCCTTCCTTCGGTTTTGCATCTGGATTCCCATCCTCTTTATTATGCTCTGACCCAGCTTGTATTAACTGTGCCGGTGCTCGTTGCCGGGCGTAAATTCTATCTGGTTGGTTTAAAAGCTCTGATAAAAGGCAATCCCAATATGGATTCTCTGGTAGCAATTGGTACAGGAAGTGCTTTTATTTACAGTCTCTGCATGACCGTATCCATTCCGGTAGATTCCATGTATGCCCATTCTCTCTATTATGAATCAGCAGCGGTGGTGGTAACACTGGTCATGCTGGGGAAATATATGGAGAGCAGAAGCAAGGGAAAAACCTCGGAAGCGATACGCAAGCTGATGGAACTGGCTCCCGATACGGCTGTTCTTTATGAAAATGGAGAGGAAAAGGAGATAGCAACTGCTCTTGTAAAAAAAGGCCAGCACCTGCTGATCAAACCGGGAAGCCGCATTCCCCTCGATGGAATTGTAACAGGGGGAAGCAGCAGTGTGGATGAATCTATGCTGACAGGAGAGAGTATCCCGGTAGAAAAAATTACAGGAGATGAGCTGATTGGCGGCAGTATGAATTACAATGGTGCCATGGATATGGAAGTGACTCATACCGGAGCAGATACTACTCTTTCAAAAATAGTCCGGATGATTGAAGAAGCACAGGGAAAAAAGGCACCGATTTCCAAGCTGGCGGATAAGGTGGCTGGCTATTTTGTTCCGGCAGTTATGGGAATTGCGGTGACAGCAGCACTGCTCTGGTGGCTGGCCGGCGGAAAAGAGCTTTCGTTTGTATTAACTATTTTTGTGGCGGTGATGGTTATTGCATGTCCATGCGCATTAGGTCTGGCAACTCCCACTGCAATCATGGTGGGAACCGGTCTTGGAGCCGGTAATGGTATTCTTATAAAAAGCGGAGAGGCTCTGGAAACGGCTCATAAGGTAGATACGGTGGTTTTTGATAAGACAGGAACGATTACCGAAGGAAAACCGAAAGTAACAGATATACTGGTATTCGATAAAACGGAAACAAAGTCCAGTCTGCTGTCATTTGCCGCAGGCTGTGAGCAGATGTCAGAGCATCCTCTTGGGCAGTCCATTGTGCAAAAGGCAAAGGAGGAAGGGATTGGACTCTCCATGCCGGATCAGTTCGAGAGCATTACAGGAGCTGGTATCATGGCAGTGATTAAGGACCATAAAGCTGCTGTTGGGAACCTGAGACTGGTAGAACAGATGAAGATACCGGTGGGCGATAAGGTAAAGGAAGAGTCACACAGGCTGGCTAACCAGGGAAAGACTCCCATGTACGTTATGGTGGATGGCAGCCTGAAAGGAATGGTGTGTGTAGCCGATCCCATAAAAGAAACCAGCGTGGAAGCAATAGACCAGTTGAAAAGTTTTGGCATTACGGTCTGCATGCTGACAGGAGATAATCAGAGAACTGCAGATTATATTGGAAAACAGGCTCACATCGACACAGTAATTGCAGAGGTGCTCCCCCAGGACAAAGCCAATGTGGTGGCCGGGCTTCAGAAAGAAGGAAAAACCGTCATGATGGTAGGAGATGGCATCAATGATGCCCCTGCTCTGGTTCAGGCTGATGTAGGGACAGCTATTGGCTCTGGCAGCGATATCGCTTTGGATTCCGGTGATATTGTGTTGATGAAATCCGACTTAAAGGATGTCTTTAAGGCTGTAAAGCTAAGCCGTCTCACTATTCGGAATATCAAACAGAACCTGTTTTGGGCCTTTTTTTATAACAGTTTAGGCATTCCGGTTGCCTGCGGTCTGTTATATCTATTTGGAGGTCCTCTGTTAAATCCTATGTTTGCAGGATTTGCCATGTCATTAAGCTCAGTCTGCGTTGTCAGCAATGCGCTGAGGTTAAAAACAATGAAGCTGTAAAGGAGGTTTTTTATGGAGAAGCAATGCTGCCAGGGTGTTAAATATAAACACCGGGAGCCAGATGAAGAGAAGGATCTTTTAAACCGGCTTAACCGGATAGAGGGACAAATCCGCGGCATTAAAAATATGATAGAAAGTGAGCGGTACTGTGTGGATATCCTGACTCAGGTTTCAGCGGTTCAGGCATCCTTAAACAGTTTTAACAAGGTCTTGCTGGCTAATCATATTAAAACCTGTGTGGTTGAAGATATATGCGCTGGTAATCTGGAAGCGGTTGATGAACTGTGTATAACCATTCAAAAGGTAATGAAATAAAAGAAAAGGAGAATGATGAAATGAAAACTTATCGCTGCGAAGAAATGATGTGCAATGGATGCGTATCGAGAATTGATAAAGGACTTGACCAGGCCGGGATTACGCACAAAGTGGATTTGAATACCAAGACTGTAATGATAGAAGATGAAAGTGCAGTTTCAAAAGCCGTTGAAATCCTTGATGATCTGGGCTTTTCTGCAGTTGAAGAGTAACAGAATTTTATTACAATTTTTTTAGTATTTAAAATAAATAAAAAAATTTTGATAATAAGGTTGACATTCATTTGGTTTTATATTATACTACCTAACGTAATCGAGGCGTGGCTCAGTTTGGTAGAGCGCTGCGTTCGGGACGCAGAGGTCGCAAGTTCGAATCTTGTCGCCTCGATTTTGTAAGTAGTATTTTGTTTCACGGCCTATTGGTCAAGCGGTCAAGACGCCGCCCTCTCACGGCGGAAACCCGAGTTCGATTCTCGGATAGGTCATAAGAAAAGCTTTCAGGGATAACCTGAAGGCTTTTTTAATGCGTTTAGGTAATGAGGTATAAACGAAATGATTAATAACGATTCCGGTCAAACAATCTTCTTAAAAATATAATTCTAATGATATCTCTTATGTCAAAGTCGCGATAACGGCGACGACGGCGGCGGCGGCGACGGCGTTCTCTATCCTCCCAGTCTCTATACCGGTCTCCGTCTCTGAAATATCCTGGATACTGCTGAGCTTTATATTCTTCTATGTTGACTCCATATGGATTCTTAAATTCGTATTTACTTACAATATTATCAACCAGATTATCCCAGTCCTTTAATGTTTCTGTTCCTGTAATTGGATAAGATTCTATAGCATTTCTGACGTCTTCATCCATCATAGAATATAATTCCGGATAGTAAACGGTAAATTCATCAAAATCCATTTGTATCTCCTTTTCGTATTTAGTAATATTATATATTATGGAAAGACAGAAAAGAAAGTTCATATATAAGACTATTTCGGAGGTTATTTATTTCCGTCCACATGGAGTTGATAACCTTCAGCATATCCTGATAAAAGAACATTACCATCCGATTTTACTGACATCAAAGTCCGATATAAGCCTAAGCATTTCAGTATGGCTGATTCTTTTTACATTAATTAACAAGGCTTATCTTTATAACACCAGAACCAGTCCACGCAATTCAGACCAGATGCTTCAGGCTCATTAATACGTTCTAACATTTGGTTATAAGTACTAGGGGGTGGAACCATAACAGGTTTTCCAGGTTCCCAGTTTGCCGGAGTAACGACGCCGCATTTGTCTGTCGTTTGAAGAGCAGATAACAGACGCAGTATTTCATATATGTTTCTGCCATTGGTTAAAGGATAAATCAGGATAGCACGGATGACCTGATCCGGGTCAATGAAATAAACATTTCTTACTGTTTCCTGCTTATTGACATCAGGAGCTATCATACCATATAGGTTTGCAACGTCAGCCATGCGATCTGCAATAATAGGAAAAGGAATTTGAACACCCGTTAAATGATAGATTTGCTTCACCCATGCCAAATGAGATGGGTTGCTGTCTATGCTTAGGCCGATTAGTTTTGTGTTTAATGACTCAAATTGATCATTTGCTTGTGCAAAAGCGATAAATTCAGTAGTACATACAGGTGTAAAGTCGCCTGGGTGAGAAAACAGAATAACCCAGTGTCCTTTGTAGTCAGACAGCTTTATTGGTCCGAATGTTGTCATGGCAGTAAAATCTGGAGCTTTCATACCTATACTAATATTCATTAAAATACCTTAAAGAATAGTTTATATTATTATATGTCAGTTTCAATGATATGTTTCAAAATCAACCTGTTCTGTTAGTCTGGTTCTGAAATTGAGTCTATTTTATTTCTTTTATACGTAAGGGGAAAATTGAATTTAAGAATAATAAAAAAACCCCGTAATCACGAGGTTTTAAAATCAGCTCCCGGGGGGACTCGAACCCCCGACCCACGCATTACGAATGCGTTGCGCTACCAACTGCGCTACGGAAGCAGTTCTGTTTTTGGTACAAATTTTGAACCTTTGATAGTATAACAGCAAAGTAGTAAAAAATCAACCCCTTCATGTAAAAAATCTTAGATCCTAAATTGAAAAAGTAAATTCCACTCTCTTAATCCATACTGGAATTTAGTCTT
>CAYOCB010000014.1:0-113333 GCA_964402355.1 uncultured Lacrimispora sp.
TTTTAAAGAAATATTGCCGCCGTTTTCAGCGGCGAGTTATATCATACCAGAGCAGGTGACAAATGTCAACACTTATTTTTCACTTTTTTTACATATTTTCAAATCCTGTTTGTTTAATGAATTCAGAATATAAAATGGAGTTCACTCCTTCTTAAAGAGGTGAACTCCATTGGATATAACTAATCTCTTTTCCCACAGCACTTTTTATATTTTTTCCCGCTTCCGCACGGGCATGGTGCATTCGGATAGACTTTCTGAATGTTCTTGCGCTGGGAAGATACCTCTTCCAGACCCTTCATCACCATCTCATAAGGTTTATGCCCCCGGTTTAATACCATTCTGGTCTGATTCCATACATCGGTAATGATGGCAGTAAACTTTTCAACCTGTTCATCCGATTCTAATATAATTCCGGCTGCTTCCATATCATTCATAACTTCCTGAAGCTGGCCTCCCATGCCGATTTCCGCCTGAACCTGACGTAACATATAAGGAATCATCTCATCCGGAACATTTACTTCATCAGTCAAAAACCTGCTGAGTATACTTAATTCACTTGTCATTAAAAAACCTGCATTATCCGCCATGAAGCGAATTTCCTGCTGGGTAGGGATATAATAAGGTACCTTTTTCTGCATTCGGTTAAATTCATAGAAGCTTTTCTGCTCAGCCAAAGCTGCATCCACAAAGTTTCCATCAATGTACTGAACCATACAGCGGTATGTACATAGAATCTTATAAGCCTGCTGCAGCTCATCTGATGTGAGCTTTTTCTCTTCATACTTATTAAAGGTCTCCAGCACTACAGAAGGGGGAGTAACGGCATATAATGAATTGGCAGCACAAAGGTAGTCTCCGATTTTGCTGATGCGTTTCCGTTCTTCTTTAAACTCAGGCGTATTCAATTCTTTATATGCGTTTTTAACCTCTTCTGCTGCCAGAAAATTATGACTGGAGGCTGCTGTAACATATCCGCCTGCATACAAAAAATCCATATCTTCTGATTCATAAGATGTGATTTTATGATTTCCTTCTATAATCTGCTCAAATAACTTTATTTCTGCATCCCGTACGCATAAGAAGTAACACCTCATTACTTTCCTGTCTACTATATGGGCTATGGTCCGTTCGATCAGTTCTTCTTTTTTTAGCTTGGAATACCCGTTCATACCGTGGCGCCTGGCTATCTCAATAATGCTGTCTTTATCGTAACAGTCATAGATATCCGCCAGATGGACTTCTTCCCCGGATGCACTGGTAAGATTTTTCTTTAAACGATTATTGACTGCAGACATATCATATTCTCCGTTAGGTTTATCCGAATTGGAAACGTAATCTGAGAGTTCATAATATCCGGTTATGCCTCCGCAGTTTTCCGGAATGTTATCACCCTTGTATTTAATAACCTGGGCATAACTTTCTGCATATTCCTCTGTCATGTCCTCTACCTGGATTACATGCTCCCAGTTATCACCAAAATCATAAGTATAAGTAAATTTACTGGCACCCGATAACAAACCGTCAATTCTTTCATCGGATAAATAATTTTGAAATTTGGGGGACCCGTTCTCTTTATCCGGTATGATCCGTACCCCTTCAGAACGGAATTCAAATTGATACAGGTGTTCATCGGACCAGCAGAATGCTGTCTGAATAATCTGATGCAGGTTCTCAAAGGTGATTCCTTTTGGTACCAGAATCCTTCTCCAAATCGGCGGTTTACTTCCTTTGATTGTAATTTTCAGCTGATATGCTCCCATGAAAATGTCCTCCTGTCTTGTATCTTATGTATCCGTTCTCGAATTACGGAAACCGTTCAAGCTCTCCTAATATAAAATGCACGTTACAATTTACCACATTTCCTACCATTCTGTCCAGCATATTCCAATACTTTTTATTATCTGTCATCTATTTTTTCCATTTAATGGGATAATTTCAAGTATTCTATATAATTCATTGCCTGTCAGGAAGAATTTCACTTATATTTTTTTCAAATACTATTCATAGAAAGAAAGAGAGAAACCTTCCGTTCTTTACACAACCTTTACATGCTCTATACTTAAATATGATATCAGGGAAATTTATTCGCTGATATACTCCATGTGTAAGCGAACGCAACTTTATAAGGAAAAGAGGAGAAAGTAATTATGAAAAAAAAGTTTGTTAAGGCACTTGTTTTAACTGCAATAACAGTTTTGACCATGGGGGCTTTAGCTGGCTGCGGCAGCAAAAACACTGAGACAAAGGCTCCTGATTCAACAGCAGCCGGTACGGCAAAAGATACAACCACTGCAGCCGCTGCAGGGGCAGAATTAAAGGGTTCCATCAGTATGGTTGGTTCTACCTCAATGGAGAAATTCGCAACAGCTTTAAGCGAAGTATTTATGGAAAAATATCCTGATGTAACTGTTCAGGCTGAATTTGTAGGTTCCGGCGCAGGAATCGAGGCTGTTACCAATGGATCTGCCGATATCGGCAATTCTTCACGTAATTTAAAAGACGAAGAGAAAGCAAAAGGAATTACAGAAAACATCGTGGCAATTGACGGCATCGCCGTTGTTGTGGATCCGGCCAATGCCGCAGATAATTTAACAAAAGACCAGCTGACCAGCATCTACAATGGTACAACCACCAACTGGAAAGATTTAGGAGGAGCTGATCAGCCAATCGTTGTCATTGGGCGAGAATCCGGTTCCGGTACAAGAAGTGCTTTTGAGGAATTGTTAAAGCTGGAGGATGCCTGCAAATACAGCAATGAACTGGACAGCACTGGTGCCGTAATGGCTAAGGTTGCTTCCACCCCAGGCTCCATTGGATACGTTTCCCTTGATGTTCTTGACGATACCGTTAAGACCATGAAACTGGAAAACGTAGAACCTACTCCCGAAAACATCAAAGCCGGATCCTATTTCTTAAGCCGTCCATTTGTAATGGCCACCAAAGGTGAAATTTCTGATCAGAGTGATCTGATAAAGGCATTGTTCGACTATATCTACTCTGATGAAGGAAAAGAATTAGTAAAATCCGTTGGTTTAATCCCGGCAAACTAACCAAATATACCGCAGATAACATGAAGAAGGGACGCAGCCAAATGATAATGCTACGTCCCTGTTTTACGAAAGGAGCTATTGTATGCAACCAAAGTCTTATTCCATACTCAGCAGCCATGGAAACAAATCAGGAATAGAACACGCTGCAGAGATTATTTTCACAATCTGCGGCTTCTTTGCTGTTCTGGCTGTGGCCTCTATCAGCCTGTACATGCTTATAAGCGGTACACCGGCACTTTTTAAGGTTGGTATTCTGGACATCCTGTTCGGAACCATATGGATGCCGGAAGCTGCTTCTCCCAGCTTTGGTATTCTTTATGTCATCCTTACATCAATAGTCGGTACGGCTATGGCAATATTAATCGGGGTTCCCATTGGTGTAATGACAGCGGTTTTCCTGGCAGAAGTTGCTCCTGCGAAACTGGCTGACATGGTCCGGCCGGCAGTCGAACTGTTAGCAGGTATCCCCTCTGTAATTTACGGTCTGCTTGGAATCCTGATCTTGAACCCCCTGATGTATAAACTGGAATTAAAAATATTCGCTGGTTCCACAACTCACCAGTATACCGGAGGTGCAAATCTGATTTCTGCGGTTCTGGTACTGGCTTTGATGATTCTTCCAACGGTCATCAATATCAGTGAAACAGCACTCCGTTCGGTACCAGGTCATTTACGAAGTGCCTCCCTTGCCCTTGGTGCCACCAGAATCCAGACTATTTTCAGTGTGGTGATCCCGGCAGCAAAATCCGGCATCGTTACCGCTATCGTCCTTGGAACCGGCCGTGCCATCGGGGAAGCAATGGCCATCAGCCTTGTTTCCGGAAGCTCGGTTAACTTTCCGTTCCCTTTTCGTTCTGTCCGTTTCCTGACTACGGCCATTGTATCAGAAATGTCGTATTCCTCCGGACTTCACAAGCAGGTATTGTTTACCATAGGCCTTGTCCTGTTTGCATTCATTATGATTATTAACATCAGCCTGAACAGTCTGTTTAAGAAAGGAGAGGTACAACATGACTAATGATATCGTCTTTCCGGTTAATACGAATTCCATTGTAACGAACAGTATTTATAATCGGAAAAACCGGATTTCCGACTCTTTTTTAACAGCTCTCATTTATTTATGTGCTTCTATCTCAATTCTGATTCTCATAGGAATCATGGGATATGTATTTGTGCGGGGCATTCCGCAGATCAGCGTGGAATTTCTCACCCATGTACCAAGCACCATAAAAGGAACCTTTGGTATTCTGGGGAATATTGTTAACACATTGTATGTTGTCGTCATTACTCTGTTAATCGCCACACCAATAGGCGTGGGAGCGGCTATTTATTTAAATGAGTACGCAAAAGGCGGAAGGGCAGTCCGTATGATCGAGTTCACCACAGAGACCTTATCGGGTATCCCTTCCATTATTTTCGGACTCTTCGGTTATGTATTCTTCGGGATCACCCTGGGCTTTGGATATTCCATCCTGACAGGTGCCATGACCTTATCCATCATGGTTCTTCCTCTTATTACAAGAACTACTCAGGAGGCTTTAAAAACCGTTCCGGAGAGCTACCGATTTGGTGCACTTGGCATCGGTGCAACAAAATGGTATATGATCCGAACCATCCTGCTTCCAAGTGCAATGCCAGGAATTGTAACCGGGATTATCCTGGCCATTGGGCGTATTGTTGGAGAATCCGCTGCCCTCCTCTTTACAGCCGGCAGCGGCTACCTTCTCCCCAAGGGCTTATTCAGCAAAATTCTTGAATCCGGCGGCACCCTGACCATTCAGCTTTATTTAAGTATGCAGAAGGCAAAATACGACCAGGCATTTGGAATAGCCGTTGTACTTCTGGTCATTGTTCTGGCGATCAACGGACTTGCGAAATTTCTGTCCCATAAATTTAACACGGAGGTTTAAGTATCGTGAATACCAATACAGAAAAAATTATAACCAGAAATCTGAATCTATATTACGGAACCAATCACGCATTAAAGAATATCAGCTTAAATTTATTTACCAACAAAATCACCGCCTTTATCGGTCCTTCCGGATGCGGTAAGTCCACTTTTTTAAAGACCTTAAACCGGATGAATGATCTGGTCCCAAGTGTTAAGATCGATGGTGAGGTTCTGTTGGACGGCGAAAATATATATGATCAGAAGGTCGATACCACTCTGCTGAGAAAAAAGATCGGTATGGTATTCCAGCAGCCAAATCCATTTCCCATGAGCATTTATGACAATGTTGCTTACGGCCCCAGAATCCATGGAATCAAAAATAAATCCCAGCTGGATGCCATTGTTGAAAAAAGCCTCAAAGGTGCCGCTCTCTGGGATGAGGTATCCGGACGCTTAAAAAAATCCGCCCTCGGACTTTCTGGAGGCCAGCAGCAGCGTCTCTGTATTGCCCGTGCCCTTGCAGTTGAACCGGAGGTACTCCTTATGGATGAACCCACTTCCGCCCTGGACCCTATCTCCACCTTAAAAATTGAAGATTTAATGGATGAACTGAAAGAAAAATATACGGTTGCCATAGTCACCCACAATATGCAGCAGGCCACCCGTATAGCTGATTATACCGCCTTTTTCCTGGTGGGCGAAGTAGTGGAATACGCTCCCACGACAGAACTTTTCACCGCTCCAAAGGATTCAAGAACCGAAGATTATATAACAGGACGTTTTGGCTGATCTATATCTTATAGAATTGAAAAGGAGAACAAAAAATGACGACCAGAGTGAATTATGAACACGAATTAAATCTCTTGAATGATGATATTAAGGAAATGGGGCATATGGTTGAAAACTCCATTGAGCAATGCTTCATCGCATTTGAAGACCAGGATTTTGAAAAAGCAGAAGATATCATTAAAGGAGACCGTACCATTAACGACTTAGAGCGCTCCATTGAAGCCCGCTGCCTGTCCATAATCCTGCGCCAGCAGCCCGTTGCCGGTGACTTGAGAGTCGTTTCCAGTGCCTTAAAAGTCGTAACAGATCTGGAACGGATCGGCGACCACGCTTCCGATATAGCCGAATTGATCCTGCGGATCAAAGGGGAACACGTCTATCACGTAGTCCGCCACATCCCCGCCATGGCCGCCGCCGCCCGTGAAATGGTCGGCAGCTCCATCGAAGCCTTCATCACCCAGGACATAGAAACAGCCAAATTAATAGAACAACAGGACGATGTAGTCGACGAGCTATTCAGCAAAGTAAAAGACGACGTAGTAGATTTACTAAAACATTCCTCCGAACATATCGACCAGTGTATTGATCTGTTAATGGTTGCGAAATACCTGGAAAGAATCGGAGACCACGCTGTAAACGTATGCGAATGGACAGAATTTGCAAAAACAGGAGCTTTGAAGAATGTACGGATATTGTAAAGCTACGAGCAGTGCGCCCATAAAAGCGGAAGAGCCCATAAGAATGCTTGTATTCTTATGGGCTCTTTTGCTTTTATGGGTATACGGCGACAGCCGTCAAGCGAGAAGGAGCGCAGCGGATTCGAGCTTGAGCATAGCGGATTCGAGCTTGAGCACAGCGGATTCGAGCTTGAGCACAGCGGATTCGAGCTTGAGCACAGCGGATTCGAGCTTGAGCACAGCGAATTCGAGCTTGAGCACAGCGGACCCGCCCTAATCACTACAAACTCCCAATCCCCCAACCAATATCATACTATTCCACGATCACCCTCATCTCCTGTCCCCCCAAAACCTTATAACTCCAATTCCCATTCCCTCCATCCACATGAAGCCTGATCACATCCGACTCCCTCACAGCCCTGGCAGTCATCACCACTCTCCCCTTTAAGTCCGTAACCGAAGTCTCACCAATCCCCCCATCCTCAAACGCAGACAGCCAAAACGAAACCCCGTCACAAAAATCATAATCCGTCCTGCTGTCACAGCTGCCAACAGCCAAAATACTATTTTCCCTCACCAAAACCGGCAGCTCAAAATAATCAAATATCTCCTTCCTCCACTTCCCCCCTCCAGCAATCATATCACTCAGTAAATTCACCCATTTCCCCTCCGGCACATAATACTCCACTTCCCCCGATTCCTTAAAAACCGGAGCCACCAGAAGGCTATCCCCAAGCATATACTGTTTATCCAGAGTTTCACAAGCCCGATCCTCCGGAAATTCCAAAAACATAGGCCGCATCACAGGCACCCCATCCTCATGAGCAACAGCAGCCTGCCGGTATAAATAAGGCATCAGAGAACATTTCAGCTTAACGAACTTCCGGAGCACATCGCAGGCTTCCTCGTCAAACAGCCAGGGAACCCGGTAAGACGATGATCCATGAAGGCGGCTGTGAGAACTCAAAAGTCCGAACTGGCACCAGCGTTTATACACATCAGCCGAAGCCGTGCTTTCAAATCCGCTGATATCATGGCTCCAGAAACCAAATCCGGAACAGGCCAAAGACAATCCGCTCCGGAGAGTCTCTGCCATAGAAGGATAAGATGCCGAACAGTCTCCTCCCCAGTGAACCGGAAACTTCTGACTGCCTACCGCAGCAGAGCGGGCAAACAGAACTGCCTCCCCTTTCCCTCTCTCCCTCTCAAGCAGGTCAAAAACCACTTTGTTATAAAGATACGTATAATAATTATGCATCTTCACCGGATCAGAACCATCATAATATACAACATCCCTAACCGGAATCCTTTCCCCGAAATCCGTCTTAAAGCAGTCCACTCCCATATCCAGAAGTCTTTTTAATTTCTCCTGATACCAGACAGCCGCATCAGGATTAGTAAAATCCACCACTCCCATACCAGCCTGCCACATATCGGTCTGCCATACAGCCCCGCTATTCATCTTAATCAGATATCCCTTTTCTGCTCCTTCCCTAAAAAGAGGCGATTTCTGGGCAATATACGGATTGATCCAGACACAGATCTTAAGCCCTTTCTCATGGTAACGTCTGAGCATCCCCTCCGGGTCCGGAAATGTTTTAGAATCCCAGGTAAAATTGCACCATTCATAAGCCTCCATCCAGAAACAGTCAAAATGAAAAACATGCAGCGGAATATCCCGCTCAGCCATTCCATCTATAAATCCAGAAGCCGTATCCTCGTCATAGTCCGTAGTAAACGAAGTAGTCAGCCAAAGGCCAAAAGACCATGCCGGAGGAAGAGACGGTTTTCCTGTCAATTCCGTATACTTCATAATGGTTCCTTTGGGTGTATGGCCATTGATCATATAATAATCCAGCCGCTCTCCCTCTAGAGAGAACTGGACACGTTCTACCTTTTCACTGGCAATCTCATAGGAAACATCTCCCTCGTTATCGACCAGAACCCCGTATCCCTTATTGGTAATATAAAACGGGATATTCTTATATGCGATTTCGCTAGCAGTTCCCCCGTCTTCGTTCCACATATCCACAATCTGTCCATTCTTTACAAACGGTGTAAACCGCTCACCCAGCCCATAAACATATTCATCCACATCAAGAGCAAGCTGTTCAACCATATAGCATTTCCCGGTTTCCCGGTTTTTCATATGGGCCATATTTTTTAATCCGGTACTGGTAAGCTCCCTGTCTCCATCATAAAACCGGATTCCCCAGGAATCAGGCCGCTTGTCAATGACGGCTTTGGTATCTCCTGTCAGGAATACGATTTCTTCCTCTGATTCAACAATCTTTACTTTTGGATAGCAGTCAGCAGCCGCAGCAAACGGTCCCGGATAAGCCGTCCCTTCAAAATGGGAAACAGAAACTTTCAGCACATCTTCTATGGGACTGGTAATACGGATTGTCAGCATCCCTGAGTTTAAACAATCTCCCCTCGATTTTATATTCTTTGCCGAGGCATAAACCGTTAATTCCCCGCCATTAATCCGGCTGTCTGCATATTCAACTGCATAAAGGGGAGTGATTTCCTCCCTTACCATCCAAAAACCACTGGTGAATTTCATATCTGCCCTCCTAACCTGAATCAATCAGTTCCTGTCATATCATAGTTCTGTTTCCAGTATATATTCATGAACCTCTGCATTCTGTCTTAAACGTATATCAGAAACAGAACTTCCCACACAAATTTCGTAATCATCATCCGGTACTATGAAATGTTTTTTCTCTTCATTGTAATAAGAAAAATCTTTTTCACTTAAATAGAAAACAAGTGTCTTTCTCTCTCCCGGCCCAAGTGCTGTCTTATCAAATGCCCGCAGTTCTATTACAGGCCTCTTCTCATTTTTTCCAGCTGCTCTGACATAGACCTGAACAGTTTCCAGGCCAGCCCGCTTTCCGCTGTTTCGCACATCTGCCATTACACAAAAGCCCTGCTTCGTTTTCTCAACCCGAAGGTCCTCATACACAAACTCCGTATAAGATAATCCATGGCCAAAGCAGTATCGCACCTTAACATCTTCTGACTCATAGTAACGATATCCCACAAATACGTCTTCTCTGTACACGACCTTTTCACCGCCCGGAAATTCTCCCACCTTATGAGCCGGACAATCTTCAAGATGCTTTGGTATAGTAAAAGGCAGCTTTCCGGAAGGATTCACTTTTCCCAGAAGGACCCTGGCCAGCGCCCTTCCCCCTTCCATTCCATTGTAGCTGGTAAATACAATGGCTTTTGCCCGGTCCGCAAAAACTTCCAGATCCACCGGCGCCCCCGAAATCACTACAATAACTGCATTTTCATTGGCACGAAGGACTGCCGAGATCAGCTCCTCCTGACCGGCAGGGAGCTTCATATCCATCCGGTCCTGGCCTTCCTGGTCATATTCATGGTTTAAACCGCAGAATACGATCACATCTTCACATTCTGCTGCCAGGACGGCAGCTTTTTTAATGCCGTCAATCTCATCCCCAGGCTCATAGTTCACTTCAATATTTCCGCCCGTTTCCATCTTAATACCCAATAGAGGAGAAATCTCATATAATGCCTTAATCCCGGCGCTTCCGCCTCCTGATGCATGGACTGCAGCTGCATTTCCACCTATGACCGCCAGGTGCGTCTTTCCCTCCAGGATTATGGGAAGCCTGTTATCTTCATTTTTCAAAAGGACTGCAGCTTCTTCCCCGCAGGAAAGAATGGCCTCCTGATGAGCAAAGACATTATATGTCCCAGGATTTCTGGTTTTTCTTTTTTCACCAAGCATGGACAGGCGGTCCATTAATTTCAGGATGTGTTTTACCTTTTCATCAATAAGCGCCTCATCCACTTCTTTCGACAGCACTCTTTTACGAAGCGGATCTGCCATATGATAATCGTCGAAATCATCGGTAATGGACATTTCAATATCAAGTCCGCCCATAACGGCTTCCATTGTATCGTGGACACCGCCCCAGTCCGAGATCACCACTCCGTCAAAGCCCCATTCCTTCCTGAGGATATCACTAAGAAGATACCGGTTGTGGCAGCAGTGTTTTCCCCGGAACTTATTATAGGCTCCCATAATGGTTTTTGCCTTTCCCTCTTTTACTGCTGCCTCAAAGCCGGGAAGGTAAATTTCCCGCAGTGCACGTTCACTCATTTCCACATTGACAGAAAGGCGTTCCGTTTCCTGATTGTTGGCTGCAAAATGTTTGACACAGGCCGCTGTATCATTTTCCTGGATTCCTTTTATGAATGGAACAGCCATTTGAGCAGTCAGATACGGGTCCTCACTCATATATTCAAAATTCCGTCCGCACAGGGGGGTGCGGATTATATTAATGCCGGGAGCCAGGATCACATCTTTTTTCCGTCCTCTGGCCTCTGTTCCCAGAACACGCCCCATCTGTTCAGCCTGTTCACGGTTCCAGGTGCATGCAAGAGCTGTATTGGAAGGCAGATAGGAAACAAAATCGTCTGTGGTTCCCTTCGGATTCCAGTTATCGTCCTCAAGCTCTCTTCGTACCCCCATGGGACCATCGGACATCCACAGGGGAGGAATCCCCAGACGTTCCACTCCTCTGGTATGAAAAATCCCCTGTCCGTGGATCATCCCGATTTTTTCTTCCAGTGTTAGCTCTTTTACCAGTTCCTCAATCTCATATCTTTCCATGGAAACCTCCTGTTTTTTATCCCTTGACCGAACCGGCGGATACTCCGCCCACAATATATTTCTGTCCTAAGACAAATACGATCAGCACCGGTGCCAGAGTCAGAATGATGTCGGCCGCCACCAGATTCCAGGAATTCTCAAATGCACCGAAAAAACTGTAGACCGCCAGGGTCATGGGCCATTTTCCAGAGTTGTTTAAGTAATACAGCGGCATGGTGAAATCGTTCCAGACGGTCATGAATTCTAATACAAATACCGTAGACATGACCGGCTTTAACAGCGGTACAATAATCCTTGCAAACAGCTGGTTGGGACTGCAGCCGTCAATGACTGCCGCTTCATCGATCTCTCTTGGAATCGTTGCAACAAATCCATAGGAAAGAAAAAGACTTAACGGAATATTGATGGCTGCATACAAAAGGATGATCCCGATCCGCGTATTCACCAGATGAAGGGCCTGCAGGACCTTCATCAATGCCACGTTATTGACAGGTACTGCTATTCCTGAAATAATAAAATAATACAAAAAGCGGTTGATCCCCTTCTGATTCCTGGAGATTACAAATGCGGCCGCTGATACCAGGATCACGATAATGACAACACTGCAAACAGCATACAGTATCCCATTTAAAAACGATGAAAACAGCTTTCCCTTTTCCACCACAGTCATGTAATTCTCAATTACCCACTTTTTCGGAAGCGAAAGAGTCATCCGGTTGGCATCCGCAGAGGTTTTAAACGAATTTAAGAATAAAACCACCAGCGGAAGCATAACAATCAGGCTGATCAGAAATGAGATCAGGTTTCCGGTTATGGAAACAATGATTTTCCTGCTTTTCCCCACTATACTTCCACCTCCTTGTTTTCCATGGACCAGATAATGATATACAGCAGCGACAGGACCACAAAGAATAATATACTGGAAAGTGTGGTGCCCATAGCCAGGTTGCCTTTGGAAAATTCTTTATATACTGCCGTATTAATTACTCCGGTGGCATTGCCCGGTCCGCCGTTTGTCAGGGAATAGATCATGTCGAAGACGCGCAGGCCGTATGTAACATTTAAAACCGTCACATTTATCAGAACCGGCTTAAGAAGAGGAAGGGTAATACAGCGAAACTTCTGAAAAAAGCTGGCTCCGTCAATGCTGGCAGCCTCATAGTATTCCGGGGCTACAGAAAGCAGTCCTGCAATAACGATCACCATAATATACCCCATACCCTTCCAGGTATCAACAAGGATCACGGTCGCAAAAACAAGCTTTAGGTCAGTCAGCCAGTTTTTTGCAAGTCCGGCAAGACCAATTCCTCTTAAAAAATTATTTAAAAAGCCAGTGGTCGGATGAAGCATACTTCGGAAAACCAGACCGACCACCAGATAGGACATGACCTGTGGAGAAAATATGATCATGCGGTGGAAATTTTTACCTTTTATGAAAACCCTGGTCAGCAATAATGCCAGCGCCAGCCCAACAACGGTTTTCAATACCGTTGTTGCCACAGTAAATAAAAGGGTATTGATTATATATTTTATATATTCTGAATTTCCATGAAATATTATTTTGTAATTAGCCAATCCTACGAATTGTATCTCATCACTGAAATTATTCCAGTCTGTAAAGGAATAGGCAATTCCCAGCACTCCCGGAAGGAAACACAATAGAAAAAAGAGGAGTGCCGCACCGGCAGCGTAATACCATGGATATATTTTTTTTCTGTTCATTTGCATCTTTCCTTATTTTGTCCAGCCCGGGTCTTTTTGCAGCGTTGCCTGCTCCGTACGGCGTTTCATAATCGAATCCAGTACATCCTGAGGTGTCATTGCTCCTGTATACATGGCCTCCAGATCCTTTCCTACTTCCATCCACTGACTGTCAATATAATTAACAGAAGTCTGGACCACATTGGCCTTTTTTAGGGAATCCAGGAACTTCTGATCCTCTTCAGAGTACTTGCTCTTGATCTCCGGCCAGCATAAGCTGCTTAACTCCGGCTGTCCGTCAAGACGTTTCTGCAGGCTTTCCGGTCTTGACAGAAATTCAAAAAACTGCTTTGCTTCCTCCACATATTTACTGTCCTTATTAATAAAATACGCATTGCTTGCCGGATTCACTCCAACGACCTGGTTATCCCCCCATGGCATAGCAAATGCTCCTAATTTTTCCGAAGCCTTAAAATCCGGATAATCTGCTTCAATTTCGCCCCGGTAGCCCAGTTCTGAAATCGTCATGGCACATCTCTGGGAAGCCATGGCTTCTTTTCCGTTTTCCCAAGCGTTGCTTAAATAATCATCTCCAAAATAACCGGCTCTGGCACATTCATCCAGCTGCTCAATGATAGTAAGAAGCGCCGGGATCTGATCGAGGTCGATTTCATTGGCATTTAATTTTTGATAAATATCCTGATCCTGGGCCAGCCACAGGCCGCCGGTCTCAAACAGCGGAAGCACCTGATGCCAGCCATTGGTGGTAGCTTCATAAATCGGTGTAGTCCCGGAATCCTTGATTTTCTGGCAGACCTCTTTAAACTCTCCATAGGTAGTGGGAACGGACAAGCCTAACTTTTCAAAAATGTCTTTATTATAGAGGTAAAAATACATTTTTGCTCCCGGAAAGGTAATTCCGTATACCTTTCCGTCAACAGAAACAGCCGACCGTGCACTTTCATCTAACCGGTCTACCCAGTCCTGGTCCGACAGTTCTGTACAGTATTGGTCCATATGAATGCTGGAAGCAAGACCGATCGGGGTATCTGCACATATAATATCCGGCGCTTCTCCGGAATCCAGCTTCACCTTGATCAAATCTCTCCATTGGGCATCCGGGGAAATCTGAAAATCGATCTTGATCCCGGTTTCTCCTTCAAATTCCCTGGCAAGCTCCTGAACAATGCCGGAAGTTGGAAGACCGCTCTGATGACTTCCGAATGTCAGCGTAATGTTCCTTTTTGTACCGCTGCTCTCAGCGCTTTTTTCACTGCCGCCTCCCGTATTGCAGCCTGCTGCCAATCCCGCTGCCAATATGGCTGCCAAAGTCAGACTGATGATTTTCTTTCCGCTTTTTTTCATGATATTCTCCTTTTTCATGTTTATTGGGACTCGTTATTTTTTCCTGTATTGCCTCTGAGGTATACGAATTTTTGTTATAAATCCATAATACCACAAGTGATACAAGGGCAAAATAGACAAATCCGAACTGTCATTTGCATTTTTTTGAACTACAATGTATAATATTATTCACGAAGGGAGGTGCTTTTCTATTAAAAAGGCAGGAAAACAATATTCTCAAAAATGGTACCTCTTTATTATATATGGTCTTTTTATCCTGATTCTTCTGGTTATTTTTTTTGTTTTTACATATACCCATTACCGTAAAAATGCCTTAAAAGATGCCTCAAAGGATCTGGAAAACATGTGTGCTTCGGTAGAAAGCTCCGTAAGAACCCAGCTTGACAATATCTCTTCAATCTCTATGAATATCGTATATTCCAACGCCATAAAAATGAATTTTAAGGGATTCTCCGCCTTATACCAGCAGAACGGCATGGAGCCATTGGAACAGGCTGCCTCCAGGGAAAAAGCCATGGCCATCCATGATATTGTCACCGCCATGATCGGAGCCTATCAGAGTGCCTCTGAAATTAATTTATATACCATGGATGGCTCCTGCGTGGAAGCCGGTTACTGGCTCCGGACTGCAACTGTAGATTTAGAACGACTGTCCTGGTATCCCCAGACCCTGGCTCTAAACGGACACAAATACATAACAGAACCGGCAGTAAACAGAGAACTACCTGCAAAAGGAGAAAACCAGAAATCCCAGAAATTCATTTCCCTGGTTCGCCTTTTTCTCGACTCAGACGGCCAGCCGGAAGGTATCGTAGAGGTCGTTCAGGACTGTGACAGGATCTTTTCCCTTGCCTCCCAGCTTGAAATCCAGAATCCTGACAGCCGGGTTTTCATCTATAATTCCAGGCAGGAACTTGTATATCCCTATAATCCGGAATCTTCTTATCCGGACTATTATGCCATGATAAAGAATCACCATATTCCGGAGGGTACCGCCGGTATCCTGAATACAGGAACCAGCGGGAAATTCCTTTTTGCATACCAGACCATTGAAGCTTATGACTGGACTATTATTTTAATCAGACCCAAATCCGCTTTTTATAAATCCCTCTCCCTTTTCAGGACAACGTTTTTCATGATTGGGTCAATATCCATCCTGGTAACCCTTTTCATCTGTTTTTATATCTCCAAACGCCTGACCGTTCCTTTGGAAAAGCTGACGGCAGCCACCGGCAAAATTACCATCAGCCGGGTCCTGGATGAAAAAAAAGTAAATTTAACATCCGCCGACAGCAGCATCAAAGAACTTTCACTGCTCTGCGAATCCATTCGAAACATGTATGAAAAGCTGCGCTCCACTTCCCAGGAGGCCTTATTATCCAGGTCTGAGGAAACACGGGCCAAGCTTCAGGCCACCCAGTCACTCATCAATCCTCATTTTCTATATAACTGCCTGACAAATATTTCCGTTATGGCTGAGGAAGATATGAATGAGGACATCATACGGATGTGCCGATACCTTTGCGATTATTTCCGTTATATTTCCTCATCCAGGGAAATGATCGTTCCGCTTAAAGAAGAAATCTTTTATACGGAATGTTATCTGAACTGTATGCAAATGCGTTTTTATGAGGGATTTTCCTATACCATGGACATTGGAGAAGATACGAAGCAATTCTATATACCCAAGCTGATCATTCAGCCTATCGTAGAAAATGCCTTTAAATACGCCTTTCAGATTTCTCCGCCTTGGCAGCTATCCATTACTTCCTATGCGGAAAATGGCCGGTGGTATCTGAAGGTGGAAGATAACGCTGGAACTTTAAGTGAAGAAAAGAAACAGGAACTGTTGAAACTCTATGAAAACCTGGATATGGACAAAGAATGGAACGCATTGCAGATCGGCAATATGGGACTTAAAAATGTCTGTCTGCGTTTAAAGCTTCTCTATGGAACCGAAGCAGTTTTTCAAATTGACTGTTCAAAGCCCCGCAGAACCGTTTTCATTCTGGGCGGTCCTATCTATCAGTCAAGGGAGGAATATTATGAACGTCATTAAGAGTTACAGTTATCTTGCAGCGGAAGACGAAAGCCTTATTCGAAGAAATCTGATTAAAAAAATTACATCCTTAAATCTTCCTCTTAAGCTGGCCGGCGAAGCCGCCAATGGCAAGGAGGCCATTCAATTAACAGAAGACAGCTGCCCTGATCTCATCATTACCGATATCCGCATGCCCCAGTGTGACGGAATCCAACTGGCATGCTATCTGCAGAAAAATTATCCCAGTGTTAAGACCATTATTTTAAGCGGATATAATGATTTTTCCTATGCACAGTCTGCGATCCGGTATGGAGTAAAGGATTATTTATTAAAACCAGTTACGCTGGAAAGCCTATCCGAAGCCCTTCAAAAGCTGCTGATTATCATGCAATCCGAAGCTGACGAACTGGAATCCTACTGCACGAATACTGACAGACTGGATCAGGAATCAATTTGCAGGCTTTTAGAAAAATATCTGCAGGAAAATTTTCAGCATGAAGTTTTTTTTCAGGAAATTGGTGAGAAATTCGGGTTTACACCGGAATACCTTGGAAAGATTTTTAAGAAAAGTACCGGAGAGACTCCTTCGAAATATCTGACAAGACTGCGGATAAATGAAGCCAAACGGCTGCTGCTTCATAACCCGGATATGGAAGTCCAGAAGGCAGGGGAATTGTCCGGATACCGGGATGGCGCTTATTTCAGCAGGGTCTTTAAGTCCTATGTGGGCATCCAGCCCAGCGAATTCCGGAATCAGACTTAAATATTAAAAGGACTGCCGCACCAGCTGATCAAAATCAGCTGGTGCGGCTAATTTAATTTTGAATAGAAATCAGTTCCCCGTACCACTCTCTTACCTGATCTGCATCCCGGCTATTTACAAAAACAAGTCTGTCGTCCAGTTTGATCTCCAAAACGGGAATGTCCTCTTCGTATATAAACATCATACACTTCCCAGTATTTTTTCCGTCATAGTATCCAATATGAATCGTTTCGGTATCAGCACCGTTGGTTCTGACAAAGCTGTCATCCGGCATGGCATTCAGCAGGGTAACAGAACGGATACTCTCCGCATTAAACTCCGTATGATACCAAGCTGCCCGAATTGATACCTGACTTCCGGCAATTGCAAACTGAATTTTTGTATTTCCAAGCCAGGAGACCAATATCATGACACCAATAATAACAGCAGCCGTTATGCCTGCGGTTCCCGCCATAAATACCTTAGCTGCAGGTTTGGCCATATTCATGGTATAATTAGTACTGCACATTCTATCCTGAATCCACAGTCTGGAATCATTGGGATTATTATACCAGCCATTTTTCCAATAATCATCATCATCTACAATGACAGCCTCTCTGTCCATGGACAGGATTTCCTTTCTTTTGCCATGAATATACAGGAATCCTGCAATTAAGACAAATCCCGGTATCAGCTGCAGCACCATATAAATCAGATAATCCGTTGATCCAAGCCACTTCACGCTTGCAATTCTGAGGGTCAGATATCCCAGTCCTATAAGATTTAAAAAGTTTGTGATTAAAAAAATCCATGACCAGATTCTTTTTTTAATCTGATTCAATTTTCCATTGATAACGGTATCCCTGCTATAGACTACATTTGGTCTGGAAAGAATCCAGCCGTGAAATCCCCAGATAAAAATAATCATAAGAAGAAGCGTCCCCGGAAATATCCACCGTAAAATGTCAGCACCGTAATATGCCCTGCTCTGGGGAATAAGCACCATCAATCCCCCCGCAAGAACAGCAAGACCGTGCCACCATACAGAAACGGGAAGTTTATCTGACATAGCCGACACATGCGTATCAATATGAACCACATGCGTACTTCCCTCCATCACCCAGTTGTGCCTTCTTTTCAGTGCATACATATGCCGATGACAGCCATTGATCAGATGCAGTCCTCCCAGGATATAGATTATCAGCCAGATGAGCCAGATGAATATAAACCACTCAAAATTCCAAAAGCATAAAAAGCACAAAGCGGTTCCAAATACCAGATTCCACAAATTATATTTTTTAAACCCTTTCTTATAGCGTGCCCCGATTTCCACTACCTCTTTATTGCCGATTTCTGTTTCCGGGATATGTACTCCCAAAATCATCCCTTCCTGGTACTGCTCCTTTCCCGAATATACAAAAGCTAAAATTCCTACCAGCCCTAAGTCAGTCAGCAAAAATATAATAAACATAACTATGTTCATACGCCCGCCTCCAATGTCCGATTTTCTGTTCCTAATGTGGTGCCTTTCATCTGTTGGAACATTTCTTCACATATTTTTAAAAATTCCTGTTTTTCCATGCCCTTAAGGTATGCTTCAGCACTTAATATCTCCAGTTCCTTTTCCAGTTTTTCCCGAAAGATTCCGGCCTCATCTCTGACAGGACAAATGACAGCGCCTTTTCGCCGGTCAATCTCAATAAATCCCTCCATTTTCAATATCTGATAGGTTTTATTGACTGTCATTGCATTGATTCCAGCATCTTTAGCCATCTGCCTGACAGTAGGAAGTCCTTCCCCTACCTTTAATTCTCCTTTTCCTATCCCTGTCACAATCTGGTTTCTTAACTGCACATAAATCGGAATATCGCTATTCATGTCTAAGGTTATGATCAAACCAACTTCTCCTCTCAATGATTATGTCACCTAAGTTATTACAATAAGTATTATTTGTATTACATATACTAATACAAATAATACTTATTGTCAATGACAACTTAAGGGATGAGACTGATAATGCTTGTTTCATGACTGGCAAAACACCATATAAAAAATAAGGCGTTGATCCAATGAATAATGAATCAACGCCTTATTTTTATGGATAACAGCTATTATGTCCCTTTAAAAGAAAAAGGCTGTGCATAAACTTACTTAGTGCGGCAGTCCCTCTTATTTTATAGCATAGCCACACCTCTGCAATAGGTCTGGACTACATCATAAGTATCCTCAAGCACTGTCAGATCCGCATCATATCCGGCGACAAGCCTTCCTTTTCTGTCACCCACGCCCAGGCACCTTGCCGGATTGATGGTACAAGAATTCAGGGCATAGTCAAAGGGAACCAGAGCCTCTTCAACCAGGATCTTTAAACCCATATTCATATTCAGGGTGCTTCCCGCAATTGTATCCGTTCCTTTCAGATAAGCCAGTCCGTTTTCTCTGACTTCTATATCATGGCCGCCCAGCTGGTAATTTCCGCCCGGAGGACAGTGTTTTGCCCGAAGGGAATCACTGACCATCATGGCATGATCCCGGCCTTTAGCGGTAAAATAATTGTTAAGTGCTGCGAAATGGGAATGGCATCCGTCACAGATAATTTCTCCGTAAATGTCCCTTACCCGGAATGCGGCTCCCACCAGTCCGGGGGTCCGGTGGTGAAAAGGTATCATGCCATTGTATACATGAGTCATGGAGGTAGCCCCGTTTGCAATTCCCATCAAAGCCTGCTCATAGGCTGCTGCCGAGTGTCCCATGCTGACAACAACCCCGGACTTTGTGCAGTATTTTGTCAGTTCAAAATCTTTATCATGCTCCGGAGCCAGGGTAATATATTTAATCCAGCCCTCAGCCGCTTCCTGATACCGCTGAAACTGTTCTACATTCGGCTGGGCAATGGCTTCCGGCGGCTGGGCTCCCTTATACTTCATATCCAGATACGGCCCTTCAAAATGAATTCCCAGAATCTCAGCACCATCCAGACCCTTTTTTGCAGTATCCGCCACATTGGCAACAGCCCTTGTCAGCACATCCGGCATCTGGGTTATGGTTGTCGGAAGAATGGCGGTCACACCCTCTTCTGGTATCCGCTTCATCCAGTTTCGCAGACCTTCCGGCTCTCCGTCATTGGTATCAAAACCATAGGCCCCGTGGGTATGTACATCAATCAATCCCGGAACAATCCGATTTTTTCCATAATCCTGATCTGCCTCCCTCTCACCATAAACCCGGACTGCCTGGATCTTTCCCTCTTCCACCTGAAGCTGTGCCGGGATGAACTGATCTGCTATCCAGACCCGTCTGCTCTGTATTATCATAATCGGTAACCTCTCTTTCCGGATTCTGAAACCAGTGCTTGCCCACACTGGCCTGTTACTCTTTAGTATAAACAGTTTTTTTCCGGTTTTCAAGAAATTTTGAAAATTATTTTTATTTCTTATCTTTTTATTAAATTTAACCCTGCGTAATAGGCCACCGGATAACTACCCGGAATAAATCCGCCTCTACATCCACCTGAAGCCTTCCGTTTTGCAGTTCTACAAAACTTTTTGCAATGGCAAGCCCAAGTCCGGAGCCTTCCGTATTGCGGGACTGGTCACCTCTGGCAAACCTCTCCGTAATCTCTTCCGGATTAAAGGTAAGTTCGGCTGCCGATACGTTTTTCAGAGTGGTGACTACATAGTCCCCATCCTTTTTCATATCAATATAAGCCCTGGTATGAGGCATGGCATATTTAATGATATTAGTCAGAAGATTATCAAATATCCGGTAAGTCTTCTGGCCATCCAAAGGCAGTACAATTTTTTCATCCGGCAGATTCCAACGGAAATCAATAGTAGATTCTTCTATCTTATCGCTTAGTTCCAGGCTGACTTCCTTCAGCAGGCTGACAATGTCAACATCCGCCAGGTTTAATGTCACATTATTGCTGTTGGCCTTGCTGATCTCAAACAGATCCTCGATCAGGGACTTTAAGCGCATGGATTTCTGCTCCAGAATATCAATATAAGCTTTCCTTTGTTCCGGTGTCGCGTGATCATCCTTTAATAGATTTACATAAGTTATAATGGCTGTCAGCGGTGTTTTCAGATCGTGGGACATGTTGCTGATCAGATCGGTTTTTAACTTCTGGCTCTTGACCTCTTCATCAACTGCTACTTTAAAACCGCTCTGAATTTTCTGGATCGCCTTCCTGAATGGTTGAAACATACCTAAATCCTCCTCTATGGCTACCTCCAGATTTCCTTCCGCTATCTGATTTGCAGCTTTTAAAAGAATCCTGTATTTTTCACTTAAATCCCTGTAATACTTCCTCATCACAATGAACAAAGCCGCAGAATAGACCAACAGTGCACCGATACCAAAGAACCACAGGCTGCAGAGAACTGACAGGATAATAAAGTTTATGCCTACAATCCGGAAGATGGTCCGGTTCGAGCTTTCCTGCAGATTGATATTTCCTACAAATGTATAGATCCTGCGGCATAACCGCTTTATCCATTCCCAGAACCAGCCGCAGAGGGTCCTTTCAAGGAGGTAACGTACCAGTCCTATGTGCAGCACATCCCGCAGGCATAAGACAGTCCAGTAAACAATGGCAAACGGCAGGGACCACCACAGCAGATTCCACAGCCTTACCATAACACCTGCCACTTTCGGAAGGAAGTTAGCCCGCAGAAGCGCCCCGTATAAGTCTCCGCGGTTGGTTACCGCCACCAGACTTGTAAGCCCTGCACCAAAGGCCACCCCGCCGCAGCCAATGCCTGCTACCACTTCAAAAGGTGTTCTGAGAATCCGGCTGGCCTCAGCCAGACTGACGTCAAAGCAGGAGAATATAAATGCCAGGACTGCCACCGAACAAACCAGGCCGAAAAAGATTTTGTTAACGCTTCCGCAGCTGTTATAGGCATTCCATGTAGTTCTCCTGGCTTCTTTAAAAGCAGAGACCTGCTGTTCCGTCATGCCGTAAGCAAACGTTATATTCTTTGGATTCGTCATTTTTAAGTCAGTCTCATACAGATACTGGTCCCAATAGTCATCACTCATAGGATCCTTATTACCATATGACTGCAGCATATTCAGAAGAGCTGCCGTATTTTCCCCATTTACCGACACCACTTCCATCCGTCCCAGATCATCATAGTGGAGTACGGCCCTGAACACATATTCGCCGCCTCCCACTATGGAGTGTCCTCCTGCGTGGTCTGACAGGACCTTGCCGTTTTCATCAAGGATCTGATAATCCACGGAATTCCGCACGCTGCCAAAATACCGGTTCCATGTCTCATATTCCCGGACACAGTTCTGGCGAAGCTCTCTTAAATAGTCATAACGTTCATCCTGCTCATCCGAGTCAATAGCTTCTTCGCAGACATTGACACTGGCTTCTCCGTCTGTTCCCGCATTCCCATCTGTCGTTATACTCAACTGCGTGTTCGTTATATTCTTTAACTCTTCATCCGCATGGGGAAAGAAGTACTGGAACGGAGACAGGATATTCCCCTGATCATACTGGGCTTCCTCCAAAGCCAGCACATAGTTGCCATATACCAGATACCGAAGGAAGCTGTCTTCTTCGTAAGCAGGCTCTTCATATCTGGTTGACTCATTTTGAAAAAAGGGGTAAAGCCCTACCATGACTGAAGCTGCTGATAAAACAACCACAATTGCCAGGATTACACTGATCCTATGCCTGTTTTTCAATTTTATATCCAACTCCCCACACCACCTTTAAATATTTGGGTTCCTTCGGGTTAATCTCAATTTTCTCACGGATCTTCCTGACATGAACCATAATCGTATCCGTATTAATGGCCCGTTCGTTCCAGACCCGCTCATAAATTTCTTCTGCTGAGAACACTCTTCCCGGATTTTTCATGAGCAGGGCCAGTATCTTGAATTCGATCGGCGTAAGCTTGACCGGCTTCTCATCTACTGTCACTTCCACCGTTTCCTCATTAAGCTCCAGGCCGCCGATGGAATAGACATTGCTCTTTTCCTTCTGTTCCTTTTCTTCCAGCATATCCATATATTTCTTAAACCGCCTGAGCTGGGAATTCACTCTGGCAAGAAGTTCCATAGGGGTAAATGGTTTTGATACATAATCGTCTGCTCCGATATTGAGTCCCATGATCTTATCCACTTCCTCAGACTTGGCTGACAGGATTATGACTGGGAAATCATACTTTTCCCTCAATTTTACAGTCATAGTGATGCCATCCATCCGCGGCATCATCACATCCACAATAGCCAGATGGATCTCTTCCCGTTCCAGTATCCTGAGTCCTTCGAAACCGTCTGCTGCCTGAAACACCTCGTAACCCTGGCTTCTTAAGTATATTTCGATTCCTTCCCTGATCTCTTTGTCATCCTCTACTAATAAAATGTGGTTCG
The DNA here is from genome assembly GCA_964402355.1 of uncultured Lacrimispora sp. Taxonomy (GTDB): domain Bacteria; phylum Bacillota; class Clostridia; order Lachnospirales; family Lachnospiraceae; genus Lacrimispora. The sequence continues at coordinate 23,298 of CAYOCB010000014.1, forward strand.
CTTCCATGATATCTCTCCTTTCCGCTTTTATGCCCATGCTTCCCGGACAAAAAGGTACGCCTGTAAAGCGTATCTGACAGATTAACAGGCTTTATGCCTGTAATTTTAATTTTATAATACCACATTTTCCACTTGTTTTCCCTGCAGTTTAACAATACGTGAGCATTCTTAATTTGGGTGGCGTGGAAACCGAAAGAAATTCTAAACTTTTGTTTATACCTTTCTGCAACACAAGAAAGAGTCTGACTTGTCAGACTCTAGCGCTGACGCGCTGTCACTTCAGTGACATATTCCTCTTAAGCGTCATGCGCATCCTGCACGGAGTGCTTTTTATTTAACAGGGGAGTTCGGAGAACTTTCCTATTAAATAAAAAAAGGCGCCCGGAGATCGTATTCCTCCCCGATACGCCTTATCTGTCCTATTCGGAAGTCTTCCGGATATTGGTATCCATCAGCCGGTTAAAGCCAAGCCAGCCGTTATTGTCTCCTGCACCTCTTAACACTTCGATCATGGTTTCCATTTTTGCATCGGTGTTATCTGCAAAATTCAGAGCCAGTGCTTCAATCAAAGCCGGTTTTTTGGGAGAACCGTATTCCAGTTCTCCATGATGAGCCAGTATACAATGCTTTAACTCAGAAGCAGTCTTTTCCGGGAAACCGGGAATGGTACGAATTCTCTCTCCCACCATCTCCGTCCCTATGATGATATGGCCCAGAAGCTGTCCGTCATCGGTATAATCATTCTCTGGAAAAGTGGAAAGCTCTCTGGTCTTTCCAACATCGTGGAATATAGCGGCTGTTATGAGAAGATCCCGGTTTATAAAAGAATAGTAGCCTGCATAGTAGTCGCAGAGCTTCACCACGCTTAAGGTATGCTCCAAAAGGCCGCCCACGAACCCGTGATGAACGCTTTTAGCCGCAGAATGGAACTTAAACGCCTTGGCAAAAACGGTATCATCCACAAAAAAACTCTCTGTCAGCTTCTTCAAACAAGGATTCTTAATCGTCCGGATAAAACCTATCAACTCTTCATACATAAGATCGATATCCTTTAATGACACCGGCAGGTAATCGCCGGGAACAAATTCTCCCTCCCCGGCCTTCCGGACCCGTTTGATATTTAACTGGTTGGAATTCTGGAATACGGTTACATCTGCCTCTATGTAAACATAATCCAGTGTTTCAAAATTACCGATTCCCGGTGATCCAAGGTCCCATATCTTCGCATCGACCGTACCTGTCTTGTCCTGAAGGAGCAGGTTTCCATACTCTTTTCCAGACTTGGTCAGGGCAATCTGTTTATTCTTACATAAATACACATCTGATACATGCATTCCTTCCCGGAATGATTCAATATACTTCATTCTATTCCTCCATAATCTGAGCTCAGGCAACAAGGAAGCCAGGAAGATCACCTGGCTCCAATGGTTACCTGATATTTTATCTCTTTATATTCTTCTCTTCCGTTGCGGGAAACTGTCACCGGTATGACCTCTCCCGGGTTGGAAGCTTCCAGGACCACCTGGAAATCCTTCATGGTAACAATGGTTTCAGCCCCCATGGCAGTTATGATATCACCGCACTGGATTCCTGCATTATAGGCAGGTCCGTCCGTATTCACATCCACCACGTAGACACCCAGAGGCATACCGCTGCTGTTCATGACAGCACTGACCTCCTGTCCCTTGATTCCAAAGTAAGGATAAGCCACACCGTGGCTCATCTTTTCCAGTATGCTCTTATAGTCAGAGATGGCCATGGCTGCCGCCATATCTTTGCTGTTGTCGTTCTTATAATCATCTGTAACCCAGCCGATGATCTGACCTGCCGTATTCATAAGGAACGTGCCTGTTGCGGCATTTCCCTTCACATCTGCATACAGGATACGAGTCATACCATCCGTAACCTGGACATTTCTCGTGATATAGGAAATATAACCATATCCTACTGAGTGAACCATTCCGGCCGGACCGCCGATGGCTACTACCAGGTCCCCCTGTTTTACAGAATAGGAATTCCCCAGTTCGATGGACTTGGTCTCCTCTAACAGGGTTCTTCCCAAATCCGCTGTGGAAACACTGACTATGGCCATACCTGAAAGCTTATCGGTCTGCTTGATGGTTCCCTGAACCTCTGTTCCATCTGAAAATGCCACACGAATCGCTTCTGCATCCTCCACCGCACCCTCTGGCGTAAGTACCAGGAGTTCTTCATTGGCAGATGCGATGATCACCCCGGAAAACAGACCTGAATTTTCTACAGGATTATTAAACCAGTCTGTCTGAGTCTTCACGGAATGAACCGTTACAATCCCCTTGTCAGCCTTTTGAACCACTGTCCTCAGGCTACCATACAGTGTGTTCAGATCATCAACGGAAAACGGATACTTCTCCATAGCGGACTTTAATATGTCTTCGATCGGTTCTGTCTCAGCTGCCGTGGCGGCTGTCTCCGCCACAGAGGAGGCTGTCTCAGGTTCATCCTTTGGTATCGTCACCGGAATGCTCTCCCTGGTGGTTTCCTTTGCAAGAAATTTCTCAGCTACAGGCCTGGACACGACAAATGTAACTGCCGCAACAATTCCGAAAATAACCGCAGTCACCAAAAGGCCTGACGCCCTTTTTAACATATCTCTTTTCGACATGGGCTGTCTCACTATTTTTTCATTGATAAACTGGCGGGGTTCCGTCTTTCTATCATCTGGCCCGTTATTTTCCGGCATACTTACCCTCCTTTGCAGAAGACCTAAATACTATTATAAGGTTCTTATTGGTTTAATGCAAGGAAAACATACAGAAATAAAGACTCTGCCCTGACACAGGACGAATATTTTGGAGAATTCCAGAAACATTATAATTATCATTTCAATTGCAGTTTTCGTCTTATATATGCTATACTGTAACCGATACCACCATCACCGGACCATAAGGCTTCTTTTCAGCCAAATATTGCAGAGAAAGCAGAACGAACAAGGTAAACATATGAATCAAAAAGCACTGAAAACGTTAGAATATTATAAAATCATAGAAAAACTTACGGAATTTGCCTCCTGTGAATCCGGAAAAGAACTGTGCCGCAGCCTGGTCCCTTCTACGGATTTTGATGAAATCACAAAGTCCCTTAAGGAGACCACGGACGCTGCCGCAAGAATCCGGCAGAAGGGCAGCATCTCCTTTGGAGGCATAAAGGACATCCGGCCATCATTAAAGCGTCTGGAAGTTGGAAGTTCCTTAGGAATCATTGAGATTCTTTCCATCAGCTCCCTGCTTACGGCATCTGCCCGTGTCAAGGCTTATGGACGCCACGAAGACAGCGAACTGCCGGAAGACTCCCTGGAGGAATCGTTCCGGATGCTGGAACCGCTGACCCCGGTCAATACGGAAATCAAGCGCTGCATCCTCTCGGAAGAGGAAGTGAGTGATGATGCCAGTCCGGGGCTTCATCATGTAAGGCGTTCCATAAGGGCGATCAACGATAAGATCCATACCCAGTTAAATTCCATTTTAAATTCCAGCCGGACCTATCTTCAGGATGCAGTTATCACCATGAGAGACGGCCGCTACTGCCTTCCGGTTAAATCAGAACATAAATCCCAGGTTGCAGGAATGGTCCATGACCAGTCTTCAACCGGTTCCACTCTTTTTATCGAGCCCATGGCCATCGTGAAGCTGAATAATGATCTCCGGACCCTGGAAATCCAGGAACAGAAGGAGATCGAAATGATCCTCGCTGATTTGAGCAACCAGCTGGCACCTTATCTGGAAGAACTGGAAACGGATTTTGTAATCATAACAAGGCTGGATTTTATTTTTGCAAAAGCAGCTTTATCCCGTCACTACAATGCCAGCCAGCCTATTTTCAATACAAACGGGATCATTCACATTAAGGACGGACGCCATCCTCTGCTGGATCCGGCCAGGGTCGTTCCCATTACGGTTCATCTGGGCCGGGACTTTGATCTGCTGATCGTAACCGGTCCGAATACCGGAGGTAAGACGGTTTCCTTAAAGACAGTCGGCTTATTCACCCTGATGGGACAGTCCGGCCTTCATATCCCTGCATTTGACGGCTCTCAACTGGCTGTGTTCGACGAGGTGTTCGCAGATATCGGAGACGAACAGAGCATTGAACAGAGCTTAAGTACTTTTTCCGCCCACATGACTAACATAGTTCATATACTTGGGCAGGCAGACAGCCGTTCTCTCTGCCTGTTCGATGAGCTGGGGGCCGGAACCGACCCCACCGAGGGCGCTGCGCTGGCCATCTCCATCCTGTCATTTCTCCACAATATGAAATGCCGCACCATGGCTACCACCCATTACAGCGAATTAAAGGTATTCGCCCTTACGACTGCCGGTGTGGAAAATGCCTGCTGCGAGTTCAATGTAGAGACTCTTAAGCCTGCCTACCGGCTTCTGATCGGCATACCTGGCAAAAGCAATGCCTTTGCCATATCCAAAAAGCTGGGCCTTCCGGATTATATTATCGAAGATGCGAAAACCCATTTGGAGGCCAAGGATGAAACCTTTGAAGACTTATTGACCCATTTAGAAGAAAACCGTATGACTATCGAAAAGGAACGAATCCAGATCGAGTCCTACAAGCGGGAAGTAGAGCTGTTAAAGGCCCGGCTGACCCAGAAGGAAGAACGGTTCGAGGAACGCCGGGATAAGATGATCCGGGATGCCAGAGAAGAAGCCCAGAAAATTCTCCGGGATGCCAAGGATACGGCTGATCAGACCATCCGTCAGATCAATAAGCTTGCCGCAGATTCCGGCGTGAGCAGGGAACTGGAGGCAGAACGTAGCAGACTGAGAAACAAGCTTCAGGATGTGGATTCCTCCCTGTCCCTTAAAAAAGAAAAAACGCAGCCGGGGAAACGGATCGATCCCAGGAAATTAAGGCTGGGAGACGGCGTAAAGGTCTTAAGCATGAACTTAAACGGAACTGTCAGCTCCATACCAAATGCAAAGGGAGACCTTTATGTACAGATGGGCATCCTCCGTTCACTGGTCAATATCTCGGACCTGGAGCTTCTTAATGAACAGTCTGTAACCGGTCCTGCCATTGGCAGCGGTTCAAAAAAATCAGGAAGCGGCAGCAGTTCCACCCGTATGTCCAAATCCTTATCCATATCACCGGAGATCAACTTAATTGGAATGACCACGGATGAAGCCATTCCTCAGCTGGATAAATATCTGGATGATGCCTACCTGGCCCATCTGCCGCAGGTGCGTGTTGTTCACGGGCGCGGTACCGGCGCATTAAAGAATGCGGTGCATAAACATTTAAAAAAGCTGAAGTATGTAAAGGAATTCAGGCTCGGAGCTTACGGGGAAGGCGACTCCGGTGTGACCATTGTTTCATTCAAATAATCAGAAACGGAGTCTGCCCCTCAGCCATAGGGTCAGACCCCATTTTTAAAAGGAGGATCCATTATGGCAGAAAAACAGCGGATTTTAATCGTAGACGATGATAATAACATCGCGGAATTAATATCCCTATACCTTTTAAAAGAATGCTATGAAACGGAAATAGTTAATGACGGAGAAGCGGCTCTCCGGGTCTTCCCGGAATTCCGGCCGAACCTGGTGCTTCTGGACCTGATGCTTCCCGGCATGGATGGTTACCAGGTATGCCGGGAAATGCGGTCCGGATCACAGGTACCCATCATCATGCTTTCTGCTAAAGGCGAGGTCTTTGACAAGGTTCTGGGGCTGGAGCTGGGAGCTGATGATTACATGATCAAGCCCTTTGATTCCAAAGAACTGGTAGCCCGGGTCAAGGCTGTCTTAAGGCGTTATCAGACCGCTCCGACACCCGCTGCTTCCCAAACGGACCAGCAGGGGGATTATGTGGAATATCCGGATCTCATTGTCAATCTAACCAATTATTCCGTTATCTATATGGGGCATTCCATCGAGATGCCTCCAAAGGAGCTGGAGCTTTTGTATTTCCTTGCTTCTTCTCCAAATCAGGTTTTCACAAGAGAACAGCTTCTGGACCACATCTGGGGATACGAATACATCGGTGATACCAGAACCGTGGATGTCCATATCAAACGGCTCAGGGAAAAAATCAAGGATCATGCAGGCTGGGCCCTGACTACCGTTTGGGGAATCGGTTATAAATTCGAGGTAAAAAGATGATATAACTCTTATTATGCCTTGAAAAATAGAGGTTTTTGGCTTAAAAGTTTCCTAGACTATAGATGGCTTATAACGTCATCTGCTTTTGTTTTGTTTAAATCATAAAAATGGTGAACACTTATCATTGCGTTCACCATTTTTCGCTGTAAAAACCTGAGCTTAAATACTTAACTTAATGAAATTGACTATAAGGGGAGCATATCAATTGATAGTTAGTAGTTTTCTTTACATATTCAATTTTATTGGCTTCGCATTATGCTCATACTATGCGCAAGCAAATTTGAAGCCCCCCCTATTCCACTAAATCAAAATATAAACCCTGCACAATGTTAATAAACACATCCGTTTCTTTTATTGGATGCGATTTTCCATGCCACCACATTGAAGTATCATTAGCTTTAATCGTCACATCATCACCGTCTTTAAGATGATAAGTAACTGTAATAATGGGGCTACCTTCTGTTTCGCCTAAAAGGCGGTAATTCAGAAGATTTGCAGCTTTTACCAGCAGTTCTATATCCTCTTCCGTCGTGACTTCTCTTTCTTGTGAGCTGTTTTGGGTAATAGAAATACTTTTTACATCTTCTGCTTGAGGCAAACCTACGAGGGGAACTCCATGAAATGCGAACCAGATGATTACATTAAGAACACAACTAACAACTACAATACATAATGTGTTCCACGAAAAAAATTTCCAGAGTTTTTTTTCTTTATCCAAATAAGGTTCCTCCCATCTCCAATTCACCGCACTTCGTATAATATAAATCATCCTCATGAATAGAATACCATCAAACTTATCAACTATCAATATTAAGTTTCCAATGTGCAATAATTCGTTAAATACTAATTTTTATCTTCTTGCAATGTAATTTTATTGATTTTTTCTCCTAATCTACAAATCCAACTGCATTTTTCAAAAGTTTTAACTCATTATCATCATAAAAAGTATAATCATTATTAAAAAAGATATTATATTCCATCAATCTTCTTCTTAGCAACCCTCCATTACTACCGTACCAACCATTATCAACTGCTTTATGTAAAACATCCATGGCTCCATTTTTATCTTTTCTTAAAAAATGATATAATAAACTATCTGGATCTTTGACACGATTACCATTATATACAAGACTAGTTATACCATCCATTTCATTTTGAGAGAACGTTAATCCTGTTGCACTTGCAATATTAGAAGCTTTTGTTTGATAATCTATTAAGTCGGCTATGAGTAAATCTTCTGCTTCTTGAAATGTTAGTATTGCTGGATTGTCTTTATAAGATTCGTAACTTTCCAGTTGTTTTAAAATAACATTAGTTACTGTATTTACATCTTGCTTACTACCTGTTGTAAATCCATATTTTTCAGCTTCTGCATCTGATTGTATTGCATGTCCATAACCTACCGTCACAAAACCATCATTCGCATTATGAGGTTTAATGGAAATTTTATTGTTACTGTCTAAAATAAAATCACTGACTTCATGTGGCACTTCTATCTGTGATAACCATCCTGCAAGCAAATTTTTATTTACCGGAACCTCAACAACACTTATAAATCCGCTATATGCGCAAGCAACAGTTTTACTTTTACTCCATTTTCTTTTTAGAGTCGGAATACATTTTTTTATTGAAATTAGAGTATTGGGTTTTACAACCGGAACTGTACGCGGCATTTTACAGCTGAAAGGACATATATCCTGGTTTGCATTACAAGCAGAGCAAGTTCCTAATGGTGTCCCATCCTTTTCTACAACTCCATGATCCTTCAGAACATCAAATTTCACCAATTTGGTTCCTCCACTGCATTGTAGAATGGAATCCCTTTTTACATATTGGTTTTCTTTTTGAAATTCACCATAAAACGCATAATGTTTGGCCATCTGTTCTTCTACTATTTTTTCATATTCAGCTACATCACCGGCGATGGCAGCTATCCATCTCGCATACCTTTCTAAAAAACTTCCCAAAAAAAGAAATTTAAAATATCCAATACTCACTGTTCCCCCAGCAACTGTTACTCCGTCTTTAACTTTTACTTCGTCATTAGTTATTACTTTTTCATCAGCCATTTACTATACTCCTTTTCATAATTCAATTTCTCTCATTTACTGCCCGGCTCCTCCCTTTTATGGGGAGGCTATTTCTTTTTCTGAATCTCCTTCAACTTCTCAAGCATGGTCTTGTATGCCATGCCGTCAAAATCTTTATACCAGAAGCTGGAATATGATTTTTTTCTTGTTTCGTAATATCACCTCCTATACTTAGTTCTGAAAAAATCGCCAAATTACATTGACTTACTTTTGAAAATATTCTATAATTAGCTGTCAATAAAAATTTTCAGACATTTTTATCGCTATAACTTTGCGATTTTTTCAGAACCCCATGCTCATATTATATGCGTTTATTTCAGAATGTCAAGAAGTTTTTTGCTATTTTTTCAGAGTAAATTGGAGGAACGCAAAATGGACTTAAAAGAGCGTATTAAAGATCTGTGCAAACAAAATAATATTTCTATGAATCAGCTTGAACAAGAGCTTGATTTTGGAAAAGGGTATATAAGTAAACTCGGAAAAAGTACCCCAAATGCAACAAAAATACACCAAATAGCAAAGCGCCTGGGAGTTACTGTTGATTATTTAATGACAGGAGATGAAAATAATGGCTCTTCTCAGGAGACTTACCAACCTAAAACACTTGCTGCTCATTTTGATGGAGATGAATATTCAGAGGAAGAAATGGAAGAAATCATGAAATATGCGGAATTCGTTAAGAGTAGAAGAAAGGGTAATTGATAGTTTTCAATAAAAAGGTGCAGTCTGAATGAACGATTTAGAAAAAGAAGAGCAGGAAGCCGCTGAAGCTGGTATAAACATTGATTACATCCCATTTAGAAATAGTAATATCAAGGGACTATATTGTGACGGCTCAATAGCAATCAATGATAACATTGAAACAGATATCGAACGAGCTTGTATCCTCGCCGAGGAATTAGGACATTACTATACATCTTCCGGTATTATTTTAGATATGAAGAGTGTAGATAACCAGAAGCAGGAACATACAGCAAGACTTTGGGCCTATAATAAAATGATTACTTTAGATAAATTAATTTCTGCAAGGGAGTCAGGTTGTCGTAATCGTTATGAAATTGCCGAACACCTTAACGTAACTGAAGCTTTTCTTCAGGAAGCAATAGATTGTTATTATTCAAAATACGGTTTCGCTCTTCAGAAAGGTGAATTCATAATATTTTTCGAACCATTCAATATCTACAAAATGGCTGAAAAATAAAAGTACCCGCTGCGAATTTCTCTTACCGGACGCTCCGGAAAGATAATGATATGGTTAACCCATTCGAAAAACTATTCATGGGGATACGTTAAAAGAACTGGATAAAAATTACAGGGATTTTATGAGTCTAAAGGATATTACTTACTTATCGAGAGATTCATCGGCTTTGGATCGGCAATGTAAAAAAAGGAACCCTAAAGCCCCAGACACTAAAGCGTTACTACGAACGGGAAAAATTTATTAAATCCTATCTTGGAGATATGAAGCCGATTAATATTCAGAAATCTCACATAGAGAAAATAAGGAGTGACTTAATTACCGAAAAGATGTATACTAAATTTAATTATGTCTTAGGTGATATCCCTATCCGAGTACGCAAAACGCTGGTTCCCACTAATCTGGAAAAAGAAAGGGATATTGTCAGGATAAAATGGTAGCGGCCAATAGCGGAAAACCCGTTGCAGAGGACATAACGCCACACATGTTTCGACACACTTATGCCAGCAATCTGTACAAGGCAGGTATCGACATCAAACAAGCCCAGTATCTCCTAGGGCATACTGATATAACTACTACACTGGACATTTGTACTCACTTCGGCTTCCCGGATGTAAAATTTGATAAGATGGAGGATTATAATGAAGCAGTCAAAAAACAGTCAAATGATAAGATTGTACCTCTCAAACACATATAAATACGACATTCTTATAGGGTGTTATATATTCGAGGTGAAAAGGTAGATGACACATTCTCTCTATTATAAATTCATCCTTGGCTATCTGGTTTTCGGACTGCTTGGGTTTGCGACCATTGCCACCTTTTCTTCCCGGATCACGGACCAGTATCTGCTCCGTCAGCGTTCGGAATGCCTGTATGACGAAGCCAATCAGATTGCCTCCTCCTTCAGCAGCATGTACCGCGGAAAGGATATGAACCTGTCATCTTCCTTCACTCAGCTGGTAAATGAAGCCAGTTATCTTCACGCAGAGATATGGATCGTTGACCGACAGGGAAAAGTAGTGGCAGACAGCACGCAGTCAGAAAAAGCTGGACAGGTCATTGAAAATTTCGATCCTACACTGACCGGAAACAAATCTTATACAATCGGCAATTATTACAATCAGTTTTCCTATGATGTCTTAAGCGTCCATGCACCCATTATAGGAAATTATACCACCCATGGCTATGTAGTGATCCATCTGCCCATATCCGATCTTAAGACGGAACGGGACGGAATTCTGAACATCGTCTACATTACGTCAGCGGTGGTTTTCACTCTCTCGTTGATCATTCTTCTGGTATTTACAAAGAATGTCTACTATCCGCTTAAAAAAATCACAGCAGGTGCCAATGAATATGCCCAGGGGAACTTAACCCACCACATAGCAGTGAATACAAGGGATGAAATGGGCTATCTGGCGGCTACCTTAAACTATATGTCCGACGATTTAAACAAAATGGAGGAATATCAGAAAACCTTTATTGCCAACGTTTCCCATGACTTCCGGTCTCCCCTGACCTCTATAAAGGGTTATCTGGAAGCCATCCTGGACGGAACCATTCCGCCGGAAATGTATGAGAAATATATAAACAGGGTCATCTCAGAAACAGAACGGTTAAACAAACTGACTCAGGGAATGCTGACTCTCAATTCCTTAGACAGCAAAGGATATTTAAAGCGCACCAATTTTGACATCAACCGGGTCATTAAGGATACGGCTGCTTCTTTTGAAGGAACCTGCGGCGATAAAAACATCAATTTCGACCTGACATTTTCCGACAGTATCCAGATGGTTCATGCTGACCTTGGAAAAATCCAGCAGGTCCTTTACAACCTGATTGATAATGCCATAAAGTTCAGCCATGCAGATTCCACCATCTACATACAGGCTTCGGGAAAGTATGAAAAGATCTTTGTCTCCGTTAAGGATACGGGAATCGGCATTCCAAAGGACAGCATAAAGAAAATCTGGGAACGGTTTTATAAAACAGATATGTCCCGGGGGAAAGATAAGAGAGGGACCGGTCTGGGCCTTTCCATAGTCAGGGAAATCATCCAGTCCCACGGGGAAAATATAGATGTAATCAGCACGGAAGGAGTGGGTACGGAATTTATTTTCAGCCTGCCCAAATCCACGAATCTGTAACCCAGCCCACAGAGGGACCGTATATTAATAATTTATAATAATAAATTCACTGAGCCAGTCTCAGCAATACAAAGGAGAACAGCATATGAAACCCGCAGACAAAAAAAGAAGACTTTTATATCTGGGAATACTATGTGCCCTTATTCTTATCGTACTTTTTACAGCTCTGAATGTCTTTGTATACCGTACTGTAAAACAGACATTAGCCGGAAACCGGCAGGCTGAAATCCAATCACAGGATGATACCCGGATACAGACTTTTGAATTACAGACAGAGGAACCGGCAAACAGCGGAATGCAGTCGGTCGGTACAGAAGAATTCGGGTATGTAACCATACCGGATACATGGGTGAAATTTAAAGATTTGGACGGAGGTACCGATTTTCAATACTCAAACCCAGAAGGTACTTCTATTATTACTCTGAACACCATCAGCCTTGACGGACTGACAGAAGAGCAAAAAGAACAGTTTAATACAAAGTCCGCCGCACAAAATATATGGTATAACTTACAGAACAGCGATGTTACCGATATACAAGGTGCGCAGGTGGCTCTGGGGCCGTATGATGCGTATCAGGTTTATGGAAACTTTATCAGTGAAGACTACTCGCTGGAAAGCGGCATCGTATGCTGGATTTTTAAAAGCGGGGATGGCGTGTATCATTTTATTTCTGCAGAGGCAGCATGGGAGAATCTTAAGGATGTTGTTTCGTATGTGGAGGAATCCTATACGCTCACTTTGCCCGGATCAACCGTGTGATTAATGATACAGCTGCTTCGTTTGAGGGAACCTGCGGCGTTAAGAACATTAACTTTGACCCTGACGTTTCCCGGCAGTATCCAGATGGTCTATGCAGATCCTGGTAAAGCCAGCCTTTGTGATTATTTCATATCTTCACAAAGGCTGGCTTTCTAATTAATAATTTCTATCTGCAAAAAAAGGTGTCTCAATAAATTCTTTAATATCTTTAATAGAATCATAATTCCCTAATGCCCACATAAGCTTTAACGTTACTGCCTCTGTGGTCATATCTCCGGCAAAAATAATTTTATACTGGGCAAGATTTTGTCCTACTGCATAAATATTCAGATCAATCCCTTCATATAAACACTGGGTCGTTATGACAACGGCAATCCCGGCATCAATCAGTTCATGAATCTTGTTAACGATATCGTAATCATTATTGGGAATTCCTCCGATACCAAGACTTTCAATTATGACACCTTTATAATTCTGTTTAACATAATCAAAAATTTCCGGCTTGATACCTGGATATATCTTTAATAAAAATACATCTTCACAAATATTGGTTTTTAGTTTAAATGGTTTCAGGATATGAATCTCAAACTTACTCCAAAGATCGCTATACTGCAATGCACTATTATAGGTTATCTTTCCTAATTTAATATCTGCGACCGTCGGAAAATTAATACTGGAAAATGAATCGGTGCTTCTGGTCTTCAGTTTCACAGCATGGGTTCCATTAATAATCTTACCGTCAAATGCTACAAAGATGCCGGATATATCTTCACTTGCAAAACGAATGGCGTCTGATAAATTCTTCTTTGCATCTGTATAAAGAGCTCCAATTGCTATCTGGGAACCTGTCAATACAACGGTTTTTTTAATATTTTGCAGCATATAGGTCAAACCTGCGGCCGTATACCCCATTGTGTCTGTACCATGAGTGACAACAAATCCATCATACTGATCGTAATATTCATTTATAGTTTCAGCAATTTTGATCATCAGCTTGGGATTCATATTTGTACTGTCAACATTCATAATTGACATCCCTGACAAATGGCATATCTGCTCTATTTCGGGCATATATGATAAAAGCTGCTGTGCATCAATAGATGGAGTTAATCCTTGTTCAGTTTCGGATGAAGCAATTGTACCACCAGTTGCTATTAAAAGTATTTTCTTTATCTTCATCTTACCTCCCCTTCAACATCCATTTATAAAAACTACTTGTCAAATTTTTTATTTAATTCACTGATTCTGACATCCTGTTTATTACTCCACATAAATCTGCCTGTGAATCCGGAAAAAACAGTAACGAGTATACAGGCATATGCCAGCCACATATAAGGTAAATACTGCAACGTCGCAACCCCCAGGATACCTGCCATGAATATACCGTTATCACTCCAGGGAATCATTCCGGAGGTTAACGTACCTCCGAATTCAGTATTTCTGGAAAGTACCTTTCTGCTGTATCCTAATTCATCATATTTGGAGGACATGATCTTCGGTGTAAGAATTAAGGATACATACATTGCACTGCCAAACAGGTTCCCAAGGAAACCAACGATAATTGAGAAAACGGTAAGCATGCCGCCGCCATGAATAAACTTCTCAACCCGGTTGGCAATTACTTTAATAATACCAATCTGGTCTAACAGACCGCCGAAACCAAGACCTAATATAATAATACCGACAGACCATAGCATACTGTTCATCCCGCCCCGGCTTAATATCTTATCAATGAACTCTATTCCCGTATTGCTTTCCACCTGCGCCCATGCTGTTGATATTGCTGTAACAGGTGATAAGCCCTGAAATACGATTCCCCAGATAATTCCAAGTCCGGAACCTAATGATATAACCGGAAGAGACGGCATTTTCAATACCAGTAATATGATAACAATGATCATAGGAACAAACGATATAAAACTAATGTTAAACATACTGTCTAATGAATTCATAACCTGTGTAACCTGTGACATATCCGCAGTATTTCCCACAAAAGTAAAACCTGCAATCAAAAAGGCCGCTCCTGATAATAAATATCCGATTAAAGATAATGGAAACATACCTTTTACATGATCTATAACGTCAATATCACACATCGACGCGGTCAGTATCGTACTGTCCGATAACGGAGATAATTTATCACCGAAATACGCACCAGATAATACTGCACCGGCAGTAATCGGAGCCGGTATGCCAAGTCCTGCACCAATACCCATCATCGCAATACCGGCTGTTCCGGCTGTTCCCCAGGAGGTACCGGTAGCCAGGGAGGTAATCGTACAAATAATTAATGTTGCAAGTAAGAATATTGATGGATGGATAACCTTCAGTCCATAATAGATGAGGCTGGGTACTATCCCGCCTGATATCCAGGTACCAACCAAAGAACCTACTGCCAATAAAATCAGGATGGCATCCATTCCGTTATAGATTCCTTTCGAAATGGCATGTTCCATTTCTTTATACGTGTGCCCTGTCATTTTACCAACAATCATGGCTAAAAACCAGGCTGAAAATATTGCAAGATGGATTTCGATTTTTAGTGAATTAAATGTAAAAGCAAGAAACAGGAAACCGCCTAATACAAACAAGGCCTGAAATACATTTGGCATTTTTTTACTTTCCATATATATAATCCTCCAACTGTTCTAGTTTTGGGGTTTCAGAATTAAGGGAAGCATTTTATCACCTTTTTATCTTAAGTGTTCTAAAAAACTTTCAATTCGCTCAATGCATTTTTTAATAGTATCAATGGATGCTGCATAGGAAAGCCGAATGTATCCTTCTTGTCCAAAACCAATTCCCGGTATAACTGCTACCTTCATTTTTTCTAGTAACAGTTCTGAAAAATCAAAGGAATTTGTTATCTGTCTTTCTATGTAATACTTTCCTATGTAGTTTTTGATATTTACCATGATATAAAATGCACCTTCAGGATTCCTGCAGGATAATCCATCTATGGCATTAATCCCATTTACGATAAAGTCACGTCTTTCTTTAAAACAGTTTCTCATCTCCTCTACAGAATCCTGAGAACCTCTCAGTCCTTCAACACTTGCATACTGTGCAATCGTATTTGGATTTGATGTAGCATGACTCTGCATATTCCCCATGATACCCGCGATCCGGGCTGAGGAGGCACTATAACCGATTCGCCACCCTGTCATTGCGTAGCATTTTGACATTCCGTTCACAACGACGGTCAATTCCTTAATTTTTTCTCCCAAGGAGGCTATGCTGACATGGCTTCCCTGGTAAATCAGCTTCTCATAAATTTCATCAGAAATAACATAAACGTCATGTTTTACGGCAAAATCAGCAATGATCTGAAGGTCTTCTCTGGTATAAACTGTACCTGTAGGGTTATTGGGGCTGTTAATGATAATTGCCTTTGTCTTATCTGTCAGAGCGCCTTCCAAACCAGCATCCGTAAATTTAAAACCGTCACTTTCTTTCATCTGGACATATACAGGTACTGCATCTGCCATTTCAATTAAATTCGGATAACTTACCCAATAGGGAACACCCACAATAACCTCATCACCGGGATTGCATACCGCCTGCAGCGCATTAAACAGAGAATGCTTGGCTCCATTGGAGACTACAATATTATTCGTATTATATTCAAGCTGATTATCCTTAAGCAGCTTGTCACATATAGCCGCCTTTAACTCTGTCAGACCCGAAGCAGGTGTATAACCGATCTTGCCGCTGTCCATAGCCTGGATCGCAGCCTTTCTGATATTTTCAGGTGTATTAAAATCAGGTTCTCCCACGCTTAATGATAGTATGTCCTGTCCCTCTGCCTTCATTTTCTTAGCTCTGGCAGTAATTGCAAGTGTTACAGATGGAGTAATCGCCGAATTCTTAATGGATAGACTTTTCATAGGCATTAAAACCATCCTCTCAATCTCATTGGAGTTGCAATACGTCTGATTGCAAGAATATACGCTGCCGTTCTCATATCTTGTCCTGTTTCCATAATATCAATAATTTTATTAAAAGAATCCACCATTTTTGCTACCTGTTTTGCCTGTACTTCATCAAATGTCCAATAAAAATTATGTAAGTTCTGTACCCATTCAAAATAAGATACGGTCACGCCTCCTGCATTGGCTAAAATATCCGGAACAATCATTATCCCCCTGTTTAACAATATTTTTTCAGCTGCAGGTGTTGTCGGTCCGTTTGCACCTTCACAAATGATCTTAGCTTTAATATCAGCCACATTATCAATGGTAATGGCATTTTCCAGTGCACAAGGGGCAAATATATCACATTGGATCTTAAATATTTCTTCACGGTCTAATTCTTTTGCTGCGCTGGCAAAGCCCTGGAGGCATTTGTTTTTTTCAACATATTTCATTAAAGCTTTAATATCCAATCCGTCCGGATCGTATAAGCAGCAGCTGTAATCTGAGACAGCTGTAACTTTTGTTCCAAGCTCTTGTAAATACAGAGCTGCATAGCTCCCAACATTTCCAAAGCCCTGTACCGTGGCAGTCAGCTCATTCATATTCAGGCCTTTGTATTTTGCTGCCTCCTTGGCCATGATAGCAACTCCATATCCAGTAGCTTCTTTTCTTGCGTGACAGCCTCCGAATTCCACTGGTTTTCCGGTAAATGTTGCCATCAGAGTCTGCCCTACTCCTCTGAGTTTCGAATACTCATCGGTCATCCAAACCATAATCTGTCCATTCGTATTCACATCCGGAGCCGGTATATCTCTTCTTTCACCGATTATCGGGGTAATCGCTTTTGCATATCCGCGGGATAACCGTTCCAACTCACCAGCAGAAAGTTCATTAGGATCAACGATAACTCCACCTTTTGCACCGCCATATGGCAAATTAACTACACCGCATTTAAATGTCATCCAGGTTGCTAAGGCTTTCACTTCGTCCT
Source organism: uncultured Lacrimispora sp. (assembly GCA_964402355.1). Classification (GTDB taxonomy): domain Bacteria; phylum Bacillota; class Clostridia; order Lachnospirales; family Lachnospiraceae; genus Lacrimispora. The sequence continues at coordinate 40,550 of CAYOCB010000014.1, forward strand.
TTGTTACATCCGGATGAAAGCGGATTCCGCCTTTGCATGGCCCTGGTGCATCATTATGCTGTACCCGGAAACCAGTAAATATTTTACTTGATCCATCATCCATCTTTACTGGTATCGATACCTCTAAAACTCTTTCCGGTTCACTGAGCATAAGGTAGACCGATTCATCTTCACCTAATGCATCGCATGCTGCTTTCAGCTGTAATTGTGCAATTTTAAAAGGATTTCTTTCAATTTCATTGTTCATGGTATAGCCCTCCCACTCATCAGATATCATTGCATAGCTTGTGTTCTTTACTTTTTTCTCGTTGTGCATATGTCACAATCAAATACTAGCACCAACGTTTGAATGTGTAAATATGTGCCAATAATGTCTTTTTATAAAAATTATTTTGTCGTTTTCTGCTTATTTTTTTTAATTTTTTTACATTTTTTACTTTTTTTTAATTTGATTTTTATATATTTTTACATAGTTATAGACATAAAAAATTTAACATTGTAAAATATCTATAACTTAAAATTTTGTATAAATTATCTGATCTCAATTACGGATTGCCAATTACATTTATACTAATAATAACGTTAAGGAGGAAATTTATATGGATGAAATTGATAGACAAATTATTAAAATTCTCCAGGTACGGGGGAGAATTTCAATAAAAGATTTAAGCAATCTGATCAACCTGACTCCTCCAGCCGTAGGCGAACGTATAAAGCGTCTGGAAAATCAAGGAATCATTTTAGGTTATCGTGCCATTATAGATCATGAAAAATTAGGGTTAAACATACAAGCATTAATTAATGTTACTATGTCTGCTTCCAGGCAGAAAGAATTCTATAAACTCATGAACACGATCTCTTCCGTTACAGAATGTTATCATGTTACAGGAACCTATTGCACAGTAGTAAAGGTATATTGCAAAACCATGAGTGAATTAGGTATTATTATTCAGCAGATCCAGCAGTATGGAGAGACGAATACTTTAATGGTACTGTCACGTCCGATCTCTCACCGTCCTTTCACATAATCACCTGGTACCTTCACACACAAAAAACGGCATCATATAAGCCAGACACAGCTTTATTCTGTGTCTGACTTTCATGATACCGTTTTCTTCTCCACATCTATAAAAACCCGTCGTTCTACAGCCGTTTCACTGCATCCATAGCAAGCAGGGACCGCTCACATTCATCCGCCGTTAAGGTAATCTGCCAGCACAAGGGACTTCCCTTCATATGCTCTGCGGCATAGCTCAGGCCATTGGTCCTTTCATCCAGAAACGGACGGTCGATCTGGTTGGGATCTCCCAGAAGAATGATTTTCGTACCTTTTCCGGCGCGGGTAATGATCCCCTTTACCTGATTGGGCGTCATATTCTGTGCTTCATCAATAATCAAATAGGTTTGAACAATCGAACGGCCGCGGATAAAATTAAGTGCTTCTGCTTTTATCATTCCCCGCCCGTATATCTCCTCTATTTTTCCTTTTAATTCTTCCTCGCTTTCATACCGTTTTTCCTCGTTGGAATCTATAAGCTGTTCCAGATTGTCCAACACCGGGCGCATCAGAGGGGAAATTTTTTCCTGCTCATCCCCCGGCAGAAAACCGATATCAGAATCGAACTGGGCATTGGGGCGGCTGACAATGATACGGCGGTATTCTCCCGAAGGGTTATTCAGCAGCTTTTCCAGACCCACAGCAAGTGAATAAAAGGTTTTTGCGGTTCCTGCCATACCTTTGATGATAACCAGAGGCGCAGCCTCCGACGGCTGCATCAAAGCCTCCTGAAGGAAATACTGCCCTGCATTTCTGGGTGCCACCCCATAAGGTTTGTGTTTCCGGTAATTTAGGGGAACGATCCTGCTGCCGTTCACACGGCCTAAAACCGTCTTTTTTGCAGACTGGTCCGCCTTCAGGATTACAAACTGATTCTCCCACAAAGCCGGTGTGCTGCGTGTACCGTCCTCATCAGCTATGTATACACAATCTGCGGAAATTCCTTTTCTCTTAAAATCCTTAAAGCTTTCTTCCGGAGCATACGCTTCGATCCGGCCTGTATATTGTTCATCACGCTCCGAAACCTGCTCTGTGGCGAAATCCTCTGCACGGATTCCGATGATCTGCGCTTTGATACGCAGCAGGATATCCTTGGTAACCAGAATCACTTCACCCTCCAGTCCCCGGCAGACCTTCAGGATGCGGTTATCCATCTTTTCATCAGGCAGATCCGGAGGCAGCTTAACATCCACAAAGTTTTTTTCGATCCGAAGGATTCCTCCGTTATCTAACTTCACTCCTGTCAGCAGATTCCCCTTATGACGAAGATGTTCCAAAAGTCTTATGGTCTTTCTGGCATTCGCCCCTTTTTCCCCTTCCGCCTTTTTCAGATTATCCAGCTCTTCCAGGACCACCACCGGGAGAACCACCCGGTTATCTTCAAAGCAGTAAAGGGCATAAGGGGCCTGAATCAGTACATTCGTATCTACCACATAGGTTTTTATCATTTACCTGGACTCCTTTTTTCATTATCAGAATGTAATTTTTGTAATTTTGATTATATCTGAAAAAAATCGATCCTGTTACCACGTTCCGGTAAAGACAAAGTAAAATATTTGATATAATTCTGGAAACTTTTTCATTTTACATAGTATCCTCTGCTTTTCTCACCTTTACAGAGTCCCTTACAACATCAATAATCAGAAGGGGAAGTTTAGGAGACTATACACCAGTGCACCAACAAACAGGGGGCTGATCCGATAATCGGTTCAGCCCCCTGTCTGTTCATGATTCCTTCCAATGCAGATGATGAAGTTCCCCCTGCATGGTCATATTTTCAAATCCATTCTGTCTTAGAGCCTCATACAGTACAATCGATACAGAATTGGACAAATTTAAGGAACGGATATCTCCCCACATGGGTATCCTGATACAGCGGTCCTGGTTCTCCAGCAGAATCTCTTCCGGAATCCCTGCACTTTCCTTGCCAAACATCAGGAAGCAGTCCGGTTCATACTTCACATCCGAGTACACATGTAGTCCCTTTGTGGTAGCCATATAGATCTTCGCTCCGGGATTCCTGTTAAGAAAAGCCTGATAATCGCTGTATACGGTCACATCAAGCTTATCCCAGTAATCCAGTCCCGCCCGCTTGATCAGTTTATCATTCAGCTTAAATCCCAGGGGTTCGATCAGATGCAGCTTTGTTTCCGTAGCCACACAGGTTCTTCCGATGTTTCCGGTATTGGCCGGCATCTCTGGTTCCAGTAAAACAATGTTCATATTCCTTACGCCTTTCCATCCAGTTTCTTAACAAAGCGGTCCATACGGCTTAAAGCTTCCTTCAAATTTTTCAAGGAATAGGCATAGGAGATACGCAGATATCCCTCTCCGCAGTCCCCAAAGGCCGTACCTGGAACAACTGCCACCTTCTCTTCACGCAGCAGCCTGGTTGCAAACTCATCAGAGGTCATGCCAAACCGTTTAATGCTTGGGAAGGTATAAAATGCTCCATGAGGCTCAAAGCAGTCCATCCCCATCTCTTCAAATGCATACATCAGATAACGCCGCCTCTGATCATAAGATTCCCTCATCTTTTCAACATCCTTATCGCCTTCACGAAGAGCCGCTATGGCTGCGTACTGGCTGGTGGTAGGTGCGCACATAATGGCAAACTGATGAATCTTTAACATCTGCTCCAGAATGACCCTGGGAGCAGCAGTATAACCAAGGCGCCAGCCTGTCATGGCATAAGACTTGGAAAAACCATTGATCAGAATGGTACGGTCCTTCATACCGGGAAACGCCGCAATGGTGGTATGGCCGCTTCCATAGGTCAGCTCCGCATAGATCTCATCGGAAATTACATACAAATCCTTTTCTATAACAACTTCAGCAATTTCTTTCAGCTCCTCAGCTCCCATAACCGCTCCGGTAGGGTTATTGGGAAATGGAAGAACCAGCACCTTGGTCTTCGGCGTTATTTTCTCCAGCAGCTTTTCCCTGGTCAGTTTAAACAAGTCCTTTGCTTCCAGGTCAATAATGACCGGAACGCCGTTTGCCAAAATGGTACAGGGAACATAGGATACATAGCTTGGCTGCGGAATCAGTACCTCATCGCCCGGATTCAGCATGGCTCTTAATGCAATATCTATAGCCTCACTTCCGCCCACGGTCACCATGACCTCATGATCCGGATCATAGTTAACTTCAAAGCGGCGGTTAAGATAATTGCTTATTTCAAACTTTAATTCCCTTAATCCGGCATTGGAGGTATAGAATGTCCGACCTTTTTCCAGAGAATAAATCCCCTCTTCCCGGATATGCCACGGCGTATCAAAATCAGGCTCCCCCACGCCAAGGGAAATGGCATCTTTCATCTCACTGACTATATCAAAAAATTTACGGATTCCGGAAGGCGGAATCTCTACGATTCGTTCTGATAATGGATTTCTCACGGGGTAATCAGCATCCTTTCATCCGGGGTCTCTTCGGCAAGTATGGTGCCATGATCCTTGTATTTTTTAAGGACAAAGTGGGTTGCTGTACTCAATACCGATTCCATTGGGGACAATTTTTCGGATACGAACTGAGCCACCTGCCTCATGGTCTTTCCTTCAATAAAAACGGTAAAATCAAATGCGCCTGACATAAGATAGACCGCATTCACCTCGCTGTACTGATAAATGCGTTCAGCAATCTTGTCAAAGCCCATTCCTCTCTGGGGAGTTACCTTGACCTCAATCAAAGCCACGACTTTTTCATCGCTGGTATTATCCCAGTTAATAAGGGTATGATAACCGCAGATGATATGCTCTTTTTCCATTTCTGCTATTTCATTAGCAATGGCAGCTTCACTTTCCCCCAAAAGAATCCCAAGATCCTTTAAATCGATCCTGCTGTTTTTTTCAATAATTGCCAGAATCTTTTCCCTCATATCCTTACCTCCTGATTAAAATGAAAATCGGATGAGACCTTATAAAGCTCATCCTCTGCCGGCCTGTCAAGATAGCCAATGCTTTCCCCATGGTCGATAATCCGCTTGATGCCGTCTGTCACTTTTCCGATAACAGCGGCATGGATCCCCTGTTCGTTCAGAGCGCATACCAGATCTCCCCCGTTGTCTGCCGCTAAGAGCAGGCAGCCGGCCGAGAAAAGGCGGTACGGGTTCATATCGTACCGCTCACAGATTTCTATGGTCTCCTGTTTAACCGGGATCTTCCGCAGTTCAAAACGGATCCCCGTCAAGTAAGCTCCGGATAAATCCCAGAGGGCTTTTAGAATACCGCCCGCTCCTGCCGGTTCACATTCTGTCGCTCCCAGTTCCTTCCACCGGCTTAGTTTTTCCTCCGATATCAGGTTCTCATTATCTAAAATATGATCAATATAATCCTTTGTAAACCATTGTAATAATTCTTCTTTTTTGCATTTTACAGCTTCTACCGTCCCGGCAAGCCCTGCATATCCTGCTATAACAAGATCCTGTCCGGGTCTTACATATCCTTTGCTTTCCCTATCGATCCGTCTCATTCCCTTACCTGCCTACACGCCCGGACCTGCCGGATAAGTAATAATCTGGTTCACTCCCGGACCGCCATCCATCCCATATGCCGGTTCCCCTATATCCTGATCTTCTATAGCCGGTTCGGTAACAGCAGGCGTCTCATCAGGCTGTGTCGGAATCGTCATAGGATCGGCATCTGCAGGAGCCGCAGGACCAACCTTTATAATAGCCTTGGATGGGTTATACGTATCGGTATTGAGAATTTCCCGGCTCTGCTCAATACCATCTACGTAAACCACCTTCCACAGCCTGGACTTGATTCCTCTGTGTGCTGACTGGATCTGCTTTCTGCTCCCCGGTGCCATGGAAGGATCCACTACCTCCTTGGGCGCCCCCGGATCGGTGACGCTTAAGGTTTCAGATATAAACTCAAAGGTACGGTTCGTTGGCCTTGTCTCCTTGCCGTATATGGTAAATGTAAGTGTTTTACCCGATGTATAGCCTTCTATATATATGGGAGTGCTGTAATTGTTGGTAAATTTGATATCCTTATAGGTACCTGCAATTGCAGCGTCCTCTGACGGTTTCACATAGCCGATTGCCATGGAATGGTTCTGCCTCTGGTTAACCAAAAGCTCTGCCCGCAGAACCGCATTATATAAAGTTGTGGCAATCTGGCACACACCGCCGCCCACGCTGTCGACTACCTGGCCATTTTCATAGGCTGACGCTGTGGCATAGCCATTGGCGACCGTAAAGGGATGCATGCAGTCATAACCAGACAGCGTCTCCCCGGGCATCAGCACATGACCGTTGATCTTGCTGGAACCCACCTGCAGATTTTTGGATCTTGATGCTCCGCTGGTAGAAAAACTGGTGGAAAATGTTCCCAGCACATCCTTTATCGTAGACAGATCCTCTGTTGTGATCTGGGGCCTTACCTCTGTGATAACCGCAGCAGCCGTCACCGGTTCGCTGAGTCCGTTTGCCAGAGCCGCGTCAAGGGCCTGCTTTGTCGCCTCCACATCCACCGCTTTTCCTATGACAGAGGGCGTTACGATAAATGCACCGTTTTGTCTTGTAATCGCAGCATTCTTTGCCTCTGTAACCGCAGGAGCACACTTTTCCGTGACAAAAGCAGCCAGACTTCCCTCATCAAGAGCCGTTTCCAGCGGAATGATAACATGATTCTGTTCAATATCTTTTTTATTCAGATACCTTTTTATTAAATTTCCTCCCTGCCAGGAAGATGCTGCCTGAGCCACGGCTTCCGGATTGCTCCAATGGAATCCCAGCTCTCTTGCCGTGGTTTCCACCGGCTGTCCGTCTACCATCAGCGTTATTTTCTGGCTTTCCATTTCATTTACAAGGCTCTGTATCTTCTGGCTGGCTTCTTCTTCTGTCATACCTCCCAAACTGTATTCTCCGACATAAATACCATCCGGCAGCGTTTCTGCCATAACATATGCCGGAGTTAAAAATCCAATTCCTGCCGCCAGCAAAACTGCTGCCAGGCTCATGGACAATGTTTTCTTTTTCATATTCATTCCTCATGCTTTGCTGTGTCTGTATAATAACTGTCCTAAAAGCTGCCGCTTACGAATAACGCAGCATCATTGGAAGTACCATAGCAACGATCAGCAGAATTACGACTAAAATCAGAACTGCAGACAGAATTTTTCTGTTGTTTTTATTGTTAAAGTTAATCATACCGTATCACCTCTCTTATATTCTTCCATACTGTGCTATAATTTTATCCGTGATCCTTGAGATTTCATTTCTGGATAAGTGATCTGTCTGCACAGTTAAAACTATTTTATGATATTTTAATAAATCCTGCAAGTGTTCTTTTTGCCTTTTTGTGGCTGGCTGTTCTTTTTTTACCTTGTAAATCAGGGCCTGGGAGCCAAATGCGTCAGGTTCTTTCTCTCCATACCGTTTTGCCATTTCAAGATACAGCCGGTGTGCCGCTATCGCATCTGCCAGCGCCCGGTGGATGCAGTTTTGTTCCACTCCGAAATATCCGCAGGCTGCCCTTAGATTTTTCTTCTCTTCTCCCGGCATGAATCGTCTGGCCAGTTTCAGTGTATCAATCCCCTGGCATTCAAAGCAATGGCCGTTATTTACCGCCGCCCGTTTTAAAAAACTGTAATCAAAAATCACATGATGTCCCAGAATTGGCAGACCTTTTGCAAATTTCAGAAAACCCTCAATCACTTCCCCGATGCCGGGAGCTTTATTCACCTGCTGGTCGCTGATACCGGTAAGCATGATGATCCGTTCCTCTAACATCCGGTATGGATTCACAAAGGTCTCATAATTTTCCCTGATCTGTCCGTCAATGACCCGTACGGCTCCGATTTCAATGATCTTATCCCGCTTTGGATCAAGACCAGTGGTTTCTAAATCTACCGCAACATAAGATGATATCACTTAAAGCGCTCCTTTCCCTGTCATGGCTGCTGTCCGGAACCGGGACAATAATCCCGTAAAAAGCATTCTGTGCACCTGGGATTTCTTGCAGTACAGATGGATCTTCCCAGAGTAATGATCTGGATATTCCATAAGATCCAGTGTTCTTTCGGAAGTACCTTCATAAGCTCATACTCTATTTTCTCCGGATCCTCTTCCTTTGCAAAGCCCAGCTTTCTGGAAATCCGCTTTACATGAGTATCTACCACAATACTTGGTTCATGATAGATGTTTCCCCTGATGACATTGGCGGTCTTACGGCCCACTCCGGCCAGGGAAGTCAGTTCTTCTATGGTCCCCGGAACTTTACCGCCGAATTTTTCTATCAGGTCCCGGCAGCAGGATATAATATTTTTAGCTTTCATACGGTAGAAGCCAAGGGAGTGGATATCCTGCTCCAGCTCCCTGTCATCCGCATTGGCAAGCTTCTCCAGGGAGTCATACTTTTTAAAAAGATCCGCCGTCACCAGATTTACCCTGGCGTCGGTGCACTGGGCACTTAAGATAACAGCAGTCAAAAGCTGCCATGGGGTTTCATGATTCAAATAGCAGACATATTCTGTTCCATATTCCCTGTCAAGAGCCTCAAGCACCTTTAAAACACGGACTTTACGCTCTGCTTTTGTTTCTCTCTTTGCCATCCGTTCCTCCATATTCCAAGCTCATAGCTGGCTGCATTATGGGATAAAGCATCCCGTTTCCTGTAATCAAATAATACTGCCCTTCCCTCCCGGAAAACCTCGATATGAGCCATCTTGATAAGCTGTCTGGCTTCATAACCGGTATATCCCTCCTTTAAGTAGCGGAAAGTTTCTGCCTCTTCTGCAAAAAAAGCCCTCACCTGCTCCTTAAACGGATTCTGGTCCGCCGCAAAGGATGGCCGGCTTTTTAAATTTTCTCTTAAATACAGGTCATAGACAAGCAGATCCCGGAACATGGGAAGTTTATCAGGAACCAGAGACCCGATGAACCGTTCCAGGATTTCATATCTGGCCAGCCGGCTGTGGCTTATTCCGAAAAGCCCCCGTTCCTCATAATATTCTGCAAGGACTGAAAACATATCAAAAGGTGTTTCAAATTCCTTACAAAGTTCATTCATAACGGTCCGGAACTGTCCGCTGTTTCCATAGACTTCCAACATTTCTTCCAGATTTTTCAGCTTAAGGATTTCCCCATAGTCCACCCATCTGGTGGAAAGTACCTCATAAGGTGGCTCTGACTGGAATTTTATACCGTAATCCCTGGCCATATCCGCCATATAGGAACCCTTTAATACCTTCAAAAATCCCAGTTGGAGCTGTTCCGGTTTCATCTCATAGACCTCATTAAAGGATCTTCGGAAGCTTTCGTAATTTTCATAAGGAAGCCCCGCAATCAGATCCAGGTGCTGATGAATATTTCCAAAACTGTTAATCCGGGCTACTGTCTCCTTTAACCGTTTCAAATCGGTCCTGCGCTTTATTTCCTTAATGGTATCCGGATTGGTGCTCTGCACCCCGATCTCAAGCTGTATAAGTCCAGGTCTCATTTGTGACATGAGCTCCAGCTCTTCGTCATCTAACAGATCTGCAGAAATTTCAAAATGAAAATTAGTTACTCCGTTGTCATGTTCCATGATATGACACCAGATGTCCATGGTATGCTTTTTGCTGCAGTTAAATGTCCGGTCTACGAATTTTACCTGGGGGACCCGGTTCTCAAGGAAGAAATCCAGTTCCTTTAAAATCAGCTCCATATCCCGGAAACGTACGGACTTATCCAGGGATGACAGACAGTAACTGCAGGAAAAAGGACAGCCGCGGCTGCTCTCGTAGTAAATAATCCGGTTCTCAAAATCCGATAAGTCACCGTATAGAAAAGGAATGGAGCTTATATCCACAGCAGACTTTAACGGATTCTGTACCACATTTCCTTCTTTATCCCTTGCAGCCACCCCATCAATCCGGTCATGGGATGGGTTCTGTTTCAGATAACACCTCACTACCTTCAAAAAGGTCTCTTCCCCTTCCCCCATCATGATTCCATAAACTTCCGGTATCTGGTTGAGTATCCGGGCAGCATCATAAGACACTTCAGGACCCCCCAGCCAGATCTCCGTCTGAGGGAGAACCTTCGGAAGGTCCCGGACCAGTTTTAAAACACAAGAGATATTCCAGATATAGCAGGAAAATCCCACCACATCCGGTTTTCGGCTGTAAATATCCTTAAGGATATCATCAAGCTGATTATTAATGGTATATTCCCCAATTTCAATCTGAAGACTTCCATCTGTAAGTTCCGGTCCATCCAAATGCTTTTCTGCATAGGCCTTTAAGCTGTAAACGCCGGGATTAGAATGGATGTATTTGGCATTGAGAGCCGCCAGTAAAAATTTCATGTCAGACCTCGATCTCTATTTTTCTTCCGGTAGGCTGATACTGGTAATACCGGACACCTGCTGCATTCAGCATGCGTTTAGAGGCATATACCGCCGGAGTATCGGCATACTTGTCCGAGGCATATACAACGGTTTTAATTCCAGCCTGGATAATTGCCTTGGCACATTCATTGCAGGGAAAAAGGGTTACATAAAGTTTGCAGCCTTCCAGGCTCCCTCCCCTGTAATTAAGGATAGCATTTAATTCACTGTGGGTAGAATAGAAATATTTGGCATTGTAAGGATCATCCTGCTCATTTTCCCTGCTCCACGGAAATTCGTCATCCGAGCAGCCAATCGGGAATCCATTGTAGCCCATGGATAAGATCTTGTTGTCCTGGCTTACGATACAGGCCCCCACCTGGGTACTGGGATCCTTGGACCGCTTCCCGGAAAGGACCGCTACTCCCATAAAATATTCATCCCAGGTAATATAGTCTTCTCTCTTTCCCGACACTTATCTCTCCTCCTTTTAAACCTTTACTGTGTGGTATCCGGCTGCTTTGGTCAGCCGGTTCATAATGGCCTGCCCAAGATGATCTCCTTTAAAGCTTTCGGAAAAAATAAAATCCGTATCCAGATCATCAAATTCCCGCAGCACCGCATAGAGATTGTGGGCTATGGTCTCTTCTTTTGCACGGATGCCCATACTGCGTACCGTTCCTCTATGATACTGATCCCTGGTTTCCTCTGTACATATGACTCCGGCCCGGAACCCCTCCCTGGTTTTTTCCTCAACCAGCCGGTTAATCGTCTCAACTACCCTTTCTGGCTCCCCTTCCACCAGGGTCAGATCCGCTTTCGGCGCATAATGCTTATATTTCATACCTGGTGCTTTGGGCTTTGCATCCGCCTTCATCGGTCCGGCGGTAATGGCAGGATCAAGACCGATCCTCTGTCCAAGGACAGAAGAAGCCATTTCCTGTGTAATGGCTCCAGGCCGCAAAATCACCGGCACATCACTGGTTACATCAATAATCGTGGATTCCACTCCGATACCTACGGCCCCTCCATCTATAAGCATATCGATCTTCCCATTCATATCCTGCCATACATGGTCTGCCGTAGTAGGGCTGGGGCGTCCGGAGATATTGGCGCTCGGTGCTGCCACCGGTACACCGGATAAGCGTATAAGGGTGTTCGCCACCGGATCATCCGGCATCCGCACGGCCACCGTATCAAGCCCGCCTGTGATCCCGTATGGAACCAGCCCGCTCTTTGGAAAAATTAAAGTCAGCGGTCCCGGCCAGAATGCCTCCATCAGCTTTTTCCCGGCCTCAGGTATTACGGATACTAACGGAGGCAGATCTTCAAAATCCGCTATATGGGCAATCAAAGGGTTGTCCGACGGCCGCCCCTTTGCTTCATAAATCTTTCTTGCTGCCTCTTGGTTCAGGGCATTTGCACCCAGGCCATATACAGTTTCCGTTGGAAATGCCACCAGGCCGCCGTTTCTTAATATTTCCGCCGGCTTTTTTAACAATTCCTCCTCCGGATGTTCTTTATCTTTCATTATTATTCGTTCTGTTATCATATTACTCTGCTCTTTTCTTTTTACTTCCATTTATCATATCACAGGCCCGTTTGCCATGCAACTTTTTACTGGCAGCAAAAAGGTTATGCTTGCACGTTTCCCATAATAATGATACCATAATGGAAGTTTATTTCATGTTAGGAAGTGACTTATATGAACGTATTTCTCTGTGATGACCAGCCCTTATATATGGAAGAATTTGCAAAACAGCTGGAAGGATATTTTCATTCCCGCAAGATATCCTTTCAGCTGTCTGCCTTTACCGACGGAAACCAGCTCCTGAATTCAGGTATCTCCCCGGACATTATTTTCCTGGATATTAAAATGGGAGAACTTTCCGGTCTGGAAACAGCACGCCGGATCAGGAAAGACAATACCCGTTCCAGGATCATCTTTCTGACCGCCTATAAGCAATTTGTATTTCAGGCATTTGATGTAGATGCATCCCATTACCTGATAAAACCGGTTAAGGAAGAAAAACTGGAAGCCGTTTTAAATCATGTAATCGGACAGCTGGTTCCGCCTGAAAAGGAATACTTAACTTTCCAATCCGGATTATCCATCCGGAAACTCCCTCCTTCGGATATCCTGTATCTGGAAGTAAGGAACCGTAAGGTGTCTGTTCATTCCAAAACAGGGGTTTTTGATTTTTACGGGAAACTGGAGGTTCTGGAAAAAAAACTTCCTGCCCGTTTCTTCCGGTGTCATCGAAGCTTCATCGTAAATATGGATACTGTCATGCGTTTTGATAAAACGGACATTTTTCTTATGAACGGAGAATCTGTCCCAGTAAGCAAGCGGAAATATCAAGAATTTTCCATGGCATTCATGAAACAGATGCAGAAGGAGGGATTATCCTGATTCTGGTTTTATGTTCCGTTTTCATAGATTATCATTTCCTGAGCAGAATGTTAAATCCCAGGTTCCGCCCCCTCCCCACTATCCTCGGACTGGCTGCATTCAATGCTTTGGTTGGCTTTATAAACATTCATTGCGGACTGTACCGTATTTTTCCGCAGGAAGTTTTTTTTCTCCTTACATCTACGGGAATCATATTCCTTTTTTACAGGGGGAAGAGCGGAAAAAAAGTCATGCTTTCCATTTTTATGGATGGTCTCGGTTATACATCAAGCTTTATCTTTCTTCCTCTCATCCATTATGCTGCAGGAAATATGGAGGATCGTCTGGTTAGCAGCCGTTTTTATATTCTGTGCGATATCTTAACTCTTGTGTTCTGTGCAATTGTTTTTGAATGGATTGTAAAAAAATACCGGAACCTTCAGGGAGATATCCCCCCGGAGGGAAACCTGTATCTGCTCATCCTGTCCTTTTTTATCCGGCAGTCTGTTATAAACTATGGTATCAGCCGGATGGATTCCTTAAGCTACTCTTTTGAAGCCGCCATAACCATTACCATAACTGCCCTTGCCGGTGCAGCTCTCCTTATCTTTTCCGTTTATTTCGTAGACCGGAGACTAATCCTGGCACTGGCAAAACAACAGAATGCATTTCTGGAGAATCAGATGACCGCATGGCGGGAAGAAGAAAAAAATCTGGCTGGGTTCCGCCATGATTTTAAAAACCACATGCTCTGTCTCAAAAATCTCCTCCGTTCTGAAAAAAATGCAGAGGCAGAAGAGTATTTAAGTTCCATCACCGACTCCATGAACGTACTGTCTTCCGGAATTTCCACAGGCAATGTTTATGCTGATGCCATTTTAAGGGAGAAGATGGCACTTGCACACACCGGAGGAATCTGTCTTACAGCCGATTTCATATTTCCTCCTGCCGAAATGCTTTCTCCCCTGGTTTTATGCATTATATTAAGCAATGCACTGGACAATGCGCTGGAAGCCTGCCGTAAGCTTCCAAAGGAAGGTCCGGAACGAATCATACAGGCCAATTCCTACGTCCGCCATTCCTGTCTGCTTCTTGAAATTAAAAATCCCATACCTCCCTCCCTAAAAAAGGAGGCCTGGCTTTTTAAAACCACTAAGAAAGAACCTCAATTCCACGGAATCGGACTCTCCAACATACGCAATGCCGTGGAACACTGCCAGGGAACCCTGGAACTGACTGTCACAGAAGAGAATTTCCATTTCTGCGCCATGCTTCCTCTCAGGGAAGAAACAGCCCGTTTACAGCCCTGATCTTACCGTTTACCGCATTCCTGTTATCCTTGGTTTTATTATGCCGATATCCCTTAAGAGAAAATACCTATACGGTTAGAATGGAGGATCATTATGTTCATTGGGAAAACAGGTAATCAAAATACCGGATTAAATATCAGCGCAATCAACCGTTCAGCAGCATATAAGCTGGAAGCAGCCGGCAGCAGAAAGGAACAGGAAAAACGCACCGATGTTGCAGCCATTTCTCCGGCGGGAAAGAACCAGAGTATGATCGGACAGTTAATGAAGCAGAAAGAATTCCTGCAGGATCGGAAACAGTCCTTACTGGATTCCGCAGCTGAGAAAGGTACCGAAGGGATCAACGAACAGCTGAAAGAATATGAAAAGCAGATGAAAGAGCTTGACGAGCAGATTACCAGACTCCAAACGGAGCAGGCAGATGATATCGGTTCCGAAGACGACAATACCGGCAGAATTTATGAAAAACCGAAAACAAAAGAAGAAGACCAGATGGACCAATTAAATAACATTGCAGAACTGTCCGCAAACAGCAGTCAGGCAGAGGTCATTGCCTCCGTCCAGGACCGGTTAGACGGAAGAGCCAGCGTCTTGAAAGCAGAGATCAAAACAGGAAATGGGAATATTGAAAAAAAGACCAAAGAAGCAGCCGAGCTGGAATCCCGTTCCAGCCAGCTTACCTCACAGATCGCAGAAAAACTGCATGAGAATACAAAAGATACGGCAGAAGCTGACGGCAGCATAAAGGCAGACAGCAAATTATCTGATAAAAACTTCAAAGAAAATGTTATTCCTGGAAACCCTGAGACAGATGTGCTGCCAGAGCAATCCGAAGAACAGCAAGTTAATTAAGTATATCGAAAAGCCCCGGCGCTGGCAGCGCCCGGGCTTTCACAAGAAATCTAATTCCGTTACCTGCTGTTCAGATACTCCATGATCCCCATGTGGATCGTCCACGCAAGCCGATCCTGATATTCCTCAGAATTTAATAGTGATGATTCCTTCCAGTTTGTTAAAAATCCGCACTCAACAATCACGATCGGTGTCTTTACATGTAACAGCAGATAATAGTTACCATTGGGTTTTGCCAGCCTTGTGTTTTTATCCCCCAGTACATAATCAAATCTTTTCTGCAGAATCTCAGCCAGTCTCTTTCCTTTTTCTGATGATCTATAGTAAAATACCTGTCCTCCTGAAACATTCTCCTGATGATAGCTGTTTTGATGGATGCTGACAGTCAGGGCCGGTCTTATGTCATTAATGATCTTACACCGTTTGGTCATGTCCGCCATCTTTTTTCTGTTGTCACCTACTGAGTAAAGACCGTTATCATTTTCCCTGGTTAAGACCACATCCACATCAGAGGCTTCCAGATATTGCTTGAGGCGTTTTGCTATTATTAAATTGATATCCTTTTCCAGGGTACCGTCGACTCCGATCTTTCCGGGATCATTTCCCCCGTGACCGGCATCAATCACGACCACAGGTTTTTCTTTTCCGGCCTTAACGCTGATTCCTGCTGTCATTTTTCCGGCATGGCTTGATATGATATATACCAATACCAGCAAAATCACTGCCATGAACGGCTCCAATTTTGATAATTTCACGTTCTTACCCTAATTCATATTCTTAATGAATTATATCTTTGAGTGAAATAAAAAAGAACCATTCCTGACCACTTTCCTGTCAATCTGCGTTTAATACATTATAATCCTTTGTTCCATCAGCAGTGATCCATTCCAGATATTGGGACAGGATACTGGGGTACCCCTCTTCCTCCCACATGTTATATCCGGTCTCAGCCTTTGCTTTTTCCCGGATTTCTGCAACCTTTCCTCTGTAACAGGCAGCATTCAGTTCCGCATAAACCTTGGCCATCTGATCCTTTTGGTTCCTGGTCAGGCTTTTAAAGGTATCCAGTCTGTTAAATTCATCCTGTGCCTGATTATAAAATACCTTGTTTAAGAATTTATTCCCATAATCCTCAAAATTCAGCAGATTCTTATCGGTATTTCCATTCTTTTCCGCCCAGCTCTTCATATCCAAAGGCTTCGTATGATAGTGGAAGCTTCCGTCATCCCCATAATGCAGAATTCCATATTGGCAGGGCGGAGTAGATAAGGAACTGGTGACGATCTCATAGATTCCTGAATCGTCATCAGACCTCATATAATGCTGTACATGCAGGTGGCCGCTGAGGAACAGCGGTACATCCCAGCTTTCCAGCTGGTCGATCAATTGTTCACTGTGTTCTATGGTACAGTCCTGCAGGTACACTTCACTTTCATCAAGGAGATTATGATGTCCCACAGGAATTACGTTCATCCCCAGGTTCCAGGCCTCCTCCATCTGTTCCTCGATCCAGTCATATGTATCATCACGAATCATTCCGCCTACCAGGTTTTTGGGTTCATACTGGCAGGTATCGAGCATCAGGGCTCTGGTGTAATCATTAATCTGGTAAACATAACTTAAAGAAGCGGAATCACGGCTGACAGCCTCATTATAACCGAAATCCTGGTAAATCTCCTCAAATTCCTCCGGCGTAATATGATCTGTCCCCAGTGCCAAGTCTCCCACGAATTGAGCCGCCAGCGGATTATTGATATCATGATTCCCCGGAATGACGATTACCGGAATACCAGCCTCCTCGATTGCAGCCAGCTTTCCGGCAAACTCCAGATGACTTTCCTTCTCTCCGTTAAAGGTCAAGTCCCCGCTTAAGATCACCAGATCCGGATGTTCTTCCTTAACCGCTTCAACAAAAGCATCCGTAATCTCCCAGATATACTGCACCACTTTTCCATCCCCATGATCTACACTATATTCAAAGGCTTCCTGGAAATCAGTCAAGTCTTTTGATAAATAATGAATATCAGTAGCAATAATAATATTACATCCGCTTTTCTCTACGTCCGGAGGTTCTGCAGTGGGATTCTCTGCTGTCTGCGGAAATTTCTCAATGGTAGGCGGCTCCGTCTGTGACTCCTTTGTCTCTGTTTCTGATGGCCGGGCGGTACTTTCTTCAGCCGTACTCACCGAAGCCGGTTTCATAGCAGAGCACCCTTCTGCCGCTGCACAAATGACGGCAATCAATGCTGCCAATGCAATTATCCTTTTCATAACCTGATTTCCTGTCTTTAATATCATTTGTTTATTCCTTATCAAGCCGGACTTCGTCCCACAGTCTGGCCGGTTCAAATCCCAGCTTCCAGCAGGCTACACCTGCCAGGTCATACTGTTTTATCAGATTCATCTTAAGACCGATTGAGCGCTCTTCCTCCAGCCATATCTTCTTAAGCCCTTCTTTTGTCTGTAATTCACCATAATACTGACCCAGCTCATCCTGCCAGTATAATTTCACATCATTTTTACTGACCCACTCCTCAGCACCGGCTATTCCTATGGATGAGGATGTGGTTTTCCCGTCAGCCCCTTTTGTCCATACCCTGGTATAGAAAGGAATAGCGTTTATAACCTTTTCTTTAGGAACCTGAGCCAGAGTATCCTTTATGCCGTTTTCCACATACTTAATGGAAGCCACAGAACCGGCATCTCCGCCTGTATAGTGTTCATCATATCCCATAACGATCACATAGTCAGCCACGATTCCCTGTTCCTTCCGGTCATAGAACTGGTTGCCTGGAACCGGAACATAATTGTCTACGGACAGAACGATCCCCTTTTTACGGCATGGGATGGACAATTCCCGTATGAACTGGACATAATGCACCCCTGCTTCCTCCTTGATTCCCTCGAAATCCAGATTGATACCATCAAGGCCATACCGCTCTGCCTCTGCCATCAGAGCATCAATCAGCTTTCGTCTGACTGAAGTTTTAGACATAAGTATCTCTGTATTTACATCGGAACTGAAATTATTAATAAGAGCCCATACTTTCAGTCCTCTGGCATGAGCCTTTTTTACGTAATCCGCATCTGCCAGGGAACGGAAGTTTCCTTCATTGTCTGTAAGCTCATACCATGTAGGCGAAATTACATTGACTCCGCTTGTATTTGCAATGAGACTGTCAAAAGAAGCGTTTCCCTCTGGTTTGGTCACCTGATGCCAGACCAGGCAAACCGGTTGATCCATAAAAGTACTGGTATATACCGGTTTTATAAAATTACTTACCGGTGCCTCGTTTGTAATCTCTCCAAGGCGTTTGCTCTCCACATATCCGATAAAACCATCCGGAGTCCTTATCTTATCCCATTTTTCCATGGATCCCAGTACCGTTACCTGAGCACCTGGAGAAATCCAGGTCTCAATCGGACTTTTTACGCCGCCCTTTACCCGGACATTCCCTTTCCGGGCAGCCACTGCCTTCTTCTGGGTATCCCAGTTATTATTGATAAAAACCCGTTTATACCGGCCTCCATCATAGGCTGCAATGCGGATATCCGTATAATTCGCCACCAGACCTGTGGATAAATATACACCATCCCCATTCACCCATATCAACGGCTTTCCTGAAGCACCTATCGTAGAGTGATCTGCATAAACCACAGCATCCGGCAAAGCGTACACCAAAAGCTTTTCATTATCATCCCAATAAAACCGTTCATTCAGTGTCTGATTCACCCAATCAATCGGAAGGTAGGTCTGGCCCTGCAGGTACACCCCTTTTGACTCCTGCAGTTCTTCATTGAGATAGAGGGCCACTTCATCTCCATTCACTCCCAGCAGTTCCCCCATATCTGCCTGCTCCTTTGACGGGATATACCGTTCCATAAAACGGACTCCGTAATATCCGGAAGTCACTAACAAAATCAATCCGAGCGCCACGAGAACCGGCACTGATTTCCTCTTCATCTGCTTTCCTCCTGAAATGGATCGTATCGTATGGGCTTTCGCCTGTATTATCTTTTAGATTATATCACACTTCTTACTTTTTGGAATTTACATTTTCATTACGTTCCTGTTCCCCTGATCCCACCCTGACACGTTTCAGCAGCAAGCTTAAGGCTGAAGATGGCATCCTGCGGCGTGTCCCTTTCGGCGTACCTGCAGAGTCACCGGTTATAGACCCGGTCAAATCTTATTTCCTGCAGTTTTCCGGTCTTTACATCCGGAATAAAATCGGCCATATAAAAACAACGGTCCTCCCTGACTTCAAATATTCTGTTCCAGTCTTCTTCCGGCAGTTCCTCTCCATCTATTATAATGGGGATTCCCTGATCCCGGTACTTTTTAAGCCCTGCCAGGTATTGTCTTTCCCTGGAGCTTTCTTCTTCCAAAGCCCCTGTCTGCGCTTTTCTTTCCTTTGCGTCTCCTGTTCTCATCCGTATCTCCCCTGTACCTGATTTCTTTAGAATGGAAATCCTCCACTCTCTGCAAAATGCGCAGGGAGAGGACCACAAGGGGTCTGCCGTGACACATTTCCTCTCCCATTGCTAAAAATATCGCTGATAAAAATCTATAATATTACTGGTGACAACAAAGGCGTCTACTGAAACCGGAATTCGGCCGACGGGAAATCCAAGCCTCTTTTCCATATTCTTTCTGGCCTGCTCACTGCCAAATGCAATGAGAGTATCCCAGCTTTTTTCCGCCTTTCTTTCCCTTCCTTCAAACTCCAGAAACGCTTTCATCTGCCACTCACTTAAGCTCCCGAGAACAAATTGTCTCTCGCATCTTAAAAATTCCTCAAGATTTCCTTCCTTTATGGTTCCATAATCCACAATCAGATCCTGGTATCCGGACTTTTTACACAACAAAAGCGTATCAATCCCCGCTTTTTCATAATAATCCGCTTCCAGGATCCGGAAGAACCCATCCGTGCCCTTATCTTTTGTACAGACCCTTCTCATGTTCAGAAAATCCCCATGGCTGTTCCACTCTAAGACAGCACAGCGTTTCCGTAAAACTCCGCTTATAAATCCAGCAGTCATAACCGTAAAATGGGTTACACCCACCCCCCGGCCGGTCCCGATGATTCCAATGACTTCCTGACTGGCCGGCTTTTTACCGGATTTAAAGAATTCCCATACTGTTTTAGCCTTTCCTTTCATGAGTCCTTTTCCTTTCCGCTTTCTGCAGTCTTTCCATCATATGGACAAACCATTCCTTTATCCGGTTAAAGGGTCTCCTTCCATTCTTTATTATGTTTTTATCTTCTGTGATTACCTTCAAAAGAGCATTATAAAATGCTTCAGCCCCAGCATTGATCTCAAAAGGATCCGGGTAACAGGGGGCTTTAAAGCAACGGTCAGGAACTGCCCCAGCCGGCAGTCTCAGCCTGGTTCCACTTGCTATGTGATTGTAAACGATCCCATAGGGTATATGGCTTTTAACCACCTGGTCCGCTGCCTTATAAGCCTCTTCTCTGCTCCAGCATCTGCTGTCACACACCAGTATTACAGCATCAGGCAATTCCCTCAGGGCCTGGTCCACGCCTGGTCCATAATCCACAATCCGGAGACGAAAGGGTGCCTCTTTCAATTTTACTCCCTGGCCATAACCAGGTTTCCAGATAAAGCCATGGTAACGCATAAGACCATACTGGTCCCTTTTTGCGTCTGTATAAGTACCAAGCCCGGTACCCATGCCCGAATCATTTTTTTCTTCAAATAAATTGGGATATCCGTGATTTTTAAGATAGACAGACAGGCCGACGGCAACATGGGTCGTCCCGGCCCCTGATTTGCTCCCAGCAAGAGCGATCGTAAGAGATGATGATTGTAGACGGTCTATTGCAGCCGTTCCCATGTGTTCAAGCTGTATAAGCCGCTCCTTAAGCTTCTGTGCCGATGAAAAACGTTCTTCTTTATCCGCTTTGATACACTGGCTTATGACATCCGCCAGATCGGCATCCATAGATCTGGCTGGTTTAAATGGCAGTTCGGGAAATCTTCCCGTATAAAGATAATGAATGATCGCACCAATGGCATATATGTCAGTTCTTTCATCCAGCACTCCATCTTTTAAATACTGCTCCGGCGCTGCACAACCGATGGTTCCGTACCTCTCTCCCGGTAAGTTTGCATCATTCAGGGAAGCGGCAAGGTCAAAATCAATCAGTTTCATGGTGTCATGGCACAATAAAAGGTTCTTCGGCTGTAAATCCAAATGTAAAATGGGGTTTGCTCCTGCGAGATGCAGGTAACTTATGATGCCGGCTAACTGAATTCCATAAAATATGGTCAGTTCCCGCGATAGATGGCCCTGTTTTTTAACAAGGTCATAAAGAGATTCTCCTTCCAGATACTCTTCAATCAGATAACTATAAGATTCATCTTCCTCAATGTCATATATAATGGGAATTCCAGGATGGCGCAAATCCTTAAGAATCAATGCCTCGCGCCTGAAACGTTCATAATCCAGAAAGCCTTTGGATACCCGCTTGATTGCCCGGTATTCCTCAAGCCCAAGATGAACCGCCAGGAAAACAGTTCCTGCCCGGCCGGTTCCCAAAATGCCGCATAGCTGATACTTTTCAAACAGAACGCTGCTGACTGCAGCCACCTCCTTTTGTTTGTCCAATATCATCTCTTGAGTACATTCTAATATATATTTTCCATTTTTTCAACTATTTTTATGAAAATAAGATCTTCAAATTTCGACAGGTGTATTATTATAGCCGCAGTAATATATACCGATTCCAAATCAGGAAATGCTACACTCCGTAAATCTCTGCTTATCAACACCCCTATCTGGATACCACAATCGAACATTGTTTTATTTCCACTTAACATAGCTTATAATATACGATTTCTGACTCTATAATCGAACGCAAACGATTTTATTTCTCTTTACAACCATACCTCCAATGTGGTATATTTAAATTACAAAAGAGTAACCGCCACACAAGGTGGAAGCTCCCAGACAAAGCAAAATGTCCTAACGGACACCGCCTATCCTGTTCGCAGCAGGGTAGGCTATTTTTTTCCTATATATGTAAGCAATGCAATCAAGAACGTACCGCCTAAAAACAATATGCTTAAAGTCTGGTATATATCCATCTGCATCACCTCCCATCTTGTTACAATATAAAGACATAAAAGTTGGAAGGTTCCACCCTGTATTCGGTTACTCCTGAAAAAATATTACCATATATTGCCATAGTCCACAATATTTATTTGCTATGAGCAATCCAAAATTGAATTCGTGGTCCGTTACCACTTTTACCCAAACAGACAGCAGTGTCCATTTTTCTTATCGGCGTTAAGCAGCTCCAAAGAAATGTATACGGTTACTTATATCCAAACCGCCACACGAAAGCTGCAGAGAAATTACAGAAAACAGGCCCATATCAGCATCCTATCAAAATATAAAACCAGGTTGTCCCTATCATGAAAAGGATTCCCGGATTTTTGCAGTTAATCCTTAAATTTATATAAATTATTTCACATAGTAATTGCCTTTTTGCTATATTATATAGTATAGTTATGTTGAGGAAGTATGTAAATATTCATTCACCATTTTTAAAAGAACAGGAAGTGATCCTATGAAGATAGAACGTATCAATGAAAATCAGATCCGCTGTACGCTTACAAGCTTTGATCTAAGCGTCAGGAACCTTAATTTAGGCGAACTTGCCTATGGCAGCGAAAAAGCCCGCAACCTGTTCCGCGAGATGATTCAAAAAGCCTCTAACGAAGTGGGATTCGAAGCAGAAGACATTCCTCTCATGGTGGAAGCAATTCCGTTATCGAACGAAAGCGTAATGTTAGTAATTACTAAAATTGAAGACCCGGAGGAATTAGATACCAGGTTTGCCAAATTTTCACCTGCAACTGACGAAGACAATGATTCCATGCCGGGAGATTTAGCCAGTGAAATACTGGAAGGCGCAGACGGCCTGTTAGGCCTTTTAGGAATTGACAAGAAGGAAGAACCAGATGACGGACAGAAAAAAGAGCAATCCAATACTTCCTCAATACGGATCTACTGTTTTCAAAGTCTGGATCAGATATCTGACGCCGCAAGGACCATCGGACAGGTTTACGATGGCGAGAATACACTATATAAAAAGCCTGATACAAGACAATATTATCTGGTAATCAGGAACACCCCTGACAAATCCCAGGATTTCAGCCGTGTCTGCAACCTGCTTGCGGAATATGGTTCCAAGATTCATCAGGACTACGCTTCTGAAGCGTACTACAAGGAACATTACGAGGTGCTGATCGAAGGCCACGCCCTTCAGTCATTGGCAAAACTTTAATCCGTTCCTTTGTTCATAGTACTTCATCACAATTGAAAATGAGGTTCGGCCCTTTTAAAAGGACTGAACCTCATTTTAAAATTCCAGGGATTTTTCCAAAAAAAACTTGGAAATTAAATCAAGCGTGGCATAGGTCTCCCTGCATGGAATCAAGATCCAGTCATGAAACATACCCGCACCTTTTTTATAGATGATTTCGGTACCATTTAAGCTCCCTGCCTTCTCCGCCAGTAATTCACAGTCCGGCGTCATAATCTCTTCCGTACCGGAAAATATGAGAATCTGTCCCAGATGATTCCAGTCTCCATAAAGCGGTGAAACAAATGGATGATCCGGTTCGAAAGATCCCCGGTAATGACTGCCCGCTTTTTTCAGTGCATCCACTGGAAGAATGGGATCTTTCTTCTTTGCTAATCTTATTTTCGGATTGTTAAGAGATATATCAAGCCAAGGGGAAATGACAGCGGTGCGCACCGGCATAGGCAGATTCCCCAGATCCCGCAGTTCCTGCAAAAACGAAAGGGCAAGGCCGCCTCCGGAGAAATCCCCAAATAAAAAGAATTCATCTTCCGGATATTCTTTAATCAGCCGCAGGTAAGCATGGACCAGGAACCGTTGAACAACCGGTGCCGTATATTCCGGAGCAAGAGGAACCTGGGGAATGGTTACTTTTATCCGTTCATTTATGGCCAGATACTCTGCAATTTCCCTGCAGCGTTTTGAAGGTTCCAGTGTATAGGCACCGCCGGGCAGCATAAGAATATGAGCATGATTCGTATAGCTTCCATTGATCGTGACTCCGCTAAAGCCGTCTGCGTTCCAGGTCCTGACCCGGACTTTCTTGGTAAAACGTTCCAGAGCAAGTGTCCCTGTCTGTCTGGCCGGTTTCTCCAAATCAAGGGCCATTTTCCTGTCCGCCCTGCCGATTCTGGCAGTAATCCATGCCATCTTCGCCATTATACTCATGGAGGTCATCTCCTTTCCCTGTAATGCCTAATATTCTGAAGACTTGCACACGTTGTTCAGTTTTCTCACTTCATGCAGTACAAACTGGCTGACAATGACCGCTGATGTCAGATCAGCCACCGGGCCTGCATACAGGATTCCATTTAACCCCAGACTTAATGGCAGAATCAGGATCAGGGGAATCAAAAGCAGCAGCTGCCGGAGCATGGACAGAACCGATGCCTTAAGGGGCTGCCCCGTTGACTGGAAATAGCTGGTTGTCACAACCTGGAAACCGGATGTAAATATTCCCAGCATATATACCTTCAGGCATCGGACCGCAAATTGGGTGAACTGGGCATCCTGGGTTCCGAACAGGCTTAAAATCGGACCCGGGAACATCTGACAGGCAAACCATCCGATAAATGAAACCGCTGTAGAGGCAGTTGCTGCAATTAAAAAAGTCCTGCGTACACGTTTATGCCTTTCAGCACCTTTGTTAAACCCAAGGATCGGCTGGGAACCAATACCGATCCCGATGCATATGGAGATCAGAATCATACCGATTTTATTAACAATCCCCATGGCACTTAGTGCTGCATCACCGCCCACATCCGTCTGATTTCCATAATACACCAGAGAATTGTTCATGACAACCTGTAAAATGGTTGTAGCGATCTGTGTAATGCCGCTGGATAACCCCAGAGGAAGGGCCAGGAGACAGATCGCCCCGTCAATGCGCATATTCTGCTTATGGAGGCGCATATTCTTTCCCTTCGTGGTAAAATAAAGAATAAGTACGAAAGCAGATATAATCTGGGATGTAATGGTAGCAATTGCGGCTCCGGTTACACCCCAATGGAAAATAAAAATATAAACAGGGTCCAGAATGGTATTAAGCACTGCTCCTGCCACCATTGCATACATGGACAGTGACGGGTTTCCGTCAGTCCTTGCCATATTGCTTAAAACAACCGAAAGCATATTAAAAGGAGTCCCGATCAATATAATGGAGGTATACTGCCTGGCAAACTCCATCGTGTTGGCAGTAGCCCCAAAGAGCTTAAGCATCGGCGTCATAAAAAGAAATCCCAGGATCATAACTGCCCCGCTGGCTGCCAGAGTCAGTAAAAATACAGTGCCAAGAGTCTTCTCCGCTTCTTCTTCCTTCTTCTCCCCCAGCTTGATTGCCGCATAGGCACTGCCTCCGGCACCTAAAAGAGTAGACATGGATAAAATAATAGTTACAATAGGAAATGCAATGGTAGTAGCTGCATTTCCCAAATATCCGATCCCCTGGCCTATAAAGATCTGATCAACAATGTTATAAATAGAATTTACCAGCATAGCAATAATGGCCGGAAGAGCAAACTGCATCAGCAGATGGCCGACCGGTTTATATCCCAGGGGATTTTCCTCCTGTTTCATCTTGTTTTGTACCATAGAATGTATCATCCTTTCCCTTCTGTTCCTTGATGTGAGCGCAGGCATTGGAAGCCATGCGTATGAGCATCCCCTCAGCCGTATCACGTTCCTCTTTGGTAAACCCATCTAAAATTATATCAGCCCAGCAGTCCACACACTCCCAGGTCTTCTCCACAACAGACTTTGCCTTATCCGTGGCATAAATTCTCCGGACACGTTTGTCCTCTGCCGCCGTCTCCGTTAAAACATACCCCTCTTCTTCCAGCTTCTTTACTGCCCGCGTGGCAGTAGCCTTATCAAAGCGGCCGAAAAAAGCCAGCTCCTGCAGATTCATGCCTGGATTGTTAAATATCTGCAATAAAAAAAACTGCTGTCCACAGCCTATCTGAAAAGAAGATAATTCATTTGCAAAGTATACATGATTAAGCCGCTGGAGAATCGAGATATATTTCCCGATTTCCCTGTGTCTGTTCATATTCTTCCGCCTCCATGCCCTAAGAATTGCATTCATCTTTTTCAAGCGTCGGATATCAGCATAACACAAAATAGTTGCATACGCAACTATTTTTTTATCTAAAAAAATGGAACCGGATCACCGGTCCCGCTTTGAATATTATTACCTGGATTTAAAGATTTCACAGGTTCTTGCACAGGCAGCCTCCGTAGCCGCACATCCGCCTAATGCCGTCTCCCTCAATTCAAATGGAATAGACCGGCCTACTACCATCATGGTTTCTACCATCTGGTCAAACGGAATCAGCTGTTCTACTCCGGATAATGCCATCTCCGCACACACCAGGGCATTGGCAGTCCCGATTACGTTTCTGCTCTGGCAGGGGCATTCCACCAGACCCGCTACCGGATCGCAGACCAGTCCCAGCAGGTTTACCAAAGCAGCCGTTGCCGCATCCAGACACTGCTTCGGTGTCCCGCCCATGATTTCCGCAGCCGCCGCCGCAGCCATTGCAGAAGCAGCACCGACCTCCGCCTGGCAGCCTGCCTGTGCCCCGGATACCGTAGCGTTCCTCATGATGAGATAACCGATGGCACTTGCCGTAAAAAGGCCTTCAATGACCTGGGAATCATCCAGAGAAAACTCCTCTTCTAAAGCCAGTAATAGTCCTGGAAGTACTCCGGAGCTTCCGGCAGTAGGCGCCGCCACGATAAGTCCCATGGAAGCGTTCACCTCCAGGACAGCCAGGGAATAAGTAATTGCCTTTGACAGCATGCTTCCGCAGATAGATTTTCCCAGTCTCCTTCTGTCCCGGACCTTTTCGGCTTCTCCTCCGATCAGACCTCCCATGGAGGTTACAGGCTCGTCCAGAGGCTTGTGGCATGCCTCTTTCATGATCCGGTAAGCCTCCTTCATCCGCCTGTCGGTTTCTTCATAACTGGTTCCGAACTCACTGGCCTCACGTTTACGCATAACTTCCGATATCCGTAAGCTGTTTTCCTCACATAATTTCAACAATTCACTTCCTGAAATAAAATCCATAAAAGCCTCCTAAACCTGAATAAGCATTACGTCTTCCACCTTGGGATTTTTTCCCAGCTTATCCAGCAGTTCCTGCGGGATTTCTTCATCAGACTCCACTACGGAATAAGCAGTGGCCCCCTTCCGTTCCCGGAACAGGCGCATAAAAGCAATATTCACATTACGTTCACTTAAGCAGGTCGCGATATATGCCACAACGCCGGGATAGTCCTGGTGCCGTATCACCAATGTGGAATATTCACCGGTAAAGTCCACGTCGATTCCATTAATCTTGACAATCTTGACTTTCCCTCCTCCTAACGAAACTCCCCGGACAGACATGGCCATTCCCTCTTCCCCCTGCACATGAATCTCAACCGTATTGGGATGCACCTCTGTTTCTTTTTCATCTGCCTTGAACACATACTCTAATCCGCATTCCTCTGCCAGTTTAAAGGAATCCTTAATTCGCAGATCGTCGGTTTCAAATCCCAGGATACCGCCAAGGAGTGCCCGGTCGGTTCCATGACCCTTATAGGTCTTTGCAAAAGAACCATATAAAACGAACTCTGCTCTTCTGATTGGGCCATTGAACATTTTTTTGACCAGAAGGGCAATTGCAACGGCACCTGCGGTATGAGAACTTGATGGTCCTACCATATTAGGACCTATTACATCAAAAATACTGATAAATGGCATAAAAACCATTCTCCTTTCGCAGTTAATTAACCAATCTTATCTTTTTTTATGTATTTATGGTAGTACATATCCACCAGTGCACTGATTGCATTATCTCCGGATATGTTGCATGCTGTACCGAAGCTGTCCTGTGCAATATACATTGCCTGAAGGAGGCTGGCAATATCACCTGCTGCCGGAATTCCCACTATGGGGAAGAACGGAGTCGCCGTAAATATGGATCCGCCCGGTGCGCCAGGTGATGCGACCAGAGCAATTCCCAGCACACTGATAAAAGGAAACAGAGTAAGGAACCCATGAGGCATACTATAGATCAGCAGGGTTGCGGTTACGCAGCAGGTTATGGTTATCATGGAACCTGCCATATGGATATTCGCACACAGCGGAATAACGAAATTGCGTATTTCTTCAGATATCCCATTGCTTTGTGCACATTCAATATTAACCGGAATAGTAGCTGCTGATGACTGGGTACCGATAGCTGTCAGATAACCGGGAATCTGATTCTTCATCATGGCAAACGGATTGCGTCTGGTCAAAGCACCTGCAAGAGAAAAAGCAGCAAACAGATAAAGCAGATGAAGAATAATAACAATCAAAAATACCTTCCAGAGTACGGACATGATCGCAAAGGTGGTTCCCTGATAGGTCATCTTAGCAAAGGTTCCGCAGATATACATAGGCAGAAGCGGTATAATGACCCGTCCCAATACCTTGGTAATGATCTCAGAAAGATCTTTAATCACATTATACAAGGTATCACCAATCTCTTTTCCCCGCATAGTGCTGATACAGACTCCCAATACAAAGGCCAGAACAACAGCGGCAGTAGTTTCCAGTAAAGGAGTAATGGTCAGAGAGAAATATCCTCTGATGGTCCTTTCCCCTGCTGATGCAACCTTAGCCACAACTTCCTCATTTACAAAAGTGGGAAAAATTCGGCTGGCTACAAAATAAGAGGCGCTGCCCGCCAGTAAAGTGGACGTGTAGGAAATCACTGCAGTAAATGCCAGCAGCTTTCCGGCGCCCTGGGACAGATCAGCAATTCCCATGGTTACAAATGCCACTACCATAAGAGGAATGATGAACATTAAAAACTGCTTAAATAAATCTGATGCTGTGATCAAGATAGAAGTTATAAAGCTGGGACAATACATACCGATAAAGACACCGATGACAATAGCAACAATAAGCCTCGGTACAAGCCCCAGTTTCTTCTTACTCTTTATACTTCCCTCCATTATCATATACCTTCCTTTCATTTATTCAAGTGAAATATTTTTTATCTCACCGTATTTTAATGTAATTTATTTTATCATATACATCTTTAAATTGCAATATCATTCTATTTTTCTAACAATCATGAAAAAATCCTGCGTTGTTTTTGTAATATTGCACAAAATACGCAGGATTTTTTCTCATTTATCATTCTTCAGCTGAATTAATGTTTATTCATTATTTTTATCCAGACCAGTTCCGGCATTCCGGATATGCATATAAACAGTATTCTTGGATATACCCAGATATTCCGCAACCTTTACAACAGCATCCTTCAGGGTAAATATCCCCTGCTGATACAGAACGGTTATGATCTCTTTATTTTTAAGAGAAGGCAGTATCCCTTTATCCTCCATGACCGTCTTCCGGACAGCCTGAACCTTGCTGAAAATCAGTTCATCCAGATTGTTTGCAAAAGTCTCCGTCTTAACCAGGGAATGGGCAGCTGTTTCAGGAATATAGTTTGAAAGGATTTCAGAAAAGCTTGTGTTTAAATAGAAATTGATACACAAAAGTCCGATGATTCTGCCCTCCTCTCCCCGGACTATGATCGTAGAGGATTTTAGCGGCTCCCCCTTTTTATTTTTAGTAAAATAAGAAATATAACTCTTTTCGCCTTCCTTTTCGATCTCTTCCAGCATCTGAAGAGCCAGGTCCGTAATAGGCATCCCCTCAGTTCGGCCGGTGTGGTTCCCATTGATGATTTTAATTACAGAATGCTCCGTATCCTCCAGGCTGTGGAGCACCATCTCATAACCTCCCCCCAGGTAATCTGCCAGCCCCTCCAGCATGGTCTTGTAGGAATCCAGTATGATCCGGTCGATTAGTGTCAGATGCACGCTATAATCCTTCATTGTAATCTCCCCCCGTTTTCAGTTTTTTAAAGACTTTTGCTGTATATTGGTGAAATTATAACATGCTATAAAATATATTTCAATAAAAAAGCTGCCCATATTATTGATGTACTTTATTTCATCAAAAGAATATGGATATGGGGTAGGCGAAAATGGAGGATGCAGAATTAAAATAGCAGAAGGCAGGTTCTTTGGAATCTCCTTCTGCTGGTATATAGAGGTCTATGCCCCTGCTTTTCTAATATAAATTAGAAGTGACGTAAAATCTCCTGCCTCTTTAAAAAAACGTCTTCTGTCAATAGGAATCCCTGCATACATCAGCTCGCTTCCAAAATATTCCCCAATCTCTCCGTCCATGGATATTTCATACCGCATATCTTCACAAAGGCCCTGGAGCTTAAGCCTCAGCCAGCCTGCATTCGCCTGATTTAAAACCTGATAATAGGCAGCGATTCCCTGTTCTTTATCATCTGACACCACCATCCACGCTGTATCATTTCCTTCAAAAGGACTTTTCAGCCGGTAGAATGTTCCCTGATGCAGAAGCTTCCGGTTTTCCTTATAGCCTGCGATCTGCTGCTTCACAACCTCTATTTCCGCATCACTTAACCGGTTTAAATCCAGTTCATACCCGAACGCCCCGAAAATAGCCGCATTCCCTCTGGTTTCCAAAGGCGTGAACCGGTGTACCTGATGATTAGGAACCGCAGATACATGCGCTCCGATGCTGGAAATAGGATAAACCATACTGGTCCCATACTGGATCTTCAGCCGGTCGATGGCATCCGTATTATCACTGCACCATGCCTGGGGAGCAAAGCAGAGCATGCCGGGATCAAATCTGGCGCCTCCGCTGGCGCAGGATTCAAAAAGGATCTCCGGGAAATCCCTGGTCAGTCTGGTATAAAGGTCATATACACCCAGAATATACTTGTGCATGACCATACCCTGCCGGTCCGGAGGTGTTCCTCTGGAATAGCATTCCGTCAGGTACCGGTTCATATCCCACTTAATGTAGGATATCTTCGCATTGCCGATTACTTCTTTTAACATATCATAGATGGCATCTACGATTTCCTTCCGGGAAAAGTCAAGGACATGCTGCTGCCTGCTGGGTGTCTCATAGCGGCCGGGTACAGACAGTATCCATTCCGGATGGGTTTCATAAAAGCGGCTGTTCTTATTGACCATCTCCGGTTCGATCCATAAGCCGAATTTCAAACCCATAGCCTCTATCTTTTCCGATAATCCGGAGATGCCTCCGGGCAGCTTTTCCCTGTTCACATACCAGTCTCCCAGGCCCCTGTGATCGTCATTGCGTTCCCCGAACCAGCCGTCGTCAAGTACAAACAGCTCAACTCCGGTTTCCTTCGCCTTTTTGGCAATTTCGAGAATCTTCTCTTCATTAAAGTCCATATAGGTAGCTTCCCAGTTATTTAAGAGCACTGGTCTCTCCCGATCCCTCCAGTACCCCCTGGCAAGACGTGTCCGGTAAAGACGGTGGTATATCTGGCTCATATAAGTAAGCCCTTTATCTGAATATACCATTACAAGCTCCGGCGTCTGAAAAGCTTCTCCTGTTTTAAGGGGCCACTCAAAGGTATCCGGGTGTATCCCCATAAGTATCCGGGTCATATCATGGGAACATACCTCCACCTGTCCTAAGAAGCTGCCGCTGTAAACAAGACTGAAGCCATAGGCCTGCCCGCTGCTTTCCGTGGTTTCCTTCCTTACCAGAGCCAGGAATGGGTTGTGCTCTGCACTGCTGATTCCCCTCATGCTGTAAACCGACTGGATCCCCTGTTCCAGAGGACGTCTCTTTAAATAGCGTTCCCTGGACCAGGAACCGGACAGCCGGATCATCTCATAATCACAGTCCGGTAAGTCAACCGCCCCGCTCATAACGGACATCAGTACGATTTCATCCCTGCCATGATGCTCAAAACGGGCATTCCTTGTAAGAACCGGCAGGTCTTCATATATGGTATAAGTAAGAAACAGGTCTGTATCCATCACGTCATCATGAAGCCTGATTTCCAGGGAAACAGCCTCTTTTTCATCTTCCACATAGGTTGCCGGGAGGGGTTCTATGGAATGTTTTCCCTGATAAATACAGTGGGATACATAAGTAAAATTTACGATCCTGCTGCCGTTCTCCTGCCTTATGACACAGGCACCATAGCGGTAATCGCCTGTTCCGTAGGCCGGATACTCCTGTTTTGTATACTGGAGGCATAAGTTTACCGGGTCCGGACAGCTGATTGCGGCATGGGGACGCTCTCCTGTTTCGAACAGATAAGCATAAGATTCCCTGTCCGTGATTCGTTTTCCATAATACAGATTCCCCATCTGTCCGTTCCCCATGATCTGCATAATATAGCTCATGGACTGATTGTACAGGTGAAACTGTCTCGCTTTTTCGTGATAAATAATCGGCATAATAATAGAAACTCCTTTTATAATTTTCCTCCGGATGTAGCAATTCCTTCAATAAATTGCTTTTGAAATATCATATAGATAACAATCATTGGTACACAGGCTAACAGGGATGCTGCCATCAGTTCCGGATAATTTGTAACAAACTGTCCCTGCAGTTTTGCAAGTGCCGCCGACAGCGGCATGGTATTCTGCTCCGTATTCACAACCAGAGGCCACATAAGATCCTTGAAGGCAAACAGGGCCGTAAAAATCCCCAGTGCCACCATGGAAGATTTGGTAAGCGGAGCCATTACATACAGAAAAGTCTGGCCGATGCTGCAGCCATCCAGTCTGGCGGCTTCTTCCAGGGATGCCGGAAGTCCCATATAAGCCTGGCGGAGCAGGAACGTACCAAAAGCAGTCACAAGTCCCGGAAACAGCAGGCCAAAAGAGGTATTGAGCATTCCCAGTTTACTTACCATAAGGTATTGAGGAATGATAAAAATCTGGGATGGCACCATCATTTGGAACAGTACCAGGGAAAAGGCCAGATTCTTACCTTTAAAATGAAGGCGTCCGAATGCATAGCCCGCCATGGTTGCCGTCAAGACCGCACAAATGACACGTCCGGCAATCAGAACCAGGGTATTCCAGTACAGCCTTATAAAATTCATTTTGCTCATTACAGAACCGAATGCATCTTTCCTCCAGACAGTAGGAAAGATGATAAACGGATTCATCTGGGTGGCCTCAGAAGTGCTTTTAAAGGCTGTCAGGATCATCCACGCAAATGGTACCAGCATAATAACCGATCCGATTATCAATATAAGGTAAATAAGATCTGATCTTATTTTTTTACTCTTAATCATAGTTCTCCTTTCCTAACTATAATTCACCCATTTTTTCTGACAGAACATCTGAATTACCGTTATCAGAAGAATAACGGCAAGCAACAGCATGACAATGGAAGAGCCGTACCCCTTATTCCCTTCAATGAAGGAGTACTTATAGAAAAGATACACAAGTGACTGGGTCTTAAAAAGAGCCGGATTGTTCCGGTCCATCATCATATAAATGCTGTCAAATATCTGCATTGCCCCTATCACTCTTGTAACGGTCACAAAAAACATGGTCGGTGAAATGAGGGGTAAGGTAATATTAAAAAACTGTTTTATACCACTTGCCCCGTCAATCTGAGCTGCCTCATAATAATCCTTCGGTATTTCCTGAAGACCTGCAAAAAACAGCACCATATTGTATCCGATCACAGACCAGATGCCAACCACCGCCACCGAAATGTAAGCAATGTCCGGATTGGAAATCCAGTTCACAGACGGAAGAGAAACAGTCCGCAAAAGATGATTCAAAAGACCGAACTCAGAATTATAAAGCCATCTCCATACCATGGCCACTGCAGCCGGAGCCGCCACCATGGGAAGAAAATAAATAGTCCGCCAAATAGAACGTCCCCTGATCTTTCCATTTAAAAAGACTGCAAGAACCAGTGCTATGGCAATGGAAAACGGTACCTCCACCATTGCGTATTTGCATGTATTCCATAATGCCTGCCATACGGTGCCATCCTGAAACAGCTTCCGGTAATTATCCAGTCCGATAAAGACATTGCCTCTTCCGAAAGCTCCTGTTTTAAAAAAGCTCTGATAAATGGTCTGAAAAATAGGGATGATATTCAGAATGATAAGGCCCGTCATGGTAGGAAGCAAAAACAGCCACCCCCATAAAAATTCACTTCTTTTCCGCCTTGATACCTTTATTTTTTTATTCATGCAGACCCTCCATATTTCTACTTAAAAGGGGGAGGCACTGCCTTTCCTGCCTCCCCCATCCTATCCTATTCCTGTGCCAGCATGTCATTCATCTCCTGGTCAATATCCTTGCAGACATCCTCCACGCTTTTAGCCCCGGTCCATGCGTCGATCAGTTTTTCATTGATCATATTGTTCCATGCAACCGTTGATTTGGAGTATGGCCTGATTACCAGGTCATCCATCATATCCAGATAAGCCTGAAGGTTAAAGTCCGGATATGCCTTCACCCAGTTATCCGTAGTTCCCTCATAGGCTGAAATTACTACTCCAAGGTCAGACTGCTTCTGCTGCGCTTCCTTTGACCCCATGTATTCAATGAGCTTCCATGCTTCCTCTGGCATGCTGGTGTTAGCTGATGCAGCCCAGCCAAGTCCGTTATAAATGGATGCCCTTCTTCCTGTTTCTGCATCCTTTGGCAGTACTGCAATGTCACAATTGGCCTTAACATAATCATTGCTGCAGAGTTCCGGAAGCATCCAGGAACCCTGGGTGATCATAGCAACCTTGCCTGCTTCGAATAAAGCTTCCTCTGTATTATCTGCAAGCACCTCGTATGGCGGTGCAACCCCTTCTTTCATCAGATCTGTCAGGAACTTTAAGGCCTTTACGGTACCTTCTTCGCTGAAACCGGAGGATTTCTTATCTGCACTGATAACTTCCCCGCCCATATCATAAATGATATTATTCCATCCTGCCTGGTCGTTGGACGGCCTTATTGCAAATCCATACTGGCTTCCATCTGCTTTCGTCAGCTTTTTGGCTGCATCCGCAAAAGTCTCCCAGGTCCAGTCCTTATCGGGATAGGGCATCCCTGCCTCATCAAACATGGTCTTGTTATACCAGAGGGCAATGGTATCGATATCCTTCGGCACTGCATACTGCTTTGTGCCCTGCCAGTTATAAATATCCACGATATCCTTTGGGAACTTATCCATATCCATCTTGTCACTGGACTTAATACGGTCCGTCAGGTCCAGGAGCATCTCATATTCAGAATATCTGGCAATCTCATTGGAATGCATCCAGAATACATCCGGAAGGGAACCGCCGGTGGCCCCAGCCTCCAGCATTGTCCAGTACTGATCCCAGGGAGTTACCTGAATCTGCGTCTTAATTCCTGTTTCCTTCGTAAAATCATTCATAATCTCAGTCAGCCCGGGTTCCTGATTCTTATCCCAGATAGCAACCGTCAGGGTACCGGATGATCCGGAACCATCTGTCTTACCAGTGCTTTCTGCCGGCTGAGCCGTTTCCCCCGAACCTGCGGGTCCGGATTCCTGGCCGGATTTCTGATTCCCGCAGCCTGCAAGAGCTGCTGCCATAAATGCTGCCACAGCTACTGTCAACCACCATTTCCGTTTCATATTGTTTCCTCCCTCATTCAGCAGTTTATATATTAAAAACTGCTAATACAATTATTTTTTGTTACTTATTTTGTATCTATTTAGGATTATAGTTCATTTTTTACAAACATTACATAGATTAATGTTACTATTATATGGCATTTTGTTATATTTGTACGTTGGGTTTTGGTAAGTTTTTCCGATATTGAAGGGGAGATTCTCCCTCCAGCAGCCGGAAACTCTTACAGAAAACCGAGGATTCATGAAAACCGCAGGATAAACCTATTTCCGTTATGCTTAGTCCCGTTTCCTCCAGCAGACGCTTTGCCTCCATGATCCGGTAGGCTGTTAAATAACGCTTAGGGGATATTCCCTTATATTTCATAAAGAGGCGGTACAGATATGTCCGGTCGATCCCCACATGTCTGGCCACATCGGCAATCGGAATGGGATAGCTGTAATTATGGTGTATATACTCTTCCGCCCTGATCAGATAACACTGTTCATATGTCCCCTCCGCATCTTCGGTTTTGGGTATCCCGGAGAACAGAAGATAGAACCAGCCAGCCAGCTCATCCGGATTGCTTCCTCCTTTTTGAAATGCAGCCACCAGTTCCATCATAAAGGTCCTCCAGCCGTCTTTCTCTCCAAAATGATAAATGTATCCCTTTTCATCCTGCCGGTATTCTTTTATAAACCGTTCTGCCTCAGAACCGGCAAATGCCGCCCAGGCATATTCCCATGGTTCCCTCTCATCTGCCTGATAATACGTGACTTCCTGGGGCTTAATCAGAAATGCATCTCCTTCCTTTAACCTATATTGTTTATTTCCGGCCTTATAGATTCCACATCCCTTTAAAACTACATGCATCAGATAGTGTTTTCGGACAGCAGGTCCGAAATAATGGCCGGATTCACACTGCTGGTGACCGCAGTAATAGATGGTAACTGCCCTGGCTTCCTGGTTCATCTTTATTCCCTCCTGCAACATAAAGACAATTTTATGAAACAAACTTCCTATCTTTTTTCCTGCTGTGATTATACAATATTCTCATCAGACAGACAACCAGATCGAAGGAGGAACAAACATGGTTAAAATTACGTTTATGGGGGCTGGAAGTACGATATTTGCAAGAAATGTTCTGGGTGACTGCATGTGCACCCCGGTCCTGCAGGAGGCTCAGATCGCCCTATATGACATTGACCCCGCAAGACTGAGTGATTCCGGGCTTATTTTAAATGCAATCAACAAAAATGTTAATAACGGGCGGGCTGTTATCAAAACTTATCTGGGGGAAGAAAACCGGAAAGAGGCGCTGTCCGGTGCCAGTTTTGTGGTCAACGCCATTCAGGTAGGCGGATACGATCCATGCACCATTACCGACTTTCATATACCTGAAAAATACGGGTTAAAACAGACCATCGGGGATACGCTGGGGATCGGAGGCATCATGCGGGGACTTAGGACCATTCCCGTCATGGAAGCTTTTGCCCGGGATATAGAGGAAGTCTGTCCGGAAGCATACTTTTTAAATTACACCAATCCCATGGCTATACTGACCGGCTATATGCAGCGTTTTACTTCTGTAAAGACCATCGGCTTATGCCACAGTGTCCAGGTCTGTTCAGAAACCTTATTAAAGGAGCTGGACATGGAGGATAAGCTGGAAGGGAGAACAGAGCTGATCGCCGGAATCAATCATATGGCCTGGCTGTTAAATATCCATGATAAAAACGGGCAGGATCTCTATCCACTTATCCGGCAGAAAGCCCTGGAAAAAAATCGTAAGGAAAAGCATAAGGATATGGTCCGTTTTGAGTACATAAACTATTTAGGATACTATTGTACGGAATCCAGCGAACATAATGCGGAATACAATCCTTTGTTTATAAAATCCAAATATCCGGAAATGATTGAAGAATTTCAGATTCCCCTTGACGAATATCCCCGCCGCTGTATCAGGCAGATCAGGGAATGGGAAGAAGAAAAGGCTTCCATTTTAAACAATGGAAATATCACACATACCCGGTCACTTGAGTATGCATCTTATATCATGGAAGCCATTTTAACTAATAAACCATATAAAATTGGTGCAAATGTCCTGAATCAGGGCCTAATCGACAATCTTCCGGCAGAAGCCTGCGTGGAAGTTCCCTGTCTTGCCGACGGCAGCGGAATCACTCCCTGTCATGCAGGCCGCCTTCCCACTCAGCTTGCAGCCATGAACATGACCAATATAGGTCCCCAGCTCTTAACCATAGAAGCCGCACGAGACAGGGACTTAAAAAAGATTTACCAGGCAGTCATGCTGGATCCCCATACATCTGCGGAATTAAACATCCGGGATATTAAAGCCATGGTGAATGAATTGATATCCGCCCACGGAGACTATATGAAAATGTACCGATGACCACTGTTTCTTAATAAATAATTATTTGCAAGTTGGTAATGCTTCCTGTATAATAGACACTGTTAAACATCCCAGGAAACGGATTGTCTGACAGTGTCTTTCATCATATTGAGGGGGCATATCCTTGAGCGAAAAACAAACAACTTATAAAAATGTTGCAGGCTTCCGCTGCTTAAGAAACATCAAGCGTCAGACCAACGACCTGTATCTGGTCCATTGCGGAATCCAGCAGTGTCCGTCTGGTTATACTTACAATCATAAGATACCAAATGAGTACCATCTTCATTTTGTTCTGGGCGGAGCAGGAGTCCTGGAAATCAACGGAATGCGGTACCGCTTAAAGACCGATGACATCTTCCTGATTCCAAAAGACTGTCCTATCCATTATCATGCGGATTTTGAAAATCCATGGGAATACATGTGGATCACCTTTGACGGGGAAATGGCAGCAGCTTATTTAAGCTATGCCGGACTGTCTGCAGACAGCCCCGTGATCCATTCCCAGATACCAAACCAGCTTTATCTTCCAATGATTCAGAAAATTCTGGATACCAATCAGCTTACCTTTGCCAATGAAATCAAGCGGGTGGGGTATTTATATGAAATATTATCGACTTTGATCGAGCTGCAGGGCAGTTTAAGGTCCAACAGGAAGAATCAGTACGATTATTCCATTGATACCTATGTGGATTATGCCCTGCAGTATATCAAGCTGAATTACGATCACATCAGGGTTCAGGATATTGCTGATTATATCGGTATCAACCGTTCGTATCTGACCTCTATTTTTAAAAAACAGCTTCATGTTTCTCCTAAGGAATACCTGATGCGGTTCCGTCTTAATATTGCCGCCCATCAGCTTAAGTCTACCTCCCAGTCCATACAGGAAATCGCCACCAGCATCGGATACGACAATCCCCTGACCTTTTCAAAGATCTTCAAACAGGAGTACGGAGTCAGTCCAAAGCATTTCAGGGAAAAAAAGAGCGAAAATTAAAAGGAGGCAGGTCCTTTTCGTCCCGCCTCCTTTAACATATTCTATCTGTCTGCCAGCACTTCATTAATCTGGGATACCAGAACATTACATTCTATTCCATGAACCTGGCAGGCTTCCTCTAAAGATTCGCCCTGAGATGCCGGACAGCCAAGGCAATGCATGCCTGCACGCATTAACATAGGTGCAATATTATCATCCATCTCGATCAGTTCGCCTATCAACATATCTTTATCAATCTGCATCTTGTATTCCTCCTTAAAAATTTGTACATACTGTCTTTATAATATAATACTTTTCCTTCTAATTAGCAAGGGCCAAATTCTGATTTTAATCTGACTCCCTTTTTTTAATAATATTTATCATTTAAGGGTATTGACGTGTATACAGTATTCATTTATAATGTATTCATACAAAGGTTGTAGGAATTATAACCTTTGCTGCTACTTATTGATAATTTCTACTTATAGAAAGAGATTTTTACGGAGGTACAATGCTATGAGACCAGAATGGAGAGATTTCACAGGAGGCGTTTGGGAAAGAGAAATAAACGTCAGGGACTTTATTCAGAAAAATTACACTCCCTATGACGGTGATGATTCCTTCCTTGCCGGACCTACCCAGGCAACAAAAGACCTTTGGGCACAGGTTATGGACCTATCCAGACAGGAACGTGAAGCCGGCGGCGTGCTGGATATGGATACAAAAGTCATTTCCACAATCACTTCCCATGGTCCGGGATATTTAGATAAAGATAAAGAAAAAATCGTTGGTTTCCAGACCAATAAACCGTTTAAGCGTTCCTTACAGCCTTACGGCGGCATCCGTATGGCAGAAAAGGCCTGTGCGGACAATGGCTATACTATTGATCCGGAAATCAAGGAATTCTTCATGATTCACAGAAAAACACACAATGCCGGAGTCTTTGATGCTTATACACCGGAAATGCGCAATTGCCGTTCCAATCACATTATCACAGGGCTTCCGGATGCCTATGGCCGCGGACGCATCATCGGTGATTACCGAAGGATCGCCCTCTACGGCATTGACCGCCTGATCGAGGATAAGCAAGAACAGAAGGCCACGACCCGAACCACCATGTATTCTGATGTCATCCGGGAAAGAGAAGAGCTTTCTGAGCAGATCCGTGCCCTCGGTGAGTTAAAGAAACTTGGATCCATTTATGGCTTTGATATCTCCAAGCCTGCATCCAATGTAAAAGAAGCTGTCCAGTGGACTTACCTGGGTTACCTGGCCGCCGTAAAGGAACAGAACGGAGCTGCCATGTCCTTAGGCCGCACATCTACCTTTATCGACGTTTATGCCCAGAGAGATATAGCGGAAGGTACGTTTAACGAGGAAGATATTCAGGAATTTGTGGATCACTTCATCATGAAGCTCCGCCTGGTAAAATTTGCCCGTACACCGGAATACAATGAGCTGTTCTCCGGAGATCCCACCTGGGTAACGGAATCCATCGGCGGCGTAGGGATCGACGGCCGCCACATGGTAACCAAAATGTCCTTCCGTTATCTGCACACATTAAAGAACCTGGGAACTGCTCCGGAGCCTAATCTGACTGTACTCTGGTCTACCAGGCTTCCAGAAAACTTTAAGCGCTTCTGCGCCAGAACTTCCATTGAGTCCTCTTCCATTCAGTATGAAAATGATGATTTAATGAGAGTGACCCATGGTGATGACTATGCCATTGCCTGCTGCGTATCTTCCATGAGATTGGGAAAAGAAATGCAGTTCTTCGGTGCACGTGCCAACCTGGCAAAATGCTTGTTATATGCAATCAACGGCGGCATGGATGAAGTCACAAAGGAACAGGTAGGCCCCAAATACCGTCCGATCACTTCCGAGTATCTGGATTATGATGAGGTCATGAAAGCTTACAAGGACATGATGAAATGGTTAGCCAGGGTTTACGTGAATACGCTGAATATCATTCATTATATGCATGACAAATACAGCTATGAGCGCGTACAGATGGCCCTTCACGATAAAAAAGTCACCCGTTGGTTCGCAACCGGTATCGCAGGACTTTCCGTAGTTGCAGACTCCTTATCTGCCATCAGATATGCAAAGGTAAAGACCGTGCGGGATGAAAACGGCATCGTCGTTGACTACATCGTAGAGGGCGACTTTCCAAAATACGGCAATAACGATGACCGGGTCGACCAGCTCGCAAATGACCTGGTTCATACCTTCATGAACTATGTAAAAGGCAACCATACCTACCGGGGCGGGATTCCCACAACCTCTATCTTGACAATTACATCAAATGTAGTATATGGTAAGAATACAGGTGCGACTCCTGACGGCCGTAAAAAAGGTGAGGCATTCGCACCGGGCGCAAATCCCATGCACCGCCGTGATACCCACGGTGCAGTCGCTTCCCTGGCATCTGTTGCCAAGCTTCCGTTTAAGGATGCCCAGGATGGCATCTCCAATACCTTCTCGATCGTACCGGGCGCTCTTGGCAAGGAAGCGCAGATATTCTCAGGCGATTTAGAGGTGGATTTGGAAACAGCACTTAACGACGATCAGAAATAAGGCTCCTTTATAAGCAGAAAGGATGTGGCTTTTATGACAGATCCAAAGGAAAAACAGATCGACGATATCGTTTCCATGCTGGATCAGTTCATGGCCTCCAACGGCGGGCATATGAATATCCGTGTATCCGAAGACGGTACCGTTCGTGCCGATAAGACGATGGCAAAATCAGTAACTACCGCGAAATCCTTAGACTGTGCGGCTGGGAATCTGGCCTGCAGCGTGCCCACTCTGTTTGAGGGCATGGATGCTGACGGCGATGAACCGGAGGACTGCCGGACAGATATAGAGGACATTTAGAATACAAAAGGAGGATAAGATTATGGCAAATATCAGCGAATCGCAAATCGACAACCTGGTCAGTCTATTAGATGGTTATGTAGAAGAAGGCGGACATCACTTAAACGTCAATGTCTTCACTCGTGATACCCTTTTGGATGCCCAGAAGCATCCGGAAAATTATCCGCAGCTTACGGTACGCGTATCCGGCTATGCGGTCAACTTTATAAAGCTGACAAAAGAACAGCAGGATGAGGTCATCTTCCGAACGTTTCATAATAACATGTAGCAATAGCAAAGAAGGCGGATAATTCATGACAGGACGTATCCATTCCATTGAAAGCTTTGGAACCGTTGACGGACCCGGTGTCAGGATGGTCATCTTTTTCCAGGGCTGCCCCATGCGCTGCCAGTACTGTCATAACCCGGATACCTGGGATACGGCAGGCGGAAGATCTGTGACGGCAGAGGAACTATTAGATCAATATGAGTCATCCCGGAATTTTTACAGGGGCGGCGGTATCACGGCAACCGGAGGAGAACCGCTTCTGCAGCTGGATTTTCTGACAGAGCTTTTTGAGGCTGCG
The DNA here is from genome assembly GCA_964402355.1 of uncultured Lacrimispora sp. GTDB lineage: Bacteria > Bacillota > Clostridia > Lachnospirales > Lachnospiraceae > Lacrimispora. The sequence goes on from CAYOCB010000014.1 coordinate 82,888, forward strand.
GCAAAAAGGGACATTCATACATGTCTTGATACCTCTGGTGTGACCTTCCAGAGAAACAACCAGGAGTATTTAAAAAAAATGGACAGGCTCCTGAATGCCACCAGCCTTGTCATGCTGGACATCAAACAGATTGATTCCGCAAAACATAAGCTTCTCACCGGACATTCCAATGAAAATATCCTGGATTTTGCAAGGTATTTAAACCAACGGCAGATCCCTGTATGGATTCGCCATGTAGTGGTACCGCAGATCACTGACCAGACCCCTGATCTATACCGGCTTGGCCGCTTTATCGGTGAACTTGACAATGTGAAGGCTCTTGATGTTCTGCCTTATCATGATATGGGAAGGGTAAAGTATGAAAGCCTGGGCTTTCACTATCCGTTAAAAGATGTCCCTCCTATGTCCAAAGAAGGCGCCATTGCCGCTAAAAAAGTAATCTTAAGCGGGATCCGGGATACCCGTAAGGGAGTTCCGGACAGATATTGCTCATAATTTTAAACATAAAATGTAACATTTACTACTTGAATAATTTTAATTAATAGTATAAAATATAAAAAAATGTATAGAATATAAGGAGGTTATTTATCATGGCACGTGTTATTAGTGACGCTTGTGTTAGTTGTGGAACCTGTGAAGGCGAATGCCCAGTAAGCGCTATCAGCCAGGGCGATTCTCAGTATGTGATTGATGCTGATGCATGCATCGATTGCGGCGCATGTGAAGGTGTATGCCCAACAGGAGCTATTTCTGAAGCCTAATTATGAATACATAAATGCCTCTTCCGTAAGGAGGGGGCATTTTGTTATATCTTCACGTTAAGCATTTCATTCAGGAAAGGATATTTCTAATATGAAAAAACCGCTTATCGGCCTGACACCCTACCACGATACCGCAGGCGATGATATCCGGATGCGGCCTGCCTATCTGCGGGCTTTAAAAGCTGCCGGAGGGATTCCTGTGGTGATGCCCCTTAAAGCCCCGGAAGAAGATTTAAAGCAGCTAGCAGAAACACTGGATGGATTCTTATTTACAGGCGGTCCCGATGTACATCCCTTCCTGTTCGGGGAAGAGACTCATACTCACTGCGGCAATGTATCTGCCGCAAGGGATCAGATGGAGATTTCTCTGCTCCCCCTGGTTCTGGAGCTTAAGAAACCGGTTCTTGGCATCTGCCGTGGAATCCAGGTTTTAAATATCGCTCTGGGCGGCAACATATGGCAGGATATTGCTGACCAGACTGACCGGGAATTTCCCATTGCCCACTCCCAGCCCTTTGATTATACCTTGCCCTGTCACACGGTTTCTATAGCCGAAGGCAGCCTTCTTGCTCAGATAACAGGCTGTACTTCCCTTAAGGTTAACAGCATGCACCACCAGGCTGTTAAGGACCTTGCCCCCGGTCTTGCCGCATCGGCCTGGTCTCCGGATCATTTGACCGAGGCACTGGAAATGCCCGGCTATCCGTTCTTTGTCGGGGTTCAATGGCATCCGGAATATTTATGGGAAAAGAATGATGAAGCATTTCGATTGTTTCAGACTTTTGTAAAGACTTGCTCAGAATGATTTTTTATATGTAAAATCCGCAGTTAACACTTTCAGTGGCAGCTGCGGATTTCATGCGTAAGCCTGTTTGTCTGCTTCATTTATCTGAAAGTATTATGGATTTATAGCTTTTTTCCACTTCGCCCGAATTTTTTTTTACGGTTAAAGAATGGTATCTTGGATGCAGCTGCTTCTGCACGGCCCTTGTTATCCTTCTGATAGGTGCGCAGCAGCTCGTCCAATTGTTTGAACCGCTCTTCTTCTCTTTCTTCCTTCAAATTCATCAGGTATTCCATTTCCTTAATGACTTTGTCGTTGACCAGATAGCTGACATCCTGACTCAGCTGTTCATTATTGACTTCCAGGGCCCGTCCTATAATGTGGTTCATGATCTCCTGGAACTGCTCCATTTTCTCCTGTGCAATCGTAACCTGCGCTGTATTATGTACCTCTGAAAGGCCTGTCCCCTCTTCCGGTGCAGATACTGCACTCTCTTTTAATTCCTGGGTGACCTGTCCTTCTAACAGTTCATCGGGTACAGCGGGTTCCTTTCCCTCCCCATTGACTTTATCCAGCGCTGTCTTAATGGCTTTTAACTGATATCCCTTTTCCTTTAAGTCCTTGATCTGCCTGAATAATCGGATGTGTGCTTCAGTGTAATACCGGTGTCCCATCTCATTTCTTGGAATCTTTAACTCCAGCTCGTCCTCCCAGTATCTAAGGACATGAGACTCTACATCGACCTTCCTCGATGCATCCGATATTAAGTAATGTATCTCAGCCATAGCTATATCCTCTCCTTTGGTTCGTTTAGTTTTCATAACCTTACTATTTATATCATATGCGGGATTAATACGGATTATGAATGAGAAATGGAATTTTTTTAGGGGATTTAAGAAATGGCTATAAAGGGATAGGGATACTATTCTCCCCTGATTCAATGCAGATTGAAGGGCCGCATATGCAGCGGCCCTTCAATTTTACTTATGGCTGTCTATTTAATAAGTCCCTGTCCAGTCCCCGTTTGCACGATATATTGACATGCGATCATCTGACTCTGTAATTCGTTTAAAGACTTCCCCTGGCTTTAAATCAGGTATCTTTACAATCTCCCTGACAGCTCCGTCTGTATCTAATATCTCTCCATAATATCCTTTCATTTCATAGCAGGGCAGATCGCTCCGACAGGTGATAATTTGTTCCTTTCCTTCACGCTTAACTATAAATGGCGCACATTCTCTTTGAACCACCCAGTAGGATCCCTTAGGCTCTCCCTCCAGATCCGTGGAGCCATGGACTCTTTTCTTAAGCTTTCCTTCGCCCTCTTCCCCCACCTGAGTCCGGTAGTCATTCAGACAGAAATTGATGGTCCCTGCTATTTCCGGGAAATTACGATAAGCAGTCATCTTTTCCAGGAAAACTTGGGTCCGCCGCTTATCGCCTCCGGAAAAGGCTGGCTCACAAAGACCAAATTCTGAGGGTACCACAGGCTTATATGGATTTGCGCCAATTAATTTCTCCAATTCCTTATATTGATCCAAATCACCTAACCAGGTTCCAATATAATCGTTGATCATTATGATATTACCGTCGGTAGTCCCATCCAGTTCTGCATCCTGAAGGAAGGTATTGCTTACATAATTGGCTGGACGGGTAGAATCCAAAACATGAGTATATGCCACAGCTTTCTTTATATATTGAATAGTCTCTTTTGACTGGGCATCCAACTCATTGCCCACTCCCCATGAAACCACGGATGGATGATTGAAATGTGCCTTTATCATCTCATCGATCTGCTCTTTAAAGATCTTCCATTGCTGATCTCCAGCAGTTGCCGGTTCTTTTCCCCAGAAAGGGATCTCTTCCTGAACGAGCATACCGTGACGGTCACACCAGTCATATACCATATCATCCTGCTGCCAGTGGAAGCGGGTAAATATACAATTGCTTTCCTTAAGACTTCTTAACATTTTTTCTAACTGCTCTTTCGGTTCCGCCATCCCATATAAAGGATTGGAACCAGGCATCCATTCTGTTCCGCAAATTCTCAGCTTCTCTCCATTTAAATAAAACGAATTGCCGTAAACGTGAAAATCACGGAAGCCAAAAACAGTCTCAATACTGTCCTCTGTTGTCTCTCCATCACTGAGAATCATTTTTAAAGTATATAGTTCAGGACAGTCAAAATGCCAATATCTGATATTCTCAAGCACCCTGGGAGAAATCCTGCCATAGCCATTCCCGCATCTTTCACTTCCATTACATATTAGCTGCGTCTGCCCATCACACCCCTGGTACAATTCCCAATCCAGCAATAGTACCTCTGTCTGTGCACCATCAAGCTCTGCAGTCATTCCAAATACAGCACTTCCCATATCCTGACGGCGGTTCTCTGTAATAATAACCGGACTGGATGTCACTTTGTGAGTCTCAATAAAATGCCTGCCTGTTATTAACAATTTTACATCACGAATAATGCCCCCGTCATTGGGCCAGTCAAAGCTTCTATTAAATGGCAGCATTGTATCTGTAAATTCATTGTTAACTCTTACTGTCAGCCTGTTCTTTTCTCCATAATTCAGTCCGTCCGTGAGTTCAACCACAAAGGGGGTATAACCGGAATTCTCATGCCGTCCGTTTTCATGTCCGTTTAAATAGATATACGCATTATGGTATACAGCTTCAAAACGCACCCGGACCCTTTTATTTCTCCAGGATTCAGGAACTTCCAGAATATATTCATACCAGCCATTTCCCCACAATTCTTCCGTATTTTCCTCAATATTCCATGTATGGGGTATGGTCACATCACGCCAAGCGTTTAAGGATTTTGTATCACTTCCCAGACTAAATTTCCAGTTTTTTAATAAGACAGTTTTCCTCATTACAATCTTCTCCTTAATAAATTAATCGATAGCTCCTATTCATTTCTTTAATCGGTCACAATATTTCAAATGCGATACAGCGCCTTGATAATCTGCCTGTTTTGATAGAATATCCTTTATCAATGTTAAGGCTTTTTCATTATCACCAAGACCAAGATTCCCTAATGCTCTCAGATAATTACAGTATAATGTATGGCAAAGCTGGATATTTTCCTGATACACCTCGATTTCAGGAAGTGATACAGCGAAAAAGTCATAGGATACCTGGTCAAACAAATGCTTTTCCCCATAGGTAATCAGTTGATGGAATGATTTTAAAGCAGCTTCTTTGAGGTTAAGTTCCAGATAGGCGAGACCCTGGTAAAAAATGTAGTCAGATGGCTGATCATTATAATAAAGTACATTTTCCGGTTCCTGTGACCCAGACGCAGCCAGTTCAAACGCCTTTACTGCAGCTTTGCCGTCACACAGCATGCGGTATGCCAATCCCATGTGATAATAAATTTCATTATCAGGCACATTGGGAAGTTTGCCCTCTCCCAGATTCTCCGGGTATGTAAGACTGTCTGTAAGGAGTGATAAGGCTTTCTCAGGTTTTTGTTCCTCCAGCTTTTCAATTGCCAGATGGATCAGTGCATATTTGTACTGGGAACTTACCTTCCCTTCTCCGCCTTCCCATGGATGAAACTTCCGGGAGCAAAGGGCAGACAGGGCCTCCTGATAACGGCCCATATTATTTAAAAGGGTAATATAGCGCAGGTACAAGTCATCCCGGGACTCTGTCATCGTCATATGGGACTCCATTACCTGTATCCGTTCTTCCATTGGAATATTCAATTTTCCGGCAAGCTGGTCGTATTCCAGCCAAAAACGAGGATAGCTGCTTTCAAGTTGGCAGGCTTTTTTTATACATTCCAATGCTTTCCCGCTATGGTTTTGTTTGTTGTAGAACACAATGGAAAGATTTCTGTATGCCATGGCAAAATCGCTTTTTAGCAATACGGTAACTTTCCAGTGGTATGCCGCCTCAGCATACCGCTTCTTATCATAAAGAAGATTTCCCAAATAATAATGAGCCATGGGGGCACATTCAAGCGCATCGATTGCATATTGGAGAATCCGGATTTCATCCACTTTACTTGGAAAACAATAATCAGGCGGACAGCTTTCGCCTTTTTCTAAGCACTCTATGGCAGCCGGTTCATTCCCAGCCAGATGATATATATACCCCTCATAGTACTGCCGCAATGGATTCGTATCATGGCAGGCATTCAGGATATTCAATGCATCCTCATAGAATCCGGCCTTCCCATAATCCAGCGACAGTATCAGATAATTGTGTGCCTCATCACGCATGGTATGCTGCCAGGAACTTAAACCATCTTCCAGGACCGCCTTTTCATACAGACACCCCATGTACAGCGGATCAATCGCAATGCTTTCATCCAAACTTTCACCGTTCATTCTGCCAAGTTTGCGGAGAAGCGCTGCCTTTAAGGTACGGGCTTTCATATTATGCCAATGATAAACCAGTGATTTTTCAATGAATTCCAAAGCTTTCTCATATTCATTTTTACGTGCAGCAATACAGGCAAGCCAATAGAAACCGGAACTTTGTGTCTCTGCGCACCATGTTGATTTAAAAAATGCATCATAGGCTTCATCAGCCTGGCCGTCAGCTTCCAGTGCGATCCCCAGGTTAAAATAACATTCGCCCCATTTTGGATTTGGATTCTTCCATGTCTGTTTTTGAATTGCCGCACGGAAATAATTTATACTTTCTTTAATATGTCCCCTCTTTAGCAGCAGCAGACCGTACCCATTGTTAAGCCGGATATCCGAAGCATCTCTCTTTAACCCTTCCCTATAGTAATCTGCCGGTTCATAGGCGGCATGCCGGTACTGTTCCAGATGTACGGCAGCCAGATAGAGTTCTTCAAGGGATCTCATATCCTGAGGAGCTTTCATACCTTCAGCGGGTTCCGGTATGGGTTTCAGCTCTTTCTTATAAACCTGATAATTGAGCAATACTTCTTTATCCCACAATACAGTCACGGTGCAGTCTGTCAACTTACCGGTAAAAGGAAAGGCAGTTTCAAAATAGTCAGCTGGAGATAAATTAATGATGCTTTCGAATATGATTTGTGCATTCTGTGTAACACGTATTATGGCATCCGGATAAACACCGGTGGCATAAACCTTGAGAACAGCCTTGCCTTTGCCGGTCTCCGTTATGCCAAGCACTGCTTTCTTAGTGGCATTGCTCACTCTGCCCACACCTTTATACGGCATAAAGTACTGAACAAAGGTTTTCTCTTCAAAAGGTTTCATCCATGTAAAATCAGGCTGGTTATCCGTAAAGACCCCCGTCATCAGCTCAATATAAGGACCATCAGTATCCGTCAGGTTTCTGTCCCAGATTCTCCCGAAATCTCCATTCCCCCAAGTCCATTGTTTTTTGCCTGGAGAAATATGATGGTCTGCTACATGAATCAGCCCTGCACCCACTTTTTCGTCATAATTTCCGATGAAATCAAACGCGGAACTGGCTGCCATATAAGAGGTTGGCACCTTAATATTCTTATATCTGGAAATATCGATTCCCGCAGAATAATCATATTTATAATATTCTCCTGTAGCGATCGGAAAGGTTGAAACCGCCCGCTTACCGTGATCCATTACTGCATTTACATCCGGAGGAAATACGGAGAATGTATGATCATTCACAGGAACTGCAGGATTGGCCCACCATAGAAAGGACTGGGGAAAATCTGTATTGTTATAAAGCTGACCTTTAATCTCTATATAGGACTTGCCGGGATAAAGTGTGATTGCAGCCATGCCTTTGGTTCCGTACATCTTATCTGTTTCACTCAGATAAACGGTACAGGAACCATCCGGTTTATGACTCAGAACATAGTCCACTGGTGAGTAAGTAGACGGCCGATGATGCTGGGGCCAGTTAAACTCAATACCTCCTGAAATCCATGGACCGGTCAGTCCAACCAATGCAGGCTTAATCACGTGATTATAATAGATAAAATCATATCCGTTGGTTTTGTCATAGGCACGCTGAATGCGGCCTCCGAGTTCAGGCAGAATCATCACCTTTAAATACTCGTTCTCAAGAAAAACCGCCTGGTAATTTACTTCTTCCAATTTATCTGAAATCTTTTCTGTCACAGGAAAGGGATATACTTTTCCTGTACTGCCCTGATAGGCCCTTTTTTCTATAAACAGGGGGCTTTTCTCAGGAGGATATACTTTATAGGTAGGAATGGCAAAAGGTTCCTCCCATACTTTTACCGGAGCTGCTGGTGTCATATCATTATCTCCTTTTCATACAAAATTAGTCTGCGGGTACAATTACATTGAATTTATAAGATCATTCTAGCACAGGAAATAAGATGGATAAAATGGCCTATCGTGATAAATGATGGACAAAATTGCACAAACGTGCTACACTGCCGGTATGAATATATTTGATAATAAAAAGATGGATGGATTTAAAGGGGAAAGAATGATTATCATCCCTACAGAGACATTTCAGGATTATGCGAAACACCCTCAGGTGAGACGGTTATACTTAACAGATGTTGGATTTTTTCCATGCGCAAAGCACCATTACAGGGAACGAAAGGATGGCATTGAAGAATATATATTAATATACTGCGCAGGTGGAAGCGGCATGATTCATGTTAACGGAAATCAATATATGCTCCATGAAAATGAAGCGTTCTGCATTCCAAGATTTCAGGGTCACAGCTATTATACCGTTGAAGATAATCCATGGAGTATATTGTGGGTGCATTTTAAAGGAGAAGATACACAATATTTTCCCTTGGATGAATGCCGGATCGTACATTTCCAATCCGATAATTCAACAAACCGTATGATGTTTTTGTTTGAGTTGTTATTCAGGGTCCTTGAGGGAAATTATACATTGGGTAACTTTATCTACATTTCCCAGGTGCTGTCACTGATCATGGCAGAGACCTATCACAGGGAAAAATCTGATACCACTGTACAGCAGAATAAACTTGTGACAATCATTATCCGGTATATGTATAAACACCTGCGGGAAAATCTCACACTGGAGCAGGTAACTCAGGAGTTTGAACTTTCAAAAAGTTACTTAAACTCAATCTTTCAGAAATACACCCAGCATTCTCCCATGGAATTTTATATCAACCTGAAAATGAAAGAAGCCTGCAAACTGTTTCGAACTACAGATAAGTATATATATGAAGTAGCACAAGATCTTGGCTATCAGGATCAATACTATTTTTCAAGAATATTTAAGAAAGTAGTAGGGATTTCTCCAAAGAATTATAAACAAGGGGATTATGATTATATAGAATCAGCAAAACCCTGATATACGCTTTCTTTAAGCGGTCATGCCTGGTTATGGGTTCAGCTTCTGGTAATATAATATACTATGCTTCCCTCCCGGCAGACAAGTGAACTAATAAAAACTTGTTTGCTTAGAAGGAAGCATAGCAATTTTAATCAGCTGGTGCGGCAGCCTGTCTTTTATTCTATCCTGTTTATTGCTTGGCCATGTTTGCAAACTTCGTATACTCTGGTCTCCAGACCAGATTTACTGTTCCTATGGGACCGTTTCGCTGCTTCGCTATGATTACTTCTGCAATATTAGGCATATCTGTATCTTTATTATAATAATCATCACGGTATAAGAACATGACCACGTCAGCATCCTGTTCAATGGCTCCGGATTCTCTTAAGTCGGAGAGCATGGGGCGATGGTCCTGTCTTGTCTCACAGGCACGGCTTAACTGGGATAAGGCAATGACGGGTGCATTTAATTCTCTTGCCAGGGCCTTTAAGGACCTGGAGATCTCTGAGATTTCCTGCTGGCGGTTGTCCCCGCCTTTTCCGCTTCCGCTCATCAGCTGCAGGTAGTCGATGATGACTACGTTAAGCCCATATTCCAGTTTCATCTTACGGCACTTGGAGCGCAGCTCCATGATGGAGATTCCGGGGGTATCGTCTATGATCAGCTTGGAATTGCCGATCACACCGATACCTTCCACTACGGCATCCCAGTCAGAATCGGACAGGGTTCCGGTCCTCAGCTTCTGGGAATCTACATTGGATTCCATGGCAAGCATTCGGTTTACCAGCTGTTCCTTTGACATCTCCAGACTGAATACCATGGCGGGCAGGCCTTTTTTAACGGCTATGTGATCTACTAGATTCAGTACAAAAGCCGTCTTACCCATGGAAGGGCGGGCGGCGATTAAGACAAAATCGGAAGGCTGCAGACCAGAAGTCTTATAATCCAGGTCGATAAATCCTGTTGGTATTCCTGTTACGGTTCCCTGGTTTTTTGAAGCCTCTTCGATTTTTTCCAGGACGTTCATAGCTACCTGGCGGATAGGAACGAAATCTCCGGAATTCCGGTTCTGCAGTAAATCAAATATAGTCTTTTCCGTGGTTCCCAGAATGGTCTCCAGAGGTTCTTTTCCAGCGTAACAGGTATTGGCAATGTCTTCATTCACCTTGATCAGCCGCCTTAAAACTGCTTTATCCCGGACAATGCCTGCATAGGATTTTACATTGGCGGAAGTGGGAACCGTTGTGATGATGTCCCGGACGAAATCCAGACTGGAAACCTCAGGGGGTACATCCTTCTCCTTTAAACGGTTCTGAAGCGTTACCAGATCCACTGGCTTATTCTCATTAAAAAGCTCCAGCATAGCTTCAAACATGACGCCATACTGGTGCTGGTAAAAATCTCCTGCTGTAACGATCTCGGAAGCCGCGATGATTGCATCCCGGTCCATCAGCATGGAACCGATGACGGACTGCTCTGCCTCTATGCTGTGAGGGAGCACCCGTTTGATCAGGGCATCATCCATATTCATGCCTCCTAGCTCTCCTCTACCTTAACAATCAGCTTTGCAGTTACATCCTTATGAAGTTTTACAGGAACTTCATGGGAACCGAATGTCTTAAGCGGCTCCGGAAGGACCAGTTTCTTTTTGTCAATATCATATCCAAGCTGGCTTTGAATGGCAGCGGAAATCTCTTTTCCTGATACAGAACCAAAGGCTTTTCCGCCCTCTCCTGCCTTGATGGACAGGGTGACAGAGGCTTCACCCAGCTTGGCTGCCAGTTCCTTCGCTGCTTCTAACAGTTCTGCCGCTATCTTTTCTTCATTAGCTTTCTTAAGCTTCAAGTCATTTAAATTCTTTGGCGTTGCTTCGATACCCAGTTTTTTCGGGAGAATAAAATTTCTTGCATATCCGTCATTAACCTTAACGATCTGTCCCTTTTTTCCCAGTGCTTTTACATCTTCTAATAGTACAACTTCCATTATGATATGTCTCCCTTCTCTAACATCTCTTTAATAACCGCTTTTACACGGGTTTTCGCTTCTTCAATACTGACATCGGATAGCTGTGCGCCTGCAATGGTACGGTGTCCTCCGCCTCCCAGTTTTTCCATCATGACCTGAACATTGACCTCATCAATGGAACGGGCGCTTAAATATACCGTATGATTATAATATGTCATTACCACAGATGCCTTGATTCCTGCTATATCAAGCAGCTCGTTTGCCGCCTGTGCCCCGACAACCGTAGGGCTTCCGGTTCCTTCTGAAGGGCATACGCTGATGGCGAAACAGCCCTCAAAAATCTCTGCCTCCCGGACAGCTTCGGCTTTTGCTTTATAATCATTTAAATCATCACGGAACAGCTTCCGTACCCGGACCACATCAGCGCCGTTTCTCCTTAAGAATGCAGCCGCCTCAAAGGTCCTGACTCCTGTCTGGTTGGTAAAATTATGGGTATCGATCACGATTCCTGCATACAGGGCATCTGCTTCTGCCGATTTAACCTTAATGCCGTCTGCGATGTACTGCAGTACTTCCGCTACCATCTCACAGGCAGAGGAAGCATAAGGCTCCACATAGGAAAGAACCGCATTGTCAATGATCTCACTGCTCTGCCGGTGGTGGTCCAGCACCACAATGGTCTTAACCAGACGCAGAAGCTCCGGCTCATCTGTAATACTGGGGCGGTTTACATCCACCACTACCAGAAGGGTATTGGCATCCACCAGATCCGCAGCCTTTGCCCCTGTTAAGAACAGATCGTCGGGGTAATCGGGATTTCCCACAAAACGGTCCATCATTGGACGAACCGTAGTCGTCACTTCATTAATTACAATATTGGCTTTCTTGTCCAAAGCCGTAGCAATGCGGTAAATGCCTACTGCGGCGCCAAAGGAATCGATATCGGTCAGCCGGTGTCCCATGATTAAGAGTCTGTCCTTTGTCTCCATCAGTTCCCTGAGGGCATGGGCCTTTACACGGGCCTTTACACGGGTGGTCTTCTCCACCTGCTGGGCCTTGCCTCCGAAATACTGGATCCGTTCGCCATCCTTTATAACCGCCTGGTCGCCGCCCCGTCCCAGGGCCATGTCTATGGCTATTCTTGCAAGATCATAATTCCTGTAATAGCTTTCCCCGTTCATACCCAGACCGATGCTTAAGGTAACCGCCATCTCATTGCCGATGTTGACGGTTTTTACCTCTTCCAGAATAGAGAAACGGTTTTCCTTGAGTTCCGCTATGCAGCATTGCTTAATAGCGATGAAATACTTATCCTTTTCCAGCTTCTTTACGATGCCATTCATATTGCTGATATATTTGGTAATCTTCCTGTCAATGAGTGCGGTCAGCAGGGAACGGCGCACTTCTTCCACACTTTCCAGCGCCTCGTCATAATTATCCAGATAAATAAGACCGGCAACCATCTTCTGGTCATCCACCATCTGCTTATAGGTAAGGATTTCCGTCTCATCAAAAAGATAGACCGCAATCAGAATCTGTCCGGCCGCTTCCATACCAATGGCATCAGCAATCACTTCCTTTGGCTCATTCATATAGGCAGCCTTCAGCTGAATCTGGTATTTCCGATCATTACACGTTGTATGAAGAACCGCAGTACCTTCCTTCAGATTCAAAGCTTCCTTCGTAATCTCCGGAAAAATGGCCATGAGGTTTTTTCTTGCGGTCTTTATAGGCTTTTCTTCCCCCAGTACCTCGGCGAATGCAGTATTTCCCCAGAGAAGCCGGCCGCTTTCATCCGCAATTCCATATGGAAGCTCCAGTTCGGTAAGCAGCTGCTTCTGCATCCAGGAATAATCTACAGAAAATTCCACAAGACCGCTTAACAGGCGTTTCCTTCTGTAAGTATAAAGCCAGACTGCTATGCCGATATATACAAGCGTGAAAACTGCCATGATGATGCCCGCCTTTACGCTTACAGCACCAATCGCCACATTAGCAGCAATCAACAGTGCGCTTAAATAAAGCGGCCACTGCATATAGGTCCTCAGCTGTCCCCTTATTTTGAACTTTTCCTTCATATCGTTCTCCTTATGGAAAAAAGGGTTCCTTTTTCACTATCTTTTTATTATAACATAGTCAACAGGGTTAGTCCAATAAATTCTGTCTCAGGACTTTCCGCCCTTTTCACTCAGATACCGGTCAACCATTTTTACAATCTGTGCCTTGGTATAAGGTTTTACAATAAATCCGAAAGCCCGTATCTTCCACGCCTCCAGGGAAAACCCCGGAATCCCGGATAAAAGTACAACCTCCGGCGGATTTTTGAGTTCATATATCTTTGATGCCAGAGTGATCCCACTGATATCCGGCATTACAACGTCTGAAAATACCAGATCCAGTTGATGCTCTTTTATATACTGCATGGCTGTTATGGCTTCTGAAAAACTGCCGCACACCTCTATTTCTTCCATACCTTTTAATATTCCTGTCAGTTTCACTAACAGTTCCTCTGAATTATCTACAACTACAACCCTGATGCCCATAACTCCTCCGTTTGACCTTTCCTCCTAAAAATTTCCAATAAAACTACTATATATTATACCCATTATTTTTCTTCATTTCAATGGCAGCCAATCCTGATCCTCATAATTCCTGTCATAAAAAGGTCCTTTTATCATAAAATAAGGCGGTAAAACTGGTCTTGCCAATCTTACCGCCTTATTGATATCTGGATTATTTTATCGCTTCTTCGCCCCGTTCTCCGGTCCGGATCCTTACCGCATCCTGTATATCGGAAATAAAAAGCTTTCCGTCACCATATTCTCCGGTGTACGCCTTCTTACTAATTAAAGAAATGACAGCTTCTACCTGATCATCTGCAACTACCATCTCAATTTTTATTTTTGTCAGGAAATTATAATCCACCTCTGCTCCCCGGACGAACTCCGTCCAGCCCTTCTGGTTTCCGCACCCCATTACCTGCATGATGCTTAAACCGTTTAAATGCAGTTCATCCATAATTTCCTTTATATCCTCAAGCTTTTCCGGCCGGATATATGCTTCAATTTTCTTCATACAGCAATCCCCTTTCTTAATCCATTCCATTAAATGCAGGATAAGCGGTTTCTCCATGCTCCGAAGTATCAAGACCGATCACTTCTGCCCGGCTTGAAACCTTGATTCCTTTGGTGATAAGAGAAGCGATACCAGCTGCAACAAGCGTTCCGGCTATGGCAATGACAATGGTAATTGCAATTGCCGCAATCTGGCGTAAAAATAAGGTTGCTTCTCCGTATATCAGCCCATTCCACGGCACAGCCGAGTTGATGTCTGTACTGGCAAAAATACCAGTTGCAATTCCGCCCCAGATACCACCGATTCCGTGGCAGCCAAATACATCAAGAGCATCATCATAATGAAACTTTGGTTTGACTACGCTGATAAAGAAATAGCAGATCGGGCTTACAAGTGCTCCGATTATAATCGATGCCCAGATGGGAACAAAACCCGCTCCCGGCGTGATGGCAACCAAACCAATTACAAGTCCGGTAGAGATTCCTACCAGTGTAGGCTTTCCGTTTTTGATCACCTCAATGAGAACCCAGGAAAGAAGAGCAGATGCTGCTGCTGTATTGGTTGTCATAAATGCATGAGCCGCCAGTTCATTGGCTCCCAAAGCGCTTCCTGCATTAAATCCGAACCAGCCAAACCACAGCAGGGATGCTCCCAAAAATACAAACGGAACATTATGAGGGTGATACGGAGCTTTTCCTAAATTTTTCCTTTTTCCAAGAAAAATAGAAAGCACCAGTGCACTCACACCGGAACTGATGTGAACCACGTCACCTCCGGCAAAATCAATGGAACCGATTTGGAATAAAAAGCCTCCTCCCCATACCATGTGGGCCAGGGGATAGTAAACAATCAAAGACCAAATTGCCATAAAGATTGCCAAAGAAGAAAATTTCATACGCTCTGCAACTGCTCCGGTGATAAGTGCCGGTGCAATAATCACAAACATCATCTGAAAGATTGCAAATATCAGCGTATTCGGATAAGGATGGGTGACATCTGTTAAGGTATCAAAATGAAGTCCGAACCATTTAAGGTTCCCGATGACACCTCCGATGTCTCCGCTAAAGGAAAGGGAAAATCCGATTAAAACCCACATAACTGATCCAATCCCCATCATAATAGCGGAGGACATCATCGTGTTTACAACACTTTTTCGTTTTACCATACCACCGTAAAAAAATGCAAGTCCCGGGGTCATAAGTAATACGAGCGCGGAGCTTATAAGCATCCATGAAACATCTCCGTGATCCACAAAAAGCACCTCTTTCTTAAAATTTTGAGTCAAAAAAATTAAGCCATAACTATGTACGTAAATCGCACACAGCTATGGCTTCTTTGCCTTATAGTTAACTTTATAAATACCACTGCTAGATTAATACATGATTCGCGTTTTGTCAAGTAATTTTTTAAAGTTTGCATGGTGTTTTTTGCCAATAAAAAAAGACAACCTGCCTAAAACCGCTTAAACAGGCTGTCTTCGCACTTTAATAAAATTAAGTAAAACTATGCCAAAACATTCTTTTCTTTCTTAATTCCTTTTTCTTTTTCGGTCTCTTTGCCAACTAATTTTTTTAATCCTTCTATGGCAACCACTACGCCTAAAACCAGAAGAAGTACTGCAAAAACAAGCTGCAGAGCATTTCCAAACACGAATTTTCCGGAAAGCGCAGCAATCAGGTCCCTGATCTTAAGTCCCAATGCAGTAAAGGTAACCCCCAGCATGATGACCATAGGCCCCCAAAGCATAAAGCCCTGCCGGTTGGTTTTCTTTAAGAATACGGCGCAGGCAATTAATGCCAATGCAGACAGCAGCTGATTCGCTGAACCGAACAGCGGCCAGATACTTGCATATCCGGCCCTGGACAGGGCATAGCAAAGAATCAGTGTCAGGCCTGTGGAAAAATATTTGTTGGTCAGAATTCTGCTTAACGGGCTTCTGTCTTCCGGCGCCACGGAATCATCGGTGAAAAACTCCTGGAACGCAATACGTCCGACGCGGGCTACAGAATCCAGGCTGGTCAAGGCAAATGCGGAAATGGACAAGGTAATGAGTGTATAGCATACCGATTCCGGAAGGCCAAGACTGGTTAAGAAAATAGCAATTGCCTTTGCAAAAAGCTGGGGCGGCGTACCTTTCGGAAGGCCCTCACTTGTAGCTACGAACCCTGCGGCTATCAATGCGGTGATTGCCAGCAGGCTTTCCAGAAGCATGGCACCGAAGGAAACCGGCAGCATATTTCTTTCATTCTTGATCTGCTTGGATGCGGTGCCCGAAGAAACCAGCGAATGGAATCCTGAAACTGCTCCGCATGCAATGGTGACAAACAGGGTGGGGAACAGATACGAAACAGATCCATTGGCACCAACCAGCTTGAATCCGGTAAAGGATGGCAGATTCATGGATGGATTGTAAACAAAAATCCCCAGAACAGCCCCCGCAATCATGGCGATCAGCAGATAGCTGTTCAGATAGTCACGAGGCTGCAAAAGTGCCCATACCGGTGTCACACAGGCAATGATCACATAAATGAATACGAAAACCAGCCATGTGCTCTGGGGAATGTATACCGGAAATGACAATCCCAGGCCTACCGCCAGAAACAGTAAAACAATTGCAGTCACAGTATTTACTGCTTTTCCGAATCTTGTGTATTTTAAGAAAAATCCAAGTGCTACCGCAAATGCAATGAATAACAGGGATGTAGCGGCAACGGCTCCATTAGCCGGTATGGCCGCCCCTTCAGCTGAAAAGCCGTTAAAGGTTCCAGCTACGATATCTGCAAATGCCGCTACCACAAGAATGGAAAACAGCCAGGTAAACAAAAGGAATAACTGCTTTCCCAGTTTTCCAATGTAAAGCTCAATAATATATCCGATGGAACGTCCCTTATTCTTTACTGAGGCATACATGGAAGAGAAATCCTGCACCGCTCCGAAGAACACGCCGCCCAGTAAGATCCAGAGCATAACCGGAAGCCAGCCGAACATTGCGGCCTGAATCGGTCCGTTTATGGGACCAGCCCCTGCGATGGAGGCAAACTGGTGGCCGAAAACAACGTTGGTGTCGGCAGGAACATAATCCACACCATCCTCCATTTCGTAAGCAGGTGTTTTCGCATTGGGGTCTATTCCCCATTTTCTGGCAAGATATCTGCCATAGATTAAGTAAGCGCCGCCTAATACGATTACCGCAAGCAGCATCATTGTTAAACCATTCATACTCTCACTCCTTTTATACTTCGACACGATCCCCAGATTCCATGTCACCAGATTTGCCGAAAAAAAACGCCCCTGCACCATATGATGCAGAGACGAATGATTCAATCCGCGTTACCACTCTGTTTGCTGCGCAAACGCAGCCACTTAAATCTGCCGCCTGTCGGGCAGCAGCTCTTCGTTAACGGAAAGACTCCGTCCTGGCCTAATCCTGCTTCCTGTCGGGAAACGTTTCAGCCCGGAACTCCTGGGTGAGATCATGCTCCTTCCTCTGCGCCCTTTCCACCAGCCGGGCGGCTCTCTGTAAAGGAATGTGGGGTGGAGCTATGACATATCCCAGTCATCGTTTTTTCAGTATTATTCTTGTTGAAAAGGAGTTTATCACTTTGCATTTAGAAAATCAAGAAAATTTTTCCATTTCCTATATATTTAATTTGTATGGTTTTTATAACCTGAGGTTATACATGGATTTTCTTTACAGTATTATCATTCCGCCGTTTTTCTTAATTTCCACCACAGGATGCTTTTTTAAATAGTCCAGAGCCATCTGGGGAACCTCTGTACCAATCTGCTTTAAGACCCTGCATTCCCTGTATGCTTCATAGCCGCCGGTACCGCTGGCCCGGTAATCGCTCATGCAAAGGCTTAAGGAACGGCCTGCCAGTGGCTCTCCCTTATACAAAACCGTTTCCACCCGGCTGCCTGCAGGCTTTTTTAAATTAACCTTAAAGGTAATGCCTGCAAAATAGTCATAATTATAATGCTCAATTTTCGGCTTTAAAAACTCTTCTGATATCCCTATGGTTCCGGCCTGTAAGGTAAAATACCCTGCACACCGCTCCAGGGCCTTGCGAAGTACGGTTTCATCCACCTCCAGGACCACAAGGGTATTGGAAAAGGGATATACCCGGACCAGATCCCGCATGGTAACCCGTTCCGGCAGCCCGATCGGAGAATTTCCAAGCCCGATACAGGAAATATCCGCACCTGAATAGTTAAGCTGCACCTGATTGAAAAAGTCAGCTACAGCCGACCCGTACCGGGCCATATGAAGTTTATCCTTTACAGGAACCGATTCCTTTAAACGGCCGATATCCTTATCCAGCCATTCCTGTACTGCCTCTTCCAATGGAAGTAAAGAATGATAAGGCTCTGTATCATGATACGGTCCGGCTGGGCAGATGGACGACTGGACTTTCACCTTCCCGTCTTCAAGTCTTACATCCAGCCGGGCATATTCCACGGCATTGGCGGTCAGCTGCAGGGTATGGGTACCGGACACATCTCTTCCCGGGACAGACATATGCTGGTGAGCGGTCAGCAGAATATCAAAATCCAGCTCTTTTAAAATGCGGTATCCCACATTTTCATGACTGGTACTTAACACCTTTCCTGTATTCAGATCACATTCATAGCCTCCGTGATAGATACAGATGGTAACGTCTGCCCTGGTTTTCAGCTGCTCAAGTTCCCTGGCCGCTGCAGTGAACGCATCGGTAATCCGGATCTTTTCCATATGCTCCGGCTGCTCCCAGACATTTACATAATCTGTCACAACGCCGGCCACTCCTATCCGGAGCCCGTTTTCCAGGGTAAATACATGACTTGCCGATATCCGGGTACTGCCCTCTGAATCAATGGCATTTGCACAGAGAGGAAATCCATGAAGGGCCTGATAATATTGGGAAAGCCGCTCATAGCCAAAGTTAAAATCATGATTGCCTGGTACAACGGCATCATAACCCGCCCAATTGAATACTCCGGCTATAGGATCTTTCTTAAGAATCTCTCTCCCCTGTGTGTTAATATAGGAAGCCATAGGCGCCCCCTGCAGCGTATCCCCTCCGTCAAAGATCAGGGTATTCCCATCCTTTTTAAAGTTGGAAATGCAGTTTAAAAGGCCCATGGGCCGTTCTTCCTTATCCCCGTAAGAGGTGGGAAACAGATATCCGTGAACATCCGAGGTGTAATAAATTTTTGCCTGTTTCTCCAACCTCTCACCCCCTTGCCAGCTTTACCCGGATCCTGGTAGATATGTATTCTACCAGCAGAACCAGCACCACCAGTCCCACCAATATGGCTCCGGCTTCATTCCACCGGTAGGCGTTCATGGCAAAGATCAGAGGTGCGCCAATACCTCCGGCCCCAACCAGACCAAGTACCGTGGCATCCCTTAAATTAATGTCAAACCGGTAAATGACCGTAGAAGCAAAGTTGGGAATCAGCTGTGGCAGGATGCCGTAGCGTATCTTCTGATATGTACTGCATCCACAGGCATCTAAAGATTCCAGTATCCTGGTATCCAGATCTTCGATTGCTTCAATATACATCTTGGACACCATGCCAATGGAACAGACGGACATGGTCAAAAGGCCGGTAAAAGCTCCCGGTCCGCTGACACGGATGAACATCAGGCCATAGACAAAGGCCGGAATGGTACGGACCGCCATGATCACCAGGCGGCTTACATAAGCAATCGGTGCAGGCATCAGATTTGAGGCTGATAAAAAGGAGAGGGGTATAGCAAGAAATGCCCCCACAAGAGTTCCTAAAAATGCAATACAGACAGTCTCCAGAAGAAGATAGGGAACTCCCTGCAGGGTCAGATTAAACAGTAATTTTGTATCCGGATGAACGATTCCGTTTAAAATATTCCCGGCAATCTGTATTCCGCTGAATCCCCCGCCTGAAAAATCCACGGCAGAACCTGACCATACTATAAGCAGCAGGACAATGGCAGAAACCGTAATCTTGTAAACCGTGTTTCCGGGACGCTCTGCATATGCCTTTTCAATCTGTTTATTCATCAGTCATCCCCCTTAAACAAGCTTACGGCGGCAGTACCGGCTCACCGTCTCAATCAGAAAAACAGTAACAAACAGCATGATTAGAATCATGCCGACACTTTGATATTCTCTCCAGCCCAGCTTTTCATTAAGAATCAGTCCCAGACCGCCTGCGCCTACATACCCCAGGATGGCAGCATAGCGGACATTCCCTTCAAAACAGAACAGCCCGTTTGAAAGGTAAGAAGGAAGCACCTGGGGAATGATGGCACTCACAAAGGCACGTACCCTGGTGGCCCCAATGGCTTCCATGGCTTCAAAAGCACCCATATCCGCAGTCTCAATCTCTTCGTACAGAATCTTACCCATATAGGCAAAGGTGAATACCGCAATAGCCGTGGTCCCTGCCAGGGTGCCAAGACCGAACACATAGGTCGCAATTAAGGCTGTAACAAGAGTTGGCAGCGTTCTTACAATACTTAAAAACAGCCGCAGGATACTTACCACTGCAGAGCTTTTGATAATATTTGTAGAAGCGGCCATTGCAAAGGGAATAACCGTCACAGCTCCGATTATGGTACCAAGAAGAGACATTTTCACCGTATCGAACAATGGCTGCCATACCTGTGAGCTGTAGGAAAGTGCCGGAGGCACCATCATTCCAAGGATAACGAAGAACTGGTATCCCCTTTCCAGCAGAACGCTCATATCAAAGCCTGTGACTTTCACCGAAAGCACCGTTAAAAACACCAGGATCACAGCAATCAGAGGAAGCCGGGACGCCGGTTTATATACGGCCTTTCCACTTAACAATTCTATTTTCCTGGGTGGAAATATCTTGTCATATATGCTCATCCCGCTGCCTCCTGTTCATCTTTCCCTTCATAAATCCCATTTAGAATATCCTGTGTCACTTTAGAAGCCGGACCATCGTATACGATCCTGCCCTCCCTGATGCCAATGACACGGCTTGCATACTGGAGTGCCAGATCTACGTGGTGGATGTTTAACAGAATGGTAATATTCATCTCCTTGTTGATCCTTAAGAAGTCTCCCATGACCTGCTTTGCTGTAACCGGGTCTAAGGAAGCTACCGGCTCATCCGCCAGAATGATCTCCGGATTCTGGGCAAGTGTCCTTGCCAGGGCGACTCTCTGCTGCTGGCCGCCGGATAACTGGTCCGCACGGACAAAAGCTTTATCAAGGATTCCTACCTTATCCAGGGCCTCTAAAGCTTCCAGCTTATCCTTTTTTGGAAAAATACCGAATAATGCTTTAAAAAACGGCAGCTCCGGTACCTTTGACATGAGAACATTATTAATGACACGAGTTCTGGTCACCAGATTAAAGGACTGGAAAATCATGCCGATCTTACGGCGGAAGCGGCGCAGCTGTTTTCCCTTCAGCTGCATCACATTGGTGCCATTCACAGTCAGAGTCCCTTCCGTAATATCATGCATGCGGTTGATGGTCCGAAGAAGGGTGGATTTTCCCGCACCGGAAAGCCCGATAATCGCCACAAATTCCCCCTGCTCTATTTTCAGGCTGATATCTTTTAAGGCTTCAAAGCCATTGGGATAGGTTTTACCCACCTGATGAAATTCAATCATATTTTCTTTCCCCCATTTCCCGGCATAACAGCAAAGGCGCCGCAAATTTCCAGTTCACGACGCCTCCACAGCCTGTATGTATTATTTATTTGCATTTAATTCTTTAATCATCTTCTGTGCCGCACGCTCGTTATCATAATCTGAATCGTTTGCAGGCTGATATCCCATGTGGCCATAGATAGCGATGACTTTTTTACCTTCTTCCGTGTTTCCGATGCTGATAAATGCATCCTGTACAGCCATCTTGAAATCATCATCCATAATTTTGGAGGTCTTGCTTACGCTGATCGTATCATTATAAATTGGAGGTGTGACACCAATCACATTTGTCTCTTCCCAGATGGAACCGGTTCTTCCGTATTCGGAATTCCATTTATCCACATAGTCCCTGCGGGCATCCGCATAGGTACAGAGAACATCTACCTGGCCGGAGGCAAGTCTGGCAAATGAGCTGCCATAAGAATCTGACTGTACGGCATGGGTAAGATTTAAAATATTCTTATTAAAGTTTTTCAGAAGCCATAAGGATGGATATATATAGCCTGCCGATGAAGAGGATGACATTACGCTCCAGTTCGCACTGTCCAGGTCTTCAAAGGTAAGCTCTTGTCCATTGTTCACCTTAGCAGCCAGTTCCTGTCCCTTTTCGGAAGGCCCTGCAATAATAAGTGCCCGGTATGATGTAGCCTGATCCTTGGTTGGCTCTGTAGCCTTTCCGTCATTCCAGTCCTTTGCTGAATCTGAATTTTTGCTTAATCCGTCTCTGGTCGCTGTAAGGAGTGCTTCTGCTCCGTCATCATAAAGGACATAGGTTCCGCCCGGAATAAATCCGATATCAGCGGTTCCTGCAGAAAGTGCCTCTCCAACCGCTTCATAGCTGGTACCGACGGTGATCACTACCTCGCCGATATCATAGCCTTCTTTTCCTAACTCTGTCTTCAGCATGTCTTTTAAAGGTTCTGTAGCGGTTACGATCTCCTCCGGCTCTCTGGAAGGAACAAAGTATACGTTTAACTTGCCGATCTTCTTGTTCTCCGCTTTTGCTTCTGTCGATGCCTCTGCCTGAGTGGTTTCTCCTGCTGCAGACGTTGCACTTTCCTTCTCTGCCGCAGTTGTAGTTCCGGTCTGGCTGCTGCCGGAGCACCCACCGATCATAGCTGCACAGAGTGCTGCTGCCATTAATACAGAAACTGTTTTTTTCATACTGCTCTCCTTTTCGTGTAATTCATCGGTTCTTGGGGTCATGGGTCATTACGCGCTGTCCCCGACTTCTAACTTCGTTGGGAGATAAATTGTCATATTGTCCTTGCGGCCTTCCTGGATCTGTTCCAATAAAAGCTTGATTGCCGTCTGCCATACGATATCCGGAAACATCCGCACCTTGGTATAGGTCGGCCATTTAGATTCCAGGGTCTCGATATCCTTATAGATCACCACAGCCACATCCTTCGGCACCCGGAGGCCCGCATCCTGGAACGCTTCCAGCGCCCCTTCTGCCACCTCCTCGCTGCCAAGCAGCACTGCCTCAGGAAGATGCCCGGATTCGACCGCCTGTCTTGCCAGTGAATAACCGCTTTCCCGGCTGATATCGCCTATGAAGAAATTATCCTCCTCATAATAGCCCCTCTGGGTAAAAGCGGTCCGGATTCCCTGAAGCCGCCGATAGCCGATCTTCACCTGGCCTTCCTCATAAAGCCCGCCGATGTAGCCGACGCTCAAATACTTTTTCCGGTCCATGAGATAATCCAGCATTTCATGGATTCCCTTGTTAAAATCCATAACAATGCTGTCGTATTCATAGTCCTTGGGATCCGAATTGATGAATACAATGGCATAGCTCTGCATCCGCAGATACTCCATCTCTTCCCCGGAAAACACACCGAACGCAATGATTCCATCGTATTGCCCCGGACTGTTCTTATCCATCCGCTCAAACCGCACATCATTCTTCCCCGACATGGACTTCACAATCAGGTCCAGAGAAGATATCCTGATATTGGTCCTGTCCTTGCGGATAATATGCCAGTCAGCCACTCCTATGACAATTCCTCTTTCTTTCTGCGTATGACGCATCCTGGGTGGGACATATTTCAGCTCGTGAGCAATTTTAAATATCCTTTTTTTCACCTCCGGACTCACCGCTAAGGTATCATCCTGATTGAGCACCCGTGATACCGTTGCAATAGAAACCTCCGCAAGCTGTGAAATCTCTTTAATAGTAGCCATAATCTATATCCTCACCTTTCAAATTTCATTATATATGCCGATTTTTCCATCGTCAATATATTAAGTAAAATTTTACTAAAACTTTACTTTGCTACGAGCAGTGCGCTAAGAAAACCATAAAGTGACTGTTTCAAAACTAATTAATTTTTAGTGGAGAAACTATCACTTTTTATATTCTAAAAAGATATATTTTAAAAATAAAACAACGGATTCCGCAGAATCCGAAAAAATGGTATAATTAGTTATGCCAATAATACAATTACACAAGAAAAATCATACCGAATTTAATGATGAATATCAACTGTTTTTGCCATTAAGTTTGGATGGACTGATTCCTAAAGATTATTCTGTCCGACTATTAAGTCACATATTGGAGGGAGTCAAAACGGATATTCGCAATCCGTTTCGATACTTGCTCACAGCGTGCCCCGCTCCATCGGGCATAACCTTATTACCACTTCGTGGTATTTCCGTAGGAGCTTTGACTCCTACGGAAACAAGCAAGTCCAAACTCCCGCTTTAAGAAGCGGGGGACTTCCTTGATAAGGTTAAATTACACAAAGTTGTTTAAGGCTTACTCTTCTACAGTAAGAAAACCAGCAGTGGAACCAAATTCCATTTTCAAAGTCAAGTTATTTTAGTTACACTTTCTATAGATATTTTCCATGGAACTAACCCGACCATATCTACCATTAGAAAAATCTGCAGTAGATTCGGAATGAGCATATACGAGTTTTTTCAGGCAGAATATTTTTTAACATGTAAAGACGAATAATTTTTAACCAAAGCAGAAAGGAAGGAGTTTTATGTTACGCCTAGCAATATGTGATGATACCCCTGCCGTAGTCGAACAGGTAGAGACGTATCTGGAAAATATGCAAGACATTCTTTTTGATTACGAAGTGTTCTTCAGTGCAGAAGAGCTATACCATTATACGACCGAACAACAGATTAAATTTGATATTTATATCCTTGATATTGAAATGGAAAGCTTATCCGGTCTAGCATTGGCAAAAAAATTGCGCCACGAATCTTCATTTGCCTTGATCATCTTTTTAACGAGCTATTCCCAGTATGTCTTTGATGTATTTGAAGTTGTTACATTTGATTTCATTTTAAAGCCATTGTCATATGAACGTTTTAATATGGTTATGCACAAAGCAACAGACTTTCTTCGTATGGCTAAAGTAAATTTTGTATTCAGTTACCGCAAGAACAGTTACAGTATACCTTGCCAATCAATTACTTACATAGAAAAATCGGGGCGTAAGGCCTACATATATACAAATAAGGGAGCTGTCTATCAGTGCAATATTACGTTAGATGAGATTTGGGAGAAATTAAATAAAAAAATGTTTGCTGCCATTCATACGTCATGCATTGTAAACCTTGACGAGATTCTCGAAGTGGTACGGGATAAACTGACTCTGAAAAACGACAAAGTCTTATATGTAGGCCGAAAATATCGGCAAGAAATCAAGCGTCGTCATTTGCAGTTCTTAAAGGAGCAATTATGATAAGAATTTTATCCATTCTTTTTATTAACACACTCGATTTTGGAATACTGCATCAATATTTGCTGTGCTTTAGCAAAAAGAGGAGGTTTCACTCCTATGCCAGAATTGCAATATTAGGAACATGTATAATAGTTCTGACAATTATAAACCAGTATCAAAACCCAAGCATAAACATCTTCTTTAGCTGCAGTATGATATATTTATACAGTTTATCATTCTCATATTCACTTTCATATCATTTGGTGCTGCCCATTTTTTATTTTGGAACAGGATTTGTTACAGAACCCATAGTCTTACTGCTGACACAGATCCTTTGCCAATATTTTTCACTGAATCTTGGTTATAATACTGCTGTACTACTGTGTGAAATAATACGGTTTCTAATAATTTTCATAATATGCCGGATTTGGAATAATGTACAGTTGCCGATACTTTCTTCGAAAATGAGCTATCTATTATTTTTAATACCATTACCAAACGTTGTTATCTGTTGCACATGTATTTATATAGCACAACATCTAAATTCTGAGATTGGAGACCTCTTATGCTTGGAAGTCATCGTTATGATACTGTTAAGCAGTATTTTGACCTTTACAATTTTTCACAAATTAGGAATTGTGATGTTAAATAATCACAAGAATGAATTGCTTTTGCAGGAAGCAATGACTAAAGAGAAATATTTTAAAGTGGTAGAACAAAACAATAGGAAAATTCAGGAAATTAAACATAATCTTAAAAACCAGCTTTTAGGGCTTTCTGCACTGTCCGAAAAAGAAAAAAAGTCAAATGAAGAATTGAAAGGAATCATAAGAAAGCTAGACAGCTGTGAGGAAAAAATTTATACAAGCAATAACATATTTAATACTATTTTGAATAGTAAGATCCAAACAGCTGAATCAAAGGGAATAGAAAGTAATATATCAGTACTGGTTCCTAGACAAATGAACTTGGATTATAGCGAAACAGGCTTATTAGTAGGCAATCTCCTTGACAATGCAATCGAAGCCTGTGAAAAGGCACATCCGCCGAACAGAAAAATAACAATAAATATCGCATATAAGGAGCGTATGCTGATACTAAAGATTACAAATAGTAAAGAAGCAGTACCTGCCGTATTGGATAAGAGCAGTAAAGCCGATTCGCAGAGCCACGGCATAGGCATATACAGCGTGAAAGAGGTCGTAAAAAAATACAATGGAATGATCGAGTTTGAAGACAAGGGTAACACATTCGAAGTCAGTGTTATATTATACGGAATAGTATAAGAAAAGCATTTCGCAAAAGAGCTTATCTAAAAGCCCGGAATTTCTGTTTTCACTTCATAGCATAAAAATTTCTACAAGTTAAAATTCTTTACAAAATGCGGTAGCAAACATGAATTGTTTGGGAAATTACTCCCGAGCCATTCCAGATAGAAGGGACTATCCCAAAGTTTGTGTAAACCTTGAAACTGATGTAAAATAAAATCACTCAGTTTGGAGGTTTTATTATATGGCAAAGAGAAGAAGGGACGAGTCTCCCGAAAGACAGGCTCTGCGTGAAATGGTAAGTGGGTACTTAAAAGAAAATCCAGTTAAAAATGGAACCGATGTCAATTCTCTTGTGAGAGAAATGTTGTCGGTTATCCTGGAAGGTAGCCTGGATGGCAAAATGGAGGAGGAATTGGGTTACTCCAAGTATGATTTTCGGAACAAAGATACCGACAACAGCAGAAATGGCTATAACACTAAGACCATGCATACCAGTTATGGAGACATGGAGCTTGATATTCCCCGTGATCGTAACGGGGAATTTGAACCTAAGATTGTAAAGAAATATCAGAATACCTTAACCCAGGACATGGAGGAAAAAATCCTTTCTATGTATGCCAAAGGCATGAGCACTTGTGATATTGAAAGTCATATGCAGGAGCTTTATGGAGTAGATATTTCAGACAGTACGGTCAGCAGAATTACGGACAAAATACTTCCTATTGTAAAAGAGTGGCAGGAACGGCCCCTGGAGGAAATCTATGCCGTAGTATTTATGGATGCGATACATTACCATGTCAGAAATGAAGGCCGGATTATAAAAAAGGCAGTCTATGTCGCCATTGGCATTGATATGAACGGACGTAAGGATGTACTGGGAATGTATGTTGGAGAAAATGAAAGTGCGAAATTTTGGCTGTCTATCATGAACGGTTTAAAAAACCGTGGAATACGGGATATCCTGATTGCCTGCGTAGACGGTCTGAGCGGGTTTCCTCAGGCAATTGAGGCAGTCTTTCCTGAAACAGAAATTCAGCAGTGTATTATTCATCAGATTCGCAATACAACAAAGTTTGTATCCTACAAGGATATCAAGCCGCTTATGTCCGATTTAAATCGAGTTTATGCAGCGCCTACGGAAGATATCGCAATAAGTGAACTGGATTTGTTTGATGGAAAATGGGGAGGGAAATACCCCAAAATAGCAAAGTCCTGGAGGGATAACTGGGCGAACCTTTCCACCTATTTTAAATATCCAGAAGCAGTACGCAGGCTAATCTACATCACAAATGCCATAGAAGGTTTTAATCGGCAGTTGAGGAATGTCACCAAAAGCAAGACTGTATTTCCCACAGATGACAGCCTGCTAAAAATGCTGTACTTAGCAACGATGGACATCACGAAAAAGTGGACAGGGCACCGTCAGGACTGGGGTCAGATACACTCCCAGTTAGAGATATTCTTTGAAGAACGGTTATCATAAAAAGTAAAAAAGCAAGGTATTAAGACTGCCAAAAGGGAGTTTTACTTGACAACCCCAAAAACGGATTTATAATACAAGCATGGGCAAGAACCATAGAAAAATGGCCTTGCCCATAAGTAACTATTGAAATTTTATATCAGTTTTTTGCGTTTACACGGACTTTGAAACGGTCTCGAATAGAATCCAATAAACACAAAAGTATCGGTGGTAATTATCACCGATACTTAAAATATCTAAAATAAGAATTATACGTTAATCACTCTATATATTATCTAAATTTAATATAATTATCATTTTATTTTAAACATGTTATCAAATTTTTTATACCGAATATAAATGTGGTGAATGAGCCACATTATAAATAATACAAATGCTATTATATAACCTTTCTCAGGCCAAAACCAATCAACTATAGCTCCTAAAACAAAAAACATTGCTATCAACTGGAATTGTCTCCCCATATATTTACATATACGTTTTTCATTGTACTGCTTTCTCTCTTCCTCCGATGCAATATTATAACCTGCCAAATACTTGCAACCTTTCCCATTAGATTTTGAAAACATTACACCCATCATAAAGAATAATACAGCCATCACCAATTCAATTATCACTAAAATCATCAGAATATTCCTCCTATTCAAAATTCTATTTAAGATTAATCATTAAACACCAACTTTTAATAAGCTTTCATTATCTTATGCGAACTTAACTTAAACATTTGGGCCTATACTAATTTGCATCTTGAAGAAGCCGGAACAAATTCCATACATCTAATCTACCTTCTGTTTTTATATTATAAAAATTATTCTCATCTATGTCAACACTGTCACATATTGCTGCTACTAATTTCTTATTAGCTAATGATGGATGAATGCTTAAAGCCAATGCAGCTGCTCCTGTCACAAATGGTGTTGAACCCGATGTACCACTCGCAAAGATGTACATATTTTGTGGAAAAGTACTTATCACATTTACACCTGGAGCAACTAAATCCACTTGCTGTCCCCAGTTTGACACCGAAATAACACCACAGTTGTCAAATGATCCTACTGTTACAATATTATCTATATCAAAACAAGCAGGGTATACCGGTTCATTGTCGATATCCTTTCCTTCATTACCTGCAGAACACAAAAAGAGAATATCACTATTTTCCATTTCATCTTTTAATGCTGCATTATAACTGTCACCGCTCCAACTACAATTAATTATTTTAACATCCATTTTTTTTGCATATTCTATTGCCCTTATAGCGTTCGATGTACTTCCACCCTCAGCAGACATAAATTTTAGTGGTAAAATTTTAACATTTGGAGCAAGCCCTATAACTCCTGACTCGTCCTTTTGTCCAGCAATAATTCCGGAAACATAAGTTCCATGACAGTCTTCATTGAGTGATTCAAATACTGTATTATCATCATGCAAAAAATCCCAGCCACTTATATCATCAACATATCCATTTTCATCATCATCAATCCGTGTTTTCCAAAATCAATTAGTCCCTTATTGTAACGTTCGTATAAAGCAGGTTAAGCCACTAAACACAAAATTTTTAGTGATGCGCCACATGACATAATTGTGGATAAACCTTTTGAACTTCTTCTCGCCGTCAGTGAACTGAAAGGATTGGCAACTCTCTCAAAAGCCAAACGGCGAACTCCGAATCAATAGGATGCATAAATATTGCTATTCGTAAAACAAGCATCTTATTAATTCTTGTTTTATGTCAGCGTATTCATGTTATATTACCTCATGCTTACGTTAACATTAAGTATTTATAACTTCTGACCTTTACTTTTTTTGTCTAATTATTCCTTGGTATTCAAGACTCATTAATGTTTTAATCAGATCACTTAATGTATCATGTAATTTTTTTGTTTTCCCACCTATGAGGCCAGCTATTTCATATACCGATTTATCCTGATTATTAACTAATAAATCATACATATCCTTCTTTATATAACAAGAGGCTTTGTTTTTTGTAAAAATGTTGTAATATGCTATACTCTCCTGTTTTAACGTGAAATCAGAATTAACCTTAAAATGTGATGAAGGAGCCCACTTTACATAGTTATGAACCATGTTAATTTCTAAGGGTTCTTTAATTTTTATATATTCTATAACGACAGAAAACATTGAAGTTGCCGAATGCTTTTTAAAAATTGATTCCCATAAATTCCTATAATATTCTTCCATATTCGGATTGTCATAAAAAGTTACTGCCATCTGAACTGACGACTCTATTTGTACTTGGGCTGGTAATCTACTTATCAAACTTACATTAACAACCCCCTGACTCAGCTCACTTTCAAAATAATCTAAAATATAAGGATGATAATCATCACCTATACATTCCAGAACCATATAAGCATATCCATCATATTTCAAATATACGTGGTATCCATCTATAATTTTACGCGCTATTTCCATCCCATCTTCCCCCCCTGCACCACACATTGGCATTTCTAAATTTTGGATTGTCAACAGTTTTCTAGACAACTTTTTTAAGGGTAATCATTCTATACTTC
>CAYOCB010000015.1:0-112432 GCA_964402355.1 uncultured Lacrimispora sp.
CAGCTCATCGTATTCCATCACATTGTCCCTGAGCTTTGCCCATTCCTCAGGGGTCCTTGAAAATTCCGGGCTGCCGGCCCAGGCAGTGTATGCCGGGCCGGAAAAAGTAAGCACTGCCGCGAGACAACATGCGCCAATCTGTTTCCATTTTTTCATCCTTAATCCTCCTTATCTGGGATTTTATGCTGTCATTTATCCTTATCTTATCATATCTTTCTTGAAATATAGAAACCACTTTCTTCCAACAGGAAGCCGTTATCCCGCAGGAACTGATTCCCTGTTTTTTAATCAGGCAATACACTCTTATCAATCTTGCCGCTCATGATGGAATAATATACCGGAAGCATCAGGAGAGACAGTAATGTAGAAGCAGTCAGACCTCCCACGTTAACCAGCGCAAGGCCCTGCATGGTCTCACTATTGCTTCCTATTCCCAATGCAAGAGGGATCATGGAAACTACCGTGGTAAGTGTGGTCATAAGAATAGGTCGGAGTCTGGTGGCTCCTGCTTCGATCATGGCCGTACGTTTATCCATGGATGAACGGTACTGATTTACTGTATCCACATAAAGGATACCTGCATTAACTACAGTACCAACCAGCATCAGGAAGCCCAAAAGGGACGGCATGCTGATGGCAACTCCTGCTGCTGCCAGGAATCCGAAAGAACCGATTAAACTGAATGGAATGGTAGTCATTACCATCAGGGAGAATTTCGGTGATTCAAACTGAGCCGCCATAACTACGAAAATCAGGAAAACAGCTGTCGCAATTGCTTTAAGCAGACTGGTAAACTCTTCTGCCATAGACTCATCCTCACTGTTTTTGGCTCTTGTAACGGAGGAGTTCAGATAATTATTCACAACTTTCTGGTCAATATCCTTGATAGCTGCTGCTTTCTCCTTATTTGTCCTGATTACATCCGTAAAGGATCCTGTAATGGTAACCTGATATTGTTTATTCTTTCTGTTGATCGCTGATGGGCTGTCTTCATACCCGATATCTGCAATATCCGTAAGGGCTACGGATCCTCCTGAGCTGTTGGGGATCATGATTCCCTTTACCTTATCCAGAGTATCATAGGAGTCTTTGGGATACTCAACCTGAACGGAAATCTCCCGGCCATCTATATCCATATCTGCGGCATCCACACCGCTTAACATATTGTGCAGCAGCCCTCCTACGCTTGACGGATCGACACCCTCGGCAGCAGCCTTAATGGGATCTACCCGGACCTTGAGAACAGGCGCTGCATTTTCCAGATCTGAATGTACTTTAATTAATTCCGGACGTTTTATCAGATCCGCTACCATACGGTCCGAGGTATCTTTCAGATCATCAAGCTGGGCGCTCTGAAGGATTACTTCAAAATCATTGCCGCTGCTCATGGAACTCATACTGGAAGAGGATTTTACTGTTATATTGCAGTCAGGAATCTGGTTCATTTCCTTCTTCCATTTGTTGATAATCTGTCCAGTGGTCAGCTTTCTGTCTTTTTTCAAATAAGCGGTAACTGCATTTCCGCTGGTGTCGGAATATAAATTCAAACCGCTGCCGCCATAGCTTACCATATAAGACTTCAGATCTTCTTCACTGGTAACGATTTTCTCCACTTTCTGGATAATTTTGTCAACTTCCTCAATCTTTAACCCAGGCCTCATTTCCATGGAAATGGCTATGGTTCCCTGATCTACTTCGGGCATCAGTTCAAAACCAAGTTTCCCGGCCATCATAAAGGAGACAAACAGAAGCAGTATGGAAACAATCATGACCAATGCGCGTTTATGAAGTAGCCGGTCCATGATCTTTCGATAAGCATTCTGCATCGCTTTCACTATACCGCCCATTGGAGAATTCTGCTTCTCAACCGGACGGAACCGGCTGTAGCATAAAGGTACAATCGTCATAGCTGAAATGAACGAGGCCAGCATACAGAATACAATCGTAAATCCTAATGGCTTGAATAACTGGCCTGATAAGCCTTCAAGGAAAGCCAGCGGGATAAATACAACACAGGTCGTCATGGTACCGCCGAAAATCGACTGCATTACTTTTCCCGTACCTTCTATTGATGCTTTTATGTATTCCCGGAAGCCCTGCCCCTCTTGTGACCGGAAACAGCTTTCCAGTACAACGATGGAGTTATCTACCATCATACCGACACCAAGAACTATACTGCTCATGGTAACCACATTCAGGGAAAATCCCATGGCTGCCATCATAATCAGGGATACCAGTATGGATACCGGAATGGAACTTCCGACAATCAAAGAAGCCTTAATATCACCAAAGAACAGGAAAATAATAATCATGGAAATGACAACCGCGGCTGCCATGGTTTTCTCAACACTGCCCAAAGCTGATGTAATCTGGTCACTGGTATCGTTTACAACTACGATATCCAGGTTGGGATGTTCCTGTTTTAACGTGTTTATGGTCTTTTTCACAGACCTTGATACATCAACTGCACTTTCTTTCTGTTGTTTCTTAATTGCTAATGTGATGGTTTCCTCACCATTATACCGGCCTATGGCTGTCTTATCCTTCGTAGTCTCAGATATATCAGCAATGTCCTCCAGGTAGATCGTCTTTCCATTGCCAGCCACCACAGGCACCTTTTTCAGACTTTCAACCGTATTAACACTTATACCTGTGCTGACAGACAGATCCTGCTTTCCCACACCGGTACTTCCTGCCGGATAAGTAAAGTCAGCTCCCTTGACAGCCTGACTGATAGAGTTCATGGTCAAATGGTACTGGTTCATTTTTTCCGGGAGCAGCCGGACGCTGACGTAACCTTCCTCACCACCGCTGATATCCACGCTGGCTACGGATGTGACCTTTTCAAATTCCGGAACAATATCATCTTTTACATAATTATAAAGATTCTCCTGGGATGGGTCGTTGACTGACAAGGTCACTGCAGGCATATCGTTGATGTTGATTTCCATAATGGTAGGAGAATCAACATCATCAGGCAGATTAACGTTATCCATCTTCTTCTTCAGATCAGAATACGCCTTATTCATATCACTGCCGTATTCATATTCAAGCATGACGATCGAAACATTTTCCTGGGAGACCGACTGAACATTTTTGACGCCGGAAAGAGTCCCTACAGCATCTTCGACCGGCTTGGTTACCAGCTCATTCACATCCTCCGGACTAGCCCCTGCATAAGTACTGCTGAGCAGCAGCATGGGAAAGTTCATTTCAGGAGTCAGTTCCATCTTAGCGGATAAAATCGAGGACAAGCCAAATACAAGCAGGCACAGGATTACCAGGATTGTAGTGGTGGGCCGCTTTAATACGCTTTTTGTAATTCCCATATTACCGCCCCCTTACTGTGCAGACGCAGAAGTTTCCACCCCGGTGCCTTCTGTTTCTGCCGTGCCATCTGCTGTCTTTCCTTCTGTTGTCTTTCCCTCTGCCGGCTGAGTCTCATCCTCAGTCCCGCCTGTAAGTGTCACCTTAGAACCATCATATAATTCACTGGTCCATGTGGCAACAACCTGATCATCAGCACTGATCCCTGACTGAACTTCAATGTAATCATTATCTGCCAGACCTACGGTTACCGCATTCTTTTTAAGTGTACCATCCACATATGTATAAACAAAAGGACTTCCCCCTTCGTAATAAATACTATCCACAGGTACAGTCATTACATGTTCTGCTTTTTGTGAGACAACATATAGCTTTACCGAGGTCCCGGTTGCAAGAGCAGATCCGTCAGGAACAGATGCCTTTACCTTGAATAAGCCGCTTGACTCATCAATCATGGTGCTGACTTCCGTTATGGCCGCCGTATGTTCCGTCCCATTCTTTTCCACTCTTATGCTGTCTCCGGCCTTTAAGCCGCTGGCAATTCGCTCTGATACATAAAATGTGACCGCCTTCCCGCCTTCACCGGAAATGACGCATATGGTAGTCTGGGGGGAAATCATATCATGAACTTTTATGTTAAGGCTTTCCACCCGTCCTGCAATAGGAGTTGTAATCTGACTGCTTTCCATCTGAATATTATAAGCAATCTTGGCATTCTCGTATTGAAGTTTTGACATATCCATCTTATCAACAAGAGACTGATAATCTGCTTCAGCCACATCGCCTGCCGCATAGAGTACGGAATAACGGTCTAAATTTTTCTTGGCATCCTCATAGGTTATTCTGGCTGTCTCCATACTGATTCTGGATGACTCTACCTGCTTTGTATCAATGACACAAAGAAGCTGGCCAGCAGATACCGTATCTCCTGTCTGAACATGAATATCCGTAACTTCACCGGACCCAAGGGGAGTGACATACACAATGCTGTCCGGCTCAATGGTTCCTATTAATTCATTACTCAGTTCAATATCCCGGGTCTGCGGTTTTTCTACTGTTACAGAAGGAGGAACCTCAGCCACAAGTTCTTCCTTATTCCCCCCCAATACCTTCGGAAGGGTAAGCCCTGCCACGACAGCTGCTATTATGACTGCACCTGCAATTATGATTGTTTTTTTCTTCGTCATTTTTAACTCCTTATTTTGCCATACAATGATTGTAGTTATATTTTACAAATTCCATATTGTAAAATATCTAATTTTTCGCCGAATATTTTCTTAATTTTTTCCTTATCTTCCGGATGATGGTAATACCACTCCATACATTGTGCCAGAGCCATAAAGATCATGGTTATCAGTTTACTGAACGTTTCAATTCTCGGATCCTTAAAACGGGTCTTGTCGACGGATAGGTACATCACCTCCTGTAAAGCAGTCAGATCAGGGCTTTTGTCTTGACACAGCTGATGGATCACACCGAACATTTTTTCACTGTCCACAAAATTCTTCAAAAGCTGCAATATATTTTCCTTTGTATTTGTAATACTGTAATCCAGAAATGCTTCTGCTGTTTTCCATAAATCCCCGCTATTTTTTTCAGCACATATTTTCCAGCCCAACTGCAGATTTTCAGTAGCATCTTCAAAAATATATCCCAGAACGTCTCGCTTATCTGTAAAATATGTATAAAAGCTTCCGCGTGATATTCCTGCAGTCTTAATTATTTTATTTATGGAAGCTTTTTCAAACGGCACGCGGATAAACTCTTCCATAGCGGCATTGCAGATCAATTTCTTTTTTTCCGCCGGAAGGTTATAAAATCGTTCCGTTGGCATTTACTCACCTCTCTTTTCCATTTTCCCCTGTGAAACATGCTGAAACCTTAAAGGTGACAACATGCCACTTATTATAATGACACGTTGTCACCTTGTCAATAAAGGTTATAATTATTTAATAATTTTTCCAAATATGTTATTTTTTCCTGTCCAAAAACTCCTTAAGGGCTTCATCACTCTCCTCAATCCACACATCCTCTTCTTCTTCATTGAGGCCGAGAAACCGGGCAAGAGTTTCCGGAGTACTGCTGTTATTCCACTCTTCAATATAATCATCAATGGCTTCAAACTCTATATCACCAGCCAGATATTTCTCTTTAAATGCCATAACTGTCAGTCCTGTCCTTTGATATTCTTTGATACGGTAATCTCCTGGTTATCAATATGTTCCCTCATGGCTTCCTTGGCATCCTCAACCTTTTTCATCTTTACGGCCATCAGGATATGATCATGTTCCAGCAAAAGAACCTGACGCTTATCCTCATCCTTAATATACTCCAGACGGTATCGATACATCTGCTCCCGAAGGTTATTGATCATCTGAACCAGTCTTTCATTTAAGGTTCCTTTATAAATCACATCGTGATAAGCTTCGTCGGTCTCAGCAATTTCCATGGCATTGCCGTTTAAAACCGCATTCCGGAATTCCTCCTGCTTTATTTCCAGTTCAGCCACATCATCCGGGGTCATGCGCTGGCAGGCCAGTTCAATGGCCAGCTCCTCCAAAGACCTCCGGACTTCCAGTACATCTCTTAAACTTTTTTCTGAAATTTTTGCTACTTCTGCACCCTTTCTCGGTATCATCAGGACAAGCCCTTCCAGTTCAAGCTTGCGGATCGCTTCCCGGATGGGGGTACGGCTGACCCCAAGGCGTTCCGCCAGCTGTATTTCCATAAGCCGTTCTCCCGGTGCCAGTTCTCCCTTTAAAATCGCCTGACGCAGGGTATTGAATACCACATCCCGAAGCGGCA
Organism: uncultured Lacrimispora sp.; assembly: GCA_964402355.1. Classification (GTDB taxonomy): domain Bacteria; phylum Bacillota; class Clostridia; order Lachnospirales; family Lachnospiraceae; genus Lacrimispora. The sequence continues at coordinate 6,133 of CAYOCB010000015.1, forward strand.
GATATTCATTCATGTTAACCTTTAAATCATTCCCCATTGGTAACCTCCTTGGTATTATAAAAGTTAGTGAGATAAACCTGTTTAGCAAGTGACCTGCTCTCACCGTAACGCAGTTCTTCATAAGCATTTTCTGCAGCTTTCGGACTGGTAAAAATGCCGAATACCGTAGGACCGCTTCCGCTCATCAGTGCATTCACCGCCCCCAGTTCCTTTATCCTGTTTTTAATCTGTGCGATCACCGGATACTCCGGGATGGTAACCTTTTCAAGCACATTCCCCAGGCGCCCGGATACCTGATAAATGTTATGGTTCCTTATCGCTTCCATCATACCGTCAATATCGGGGTGGTCTTCTGCTCTAAGGCTTTCTGCATCCAGATGGTCATAGACAAACTTTGTGGACACACTGATCCCGGGTTTCGCTATGAGCACCTGGCACTGAGGCATGTCCGGAAGCGGTGTCAGGATCTCCCCGATTCCCTCGGACAACGCCGTTCCTCTCATCACGCAGTAAGGTACATCCGCACCGATCTTCACCCCCCGGTCCATCAGCTCTTTTCTGGTAAGACCAAGCTGGAACATCTTATTGACGCCGAACAGGACAGCCGCCGCATCACTGCTGCCGCCAGCCATACCCGCAGAGACCGGTATAAATTTTTTCAGATGAATGCTGATACCGTGTGTGATATGAAATTCATCCATAAGAAGCCTGGCCGCCTTATAAACAAGATTATTTTCATTAACCGGAAGATAATAAAGATTTGTAACCACTTCAATTCCTGGTGTCTCTTTTAAATAAATATCAATCTTATCATAAAGACCTACGGTCTGCATGATCATCCGAACCTCATGATATCCATCATCACGTTTTCTTAAAACATCAAGGCACAGATTAATCTTTCCATATGCCTTTAATCCCAGATGTCTTATCATAGGCAAATATCTCCTCACTTTTTGTCTGTTAAGATTGTATTTTTTGATTTTTTTGTATACAGTATTTAGTATATAACGAAATAAAGAAAAGTACAAGTGTTTTATTCTCTTTTGTTTCTTCTCGATTTTGTTAATATTCCACAAAATTTTATTATTTTTATTAGGAAAAATTTATTTGACAAACTGCGTCAAAAATGTATAATGTTGATATACTGAACGAGGGCGTTCCACAAAGAAGGAGTGCTCTTTTTTTGTTATTAATCAAGAGGAGGATATGCTGTATGAAAAAATTGGAAATTATCATTAAGCCAGATAAGCTGGAAGACTTAAAGGCAGTTCTTGAAGACTGTAAAGTCAACGGAATTATGATCAGCAATATCATGGGCTATGGCAACCAGAAGGGTTATACCCAGATGTACCGCGGTACAAAGTATAATGTAAACCTGCTTCCCAAGGTTAAGGTAGAAACCGTTGTACCAAAAGAACTGGCTGACAAGATCATTGATGCGGTAGTTGAAGAAATTAATACCGGCAATTTCGGTGATGGTAAAATCTTTGTTTGCGAAGTACAGGATGTCATCCGAATCCGTACCGGCGAACGCGGCCGCGAGGCTCTGTAATTCCAAAAGGAAGCAGACATTTAACTTCATACAGATTATCAATGGGGATAATTGCTTTTTTTAAGGCATTTATTCCCTTTTTTATTTGTTATTCTGTATGACATTATCCATCATAAAATTTCAGGAGGAGTTATGATTATGGAGAATACAACTTTATTATTGAATATTATGTGGACCATGCTGGGGGCGGTTCTGGTTTATTTCATGCAGGCCGGCTTTGCAATGGTCGAAACAGGTTTTACCCGTGCCAAAAACGCAGGAAACATCTGTATGAAGAACATGATGGACTTCGTTCTGGGTTCACTCTTCTTCTTTATCCTTGGTTTTCCGCTCATGTTTGGCAGCAATATTGCAGGGATCTTTGGAGGTTCCGGATTCTTTAATCCTTATTCTCTGGCTGACGCAGACGGATTGTTCAACGGCCTTCCCATTGCCGTATTTATGATTTTCCACACCGTGTTCTGTGCAACCGCAGCAACCATTGTATCCGGTGCTATGGCAGAACGTACCAAGTTTTCCTCTTACCTGGTTTATTCAGCATGCATCAGTGTACTGGTCTATCCGATAACCGGACATTGGATCTGGGGCGGCGGCTTTTTAGGCGATCTCGGCTTTCATGATTTTGCAGGCTCCACGGCTGTTCATATGGTCGGAGGCGTATGTGCCCTAGTAGGTGCCAAAATCGTTGGCCCGCGTCTAGGAAAATATAATGAGGATGGGAAACCAAACGCAATTCCCGGCCATAATATACCGATTGGCGCTCTCGGCGTATTCATTCTCTGGTTCTGCTGGTTCGGTTTTAACTGCGGTTCCACTACAGCTGCTACCACTACCCTTGGTGATATCGCCATGACCACCAACCTGGCTGCTGCTGCTGCAACTTTAACAACGCTTCTGTTCACCTGGATACGTTACGGAAAGCCTGATGTATCCATGACTTTAAATGGTTCCCTGGCAGGTTTGGTGGCTATCACCGCAGGCTGTGATGTCGTTACTCCTTACGAAGCTATCATTATCGGTGTCATTGCAGGCTTTGTAGTAGTTCTGGCCATTGAATTCATTGATAAGGTCGTGAAAATCGATGACCCGGTCGGTGCGGTAGGCGTACATGGCTGCTGCGGACTTCTGGGCACCCTGTTAACCGGTATCTTTGGAGATGGCTGCAGCTTTCTTCCTCAGCTGATTGGTGTTGCTTCAGTTCTGGCCTACGCAGGAATTATGGCATTTATCATCTTTTCCGTAATCAAGAAAACCATCGGCTTAAGGGTATCTGATCAGGAACAGTTAGACGGTCTTGATATGCACGAGCACGGAATGACTGCCTACAATGGATTCCGGATCGACAAATAATCTGCTTTCCCTCATATTATTATATATACTTTAGAGAAACCCCGGCAGAATACTGCCGGGGAATTTCATGTTTCTTTCAACCTTCTATCCTTATAGGAATTCTTCCATCTTTTCCTCCATCTGCTTCAAAGCAGCAGCATACTCTTTAAATTCCTCGGCTGCCTGTTTTTTTTGTTCTCTTTTGTAGCAGATGCGGTGTTCCATGCTGGCCCATAAATCCATGGACATGGTGCGGAGCTGCATTTCTACAGGAAAATATTCCATGCCATCTGTATGATAGACCGGAACACCGAAGACAATGTGAAAGCTCCGGTATCCATTCGTCTTTTCATTCCTGATATAATCGCTTTCCTTTATCACCACAATATCTGTCTGCTTCTTAAGCAGGCAGATAATTGCATAAATATCCCTTACAAAATAGCAGATGACCCGGAAGCCAGCAATATCCATAAGATAATTTCTGGCAGAATCCGCATTGATTTCATATCCGTACTTCTTCAGCTTATTTTCAATGCTTTCTTTTTGTTTGATTCTGTGCTGAACATGATGAATGGGATAATTCTGATACTTTCTCCTGTAATCATTGTTCAGCACCTCTACTCTGACACTTATGTTTTTGAGCGCATCTTCATAGGGCTGGATAAGGCAGAGATACTCTTCTTCGGTCATAGTCCACCTCCAAAACATTTCCTCATCATGAATCATCAGTATACTTTATTTTTGTGTCCATACAGTGTCCAAAATATGAAATACAATCATAAAAAAAGCCGGACAGGGAATAGTAAGGTATTCTCTGTCCGGCACGGAGGATTAATCCAGCCCGTCCTGTGTCTCTTTTTTTTCTGGCTCTGTTTTTGGATGCTCATCTCCCTTTGCTTTAAGAATACTGTTCACAGATTCTTCCTCATCTGCAAACAGCGGCCTTAACTCGCCGTCTTCATGCTCATCCTTGGGCATATAAATATTAAATACCGGAGTCAGGACATAGGAATTTATAAATGCCAGCAGCGGAAAACCAAACAGCATAAATATCATTAACACCGGGGGGATCATAAATACGAATCCTGCTGCCACCAAACCTGCATCGATCACGATCACTCCGATGGTGCGGAACAAATGACGAATGGACATGAAAAATGCGTTGAAAAAGGTTCGTTTTACCGTATTGAAAAACCTGGCCTGCAAAGGGAATATATAGACAAAAACTGCCACATAAACAATTGTCATTGCAAGGAACACGGTAAGCATCACCGTTCTGAATGTCCTGGCACCGGTAAACATCCTGGTAAAAAAATACATATCAAACCCAAGGACAAACCCAACGGCCAGAAGAATCAGCCAGATGATTGTGGACTGCTTAAAGTTTTCTTTAAAGGATTTAAAAAAAGACCGGATGGTGTATCCATCGTCATCCCTGGCAAGCTTCAGTGTCACGTAATATACAGCCGTCGTAGAAGCACCTATGGTAAAAATCGGTATGCTGCACACCAGCCACAAAATATTTAAAAGAATCAAATCACCGAATTTTCCAATAAACCGCCATACTGGATTATCATAATTAAAAAAACCAGAAAACATATGTCATTCCCCTTCTCATAATAGCATTAAAAAACATTATAGCGGATTTACCTGTAAAAAGCAAACATTCTTCCTTATTTCATGAATTTTTTACAATTATTTTAAGATAAATAAGCCGCTGTGTGTTATAATCAGGTAAGCATCTGCAATAAAGAAAGAAAGAGGCGTGAATTATGACCCCCTATGAAAACAAAACCTTAAAGGATACCCTGCGCGAAGAACGCACCAAGTTAAAGGATATGAGGTTCAAGGACAGGCTGTGGTACATCTGGGAATATTATAAAATACCGATCGCCGGCGTCGTCATCGTCTTATTCCTCATTTACTCCATCGGCACTGCCATCTATAACAACCGGTTTGATACAGCATTATCCTGTATAATTTTAAACAGCCGGCCGGCCGGTGAGACCAATACCGTAAACGATTATTTCGATCAGGGGTTCCGCCAGTATCTGGGTTTGGATAAGAACTCTAAATTTGATGTGGATTATTCCATGTCTTTATCCTTTGATGAATCCTCCATGAACGAATTTACCTATGCGGAACTGGCAAAAATCACTGCCATGGTTTCCAGTAAAGAACTGGATGTTATGATCGGCAAAAAAGATACGATAGACCACTATGGGGCCATGGGCGGCTTTGCCGACTTAAAGACGCTTCTCCCTGATGATGTCTATGATAAGGTAAAAGACAACATTTATACTGTAACCAATCAGGAAACCGGAGAGACAGCAGCCTGCGGACTCTTCATCGGAGGTACGGACTTCAGTGAGAAAACAGGCTTGCTTCTTAATGAGCCTATACTGACCGTTATGAGCAATTCCACTCATACAGACACATGTGTGGAGCTGATCCGTTATATATTTGGGCTATAAGACGGAATCCCAATTCCTCCGCAAGCTTTACCGAAGACAAATTATCCGGATCAATCCTGGCGTAAACTCTGTCTGTAACGGCTGTGACTGCATAATCAAGAACCGCCTTGCAGGCTTCTCTCCCATAGCCCTTCCGCCTGTATGGGGAAAAGATATGATATCCCAGTTCTATCGGGGTATCATCATTGTTGACAGCTTCTGAAAACTCATCCTGACCGGACAGTTCCAGATTACAGATACCTGCCTTTCCTACCAGCAGGCCGGTGTCCTTTTGAACCACCGCCCATATACCATATTCATAAAAGCCGTACTGGTATCGGATGTAGTCTGTTAAGAGATCTTCCTGTAAAAAAATACTGCCGGAGTTTCCGTTGTCCGGCTCTTTTGGAACACAGTGACAATCTTCCGGAATAAATTCCCGGATAGTGAGGCGCTCCGTCACGGCAATCTGCCATGGAAGGCCCTCTTTTCTCCTGACTACCCGTTCCAGAAAAACATCGTCGATGTCCTGAACCGACTCTGCCACATACCGGGCAGGATTCAGACACTGGTCCTTTCTCTCCCGGTTCCATAAACCAATAACAGCCCTGCCTTCCGCATAAGCAGAACACAGGGCCTGGTGATCATCGGATATGGTAACCCGGAAAACGTTTCCTTCTACTGTTATTTCCCGGTCCCAGGTCATTGATTTAACACGTCTCCGGTTCCGTATATTCTTCGCCAAAGGTTTCAACAGTCATGGACTGGATCTTCTGCTCCTTCATGGGACGGTCATTGTAATCCGTTCTCACTTCAGCAATTCCGTTTACTATATCCATCCCTTCAGTAATCTTGCCGAATGCAGCATAAGAGCCATCCAGATGAGGTGACGCTTTATGCATGATAAAAAACTGGGAACCGGCTGAATCCGGATTCATGGCTCTCGCCATGGAAAGCACACCCTCCCCGTGTTTCAATGCATTGGAAAAACCGTTCTGACTGAATTCTCCCTTAATGGAATAGCCAGGTCCGCCTGTTCCGCTTCCTTCCGGACAACCGCCCTGAATCATAAAACCATTGATAACCCTGTGAAAAATCAATCCGTTATAAAAACCTTTTTTTATCAGACTGATAAAATTATCTACTGTATTTGGTGCAGTTTCCGGATACAGCTCCGCTTTCATGACATCACCGTTTTCCATTGTAATTGTTACAACCGGATTCTTCATCTTTTTTTCCTTTCCTGAGTCAGATTTTACATATGAATGTATTTTATCAAATCCTTATGTTTTTGTCCAGCTGTTCATATTTTGTTTAAACTTCATTCAAAAACCTTTTACATAAATATCATGATTTCTTCATGTTTCATGGATATACTTTAATTGTAAGAACAAATTGCTAATAAGATTTTTTTCATAATACTTGAGCTGGTAATTATTTATCAGCTCTCCTCCCTTTTTGAAGTAATTTTAAAATCTCTCATTACTGAGCGATTTTTTATTTTTATTTTCTTTTTAATTCTATTTTTTGTAATAACAGCTATTTTATACCTCTTAACAGTTTTTGTGTGTAGCTTTCCCGGGGATTGGTGAAAATATCACTTGCCATGCCCTGTTCTATGATAGTTCCGTTTTTCATGATATAAACCTTATCTGATATTTTCTGTGCCAATGCAATATCATGGGTAATATAAAGCATTGCAAATCCCTGTGAATTTTGCAGTCCTTTCAATAAACGAAGCACGTTGGCTGCACTGGATGGATCCAGCATGGAACTGATCTCATCTGCAATCAGAAGTTTCGGTTCCATGACAAGTGCTCTGGCAATTGCAGCTCTCTGCCTCTGCCCTCCGCTTAGTGTATGTCCTCTCCGTCTCAAAAAATAGTCATCACAAGGAAGCTGAACATTAGACAACGCTTTCTTCACCTGTAAGATTTTTTCTTCCCTTGTCCCGCTTTTTATAATATCAAGAGCTTCCTGAACCAGCTCCTGAATGGTCATCTGTTCATTGGTTGCGGAAAAAGGATCCTGAAACACCATTTGGATTCCATTCTTCTTTCTGGTTTCACTGTTTCCTGACACCATCCTTCCTTCAAACCGCACCTCTCCGCTGTCTGCAGCAGCTATTCCAGCAAGAATCTGGGCAAGTGTGGTTTTACCGGAACCTGACTCACCGATTAATGCTGCAACCTCTCCTGATTTTATTTGGATACTGCAATTGGTACAGGCCTTTAATTCCCGCTTCTTTAACAGATAGCTTTTGTTTATATGTGCAGCATCTAAAAGCGTTACAATACCGCCCCTTACACAGGCAACACTACGGTCCTCTGATATTTTTTCAAGACAAGGATTTTCCTGAAGACACCTCTCGGTCCGCTGAGTACATCTGCTGTAAAAAGGACAATGTTCTTTGTTCTCAATCTTTATTTCCCCTGGAATCCCCCACATATCACGCACAGGGTAAAGTACCGGAGAAGCGTAAATAAGCCCTCTTGTATACGGATGCAGGGGATTATTAAGAATATCTCCTGTTTTTCCCGTCTCCATAATGTTTCCCATATACATAACCTTTGCCGAATCCGTTAAGGCTGCTATAACAGGAAGTTCATGGGAAATAATAAGCAGGGAAAATCCTATTTTTTTCTGAAGATTCTTTAGCAGCTGCACGATCTCATTTTTCGCAGCTGCATCAAGGGCCATTGTGGGTTCATCCGCAATCAGTATTTCAGGATTGCAGGATATGGCCATGGCAATCAATATTTTTTGCCGCATTCCACCAGATAGCTGGTGTGCATATGCATCAAACCAGAAAGAATCAAGCCCTGCCATGGCCAGCAGTTCCTTCGTTCTTTCTGCGGCTGCTTTTTTGCCAACAGGTGTATGTCTGATGATTGCTTCCGCAATCTGGTTTCCCACACTGATGACCGGATTTAAAACGTCCAGGCTGTTTTGAAAAATAATGGCAATCTTTTTCCACCGGACTGACTCCATCTCCACTTCCGAAAGGGCCAATAAATCCATGTCCTTAAACTGTATTCTGCCTTCTGTCCTGGTATGATGTTTTAAAAGGCCCATAACCGTCAGGGCTAGCGTTGATTTTCCGCTTCCTGATTCACCGATAATTCCAATACTTTCTCCTTTTTGAACGGATAAGCTGACATTATGTACTGCTTCCTTTTTATTTTCCTGGTCATAACTGACACATAGATTCTCAATCTCCAAAACAGTCATTTTTGACTCCTTTTTTCTGCCCATGTTTCGTATTAACAATTTTTTCCATGTCCCTGCCTAAAAATGCAATGGAAGTAATAAAAAGCAGCAGAGACAACAACGGAAAAAGAATCCACCATTTCCAGCACTCCATAAAAAAAATCCCCGGAAAATTAATGGAACGGTTTAACATCATCCCCCAGCTTTTGGAGGCAGGATCACCCAGTCCTAAAAACGATAAACCGGCCTCTGCAACGATTGCATGGCTGATAATCCGGATAACGTTTACCATTATGACAGGGAACGTACCCGGAATAAAATGTTTTAAAAGCAGATGCCAGCATCCTGCACCATAGCTTTTTGCTGCAGTTATATAGGCTTCATTTCGGATGGAAAAAACTTTTGAGCGTGCAATCCGTGCCGGACCTGCCCACGACATGAATGCGATTACCAGAATAATATTTTTCGTGCCGGAACCCAGAAACGCTCCCAGCACGATCATGACCGGAAGCTGGGGCATGGTCATGATAATATCACAAAAGCTCATGATAATTTTATCAGCCCACTTTCCATAATAACCTGCAAAAATACCAAGAATGCTTCCACCTGCTCCTGCAAGCAATGCTGCCCATATTCCTACTGTAATACTGATTCCGGAACCGTAACATATCTGGGCTGCAATATCGATTCCCAGATCATCCGTCCCCATGAAATGTTCTCTTCCAGGTGCTTCTAATGCAAGACCACTTGGTATCCTGTAGGCATCTCCTAAGAGAAACTGTGAAATAACAGCCAGAAGAATCATAAAAAATAATATTCCCATGCCAAACCTTCCATATCCGGAAAGAGAACACCAGATTTTCTTCATTTTTTTCAAAGTTTACACCATCCTTGGATCTAATTTTTTAATTACCAGTTCAGAAAGATCATTCATTATCAGCACAGTCATGGCCATGACCAAAAAAATTCCCTGCATTAATGCGTAATCACGGTTTAAGACTGCTTCTCTCATAAGACTGCCTACGCCTGGATAAGAATAAACATTTTCAACTAATACGGCCTGTCCGAATAAAGCTCCAAGACTCATAAATATCTGCATCACCACAGGCGGAATGGAATTTCTAAGTGCATGCATATAGAGTATTCTTCCTTTTTTAAGCCCTTTTCCCCTGGCTGTTCTGATATAATCCTTTGTAAGAACGTCTAACATGCTGTTACGGGCAAGAAGATAAAAGCTGCCCACACGGGTCAGTACCAAAGTCAATACCGGCAGCACCATATGATGAAGGATGTCTCCAATCTGCTCCCAAACCGAATCATAGGAAGAAAACACAGTACTTCCGCCGGAAAGCGGAAACCACTTTAAACCAGCTGCAAGGAAAAACAGAAGAAAGATACCAATTAAAAATGCCGGAACTTCGGAAATTAACAACATAATAAAATAGACGATCCTGTCAAATATTCCGTCCCGATGCCATGCTGAAACAGTTCCTGTTAACGTACCAACCATGCAGCTTACTGCCAGAGAAACCGTAACGATTGAAATAGTCCACGGTATTCTGGTTTTTATCAAGTTTATAACGCTGGTATGATAAAAGATACTGATACCCAGATCTCCCTTAGCCATACTTTTCAAATAACGGATAAACTGTATAAAAAGCGGACGGTCAAGCCCGTAATATTCTTTATATTGATCAATCTGCTCCTGCGAGAATACAGAGGCCGTATTCCCATCCTCTACGGAAAGGTAGAGGAACGGGTCACCCGGCATCAGTCTTGGCAGGAAGAAATTCATACAGATCACCATGAAAATCACCAAAAGACTTTTTTTCATATTTATTTCCTTATTAGATAGGACAGCTTGTTGTGATCACATTTACTGTGGTCATACCGGAACATCCAGCCATCATAGGTTTCACTCCGGTATACAAAGTTGTCAACGGCTCCGTACAGCATGATCATGGGTACCTGGTCAGATATCTTCTCCTGCAGCTGATTAATGTAATCTTTCCTCAATTCCTCATCCGGCTCTGCAGCCTGTTTTGCCGCAAGGGTATGGATTTCGTCATCTGACCAGCCGATAATGTTTTTGTCACCCTCTCCGTAAACAGTTCTTAAATAATCCGGATCTCCCCCCATTCCGCCGGAATTGATCAGCAGAAGCTCATATTCTCCGGTGTTTACCGCATTGTCTCTTGTTTTTGATTCCACACTTTCTATGGAAATCCCGATTCCAGCCTTTTCCAGTGACAATTTAATTAATTCAGCGGTCTTTATTCCTTCCTGGGAATTATCTGTCAGCAGTCTGAACTGATATGTATTCCCCCCAAGCAGTTCGAGGGCTTTGTCCGGATTGTATTCATACTGCTCAATTTCCGTATCATACCATTTACTATAGGTCGGGACATATCCCATACTGCTTATAAGAGCCGAACCGCGGGCAGCCTTATCCACCAGTTCCTTACGGTCGATTCCATAAGCAATTGCTTTTCTTAAATTTTTATTCTTCAGTTCAGGAGCTGCTTTCATATTCAGCATAAGCCGGTAACTATGATAAGATGGACTTTTTTTTACAGTATAAGCGGGGTCATTTTCATACTTTGGCAGCAAATCGGCTGTGGCATTCATTAAATCAATTTCCCCATTCTCAAAAGCCAGTACACGGTCACTTACCGGAATCCATTCAATGGCTTTGGCTGCAGGAGCCAATCCCCAGTATTCCTCAAAAGCCACGTATCGGTATGCACCCTGCCCTGCATTATAGGATTCCAGCTTGTATGGACCGCTTCCTACTGCGGCACCTTCTCCTGTATAAGAGGCAGGATCGCTTACGTTCTCCCAAATATGCTTAGGCAATATACGGACTGCTCCGATCTTTTCCAGATAAGTATTATCAAAATGATTGAGAGTAATTTCAATAGTATAATCATTTAAAGCCTTTGCATCGGATACGATGTATTCTCCGCCAGCCAGCAGATCATTGGATACCGGAGGATGTTCTTTGTAATAGGAGAAGGTAAAGACTGCATCCTCTGCTGTCAAAGGCTCTCCGTCATGCCATAATGCATGTTCCTGTAAGTGAAAGGTATAGACAGTACCAGCTTCATTGACTTCCCAGCTTTCCGCCAGCCACGGAATGATTCCATTTTCATCTTTTTCTAACAGGGAATCATAAAGAATCTGCATTTTTGCCATTCCGGGTCCCCGGTTTGTATGCTTAAAGGGGTTGGGAAATCCGGTGTCTCCCCCCTCCAGATGAAGCACCAGTTCCTCTTCGTCTTTTATACCTGCATCTGCTGGTTCGCTTACCGTATTATTTACAGGCTGATCTGCTTTCTGCGTACACCCGCCAATCCCCAGGACTAACAGGAGCATGCCTATTCCAGTTACTATTTTAGCAATGTTTTTCTTGTTTTTCATCTTATCCCTCACAGTCCTGATACCAACTGCTATACTTTCCAGAGTATCATGGCAATTGTTTTTTCTCTTGTTATATGGATACTATTTTCCTTAACCAATGGCTTTAACAAATATTCCATATCTGTTTTCGTTTTTTTTAATACCTCATGGTATTTTTCTGAACAGAATGCAACGGCCTCTTCCATACTGACTTGATTTTCTTCCTTAAACGGCATGTAGCTTATTTCCGGTTCATATCCATCCAGCCATAAAAGATTAAAAAAAGCCTGAACCGAACTCCGGTCATTATGGGGATTGTAACCTATTTGTATATCAAGGGTCTCTTTCATATATTCTGATAAAGAATCTGTATCCTTAATAAACTGATTGATAAGGCAATATGCTTTAGAGGCCAGGGACATATTCTGAAGTCCTTTTATGCTCCGGACTGCAGGGCACATGGAAGCGAAAACAAGATCAAATTTTTTCTCCCAGCCAAGAGTTTTCATATCTGCGTTACTCCATTCCATCTTTTGGCACTGTACATTCTGAAGTCCTGCTTTTATTGCATTTTTCTCGGTTAAGGCAAGCATGTTGGCTGAGATATCTGTTACGGTAACACTTTGGGCAGTGGATGCAAAGGGGATTGCATAGCGCCCGCTTCCGCCTCCTACATCCAGAACCTTTGCACCTGGTAAAATCTTTTTTTCTTCCAATACAGCGGTAACAGTATCTGCAAAACCATATGATTCATTTTGCTGGTTCCTGTTAAACTGCGGGGCTCTGGAATCCCAAAAAGCCTCTGCGGCTTCAAAATCCTTTGGGGGGTCCTTAAGTATTTTTTCAAACATTGATTTATCCATTTATTCTCCTTTCCTGTCTCTATTCATTTTTAAAAGTTAGTTTCAGCTAACCTTCTTGTAAAATTTTTTCTGCCGTGATTCAGCAGAAACTGTGTTCACTATAACAAGTTTTTTAATAAATGTCAAGCTTAATTAATTAACTATTTTATTGTTTAGTTTTTCAATAAAGCTACCACCTGGCTGACTTGACACAAAACATCTGGAGTTGTATTCTATACTAAACATATCATAAAAATAGCAAAAGAAAACACATAAGGCGGAAAATAATATGGATGATTTTTTAACTATCATGAAGGCGCTTTCGGATGAAACACGTCTTAAAATTATTGGACTTTTGATGAAATATGATTTCTGTGTCGGTGCGATTTCAAGACAGCTCGGCATATCAGAAGCGGCTGTATCCCAGCACCTTAAGGTATTGCGCAATGCTGGAATCGTATCCGGAGATAAAAGGGGCTATTATACTCATTATGATGTTAATCGTGATTTACTTATGAAAACCGGACAGCATATTCGTTCCATGGCGGAATGCGGCGAGATTCGTAAAGGATGCCGCCAGCACCTTACTGGTGATCATAAGTATTGTGCGAATAAAAAAACTCCTGAGAAAATGTAACAGCCAGCCTGTCACAAGACAGGCCGGCCAAAATAACTACATGTTTTCTAATGCATTTTTAAGATCTCCGATGCTGTCTGCCGGCTGCATACACGAACCGCCACAGCATACATAATATTTAATTCCTTCTGATGGTATGGGATAATTTCTTGTATAAGGAACCGTTTCAGACAGGATTTTTTCATTATCTGGTGTTTTTAAGATCACACTGATATTAGGTTTTATTTCTTTCTGCAGTTCTTCCAGTCCTTTCAAATGTTCTCCCTCTGCGGCAGCACACACAATTTCCGCTGCTGGATAAAGAATGCTTTGAAGCGCAAGCAGGGAAAAGCAATAGCTTGCAGGGCTTTCCCGAACCTCCTGAGACAGATAAGATACCTGTTTTTCCAGAATATTCTGCCACTTGATTTCTCCGGTCAGATGATAGAGCCTGCTCAGTACATATGCTGCTACGGAATTCCCTGACGGAAGTGCACCATCATAAAATTCCTTTGGACGGATTATCAGCTTATCCCGGTCATGGGCATACATGTAAAATCCGCCATGGGTTTCATCCGAAAAAAGCTCAAGCATCTTTTCAGTGATTTTTACGGATTCCTCAAGATATATTACATCAAAAGTCGCTTCATACAGTTCCAGCAGGCCAAAAGCGTAAAAAGCGTAGTCATCAAGCTGTCCGTCATGCAGCGTCTGTCCGTCTCTGTAACGGATAAAAAGCCTGCCGTTATCTGACTTTAAATATTTTACAATAAAATTACGTGCATCCTTAGCAGCAGCAAGGCACCGAATGTCTCCCAGCACTTTATAGGATTTTGCGATTGCAGCTATCATCAGTCCATTCCATGATGTCAGGATCTTATCATCCGTGTGCAGGGTCGTTCTTTTTAATCGGTATTCAGCAAGTTTTTGACACATTTTTTCTATAGCATCATTTCTGGTTTCATAATTATCATTTCCTATGAGATTCGGAATGTTTTTACCTTCAAAATTCCCTTCTTCAGTTATGCCAAACCATTTGCAGAATTCATCTGCACCATTTTCTCCAAGGACATCTTCTATCTCTTCTTTGCGAAATGTATAAAATTTACCTTCTACACCTTCGCTGTCTGCATCCTGTCCGCAATAAAAGCCTCCCTGATCATTGGTCAGAACACGAAGAACATAATCAATGATTCCCCCGGATACCGCAGCGAAAAAACTGTCTCCGGTCATCTGACAGGCTTCTGTATAAACATATAACAGCAGCGCATTGTCATACAGCATTTTTTCAAAGTGGGGAACCAGCCACTTCTCATCAGTAGAATAGCGCGAGAATCCGCCCCCGATATGGTCGTATATCCCGCCACGGTACATCTGTTTAAGAGTTTTTTCCGCCATTTTAAGGATAGTCTCATCCTTATTAAAGTAATACTGCCGTAAGAGGAAGATCAGATTATGGGGCATTGGAAATTTGGGCGCCCTTCCAAAACCGCCCCATCTCTTGTCAAAGGATCTTTTTAATGAATTTATGGCTGTCATTAATAAATCCTCTGCAGGTTCAACGCCGGACTCTGACTGGGACTGTCCTTTCCCATTTAAAAATCTGGTTATTTCTTCTCCAGCTTCCAGGAACCTGTCCTTTTCATTCGTCCAAAGCTTCCGTATAGAATCCAGCACATCCATAAGACCTGCAGAACCCCATCTTGGAACTTTGGGCAGATACGTCGCTGCAAAAAAAGGTTTTTGTTCCGGTGTCATAATAATCGTCAGCGGCCAGCCGCCTGATCCGGTAAGCGCCTGACAGACGGACATATAGACAGAGTCGATATCCGGTCTTTCTTCCCTGTCTACTTTTATTGATATATAATTCTGATTCAGAATTTCTGCTACCTCTTCATCTTCGAAGGATTCATGGGCCATTACATGGCACCAATGACAGGTAGAATACCCAATTGATAAGAAAACAGGTTTATTTTCGGCCTTCGCTTTTAAAAATGCTTCTTCACACCATGGATACCATCTGACCGGATTAAATGCATGCTGCAATAAATAAGGTGATTTCTCGCCGGCTAACTGATTGGGTATATCTGCAGTCGTAATCATAGTATCATCCTCTTTCATTTTTCCTTAGTATATCCGTAAACCTTAAAAAGATAACAGTTGTTGGTTCACTATTTCTTTATTCCAAAGGAGATTTCTTTCGAAGTTAAACAAAATAATAGTTACAATATATGCTATAATTCATTTATGATGTAATTTATTATATAAGAAAAAATTCTATAAAAAATGGAGGAATCGATATGTTATCAGGAAAAATAATAACTTTAGGAATCACAGCATGTAGTCCGGCTAACCAGTCACTTACATTAATTAAGGAATTAAAAAAACGTGGTGCACAAGTACATGTGGTTATGACCCCGAATGCAGTTAATTTTGTTTCACCACTTATGGTACAGAGAGAGGCTGGAACACCTATACAGATAGAACAATTTGAACTTCCTAAGGCTTATGATATGAATCATCAGTCATTGTCTATTAAATCGGATTTAATGCTTGTTGCACCGGTTTCTGCTAATACCATTGGAAAAGCAGCAAATGGAATAGCAGATAATCTGCTTACAACAAATCTATTATCATCAAAAACAGCTATAATCTTTGCGACTCATATTAATCCGACAATGTACAGTAAACCAAGTGTGCAAAGAAATGTGAAAACACTGAAAGAAGACGGGATAATTTTTGTTGAAAATAAAGGAGCTGAATACCCAAGTCTGTTTCCAAGTTTAGAGGCTATTATTAATACAGTTGAAGAAGTAACTCATTAAAATTACAATTGTACATATATAAGTTTACAAAGAAATTCATACTCATTCTTCCGGGAAGGTTACTTCTTTCATTAAAAATATCAGAGCAAGGATATTGGGAAGCGCCATCAGCCCGTTCCAGATATCGGAAAATTCCCATACCGTTTCCAGCCTGGCCAGGCAGCCTGTAAATACGGCTCCCAGATAAAGAAAGGTATATACCTTTCCTCTTAATATTCGCTGCAGCAGGAAGAGGGCTTTTCGTTTCTTCAAGCTTTCCGCCAGGTATCCGGCCGCCTGACGCCCCAGATAATACCAGGCAATGATGGTCGCAAAAGCAAAAAGCAGCATGGCGCCTGATACCACATACCGGCCAAGGGCACCCAGCCGTCTGGAAAAGCAGAAAGCAGTAAGCACTGCTCCATCATAACCGGAACCGGCCGCATCTCCATTGGTTATGCAAAGAATCACCAATGCAGTCATGGTACAGACTAAAATGGTATCAAAAAACACTTCAAACATGGCCCACATTCCCTGCTTATGAGGCGTGGTATCCTCTGCGGCACCATGGAGGACTGCCATGCTCCCAAGTCCTGCCTCATTGGAAAACACTCCTCTGGCCACTCCATATTGAAGGCTTTTGCTGATCCCGTATCCGGCGGCTCCCGATAAAGCGGACACAGGATGGAAAGCATCCTTGAAAATGCATTGAAATATCTGTGGAATCCGATCGTAACATGACATAATGACTACCATAGAAAACAGCATATATATCCCTGCCGACAAAGGTACAAGCCGTTCAGAAATAAAGGCTATCCTTCCGATTCCACCCAGAATTACCATAAAGACTACTCCGGTCAGCAGGATACCGGTCAGACCAGCCGGAAACTTTATCGTATATTCCAGCGTTTCAGCAATGGAATTGGACTGGACCATGCTCCCCATGCCAAGGGAAACCATAATGCAGAGAAAGCTGTAGGCCATGCCAAGAAAAGGCAGCTTAAGCCCCCGTTCCAGATAGACCATGGGACCGCAGATCCAGGCGCCGTTCTGGTCCCGATAACGATACCTGATTCCCAGCATGGTTTCCGCATAGCCTGTCATCATGCCGATTGCGGCTGATATCCACATCCAGAAAATGGCTCCCGGCCCGCCTGCTGTAAGGGCAGTGGCAACGCCTACAATATTTCCGGTCCCAATTGTGGCTGCCAGTGCGGTACAGGCAGTCTGGAATTTCGTTACCTCTCCTTTCTCTCCTTCCTCGTCCTCCTGTATGCTGCCAATGGTCTGCATCCACCAGTATGACAGTTTTCTGACCTGAAAAAATCCTGATTTTACAGTATAAACGATCCCTATTCCCAAAAACAGAACCAAAAGCCATGGTCCCCACACCATTTCATGTATGTTATGTATCATAGGATCTGCTCCTGTACGCTCTCCTTAACACTTATTCGCTTTGACAGGATAGTATGAAAATTTCCAATGATTTTTATACAAATTCAAATTTCCTATGGTATAATCGTATTGTATGAAATTTTATCTGAATAAAATTTGCGAGGTGAATAATATGCCCGGTTTTACCACTCACTATCTGTTAGGAGTCAGGGTTTTTAATGACATGCCAAATAATTCTTTAAAACGGATTATCTCCAAATACCGCTGGCTTTATCAGCTAGGTCTTCAGGGACCGGATATGTTTTTCTTTAATATTCCCATTCTCCGTCACCGTGACTACCGGAATGTAGGGTCCTATATGCACGAGAACCATGTGCATGATTTTTTTGTCTGCTGTCTGAATCATCTGTCCCAGATTGAATCCAAGCAGCAGAGAGAACAGGCCATTTCCTACATGAGCGGCTATTTCTGCCACTATATCGGAGATTCCATCTGTCACCCTTATGTATACGGCAGAATCGAATATGACATAAAAAATTCCGGAAATTATCATCATGGCCTTCATGCCATGCTGGAAAATGATATTGATGCATTGCTCCTGATGAAATATAAAAAGAAAAAACCTTCCCAGTTCAACCAAGCTGCAACCATCTGCTTAAACGGCCAGGAAATGCAGTTTATATCAAAGTTTTTATCATCCTGTATCAATGATGCCTATTATCCGCTAAATTACCGGAACAATTACCGGGTATCCCCTAAAATGGTATCCCGGTCCATCCTGGCTATGCGGTTAGGCTGCCGCACCCTTGCAGATCCCTCCAGCCGGAAGAAGAACAGCATTGAATTTGTAGAATCCCTCTTTCTGCGGACTCCCATTGCATCTCGGAAACTGATAACGGATATTCCCCCCGATCCGGTTATTGCTCTCAACTTAAATCATGAATCATGGTGCAATCCCTGGAACCGGCGGCTGGCCTCTCAGGCCTCTTTCCCTGAGCTTTTCCACCATGCCCTGGGAAAATGCAGCGATGTGTTCTATCTCCTGAACCAGGAGCTGACTTCGCCCGTTCCCTTAAATAGTCTGGACCATAACAAGCTTTTAAAAGAACTTGGCAATTATTCTTTTCACAGCGGACTGGCAGTGGATTCGGATTAGAATAAAAAAACATAGGCGGATATTGGCTTTTAAGTCAATTTTTCACCCATGTTTTTTTCTCTGTCTTATGTATAGAGCCTTATTGTATAAAGGCATTATTGAGCGTTATTAACCGCTTCTGTTTCATCTGCATTTTCGGTGTCTTCCTCAGACTGGGATTCTTCTCCCTGATCTTCTGCCGAACTTTCCATGATGACAGCTCCTTCCTTCGGAACAATCTCTGCATCAGACCCTTTTGGAATTTCCATATCCACCAGCCAGTACTGATTCTCTTTCATGGCGTATTCCGGCATCACGATCAGGTGCAGATCGTAATCCTTGAAAAATCCTCCGTAAGAAGTATCGCTGGATCTTTCGTAGGAAAAATCCTGGATGGCAGCTTCATCATTCAGATACCGCACTGCTGCATTGGCAAATTCCACAGCTTCCCCGGTGGTGGTCCCTGCTTTCACCATCAGAGTCAGATTAATGCTCTTCTTTTCCTGGTCCACCTGGTAATTGACAGTCCCTTCGCTTAACGCCATGGGATAATCTTCACTATTATTAAATTCCTCGTCCATATCACTGCCGATCTGGGTCCAGTCCAGTACAATTCCTTCCTGTGTTTCAAAAACCGGCTCCGCCGGGCCTCCGGATGCCAGGATATGGCTCTGTGTACAACCGGTCAGCAGCATTGCCGTCATTGCACATATCATAAGCGCTCTGCTTTTCATCAGAATCTCCTCCTTATTAAACATCTAACATTATATCTGATGTGAATCTTTTTTTATAGTGGTTTCAACAAAATGTCATAAAATCTTCATATTTAATTCTTGCATTTTCTGGATAGTCATGGTATTATGTTCATTATTAATATTATTAAATTAATTTTGAACACCCCCGGAGGTAAGAACCATGGACAGCAATGAAAAAAACACTTTATTTAAAAAACTGGACTGGACGACAACGCTGATTCCCTTTCTAAGTATTGTTATTTTATGTTTCGTCTTTATCATAAATCCCAAACAGTCTGCGGCTGCACTGGCTGCAATCCGGTCATTTCTGGGAGATGAACTGGGAAGCTATTATCTTTTAACCGGGCTTTTTACATTTCTCTGCTCCCTGTACATAGCATTTTCCAGATACGGAACCATCCGGCTGGGGAATACGGAAAAACCCCAGTATTCTAATTTCAAATGGGGGACCATGATGTTTACGGCCGGACTGGCTGCTGATATCCTGTTCTATTCCCTTTGCGAATGGATGCTTTATGCAGATGAGACTCATATCGCAGATATGGGAACCATGCAGGACTGGGCATCCACCTATCCGCTGTTTCACTGGGGTCCTATACCCTGGAGCTTCTATATGGTATTAGCCGTAGCTTTCGGTTTCATGCTTCATGTGAAGAAACGGACAAAGCAAAAATACTCGGAAGCCTGCCGGCCGCTTCTGGGAAAGCATGTGGACGGCCTGTGCGGAAAGCTCATTGACCTGATTGCGGTGTTTGCCCTTTTAGCGGGTACTGCCACTACGTTTTCCCTGGCGACCCCGCTCCTTTCACTGGCAATCAGCAGGGTAACCGGAATACCGGAATCCAATCTGCTGACCATTGCTATTCTGGTCATCATCTGCATCGTGTATACAGTCACGGTTTACTTTGGCATGAAGGGAATTGCAAAGCTGGCGGCTTCCTGTACCTATCTGTTTTTCGGGCTTCTTCTCTATGTACTGATCGGCGGCGGCGAAGCCAGATATACCATTGAGACCGGTATTACCGCAGTGGGGAATATGGTACAGAACTTTATCGGTCTGTCCACCTGGACCGATGCCCTGCGGACCTCTTCCTTCCCTCAGAGATGGACTATTTTTTACTGGGCTTATTGGATGGTATGGTGCGTGGCAACCCCCTTTTTTATCGGAACCATCAGCAAAGGCCGTACCATTAAGCAGACCATTCTGGGAGGATACCTATTTGGTCTTTCCGGGACCTTTACTTCCTTTATTATATTGGGAAATTACAGCCTTGCCCTGCAGACCAGAGGACTGTTAGACGTTATGGGGATCTATAAAGACACAGGAAACCTCTATCAGACAATCCTGGCAATCCTTAATACTCTGCCATATGCAAAGCTGGGGCTGATCCTTCTGGCGGTTACCATGGTTGCCTTTTATGCCACTTCCTTTGATGCGCTGACTCTGGTAGCTTCCTCCTATTCCTATAAGGAGCTTCCTGAGGATGCAGAACCGGATAAATATGTAAAACTGTTTTGGGCTGTGCTTCTGATGCTGTTTCCTATCGCCCTGATTTTCTCTGAAAATTCCATGGCCAATCTGCAGACCGTATCGATCATTGCAGCGTTTCCTATCGGTATCATCATTCTGCTGATTATTTTCAGCTTCTTTAAAGATGCAAAGGAATACCTTAAGCAACAGCAATCTATAGAAAACAGCCGGATATAAGTTATGAACAAACTTATATCCGGCTGCTTTTTTATTTACGCAGGTAACCAAATGAACATGTTCACTTGGTTACCTGACTGCTGTCGCAATAACCGGCGAAACCTGCAGAGCGTATTTCTTCCGGTTTAAAAATTTTAATTTCCATGCTGGAATGGGAAGGTATCCGTTCAGCCTCTGGAGGAAGCCTGTTATAATCGCCATATATCCATGTCAGCACCTCATGCCAGCCCTTTGGCGCCATCAGCCTGGTATCTTCAAAATCCAGATCTACCGTCTCTTCACACCATTCCTTCTTAAGAGTCACATAGAGATAATCCGGCTGGTAATTGCTGTAATACCGAAGGCTGCTTTTCCCCTTCCGGTCTTTGACCGCTGCCATATGCTGGAACTTTCTTAAGACCTTCATAGGAATCAGCCTGCCTGCCAATGCCAGCATCCCTATACAGATTTTGTTGGTCAGGCTGTACTTCTTAAAGTCCAGCTTATATCGGTGCCCCATGGCCAGACCGTAAATCACTGTATGAAGAAGAATGGTTAGAACAGAAGCTGCCTTTTTCTCAGGGAGTTGGTCAATGGTGAATAGATCCACCCACAGGTGGTTTAACTTTCCTTCATAAAATATCATCTCTTCCGTATCCTCATGGGTCCGGCTGTTTTTATAGATGATTCTGGCCGTAAAATCATAGAACGCCTTTCCCCCTCTCAAATCTCCGGGTTCAAGAAGCTCCATCTCTTTTGGAAGTTCCCGCCGTACTACTTTTATAAAGGCATCATAATTGGATCGGGTAAAGGCCACATCTGCATCATCATCCCAGGGAATAAAGCCTTTATGCCTTACCGCTCCCAGCAGGGTTCCCGCATCAAGAAGATATTTAATCCTGTATTTCCGGCAGATCCGGTCTATTTCTTTTAAAATAGCCAGGTTTGCCTGATGTACTTCCGTTAAAGCATAAACTTCCATGTTTCCTCTTTTCTGCCCATGCTTTTTGGGCAGGGCCCGCCCCGCTTTATCGGGTGTAAAGGTATGCCCGCAGGGTGTTTCCTCTTTCTTATTGCAGGTTTATTGCCTCTTTTATGACTTTTGCCATATAATCAATCATCTCATCGGTCATTCCAGGATAAACACCAACCCAGAAGGTATCCTCCATAATCCGGTTGGTATTGGTCAATTCACCCACGGTCCGAAAGCCTTCTTTCGATTCCCTCATCTGGTCAAAGCATGGATGCTTGGTTAGATTGCCGGCAAACAGCATTCTGGTCTGAACACCCTTGGATTCCACATACTGCACCACCTGATTCCGGTTTACTCCCTCTGTACAGGTTATTAAAAAGCCAAACCAGCTGGGTCTGGAATTGGGACAGGCTTCTGGCAGAATCAGCTTTTCCGAAACATCTGTAAGTCCTGTATGAAGGCGGTCGAAATTATGGCGCCTCCGTTCCACAAAGGATGGAAACTTCTCAAGCTGGGCACAGCCTACGGCCGCCTGCATATCGGTCGCTTTTAAATTGTAGCCAAAGTGGGAATAAACATATTTATGGTCATATCCAAGGGGAAGTTCTCCGTACTGCCGGTCAAAACGGTGTCCGCACAGATTGTCCCGCCCGGATGGACAGACACAGTCCCGTCCCCAATCACGGAAGGAACGGATAATTTTATTTAACAGCGGATTGTCCGTGTAAACCGCACCGCCCTCTCCCATGGTCATATGGTGGGGTGGATAGAAGCTGGAGGTTCCGATGTCGCCGATGGTGCCGGAAAAACGTTCTTCCCCGTCAATGGTATATTTTGTCCCCAGTGCGTCACAGTTATCCTCAACAAGCCATAATCCGTGTCTGTTACAGAATTTCTTGACCGCAGCCAGATCAAAGGGGTTTCCCAGGGTATGGGCGATCATGACCGCCTTGGTCTTTTCTGATAATGCCGCTTCCAGCATGGTCACATCGATATTATACTGGGGAATAGTCACATCTACAAATACAGGAACAGCCCCGTACTGAATCAGGGGGGTTACCGTAGTTGGAAATCCGGCCGCTACCGTAATGACCTCATCCCCCCGCCTGATCTGACGTTCTTTTAACAGCGGGGAGGTCAGGGTCATAAATGCAACCAGATTGGCGGATGATCCGGAGTTAACAAGGGAACAGTACCGGACCTTTAAATAGTTTGCCAGCTTCTTTTCAAATTCATCGGTATACCGCCCGGAAGTCAGCCAGAACTCCAGGGAACTGTCCACCAGGTTCACCATCTCCTCATGGTCATATACGCGGGAAGCATAAGAGATCCGGTCTCCCTCTTCATATGGCTTTTTCTGATTGTGGTATCGTTTGCAATACTCTTTTACCAGCGAAAGGATCTCTTCCCTCGCTTCAGGTTCCGTTTTATGTTCAAACATTTTACTTTTCCTCTCATGCTGTCTAAATAAAAAATTCCTTGATCTGCCGGTCCATCATTTCCAGCATATCCGCTCCGCTTAGGTAAGCTCTGGCCCATTCCACGGTCTTTTCCACCGATTCCTTTACCCCATATCTCGGTCTCCAGCCAAAAACTCTCTTAATTCTGGAACAGTCCAGTTTTAAAAAGTTCGCTTCATGAGGACCTCCTTCTGACTTGTCTGTCCATCTGACTCCCTGCCCCCATGCCTCACAGAAAAGATCTGCAAGCGTACCGGTAGTAACGCAGTCTCTGTCGTCCGGGCCTACATTATAGTATCCCTGGAAGGTTACGTCTTCATACTGCTTCATGGCAATCGTCATATAAACCGTCAGAGGCTCTAACACATGCTGGTAAGGCCTTGTGGAATGAGGATTTCTTACGATAATTTCCTGTTTTGCTGCAGCCGCCCGGATACAGTCCGGGATGATCCGGTCTTTGGCGAAATCTCCTCCTCCTATTACATTGCCCGCCCTGGAAGTGGAAACTGCCACATGTCCGTCTGCGAAAAAAGATTTGGCATAACTGTGGGTCACTAACTCCGAGCAGGACTTACTGTTGGAATAGGGATCATAACCATCTAGCGGATCGCATTCCCGGTATCCGTATTCCCACTCCCTGTTTTCATATACCTTATCAGTCGTCACGTTTAAAAACGATTTGACAGAAGGAGTCAGGCGTATGCATTCCAGAACATTTACCGTTCCCATGACATTTGTTTCATAGGTATATACCGGTTCTTTGTAGGAATCCCGGACAATGGGCTGGGCGGCCAGGTGAAATACGATTTCCGGTTCTGCCTTTAAAAACACTTCTTTTAAATGTTCCAGATCCCGGATATCACCGATAATGGAATCCATCATATCCTCAAGTCCAGTCACCAGAAACAGGCTGGGGTCTGTGGGGGGCATTAAGGAATAGCCGGTCACTGCCGCTCCTGCGCTCAGAAGCAAACGGCTCAGCCAGGTACCCTTAAAACCAGTATGTCCAGTAACCAGAACCTTTTTTCCCTTATAGAAATCACAAAATTCGTTCCACATCTCGCTTGTCCAATTTGTCATCTCAATTCTCCCATATCTTCCAGGGGGCCTTGCCGGACTGCCATAGATCTTCCAGCTTCTTCATCTCACGCTGGGTGTCCATACACTGCCAGAAACCTGTGTGGTGGAAGCTCATAAGACGGCCCTCCGAAGCCAGCTTCTGCAATGGTTCTTTCTCAAAAACCGTTGTATCATCCTTCAAATAAGAAAAAATCTCCGGGTTCATAACCATGAATCCTCCGTTTATCAGGCTGGCGTCAGTTTCATCCTTCTCCCGGAAAGAACGCACCACATCATCCCCGTCAATATCCAGAACACCTTTTAGCTGGGCAATATTCACGGTGGTCATGGTAGCTGTTTTTCCGTGGCTCTGATGGAACTTTAAGAGGGCATTTAAATCCACATCACAGACTCCGTCACCATAAGTCAGCATAAAGGTTTCATCTCCGATATAAGGCTGAATGCGCTTGATACGCCCTCCTGTCATGGTATTCAAACCGGTATCCACCAGAGTCACCTTCCAAGGCTCAGAATAATTGTTATGTACTTCCATCTTATTATTGGCAAGGTCAAAGGTCACATCCGATGTGTGCAGGAAATAATCTGCAAAAAATTCCTTTACCACATACTGCTTATATCCAAGACATATCACAAAATCGTGGAAGCCAAACTGGGAATAATACTTCATGATATGCCACAGGATAGGTTTTTCCCCGATCTCGATCATTGGTTTTGGTTTTAAATGGCTCTGCTCACTGATCCTTGTACCAAAGCCTCCTGCTAATAATACTACTTTCATTCTTTTATCCTCCAAACATTCTATTCATATTCCTTATAAGCCTTCCTGTAATAATGCATGAGTACCTTCACAACCGGTTCCGGCCACAGCCTGGCAAATATATCGGCTTCTTCCACAGCCCGGCTGTTGTCCCTGATGCATGCCTTTGTGGTTGCTTCTTCATGGACCCTGTAATACAGGATCGGCCTTTCCACACAGATAAATCTCCCCGGCAGCCTGGAGAGCTTGATTAACGTATCCCAATCCAGCGCAAATTGATAAGGGGAGGTAAAAAGCGGCTCCCCTAATCGTTCCTTATTATATGCACATGCCGGACAGCAGATGGAATTACCAAATATCAGGGCGCTTTTTTTGACCCAGGATAAATGACTTAGACGGCGGAAACGAAGGGGAAGGCGCAGAAAACGTTTTACAAACTCCACTTTTTCAAAGCAGGCCGGTCCTTCCCCACGGACTACCGCATATCCCCCCGTATATAAAGTCATATCCGGGTACTTCTTATAGCATTCCAGTAATTTTTTTACATAATCTTTCTGATATAAATCATCCTGATGAGCGATGGTGATAAATCGGGCATCAGCCATATAGTAAGCATAGTTCCAGTCTTCCTGTATGCTGCTTTTTCCATGGCGGACATAAACCGGAATCCCGTACCTGGTTGCCAATTGATCAATATAAGGACTTGGCGTGGATGTGCACAGTATGATATCCGATTCTACTGTTTGTCCCTTCAGGGAGCGGATACATGCTTCCAGATAAGGCGAGTCCCTGTATGCACAGATTGCAAATGCATGTGGTTTCATATTATTCCCTCTGATGGTGCTTTATTATAGTCTGGCTATGATTATACCATAAAAGCTATCAAACATTCCACCAAATTTATTATTTTGACAGAAATTATCCGCCTGGTTCCACTGCATTGGCAAACAGGATAATTTAAGATAAGCTAAGATATAAGAATACTTTACAAAGGAGATTCGCTGCCATGAGCATATAATTGATCGCCTCCGATATAGAGGCACCCTTCTGACCCCCCAGTCCAATATTTTAAAGCCAATATGAATGCGATTGGAGTTGCATGGGCCTTACGGAATTACATATTTCATGATAAAATGTAAATTTTTTATAAAATTAGCACTCAGTGCTTGACAGTGCTGATATTGCGTGTTATATTACATGTAGAACAAAGGAATTTGAAAATCAATGAATGGTTTCAATTCCGGTTCCAGAACAAGTAATAAGCAGCACCCGGATTTCTCCGACAGTGTTAGCTCTAATGTCATTTGAAAGGAGATATGACTTATGATGATGCCTAGTATTTTTGGAGAAAATTTATTTGATGACTGGATGGATTTCCCGTTTGACCGATCATTCTTCGGCGGAAAAAATCCCCTGTACGGCAAACATGAGAAAAATCTGATGAAAACCGATGTACGGGAAACAGAAAACGGCTACGAAGTGGACATTGATCTCCCTGGATTTAAAAAGGAAGAAATAAATGCCCAGCTCTCAGATGGTTATTTGATTATTTCTGCTTCCAAGGGACTGGATAAAGAAGAAAAGGATAAAGACGGCCGCTACATCCGGCGGGAACGTTATGCGGGAAGTATGAGCCGCAGCTTCTATGTTGGAGATTGCATGAACGAACAGGATATTCATGCGAAATTTGAAAACGGCATTCTGACTCTTGCTTTTCCGAAAAAGGATCCGAATGCAGTAGAACAAAATAATTATATTGCAATTGAAGGTTAAGGAGAAAAAACCTCACCGGACCGGCGGTAATTTATGCGCCGGACCGGTGAGGTTTTTTTTATGAGGGGATTTATAAGCCAATATAACCTTTTATGAGTTTTAGAGTCTGCTCTATTCCTTTTGCATGAGTTCTCTCCGTACCATGAGAGGCATGAACCCCTTGTCCGATTAAGGCTCCGCGAATGTTATGTCCGCCGCGGATGGCAGCTCCTACGTCGGAACCATAATGGGGAAATACATCTACCACGTAATCTAAGTTCTTCTCTTTTGCAATGGCTATCAGACGATTGGTCATTTCATAGTCGTAGGGTCCGGAGGAATCCTGGGCACAGATGGATACCTTTCGCTCATCTCCTGTTAAGTCATCTCCCACGGCTCCCATGTCCACTGCGATAAATTCTTCTATATCTTCCGGAATCCAGCTTGCTCCAAACCCTACTTCTTCGTAATTGCTGATGACGATTTTCA
Source organism: uncultured Lacrimispora sp. (assembly GCA_964402355.1). Classification (GTDB taxonomy): domain Bacteria; phylum Bacillota; class Clostridia; order Lachnospirales; family Lachnospiraceae; genus Lacrimispora. Next base: position 33,821 of record CAYOCB010000015.1, read on the forward strand.
GGGTTCTTTCCGGTTGTTTTCCGGACTCGGAGATGTCTTTTAATACACCCATGAGAATGGCTACAGAGGCCTTGTCATCTAAATGGCGGGATTTGATAAAGCCGCTTTTGGTATGGACAAACATGGGGTCAAAGCTGATGTAATCTCCGGCTGAGATTTCAAGCTTTTTTACGTCTTCGGCGCTTTCTGTCAGCTCGTCAAGTCGGACTTCCATGTTTTTGACCTTGCGCTCTAAGGTTCTGGCATCGTCATAGGTGTGGACGGATGGCTCCTTTGTCAGTATGGTTCCGGTATAGGTCTTTCCGGTTCTGGTATGTATCTTGCAGTACATGCCTTCTATGGATTCCATCATGAAACCGCCTACCGGCATAAGGGTGAGCATTCCTTTTGGAGTGATGGAGCGCACCATCGCTCCTAAGGTGTCCACGTGGGCGGATAGGGCAAGGACTTCTTTTTTCTGTCCGGGGACTTCGATGATCAGGCCGCCTTTTCGGTTGTAGGTGGAGGTATAGCCGTGTTTTAAAGCTTCTTCTTCTACTATTTTTAGGACTTCCTGGGTGTAGCCGCTGGGGCTTGGGATGTTTACGATTTTTTCTAAGAATGTTATTACGTATGATAAGGTATCCATTTTATGCTCCTTCTGCTTTCTTTTTTTATTATTTTAACAGATTTGGGGGGGGATGGATAGTGGGGGGATGGATAGTGGGTAAAAAGAAAAGTTTGATTGTGCGGCCCGCTAGTCCGCAGTGCCCAAGCTCGAATCCGCTTCGCTCCTTCTCGCTCGTCGGCTGTCGCCGAATGCCCATAAAATCAAAAGAGTCCGGAAAAAAGCTTGCTTTTTTCCGGACTCTTCCGCTTTTACGGGCGCACTGCTCGTTACACTTCGAATATCAAATCTCCATAACTAGGCATTGGCCATAATTCTTTGTCTACGATCATTTCCAGCTTATCGACCGGGGCACGAAGGGCTGCCATTGCAGGTACTACCGCATCATGGTAAGCTGCTGCCTGTTCTTTTCCGCCTTCGGTTGCTGCACATCTTTCTGTGATATCAATCAGAGCAGATAATGCTACCTTCATCTCTGACAGGTATGCACTGGTCTCTGTCAGAAGTTCTTCCTGTACGCTGGTATCGGCTGCCTGGCATGCTGCCTTTACTTTGCCTAAGGAATCAGCCAGTAAGGTGGTGTATTTTACGACTGCCGGAATAATCTGCTTTCCAGCCATGTCAATCATGGTTCTTGCCTCAATGTTGATGGCCTTGGCATATGCCTCAAATTCAATCTCAACCCTGGATTCCAGCTCTGCTTTTGTGAATACGCCGAATTCCTCGAACATCTTCACGGCAGCATCTGTTGTAAGAGATGGAATGGACTCTACCATGGACTTGATGTTTGGAAGTCCTCTTCTTTCAGCCTCTTCTACCCACTCTTCAGAATAGCCGTTTCCATTGAAGATTACACGTCTATGTGCAGCTAATTGTTCTTTGATCATATCATGTACAGCGGTATCAAAGTCTTCTGCCTTCTCAAGTACATCGGCTGCTTCCTTGAACGCCTCAGCTGTAATGGTATTCAAAATAACATTTGGAGAAGAAATGGAATCAGAGGAACCAACCATACGGAACTCGAACTTATTGCCGGTAAATGCAAATGGTGAGGTTCTGTTTCTATCTGTTGCATCCTTGAATAAATCAGGTAATGTTCTTACGCCTGTTTTTAAGGTTCCGCCGGATTTGGAGCGTGTAGCTTCTCCTGTGCTGCAAAGCTGATCCACTACATCCTCTAACTGCTCGCCGATGAATACGGAAATGATTGCAGGGGGCGCCTCGTTTGCACCAAGCCTGTGATCATTACCCACATCTGCTGCAGATTGGCGAAGCAGGTCTGCATGCTTGTCGACTGCTTTTAAGATACAGGATAATACCAGTAAGAACTGAATGTTTTCATGTGGTGTCTCTCCTGGATTTAACAGATTAATTCCGTCATCTGAAGTTAAGGACCAGTTGTTGTGCTTACCGGAACCATTCACGCCTGCAAATGGTTTTTCATGAAGCAGACAGGTTAAACCATGACGTCCTGCCACCTTTTTTAATGTCTCCATAACCATCTGGTTGTGATCTACCGCAACGTTTGCCTGCTCATAAATAGGAGCCAGCTCGTGCTGTGCAGGAGCAACCTCGTTATGCTGGGTTTTTGCAGGTACGCCAAGCTCCCAAAGTACTTCATTTACTTCTTTCATATAAGCCGCGATTCTTTCACGGATTGAACCAAAGTAATGATCCTCTAATTCCTGTCCCTTTGGCGGCATTGCTCCAAATAAGGTACGTCCGGCATAGATTAAATCTTTCCTCTGTAAATATTTGTCACGGTCTACCAGGAAATACTCCTGCTCCGGACCTACGGATGGAACAACCCTTTTCGATGTGGTGTTGCCGAATAAGCTTAATATTCTTAAAGCTTGTTCGTCAACGGCTTCCATGGATCTTAAGAGAGGAGTCTTTTTATCAAGCGCTTCTCCTGTGTAAGAACAGAATGCAGTTGGAATGCAGAGAGTAACTCCAATAGCATCTTCTCTTAAAAATGCCGGTGAAGTACAATCCCATGCAGTATATCCTCTTGCTTCAAAGGTTGCTCTTAAACCACCGGATGGGAAAGAAGAAGCATCCGGTTCTCCTTTTACCAGTTCCTTACCGGAGAATTCCATGATTACCTTTCCTTCTGATGTTGGTGCGGAGATGAAAGAGTCATGCTTCTCAGCAGTAACGCCGGTCAATGGCTGGAACCAGTGGGTATAATGAGTTGCACCTCTTTCAATTGCCCATTCCTTCATTGCATGAGCAACTACATCAGCAATGGAAGGGTCCAGTTCTGCACCATCCTCAATCGTTTTCTTTAACTTTTTAAAAACAATTTTTGGTAAACGTTCTCTCATTACGGTTTCGTTAAATACATTCTTACCGAACATCTCGGCTACGCTTACTACTTCGCTCATAAATTATCCATCCTCTCATATGATTTTCCACTTAATATTATTAAGTCAAATTGCCTTTTTTATTCTCCTCTATATCTGAGTATGCGCATAAATCAGAAAAGGCGCCCTCCTAGTATTAGGAGAACGCCATCGTTCCTTAATTAAAATAAACCATTTTCCTAAAAAAATCAAGTACTTTTTAAAAAAAATTATAATTTAAAGGCATTTCACTTAAGCTTTTCCAACAGAACCGAATAATTCCATCTTTTCTTTCACTGTCGCCTTGATGGCTTCTGTACCAGGAAGAAGAAGTTTACGGGGATCGAAACCCTTGCCTTCCAGGTCCTTGCCAGCTTCAATATATTTGCGGGTACCTTCCGCGAAGGAGAGCTGGCACTCGGTATTTACATTTATTTTGGCAACCCCCAGGCTAATGGCTTTCTTAATCTGGTCTTCCGGAATGCCTGTCCCGCCATGAAGCACCAAAGGCATATCTCCAACCTTCTCTTTGACGGCAGCCAGGGTATCAAAGCTTAAACCTGCCCAGTTTTCCGGATACTTTCCATGGATATTCCCGATACCTGCAGCCAGCATGGTTACGCCTAAATCTGCGATCTGCCTGCACTCTTGTGGATCAGCACACTCACCCATGCCCACTACGCCGTCTTCCTCACCGCCGATAGAGCCAACCTCTGCCTCCAGGGAAAGTCCTTTTTCTGCGCAGACCTTAACCAGTTCTTTTGTCTTTTCCACATTCTCAGCAATCGGATAATGGGAACCATCAAACATGATGGAGGAAAATCCTGCTTCAATACACTTATAGCAGCCCTCATAAGAACCATGATCCAGATGCAGAGCTACCGGAACCGAAATCTTTAATTCCCCGATCATGGCTTCAACCATAGCAGCTACGGTCTTATAGCCTGTCATGTATTTGCCAGCACCTTCCGAAACACCCAGAATAACAGGGGAATTCAGCTCTTGTGCTGTCAGCAAAACAGCCTTTGTCCACTCAAGGTTGTTGATGTTGAACTGTCCGACTGCATACTTTCCGTCTCTTGCTTTTTCAAGCATTTCTTTTGCTGAAACTAACATATCACAAACCTCCAATTTATATTATTTATGCGGGCAACGGGCCAGACGGGCATGTCTGCGTTTTCCAGCAGAGGAAGGCACGCTAAGCGTATTTTCCTCTGTTGGAAAACGCAGACATGTTCTCCTGGCAGCTGCCGCGATAACCGGAGGAACTCGCAGAACGTGTTTCTTCCGATTTCTTACATTTTTTCATTATATACTATTTTACCCTATTTGGAAAGAATAATTTTTTAATTCGTTTTTTTTATAACAAAGTTACATTTTGCTTTCATTCAAAATTTGTTCTATAATAAATACAAAATTCTAAATACATAGCGGGAGATTTTTATGATGCAAAAGATGAGAGTGTGTAATCGTTCCTTCCTTCGTTTGAAAAGTCCGGAAATACATCAGGATAAGGAAGCGGCAGATATGTTTTCGAACCTCCAGCTGCGCCGGCTGATCTTTCCCCTGGTCATCGAACAGATTCTCGCTGTTGCCATGGGAATGGCAGATACCATGATGGTAGCTTCCTGCGGTGAAGCAGCCGTATCCGGTATTTCAATTGTAGATACGATCAGCGTTCTCTTAATCGGCCTGTTCGGAGCCATGGCTGCCGGCGGTTCTGTGGTAACCGCCCAATACATCGGCCGGAAGGATGAAAAAAATGCCGCCAGAGCTGCAGGTCAGCTCTTTTTAGCTGTAGGCGGGCTTTCTCTGGTCCTTATGGCCGTAACGCTTACCTTTAACCAGCCGCTCTTAAGGTTCCTATACGGGGCTATCGACCGGAATGTGATGAGCAATGCCAGAACCTACTTTTACTTATCTGCCCTTTCCTATCCGTTCCTGGCATTCTATAACAGCGCAGCTGCCCTTTTCAGGGCTGTAGGAAATTCCAGGGTATCCATGCAGATCTCCCTGATAGCCAACCTCTTTAACATCGCCGGTAATGCCCTGCTGATCTTTGTCTTTCAAATGGGCGTGGCCGGAGCGGGTCTGTCCACCCTGTTTTCCAGGATACTTTCCGCTGTCTTAATCCTGATTCTATTGCACAGGCAGAGCCTTCTCCCTGTGAAGTTCAGCCTCCGTATAGACCGAAAGATGCTTAATCGGATTCTTTATATCGGAGTCCCGAACGGTCTGGAAAACAGCATCTTTCAGCTCGGCAAGCTTCTGCTTTCCAGCCTGACCGCCAGCTTCGGAACCGTGGCCATTGCCGCCAATGCGGTCGCCAGCACCATCTGCGGCCTTGAGATCATACCTGCCAATGCAATCGGTATTGCCATGATAACTGTAATAGGACAATGCATCGGTGCCAGAGAGCTTTTGCAGGCACGCAGATATATGGGAAAGCTTTTAAAAACCGCATACATCTGGCTGCTGGTTTTAAACCTTACTCTTATTCCGATTCTGAAGCCCATCTGCGGCCTGTTTCATCTATCCGGTGAAACCAGTTCCCTGGCATTCACACTGATGCTCTACCATAGTATCTGCTGTATGATAATCCATCCGCTGGCCTTCTGTCTGACTAACGGTCTGCGGGCTGCCAATGATGTCCGCTTCACCATGACGGTTTCGGTCTGCTCCATGTGGATCTGCCGGATCGTGCTGGCCTATATCTTAAGCCGCCATTTCGGCCTTGGCCTCATGGGAATCTGGATTGCCATGACCATTGACTGGCTGGTTCGGGCCATTTTCTTCAGCACCAGGGTCTTATGCGGAAAATGGTGCCTGTATGCCAGCCGGAACATCAGTTAGCTCAGGAAATCCACAACCGCACCTTTCATCTTATCCGCATCGCATTCCGTATTGTGACGTACCGGTGCGGTGCGGATCTCTTCTACTGCCTCAGGGATCCTGACACCGGAAATGACTGCCAGATGGTCTATGATTTCAAATTCATCCTCTTTCCTCTGCTCTCCTTCAACCGCTTCCAGAACACTTCTGGAGAATTTATACGGACTTGCCGTGGAAGCAATGACATTCTTCGTTTCATCCTTTGTCTTGGTTTTATACTGTCCGTACACCGCTGCCGCCACACCGGTATGGGTATCTATTAAATAACCGGTTTCCTCAAATATCTTCTTTATGGTTGCTTTATTTTCAGCTTCTGCAGCAAAGCCTCCCAGAAAATCTTCCATGAATTTCTTCATCTCATCCGTTACCGTGTAGCTGCCGGTTTCATTCAATTCCTTCATAAGTGCCGCATTTGCAGCCGCGTCACAGCCAGTGCTTAAATAAACCAGACGCTCTAAGTTGCTGGAAATAAGAATATCCATAGACGGAGAGCTGGTAAGGATAAAATCCCGGTTTCTGTCATAAGTTCCTGTCCGGAAGAAATCATAAAGGACCTTGTTTTCATTGGATGCACAGATCAAGGTCTTAATCGGCACCCCCATCTGTTTGGCCAGGTAAGCAGCCAGGATGTTTCCAAAATTTCCGGTAGGAACGGTTACGTTAATAAGTTCTCCATCAGCAATCTCTTCATTTGCAAGAAGCTTTGCATATGCATAGACATAATATACTACCTGGGGAACCAGCCTTCCGATGTTAATAGAGTTGGCAGAGGATAACTGGTAACCCTTTTCATCAAGACTCCGTGCAAAATCCTTATCTTTAAATATTTGTTTGACACCGGTCTGCGCATCATCGAAATTACCGTGAATAGCTGCTACATGAGTATTATCTCCCTTCTGGGTCACCATCTGGAGTTCCTGAACACGGCTCACACCATCCTTTGGGTAGAATACGATAATCTCAGTTCCCTCTACATCTGCAAATCCAGCCATGGCAGCCTTTCCTGTATCTCCGGAGGTAGCAGTCAGGATGACGATCTTATTCTTCACCTGATTTTTTTTTGCTGCCGTAATCATCAGATGGGGAAGAATGGAAAGCGCCATATCCTTGAATGCTATGGTACTTCCATGATATAATTCCAGGTAATAAGCATCACCGGCCTTTTTAATGGGGGCAATCTCTTCGGTATCAAACTTACTGTCATAGGCTCGTCTGATACAGCTTTTAAGCTCTTCCTCCGTGTAATCCGTAAGGAACAGCTTCATAACTTCATAGGCTGTTTCCTGATAAGTCATTGCCGACAGTTCTTTCATGGTTTTGTCAAGCTTTGGAATAAAGCATGGCATAAACAGGCCGCCGTCTGCTGCCAGCCCTTTTAAGATTGCCTGGGAAGCCGTAACATTGGCTTCCCCGCCTCGGGTACTTTGATAGGATATTTCCATGGTATCTTTTTCCTTTCATACTCTCTCATATTATAAATGGATCAAACCTTGCCAGCATTGTAGCATACTTTATCCAATGGTGCAAGAAAAAAGGAGAAAAAAGTTCTCAACGAACGGACATATGTATTTATGCCAAAGACATGGAAAATCTTACATACTTAATTTTTATATGGTAAAATATTTTAATTAATATAGAAAGGATTAAACGGTTTCATGAAATACGAACATATGATAAAAGGAACTTTTATAAGCCGCCCCAACCGCTTTATCGCCCATGTCCTGATTCACAGAGAGGACAGGGGGGAAGAGATCATTATCTGTCATGTAAAAAATACCGGACGATGCAGGGAACTGCTCCTGCCCGGTGTCACAGTACTTGTGCAGTTTCATCCGGAAGCCAGAGCATCAGGAAGAAAAACAGAATTCTCGTTAATCAGCGTATGGAAAGAACAGATCAAGGACCCCATTTTAATCAATATGGATTCCCAGGCCCCTAATCAGGCAGCTTATGAATGGCTCCACTCCATCAGCCAGCATTCGCCGCTGCCTCTTTCCCTGAAAGATAAAAAGCAAAATCTATTGGAACATTCCTTAAGAAATATCAGAAGGGAAGTCACCTGCGGCCAGTCACGGATTGACCTGGCTTTTCAGGCGGTTCTGCAGACGGGCTGCCATGAAAGCCAGCCTGTAATTCCTGCTTTCATGGAGGTGAAAGGTGTAACTCTTGAAGAAAACGGCCTTGCCATGTTCCCGGATGCCCCCACGGAACGAGGGATAAAACACATCATGGAACTGGAGAACGCCCATCGGGAGGGGTATGAGACTTATCTCCTTTTTGTCATTCAAATGAAGGGAATGCGGGCTTTTTCCCCTAATAAAAAGACACATCCGGAATTTGCGGAGGCATTGAAACATGCAGATGAAGCCGGAGTTCATATTCTGGCTTATGACTGTGCTGTTACGGAGAACACCCTTACCATAGACCGACCGGTTCCAGTTTGCTTCCTGTAAAGGATGCCTAATGGGTAAATATTCAGAACTTCCGCCCTCCCCCTCCCATGGTCCGCCCTGAGGATGAATGAGTGGTGCTCCGTCCTCCGGAGGAAAGTCCGCCGCCGCGGCCTCCTCCGCCATTATTCCGTGGAATGATCACATGTGTCACGGTCTTGCTGACCAGATTGTCAGCCTGATCAGAATATTGGAACTCACAATTTGCCCGGTAGGCCATCAGAGAGTTTTCAGCCCTGCCTCTTTCCTTTTTCATGGAATACTGGCTGATAACGCTTTTGCAGGATATTCCGGCCGCAGACAGCCCTATGAGAACCGCCAGAACCGCTTCGTACCATCTTATGCTTCGGTAAACGCTTATCTTACCTGTTTCTTTATCATAATTATACTGTCCGCCGGGGATTCCAGCCTCATAATATTTGGTTACACCGTTTAAAAAGCCTTGCGCACAAGCACCATATTTCCTGCTGCTTACCGCCTCATAAGCATCATCCAGAATGGCGTTCCACCGCTTATCCGTCAGAAAACGGTTCATTTTACCAACAGGGAGGATGGAAAGCTCCCTGTTATCCATATCAATCAGGAATAATACACCGCTGTAATCCTTTCCGATGCCAAAGACACCATCGATATAGAAATTCTCGGCGTAATCACCTGCGGTATTTCCCTCCGTATCATCTGTGGTCAAGATCACCACATCCATGTTCATTTCGGTTTTCAGAGACTGGATCTGCTTTTCAAAATCTTCCGTTTCTTCTTCAGAAAAAAGTCCTGCTCCATCAAACACCCTCTGTTGTCCGGAGCCGGTTTCGGAATTCTGATTCCCGGCCCAGGCGTTCCTGCTTCCGCCAAAAATCATAAGAATCAGAAAAAGGGCTGACAGAAAGACCACTCCCCTGCCCTTACCCACATATATTCCCAACAGCTTCCTCATATCAGATACCCCACAATCAGCATTGCTAAAACTACCGGAAAGAATATTTCTGCAAACAGGAACATCAGCTTATATTTATCAATTGGCAGCTTGCCGCATACCTTTCCGGTCTGTCCGTTTACTGTGAAATAAAACATTTCGTCCTTTGCCTTATCATGATAGGTAAGAGTCCACACCGGAAGAAGGGCATACTCCCATTTTTCATCTTCAAGCCGGACAGCACTGTCCTGAGTCCTGACGGTGTCATAGGACATAATGCTGTTTTTCAGGGAATCTTCTGCGAACTGACGCACCTCAGACTTCACTTCCTGTTCAAACGCCTGTTCATCCATATCCCTGCGCTCTGCCAGAAAACCGGAAAGACAGGCCATGGAAAACGGCTCAAGCTTCTCTGTCTCATATGGCAGAACACCTTCCACCAGTTCCCGGTTAGCCTTTTTTAAAGCATTGCGGGGAACGAAGTTTACAGACATGGCACCCTCTCTGCGTACCTCATAGGTCTGGGTTTCCGTGAAACGGCGATCACCGCTTACCCAGATCCGAAGCCGGTCAGCTCTGGCATTTAAGCTTCCTTCAGCCTGGCAGCTGTAGAGAAGATATGGGAAATAAACACCGGAAATCTTCTGGATCTGATCCTCACTGTAAAATGCCTTTGGCACAAACCGCTTCTTTTTCATCCACGTTTGGAAAATAGCAACCGCTTTTTCCTTCTCAACAGCAAATGGAATGACATAATCCGGATGATACTCGCCGGAAAGCCGGCCGGATAAAATGACCGGATTGTGACAATAGTAACAAAAGGAAGCTGCCGTAGTCCCATCTGTTACAATCTCAGCTCCGCAGCTTGGACAGGTATAAAGCAGCGGATCTCCGCCCTCTGCATTCCTCTTTGCTTCTTCCGGCTCTGCTTCTTCCGCTTCTTTCTGAGAGAATTCGGACAGGCAGTATTCACAGGCATATTTCTGTTTCTCCGGATCAAACTTAAGAGGCCCGCCGCAATTTGGGCATTTATATGTCAGTATTCCACTCATGGTTTTGGTTTTCCGCATTCGGAACAAAATTTTCCATTGTTAACCGTTCCACATTCACAGGTCCATGGTCCTGACGGCCTTGGGTTCCCGCACTCCGGGCAGAATTTCCCTTTATTGACACTTCCGCAGCTGCAGGTCCAGGTTCCTTCTAAAGGACTTCCAGCCGGGTTCTGGACTCCCATGCCGACAGACGGCTTCATTTGCATCTGTCCGGTCTGGTTCATCTGCATCTGCTGTAAGTTGGCATTGGAAGCAGCACCCAGAAAACCGCCTCCTGTATTCATTCCCACGCCCATTCCCATGAAACCTGCCAGCGAGCCATTGGAATTGTTTCCCGCAGCTTCCATGCCTCTGGCGACTGCGCCCTGTACATACCCTTCCCGGACGCCTGGATCTCCTAACATTGCCCCCTGGTTCCTGAGGTGAATCAGATCCCTGGATTCCTCGTCATAGGAAATGCTGGCGATACCGACTGACTGGATCGCAATGCCTCTCTGAGCCTTCCACTGTTCATCTAAGACCTGGGACATATACTGCCCCAGGTCTCTTCCCTTGGAGGCCACATAGGATATGCGGATTCCATCAGCGGACATCTGATTGATGGAGGACTGAAGAGCCTCTAAGAACTCAGACAGATACTGGAGGTTAATATCAGCCACATCTACACTGGAAACATTCTTTGGTATGGCTTCCGTATAGAATAAAAGAGGGTCCGTTACCTTGATGGAGTAAGTTCCGTGAGCACGTAAAAACAGCTCTGCATTATAAAACTGGTCAAAATAGTTTAAAGGATTCGGTGTGCCGAACTTGATCCCCTTAATTTCCTGCAGATTGATAAAATATACCTTCTGGGCTGTAGGTGTCTGACCACCGTAGCGTACACGGTCAAATGATTCCTTTAAAGCCTCTCCGAACTGTCCGTTAAAAAGGGATGGAAGGGAAGAATTCTTTACTGTAAAATAGCCGGCCTCTCCTGTATAGTCAACGACCTTGCCTCCGTCAACCAGAAGCATGAACTGATTAGGGTACACATGAATAACGGAACCGTCTGATACGGTATTATCCGTCCCTTTTGTATTCGCTCCCCTTCGTATCTTCACTCCGCTGGTAAATACCGTCTGGTCTCCCATTTTGTCAGCTTCTATCACTTCAAGCCACTGGTCAGCCAGTGAACCGCTGACAGCGGTAGTAAACGCTTTCACAATTCCCATATCATTTCCTCCTTAACGGTTTCATTTTCATTATTATACTATATGCCCTATCTGTTGGCTATAAGGATCTCCCCAAGTTCCCCAAATTCTTCTCACATCTGTTATCTGATTTTTCTTTTCCTTTTTCCCTTTGCCGGAGTAATGGCCTTTATAGAGATAAAAAGAAATATAGCTGCAAATACCAGTTGGATCAGGATACTTAAGACCACCCAGTTTTCCATGATGAATCCCACCGGATGGGGACCAAACCAGCCGTTTAAACTGTTCATTACCTGATTATCCCCAGCCTGACCGTTAATCATTACATAAAATGTAGCTACCGGATTCAAAAGCAGCAAATACAAACATGCACCTGAATTAGCCTGTTCTGCCATACCGCTTACGGATAAAGCATAGTTGCTGTCTATGTTCATCTTGGCAATGGATAATACAAAAACATTGACCGCATAAGTACCTGCTGCAATTAATACCAGTACTCCATAGCTTACGACGGTAGCTATAGTGGACCGTTTAAATAAAGAAGAAAAGCAGATTCCCATGCTTCCGCAGAGAAGCGCCACTGCCAGATAACACAAAAGCAGAAGGAACACATCATAAATCATCACCCCGCCATATACAAAAGATACGGCTAACAGGGGAAAACTGGACACAATCATGAGGAACATGGTTCCAAAGGATGACGTCAGCTTTCCAAGAATGATGTCCGAGGGCTTCATGGTAGTTGTCAGCAGCAGATCCAGGGTCTGGCGCTCCCTCTCACCGCTGATGCTTCCTGCCGTCAGGGCCGGCATGATAAACATCAGCATAACAAATTCCACTACCGTTACAAATATGTATAAATTGGTAAAAGAAGAATACTGGATTTCCGCAGTCAGCTTTACCCGCTCCAGAACAGAATACATATTAAGCAACACGACCAGGGCCAGAATCGTATTAAAAAACACCAGAATCAGAGCCAGACGAAAGCTTCTGGCACTGACCATTGTTTCCCGTTTATAAACCGGATTTGTTTTCATATACTAACACCGCCTTTTCTTTATCAGGATCCGTAATCTGCATGAACAGGGATTCCAGGCTCCCCTGTTCCCGGCAAAAACCATGTACCATCACATCGGCATCCACAAGCTGCTGCAAAAGATGGGCCTCATCCTGTTCATCCCCGATAAAATTCACCCGGATGTCCTCATCCTTTACTGCTATGGTCTGCACACAGGGCTGGCTCTTTAAGATAGTCAGTACCCTTTCCTTATTATTGCCGATAATAGAAATAACAAGCGGATTCGAAGCATTGACCCGGCGCAGGATATCCTCCATGCTTCCGCTTAAAACCATCTTTCCCTGTTCCACGATCCCGATGTCCGTACACATCTCCGACAGTTCCGACAAAACGTGAGAACTGATAAGAATTGTCTTTCCCTGTTCCCGAAGCTCCTTAAGTATTTCCTTAAATTCAAAACGGGTCCTGGGATCCAGTCCGGAAGCAGGTTCATCCAGCACCAGAAGAAGGGGATCGTGTATCAGGGCTCTTGCCAGGCAGAGCCTCTGTTTCATTCCCCTTGATAAGCTGTCTACATAAAACTCAATTTTATCCTCCAGCCCGACCTGCTCCAAAAGTGTCATATACCGGGTCCTGGCTTTTAGTCCGTCAATGCCGTAACAGGACGCAAAAAATTCCATATATTCATTGACCTTCAGATTGTCATATACGCCGAAAAAATCCGGTACATAACCGATCTTCAGCTTTAATTCATATAAACCTTGCGATACGTCTGCTCCATCAATGATCACCTGCCCGCTGTCCGCTGTAAGAAGCCCTGTCATGATCTTGATGGTAGTTGTCTTTCCAGCTCCGTTAGGCCCGACAAAACCATAAAGGGCTCCATCGGGTATAGTAAGATCCAATCCGTTTAAGGCATGAAACTTACCGAATTTTTTATGTAAATTTATAATATCCAGCATTATTTATCCCTTCCTACTACTGTCAGCATGGGCAGAGTCACATACCAGTTATTCTCAGTCGTATTTTCACAGGCATATTTCACAGTCAGCGTATTGCCCGGTGACAGATACGGGGTAAGCTCACTGGCTGAATAAACTTTTTTATCCAAATCCATGACATCGTAATTACCTGTATCGTGATTGTAGAAATAAATATTTCCTGTAAACATGTTGATATCGTTAAAATTGTCACTGTTTAAAAATTCTTTGGATGGATTCTCAAAAGAAAGCTTTTCCACCTCCAGGTCATTTCCAAGATAATATTCCAAAGCTACCGGATCAACGCCGTAGATAGCGTTTGAATCCGCATAATACTGACCGCTTACCACCACAGGCGTCTTCATAAGAGCAGATCGTGATGTCCTTCCCTCCTTCTTCATCTTCACATCCAGAGTAGATGTAAACATGGACATGCCGTAGGTTTCATAATCGCCCCCAGCCAGAAACTTACCTTCGGTCTGATCCTTGCTGAAAGCTACGATCCGGGCCTCCGGATTATAGAATGAAGAATATTTGTCGAGATAAAAGCTCAGGATGTTGGTTCTGGACAGCGCCAGCATATAGGCCGGATCATTAATATCAGCTTTGGGATACCGGTAGCTTCCTGTCACCCGGGCTGATACCAGATTAGCATTGTTAATGGGATAATTGATGACCGGAAGCCCTTCCAGATTCCTGGTCTCCCCAGGCTCTAATTCTTCAATGACCGCCATCTTCCCATACATCAGAATCCCTACCTTTTCTACCGGAAATGGATATTGGTTGGTTACTGTACCATATACATCTCCCTCAAACAGGGTAATATTCCCGATCAGACCTATCTGTTCCGTATTGGGAGTCTTTTTCCTCAGGGAATAGTATTTCGGAGTAAACGCTGCCGCATTCTGAACCGAAACCTTGGTATCATCTTCCCCATAGGAAATCCTTACCTTATAATCTTCGTTTCCGGTAAATTTGGGGACCGGAGCCATCTCATAGGTATCACTTCTGGTTATAGGCAGAAGATCATAAGACGGATCCAGAGAAATGCTATATGCCTTATTATACGGCGTCCTCATATTGATATAAGTGTATTCATTCACAAAATTCTCTGAGGTGTCCAGTATGGTGGCATAGGTAAAAAAGGTATCCTTAAATCTGGTACCGATTCCAATCAAATATACTATTACGGTAAACAGAAGAGAGACCGTAACAACAGATGTCCGGTAAAATTTCCTTCGCTCCCGTCTTTTAAGGAGCAGATAAATTCCGGGTCCGACTATAAGGATATATCCCAGAATAATTGCGATATAAAGAATCAGGTTAGGAAGTTTATCCACATTACCGGTATTTAACATATTCTGTACGGACCAGAATTGTCCTGAATTCCCACTGTAGAGATAGGAGGACAGATTATTCAGCCTGTCTTCTCCTATAAGTGCTGTAAAAAGCTTATCCACATAGGAACGCTGAACCTGGCAGAAGGCTGCAATATCTACAAAATCATAGGCTGCCACGCCAACATTGCCTTTTCCCTTTGCTACAGAAGTGAGGACCGGAAATTCATCATTGGACAGCACTCCCGTTCCCCCTTTTAAGGAAACATCAGTGCATACCAGTTTCATGAAAGAATCCCCTGGGCCGTTCTTTGCATACTCCACTCCCATATCCACGGATTTTACCGCAGGAGCTGAATAAGATTCCTCCAAAATATCGGACCGGAAAGCAGAAAGTGTCTCATCCGCCCGGGCACCGGTGCCAAGCAGAAGGGTTCCTCCTTCTTTCACCCATTCCCAGATCGCAGATACCTGATCTGCCGACAGCCTGCCGGTATCATAATCCGTAATGACCAGTACATCAAGAAGGTCCAGACCTATGACATTAACCGGCACCTTTTCTGTTTCCATCTCAAAGGTCTTTATCCTGACAGAGCTGTAATTAACGCCTACTCCGTCCATATACGCAAGCTTTTCCGGTTCATCGGACAGAATCCCCACAAACAGTTCGGCAATATCCGTACTGACATTCATCTTTAACCGTTTGCGGATCAATTCGGTTCCCTGGGAATCCAGAAGCTTTACATAGAGAATGTCCGCTCTTCCCATCGGAATATCCAGGGATTTTTCCATCGCCCCGAAGGCTTCTAAGGAAACCGTATAATCGTATTCGTAAATGTCATAATCGGATTCCATAGCTTCCACCCGTACAGTACCGTTAAATTTAGCATCAGTCTGGCTGTTAAGTTTAAAATCTACAGGTATATAACGCCCGCTCTTTGCGTTTCCGTCATAGCCATAGGAAACCTCCATAGAGACTGCCGAACCAGAAACCGCATAATATTCATCTGAAAAAGAGTTCCCAGCTTCTGTTCCATAAGTAGTCATACCAAAAGCAGGCAGCTGGTGACTGCCTGCTATGGTAAGCGCCATGGCACAAATCAGGTATATCTTTCTGAATTTCATCCTTTGTCACCCTATCTTTCCAAAGTTCTCTTTATTAATATCAAAATCAACCTTCAGCTTTACCGTAAATACCGTTCCGGTCAAATCGCTGGCCACATCAATAGTACCGCCATGCATATCCACGATGTTTTTTGCAATGGCGAGTCCCAGACCGGTTCCTCCCGTATTGGTGGAACGGGATTGCTCCACACGGTAAAACTTATTGAAAATAAGCGGCAGCTCTTCCACTGGAATCACATAACCGTAATTAATAACCTGAATAGTGACCAGATCACCATCACCATGGACTTTAACCAGAATGCGCTTCCCATCCGCTCCGTACTTTATTGCATTGTTAATCAGATTGTCAAACAGACGCGCCAGGAGGTTGCCATCCGCTGAGATCGTTTGGGCGGGGACATTGCTTTGAAGTTCATAAGAGAGGTTCTTATCCACGAAACTGGGATAGAATTCCTCCAGAAGCTGGCTTAAAAGCTTCACTACATCCACCTGGGACACATGCATGGAAATCTTTCCGTAATTCAGCTTGGTAAAACCAAATAAATCTTCAATCAGCTTTTCCAGCCGTTTTGTCTTTACGTATGCAATACCTATATACTTTTTCTGGACCTCCGGGTCAAGAAACGTATCCCCGGACAACAGTTCCAGATATCCGATTATGGAGGTTAAGGGAGTCCTCAAGTCATGAGCTATATTGGTGATAAGCTCATTCTTGGTACGCTCCGCTTCCCGTTCCTTATCCATTAACCCTTTTAAGTCTCCCACCATCTTATTTAAGCTGGCAGCCATAACAGAGAATTCATCGTCTCCTTCTATATCAACCGTAACATTTAAATCCCCTTTGGAAATGCTTTGCATGGCGTCGGAGATCCGGCCGATGTAACGCATGGACTTTTCCTGTAAAAGAAGAAAAGTAACCGTAAATATACCAATACCAAAAACGACATAGATCAGGATTACCACCACATCAAAGGAGGTAAGCATCTCTACAAACGCATTGTCCTTCTGGGTATTCCTCATATAGGCCGCAACTAAAGATACGTTGGTTACCAGGAATATTTCAATTAATACCGTAACCACCGCACTGTAAAAGATATTGGTAATGACCCGGGTATGGAAATGACGATCAATATCACTTTTCAATTTTATATCCCACCCCCCAAACAGTGGTGATGATCTTATTCTGTCTGGTGTCTTCTTTCATCTTGCCCCGCAGACGCCTGATATGTACCATAACTGTGTTATTCGCTTCATAAACCTTTTCGTTCCAGACTTTTTCAAAAATTTCATCCGTACTGAACACCCTTCCGGGATTTGAGGCCAGAAGATAAAGAATATCGAACTCAATGGGAGTCAATTTGATCTCCTCCCCATAAACAGTTACTTTATGATTATCCTTATTAATGGTCAGACCGCGTATTGCAATTTCATTCCTGGCGTTTTCATTCACCGCGCTGTTTGGATTCAGCTGGGTATAGCGGCGCAGCTGGGATTTCACCCGTGCCGTCAGTTCCAATGGGTTAAATGGTTTTGTAACATAATCATCAGCACCGGTTCCGAGTCCCAGAATTTTATCCAGATCCGTTGACTTGGCACTCAGCATAATAATCGGAATATTATTAGTCTCCCGTATCTTCTTGCACATCTGCAGACCATCCATTCCAGGCATCATGATGTCCAGCAGGACCAGCTGAATGCAATTCTGTTCCAGGACCTCCAGTCCTTCTTCTGCATTATTAGCCTTGTATACTTTATATCCGTCACTGACCAGATAGATTTCCACCAGATCTGCTATCTCTTTCTCATCATCCACAACCAAAATGCTTATAGCTTCGGACATGAAAAAATACCTCCCTTGTCGTTATGTAAGCGGCTTTTCTTTTTTAACACCAAAAGCCTGCATCCATTTTACCACAAGAAAGGTATCTTTGCTTTACTATTTTCTTACAAAAAATCAATATAAAGGAGATTTCGGTTAATTATGGTTCTCTATGGGAACAAACACCCGGTTTCCAACCGGGTCCATTTTACCAAGCTCAGCGTTTACATTCCGTATGGCATCTTCACAGAACTGCTCCTGGCTGTTTACTAAAACCCTGCCCCTCTTATCCGTTTTTTCATAGGTCCCATCCGGCTTCAGGATATGGGCCTTCACGTTATCCGCCAGTTCCGTATTCAGGACATACAGAATCTGCCTGATGGACTTCTCATCCTCGACCGGGAACATGATCTCCACCCGTTTATCCAAGTTTCTTGGCATCCAGTCTGCGCTTCCCAGATAGAGCTCCAGACTTCCGTCATTTTCAAAATAAAAAATACGGGCATGTTCCAGGAAATTGCCAATGATGGAGTGTACGGCAATATTTTCGCTTAATCCCGGAACTCCTGATTTTAAACAGCATATACCGCGTATGATTAGTTCAACCTTCACTCCGGCACAGGAAGCTTCATACAGAGCTGCTATGACCTCTTTATCACAAAGGGAATTCATCTTTGCTATGATGTGGGCCGGCCGGCCAGCCAGGGCATTGTTCGTCTCCCTGCGGATCATCTTTAAGAATCTGGCCCGAAGCCAGATTGGTGCTACCACCAGCTTATTCCAGTGAAGAGGCTCGGAATAACCGGACAGCATATTGAACACCGCCGTAGCGTCTTCACCGATCTGGGTATTGCAGGTCATAAGTCCGAGATCCGTATACAGCTTAGCCGTAGAATCGTTATAGTTTCCGGTTCCCAAATGGACATAACGCCGAATGCCGTCTTCTTCCCTGCGCACCACAAGGGTGATCTTGCTGTGGGTCTTTAATCCCACCAGTCCATAAATGACATGGCAGCCGGCTTTCTCCAGCTTTTTTGCCCAGTTTATATTGTTTTCCTCATCAAAACGGGCTTTCAGTTCTACCAGGACCGATACCTGTTTTCCATTGTCGGCGGCTTCCGCAAGAGCAGCAATAATGGGAGAATTTCCGCTGACCCGGTAAAGAGTCTGCTTGATTGCCAGTACCTCCGGATCTCCCGCCGCTGTTTTTACAAAATTCACCACCGGGTCAAAGGATTCATATGGGTGGTAAAGGAGAATGTCGTCTTTACGGATATTGGAAAAAATATCCTCTTCGTTCATCAGCTCCGGAACCTGCTGGGGAATGTAGGAAACCACCTTCAGATGATCAAATCCCTTCAGATTGTACATCTTCATCAGAAAGGTCAGATCCAGGGGTCCAGCGATCTCAAAAATATCACTGGAGCTGATGCACAGCTCCCGTTTAAGGACCTTTAACAGGCGCTTATCCATCTTTTCTTCCACTTCGAGGCGAATGGCTTCTCCCCACTGTCTCTTCTTCAGCTGTTTCTGGATCTCCTCCAGCAGATCCACCGCCTCTTCTTCATCTATGGTAAGGTCTGCGTTCCTCATGATTCGGAAGGGATGAGCGTTGATGACATTATAATTCAAAAACAGGCTTTCCATATTCCGTTCAATGATCTGTTCCAGTAATATAACCGTTCTCTCTCCTTCGTTCCCGGCAGGCAGCTCCACGATCCTCGGAAGAACGCTTGGCACCTGAACCATTGCAAATTCCAGATCCTCTTCTCCGCTTTTTTTCTGAAGCAGCGCTGCGATATTTAAGGATTTGTTGCGGATCAGCGGAAACGGTCTGGAGGAGTCCACAGCCATGGGGGTCAGAACCGGATATACATTTTTTTCAAAATACCGGTCAGCATAAATTCCTTCTTTCCCGTTTAAGTCTTCATGATTTGAGATCACCCGGAGGCCATTCTGCTTTAATGTGGGAAGAAGGGAACGGTTATAAGTGGAATACTGCAGGGATACCAGTTCATGAGTCCGTTCACTGATTTTTTCAAGCTGCTCGGATGGTTTCATGCCAGCAATATCCGGCTTTGTATATTTTGCATGGACCATATCCTTTAAGGAAGCCACACGGACCATATAGAATTCATCCAGATTGGAGGCAGTGATACTTAAAAATTTCAGCCGTTCAAAAAGAGGAAGGCTCTTATCCCTTGCTTCACTTAAAACCCGGTAGTCAAATTCAATCCAGCTTAATTCTCGATTTACATAATTTTCAGGATTGTAGAATCTTTCATCAATTTCTGTCATCAGGATAACCTCCTCTTCTGTTTTAGTACCGGTCTGATTCCAAATATTTCTTCAAAGAAATCTGCCTTCTGCTCAAACACCACCGCTTCAAGTGTGATATCCCCTTCATAGGAGGTGGTCACCATAAGCTGGCCGTTCTTTACACTCATGCGGCTGTCGGACAGCTTCTGCTTATGGCTGCGGTCCATGGAATTCGCCAGCCTTAAAACAGCCGTCAGCTTCGCCATGAGGATGGTTATATCCTCATGGGAAATCTCTCCCTTTGTATTGCGGAACAGATCCTCATTTAAATGTATCCGGTTGTAATCAAATTCAACGCCGTTATACCGTACTACATTGGCAATGATTTCCCGCTCCATATGGGACAGGCCGATGATCTCCGTAGACATGATTATATTGTATGCAGATTCACTTGGCTTTCTCATACTGATGAATTTGCCGCATGTATGAAGGATCGCTGCAATCTGCAAAAGAAGCCGTTCCCGCCTGCCCATACCGTGATATTTTTTCATACTGTCAAAAATAGCAAGTACGTATTTTTCCATAATCACCGTATGGGGCACATGGCATTTATAGCGCTTTGCCATGTTACGGGAGGCCGCCAGTATATCCTCGGAAAAATCATGGTTGAACTTCACGGCCTTTGCCTCTTCCGCATACTCAGCAGCAATGCTGTCACAAAGACGGATTCCTGGAATCCAGAACATCTCCGCTCCGGTAAGCCCTAAAAAGCGCTTGTAGATGATGGCCGCCGGGACAAGCAGGGACGCATATTCGGCATTGACACCAAATCTCTCTTCAATCTCGTCTAATGACATCACCACAATTTTTTCAAAAAAACCAATATATTCCTCTGCAGTAATCCATTCGACCGGTTTGCCGGAATGGCTTCCCCTGGAAAGATAGAGTATACTCTCTCCGATACCGATAAGATTCTTGATCTCCCGTTCCTTTAAATACACCTTACGGAACGTATATAATTCGTTATCTACCATTTCCTCAATCAGGGCATTCCGCGTCCGCACATCAACCTGTACATTTCCCAGCATTTCACGGATTCTTAAGACTCCAAGCATCAGGTTCTGGGTGGAAATAAGGGCATCCTTGTCAAACAGGGATACCTGCATGCTTCCAAATCCCACATCCACAATGGCTGTACCCTTTTGTATGAACTTATTGAATTCCGTATCCTTTGAGGCAATGGCTTTATAACTGATGAACCGCTGCTCGGAGTTGCTGATGATCTGTACTTCAATCCCGGTTCTCACCCGGATCTGATCAAGTACGATCTGGTTGTTTTTAGCCTCTCTCAACGCACTGGTAGCATAAGCCCTGTAGCCGACCACCTTATAAGACCGCATCATATCAGAAAAATCTTTTATAATATGGCACATTTCATCCACCAGCCTGTAACTGATTTTCCCATTTTTATAAGTGTCTCTTCCAAGAGCGATGACATGCCGGATATGGTCGATCTTCCGGATTCCTGTTTTTGCGGATATTTCGTAAATACCAAGCTCCAGTTCAAACGATCCCACGTCTATGGCGGCAAATAATTTTATAGCCATACTTGTCCTCCTTCCCTCCCTCTGTCAGGGCATTTTTTATATTCTCCTCTATCTTTTCAGCTTTTGTGCCAAATCCCGGTAAAATCTGTTAATCTTCCTCTACACCTAAAAGGTGGTTGATAAACTGACTGGCCGTTCTGCCCGATAAACCCCCATGGTTCAGTTCCCACACATTTGCCTTTGCATACAATTCCTCTAACGGCATGTTCACATCATTGCGGGCAGCCAGCTCCCTTACAATCTCTTTAAATTCTTTTCTGTCGGGAGCGCCGTAATAGATGGTCACTCCAAACCGTGCTACCAGGGACAGCTTTTCCTGGACGGTATCGTTATTATGTAAATCATCATCCAGTTCTCTCTTATCGCTGAATTTTTCCCGTATTAAATGGCGGCGGTTGGAAGTGGCATAGATCAGGACATTCCCCGGTTTCTTACCCAGACCGCCCTCAATAATAGCCTTTAAATATTTATATTCTAATTCGGAATCCTCAAAGGATAAGTCATCCATATAAATAATAAATTTATAATTCCGGTCTTTAATCTGCTCCTGAACCTTGGAAAGAACCCTGAACTGATGTTTATAGACCTCAATGATGCGAAGTCCCCTGTCATAATACTCATTGAGCACTGCCTTGATGCTGGAGGATTTTCCGGTTCCGCTGTCACCGAACAGAAGGACATTGTTGGCTGCGCGTCCATTTAAAAATGCCTCTGTATTCTCAATCAGCTTCTGCTTTTGAAGCTGATAACCAATAATATCATCAAGATAAATATGTTCGATGTTGGTAATTGGTATAATCTGAGGTTCCTGACCAGCTTCTTCTATCCGAAACGCTTTATTTAGACCGAATTTTCCAACCCCGAATCTGCGGTAGAACCCGGTCACTTCCCTGGCAAAAGCCTTCACATCGGCAGCTTCCTTAAGAGCAACGGCCAGAGCTATAATCTGATCCCTGATCCTTCTGTTAAAGACCCTGCTGCTTTTGTTTGCGGCCCGGTAATCAGATAGCGCAGACCATATTCCTTTTCCCTCCGTTTGGTCCTGATTGTCAAGAACCCGGATGTCATAATCAAACAATTCCTTTATCACCCGGAAATCATGAGCTGCCAGTTCATTTAACGTTCCCTCGATGGAGCCTGCTATCTCACAGGAAGTACTGTATGCATTTTCATTATTTGCCAGGCAGAATGCTAAAAAACAATGCCATAGATTCCCCTCGAAGCCATAGGCGGCTGCCAGCTCAGCCAGCTGACCGGCACAGGCATAGGAATCTTGCATTGTTTCCTTCACTTCCTCCGGTTTCAGGGTCAGAAGCCGTGCCACCTGATCAAAAAGCTGCCGGTAATTTAAATTACGATATAAAATTAATTCCTGGGATTTCATAATTTCCTCCTCGTGTAACCATAAGGAACGCACTTTGCAAGTTTCTTATGGGTATTGCGGCAGCCGCCTGGTGCAAGCATGCTTGCGCCTGACTCTTTGCCCTCTTAAAATTCAGGTCCGGCCTGATCGAAAGGCCGAACCCATCTGAACCCTTTTAATAATTTCCCAGAATCCTCATGTTCTGTCCTTCTGCAGAGATTCCCTTTAAGGCATTCTGAATCGGTGCATCACTTAAATTTCCCTCAATATCCACGAAAAACCGGTATTCCCAGTTTTTCCCTTCTATGGGCCTTGATTCAATCATGAACATATTGACTCCATTATAAATAAAATTGCTCAGCATGTTGTAAAGGGAACCGCTTTTATGAGGCAGTTCAAAGCTTAAGCTGATTTTTCCGGCATCTTCCCGGTATACCGGGTCCTTTGATAATATAATAAACCGGGTAATATTGTTCTTATTGTGGTTAATAGAAGATTTAAGAACCTTAAGGCCATGAATCCTGCCTGCAATCTCACTGGCCACTGCTGCCTGGGTCGGATTCCCTTCCTCAATTACCTTCTTAGCGGCCACAGCTGTATTCTCAACGCTGATCTGCTTCCACTGGTTATTGGCATTCAGATACCTTGAACACTGCATGAGTGCCTGGGGATGAGAAAAAACCGTCAGGATATCTTCTGCTTCTGCCCCCGGAAGTCCTAGAAGAGCGTGATTCACGGTCAGGAAGGTCTCTGCTACAATGTAATTATGATATTTTATCAGCAGATCATAATTGTCAATGACCGCTCCCGCTGAGGAATTCTCAATAGGAAGCACTGCATAATCCGCTTTTCCTGCCTCTACCTCTTTCATGGCATCCTCCCATGAGACTACATGATACAGATCTGCATCCTTTCCGAAATACTGGAGAGCCGCACAGTGGCTGTAAGCACCTTCCACTCCCTGGTATACAATACGTGCCTGCTTTACCGGAAGGCTTTTTACAGGCCGAAAGCTGTTCTCAGCCGTCAATCCATGCTCCGCCATAAGTTTGTATTGAAAATGGCGGCTTATGGTCATCATCTGGATAAACAGCTCCCTTACTGCCTGCTTCTTGAATTCGTCTTCCACCATGCCTGTCACGGCATCGATCTTCTGTTTTTCTCTTTCCCCGTCATATACCTCTTTCCCTGTACCGATCTTAAATTTCGCCACATCGCCGCTTAATTTCATCCGTTTTTCAAACAGCGATACAATCTCCCTGTCAATTCCATCAAGCTGCTTTCTGATTTCCTGCAAATCCAATGTTTTCATAAATTGTCATTCCTTTGTCTTATCTGTTTGTATATCATGGTCCTTATCTGTAAGCTTCCCCTGTTTAATCAGTTCTTCTTCCAGCATGGTCTTTATCTGTTTTTCCGCATATGCACCCGGAAATTTTTTAAATTCCGGCTCAAGCTCTCTGGGGATAAACGGCTTTCCAAATACGATGGTTACATGGGAAGGCCGGATAAACGGAAAATGCTGTTCAAAAATCTCCGCAGTTCCTGTCATGGCTACCGGAACCACCATACAGCCGCTCTTCTCTGCAATTTTAATACTTCCTTCTTTAAACGGAAGAAGATCCACGGGATTTTCCTGTCCGTTCCTGGTCCCTTCCGGGAAAATCCAGACCGAAACACCTCTTTTCACCTGATCAATGCCCGCCAGAATGGTCTTTAAGCCTTCTTTTAAATTCTGTCTGTCAAGAAACAGGCAATTAACATACCGCATCCAGGTAGACAGAAGAGGAAAACCCTCCATCTCCTTTTTAGCCACAAATCCCATAAGTCCGGGAACTGTCACATATCCTGCCAGAATATCAAAATAGCTTCTGTGATTTCCAACATATAAAACCGCACGGTCTGCAGGAATATTCTCCATTCCCTTTACCGTCATGCTCACGCCGGCCATTCGAAGGATTACACGGAAAATCCACCGGATCACTGCCAGACTCTGTACATCGCGCAAACGGCGGTTTTTTCTGCCGACCAGCCACTCAATAAACATGACCGGAATGCTGAAGACCAAAAAAATTATGACTGTTGCTGCTACAAGTATAAAACGAATCATTGCTCTAATCCTCCATTTCATCTATTATATAAAATGGAGTCTTTAATTACAATACTACCTGCCTTTCTTTTTTGTAATTTGTTCAAACAACAATCCTGTGGCAAACCAAAGCGGTGCAAAATCCAGCCGGATTA
Source organism: uncultured Lacrimispora sp. (assembly GCA_964402355.1). Lineage (GTDB taxonomy): Bacteria > Bacillota > Clostridia > Lachnospirales > Lachnospiraceae > Lacrimispora. The sequence goes on from CAYOCB010000015.1 coordinate 59,022, forward strand.
ATCCGTCAATGTTGCTGATCCTTCCGGAATAATCCCATGGACATATTCCTCTGCCGCGAAGCAGCATTCCGGAAAAATACTCCGCTACAAAAATAAGGACCATATAAAGAAACCCATGGCGGATCGCCAGGTCCGTCTTTTTTGCTGCCAGTCCTGTACTGGGACTGATCCACCGGTCTATCAGACTGCCTATGGGACCCAGAAGAGCCCCGCAGCCATAGATGGGAAACATCAAAAGGGAGGTCTGGCCCATAAGCCGCCAGTCATGGCGTAACAGGGAATCTGCAGATGTAAAAATAACCTCCAGGCACCAGCCTGTAACCCCGCATTTACAGAAATTAAGGGGCAGTTGTTTTAGATTGAATTGTGATAGTGTCTTCATAACCTTCATTATGCGCTGGTTATGGAGATAATATGTTTTGCCTTAAAAGAATTTATAAGAGCGGTGACAGCAGTCTGCTGCCCTGCTCCTTGATACGGATCAAAAGGCTTCTCTCTTCATATATTTCAGGGGTAATCTCTCTGCATACCTTCAAATCCTCAAGGAACAGTTCCTCCAGCCTCTGAGTGGTTTCTTCATCATAGATAACTGCATTCACTTCAAAATTCAATTCAAAGCTTCGTATGTCCATGTTAGCGGTTCCATAAGAACTGACCTTCCCATCTGTCATAACACCCTTGGAATGCAGAAATCCATTTTCATAGGTATAGCATTTTGCTCCGGCGGAAATCAGGTCCCCCACATAAGAGTAGGATGCCCAGTAAACAAAGGGATGATCGGGTTTGCAGGGAATCATAAGCCTTACATCCACTCCGGAACGGGCTGCTACCTGCAAAGTGGAAAGAACAGCATCATCGGGTACAAAATAGGGTGTTTGAATATAAATGTGATCCCTGGCCTTTGAAAACAGCCGGATATAATTATCCCTGATCTGCCGGCTCCTTGCATCCGGGCCGCTGGCAATAATCTGGATGCCAAGCTGCTTCTCTTCATCTTTCATATCAACCCGCCTAAAAGAATCCAGGCACAGACCCTCTTCATCCTCCCAGAAGTATTTCATATTCTTAAACAGATTTTCTCCCGCAGCGTAATTCCAGTCAAGTGCAAAACGGATCTGAAGGCTTAAGACCGATCCCCCCTGCAGCTTTAAATGTGTATCTCTCCAGTAACCGAATCTGGGATCCATAGAGATATACTCCCGGCCGATATTAAAACCTCCCACGTAACCTATCCGGTTGTCAATAATCACAATTTTCCTGTGATTGCGGTAATTCATCCGAAGCTGGAGCCGCCCCAGGACAGGAGGAAAAAAAATCCCTATTTTTACGCCATTTTCCTTAAGTCTTTCCCACTTGGATCTGGGCATGAAACGTCCTCCCATACCGTCACAGAGAATTCGTACTTCCACTCCCGTTTGGGCTTTCTCAATGAGGATTGGAATGATGGAATCAAACAATTCATCATCCTTAATTATATAATATTGAAAATGAATAAAACGGGAAGCTCTGGAAAGCTCTATTTTTAAATCTTCAAATTTTTCCACCCCGTCTGTGAAAATCTGGACGGTGTTGTCAACGGTCAGTACAGCGCCTGATGTTTCCAGATTGTACATCACCAGATCTTCATAGTCCCGTGCCAGGGAACTGACCAGGCCGATATCATGGCTTTTTAAAAATTCTTCCTGATTTTTAGCAGAGTAACGCATCCGGTCTTCCACTTCCTTGACCCGGAACATTTTACCTTTACGCATATCCTGGCCAAGCAGCAGATAAAAAAGGATGCCAAAAACAGGAATAAAATACAGGGCCAGTAACCATGTCCAAACCGCTTTAGGATCACGTCTCTGGAAAAATACAATAATTATAGAAAGGATCAGATTAATGTAAATCAGATGATCCATTAACCAGGTCCACACATCCACTGTCTGAATCCAGATTGTCTGCATAATTGATTCCTCCCGCCATATGGGCTAGTCTTCCCGTATCATCTATAATAATATCACACACATCCTGCTATTTTTTGATTTTCTCTTCTTTCCTTAAAACATATGATTCCTGCCGCCTTATTAGAATGATCCCGGAACTGGCCGGATTTTAATTTCTCTGACTGTCGGAAAAAGGGCCGCCGATTAAACGGCGCCCCCCCCTGAATTCTCTTATATAAACCGGTTTTTCTCTCTGTCATAATGATAATCAATGGCAGCTAAAGACACGGTCAGATTCCTGGCCTCAATTCCGAGACCATGACAGCACTCCTCCAGGGAAGGATAATAATCTCTTAACTGAGTATTAATATAGCTTAACAGCATCACCGGGTCTTTTGGTATATTCGTCATCTGTCCATTCTCCTGTTCCTGATTTAAAAATCATTTTATCATAGTTTTCCACTATTTTCAAGGAATGGCCTGTACGAAAGGAGAAAGAAATGCTACAATCAGGTTCAGAAGCTTACAGGAGGTAACCTTATGAAGAAAATACTGATGCTGGGTACAGGCGGTACCATTGCATGCAAGCGGGGCGACACCGGATTAAAACCTCTCCTCACCTCGGATGAGCTCTTGTCCTATGTACCGGAGGCGGTAAAATTCTGCAGGTCCAAAAGCCTGCAGATACTCAATACAGACAGCACCAACATGCAGCCAAAACACTGGCTTATCATGGCGGAGGCTATCGAAAAACATTATGAGGAATATGACGGCTTTGTCATCTGCCATGGTACGGATACCATGGCCTATACGGCTGCTGCTCTATCCTATCTGGTCCAGGATTCAAAAAAACCCATCGTCATTACCGGGGCTCAGAAACCCATCGACATGGAAAATACCGATGCCCGAACTAATTTATCAGACAGTCTTCGCTTTGCAAGCGATGACCGGGCTCATGGCGTTACCATTGTTTTTGACGGGAAGGCCATAGCCGGAACACGCGGAAAAAAGATGCGTACCAAAAGCTATAATGCTTTTTCCAGCATCAATTTCCCTTATATTGCGACCATCCAGGATGGACATATAATATTTTACCTGGATGATAAAAGCTCTCGTTCCAAGGTGCAATTTTTCCACCGGCTGAACCCTGACGTAGCTCTGATGAAACTGATCCCCTCCATGGGAGCAGATGTTCTGGATTATATGGCTGAGCATTATGATGCAGTCATCATAGAATCGTTTGGGGTCGGCGGTCTCCCCTCCTATGATACAGGGGATTTTTACAAGGCCATTGAAAAATGGATTTCTCTTGGAAAGACCGTGGTCATGACGACGCAGGTGACCAATGAAGGCAGTAATATGTCCGTATACGAAGTGGGCCATACAATCAAAAAGGAATTCGGACTTTTAGAAGCCTATGACATGACTCTGGAGGCTACGGTCACCAAGCTTATGTGGATACTGGGGCAGACCAATGATGCAAAAGAAATCCGGGAATTGTTTTACCGTACCATAAACCGGGATATATTGTGGCGGGTATAAGGAATCCCAAAAAGAATCGGGGAAGCGCCGGTCATTTATTTTACAGAAGACTTTCGAATCTGCCTGTAAAACAAATGACCAGCGCTTCCCCACGGCTTTATAACTTATTCAAGATATGCAATCAGATGCTGTCCGTTTTCTGACACGTCAATAACAATGGTATTGCCTGCCCGTATATCATCTCCAAGAATGATCCTGGCAGCCAGAGTTTCAACATGCTTTTGCAGGTAACGCTTTAAAGGACGGGCTCCATATACGGGATCGTATCCCTGCTCCACCACATAATCCTTTGCCTGACCGGTCAGTTCGATCTTTAATTCCCTGTCTCCTATCCGTTTATTTAAGTCCTCAATGAGCAGGCTAATAATTCCTGCAATATTCTCCTTACTAAGCGGCTTGAACAGAATAATTTCATCCAGCCGGTTTAAGAATTCCGGCCGGAAATGGCTTCTTAAATCGTTCATGACCATGACTTCCGCTTCTTCCTTAATATCTCCGGCCTCGTCAATGCCGGTCAGCAGATATTGGGAGCCAATATTCGAAGTCATAATGATGATCGTGTTCTTAAAATCTACGGTCTTTCCGGTAGAATCCGTAATCCGCCCATCGTCCAGGACCTGCAGCAGAACATTAAATACATCCGGATGGGCTTTTTCCACTTCATCAAAGAGCACAACAGAATAAGGCTTCCGGCGGACTGCCTCAGTAAGCTGGCCGCCTTCATCGTATCCCACATATCCTGGCGGTGCACCAATCAAACGGGATACGGAATGCTTTTCCATATATTCGCTCATATCAATCCGGACAATGTTATTCTCATCATCAAACAGGCTTTCTGCAAGTGCCTTGGCAAGCTCCGTTTTACCCACGCCGGTAGGTCCTAAGAACAGGAACGAACCAATGGGTTTTGTGGGATCCTTTATTCCGGCTTTGGAACGGATAATTGCTTCCGTCACTTTTAAGACTGCCTCTTCCTGGCCGATAACTCTCTTATGAAGTTCTTTATCAAGATGCAGGGTCTTATTCCTCTCGCTTTCTGTCAGCTTTGCGACGGGAATCCCGGTCCACTTGGATACGATTCTGGCTATTTCATCCTCTGTTACGTTTTCATGAACCAGACTCAGATCCTGATTCTTTACCCGTTCCTCTTCTTCTGCCAGTTCCTTTTGAAGCTGCGGCAGCTTTCCATATTGCAGTTCCGCTGCCCGGTTCAGATCATATTTCTGCTGCGCATCCTGAATCTCACGGTTCAGGCTTTCAATTTCTTCCCTCAGGGAGGATAAGCGTTCCACGGATGCCTTTTCATTTTCCCACTGGGCCTTCTGGGTTGTAAATTCATCATGAAGCTCTGCCAGTTCCTTCTGAAGTTCTGCCAGACGGTCCTGACTCAACCGGTCGGTTTCCTTTTTAAGAGCCGCCTCTTCAATTTCCATCTGCATGATGCGCCTTGACAATTGATCCAGTTCAGCCGGCATGGAATCCAGTTCCGTCTTAATCATGGCGCATGCCTCATCCACCAGGTCGATAGCCTTATCCGGCAGGAAACGGTCACTGATATAACGGTCCGATAAAGTGGCCGCTGATACCAGAGCGGAATCTGTAATCTTTACGCTATGGTATACTTCATACCGTTCTTTTAGTCCCCTTAATATGGAAATGGTATCTTCCACCGTCGGTTCATCCACCATGACCGGCTGGAAACGCCGCTCCAGCGCCTGGTCTTTTTCGATGTACTGGCGGTATTCGTCAAGGGTCGTTGCGCCGATGCAATGAAGTTCACCTCTGGCCAGCATAGGTTTTAACATATTGCCCGCATCCATGGAACCCTCTGTCTTACCGGCGCCTACAATGGTATGAAGTTCATCAATAAACAGGATGATCTGGCCTTCACTTTTCTTTACTTCATCAAGTACAGCCTTTAATCGTTCTTCAAATTCCCCCCGGTACTTGGCTCCTGCCAGCATGGCACCCATATCCAGGGCAAACAGCTTTTTGTCTTTTACCCCCTCCGGCACATCACCCCGGACGATACGCTGGGCCAGCCCCTCCACAACTGCAGTCTTTCCTACACCTGGCTCACCGATCAGAACCGGATTGTTTTTCGTCTTTCTGGACAGGATCCGTATAACATTTCGGATCTCACTGTCCCGTCCGATTACCGGATCCAGCTTTTGATCCCTTGCCCGCTCCACCATATCATATCCGTATTTGGTGAGCGTATCGTAGGTGGCTTCCGGGTTGTCATTTACCACACGCTGGTTTCCCCTGACCGTAGACAGGGCTTGTAAAAAGTTTTCTTTGGTTATGCCGTAGACTCGAAACAGTTCCTTTACCGGTCTGGAAGGCTGCTTTAACATGGCAAGAAATATATGCTCTACTGAAACGTATTCATCTCCCATGGTCTTTGCCTCATCCTCGGCACTTATTAAAACCTTATTCAAATCATTGCTGATGAAAAGCTGGCCTCCGCTTACCTTCGGCAGCTTTTCAATGGCCTGGGCCGTTTCATTAAAAAACTGCTCCTTCTGTATGTTCATTTTCGTAATGAGTTTTAAAATCAGACTGTCTTCAATCGTAAGAAGACTATAAAGCATATGTTCCTGTTCAATCTGCTGATTTCCATACTCATATGCCAGCTTTTCACAATGTTGAACGGCTTCTATGGACTTTTGTGTAAATTTATTAATATTCATGATCATTCCCTCCTTTTTTTCCTGAATATGTATTTACTGCCTTGTTTGTTCTATATGTAATATAACAAATGCAACCTCATGTGTCAAGATATTACCATAAATTAAAACAGATTTGATAAGAAAATCTTACAGTTATCTTTCATACATTGTCTTTTTTACTTTTATCACGTATAATCATAACAATTATATCTTATCAGATACATTCAGGAGGTGGCCGTTTTCATGATCAATCACTCACGCAGCAACTGGGTCCGTTATGCCGCAGCGTCTGCTGTTTTTCTGTTTCTGATCACAGGGACTGGCTGCTTTACCAGCTTAGCCCATACAAAGGAGGAATCCATCTATATTTCCGGCACCTGGCAAAAGGATGAGAATGGATGGCGTTTTTTTAATCAGTGGAATTCTTCCTATCCTGCCGGACGATGGGTCGAATATCAGGGAAATTCCTATTACTTTATGGATAACGGATATATGGCAACCGGCTGGCATTTGCTCAATGACCACTGGTATTATTTTAATCCGGCTAAAGAAAAGTACGAAGGAGCCATGGTTACTGGCTGGATTCATGATCTCACTTATAACGGATGGTTTTATACAAACCAAATTGGAATCATGGTAACCGGCTGGCATAAAATTGATGGCTTCTGGTACTATTTTAACCCGAATCCGGCTGGAATACCCGGACTCATGACTGCAAACTGCGTTATTGATGATGCATATGTGGATTCCAATGGGCGTATGAATGAAGCCCGTTAAAAAAGAGCAGCGTCTTCTATGTAACTGACACTGCTCTTTTTTCAATTCCATGAAATCTCCATCCATATACAACTGCCCGGAAAATCCAGTCAATAAACATTCCATACCAAACACCCATAACACCTGTACCTGCCATTCGGACAAAAAAATAGGCAAACGCAATTCGAAACAGCCACATGGAAAATACAGATACGGCCATAGTAAATTTCGCATCCATGGATGCCCTCAATGCAAATGGAACCGTAAAGGCAAATGGCCACACGATCATCGCATAGCTGTGGGCTACTATCATCTGCACAGATATAGCCGCTGCCTCCTCAGACAAATGGTAGATGGAAACAAGCGGGTCTGAAAACACGATCATGGCAGTGCAGAGCAGAAAAACGATTCCATAATTAACAGCAACCAAATGTCTGGTATACCGTTTTGCCTGCTTTTTCTCTCCTGCTCCCACGCATTGGCCTACTATGGTAATCAGCCCCAGCCCAATGGCATTTCCCGGAAGGTATAAAAGTGTTACCAGGTTTGAAGCCACTGCGTAGCTGGCGATGGCTGCCGTTCCCAGAGATGATACCAGACTTTGAAGAGCGATCTTTCCAAACTGGAACATACCGCTCTCCAAACCATTAGGGATGCCGACGGACAGAATATTTTTTATCATCTGTATGTTTGGTTTTAATTCATCCAGCCGTTTTATCCTGACCACGTTATTAGGTTTCTGTATCAGGTACAGTATCAATACTGCCGCAACCACCCGGCTAAGCAGCGTAGGATAGGCGACGCCTGAAACACCCATATGCAGTCCGAATACGCAGATTGCATTTCCCGCAACATTTATGGTATTCATCACCAGGGATACAACCATGGAAACTTTCGAATTGCCCATGGAACGGAATAAAGCCGCACAGGAATTATAGACTGCGATAAATGGATAAGACACCGCTGTGATTCCGAAATAAACCACAGCATCATTCATAACAGCCGGCTCCACTTTGCCGAAAATGGCACTTAACAGATACCGATTCCCTGCCAATGCAGCAAACGTGACAATTACCGATAACACAGTCGTGACTCCAACGAGCTGCCCTGCTGCCCTGCAGGCATCCTCTGACTGCCTTTTTCCAAGATACTGGGAAGATATGACAGCCCCTCCGGTCGCCAATGCCGCCAGGATCTGGATAATCAGAATGCTGATAGAATCCACCAGGGAAACTCCGGATACAGCAGCCTCTCCAACAGCGGCAACCATCACAACATCCACCATTCCTACCAAAACGGCTAATATTTGTTCCACGATTAGCGGAGCAAGCAGCTTCATCAAATCTCTTCTCGTAAACATAGCGAATCCTCTTAATTATTTTTCAAATGGATAGCGGATTCCCCACTGTCTTCTTAACTCGTCCATGACCTTCATGACATGTAACGTTGCCGTATGCGGCATCTGAGGACACTCGGTCCAGCCATTGCTGATTGCATCCGCACAGGCTTCAATCTGGTATTCATAACCTGTAATCTGTTCCGGTCTGATATGGGTTTCTGTTAGCTGACGTTTTGAATCATAAACCCGGATGGATTCAAAATTATTAATATTTTCAACTACAAGGAACCCCTTGGTTCCATATACAATCCCCTGCCTGTCCGACAATACCCGAAGCGAACTGTTAAGCAGCGCCATTTTCCCGTCTGGATAGCATAAGGTAATGCTGTTCTGCGCATCCACTCCGGTATCCGTCTTTATCACACTGGAATTGACTTCGGAAATGTCATCACCAAAAACAAGGGAGGCGAAGTGAAGAGTATAAACACCTACATCCAAAAGAGCTCCTCCGGCAAGCTCCGGTTTTACAAGACGGGGCTTATCCGATACCAGATAGCAAAGATTCGCCGTAAGGGTCATAGGCTCACCGATAACACCGGATGCCAGAACATTTCTCAGAGTTTCTGCCATTGGCATATAACGCACCCACATTGCCTCTGTAATCATAAGATTCTTTTTTTCTGCCAGTGCAATCATCTCCTGGGCCTGTGGCAGGTTGGCAGCAAATGACTTTTCACAGAGAACATGTTTTCCATGTTCCAGACAGAGCTTCGCATTGCTGTAATGCTCAGAATGAGGGGTGGCGATATAGATCAGCTGGATTTCCGGATCCATAGCCAGTTCCTCATAGCTCCCGTATGCCTTCTTAATCGAAAAGCGGGCAGCAAAATCATCCGCTTTCTCCTGTTTTCTGGAGGCCGCTCCATACAGATTGACCTGCGGCATATGTATCAACGTATCAGCCAGCACCGATCCGATTCTTCCGGTTCCCATGATTCCAATTTTTAACGGCTCCATATCCATTACCTCCATACATTTTATTCAATCATATATCTATTCAGTATAGCACATCAAAACAGCCTGTACAATCATTCTTTTGGAATGCCCATAGCAGGTAGAAAGCGTGATGACTGGCATCTCTGCTGACGGGCTTAATAAAATGCTGTAAAGTGAAGATTCCTTCATTCTATTTAAAAATTCCTTTTTTTCTTCCACATTGGAAAATTCTGTCTGATGGCACTGCAGATCCTGTTCTTCCTTAAGCTGGCAGGAAAATATTTCGCCTTCAAGCCATTTTTTCTTTTCAAATATCCAAATTTTTTTATGATCCTTAAAAAAATCCTTGTCCCTGTATTTTTTCAGCTCCGAAAACATGGTTCCATCCTTCATGTTATGCCCGTATATAACCGTATTTCCCTTATCCAGTCCAGTAATTCCTGCCTGGACAAACAAGCTGCCGCAGGAATTTACAGTTTTCTGAAACGTATGGTTTAAGTAATAGCCGGGCCGGGTGCTTCTTACCACCGGATAATTAATGGAGGTACCCGGTATGCTAAGCCAGAACAGGTAATCAGGATTTAATCCCCTCAAATATTCTTCTGATATTTCTCCCATTTCCCCCATCTCTCCAGCTGTATTCTTCTCTGCCTCCGACTGATTATCTGAAAAAGTGCGGATCAGACTCCTATATTCCATTTTCCCTTCCTTATACTCAAGAACACGGCAAAACAGCTGCAAAGCAAACCATAGAAAAGCTGTAAGATACAAAACAGCGTGGATATATTTTATTCTATTTTTCATATGGCCTGTTCTGCTTTCTTTTCCCTCTGTTTCCTTTCATAGCCAGAAAAAATCCAGAAAGGCTTAAAATCATTCCCAAAATCCAGAAACCGACAGGGGTATGATCACCTGTTTTTTCTCCCCGCCAGCCTGTTACCTTTCCATAAGCCAGTTCAAGCCATTCCGGATTCAGGGGAGTCCTTTCATAACGTGCAGTAATAATACCCATTTTTTCAGGCTCTTTAGGAATATCAGGCTTTGGCTCTGGCTTCTGCTTTTCTCCAGCTTTTGGCTTTTTTAAATCCAACATATAGACTTCCAGAAGCTTTGCCCCCCTGGGAACATAGAACTCTTTATCCGGGGCAGGAAGAAAGCCATGGGGCGATAGAACTTCATGCAGATAATACTTTCTGTCAGCTTCTAAAATTCCTGTTATTTCAATTGCTTTATCATTTATAATAAAATCTCTAATAATAATATTTCCCTCAACATCCTGGATATTAAGTACCGCACCTTCTACCAGCCTTCCTGCCAAATCTATCTTGTAAATTCTTACCTTTGTCTTTTCATTTCTCATTTCAACCGTATTTACACTTCCATCTCTGCTTACAGTAAATGGAACATCATCGGAATATGCATATCCAACCCTGGGTTTTTCTTCACAATAATAATATTGTTTACCGGCAATCAGCTTTGAATGAATCTGATAAGGTTTCTTTCCTGAAATCCATTTTCCTATTGTATTACCGTTCATATCTTTAATACTCAAGTGATTTCCTGGAAGCTCGTCTTCTCCGGTCATGGCTTTTTTAGACAGAATCACATGGGTTGAATTGTCCAGCATGACTATAACATCTTTTTCACCGTTTAATTTCACTGTAAAGGGAATATCTTCTGCATAGGCATATCCAACTGCCGGTCTGACCTCATGGAGCCAGTAATTTTTCCCTGCCTCCAGCTGACCTTCCAATTCTTCAAACCTCTGTCTGGTGGTAAAGATAAGAGCTTCACCGGCTTTTAATCCATTGTAGGCCCTTAGTGTCCTGGCCGGGGTTTTATCTTCATTTAAAATCTGCAGGATGCAGCCCCCCAGCTGTCTGGCAGCTTCTGACGGGGAGGCCTCTGAAGGTGTTCCGTTCATGATCTCATGATCCAGTTTTTTTATTATTACATCTGTTTTCTTATCTTTAATAGTGACAGTGATTGGTTCCGGATTTTCCGGTACCGTAAAATCTACATTCCGGCTTAAAGCATAACCGGCTGGCGGTTCTTCCTCCACCAGTTCATAAACAGTTCCAGCTGTCAATAGTCCCTTTATAAGGACTGGTTTTCCTTTTGCCGTAAATGTCGTGACAACAGTATCGGTTTCTTTTATCCGGATACAAAAACGTCCTCCCGTTAAGAGTTCTCCCGTTTCTTCATCTACTTTTTTAATTTTCACTTCTGTCTTTTTATCCTGCATGATTATCGTTTCCGGTATGCCGCTTTCCTCTGCCGTAAAACGGATCTCATTCTCAAAGGCATAACCTTCTGGCGAAGCTTCTTCCTTAACAATGTACTCCTTTCCCGAAGTAATGAATTCAAATGGAATGATAATCTTCTCTTTTATCTCTTTTGTAAAATCATAAATCACATTTCCAGTTTTTTTATCTATGATACAGTAATGGCCTCCAGTAAGCTCTTCTCCGGTTTCAACATCCACCTTGGAGAAATATAAATGTGCCTGACGGTCCACCATATCCAAGTTATCAACCATTCCGGAGGAATTTACGCTAAAGCAGTAAATTCCACTTGCAAGGTTCTTCCCATCACTGTACGTTGTCGTTTCAGTGAGCCGATAGATTTCTCCTGCCGTCAGGATTTCCCGGATGGTTCCATCGTCCCGATTATTTTTATATACTAAACTTTGGAAAACTTTACAAATCTCTCCGGTTATATTACCTCCATCCGTCTGCCCGGCGGAAAGGAACACACTGTTATAGCCATCTGTTTCTTCCTGTGTGACTTCATATTGGGTTCCATAGGGAAGCCCGGCAAAGGTTAAGAATCCGTCCCCGGTCAGGGTAATGTCCCCTTCTCCTTTTATACGTCCATTAACTGAACCAGTGTAAGCCTGGTACCCGATCAGGGTATACCCTTCCTGATCCATGAATCTCACATGATAGGTAAATGTATCTGTCTGGTCTTTTCCGGTTCCTGTCAGCTTATTTATGACGGTGATTGATCCGTCCGGGACAATGGGATTTGTTAGAGTAGTACACTTTGCTACTGCATCCACTTTTGTTTCAAAGTACGCTTTGACTTCTTTTCCGTTCTCACCGCTTACAACTGCCACCACATCTACGGTACCGCTCTCATGTGCAGCAGCATCGGTAAGATTCCAAATCACGTTTCCGTTAAATTCTGTTCCGGAACCAGTAGACCTCATATAGGTGAGCCCGTTTTCAAGTACCGCCTTTATCCTGATATCTGCCGGATGACTATAGGGATTGGTATAGGTAACGGTATACTTTATGACACTGCCTGTTTTTACTGCACTGTAATCTGTTCCGACACTTCCGGTTACCTGGGCGATTGGGATTTCTTTGGTGATTGGATTGGTTATGGTATATTCAAGATTGTTCTCATTAACAGTCCAGTCCGCAAGTACATTTCCTTCTGAATCAGCCAGCTCCTGTCTGGTTTCTAAGTACGTCCTGGAAGGAAGGGTATAAGTCCCATTTTCGTCTAAATAGATCCGCTTTATTTCTTTCATGGACTTCTCTGTCCTACCGTCGGAATATCTGGTGTACTCGGTTATTTCATATAAATGACCGTCTGTGATCCCTTCCTGTGCTGTTATGCTAAGGCTACTGCCTGTTCCCATGAAAGCTGGAAGCTCAGTTCCTGTATCTAAATCCTTTAATATGGTATAAACCTTTACAGGTACCCGGCCGGATACGGTCAGGGCTTCAATTGAATCATTATCACAGGCAAACTTTAGAACATTAAAATCATTGGATACATTTAGGATTCCAGTTCCTGCTTTGTTTACGGTAAAGATAACCGGTTCCGATAGAATGTATCCTTTTGGGGCTTTTAATTCTTCCATGATATAGATACGGTTTGCTGAGAGCTTCTTAGTCAGGGTAAAGCCATCCGGCCCGGAAAGAATGGTTTCAATGGCTTCTCCATTCTTCTGATATTCTCCATCAACAGCCACTGCCTCATATACGGCTATCCTGGCACCTTCTACGGCCATTCCAGTATCAAAGTTGGTCTTTTTAAAATGGATCTCGGTTGGGTAATTTTCAATTTCATAGGTATAGAGGACCTCCTTTCCGCTTACTGTCTCATCAAACTGAAACTTTCTTTTCCCTCCGGAAATCTGGTATAAATCTGGCGGGGAAATTTCTTCTATGTAATAAGTGTAGGGTTTTATGGTTCCATCTGTCTGGACCACCCCTACAGAAAGGTTATTTAATTCTGCCTTTCCATCAGCGCTGGTTGTCATGTACAATATATCTCCGGTATCCTGATTTGTTATTTTGAACCTAGCGTTTTCCAGATACTCCCCGGTATTAGAAGCTTTTTTTATAATTTCCAGTTTTCCAATGGTAGGAGTATTTTTTATCCTATAAAACGGGATTTTCTCGGCTCCTACGGTAATTTTTACCGGAGCGGTCTTTTGCATATAGGCCGGAGCTTCTAATTCTGCAACATAATATATTCCGTATGCGGTCTTATCAATGCGGTGGGGTTTTAAATCTCCCACGGTAAGTCCTTCCGGAATATCTCCGTTGAATTTATCACTGTCTGTATACCTGCCATCTGACCCTGAAATCCAAGTCTCTACTAAGTGAGCTTCATCCTCCGCAAAATTTTCTTCATCTGCCCGGTAAAGGGCAAGCTTAGCACCTTCTGCAACATACTCATTGATTCCGTCTGTAACTACCTTCAGGACATTGATATATTTTTCCTCGTTTTCAAGGCTTACACGCTGCACGTCTCCAGTTTCTGTAAGGATGATGGTTTTAGGATCGGCCGTTTCAAAACCGTCTGGAACTTTTTCTTCTACCAGTACGTAATTCCCTATCTCCTTTCCGTCTTTTTCTGTATTGAGCGGTAAATAATCAATCCGATGCATTCCCTCTAAGGTGTCATAGCTTTTTATCCCTCCATTCTCTCTATAATTAAACTGATATTCAAAATTAAGGGGCAGCTTTCCGTCACTATCAAGGGAACCATTCTGGACATTACGATAAATAGTGATCCGGATGGTCTTTCCGGTATCTGTAGTCCATAACTGTGTGATACTCTCTCCGTTTTCCGTCTGAATGCTTTGACTGCGCTCTGCTGTCCGTTCTCCGGCCGCTGTGTACCAGGTAAGAGCAGTTAGGTCCTCCCCCTTTTTCTTATAAGCTGCTTCAAAGTCCTTGACAAAACTGGACTGATTCTCTGATAGGCCAAGGAGATCTTTGATACGATCTGTAAAGCTGGTGCTTTTATTCACTACTTTCGTATACTCTGTTAAATCATCGGTATTCCATACATCAACCAGCTTTGTTTCGTCATATACCGGCTTTCCGTCAGTCATTACGATATTCCCGTCACTGTCTGTTTTCGCTTCATAAATAGCCAGGCCAGCTGCATGGTCATTGGGGAGCTGTAACTTTGTTCCATTACTGTCTACATAGTATTTATAGACTTCCAGTTTTGTATGGTCATTCTTCACATTGATGGTCTGGACCTCTCCGGATTCTTTTATCTCAACTTCCATGGAAGATCGGACATAGCCGCTTGCGGCCTCTTCTTCTTCAAGTATGTAGTCTCCTGCCGGGATTCCCTCAAAGTATTTTGGGGTTCCGTCCGTGATCCAGTCAGCGGTCACTGTCACCGGCGTATTATCTGCGGTATTTTCCACTGTCCACTTAGCCGGTGTGTTCTCCGCTTTTATCAGATAATACCCTCTCGGATATTTCTCACTGTCAGTGGGGGCCTGCCCCGCTTTATCGGGCATATAAACTCTTTTCGCCTTATAAAGCGCTAAATGTGCACCAGATACCTGACTGTAACTATAGGCTCCCTTCGGTTCCGTTACCGCAGCGTGCCCCGCTTCACCGGGTATAAGCCCTTCCTGGTAGTCGCTGATTACGTTAAGCTTCAACTGATCGGCCGCATCAGTTTTTACGATCTCTACTTTGATTTTTTCATCTTCCATCCCGGTCTTCTGGACATCTCTGGATTCATTTACGGTTACGCCTTCAGGAAAGCCCTTTGCATAGCCGGATGTAGCCTTGACCTCCTCGATGATGTAGGTTCCCGGAATCACTCTCTTTAGAACATCAGCTTGTCCAACTGTCAGGGTCGGCCCCTCGGGTCTATCACCCTTAAACGGATCATTAGGATACTTTTCTCCGGTAATCCAGGTGTTTTCCATTACCCAGGATTCTCCCTGCCGGTGATAAAGCTTCTTATCATCGGTGGTATTCTCTTCCTCTCCGATATTCTCCATGCCGGTCTTATTATCAATGCTGTAAGATGCATCATTATAGGCTTTTAGAAGGTCATCGTATTTGTAGCGAACGTAATCCCCATCGATATCATATACCGGGTCACCTTTTTTATAGGTTTCTCCTGACTTCTGGTAATACTCTGGGAGGCCATGCCCATTTAGGACCGGATTGATGTTCTTATTCAGGCTTTTACCGTCATAGGTTCCTGTTATGTATTCCTGGTCCGTATCCGCATTGATGGCTGCGATCCGCCATGTCTTAATCTTTTCCCTGGCAATGACCGCTCCGTTTTCGGGAGCCTGCCCCGTTTTATCGGGTATACGGGATACTTTAACCGGCCACACCATGATTTTTTCTCCCTCTTTGGCAGGGTCTGCCCCGTTACACCGGGTATAGGCCATGCCGGTGATAGGATTCACATATGCGTCCCGGTTTCCATCACTGTCTAGATGGTACATGACCGTTCCGGAACTTAAAGTAAAGCATTTATCAATGGTGGAATATTTAACTGCTGTTAAATCCCCTCCGGTAAGCTCAAAGACAGGTTGTCCAGCTTTCAAAACATAAATGGATCCCTGATTCTTTACCTGAACCTTATTCCCGTCCTTATCATAGCCGTAAATCTTTCCGTCAGTTCCGGTTTCTGTTACCTTAAGACCTCCAAGGGAGTAAAACAGGATATCGGTATCCTCTCTTTCTATGGTCTCATAGGTCCAGGTTCCATTCCCTGTCTCTCCCACAAGGCTTCCCTCTGTATCCTGCCCGATAGAGCGGGGCTCGCTGTCCTTTCTTAAAAACTCCACGGTATTCCCAGCGCAGCCCTTTAATACCTTCATGGATTGAACATTATTATTTCGGTCTCTGGTCACTTCCACACCGTCATATCCATAATCTCCGTTATCTCCGTTTTCTTTTACTTCAATGGCATCATATAGGATCATCTTAGCCCCTGCCACATATCGATTCTTATCATCAGCGGTATTAAGAGGTCTGGAAATCAGGCCGTAACCGGCAAACACTCCGTCGATATATACAATATCTACATCTTCCCCGGCATCCTTTCTGGATTGTAGGTATTCCAGGGTTCCTTTGTACCAGGCATATCCTAAATAATTACCGTTCTTGTAGGCAAACTCCAGGTTTTCCGTTCCGTATTTCTGCTTTAGTTCCAACTCTGTTCCTTCAAGCCTGGTATCGGTCCGGTAGGTCACGGTACTGTCAGTATCCTTGATTTTTGAAACCTCTAATCGTATAGGAGTGTTCCCTATGTAGATTCTGGCCGTATCAGTGGTTCCCTGGGGGCCTTCCCCTGTCTGGTCCATATATACGGCTGCAGCTACCCGGCTGTCCCGCTTGCCGTCCAAATAGTAAGTAGTCTGGTCGGAATAAATCTCAATGGCTACCGGCTTTGTCCTCACATATCCGGCCGGGGGCTTGATCTCACAAAGGACATATGTTCCGGCTCCAAGGGGCCTCGGTGTTTCTAAATAACCCGTATTCTGATCCTGATAGGAAGTATTTGTTAAATTCCCTTCCTCTGCCTGTAGGCCGTCCCTGGTCGTCGTAAAAGCTTCAAACTGCCCCGTCCTTCTTCCTTCCTGATCGGCAAGTATTACCTGTTCCGCTTCATCACATATCGGGGTTCCCGCCGGTACAGTTCCGGTCCATGTATCTCCGGACTGAATGATGTTCCTGGCTCCCATGGCTTCTAAAAATTCCTTTGAGCCTTCGATAGTGGTATCAGTTTCATAAAACTTCACCAGGCCATCTGTATTCTCTCCGTCCTCCCTGGAGGCTGCATAAAGAGCAAATAAGGCTCCATCATGGAGGATATTTTCTCCTGTTTCGGAATCAAGCTTTTCAATCCTTAACCGGCTTGTGTAGAAGGTATTCCGGTATTTTCGGTAAGCATAGCCCTTATAGCTTGATGTTCCGTCCGGATTCTGTACAGTATCTGCCGTTTCATCAGCTGGCTCTGTTACACTCCACGGTACCAGCATGGAAGCATATTTCCCGTCATAGGCTGTCTGCATCCCCTCCATGGCCGTCACATTATCCCGGTAGACCTCTCCCGCTCCGGAAGGGAAGGAAACATTATCATAGATCTGTTTATCTTCGGAAATAGAACCGTAACGGTAGATTTTTTCTATCCCGTCTGTCTCGTAAGTGGAACCATTTGCCGTACCTTTTCCTGCGTTCCCATTATCGGCCAGATAATGGCTGTTTGGATTTCCTCCGGCCGCTTCTGTAACGACCATGGTGTTGTAATAGTCCTTAACCGGATCGTTCCTTCCCTGGGTAATGGTGAAGTGTCCTCGGCCTGACGGATCACTGGAAGATGAGCCGGAAAGTTTATCAAGATCTAAGCCATACTGATAGATTTCATAATCCCCCAGGTAATTGTGCGCCCGGATCACATACTTCCTTAAATCATCTCCACCTTCTACCGGCCATTCCTCATTAAATCGGATATGGTATTTGGATGAAAGCTGAGAAACAGTATCCGCAGCATTATAATCATAATAGCTGGCCAGCTCCTCTGGTGTTTTGTCAGCTCCAGATTTACCGCCCTCAGGGTCCGCCCCGCTTTTCTGGGCGTAAACCGACGGAAGTTCAATTTCTTTAGGAGCATCCGTTTTATAATGTTTGTTAAAGAGGTCCCCCAGATCTTTATTAAAAGGCTGCTGTTCAACGGCCACATAGGTCCCGTAAGGAAGATATTCTGATATACCATAACAGTAACCGGCTCCGGTATCTTCCTGATACCTGGTGATGCGGGGCACACTGTCAGCACTCAGTGTTGTAAAATCTTTATCCTTTCCTCCGTCTGCTTCACTGTCCCAGCTGATAGAGTAGATTTCATCAAAATTGTAGGTAAAAAAAGGTTTTAAGTAGTTTTCAGCTTTCTTGATAGCTTCGGAAAGGGCTTTATCGTATATTTCATCGGAATATGTCTCGCTTCCTGTGGAGCTTTGCCCGATGGAGCGGGGCAGACCCTCTTTCTCCCCAGCCGGATTATCTTTGACCAGCTTTGCTACTTCATCGTCCAGATACCAGGTAATGGCGAACTGACGGACGTTATCAGAACGGAGGGCATTATCTGCAGCTGTATCCAATGTATTGATATTATTTTTAATATCCGGATTGTTATGGTCCGCAGGATAATTCCTTTCTCCCCCGCCTGTTCCGAATAGTAGCTTCTTAATATAGGCGAAAGGTTTAAATGATGAGCTGCCATTTTCTGTTCTGTTCCACTTATCATCATTGGCCACTTTTATGGCATCAAAGAACTTATCATAATTGTAGCGGCTGACCTCCCGGTCATTACCAGCCTCGTCTTTGACGCTTTGCTTAGTTTTTTCCAGAATCGCTGTGTAACCTGGGTTCTGATCTAAATTAATAAAGCCACTGGGGGCCTGCCCCGCTTCATCGGGCATATAGCTGTAAAGTTCCGTATTGGCGATTGCTGCCTTGTTTGAATCCTTACTTAGCGGATTGGTCTGGTAGTCTACCCTGGTATAAAGTTTCTGTACCTTTTGCGGGAAAGCTGCCCGATACGCACTAATATCCACTTCATTCCCGTTCCGGTCCTGCCACTTCACCGTTCCGTCCTCTGCCCGGTAGAGCCGTTCTAAGTTGGACTTTAAATAAACTTTGAACCGGAAGTTTTTTAAATATTTTGCATTATCTTCTACTCCGCCTCCGTTTTCCGTGAACTTATCTTCATGTCCAGTCCCTGCATAGGTGTTATCTTCGTAAGTTCCATCATTATTTGTAGAAATATCCTTTGTGATCTTGATTTTCTGCATGATGGGACGCTCTACTACAGAAACTTTCGTTTGGCGTGTCCCACCATCTGAATACAACTGGTTTTTATCATAGCGCAGCGTTACCGTTTCAATATAGGTCCCTGCCCCGGTCATGTTGGGGGATACGGAGATATTTCCGTAATAACCGGCGTATTCCTCCGGTGTGGTATAGGTCCCTTCCACAAAATCATCTGTATAGGTAATCTTGTAATCGGTAGAGGCGGTTCCATCTTCCCCGCCTACCTCTATGGTATAGCCTTTCCCGTCATAGACGACCGTTACAGGAGTGTCCACGTCTTTCAGCTCATACCCAGGAGATACCTGGACCTCCTCCTCTACCATAATTTTCTTAATGCTTCCATCATTGTTCCGGATCGGTTCGCCCTGACTGTATACCCAGTAGGTATGCTCCGGGCTTTCCGTCACTGCAATGGCTGACAGATCTTCTGGATAGACGGCTTTTGTCTTTGACAGTTCATCGGCTCTTACCTTCGCATAGGTCACAAATCCATTTGAGTTTTCGGTAGAATCTGCAAACTTATCCGGCGTATAGGGTACATAGAGATATCCGGATATTTCTGTCCCATTGATGTTATAATCAATGTCTTTCTTTATATAGAGAATCTTTGACACTTCATCGTAAATACTTGCCGATATGGAGCTTGCCACCCGATAGGAATAGCGGATGACCGCTTTTCCGTCCTTTATTTCTTCTACTTTTAAGCAGTTAAAGGTGGAGAGACTGGCTTTCTCCATGCCTTCATATAGGCTTGCGGCCTGTTCCTCAAAGGTATCTTCCTCTACCGGAATCAGCATCCAGGGTGCGCCCTCATCCGGCTCTTTAAAGGAAGCCTTCTTTAATGCTGCGTTGGCATCCTCTGCTAAGTCCCCGGTGTTTTCCTTATCCTGAAAGGTCGGGATGGTATAGCGCATGGCATTGTCAGGCCGGGCTGCTGTATAGTCATATTCCGGGTCGGATACCTTAGTAACGGTAGCCGTATCACCGTTTGGCAGGGAAATGGTATCCCCGGCCTTTGCTGGTACAGATGCACCGTTTATAATGACTTTAGCTCCTTCCTCTTGTGCCAAAGCGGTTTCCTCTCTGGTTACATATTCCGTATGAGTTCCGCCTGGTTCTTCTACCACCTGGCTTCTTGTTGTATAGAAGGAGGCTCCCTTTGGAATATTCTGTGCATAAATTTTATACCCATTTGTGGTTCCGCTGCTCTTTACCGTAAAGGTATTGATTCCCTTTACCCGGTCTATCCCGATGGTTCCGGCAGATACGGTCCCCTCTGCTGACGGATTACCCCCGGCTTGAAAAGCGTCCTTATTACTAATAGCTGCATCCTTTCCATAGACAGACAGCTCATACCCTTCCGAACGGGTCAATTCCTTAATGTAATACTGGGTCCCATCTGCATTTACGATCAGGGGCCTCCCGATCCAGCAGTTTCCGTTTAACGCTTCATTATTTTCTATAGGATAGGAATGGCTGCTGTCCCCGGTACCATCCTTTCCCTGGTTGGAGGAAAGCTTCTCATAACCGAAAGACGTTTCATTACGGCTGTCTGTAAGGGAAATGCTGCTTCCCCTATCGGTATTTCCCTCAAAGCTTTCGGTATCCGTCTCCTTTCCAATCGCTGCTCCCATGCCGGTGTAAAGATTTCCCGGTGCCTGCCCAGCCCAGCCATTGCTTGTCTTTTCTATGGCTCCGGTCTGGTAATTGAAGGTATATCCGGGAGCCTGGGTAATAGCCAGGAAGCTGGCATCCCCGTTCCGGTCCGTTGTTGCTACGGAAACCAGGTCATCTTTTTGAAAAACTACACCGGAATGTCCGTCCGGATGGGGTATATCGGTAGCCGCAAACAGTCCATAGACAGCTCCCTCTAAAGTTCCATCCCCCTGGGAGTCTCCATAGGAATTGTAGGAATCTTTTTCCCCTTTCTTTAAGTCCATATCCTTCTTATTAATATGGATATCTCCCTCGGTCCGGTGATCAAATGCAATGAATGTCCAGTCCTTGATAGAAGAATCAAGAAGGTCCACACGGCTTGTCTCACTCGATTCCGGAAGAGAAGAAAGGGAGGAACCGCTCACATCAGATTCATCATCACTGGAGAATCTAAGGGAGAGGAGGGATACAGCATTACTCGCCAGGGTCTGAACCTTAGAAGCCAGGAGCTTAACACCGGATGCCAGTCCTTCCAAAAAGCCGGTAAAGGTAATTCCTCCATCCACCTTATCTGCATTAGAAAGTGTTGCCGTCTTCTTTACCTTTTTTGCTTCGGATGCCGATGCAACCGGTTCCTTCTTAATTACAGGTTCAGGTTTTACTGTAGTTTCCGGATGTGCTGCTGTAGTTTCAGGTTCTGCCGCTGTCGTAGTCACTGGTTCTACTGCTGATGTAGTTTCTGACTCTGCTACTGTGGTTTCCGGTTCTGCTGCTGTGGTTTCTGGTTCTGTTGCTGTCGTAGTCTCTGGCTCTGCTTCTGCTGTGGTTTCTGTCTCTATTGCTGCCGTAGTTTCTGGTTGGGTCTCTACTACGGTTTCCGGTTCGGTTTCTTCGGCCGTTTCCTCTTCGGTTTCAGACATGGTTTCCTCTTCGGTCTCTACCACCGACTCTGCATCGGTTTCCTCTACCGTTTCGGTTTCCTCCACGACTTCCGGCTCAGACTCTTTTACAGTCCCTGCTTCGGTCTCTTCCGCCGCTTCTGGCGTAACCTCAAAACCAGCAACATTTTCAGAAGTCCCGAAGCTGACAAACATACCTGCCTGATCAGGTATTCCGGCTTTAGGAACCGATGCTTGAACATTTTCAGCTGTCAGACTGTCCATTTCCATGTCTGGACCGTCACTTGAGCCGCCACCTGAATGGTCAATCCCATGGGATTTGTAATCTTTATATTCACTTGATGTTACTGTACGCCACTCCATGGGGATATCATCCGGATGGCTTCCGTGAAGGGAATAGCCGGGGGCCGGGTTAGTTTCCTTTGCGGAATATTCATAGTTCAGGGAAATGAAGTCTTTATAAAACTGATCCCGGTCTGCTTCCAAGGCTTCCCTTTGCGTCTTTCCAGTTGGATCTATAGCATGGTAAAATCCTCCCTGTTTTACCCGCTCTTCACATGCTTTTACTCCTTCCAGCCACTTAGCCCATTCACTATCGTGAAGTTCCTGATTGTATTCCTCTACTGCTTCAATTTCATCTTCATTGGACTCCCCAGTTTCTTCATCTACCTCCAGTTCAGGGACTTCCTCGTATTCGATGACTGGAGCTGGATGGCCGCTGCAATATCCTTTTTGGTAGGTATAGCTTCTTGAATCCTGATGGGCCACTTCACTATGGATATTTCCTCTGGAATCCACGTAATGAAGTACTCCGTCCATATCCGTGATATGTTCATCAGCATTGCAGAGGTCATTTTCCGGGTCAGTCCAACGATCAAACTGGGAGCCGGAGGAATTGCCCTGGTTATAAAGGTTAGCTTCGGAATCATTAAGCCCTGTATCTCCGTCATAGTTTAAGGCTATCCGTTGTTCGTCACTTCCGATATCCTCTTCCCATGAAGCCCCTGTTAAGGAACCTAAGTTAGAAGAATAATCCCCAGGATTTCTTAAATCCAGGTCCGTATCGTCAAGCTGGGAATCATCAAACTTCTCTAAGATGTCCCAGTGGGTATCTGCCAGGGGCTTTCCTGTTTCCGAATCAAAATCATTTAGACCCACGTTATAATTAGCTCCAAAGCCTTCCGTATGCTTGTAGCGTTGGACTTCTCCTGCTCCTCCAGCTCCTACACGGACATGAACCTCTAAATCTTTATCCATTTTGGTTGCAAAATAGGTTTGTGAAATATCAAAAGCATATTTATTTTCAATAGGATATCTAGAATCTTTTGTATAAAACTTAAACGTTGCAAGCTGAGCAGAACCTAAGTCTTTTGCTAAGTCTGCCCCTATCTGGCTTTGATTAGGCCAATAAAGAGTAGCTATTCCCTTTCCATCACTTGGAACTTCCCCGGTCATGGAGGTAAAAACCAGTCCTGCATCCGTTGGCCCTGTGAAGGTCCAGTCACCAAAAAGATCCTTTGCAGAAAGGTGTTGGTAATAATCTTTTACCGCATCGTTGGAATAGGGTATCATAATTGTATAGGTTTCAGATGCCTGATCCACCTTTGCAAAGTAAACCGTTTCCTCGGAGTCCACATCAAACTGCTTAGTGATAGTAGCTGCATCCCATACGTTTCCAAACATCCACTCAGCCCAATTTTTACACCCTCTGGCTGCATATTTAGAATCGATCTGGGTACTGGCCAGCTGGTTGTAAACAGATCTATCTCCTACGGAGTTTGGGTTCATCTGCTCTATAACAGATCTGTAATCAGCACTGTCACGAAATAAATTTAAATCCGTTTCCCATTCACCTGTAAACTCACAGTTATTGGCTGCAATCCAGTTGATAATGGCTGCAACAATGTATTTTGCGGTTCCAGCATTAGCATCATTACAGGCAGCAATACTGTCATTGCGTCCCATATGGGTTGCATAAATGTTCATAAGAAAGTTAAACTTCTTCAACTTCGGTACTTTTGCATTATCTCCATCCGGAAACTCATTTGGCATATCATCTACTGTCCAATACTTTTGAAAAAAAGCCTGGCTTCCAAGATATATTCTAGAACTTTCACTATGTATAGCTACACAGTAAAGAAAAGTTTTGTCAAACTCATCATAGCTGCTCTCACTTGAACTGTTATTTTTTACCAGATATTGCTTAGCTCCTGCCGGGAAATTTCCATCTTCCACTGCCGCTCCTAAATGGAAATCTTTAGTTTCATACATCAGGCCAGTAGGCGTATACCCTTTACTATTTACTTCCGCTCCGTAAGCACTGGAATCCCAGGATACCCAGGCAGACGGTTCAATTGTCTGAGCATAATCTGCGAAGGATACCATGTTTTCCGGAATGTATGGGAGAAAAGCCATCGTAACTAAAATCACAGCCATGCAAGCCGCTGTCTTTCTTTTTAATTCAAGTCTCTGTAACCATTTCTTCATTCTATCTTCCTCTATTTGCAACAAAAAAGACTACCGATTATGTTTTAACCGATAGTCTTAAAAATTTTTTATTCTGTTAGCAAATCAATTTAGAAAAATGGATTTGGTTTATCGAGCTTATGTTGTTCACTGGTCACAGGATCATAAACCAGATAGCCTATGGCATAACTTGAATATCCATGCCACGCTGTAAAATCAGTTGTCTCCTTTGTTTTTACCTTTCCATCAATCATAAGCTGACCAAGTTCATTGACCATGTATCCATCTGGGGTTATAGTGTTGGTATAAAGATATCCGTATTCATCGAAACAGTAGGCATATTTCAGGCCGTCTACCGTCCCATCAGGGGCTTGCATTAACCATCTCCACACACTTGAACAGGTAGTTCCTGCAGATACTCCATACCAATAATTACTAACTCCATTATCATTTAATGGTTTTGATATATCTTGATACCACTTTGGCTGTTCATATGGCTGTGTATTTGAATACTCAATTTCAGCAAGTTCTGTTCCATAAGAATAAACATGACCTTTAGCATCAATAAGAACTCCGCTTTCATCTGTTTTAGCGCCACCTGCAAATATTGCATTTTTCATTATATTCCCGTGCAAATCTTTTACATAATACGTATAGGAATCTTTTTTAATGGCCGTTCCAGAATAAAAACTAAAATCTTTATTCTCCCATTCATTGGTCGTATACCCTGCCGGAAGCTTATCTGCCGTCCAGATAATTTCCGCAAACGCCGGCGTTGCCATCGTTACAGTAAGTACCGTTGATAATATTACTCCAAATAATTTCTTTTTCATAAAAGCTCTCCTTAAAAATCTATTCTAAAATCTCACATTTGACATTCTTATAAATTCGTGTTATTCTAAAGATACAAAAGGTAGCCAACTCCACAGAGTGGCTTCCAAAATTTGATTAATTATCTAAAAATAACTACCCAACTTTTCGACGGCGGGGTGGTTATTTTTTTGTATCTTTATTTCTGTTATTCGTATATGTAAGGATTGTAACAATAAGTGCTGCAACATTTATTATGATCATAAATTCCTGATATGTACTAATAACAACCACCTCCTTTCGGAGATGGAAACCACCCGGCAGATTGACTACCCTATAACATATTATACCATATTCTGGTGGTTTTTCAAACTTTATTACCGTTTATTTCCATGTTTTCTGGCTTTTCTATCGGTTAAACATTTTCGGTTATCAAAGTTCAATGGCCTTTCGGCCGAGCAGAAGCTACTGCACTGCAGTAACTATACTTCCGCCCTGTACCCATTGGCCTTTCTCATTTATTTCATATTGTCCGTCTATGACCGTATTGGTCATCAACTTCCCTAACTTCCCACTGGTTCCATCGGAAGCCGGGTTAAGATAATACCAGGCTCCTTCTACAGCGTGCCCCGATTCACCGGGTATGTACTGCCATCCAGTGAGCATCTGTCCCTGAGTTCCATCAGTAGCTGTTTTCAGATAATAGGTATTCCCATCTGCATCCGTCTGCCAGCCTGTCACCATGAATCCATTCGTGTCAAATCGAAACCAAGATGCTTTTTCCTGTTCTCCAGTTGCATATGGATTACTGATATAGGCCCATTCATCTGTATATGTCCGGTTTGATGCAAAGATCCATTTTCCATTTGCTATCCGCGTCCAGGTTCCTGTCACAGCTCCGGCCGAAGCAGCCGGTCCTTTCGTATTTCCTGTGGTAGTCACTCCCACGGAACAGAAACCGCCTCCGCCTCCTGAAGAACCACCACCACCTCCTCCGCCTGAAGAACTTCCGGAAGTTGTATTATCTATTAACTTAAAATTAATATTTACAATTACTGGATCAGACATTTTTCCATCACTTGTTACTGCATAAACTGCAGCTGTAACTGTCCCGGTATATGGATATTTTCCCATTGCCTCATTGATCCAGTTCGAGATAACCTCCTGATTGCCATTTAAGACAACCGGGATTACATTCCCTTCCTGATCTACGGTAAGGACTCCAGTATCCGATGAACGCCATAGAACACTCTTTTTATCCTGGCTTCCGGAATAGATGGAAGCATTAAATTTCTTACTTTCAAGCCCTGACCAGGTAAGAACCGGGCTGCGCCTTCTTCCAGTTTTTGTAAGTACCAGGTCAAAGCTTTCACTCTCCCGGTCCGCTTCTATGCATTCCGCCTGGAAGGTTAAGGATACCGTACAGGAAGCCTTCTTCTGTCCGTCCTTTGTTACAGCTGTGATCTCCACAGTTTTTTCTGTCCTGTATGAGGCTTTTAAAAGTGCTTCCTGTATCCATGGCGTACCGTCCACTGGCGTTACGTTCCCGTCTGCGTCTACTGTCACCGCTTCCGGATCGGAAGAGGTCCATAAGATACTGCGGTCATAAGGTTTATGTTCTTCTGTTTCTTCAATATCTGGATGGACCGTTGCAGTAAGCTTCTTTGTTTCAAAGCCTGTCTTTTTTTCCGTCTCTGAATGAATATCTCCTGTTTTCTGATAACCAAGGCTGTAAGAAAGTACCGTATTATCCAGGGTAATTCCTTCTGGTACTACTTTCGTCTGGTCATTAGTAATGAACTTTACTGTTACCTGGCATGTAGCTGAAGCCTGGTTTCCAAGCTTGTCCTTTCCGTTAACAGTGATCGTAACGTCCCGGCTTCCGCTTCCGGAAACTTTCACATATGGGTCATTACTCCGAATTCCTTCATCAGTGGCAATGATATCCCGTATCCATTTTGCATCCTTTAGGGCAGAAACGGATGCTTCCCGGTAAGCTTCCTGATCCTGGGATACCTGGGCTACCGCCGTATCAGAACTTGTCCAAATCACCTCATCCCTAGAGAAGAAATCCGGGGTGAATGCAGCTGTCAGGGATTGTGGTGCTGTTACCGTCACCTTTTCCTCCGGTGCTGTCCGGTCCCCGGTCAGGGTCCTGGTTACGGTATAGCTTAATACCTGTTTATCAAACACCGCCCCTTCTGCAGCAACCAGGGTATTATCTATGATCTGGAACGTGACATTAACCTTGCAGTTTGCTGTACAGGGCTTTCCTTCAAAGGAAACTGACGGCCTGGTCTGTGCTGTGAGAACCGCAATACCTCCACTCTGGTGGCCAGCCCCATAAATTGTGTTCGGTATCTTATATTGATAATTCTCATCCGCCTGTTTTTTTTCAGCCCCTTCTATGATTCCGGCAAAGAAGGAAGCACCAAGATTTACGGAAAGACTGGCAGATTTGGCCGTATAGCCATCTGTCCCCTCGTCATTGTTTGTTGCAAGGCTTACGAGTTCCGGATCATCAATGCTCCATTTCACACGCCCGTCCTCTACATCGTTATTAGCATCTATAGTGGCGGCGATATTCACCGGCTGTACTTCAGTTCCCTGCTCTAATACCCCGTTTATGTAACGAGCAATGAGTTTTCCTTCCAGGTTTCGTACTTCTGTGGTCTTTACCGGGTTCTTCCGGTTTCCGGTCCTGGTCTGTGTTACTGCGAAGGTATAGGTTTCCAGATCTACTTTGATGGATACGGCCACCTTTTTATAAGCGGCCGACACGCTGACATTTTCCGCCGGCATGGTGAACGTATAGGCATGGCTGCTATGGGAATAGGCAGTACTCTTTCTTGTTCCTTCTTCATTTATATAGTAAGGAGATCCCTCCATCTGAAACTTTTCCGTATCCGTATCGTTTGGAGATGTCGTAACACTTACAACACTTCCGGCTGCAATGGCTCCCCGATTCTCTTTATCAAGAGGTTTCGAATATTGAGAACTTCCTCTTACTTTTAAAGCAGCGATATCATAAAAGTTCTGGCCATTTGCTATCGTATCGATCTGATTCACTGTCAGCAGATATCCCCTCACCGGACGGCCCAGGGAATTGGGGGCAAAATGGTCCGGGGTATAATGGCCGGTAAAGCTGGGCAGGCCCTCCCCTGTATTCTCAGCCATAACGGTTAAGATACCGTCTTCCAGCTCTTCATAAAAATACTGATCCTCTATGGTCTTTTTCGCACCGCCTTGCACCAGAGTGTAGTAAAGGTCTCCTGAATGCCAGTAGCCTATATGGGCGGTATAGGTATAATCATTATCATCACTGATTTCAGAGCCGCATACATTGGCACTGATTTTGCTTTCCGTATCCGCAAACAGATAAGCCACATCATCTATGAAATTATAGTTTGTAGCAGCCCCCTGTCTTGTCCCGATAAAGGTCCCTTCCCTTGCCATGGACCCAAGCTGGGAGTTTCCGATGGTTCCCTCAAAGCGTGCCACCTTCAGCTTACCAGCTGCATATCTTCCGGTTATACCGCCAATGGCTGTTGAATGATAGCCGCCGATAGTCCCGTTTACATGAGTGTTATAGACATCCGTGGCATTCTGATATCCCACAATACCACCAATGAATCCTGTTCCCTGGATTCTGGCCGTGTTTCCGTCCCCGGTGGACACCTCACAGTCCACGATGGAGGAATCTGATGCAATTCCGGCAATCCCGCCAGCATAAATAATATCTGTTCCCCCTGCTGCATCAATCATCACCTTTTCACAGGCAGCATTTTCAATCACACTTCCAGATATCTCCCCGGCAATTCCTCCGGAAACGCCGGTGGAACTGATATAGGCATTCTTTACAGTCACATCACGGATAGTGGAATCCTCTGCATATCCGGCCACGATCCCGGTTCTGTCCTTTCCCTTTATCTCACTGCTGTCTGGTATTATAGTTACATCATGAATCTCAGTACTCTTTACGGCTCCAAAAAGTCCTACATTGTCATATCCTGCAAAGGAAGTCAGCTTTAAGTTCTTAATGGTATGACCGTTTCCATCAAAGGTTCCGCTGAATGCATAAGGAACTTCCCCGGTGCTTTCTGACGAATCCCGGTAAAAGCCTATGGGAATCCAATCCACGCCCTGTAAGTCGATATTGCATCCAAGGGCAAAACAGCATCCGGAATAATCACCGGCATAGTCTGCACCCTCGGCCTCCTGAACCGTCATTCCCATAGCTGACAATTCCGAAAGCCCCATAAGTTGTTCCCTGTTCTTTATGAGATAGGGCTTTTCTTCCGTTCCTTCTCCATTGTTTCCATTTAAAAATTCAAAACTGGTCTTTCCTGACCAGGAATCCCATATATCTCCAAGGAAACTGGAAGCCGTAGGCTGAAGGATCATAACCGCCGTACTTTTGACTTCCGTAAGGGATGCTGCAATGGTTTCCGTTATCCCACCGGCTTCAGATGCCGTAGCCTTTTCCGCAGCTTTCTCTTTCGGCATTTCATCAACTTCTATATTCATCTCCGGCTGCTTTTCTATCACCGTATCGCTTTCCAGCTCTTCGTTGGTTTCTGAATTCGTCAGTTTATCCCGGTCAGCTGCGGATGCCGTGGCTATCTTCGTTAAGGTCATTCCCTCTGCCGTTTCTCCGGTTACTCCATACACCGTCCATGACGGTGCTGCTGACATGATCAGGGCGGTGCACAGTGTGTATACAGTTCTTCTTATGAATCTTTTTTTCATTCTGCCTCCTTATTTTTATATGAAAAGTTCCATTATCATCTATAAACGGAAACCGGTCTGCATATTATAAGCCATTAAGGGCCAAAAGCAGTATATATTCCGCTCTCAGTCAAAACGGATATTCGCAATCCGCTTCGCTACTTGCTCATAAACTTATTTCCACTTCTTGGTATTTCCGTAGGAGCTTTGACTCTTACGGAAACAAGCAAGTCCATACCCCCGCTTTAAGAAGCGGGGGACTTCCTTGATAACTCCCATACCTTACAGGCACCGCGATCAATGAAAGTATGAGACTTTCATAGTAAGGTTAAATTATCCTTGTGGAATCACCATTACCGGTCTGATCCCAGTACTTGTATCTGTTACATCAACCGGCTGAATATTGCCATTGACAAGATCAACAGCATATATTCCAGTCCCATACCGGAAATCATCGATTCCGCTATCTTGCGGGGTACGCAGATAATATCCTTTCGAATAAGCAGAAATCTGGGATTCCGGATTATTTGTATGGCTCCCGTCAAATTTCCAAAGATATTCTCTGTATTTTAACGCTTCTTCCACGGATAAAATAAAAACTGTATCCTCCATAGACTGGAACATCCTGTTAAAGCCCATAAGACTATTATCATTTAATTGATCAAAGGCCCCTTTGCCTGTAGCTCCAATATAGGATCTGGTTATTCCTATATAAACAGCCGGGACAGATAAATTATCTGCGGCGTTATTGTGGAGCCACTCCCGAGTATGGGAGTATTTATAATTATTGTTTGATCCAAATCTTAATTTTTTCGATGTGCCGTCAATATCGGATCTTATGACACTATCACATAGAAACAGTGCCATCCGACGGGTATTATCCATGGCATCCGCATAGTCATCATCAATGCAGCGGAACAGATAAATCCGATCACCAATAGTCCGTATCTGTATATCACCAATATTACTGTGAACCGGTTTTGGCACTTCCCCCATCGGTTTATAACAATGATCACAAATACCATCATGATCCATATCTGTATGACCTGCTGCCGGCAAAATCATGGTTTCCTCCTTTCCGCATTTCCGGCATCTTACCGTTTCATAGCCGTTTTCGGTACAGGCAGAATCCACTCTGTCTATTACTTTATAATCATGTATACAGTTCTCTGCATTATAAATTCTTTCAAACCCTACCCGCAAAATAGTATAAGAATCGGCGGCTATCGTAAATTCATCCATCACAAGCTCCGATATATTTTTAATATCTATCACAGTCTGACTGAGTAACACCGTGTTGGGTATATGTCCTTTTGCAATCAGATAGAGTTCTTTACGTCCTGCACTGCTGGCCTTGGATAACAGGTTAAGCATCCTCTCTCTGCTTTCTTCCATGCTCTCTGTTATAACCTGCTGGTCTGATGGTCTCTCACCCGTGATCTCATAATCGGCTGCTTTTGAAACCTCCAGCCAAGCATTTAATTTGTCTTTTGCTTCCTGTTCCGGACCTGCCTTCTCCGGAAACTTGTCTCCTTTTTTAAACTCGATATAGTATTTCTGGATACCGTTACCACTCACCGCAATGCTCCAGGGTCTGGAAACAAGAGAATAATAAAAATAACAGTCCGTACCTGAGACAATTTCAGGAAAATCGACCACAAGCATGGTACCTTCCTCTGTCTTCCCATGCTGGGATTTCAATATTTCATTGCTGTGATTTCCCTGCTCCACAAAATAAAGATTCCAGCTGACTTTCCTGGCTTGAGCTGGAGTTGCTTGAGATGAAGCTGCTTCAGATACAGTTGCTTCAGATACAGCGGGGCTGTCTTTTGAATAATAAATAGTTATAACCATATCATCACTGGATAAATCAAAGCTTTTCTTCTGGACCTTACAAGGTTCATAACCTTGTATTTCCGGCATCTTAATAGCAATTGTATCTCCATCGGTTCCAAAACCGGTCTTCACCTGAAGTATGGTTTTATTGGAAATATCCATATACCGTATGGTGTATTTATACTGTTCTTTATCAGCCTCCGGCTTCTTCGTTTCTTCTTCAGACTCCTCCTGAAGCGGAATGGACGGGTCTGCAGGTTTTTTCGTTTCCTTATTTTGCATAATATGATTCCTTCTCCTGCCAGAGCCTCTGCTCGTGATTCTTTTCCCTGCTGCTGTCTTTTGGGACACTGCCGTCATGATCCCTTTTCCTGGAATATGGACCGGGCCTTTCGCATCCGTCCACGCACCTGCAGCATCTACAGAATACCCATCCGGCGTAAAACCGTTTACGTACATCGCTCCCAGCGGATAATTAATTCCTGATTTAACAGCCAGATAATAACATTGGCCATCTATCCATTGCCAGCCCGTCATCATTTTTCCATAATCGCATTTCATATCCGGATTTAAAAAGTACCAATATCCGCCTGACCAAATCCAGCCGGTCTTCATTGATCCATTTTTATCTGCATAAAACCAGTTTGTTCCCTCTTTTCTCCACTCGCCATTTTCCTTTACGCTCTCAGCTTTAACTACTATATCCGGATAACAGCAGATCAGAACCATAACCAGTATGATCAGCTTAACTGCCTTTGTCTTATTTAAATATTTTTTCATATCTCTCACTCCATCTCTTCATTTTTTACGGAAAACCCTTTTCATCAGAACTATAAGTAAAAAAATAACACTGCCCGCCAGTAGAATTGACAAAGTTATCACAACACACTTTCGATATATCTTCCATTTATCATCATTTTTTCCGGTTTTCGGATAACTGTTATCCTGATTTATGATCTGTTCCCCGGCTGGATTCCAATCCTCAGTTACTGAA
This sequence comes from uncultured Lacrimispora sp., assembly GCA_964402355.1. Lineage (GTDB taxonomy): Bacteria > Bacillota > Clostridia > Lachnospirales > Lachnospiraceae > Lacrimispora. The sequence goes on from CAYOCB010000015.1 coordinate 91,747, forward strand.
TCAATTCCCCGGTAAACCGCTATGCACTTAACTCCAGCTGCTTCCGGAAAAATAACTCCGCCTCCGTAAGTTACATGATAGTCAGCCACTTGTTTTTTTCCTGTAACCCTGGCATCTCTGCACAGATTTCCTGCTTCGTCCTGATACGGATCTCCATTCCAGACTGCATTAAGAATCCGGTATTTTTCAGGTTTAACACCAATTTCCGCAAAAAGCTCCCGATCACACCCCATTAATTCCGGTTTCAGACCATTAAAAGGTATTTTCTTTTTCCCAAGCTGGCAATATTCCGAACCATTGGAATGAAACACCGCAGTAAAAGCAAAATCAGTTGACCAGTATTCTCTGCCACATTCCATATGAAGAACAGGATAATTCTTTTGTAACTGCTGCCCGGTTATTCTGTCTCTTAATGTAATGACAGCCTGCTTTGGTATCTGCTCTTCCCACTCTACCCCATCATAGAGTACCGTTCTCTCCGCCTTCTCCCTGTGCTCCGGTATTTTACAAGTCTCCATACGCCAATCCTTCAGCCAATACTGTTTTCCTGACTGATCCGTATATATTCCTGCCGGTACATATTCCTTCCATTCATCATAAAGAATTTCCGACTCTACGATTATCTCGCCTGCTGTCTTCCCTGTTTTAATAATTTCTGCTGGTGCTCCCCTCCTTTCTGCTGCCCACCCCCGGTCAGCAAATGCCGGAAGCACGGTAAAAATCACAGCAGCCAAAAGAAGAAACTTTCTACCCGGAAGCATTGCAGCACCTCCTTTGTTAAAAATTTTACAAACTAATTAAAGATTAAATAATTTTGGAATAATTTGAAGAAACTTAAGATTTCAAAAAATTGACTAAATGAAAAATAATAGATAGATATTTCAAAAAACAAAAAATAATATACAAAAAATTGGGAGAGTTTAGAAATTAATAAAATTTGAATTTAATTTACAAGATAAACACGATATAAAAGAACAGCAACAAAAAGAATGTAAACTGAGTATACCTGATTTTTTTTAAATAATCAATAGTTCTGCCGGAAAAAAATATATTATGGAAATGACATTATATCTATTCATATATGCTAAAACCCCAAAACTTAAAAACCTTCCTGAAATTAAATAAATCCTGGAAGGCTTAATATAATCGTTTTTCTTGTTTAGAGAGCCGGACTTTAAAAGCCTGGTTTTATGAGTAAGAATCCTGTTCCATTTTCTGGACCAGTTCTATAAAAGCCTTCATCTCTCTGCTGATCCATTTATCCTTATGATATACCATCTGCCTCCATATCTGCAAATGAAAGTCCCTCATCTTCAGTGCTGTCAGAGTCCCCTCCTCCAAATCCCTGTGAATGGTAAAAGCAGGAAGGAACGAGATACCCGTATTATTCCGCAGCAGCTTAATAATGAATTCTGTATTTCCAATTTCAAGAAAAGGATAGACCTTTTTTCCTGAAGCCGCCAGATATTGTTCTAAGATAAATCGGTAGCTGGCATCCTTTTCCGTAAGAATCATAGGCTTGGAAATGACCTGGTCGATTTCCAGTCCCGTTTCCCTTGCAAGGGGATTGTCAGTTGAAGCCGCAAAAATAATGTTTTCCGGCTTTTCCAAAACTTTTATCCATTTAGCATCATACATCCGTTTATCCAGAAAATAAACAACATCAATGGTATTATTGTTCATCATGGAAAGAAGCATAGAAGGAGAATCAATCACAATGCTTACATTGACTTTGGGATAAAGCCGGTGGAATTCCTGGATCAGAGGCGGAAATACTGATGCACAGATAGACTCAATGGTCCCGATAATCAGCCTTCCTGTAAGCTCCGAAGACACTGACAGAATATTTTTAGCATGGGTCAGATCCCGAATGACATCGGCTGCATATTGGTAAAATATTTCCCCCTCATGGGTCAGGGTTGTCTGCTTCCCAATACGGTCAAACAGGCGGACATTCAATTCATTTTCCAGCTGTTTGATCTGTATGGTAACCGCAGCCTGGGAATATCCCAGCTTCTCAGCTGCCCTGCAGAAACTTTTTAAATTGGCTACCTGCAAAAAAGTCTTTATCTCCCGAAGCTCCATCCCGGATTTCCTTTCATAATTTAATATTTTTTAATGTTATCATAAAAACATTAAATTTTACATGCATTTATTTTTATGGTACATTAAAATTACTCAAAAATCAATACATATCAATGGGTATTTTCTGAAAAAGCAATATATATAGAAAGGACTTGACGTTAGTATGGAAAAGGCAAATGATAAATATGGTGCCTTCGTGCAGATCTTGAAAGAAGAACTGCTCCCTGCCATGGGGTGTACCGAGCCCATCGCCCTGGCTTACGCCGCCGCTGTAGCCAGAAAAACTCTCGGTGAAATGCCTGACAGAGTGGTAGTAGGCGCCAGCGGAAGCATCATTAAGAATGTAAAATCTGTAATCGTTCCCAATACAGGGCATTTAAAAGGCATTCCGGCTGCGGTATCAGCAGGCATTGTGGCCGGTGATCCGGAGCGGGAACTGGAGGTAATAGCAGATGTCACGCCACAACAGGTTATGCAGATCAAAGAATTTATGGAAAAGACGGAGGTCCAGGTAGAACATATTCAAAACGGAATTACCTTTGACATCCTCATCACGCTGTATAAAGGTGATTCTTACAGCAAAGTGCGCATTGCCAATTACCACACCAACATCGTTCTTATTGAGAAGGATAAAAAAATACTGAAGCATCAGGATGTGACTTTCGAAAAAGAAACATTGACTGACCGGAATTTACTCAATATGGAGGATATCTGGGACTTCATCAATACGGCAGATATTTCGGATATCAAGGATATTCTGGATCGGCAGATCCAGTACAACTGGGCCATCGCCGAAGAAGGGCTTAAAGAAAGTTATGGAGCCAACATTGGCAAGGTACTTCTTGAAACGTCCGGAAATGATCTGTCTGTCAAGGCAAAGGCCATGGCGGCGGCCGGTTCGGATGCCCGTATGAATGGCTGCGAAATGCCGGTTATCATCAATTCAGGCAGCGGTAATCAGGGTATCACAGTTTCCGTACCTGTTATTGTCTATGCTAAAGAATTAAAGGTCAGCGAGGAAAAAATGTACCGTGCTCTGGCCTTGTCCAATCTGACCGCTATTCACCAGAAAACGCCTATCGGCAGATTATCCGCTTATTGCGGAGCAGTTAACGCAGGCGCTGGGGCCGGGGCTGGAATCGCTTACCTAAATGGGGGCGGTTATGAGGAAATCATACATACTGTTGTCAACGCACTGGCCATTGTTTCCGGAATTGTATGTGATGGCGCGAAAGCCTCCTGTGCAGCTAAGATCGCTTCTTCCATAGAAGCCGGGATATTCGGTTACAATATGTATAAACAGGGACAGCAGTTTTATGACGGTGACGGAATCGTCACCAAAGGTGTGGAAGCCACCCTTAAAAACGTTGGGAGATTGGGGAAAGAAGGAATGAAAGAAACCAACGAAGAAATCATTAAGATCATGATAGGAGAATAAGTATAGGGATTTCTTAAATCAGATTAATCCAGAGATGCCCCCCCTGCGGCTGGTTGTGCCGCAGAAGGGTTCCTCAATACAGCCTAATCCTATTACGCCAATACTTTTTTCAGCACTTCTCTCACCGCTCCGATACCGGCTATCTCATTACAGAACAGTTCCTCTATCTTTTCTCCAATACCAGCCTTATATAGATCTATCCCAAAAATGTTTTCATTCGAAAGTATCTCTTTAAGCTGTCCATGATAAGTTTCCGGCTTTCCGATTACGATACCTTTCAGTTTTGCAGTCAGTTCCGGCAGCATGGGATCCGGAGAAAGCTCAAATGTTTTCCCCTGGTCATCAACAGCAAGCAGATATCTGCACCACCCTGCTATTGCTAACGGGATTGCTGTTAATTTTTTTGCATCTCCGTATCTGGCTGCATAAGCCTTAATCGTTTCCCCATAGCGAATCCCCACCTTCTGTGAAGTATCTGTTGCAATGCGCTGGGGTGTATCCGGCATGAAAGGATTCGGAATTCTGACATGAATCACTTCATCAACGAATTCCTGAGGAGACAGGATACCCGGATCTGTAACCACAGGCATACCTTCAACCGGTCCGATCTCATGAACCAGCTTATTGAGCTCCGTATCCTTCATTTCATCAGCTATCAGCGTATATCCCAGAACACACCCATATACTGCCAGGGCAGTATGCAGAGGATTTAAGCAGGTTGTAACCTTCATTCTTTCTACCTTATTAACAGTTTCACGGTCTGTCATATATACACCGGCTTTTTCCAGTGCCGGTCTTCCATTGGGAAATTTATCCTCAACAACCAGGTACTGGGGACCCTCTGCATTTACAAACGGCGCAATATAAGTTTTTTTGGATGTAATAACAGGAGCCATATCCTCTATACCGATTTTTTCCAGTTCCCTGCATACAGAATCTGCAGGACGCGGGGTAATCTTATCAATCATAGACCACGGAAAAGAAATTTGCTTTTCATCTTTTAAATAGGTAACAAATCCTTCATCTACAGAGCCTCTCTGCAGCCATTCCTCAGCCATAGTTACAATGGAATTCTGCAGTTTTTCACCATTGTGGGAACAGTTATCCATGGATACAACTGCCAAAGGAGCCTTTCCGGCTTTGTATCTCTCATATAACAGGGCACACACGACAGCCATTGCCGAAACAGACCTTTTAGGACCATTCTCAATATCCGTCTGAATAAATGAAAAATACTTTCCATCAGATCCTTTTAAAGCATACCCCTTTTCCGTAATGGTAAAGGATATCATCTGCAGCCCCGGATTTATAAAAATTTCCTTCAGGCGGTTCCAATCCGCCATTGCAGATGACTGTGCTTTTATTGCCTCAGTCAAAGAACCGATAACTTTCTTGTCTGTGGAACCGTCCGCATTCAAGGTAACTGCCAGAACCAGATTGTCATATGGGTCATAAATTTTATCCACCACGTCAAAATCAAAGGTTTCCACGCAGGTAATCCCCTTTGTGCTATCCCCGCCGGCAATCAGGGTATCTGCAATCCCCCCAAGAAAAATACGAAAAATATTTCCTGCTCCAAAATGTACCCATACCGGTTCTTTCCTGGTAGCTTCTGCTGTTTTATCAATATCGTATGTTGGAAGGCTGATTCCTGCCCTGCTCCACATCTCTTTATTCTTTAATCCTTCTAATGTTAATTTCATGACATCACTGCTCCTTTTTTTATTGCTTCCCAGAGCCCCTGCAGATAGGCTGCCCCCAGTGCCCTGTCATAAAGACCGTATCCGGGCATCGCAACCTCGTCCCAGATCATTCTTCCATGATCCGGACGGATAACCCCGTCAAACCCAGTATCATACAAGGCTTTCATAATAGCATGCATGTCCATGGAACCGTCAGATGAAAGATGAGCCGCCTCTTCAAAATCCCTGCCGCTGTTATACTTTAAGTTTCTGACATGCGCAAATGGAATCCTTCCTATTGCCGCTTTAATTATATCACAGATGTCATTATCCGGATTGGAGCCAAGAGAACCTGTACACAAAGTAATACCATTATACGGCTTATCTACAGCTTTTAACAGCTTCACGATCGATTCTTTATTTCGTATAATTCTCGGCAGGCCGAAAATGGGCCAGGCAGGATCATCCGGATGGATTCCCATCTTTATATTATATTTTTCGCATACCTCACCAATGGCTTCCAGGAAATATACCAGATTATGAAATAGTTTTTCTTCATCAATTTCTTTATATGCCTCAAACAGGGATTTTAATCTTTCTAATCTTTCCGGTTCCCAGCCCGGCATCACAAAACCATTGGACATTTTTTCCATGGATTCTCTCATATGCTCCGGATCTATCTTATCTACCACATCCTGGTTGTAGGCAAGCACGGTGGATCCATCCGGCCGTTTCCTTGCCAGATCGGAACGGGTCCAGTCAAATACCGGCATGAAATTATAACAGATCATATGGATACCCGCTTTTCCAAGATTCTCCAGTGTGGAAATATAATTGGCAATATGTTCATCTCTTTTATCTGTACCAATCTTAATGTCGTCAGAGATATTCACTGATTCAATTCCCATAATGGTAAGGCCTGCATCTTCTACAGTCTTTTTTAAGTCTGCTGTTTCTTTTGCCGACCACAATTCTCCTGCCTGTTTTCCCATCAGAGTGGTAACCACTCCTTTGACACCCGGAATCTGCCTGATGTGTTCAAGGGAAACACTGTCATATCCCGGTCCATACCAACGTAATGTCATATCCATAACCTAATCCTCCTAAAAATTAATTACTAACTGCCAATAAAAAATGATGTAGGTACTGTTACCAGTGCCGGGAATACAATCATTAATACTAATATTATAACCTCTGCCAGCAAAAATGGCCATACTGCTTTTACAATTCTTTCCATATTGATTTTCCCCGTACTGCAGGCAACATTTAAAACAGTTCCGACCGGAGGAGTTAAAAGACCTAAGACCGTACATAATATGAATATAACTCCAAAATAAACAACATCGATTCCAGCGGCCTTTACTGCCGGAAGCAGCACTGGCGTTAAAATCATAATGGTAGGAGTAACATCCATAGAAGTACCTACCAGAAGAACAATGGCGCATATGACAAGCATTAATAATACCGGGTGGGAAATAAACGGAGTCAATATTCCGGTAACGATAGAAGGAATATTTCCAACTGTCATCAGCCATGAAGATACCATTGCCGCGGCTGCCAAGAACATGATAACTGAAGAAGATTTTGCAGCAGAAACCAGGCAATCCATCAGCATGGAGAGTTTTAATTCCCTGTATACAAATAAACCGATGACCAATGCGTAAACAGCAGTGATCACACCCGCTTCTGTCGGCGTAAATTTGCCGCTTCTAAGCCCGACTAAAATAAATACCGGCAGAAGAAGAGCCCAAAAACCATCAATCAGGGATTTTAATATCTGTTTTTTGTTTTGCCGCGGTGCCGTCGCAAGCTTTTCTTTTTTGGCGATAAAAAACCATATGATACACAGTGCCAATGATAGATATACAGCAGGCGCTATTCCTGCCATAAACAGGCTTGTAACTGAAACGCTTGCCTGGACGCCAAAGATGATCATTGGTACGGAAGGCGGCATAATGGGCGATAAGATATTACCGGCAGCGATCAGACCGGTACATTTATCCCGATTATAGCCTGCCTTTACCATCATTGGAATCAGAATTGCGCCAAGCGCTGCCGTAGATGCAACCGCAGAGCCTACCATACTGGCAAATAACAGGATCGCCAGGATGGAAACATATCCGAGTCCGCCTCTTACATGTCCTACAACCGTATTTGCTGCGTTAACAATCCTTTTCGTAATACCGCCCCGGTTCATAAATTCTCCCGCCAGGATAAAGAAAGGAACTGCCATCATAGAAAAGGAATCTGCACCTGAAAATAAATTCTGGGAAAGGATCTGTGAATTAAATCCATTCATATAAAGCATCATGCAGACACCGCTGAACAAAAGTGCGAAACAAATCGGGAGGCCAATGGCCATGCCTCCAACCAGCGCTCCTAAAAAAACTGCCAATGTCATACTTATTTACCTCCCTGCTTATTCAGACGTTCTGCATATTCTTCATCGGAAAGATTTTCTGTATTTTCCATAGCCTCTGAAACCGCTTCATCGTCTTCACTGTGTGTAGTAACAATCTTTCCAATCTGGTCTGGATTTTTTAAGGCATAGATAATATTGCAGATTGCTAAAACTGCAATCGATACCCCGGTAATAATACCTCCGAAATATAATACAGAATAAGGTATATTTAAGGCAGCTGTCCTGGACTGGGTATTTTGCAGAACCATTTTAAATGCACCGCGGATCAGAATACACATAATCAGCGATATCAATGTCTGGGAAATTACATATAACAACATCTGCATTTTAGGGGTAACTCTTGAAATCAGCGTATCAACGCTCATATGAGCATTGGAGCGCATGGCACTGACTGCGCCTATATACGTTACATAAACAAATAAATATCTTGCCAGTTCTTCTGACCATGTAAGCCCCGAATTGAAAAATGTCCTAAGGACTACATTCAGGAATACAAAAAATACCATAAGACCGGTAAAAATGCCGGTAAGTATATCGATGCCTTTAAATAATCTATCTATTGTTCTTCCCATTACGTTCTCCTTATTTAATATTTTCAATCATGTTTCTGATATCTTCCGCCCAGTCATATTTTTCATCCAGATAATCATAAACCGGTTTAATCTTCTCTTTCATGGCAGCCCGGTCTTCTTCTGTTAAATCAGTGACTGTTAATCCATTGTCAGTCATGAACTGCTTATCCGTCACGAGCTGGTCCATATACTTATCCCAGGCGTAATCCGATGTTTCCTTTGCTGCCTGCCTGAAAATATCCTGATCCTCTAATGGCACACTGTCCCAGAATTCATCTCCTGCAAAAAGCTCCAATGATGCAACAATGTGATTTGTATTATAAATATATTGCTGAACTTCATACCAGCCTTCATTTTTAACCGTTGAGAGCGGATTATCCTGTCCGTCTGCCACTCCCTGTTCCAATGCCGTAAATACCTCTCCCATATCCATGATAACAACATTGGCCCCCAGACTCTCCGCCAGTTTTACATGGATGGGATTATTCGGCATTCTCAGTTTCTGTCCTTTAAAATCGTCAAGACTTTCCAGTTTTTTATTGGAAGAAAATGCCCGCGCACCATTTGGAAACCACGACATCAGGGTGACCGGCTGATCTTTTTCGATCTGTTTTGTAATATAATCCCCAAGTTCTCCCTGATAGCATTTTCTGGCATGCTCAACATCACGGAATACAAAAGGAAAATCCGGTATGGCCATTGCTGGTGTCTCAGACCACATTGGGGTACCTACCACACACATTTCAATAATCCCATTTCTTGTATAATCGTAAGTTACCTTTTCACTGCCCAGAACTCCGGAATCATAAATCTGAATGTCGTACTTCCCATTGGTCAATTCCTCGATTCTTGGCTTAAATACCTCTCTTAATGCTGTGGCTGCCGGTGTCTGACTGGAAACACAAACGGCAATTTTTACCAGTTTCCCCTTATTCATACTTCCATCCTGGCCAGAACAGCCCGCCAGAGAAAATATAAGAGTCATGGAAGCAAGAATGCACAATCCCTGCTTCAAAAACTTTTTAAGCTTCATAATGAAACCCTCCTCATCACTATTATGTTACCATTACCATGTAAATTTTCTGCACTATCTATATGAACTAGTTCCGTCTTGTATGGTAGTATATTTATATCAGATGTGCAATATGTAATATTTAACAATTTTTATTTATTATTTTTGTACATTTTGCCATTTATGCAAAATAATCTTGACTTTTTTTATGATTTAGTCCACCATACTTGTATGTAAGTTATCTGCGCACAAAAAAAGAAAGGACATGTAACTATTATGAGAGCTGTACAAATAATCACTCCCGGTGAATTAAAAATAATTGATATGGATAAACCATCCATTGATGAAACCAATAATGTACTTGTAAAAATGACCGCAGCAGGGATCTGCGGTTCAGATGTCGGCATTTACTCCGGTACCAATGCTGCCGCCACCTACCCCCGGATCATTGGGCATGAAATGGTTGGCCGTGTTGAAAAGACAGCTCCAAATGTAAAAACGCTGAAACCAGGTGACCGGGTAATCATCAACCAGGTTACCAGCTGCGGCAGCTGCTATTCCTGCCGCATTGGAAGAGGGAATGTGTGTGATGAACTAAAAGTCCGCGGAGTCCACATTGACGGCGGATACAGGGAATTTATCGCTGTTCCGGAAGCCGACTGCTACGTTCTTCCGGATTCTATTTCTGATAGCGATGCAGTCATGATAGAGCCTGCTACCATTGCGATCCAGTCCTGTACCAGAGCCGGACTGAAAAAAGATGATATGCTGTTGATTTTTGGATCCGGAGCACTAGGCAGCTCCATATTAAAAATCGCCCGGCTGCTTTGTGATAATATTATTGCAGCCGATGTAGTCGATGAAAAACTGGAAGCAGCAAAGAAAAACGGAGCCAGTCATGTAATCAATGTATCCAAAGAAAACCTGGCTGATAAAGTAAGGGAATATACGAACGGTCATGGCTCTACGGTTTCTATCGATGCCGCCTGTACAAACGATTCGCTGATCAGCCTGTTAAAAGCAACAGGAAATGCCGGACGGGTCATTACCATGGGATTTTCAACTTCAGAAACATTGGTAAACCAGTTCCTGATTACCTCTAAAGAACTTGATGTCAGAGGTTCCCGGCTGCAGAATAAGATGTTTGGTAAAGCAATCGAATTAATAAAAGCAGGAAAACTGGACCTTTCAAATTCCGTTTCCCATACATTTCCCCTTGATAAGGCCCAGGAAGCTTTTGATTTTGTGACCAGTCATGACCCATCAATCCGTAAAATAGTTTTAACATTTGATTTATAAAAAACTATAGATTATCTTATCGTTCGGTAGTATACTATGTATGACATCTTGTATACTACCGAATTTTATTTTATGTGAGGTTATTATGAAACTATTAGATCGATCTCCTGCGGAAAACGCACGGAATTTTGCCATTCGTGTTCTTTTGTATAATATTATTAACCTGGAGCTTGTCCCCGGAAGTATTGTGAGTGAAAATGAATTGTCAGCCATCTTAAACATTTCAAGAACTCCCGTGCGGGAAGCACTGATTGAACTAAGCAAAACCGGTCTGGTGGAAATATTGCCTCAGCGAGGAAGTTATATTTCTAAAATAGATTATGATTATATTGAAGAAGCCCGGTTTATGAGACTGGTTTTAGAAAATGCCGTTTTAAAACTTGCCTGCGAAAAAATAGATCCTTTGTTTTTACAACAGTTAAAGAATAATATAAACCAGCAGAAATTCTGTTTAGAAAATGATGATCCACAAAAGCTTTTTGAGTTGGACGATATTTTCCACAAGATCATTTTTCAATCCGTGAACAAAACAAGGACATACGAAATAATCCGTTCACAAATGGTCCATTTTGACCGGTTGAGGGCTCTGTCACTTAAATCAACCAAACCAACGAAAACGGTCAAAGACCATGAAAACATCTTTTATGCCATTGAACAGCAGGATGGGGAACTGGCAGAAATATTAATGACAAGACATCTGACCAGGCATCGTATGGAAAAATCCGAACTGATCGCCCTTTATCCAGATTATTTTATCAGTTAACATATATAGGCAGATTACAACTTACAAAATATTAACATATCTGGGAAATTACTTGTATTCTTTCACTCGTTATCATATAATGAAGTAAGCAGATACTTACTGCTGGCAATCGTGTATAGGGTAGTTGACCTCTATTCTACATAGAATGGAGGTGTTGCTTATGAAGAATTTTGACTTTAAGGACCTAATGTCTTTTGGCATGTTCATCTTAGCACTACTGACATTCATCTTCTTGATCAGTCATTAAATTAAAAAACCTTCCCTGTACTTTGGCCAGTCGGGAAGGTTTTTCACTTTCAATCGGTCAACCACTCTGTGGCGATTGCCTTTATTAATTATATTATATCAAATATTTGAAATATTACAAGTACATGTAAGAAATTCATCTTCTCTACAATATTTTAAAATTATCGGTTACATTTTTATCGAAATATCCTAATAAAAGGATTATTTTGTAACCGAACCCCTTGTAAAATATGCCATATTTCACCAAGATTCTCGCTAATTTTCATTCATCTTTGCCAGTTTTTCAGCCTGGTCAGCCGCAATAAGAGAATCCAGCAGTTCCTGTATGTCTCCATTCATAATGGAATCAATCTTATATAAGGTCAGCTTGATTCTGTGATCTGTCACACGGCCCTGCGGAAAGTTATAGGTACGGATCTTCTCAGAACGGTCACCTGTACCGATCTGGCTCCTTCTTTCTTCGGCTTCTGAATTCTGACGTTTTTCCAGCTCGATGTCATACAGCTTGGAGCGCAGCAGGCGGAATGCCTTTTCCTTATTCTGAAGCTGGGATTTCTCTGTCTGGCTGTATATCACGATTCCGGTTGGAATATGGGTAAGACGAACCGCCGAGTCTGTGGTATTGACACACTGTCCGCCGTTACCAGATGCACGCATGACATCAATCCTTACATCCTTGTCATCTATGACCACATCCACTTCTTCTGCCTCCGGCATAACCGCTACCGTAGCAGTGGAGGTATGGATTCTTCCTCCGCTCTCTGTTTCCGGTACACGCTGTACGCGGTGGACACCGCTCTCATATTTCATCTTGGAATAAGCGCCCTTACCGGTAATCATGGCTACTACTTCCTTAAAACCGCCGATTCCGTTTTCATTGACACTAATCAGTTCCACTTTCCAATGCTGTCCTTCCGCATAGTTCACATACATACGGTACAGTTCGGAAGCGAACAGGGCCGCTTCATCTCCGCCAGCTCCTGCACGTATTTCCAGAATAATATTCTTATCATCATTTGGATCCTTGGGTAAAAGCAGGATCTTAAGTTCCTGCTCCAGATCCTCAATCTGTTTCTTGGCATCCGTTAATTCCTCTTTTGCCAATTCACGCATTTCTTCGTCACTTTCTTCCTCCAGAAGAATCAGGCTGTCCTCTACGGTCTGTTTCGCCTTCTTATACTCCGAGTAAGCCTCTACCAGAGGAGCCAGATCGGCCTGTTCCTTCATCAGCCGCCGAAAACGATTCTGATTCTCCGCAACAGAAGGATTGTTAAGCTCCAGCATTAATTCTTCATAGTGAATTAATATATCATCTAATTTATCAAACATAGGGTTCCTCCAAAATCACACCAAAAGGGCCTCAGCCCATACTTAACCTGATATCCCGCATACTACACGGTCCAGTCCTGCCGCATCCTTTACAACCCGGATCCTGCCAAAGCCGGCTGCTTTTAAAAGGCCGCTTACAGCCTCCCCCTGGTCATAGCCAATCTCAAAATAGACTGCTCCTCCAGAGTTTAAATAATGACCGCATTCCGCAGTCAGCCTTCTGTAAAACTTCAATCCGTCTTCTCCGCCGTCAAGGGCCAGCCCTGGCTCATGATCCCGAACCTCTGGCTGCAGTCCCTCTATTACCTTTGCAGGGATATATGGGGGATTTGACACAATCACATCAAATTTCCTGGTTTCCTCAAAGTAGGCAAACAGATCACTTTCTACCAATGTGATCTGCCCCTCTCCCAACAGGTTCCGTACATTTCTGTCTGCTGTTTTAAGAGCTTCCCTGGAAATATCTGCTGCCGTTACGCTGTCAAATCCGCCGAGCAGCGCCAGGCTTATGGCAATACAGCCGCTTCCTGTACACATATCCAGGATTTCAGGTTTTTCTCCTTTATAATCACTTAAGATCAGTTCTGCCAGAGTCTCCGTATCCTGCCTTGGTATCAGTACCGATTCATTAACGTAAAAATTCAGTCCCATGAACGCAGCGGTACCGATAATCTGCTGAAGAGGAATCCTTTCTGACCTTTTCTCTAGCATGGCATAGTATTCCGTCACGGCTTCGTTTACCGGCTTCTCTTTCGGAAGCTTCCTGTTCCTGTCCATTAGGAAATGTGTCATATCCGTATGAAATGCTTCAAAAAGCAGATACTTCGAATCAAGAGAAGCTTCCTCCACGCCTGCCTTCAGAAGCTTTTTTGTTCCTTCTTCCAATAAATGCTGTAATGTCAGATTCATGTTCCATTCTCCGGGAAGTTTCTGTTAAGAAATGCTCTCCAGTCAAATACAGCTTCCACAGAAGCAATGCCGACCTCGATCATGGCCTCATCCGGTTCCTTGGTGGTCAGTCCCTGCATCCACATGCCTGGCCGGCTTAACAGATCCACCAGCTTTGAATCGCTGCGCCCGGCGAGACGCAAAAATTCATAGGATACCCCGGCAATTACCGGAATCAGGACAATTCTGCTGAGAATCCGCAAGGGCAGTGTCTTTACCCTGATCACCATGAAAAACAGAATACTGATCATCATAACGATCAAAAGAAAGCTGGTACCGCAGCGCTTGTGCTCCTTGGAACTGCTCCTGACATTTTTCACATTGAGTTCCAGCCCGTGTTCCAGGCAATTGATGCACTTATGCTCAGCCCCATGATACATAAAGGTTCTCCTGATATCTTCCATACGCGAAACAACCTTGATATATGCAATAAAAATTCCGATACGGATAATCCCTTCCAGGACTGCCATTACCGTTTGTGATTTAACAAATCGGTGGAATATACCAGCAAGGAACATGGGAAGGACCATAAAAATGCAGACAGCCATCACAACGGAAAATACCATTACAATGCTCATTAACGCCTTTTCCGTCTTTTCCCCAAACAGCCGTTCCAACAGCTTTTCAAATTTCGTTGGTTCTGAATCTTCTTCGTCATCCTCAAAAAAGCTGGCAGAAAACGTAAGAGACCTCATACCAAGAACCATAGAGTCCGCAAAACTGAAGATTCCCCTGACAAAAGGCAGGGAAAAGACCTTAACCTTTTCTCCCAAGCCGACATAAGTATCCTTTTTCACTTCAATGGTTCCATCCGGCTTCCGGACAGCGGTGGCATACTCATCCCCATTTTTCATCATAACGCCTTCAATCACGGCCTGTCCGCCGATTCCTGAATACTTCATACGCCAAACCACCTCTCTATTCCATTCAATCTCAAAAAAGGTTGAGCTAAAGTGTTTCCACCAAACTCAACCTTTTTTTGTTCCAAAACTTATTCAGCGGCCTTAACGCCATATTTACGATTGAATTTATCAATACGTCCACGAGCGGAAGCAGCCTTCTGCTGACCGGTGTAGAATGAATGGCATTTAGAACAAACTTCTACGTGGATATCTTCCTTTGTAGAACCAGTTACGAATTCATTACCGCAGTTGCAAACAACCTTAGCCTGGTAATAATTTGGATGGATTCCCTCTTTCATGATTTTCACCTCGCATACTCTGATTTCTATTTAATCGCGGTCTGTAAACCGACTTTGTCTAATAAACAGCTTGTATAGTATAACATAGAATATTTTCTAATGCAAGTATTATTCTATAAAAACTCGTAATTCCTAGAAAAGACGCATTTTCTTGGATGTTTCCACAAACTCCCGGTTGGTCCTCGTTCTTGAAAACAAGTCGAGTATTTTTTCCACTGACTCTTCCGGCTTCAGAGTATTGGTAGCCTTCCGTACGATATCCACCGCCTCCGCTTCTTCTCTGGCCAGCAGCAGATCATCCCTTCTGGTACCGGATTTTAAAATATCGATTGCAGGGAATATTCTCTTTTCAGATAACTTACGGTCAAGAACCAGTTCCATGTTGCCTGTTCCCTTAAATTCCTCATAAATCACATCATCCATACGGCTTCCTGTATCTACCAGGGCGGTAGCCAGAACAGTAAGACTTCCTCCCTCCCGCATATTTCTTGCTGCACCGAAGAAACGCTTTGGCATATGCAGAGCTGCCGGATCCAGACCACCGGACAGAGTACGGCCGCTTGGTGCCACAGTCAGGTTGTAGGCTCTTGCCAGGCGGGTGATGCTGTCTAAGAGGATCACCACATCCCTGCCATGCTCCACAAGCCTTTTGGCACGCTCGATCACCATCTCAGATACCCTCTTATGCCGATCCGGCAGTTCATCAAATGTGGAGTAAAGAACCTCCACGTTATTTCCCACTATGGACTCCTTGATATCCGTAACCTCTTCCGGACGTTCATCAATCAAAAGTATCATCAGATGTATCTCCGGGTGGTTCACCGTGACCGCTTTTGCCACCTGCTTTAACAGGGTCGTTTTACCGGCTTTTGGCGGAGATACGATCATACCTCTCTGTCCCTTTCCGATCGGAGCTAAAAGGTCCAGAACACGCATGGCAGTTGTATTCTTTCCGCCCAATGTCTCCATGTGAAGCCTTTTATCCGGGAATATAGGAGTCATATTTTCAAAGTTCGGACGGCGTTCTGCCACGCTGGCAGGATAACCATTGATGTTCTTCACATATAACAGAGCAGCAAATTTCTCTGTCGCTGTCTTCACTCTGCGGCTGCCATAAATGATATCTCCTGTCTTCATATTAAAACGGCGGATCTGAGATGGTGCCACATAGACATCGTTTTCCCCAGGGAGATAATTCTCACAGCGGATAAATCCAAATCCATCCGGCATGACCTCCAGGATACCATGGGCCTCTATTCCGCTGTCCAGTTCCTGCAGCTCAGGGCTGGGCTGAAAATCCCCTCTTGGATCTTCCGGCACAATTTCCTGCCGTGTTTCATTTCTGGTATGATTCTCTCCGCTGGTTCCCGTCACCGGACGGTAGCTTGTGGTTCTCTGCTGTGTATCCGGACGATAGGAACGTACAACACTCTTCCTCTGTCCCGTTCCCACAGACTGCCCCTGCTGGTCCGGACCGGTACCGGATACCTGCTGTCCAGAGTTTTCTGAAACCTGGCTTTGCTGGCTTATGGAAACGTTCCGGGTCTGTCCGGCTGGGGCCGGCGTATGGACTCTCCTGTTTTTCCTTACCCGTCCTTCCATTTTTTCTTCTGAAACGTTATCCGGCGAAGCACCGGGTTCCGCAGCTTCTCCTTCTTTTTCACAAAGTAAATCTATAATCTCAGCTTTACGCATAGAACTGCAGCCCTTAATACCCTGCGTTT
Organism: uncultured Lacrimispora sp.; assembly: GCA_964402355.1. Lineage (GTDB taxonomy): Bacteria > Bacillota > Clostridia > Lachnospirales > Lachnospiraceae > Lacrimispora. The sequence goes on from CAYOCB010000015.1 coordinate 108,468, forward strand.
TGGCAAGCTCTTTTAATTCGGTCAACGGCAATGTCTGTAATTTTTCACGCATATTATTCTCCTTCATGATTCCTTATAACAATTGTTTCGTAAGCATGGGAATTATTCACGATAGAATATCGCAAACAGAAGGCCGGAAGATCTCTTCCGGCCCAAATCATGTTCAATAAGGTCGTACGATATAATTATTATATACCTTTTAATTAAAAAAGAAAAGTTATTTTTTTAGAAAGCGTAAATGCTCCTTGATTTTCCGTTCATATCCATTGTCCGTAGGCCGGTAAAATTCTATCCCCTCCATTCCATCCGGAAGATACTGCTGTTTTACATAATGGTTGGGATAATCATGCGCATAAAGATACCCCTGCCCATGGCCCAGCTTCGCCGCTCCCTTGTAGTGGGCATCCTGTAAATGGACCGGAATAGGCATGGTTTTCTGATTCTGTACCGCCTCCAGAGCCTCAAATACCGCTGTGCAGGAAGCATTGCTTTTCGGTGCAGACGCCACATAGGTAACCGCTTCCGCCAGGATGATCTGAGCTTCCGGAAGCCCGATCCTCTCCGATGCCTGGGCTGCTGCTACCGCCACTACCAGTGCCTGGGGATCGGCATTGCCCACATCCTCTGCAGCGCAGATCATGATTCTTCTGGCAATAAATTTAATATCCTCTCCTGCATACAGCATACGGGCCAGATAATAAACAGCCGCATCGGGATCAGACCCTCTCATGCTCTTGATAAATGCGGAAATGGTATCATAGTGATTATCTCCTGATTTATCATAACGCACTGCACGCTTCTGGATGCATTCCTGGACTGTTTCCAGATCAATATGGACTTTTCCGTCTTCCGGATTCCGTTCTGTGGTCATAACCCCAAGTTCCACCGCATTCAAGGCAGCCCTTGCGTCCCCATTGGCCACATCCGCCAGAAACTCTTCGGCTTCTTCATCAATGACGGCATTATAAGAGCCCATCCCTTTATCCCGGTCATATACTGCCCGGCGGATCAGCTCCCTGATGTCTTCCTTATCCAATGGTTTTAATTCAAAAACCCTGGAACGGGAAAGCAGCGCCCCATTAACTTCAAAATATGGATTTTCCGTAGTAGCCCCGATAAGTATTAAAGTCCCATCCTCCACAAAAGGAAGCAGATAATCCTGCTGTCCCTTGTTAAAGCGATGAATCTCGTCGACAAATAGGATGGTCTTTTTTCCGTACATACCCAGAGAAGCCTTAGCTTCCTTTACGATCTCCTCCATATCCTTTTTTCCAGCGACGGTGGCATTGATCTGTTTAAAATCCGCACTGGTCGTATTAGCAATCACTCTGGCCAGCGTGGTTTTACCGGTCCCCGGCGGGCCGTAGAATATGACTGATCCAAGCTTATCCGCTTTGATGGCCCGGTAAAGCAGCTTATCCTTTCCTATAATATGCTGCTGCCCCACTACCTCCTCAAGTGTAACCGGCCGCAGCCTTGATGCAAGCGGAGATTCCTTCTCCATGGTATTTTCCCTCATATAATCAAACAAATCCATTTTTATTCTCCCGTATTCATTAATCCCCTGCTGCACAGCTGCATCCGCCAGTTGTACATAGACTTTAACAAAAGTATATCCCTGCTTTGTTAAAGTGTCAATAACCTCAAAAGCTGCATTCAGCCAAGAAGGATTGTTTGTTTTTTTAATATCCATTAATGAATAATTTTGGTAATATCAGCAAAAGATAAATGGTACTTGTAAAATCATATAGAGGAAGAAGGTAAAAAGATTGAATAACAAATCAATCACTTTAGGGCTGGCGGAGATATTATTAATTTTGCTGTTTCTGTTTTTCATTATTCAGAATTTTCTATTTGACAAAAGTCATCAAATAGAGAACATATTAATAAATCTGGAAGAAGCAGTTCAAAACAGTGATTGGTCATCTGCTGAAAGTTCTGTCAGTGAACTGGATAAAATGTGGGAAAAGGGAAAATCTCTTGTATCATTAAATAATGCAGAACAGGATTATTCAAATATGAATAAAGCTGTTGATAATTTAAAGGGGGCAGTAAAAATAAAAGATCAATATAAGGCAGTCGAAATATCAGAACAGATTATTGGATATTGGAAAAATTTCCGAAGATTAATCCCTGAACCATAAGGAGGATATTATGTCTTTTATTATTTATGCTATCCGGTGTATTTTTATGTTCCTAATGACCTGGCTTGGACTGCGTATTATTGGCAAAAAGTCAGTAGCACAGATAACAACCTATGATCTGGCCGGTATTTTGCTGATAACCATAATTGCGGCTGAACCTTTAGTATATAAAATTCCCTCCAAGGCTTCCGGGGGAATACTGCTAATATCTATCTGTATGGTTTTAATTAATAAGTTAGCTTTAAACAAGAAATTTTATAATGCAGACCAAAAAACCAGTATAATTATACTAAACGGTAAAATAAATTTTGAGGAATTGAATAAAAATCATATAAATGTACCATTCCTTCTATCTCAATTGAGATTAAAAAATTATTACAGAATTTCTGATGTGGAATTTGCAATCATTGAGCCAAATGGTCAGCTGTCTGTGATACCAAAGTCTCAGGAAAGAGCTATAAAACCTAAAGATTTAAATATTGAAACGAAATATGAAGGGCTTTCGCTTCCTCTTATTATAGACGGCGAGATTCAATACAGTAATTTAAATTATATTAATTTAGATAAAAGCTGGTTGAATAATGAAATTACAAAAGCAGGAGCTTCAAATGCCGAAGAGGTTTTCCTTGCTGAACTTGATACTCAGGGACAATTGTATGTCAGCTTATTTAAGGACACATACACCACTACCCAACCACCTGTTTTATAATTTAGGATACTGTTCATCATCTTGTTCTCCCCTGTCTTCTCCACTTATCCATAGTGCCCCAAAAGGCCCTCCAATCTCCCTTACCGAGGGAAGGGTCTTAAAGGCAGTATGGATTATTAGATACCGATGATTCAGATTAACTATAAAAAACAGTATGGTCAACAGGAAATTTTTCACTATGCATTTTATCTGGAGCTGCATCCGAAGCGGGATATCCGATCGGCATTAAGCCCAGGATTTCATAATTATCAGGAATGTGTAAATATTCCTGCAGCATCTCTGGATCAAAAAGCCACACCCAAACAGTTCTGAGTCCTAAATTGTATGCTTCAAGCATCATATGCGTAAGAACAATACTGGTATCGACCTGTCCAAAGGAACGCTTATCCTCATTATGATTGTTGTATTGTACCAATTTATCGTAACATACCAGGAGCAGTACAGGTGCATTAAAATGACAAGGTGTGCATCGTTTTATTTTTTTTAGTGCTTCCCCGTCCTGTATCACTACAATACGCTGGGGCTGTTTGTTTTCAGCGGCAGGGGTAAATCCACCAGCATTTAATACTTCGTCCAATTTCTCCTTCTCAACAGGTCTGTCACTGTACTTCCGATCTGAATGTCTTGCGTTTATAATATCATTATAGTCCATATTAATTCCTCCGATCTGTGTATGACTTTTATGGCTTAACTTTATAAAAGCCTGCATTACAATGAATGAAAGCACTATATATGCGGAATACAGCTAATCCACCAATAGCTCATCAACTGTAACAAACGTATAGCCCTGCTTTGATAAAGTATCAATAGCCTCAAGAGCCGCTTCCACCGAAGTAGGGAATACATCATGCATAAGGATGATGTCTCCAGGTTCCACATGCTTTACTATGTGGCGTACTATCTTTCTTGTGTTTTGAGTTTTCCAGTCCAGTGTATCCACATTGCATATAGTTGGAAAATATGTCTCGATATGAGAATGATCTAAAAAAATGTGTTTAAGAACTTGTCCTTATTATAGCATCCAGTTTCTGGTAGTTCAATACTTATTTTTATTTTGGACTGCGTAAATTTATCTTCGGATTTAATGGTGCAGAGTTCACCCACGATGCTCT
>CAYOCB010000016.1:0-54971 GCA_964402355.1 uncultured Lacrimispora sp.
AAGGGGCCAATTACTCCAAATGTATGGATTCTACGAAAGGGGCCAATTACTCCAATTGCATGGATTCCACGAAAGGGGCCGCTTACTCCAATTGTATGGATTCTACGAAAGGGGCCGCTTATTCCAATTGCATGGATTCTACGAAAGGTGTCATGGACTCTTCAAATAACATGAATTGTATGAATAACATGTATGAAATGAAACAAATGAGTAAAATGCAGCCTATGAGATGTATAAAAAAATAGAAGGTCTTTTTCAAGCTGTACCCAATGGCAACGGCGAAAGAAATTTCTTATTATGCCAATGATGGTATTTAAAACCCATCAAAAAAGATTATCTTTTTTTCATAACTAGTGAATCCTATCTATCGTAAAAATGGGAATCAGGTCACGGCTTCCCTTACGGTGAAGTATCATGACCTCAGACAAAGACTGTTCAATTATCACAGTTCAATTTTATATTAGAAAATCGAGATAACTGGAAAATAGTTGATTAAAATAAGAAAAGTAGCGTGTATCTTAGTATTCATAAAATATACGCTACTTTTTCTTATTCTTCAAAATTAATATGAGATAAAGCATTATCAAAATCTCTTTTATAATAATCGCAAAAACAATCCAACTTATTTTCCATATCACCGTAAAGATTATATGAAATTGCTCGACAGCCACCATTACAATGCGTTCGATACCCACATTCTCGGCAACCGTCTATATCGGTGACACTACGACTTAAAAGGTACTGGGTAATTGTAGAATCTTCCAACTTTTTGTACCAATTCTCCTCAAAAACATTAGTAATAGAAAACTCATCAAACATTAAGGTTTGACAAGGATATATAATCCCATCTGGACTTATAGAAATAATGGAATAACCCGCACCACAATTGTTTATATGGCATAAATCATATTCTTCATCAGAATAATCAAGTTTATCAAAATCAGGAATAAAACCAATTTCTTCCTTTGAATTTGGAATAAATAGAGACTTAATATGAACTATTCCTTTATCATGAAGAAATTCTCCGAGTCTTTTTACTTCATTTAAGTTTTTATTAGTTAGTACAGAACGCACTTTTACAATTCCACCAGAATTTTTAAGATTAAGAATGTTTTCCAACACAGAATATTTTTCTGTGTTTTTTCTATGAGTTTTTTCTGGCTCCAAAGAATCTAAACTTACTATAAAGAGATTAATCTTTTTGACAATTTCTGATTCTAATTTATGTAATACTGTTCCATTAGTTAAAACTTCCACAATAAATTCTAAAGTTGAAGCATGGTTCACAATAGCATTGAAATAGGGATATAATATAGGTTCACCACCTGTTAAAATTATCTTTCTAACACCTGCATTTTTTAAAGTCTCTAGAACATCTTTCCATTTTTCTACAGAAATTTCAGTGCAAGAATTAATTTTACTTTTATTATAGCAGTAATCACAGTTTAAATTACATTTATAAGTTGTATGTATATATGCTTCATTAATTTGGAATTTTTTTAAATTTCGTTGTAAAATAGCAAAGCCACTACTTCTAAACTTCATCATTTCAGCGTAAAATAGGTCAGTGTCTATTAAACCAGATAATATTTCTTCTACTTCCTCTGGCGATAAACTACAATTTAGTCCGATATTATTTAAATCAATATCATTTCCAGAACCTTTGGATTGCATAAAATCTATCACTTTTGCAATAGTTTTTTCTACTCGAATTGCATTATGAATATAAGATGAATAATAAATGGTCATACCATGATTGCTATTTCGCTTTATCATATTATTGTCGAAAAAAAGTTTCATTTCTTATCCTTTCTCTTCTAAACTCATTCTGAAAAGAATCGTGTTTGAAATAATCTAAACACGATTCCTTCCAGAAACTAAACTACTTATAAGATACAGTTAATCCAAAATTAGAACTCGTATTTTTATTATTTTTCATATATACTTTATAAGTTCCATCTTTTGGTGCTGTTATTGTAACGCTATCACCAGTTTTCATTAACGCTGAAGAAGATGACGTCTTGGTTTTATCTTCGATAATTCCTACACCCAGATTAGTATCATTACCGCTAGATAACGTGATTGTTACTACATTATCCTTTTTCAAAGGAAGTATTAATTCATTTACTATTTGTTCCTCGACTGAGGCAAGTTGACCATAGATCCAAAAATCTTCTGAGCTTTCTAAGGTGATAGTTTTTTGAAAGGTATCCGGAGTGTAAACAAAAGAGGCAGAATCTTCGTTACCTGGAACGTAGGTAAAGGTTGAAGCTGCCGAATCTGTTGAAGCATAAGCTATTCCACCAATTAATGTTATCATCAGTGATGTAGCCATAAGACTTCTTACACTGTTCCTTACGTTCATATTATTTCCCTCCAAAGGTTAAGGTTGGTTAATAAAAAATCGTATTAACCAACCTTATATTTGACGATTCAGTTAGTTGAATTAACCCTGTCCACCGCCGCCGCCAGCTCCATGAGAGCAACCGCACCCACAACTTCCTGCAATAGTTTTGATTTCTTTTACATTAACGGGTTTTTGAATTTTTTTCATGATGTTTTCTCCTTTCCTTTTTTATTCATACTATTATACAAAACCATATTTTATTCTAATTCTGTACACAAATTAAAATAATCAGGTATAGTATGTCAGATATATTGTACATCAATTTCACTATTAGATAGTATTTTATCTATTTTAATGGAGTGTTGATTCATTGGTGTTTTATCTGGAGTATAAATAATTCCTGTTGGAACAAGCAAACAAGATTCGTCATCAAAGTTATAACTTTTCTGAAAACATTCTTTTCCAAAAGTATGGTCCGTACTCCCTATTACTTCAACTTTTAGATATTTTTGTAACGCAAAAACAACAATTTCAGCCGAACTGGCAGTCAATTCGTTCACCAAAATTATTATTTTATCAAATTCATATGTAATCTTTGAATTTGATAAAAATGATATTAATTCGTTTTTTTTCTTTTCATAGAACATAATAGTATTTCTAGGAATTAACATTTCTAAAAATTCTATTGCATTTTCAATTTTCCCACCCATATTATTACGAAAATCAAATACTATTTCTCCTTTAATACTTTCTATATAAGATTTTATTAAAGCTAAATTATTAAATGTTTCTATTTTTATATAGTTGCTTTTTATATTAATCCTATTTTCAAAATTATTAAAATTGATCTTTTTGACGTTCACTCTTATCTCTTGGCTAATGTAAGAACCTTTATGATTATCATATCTCATAATATCTAATACCAAATCATTTAATTCTGATAAATTCAAATATGATAAAGCACTATTGTGATTAACCTTACATATAATATCTCCAATGTTTAAACCGCTATGATTTGAATTAATGTCTAGAACAAGGAGTTTATTCAATCCAACAATATCTGTTTTAATTCCTAAAAATTCCGATAATGACAGACGTTGCTCATCTATCCTGCGATATAGTAAATATTTATTAGAATATGTATTATTACATAAACTGTATATTAAATTTTCAATTAAATTGTCTGAATCAAAATCAGTTTGAAATGATTCTAAAAGTACAGCTTCCTGCAAAATTTCTACTATCATATTCAGCTTAAAATATTTTTGATATATTTTATTTTTTTGGTCCATATCATACCCCATGAATATTATTTGGTTTTCATTAACACCATATTTTCTATTGCATAAATTTTATTGCAATTTTCAAGCAATTTATTGTTATGCGTAATTAAAATTATAATTTTGCTTTGATAAAATTTTCTAATTTTATTCAAGATAAATTTTTCCATAGTAGAATCAAGTGAATTAGAAAATTCATCAAGTATTAGTAAATCGCATTCTCTATTAATTAATACTCGTCCAATAGCAATTTTTTGCTTGTCCCCCCCTGATAGATTTAAACCATTTTCAAGAACTAAAGATTCTAAACCAAGCTTATTAAATTTATCAAATCCAATATAAGATAATACTTCTTCTAATCTGATGTCATTTTCAGTACTACAATTATCCGTCCCCAATAAAAAATTTTCACGCAAAGTGATTGGAAATATTGATGGATTTTGCGAAATATACATTATATGTTTTTTTAAACACGCTTTGTTTAATTTTTCTATTTCAATACCATTATATAAAACTTTACTTTCGGCATTTTGGTATAATCCTAATAAATATTTTACAAATGTGCTTTTCCCACTACCAGAATCACCAACCAATCCAATGATGTCCCCTTTTTCAACTTCAAAATTAGCTTCTTTAATCAAAATATTGTCTTTATATGAAATATTCTTGAGACTGGCTTTTAACGATTGAATTTCTTCTATCTCAACATCGCCCTCTGTATCTAAATGATTTAACATTTCAGTATTTATAAAATCTATAGATGCCCTAACATCTCTTAATCCAATATTCATATTATTGATAGTTGACATAGCACTTTTATAAGTATTATTAAGCAGAATAATTACCGCCATATTAGAAAACGTTATTTCATTATTTCTATATAGAATAAATATGTAAATATAAATACTACTTTGAAAAATAAGTAATAAACATTCAAGTATCAAGCTAATTAATTCAGCAAAAAAATTAACATTTGCATTCTCATTTGCTGATTTATACCAAAATATTTTTAAAAACTTTTTAAAACCAGAAAAATTTGATAATAATTTAAAAAAATCAACATTTGTCATAAATACTAAAATATTTTTATAATTTTCAGCAACTACATCTTGTAATATTTTGCTTTTTTTTAACAAAAATTTATTCAAATATTTATATCCAAAATAGCTAAAAAAGGAATATGAAATATACAATATCATTAAAACATTACTATATCGTCCAATTAATATTATTAAAATAAATAATGAAATTATTCCAGTAAAAATTTGAGTAACTGCTTGTAAAATCAGATTACAAATATGATTGGCAGCTTCTTCAACTCTATTTATCAAATAAGTAGGCTCTATGTTCAAAATTTTAGAATAATTCATTTTATATATATATTCTGAAAGTGATATACTCTCTTCTGTTCTAATTTTAATCGAATATTTCTTTTTTATATAAATAAATAGAATATTTATTAAATAGGCAATCAATAAACATATAAGATATACAGATATATTAATTAATAAACTATTAATTGTATCGTACTGTATAGCCTTTTCCAATATAAAAGGAGATAGTATGTTGAAAATGGTTGATATAAGGATAACTGTTGATAATATAATAATCTCTTTCTTATATTTCAAGATAATTTTTATTAACATAATCGTCCTCTCCATATATATTGTTAATAAATTTAAAAGTAATAAAATATATCCAAAAAACCGACATGCAATTTTATACCATCTTAATAATTGGAGACGTCCAAATCAGTTATATTGGAGGATCTGGCTCCCACATATCACCCAGCTTTTTAAAAATATAAAAACTATTATTAACTCAAACAATATCTTTGATAATACAACTTTTTTTTTTAATATACAACTTTTTTTCATCGCAACATTCGACGCTTTTCCGCCTTCTTAAATATTACGGTAATTTTCTTTTGGTAATACTATCAGCATTGATATTTTTTATGAATTTTAGATCGCTTATGATTATTCCCTTTTTCCAATTTTTCTTCACATCTTCATAAACTTTAAAACCATTAAAAATCCTTACAAAATAAGGAGTAAACTGTACCCTTTGTCAAGGACAATAAAAAAGAGAGAGCCGATTTAGATATTGATATCTGAACCGACTCTCTCAGTAAGTTTTATTTCCGGTTGTCTTATATATATAGTATACATCTGGTGCCATCTGCTCTAAATCCCACTGGTATCGAAAACGATTATAGTATTCTATATAAGAATCTATTTCTTCTTTTACTTCTGAAAAAGTCTTACAGCCATCTAGATTTCTTAATCTTTTTCCGCCCAAGATGACACCATACTTTATTTGATAACTTTATTATACAAAAAAACACCCAGATAGTTAAGCACAACCTCTTTTTCTGTATCTAACTATTTGGGTACAGTTTTCCTTTTATTATTAAATATCTGGTAATAACTTAAATATTTTTATATACTCTTTTCAATTATCTTTTTGCAAACTTTTCTACGATTTTAAGAAGAAGCTCTACAACCTTTTCCATGGATTGAACCGGAACGAATTCAAATTTTCCATGGAAGTTATAGCCGCCTGTACAAAGGTTCGGACATGGCAGTCCTTCATAGGACAGACGTGCTCCATCTGTGCCTCCGCGGATAGGAGTAACCATTGGCTCAACCCCTATTTCTTCCATAGCAGCCTTTGCTATGTCAATTAAATACATATGGGGTTCGATTTTTTCTTTCATGTTATAGTAACTGTCTTTTAACAGCAGTTCCACCGTACCAGACGGGTAGCGGTTATTTAAATAATCCGCCACGCGTTCCATAAATGCCTTTTTAGCTTCAAACTTTTCCTTACTGTGGTCACGGATAATGTAATCCAGACGGGCTTCTTCCACGGTCCCTCTCATGGCATCCAGATGGTAAAATCCTTCATATCCTTCCGTATACATAGGATTTTCGGCAGCCGGCAGCATGTTGTGAAACTCCATGGCCATAAGAATAGCATTCCTCATTCTTCCTTTGGAAGAACCCGGATGAATGCTGGAGCCGTGAATAATGACCTTCGCAGAAGCAGCATTGAAATTCTCGTACTCCAGCTCGCCTAAACCGCCCCCGTCTACGGTATAAGCAACATCTGCATGAAAGTCCTCTACATCAAAGAAATCTGCACCCCGGCCAACCTCTTCATCCGGCGTGAAGCCAATTTGGATTGTTCCATGAGGAATCTCCGGATGCGCCAGGAGATGCTCCGCCATTGCCATAATTTCAGCCACACCGGCCTTATCATCTGCACCCAGCAGTGTAGTTCCGTCTGTAGTAATGATATCCTGCCCCATATATTTTAAAAGATCGGGAAAATCCTGGGCCTTCATGGTCAAACCGGTATCCTGATTCATAAGGATATCTCCACCATCATAATTTCTTACAATATGGGGCTTTACATCTGACCCGGAGTAAGCTGGTGAAGTATCCATATGAGCGATAAAGCCCAGAACCGGTATTTCTTTTTCCGATGTAGCCGGTATGGTCGCATAGACATAGCTGTGTTCATCAACCCGAACATTTAAAGCTTTCATTGCCTGAAGTTCAGAAGCCAGCTCCCGGGCAAATACCTTCTGCTTTTCCGTACTGGGAACCGCCTCCGTTTCTTCTTTTGACTGGGTGTCAAATGAGATATACTTTAAAAAATGATTCAATACTTCTGACATTGTATGATCGCCTCTTTCTTTAAATTTAATCAGACATTTTTAAAATTGTCATTATGATACCGGCACTGGACCAGACAGAAAGACCAAAACCAATAGCAAGGTCAAGGAAAAATCCTTTCCACATGTCTGCATTGTTCATTAATCTGCCAAAGTTTGAAAAAACGTAAACCAGAGTTTCAAGACTGGCTTCATACTGAAGGTAAACCCGTGCCATGGATACTGCATAATCCAGAAGATTAGCCCCTAAGACCATTGCGGCTGTTATAAAAAGGCAGGTAACTGCTCCCTTTTTATCTAACGGTCCTCCAAGCTTCTGGTAACCGCTGAGTGCAAGCTTTAGCATTATAAAGCCGGCTATTCCGGCCACAAATCCGATCTGTCCGATGAGAACCCATAAACCAACTCCCACAAGGGATCCGGCTATTGCACCAATGACTCCAAGAAAGAGATTCCCCTTTTTATTATACTGTAATGCAGAACCATTCTGGCCTGCCTCCGGAATATTTTGATATTCCGTTATTATGGTACTATCCGGAAATTCCTCTTTTTTATCAATGATTTTCCTCTTAACCTGACTTACAAATTCCTGAAACGCATCCTGCTTTTTCTTTCCGGCCCCTATTACAAGGGCCAGGGTATGGTTCTTCTGATCCTTCGTTTCTGCCATGAGCCGTTTCCTTGTTCCTGAAACCGTATCATAGATTCGTTCCACATCAGCATAAGGGATGATTTCAAATCCTTCCGCATTGGTGATAATATAATCGTTTGTCAAATAAAGCTGTTCTTTTTCATAAGCTGCTGTCGCAGCCTGATCAAGCTGCCTGTCCAATGCAAGCAGTTTGTCATCCGGCCATGCATTCCGTGTGGCACGGCCCCGCTTAAGCTTCTGGCTGTTTATATGGTAACCAAACAGACAGGTTGCTCCGGCTGCTAATGCAAAAGCCAGTATAAAAATATAAAAATTAATAGAGGTCATCGGGGTTTTTGGTTTTCTGGTTGTATCCAGATAGTATTCTCCAAAATAGTCCGAAAAATTATCTTCTGTTACAAGTTCCTCATCCCACATATCGTTGTAGCTCTCCATGGCATACTTGCGGATATCTTCCTCAATCGGGGATGACATGCCATAAAAGATAACAGGTTTTGGCACTTCACCTGTATCATTATACAGATATGACTGAACATCTAAGTACTCCTGGGAAAGATCTCCATGTACCTGTACAATGTAAGGCAGTAAATCTTCATCATATACAAAATAATAATGATTGGTCTCTTTAAAATCAGATGCGAATTCCCGTGACATCATCTGAGCCTTCAGGCTGCCGAAAATATTCGGTCCATCATATACGTTAAATGTTACCGGTTCTGCAGACGGCTCTGTTCTTCCATAAAGCTTCATGCCAAGTCCTGCCCCCAAAAAGGATATGGCTGTACAATACAGCAGAATGACCGGAATGATCCAGCCGTACAGCATCGTCATTCTCTTCATTCTTCTGGATATCTGTTGGTTCATTACGATTAGCCTCCCATAATCTCAATTTTTTCATTATAACATAGAGTGACTGGACTGTCTATGGCTCAATTCCCATCTTTTTCCAATAAAGACTGGGCCAGTCAGATGATTGGCAGCTTTTAGATATAAAAAAACGCCGGGGAATCGATTCATTCCCAAGCGTTTCTTAACTACCGGTTGGCCAATTCTCTGGTAATGTCATCCCAGGTCACACCTTTTTGCGCCATTAAGACCATCATATGATAAAGAAAATCTGAAATTTCATATTTTACTTCTTCCGGATTCGGGTTTTTGGCTGCAATGATGATTTCCGTGGCTTCTTCTCCCAGCTTTTTTAAGATCTTGTCAATTCCCTTATCAAACAGGTAATTAGTATAAGAACCTTCCTTTGGATTATCCTTTCTGTCCAGAATCACCTGGAATACATCTTCAAATACCTTAAGCGGATTGGTTTCCTGATATTCTTTTTTAACCAGACTCTGATAGAAACAGCTTCTGGCCCCTGTGTGGCAGGCCGCACCGATTTGGTTGACCTTTGCAAGCAGTGTGTCATTGTCACAGTCTAAAGCCAGAGACTTTACGTATTGATAGTGGCCTGAAGTCTCTCCCTTTACCCATAGACTTTTCCTGCTCCTGCTGTAATAGGTCATGCAGCTTCTTTTCAGGGTTTCCTGGAAAGCTTCTTCATTCATATAGGCCAGCATCAGTACCTCTCCGGTCCGGTAATCCTGTACGATGACCGGAATCAGCCCGTCAGAATTCAGTTTAAACTGATGAAAGCTTACCGTACTCTCAAAGGTATCCACTCCGATTCCCTCTGTCTTTAAGGCATGCTTTAGGTTCATACAGTTAGCTGCTCCTTCAAAGATTCCAATCAGACCTTCTGCTTTTTCCATCTTCAGGGCAGCAGCAAATGCGGTATCCATACCTGACCCCGTAATCAGAACCCTTTCCCCGCAGCGGACAGCATCATATAGCTGTTCTTTTTTAAGTCCTGCTTCACCAAGAATCATAAGGGAGGCTCCCAGCTGAGCATATTCCTTTGTCCTTTTAAGATACGAGCAATCAGGAAGATAGGCATAAACCTTGTCATCTCCGAAGCGGTCCGAAGCCTCCTTCATCAGATCTACATTTTCATCCAGGCTGACATCCAGAAAAGCTGCCTTCGCACCAGCATACAGATACTTTTTCACATCCTCCAGCCGCTTGACTCTTCCTCCCGTAATTACCGGAATATCAGAAAGTCTGGCAATCTCTTTGATAAGACCGATCGTTCGTTCATGGTCTTCATCTGACTCTGAAAAATCAAATATAAAAAGCTCATCCGCTCCGCTGTCTCCATAAAAACAGGCCAGCGCCAGAAGATCTTCACTGTAGAACGCCTTTCGATCATCAAGCCTGACTGCTTTTCCTTCCCGGATTCCAAAACCTGCAATTATTTTTTTACACTCCATCATTATTTCCTCCCTGATGGTTCTGTTTTTCAAAGGCTTCTATGGCTTCTTTTAAATCAATCCGCTTTTCATACAAAGCCTTTCCAATGATCGCACCATGAACACCTGCCTGGTAAAGCTGCTTCAAATCTTCCATGGAAGACATTCCTCCGGAGGCAATGATATCCATTCCCGTATCCTCTGTCAGTTTCCTGGTATAAGCTACATTAGGTCCGGTCAGCATCCCATCTCTGGATATATCAGTGTATACAATATGCCTGACCCCGTATTCTTTCATCCGGCTGCAAAGTTCCGATGCGGATGTTTTGCTGATCTTTTCCCAGCCTTCAACGGCTACCATGCCATCCTTTGCATCAACGCCTGCCACAATCCGTTCCTGCCCGAATTTTTTTATCATGTCCCGGATAAATTCGGGATTTTCTGCGGCTTTCGTACCGATGATTACTCTGTAAACACCCAGAGAGAACATGGCTTCAATAGCCGCTTCACTCCGGATGCCGCCCCCAATCTGGATAGGTATGGAAACCGAGTCTGTAATTTTTCTGATTACATCTTCATTTACAGAATGACCAGCCAATGCACCGTCTAAATCTACCAGATGGAGAAACGTAGCTCCTTTGGACTGCCAGCAGGCCGCTACTTCCTCCGGCCTGTCGGAATAAACGGTTATTTCTTTAAATTCCCCCTGCTTCAAACGTACACACTGCCCGTTTTTTAGATCGATCGCTGGATAAAGCTGCATATGGATTCTCCTTTATAATGTTCCTTTGGTGGACAAAACTCCCGTAATTCTTAAATCAGGCAGGGAAGCCTCATCCAAAGCTTTTGCAAAGGCCTTGAAAATTCCTTCTATTATATGATGATTATTTTCTCCAGCCATTTTTCTGATATGCAGATTCATCTCTGAGGCATAGGAAACTGCATAAAAAAATTCTTTCACCATTTCTGTTTCAAATTCTCCCACCCGTTCGGCCGTCAGCGGTACATCATAAGAGAAATAGGGTCTGCCCGATAAATCAACGGCACATAGAATCAGGGACTCATCCATGGGAAGAATCATACTTCCATACCGTCTTATGGATTTTTTATCTCCAAGAGCCTGTTTGATAGCTGTACCCAGAACAATCCCCGTATCTTCTATGGTATGGTGGGTATCCACTTCCAGATCCCCCTTTACCAGAAGGCTTAAATCAAAAAAGCCATGCCGGGAAAAGCTGTTTAACATATGGTCAAAAAAACCGATTCCAGTCTTGACTTCAGCCTTTCCGCTGCCATCTAAGTCAAGCTTCATCCGGATATCCGTCTCACGGGTTACCCGGGAAATTTCCGCACTTCGTCCCATTTTCCATTCCTCCCCATTCTTTAAGACTCCTGGCCGTCAAACCGTACTTTCACAGAATTAGCATGGGCAGTCAGATACTCTGCTTCCGCAAATGACTGAATATCCTTGTTTACTTCCTCTAAAGCCTCTTTGGAATAATAAATGATGCTGGATTTTTTAATAAAATCATCCACACTGAGGGCAGAGAAAAATTTTGCTGTACCATTAGTCGGAAGAACATGGTTAGGACCTGCAAAATAATCTCCTAAAGGTTCCGAACTGTATTCCCCAATGAATATAGCACCTGCGTTTTGGATTCTTGTCATATCCTCAAATGGATTTTCCGTGACGATCTCTAAATGTTCCGGAGCAATTTCATTGACCGTGGCAATGGCTTCCTTCATGGAATCCGCCACCAATATATATCCGTAATTGTTAAGAGACTTCCGGATAATCTCAGAACGTGACAGTTGATTGGTGAATTTTTCCGCTTCTTCCGATACCTTTTTTGCCAGCTCCATGCTTGTAGTCACTAAAATAGCGGAAGCCAGTTCATCATGCTCTGCCTGGGACAGCAGATCCGCTGCCACAAAACGTGGATTTGCACTCTCATCCGCAAGCACCAGAATTTCACTGGGCCCTGCAATGCTGTCAATGCTGACATGTCCGTAAACCGCCTTTTTCGCCAGAGCTACAAAAATGTTTCCCGGCCCTACGATCTTGTTTACTTTTGGGATTGATTCCGTTCCAAAGGCTAGGGCTGCAACTGCCTGAGCTCCTCCCACCTTATAGACCTCAGTAGCGCCGGCCAGATGTGCTGCCGTTAAGGTAACCGGATTCACCTTTCCACCCTTTCCAGGAGGTGTCACCATGACAATACGGCCAACGCCAGCCACTTCGGCCGGTATGATATTCATCAGAACAGATGATGGATAAGCGGCCTTTCCGCCCGGTACATAGACGCCTGCGCTTTCTAACGGCGTAATCTTCTGGCCCAGAATGGTACCGTCCGGCTTACTGTCAAACCAGCTGTACTGTCTCTGCTTTTCATGGAACTGCCGTATGTTTTTCATGGATTTCTTCATGACAGCCAGCAGTTTCGGTTCCACTTCCCTCATGGCTTCCTGAATTTCCTCGTCTGTTACCCGGATGCTGGATGCGTTTATAACCGCCTTGTCAAACTCCTTCGTATAAGCAAAAACAGCCGAATCCCCGTCCCGCTTTACAGCTTCAACAATTTCCTGTACGGTACCGGCATAGGTATCATAATTATTGGGATCTCTTTTTAACAAGTCAGACAGGATATTTTGTTTGGATGCTTTATCTAATTGAATAATTTTCATTGATTTACCTCCTGCAGCAAAGTGCGGAGATCCCGGATCAGCTTCGTAATCCTGTCATTCTCCCGTTTCATGCTCACCTGGTTAACCACCATGCGGGCAGACAGGGGGCAGATCTCCTCTAACACGGTGAGTCCGTTTTCCTTAAGTGTAGTACCTGTCTCTACAATATCCACGATTACCTCGGAGAGCCCTACGATAGGTGCCAGTTCAATGGAGCCGTTCAGCTTGATAATCTCCACTGTCTGGTGCTTCTTATTATAGAAATAATCCTTTGCAATGGCCGGATACTTGGTGGCTACCCGGATTCTCTCATGGTGCTGTAAAAGTTCTCCTGCGGATTGTGGCCCACAAACACACATACGGCAATTGCCGATTCCTAAATTCATGACCTCGTAAAGCTTTCTGCCTTCTTCCAGAATGGTGTCCTTTCCGACAACTCCGATATCAGCTGCGCCATATTCCACATAGGTCGGAACATCACTGGCTTTCGCAAGGAAGAAACGCATTTTAAGTTCCTCATTTGTAAAGATCAGCTTTCTGGAATCCTTATCCTTCATCTCTTCACAGGTGATTCCGATTTTTTCAAACATTTCAAGTGAATTTTTCGCCAAACGCCCTTTTGCCAGGGCAAATGTCAAATATCTCATACGCTCCCCCGATTACTCATATATTCCGATAAAGGTATCTCATCCGCTCGTCCCAGAATCAGATTCATGACGTTTACAGATAATCCAATTTTATCCAGATAAAGCAGGTTGCCCAAATCTCTTCGGCTGGCATAAGCCTTATAGGCATCAAGCGAACGCTCCGGCTTTTTAAGCTGAAGCTGTACGGCCACACCAGCCTTCCTGAAATGATCTGCCAGGCAGATGGCCTTCTCCCTTGATTCCTGCTCATAAAGAATTACGGTATCAACAACGGAAACCTCTGTCTTGATCTTCTGTCTGGAAAGAGCAAGTAAAAGCTCATCAACAGAAATTCCAAATCCTATGGCAGGAGAATCTTTTCCGAACTGTTCCAGGAGCTTGTCATATCTGCCTCCATTAACAATGTAGTCCCCGGTACCGTAAGTATAGGCCTTAAATATGATTCCGGTATAATACTGATACTGGCTGAGCATCCCAAGATCATAGGAAACATAATCCGAAAGGCCGTAATACTTAAGAATCCGGTTCACCTCTTCCAGACGTTCAATAGCCTTTATGGCTCTTGCATTGCCAGTCAGCTCCTTTGCCGCCTGAATCTGTTCCAGTGATCCGAAAAGCTCCGGAAGCTTTAAAAACACCTGTTTCAATTCTTCCGAAATCGGCTGAGCCATAACCAGCTCTTCTACACCAAAATAGTTCTTGTTTTCAATGAGTTCCCTTAAGGCTTCCTCCATCTCTTCGTCCATTCCGGCCTCTTCCAGAAGTCCCTTAAAAAAGTCCACTTCGCCCAGCTCAACCTGAAATTCCGAAAGCCCGGCTGCCTTTAAAGCCCGGATCACCATAGCCAGGATCTCCCCATCCGCATCGCTGGAATCGTCACCTATAAGCTCTGCCCCGGTTTGACTGGCTTCCTTAAGTCTGCCCTGATAGCTGGAATGATTGATAAAGGTTCTTTCCATGTAGCAGAGACGGATCGGCATGTCCTCATCAAGGAAATACTTCGCAGCACATCTGGCAATGGCCGGTGTCTCATCGGGACGCAGCACCAGAGTATGATTGTCCCTGTCAAAAAACTTAAACATCTCCTTTGCCCTGACACTTCCCCGGGATTCATTAAAGATATCGAAAAATTCAAAGGTCGGAGTCTCAATGTCCTGGTATCCGTACAGATGGAACACCTTCAGCATCTTTTCCTGAACGACCGCCTTTCTCGTACATTCCACTCCATAAATATCCCGGACTCCGTCCGGCGTATGTAACAGTTTATTAGCCATAACAACCTCCGTCTGGTAAGAGCTTTTCACTCCCATAAAATGGAAGCCAAGAAAATCTTTTTCACCATTTACTGCATTTCATCACTTTCTTGTAGTAAAGTGATAATTCAATAACGTGTAGTTAATTATAGGGGACAAATCCTTTCTTGTCAATCTCTTCTGTCCAAATCTTTCTGAATCATTTCCAGATAATGGACAAATATATCCCTGCAGCTGCGGATCTGCCATGCTTTATCCAATTCCTCATAGGTGAAGCTTTTCCGCCCTCCTTTTTCCATCCTGTCCCAGAACCCTTTCATCTGATCAAAAGGCAGATAAAAGATCTCATTTTTCTGGGTATAGGATAAAATGATAAAGGCAATGCCTCCCTGGTCTTCAAACTCTTCCATAAATGTAATCTGATGCGGATGAATATTCTGCAGAGGAAAGGTATTTGCTGCGCATTCCTTTGCATCAAAGCATACAGGGATTCCCTGGACGGCCCCTATGTAATCAACGGTGCTCTTCTGGTCAAAATAGGCCAGAGTGATATGACGGCTTTCCTTATCAATTGAAATCGGGGTTATAGGGGTCGGAATCTTCTGGATCAATGCAAGGCCCTTTTCCCGGTAGCTTTCATTGCTGCGATTAATCAGTTCCTCAAGGGTGGATCCTCTTAATCCACGTGTATTCCAGGTTCCCATAAACTCTCTCCTATCTCCAGTCTCTGCAGATTTTTGAAAAACTCTGCGGCAGAGGGGCCGTAAAGGCATGACCGGTTAGATACATAAGAGGCTCCGGAAGGTCCGGGAATATCACCTGGTAAGAGTGAAGAAGCTGAGAATGAATGCCAAAAAGCCTCCTGGCCTCTTGGTTGACCTTGCCATCCCCATACTTATAATCTCCTACAATCGGATGTCCGATGGAGGATAAATGGGCCCGGATCTGGTGAGTGCGTCCTGTAATCAGCGTAACCTTTAAAAGTGTATAACCTTGAGCGGTGTGAACCGGTTCATACTCTGTCATTATGGGAACACTTCCCGGCACCCTGTCCTTATGGACCGTCACCTGGTTGGCTGCCTCATCCTTTGTAAGAAACCCCGTAATCACCTGTCTTTCTGATATCTGCCCCTTTATTACGCACTGATAATATTTATGGATGCTTCTGTCCTTAAAAACAGCAGACATCAGCTGAAGGCCTGCCAGGGACTTCCCGGCAACCACCAGACCGCTGGTATTGCGGTCCAGGCGGTTGCATACCGAGGGGCGGAAGCTTCTTAACTGGTCTGTGGATAACTGACCGCTTGAAATGAGATAATCTATGATATATTCCACCAGGGATTCATCCGATTCCTTTGCCTTTTGGGACAGCATGCCTGCCGGCTTGTTGACCAGCAGGATGTGATCATCTTCATATATGATTTTTAAAGATACCTTGCTGACAACGGGAATTTTTACCTGGGAAAATTTCCCGATAGTCTCATCGGAAAGAAAAAGCTTGATTTCATCCCCCGGTACCACCTTCTCCGAACCATCGCACTTCCTGCCGTTTAAGGTGATGTTCTTTTTTCTCATCATCTTGTAAAGAAAGCTTTTTCCTGCCAGATTCAAATATTTGGAAAGCAGTTTATCCAGGCGCTGCCCCGCTTCATTTTTCGATACAATCAAAGACTGCATGACCGTTCCTTTCTATTCTGCCGTTTACATGGACAGGCTTTTCAACAGCGAGATGGTAACCTCTACGCTGCCGTCATCTTCAAATTCTGTTTCCGGTTTTAAGTTTTTTATACGGTTAAAAAACGCCGTTTCATCTTTTATGAGCTTCACGTTCGGCTCCAGCTTATGGCTGGTGAACATGTCTTTAAAAAACAGTTCCGCTTTAGCCATATCAAACTTTCCTGTCCTGCAGCAGGCATAGACTCCCGTGGGATGGACCGCCACCGCATCCATGGGCATCAGCGCATCTTTGGAGGTAATGATCAGATCATAGAGTATCCTGCTTTTTCCTTCATAAGAAACTGTCTTTTTGTAAAATGTCTCCGGCGGAGTTTTATACCTCCAGGCTGCCAGAAGCGGCGATGCCGCATTGGCAGCCGGAAGTACGGAAAGAATTGCCATGACCGTCAGAATGTTCTTCCAGGACGTGCTGTCAACCAGCCCGCGGGCAATCAGCTGGGCAATAATCAGAGCTGCTCCGATGCAGACCTTTCCCGTTTCGGTTTTCCTATGGTAATTACGGTAACCATATTGTCCTTTTTTATATCGTTTCACTTTCGTATTCCTCTTCCTTATCTTTTTAAGTAGCTTTCATGATCCCCTTCATCATGCGGAAGATCATGCTGTGAGGCACCTCCTTGCATAAAAACCTGAATGCCTTCATGGTTGATCCATATACGGAAACCGGCCGCCCCATCATACTGTCACGCAGAGCCAGACGCACCACCTTTTTGGGATCGGCCATGACCACCTTTTTATAAAGCGGAATCCTTCCTGTGGTTTCAGCTATATCAAAAAACTCTGTCCTGACAGGACCGGGGCAGACGGCTGTCACATAGATACCTTTGCCTTTTAACTCTTCATTCAGTGCCCTGCTGTAGCTTAATACAAAGGATTTTGTCGCCGCATAGATGGCGAAATTCGGCTGAGGCAGAAACGAAGCTGCTGATGAGAACTGAATGATCCTGCTGTTTTCGGACATATAAGGAATCACCATATGAGTCACTGCACAAAGGGCCTTGCAGTTTAACTCGATCATTCCTCCTTCATCAGCCATGCTTACAGCCCCTACTGCACCAATCTTACCAAAGCCTGCTGCATTGATCAGCCACTTTACTTCCGGTTTCTCATTAAACAGAGTCTCCTGCAAATGCAATAGCTCCCGTTCATTTGTCAGATCAATCGCAAAAGTCCGCAGCCTTACCGGAACAAGGGGGGATAATTCTTCTATGAGTTCTTTTCTCCTGGCAATGGCCCAGATTTCACCAATCCCGTTAAAACGGTCTGCAATCTGCATGATAAATTCCCTTCCCATACCGGAGGAAGCACCTGTTACAATCGCAATCTTCATATTGATCCCTTCTTTATATTATAATAATTTTACTTTTTTTTATGGATATTTCGGATGGTCTTTTTCTTATGATCCCGACGGTTTCCCACTGCCGGGCCATCTGTTCTTTTATTTCCATTTTTACGGCTTTCAAAACCACTTCCATCATTTTTTCCTGACCGATTATCCGTAAATCCCTTTATCCCGCCTGTTCTTGGACGAATCAGGCATTTCCTGTCATACCCGATCAAATCAGTCCTCCCTGCCAGTCTCAGCGCCTCAGATACCAGATCATGATTTTTCGGATTCCGATATTGGATGAGAGCCCTCTGCATGGCCTTTTCATGAGGATTGACAGGTACATATACCTTTTCCATAGTACGCGGATCATATCCCGTATAGTACATACAGGTGGAAATCGTTGAAGGAGTTGGATAAAAATCCTGTACCTGTTCCGGCATGTATCCCAAATCCCGCAAATATTCTGCCAGTTCAATGGCTTCTGAAAGCCCGGAACCCGGATGAGAGGACATCAGATAAGGAACCAGATACTGCTTCATGCCAAGCCGTCCGTTCATTTCGTTATATTCTTTTACAAACTGCCGGTATACGCTATTTTTAGGCTTTCCCATCTTAGATAGTACCTTGTCAGCCACATGCTCCGGGGCAACCTTTAATTGTCCGCTGACATGGTATTTACAAAGTTCTTTTAAAAAGGTTCTTTCCGGGTCTGCCAATACATAATCAAAACGGAGACCGGAACGGATAAACACCTTTTTCACCTTTGGAAGACTTCTGAGCTTACGAAGCAATGCAAGATAGTCCGAATGGCCGGCCCTTAAGTTCTTACATGGTTCCGGGTACAGACACTGTCTGTCCGGACAGGCACCTTTCGTCAGCTGCTTTTCGCAGGCCGGATAGCGGAAATCCGCCGTTGGGCCGCCGACATCGTGAATATATCCCTTGAAATCAGGTTCTTCTGTTAAGAGCTTTGCCTCTTCCAGTAAAGAGTCATGGCTTCTGGCCTGTATGATTCTTCCCTGGTGAAATGTAAGGGCACAGAAACTGCATGCTCCAAAACAGCCGCGGTTACTGATCAGGCTGAATTTGATTTCCCGGATGGCAGGCACCCCTCCAAACTCCTCATAGGAAGGGTGGTAATTCCTCATATAAGGAAGCGCATAAACCTCATCCATTTCTTCCATAGTCAATGGTTTGGCCGGAGGATTCTGGACCACGAACAGATTATCCTTATACGGCTCCACCAGCCGCTTTCCGGTAAACGGATCTGTGTTGCAGTACTGAATGTAATAACTTCTGGCATATTCCTGCTTATCTGCCTTCATACTGTCAAAGGATGGCAGAATTCTGGCATCGTACACAGCTTCCAGGCTGTTGGTCTTATAAACGGTTCCGTCAATAAAGGTAATATCCTTTATATCAATTCCGCTTTCCAGGGCATCTGCTATTTCCACAATGGATTTCTCTCCCATTCCATAGGATAGAAGGTCTGCCTGGGAGTCAATCAGTATAGAATGCTTCAGCCGGCCAGACCAGTAATCATAATGGGCCAGACGCCGAAGGCTTGCCTCAATTCCGCCTATGATGACAGGTGCCTTTTTATATACGGAGCGGATCAGGTTACAGTAAACCGTAACCGCATAGTCCGGACGCTTTCCCATAATCCCGCCGGGAGTATAGGAGTCCTGCTGTCTGCGTTTCTTTGAAACAGAATAATGATTCACCATGGAATCCATATTACCTCCGGAAACCAGAAAGCCTAAACGCGGTTCCCCTAAGACCTGAATACTCTTCGGATCCTTCCAGTCCGGCTGGGATATGATTCCTACCTTATACCCACGGGCCTCCAAAAGCCGGCTTATGATGGCATGTCCGAAGGAAGGATGGTCTACATAGGCATCGCCGACGACATAGACAAAGTCACATTGTTTCCATCCTCTGATATTCATATCAGACCGGCTGATGGGAAGATAATCGTGCTTCATGATTCTGCTCCATTTCTGTTTAGTAACTGGTAATAGTCGTATATAAAATAATCGGCCAGCTGTCTTTTTTCCTCTTCCATTTCCTTAGAAAATTCATCGTCAATGGCACAGACTGTCATACCAGCCCGCTTTCCTGCCATAATACCAGCCGGAATATCTTCAAATACCAGGCAATGAGCCGGGGATACTGAAAGCGCATCAGCCACCTTTAAATAAATATCCGGCGCAGGTTTTCCGGCCATTACTTCACAGGCCGTTGCCACTACTTGAAAATATTGCCCGATATCTAAAGAATCAATCACCGCATCCACGATCTGTCTTCCATTACTGGTTGCAATCCCGGCCCTCAGCCCATTAACAGCTATATATTTTAAAAATTCTGCTGCTCCAGGCTTTAACGGAACTTCATTCCGGTATTTTTCAATGGACATCTTTATCCATATTTCTTTAATCTCATCAAGGGATTCTTTCAGCTTGAACCGCTCCTTAAAATAAAATGCAGTCTCCGAAAAACTCATCCCTTCAATCTCTTTCTGCAGATCATCCGGGCATGCAAACCCTCTGCTTCCTAAAAATTCTATATCAATGGATTTCCACATCCACATGGAATCAATAAGCGTCCCATCCAGATCAAAAATCACTGCTTTCTTGTCATTTAACATCTTCTGCTTCAGTCTTCCTTTCCATAACTATTAAGTCTTTTGATTTCCGCCTCTGAAAGCAGGCGGTACTCTCCGGGTTTTAAGGCTTCATCTAAAGTAAGACTGCCCATTGACATCCTTTTTAAGTATAACACACGGCAGCCAAGTGTTTCAAACATCCGCTTCACCTGATGAAATTTTCCTTCCTGGATGGTAAGAAGTATTTCAGTTGGTTCTTCTTCCTTTCCCCGCCTTAACACCTCTAAATGAGCCGGAAGAGTAGGTGTTTTGTCGGAAAGTATAAGTCCCTCTCTCATTCTTTCTCCTGCATCCTCTGGAATTTCTCCCTCTATCAGGGCAAAATAAGTCTTATCAACATGCTTTTTCGGAGCCAGAAGCCGATGGGCAAGACTGCCGTCGTTTGTAATGAGCAAAAGACCTTCCGTATCGATATCCAGACGTCCAACTGGAAAAAGGTCATTCCGTTTACGTTCTGTTATAAGGCCGATCACAGTATCGTGAAGGGAATCTTCTGTGGCAGACACCACCCCCTGAGGCTTATTAAGCATATAGTATTCATATTCCACATAGGATACCAGACGTCCGTCTATAGAAACTGTATTATGCTCCGGATTGATTTTTAAGTCCGGTTTTTTTACCGGTATTCCATTTACGGCTATCCTGCCTTTTCTGGCCATCTCTTTGATCTGGCTGCGGGTTCCTTCCCCCATCTCGGCAAGGTATTTGTCTAGTCTGATCTCATGCATCAAAGCCACCGCCATCCCGGATAATATTTGTTCTTAAGGGATAATCCTGTTCCTTTGGCAAAACCCAGTGGAAACCCATCCACACAGACCAGACACCAGCCCTTCACCGGTCCCTCATCTTCCTCTAGGGATATAGTTTCTCCCTTTAAATAACGGATTACTCTCTCATCCTGTTTGTCCCAGGAAATGGTCCGGGCAAATTGCCGGGGCTGCAAAGCCATGGCAAATGCCTGTCCTGGTTCAAAGCGGCCCTTTTTCATCTCTCCCAGCATTAGTCCGGTACGCAGATAGCGCAGATTTCCCGCTCGTTCCGGGAAGTGCTCCGGCAGATAGTAAACAGCATCGTTCTTAATTCGTATACGGGTTAGATCCAGAGGCTTTGAGACCATGGAAAGGAAATCAGACAATTCCTTTGGAAGAGAGGGCATGTGTGTTACCTCCTTCTTTAAAAGACGTTTTTTTTCACAGGAATCCTTCTTTTTTAACAGAGCCATAAAATGGCCCTCCCCCTTTACTTTATGGGGAAAGAGACGAAGGCAGCCGGAAAGACCGATGCCATCACTGGCTCCTTCAAAAAGGGGGAGCTTTATTAACTCCATTTCCTCATTCTGTTCTAATATCCATCCTACGATTTCTTCGTCCTCACAAACAGAGAACGTGCAGGTGGAATACAACAGCAGTCCGCCTGGTATCAGCATATCCACGGCCTGGCTGACTATTTCCTTTTGTATCGCTGCATAATATTCCGGTCCACGTTCCTCATAGCTTTTTACCATATCTGCATCCTTGCGGAACATCCCCTCACCGGAACAGGGAGCATCGACAAGGATCTTATCAAAGAATTCACCATAGGCTTCCTTTAATTTACCAGGTTCCTCACTGGTAACACAAATGTTTTCAATTCCCCAAAGTTCCAGATTCTTAAGGAGCGCCTTTGCCCTGGAATTGCTGATGTCATTGGCGGCTAAAAGTCCTTTGCCTCTAAGCTTTACTCCTAATTCCGTGCTTTTTCCTCCCGGTGCCGCACACAGGTCGAGGACTTTGTCACCAGGAGTTACAGGCAGCAGATTTGCAGGAGTCATGGCACTTGGCTCCTGAAGATAGTAAAGCCCAGCATAATAATAAGGATCTTTTGCCGGACGTTCCTCTCCATCATAATAAAAGCCGTTATCAATCCATGGAACAGGTTTCAGCCTGAGGGAGGTAAGTCCGGTAAATTCTTCCAAAGTGACCTTAAGAGTATTGACACGCAGCCCATAGAGCCGCTCTTCTTCAAAGCTTTTAAGATACGCCTTATATTCCTCTTCCCCTAATAAATCTCTCATTCTCTTTAAAAAATCTTCTGAAATTTTAATTTCCTTCACGTTTTCGCTCCTGTTTATATCTATGTAAGCAATCTTAATATACTAATAAGAATATTTCAACCGGTATTTCTCCAGATAACGAAGAACCCAGTAAGGATTCACGCTCATTTCATCGTTATGATCGGTCCTTAAATATATCCCTACATGCAGGTGGACATCAAAATTACCCGTAGTTCCCTCCACCTCGCTATAGCCGGTATCACCCATGAATCCCAAAAGCCCCCCGGCCTTTACCTTATCGCCTTCCTTCCACTGCCTGCTGTAACCATAAAGGTGTGCATAGTAAAGATACGCACCACCAGGAGCCCTGATACCGATACGCCAGCCTCCCTTATTAAGCCATCCCACCTTTTCTACCACTCCATCACTCATGCTCACAACCGGATAATATCCCCTGGGCCGTTCGGTACCCATGATGTCACAGCCTTCATGCCCACGTTCTCCTCCATAGGTACGGGTTTCCATCCAGCCATTCTCATAGTTTATATCCGGAGATTCCGGATTGATATTTTTCGGAATCGGAAAAAACTTCAAATCTTCTAAAATTGTTTCATAAGCCTGCCTGAGTTTCCGGTATTCTGCCGGTTTTACTGCCATAAGCCTGTCAGTATGATAATCCCGGTCTGCGTTTTTCGTCAGATCATACTGGTTTTCTATCATCAGTGAAGTCAGTGCGTCGTAATCAAGGCAGTCCCATTCCGCTATCATTTTTCCAAGTTTTAAACTTCTGAAATCATCACTTTCCCAAGTATAGGCATCCAGCTGGTAAAAGGTAGGATTGTTATACAGATAATCGATCATGGTTACATGAAAGATGGAAAGGATCAGTATGAAAAAAAGAATCACCATCATATCAATCATGCCTTTTCATATAATTGTATAAAACAATCTATTCAGGTGCATATGAAAAAATCCTTTTTCCGCCTGCTTTCCGTAGCAGCTCTGATCCTGTTGCTTATAAGCCCGTCCACTGCCTATGAGGGGGCCAGGAACGGACTGGTCCTCTGGGGCTCCGTCGTTGTTCCGACTCTGCTTCCTTTCATGATCTGCTCCAATATTATTGTGGCCCTGAACGCGATCCGTATTCTTATTTTTCCGGTCAGGAGGCTCCTGCATCAATTTTTCTGCCTGTCAGACGCTGGTAGCTATACCCTGGTTTCCGGCCTTTTATGCGGCTATCCCATGGGTGCCAGAACCTGCAGCGATTTTCTGGATCAAAAGCGTATCTCTGAAAAAGAAGGGAAATACCTCTTATCCATCTGCAATCATCCCAGTCCTATGTTCCTTTTGGGCTATGCTGCTTTAAGGCTTCCCGAATCAGCACCGGTATGGCTGCTTCTTACTGTCGTTTACCTGCCCATCCTTCCTATAGCCTGGGCAGCACGGAACTTTTACGGCATAAAAGAACCTGCCCGCTCCCTTCCCGTAACACGGGAATCCGCCCGCTCCTTTGACGACAGCCTGATGGATTCCTGTGAGGTAATGGTAAAAATAGGCGGTTATATTATGCTTTTTTCCATTCTTGCCCGTTACATAAACAGACTTCCCATAAACGTTCCGGAACAAAAAGCCATTGTCCTGGGTTTTGTAGAAATCACCACCGGAATCAAGGCCATTTCAGAAGCTTATCCCGGTATAGCAGGTGGATTATGGATTGGCGCCGTTACCGCACTGGGAGGCTTATCCGGTATCTTTCAGACAAAGAGTGTTATAAAAAATGCCGGATTATCCATCCGGCACTACGTAGCTTGGAAAGCCATTCACTGTTTCCTAACCATCATCTTTTTTATTCTGCTGTCCCGTTGCTTCCTTCTTCTGCCGCCGGCATAACAGCACCAGTCAGTTCCTGGCGGTTTGAAGAAACAATATCATAGCTTGACTGCATGGAAGTCATGAAAGCATCAAAACGTCCCTGGGCTCCTTCCATGGAGTGGCTGATAATGGTCTGAAGGCTTTTTAACATATCATCCGTATACTGAACAGAGCTTTGCCGGATACCATTGGCGTCGGCCACCGCTTTCTCCACGATCTGCTGTGCCTGCACATTGGCTTGTTCGATGATATCATTGGCCTGGGCATATGCTTTCTGCATAATCTCATGTTCATTGACCAGCTCATTTGTCTGGGCATTGGCCTGGGCCAGGATAGAATCCGCCTGCTGACGGGCTTCATTTATAATAGCATCCCGGTTGCTGATGATCTTCTGGTACTGCTTAATCTCATCCGGAATCCGCAGACGCAGTTCTACTAAAAGTTCTTCTAATTCATCTCTGTTGACTACGATTTTGCTGTTAGAAAGCGGCTGATACTTACAGCTGTCAATATATTCTTCTATCTCACCGATTAACTGTTCAATTCTGCTCATCATAATGCGAACACTCCTTACCCTTATTTCTTTCTATCTTCCATCTTTTTCTTTACAAGTTCCGCAATGCCTGCAGGTACGAATGCGCTTAAATCCCCGTCATAGGAGGCAATCTCCTTTACAATGCTGGAGCTTAAATAAGAATATTTTAAATTCGTCGTTAAAAATACGGTATCTACTTCCGGAGCCATCACCCGGTTAATCTGTGCGATCTGCAATTCATATTCAAAATCTGTTACAGCCCGAAGCCCGCGGATTACCGCATCCGCTTCATTAGCCCGTACAAAATCAACCAGAAGTCCTCCAAACGCTTTCACCTCCACATTGGGAAAGTCATTAGTAAGGCTCTTTAACATATTAACACGTTCTTCTGCAGAAAACAACGGAGTTTTTGAATTATTATTTAAAACTCCGATAATCAGGTGATCTGACATCCTGGCGGACCGTTCTATAATATCCAGGTGACCAAAAGTCACCGGATCAAAGCTTCCTGGATACACTGCTTTTCTCATAATGTTTTTTCCTTTTCCTATTCATTTGGTACTTTCTTATTTATAAAGACATGCTTATTGGTCTTATAATTCTTTTCTCTAACTATCTGGTACCCCATGGAATCCAGATAATCAAATGGGGTTTCTAAAGAAGCCTCTGCAATAATCACAGTGTCTTTATCTATCAGCCGGGACTGAACCAGATATTGCAAAACCTGTTTTTCCCATTGATTATTATAAGGAGGATCCAGGAATACAAGATTAAACACATACTCTTTCCCCTCAAGCCTTCGAAGCCCGGTCATAACGTCGCAGTTCATTACGACAGCATCTTCTTCCAGACCTGTATTTTTTAAATTATCACGTATACATTCTGCTGCCTTAGGATTCTGTTCAATAAAGACTGCCTTCCCGGCACCGCGGCTTAACGCCTCAATTCCGATAGCACCGCTGCCGGAAAAAAGATCCAGAAAACAGCAGTCAGGCATGTCCCCATTGATTATATTAAAAAGAGTTTCCTTAATTCTATCCGTCGTAGGCCGCGTATCCAGCCCGTCAATGGTCTTTAAAACAAGCCTTCTGGCTTTACCAGCAATAACTCTCATAAAAATCCCTCACTCTATTATTTCAATCTATTATATTATGAAAAGAGAATATATACAACTGGATTTTCACGCAGGCAATGAGCCATGCGAAAAAAGTAAGAAATACATCTGCGTTGTGCCTGCACAAAAGCAGATGTATTTCTTACTTTTTTCATAGGGCGAAGCCCGTGACCGAGATGGAGCGAAGCGTAATCGAGGTTGCATGGCGGAGTCGTGGCGGAGTCGCATTTTCATAGCGAAGTTCGTTTTCATAGAAGAAAGGAGCCATAGCCCCGCAACCGAAAGTCAGTTACCAAGCTACAGCTCCTCTTTTCTTTGTTTACAGATTATCTTGTCTTACAGATTATTTTCCTGACATCTGTCTTTCCTGGGCTTCGATCATTTTTTTAACCATATAGCCGCCTACGGAACCATTCTGTGCGGAAGTTAAATTACCGTTATAACCATTGGATAACGGAACACCAATCTCACTGGCAACTTCCATTTTAAAACGGTCCATTGCTTCTTTTGCTTCTGGTACATTTGTAGTGTTAGATCTTCCTGACATAATGAAATGCCTCCTTTTCATCTATTCACCATGTATTATTTTGTGTAATTCATGGTGTGTTTTGTGCTACATTCCTATTATGGCTGTATCAGAAAGAAATACACTAGAAGGTTTTACGATTTATGTCATTTTTTAGTAATATTAACGATAAGAATCATTCTCATATTCATATAAATAATTATGAATGTATCTCCAGAATTTTCTCAATATTTGTTTTCACAAGCTGGAAAGCGACCTCATTCATACCGCTGTTGATGATCACATCCGCCAGTGGTTTTGTAGGTTCTACATATAGATAATGCATGGGCTTTACCGTTGTAAGGTACTGTTCCACCACACCTTCAATATCCCTGCCACGTTCCTTAACATCCCGTATAACACGCCTAAGAATCCGCTCATCCGCATCCGCTTCCACAAAAATCTTGATATCAAACATATTCCTTAAACGCAGATCCGCAAAAACCAGGATTCCTTCAACCAGGATCACTTTTTTAGGTTCTACCCTAACAACATCCCCGGAACGGTTATGTTTCGAATAATCATAAACAGGACATTGGATTTCCTGACCTTTCCGCAGCATACAAAGCTGTTCCAGTAAAAGTTCAGTCTCAAAAGCCTCCGGATGGTCATAATTCATTTTTTTCCGTTCTTCAAAAGGGACCCCATCTTGTTTTTTATAATAATTATCATGATAGAGAACTGCAATATCGTCACGAAACGCATTCTTTAGCCGGTTGGTAAAGGTCGACTTTCCCGAACCGGTTCCACCGGCAATACCAATTAATATACAATTCATCTTTCGCACTCCTCCGCTTATTATATTCAAACAGCCTTACTTTATTAATAAAAATTATTGAATAATCATAACTTTATCGTTAAGTACCCTGTAATTTTCTATCGGATTTTTTCACAGGAAACCATTCTTAATCATAGTTTCCGCTTATATTCAAACTCTCCAGTGCCGGAAGAGAAGAAGACAGATTTCAGTTCTGTTATCTTCATCTAATATTCCCCTTAAAATGTCTTTCAAATACACACATTCCATATTTTAACAGAATCAGATGTTTTATTCAATTAGTTTCCATACTTATATCAATGAAGTTCAACCCATTAAAAAATAAGTCGAACCCCATAGATTTTTTATTCAACATTGTATGCTAGGCATATAAAACCGGCTTTGGCTTTACTGCATTATAATAATTGGCAAAGGTTACGGTCATATACGGATATACATAGATAAAAGCCAGACCGCAGGTAACGATTCCCAAAAGCTGCCACAGGATAAAGGACAGCTCCAGTACAAAGAATTCCCATTTATGGCCCACCATCATTTCCTTACTTTCACGTATGCACTGCATCACACCCTTATCCGGATTCTCTACCAGAATAAAGACTGCCTGTGAATAACTGTAAGCGGCTATAATACCCGGAACAACCAAAAGCAGGGTCCATAACAATACGAACAGGGAAATCATAAAAAGTAATCCAATGGCTTTTAACAGATATTTTGCAGACGCAAATAAATCTCCATAAGACATGGAAGTGTCCCGGCCAGCAACCTTTAAGCAGTAGGAATGGTATCCAAATTGTATGATGGTGCTTAAGACAAAGTAAATGATAAAGAAAATGATGCTGCATACAGCAAAGGTTCCAAACTGGCCAGGATCCGTATAGCCGCCTCCCTTATCCAGAACCTTCTCCCAGAGATCTAAAAAAGTCTGTATTACGGACATCACGATGGCTATAATCCCCATAATCAATGTGACCACATAAGGACTGACAACTGCCTCCCTCATCGCCTCCTTCGCATCTGTTTTTAAAACTTCTCTGCTCATGATAATCCTCCAATTCCTGACAATTCGTGCAAATGCGTTTTGAATAAATTTTATAAATTCAGCTTATCATAGCTTTTTTCCAGATACTCCTGCAGTTTATTGCGAAGCTCCCTGTGTTTTTCAAGCTTCAGCTCCGGGTCTTCCAAATAAAGCCTGTTCACTTCCTCTGATACTGTCTTTAAAAGATTGGCATCTGTAAATATGTCCCCCAGTTTGAATTCCAGATCCCCACTCTGCCGGATTCCAAAAATATCTCCCGGACCCCGAAGCTTTAAATCCTCTGAAGCTATAAAAAAGCCGTCATTTGACTGATTAAGGATATCCAGCCGTTCTTTTGTCCCATCCTGGTCAGAACCATTGACCATAATACAATAGGACTGGAATTTTCCACGGCCCACGCGCCCCCTGAGCTGGTGCAGCTGTGCCAGACCGAAGCGTTCTGCATTCTCAATCATCATAACCGTTGCATTGGGAACATTTACGCCTACTTCAATTACTGTTGTAGATACTAAAACCTGAATGTCTCCCCTGGAAAACTGCTCCATGATCCCGTTTTTTTCCCTGGGCTTCATTTTTCCATGAAGATACTCCACAGAGATTCCAGGAAGGGCTTCCCGCAGGATTTTAGTATAATCCACTACATTTTCCGCATCAATCATCTCACTGGCTTCCACCATGGGGCAAATTACATAGGCCTGCCTGCCGCTGGCCGCCTCTTTCCTGATAAAGTCATAGGCTTTTGACCGGTAACCGGTATCCACTACACAGTTTTTTATAGGCAGGCGGCTGGCAGGAAGCTCATCAATAACAGAAATGTCCAGATCTCCGTAAATAATGATTGCCAGAGTCCGGGGTATGGGCGTGGCACTCATAACAAGCACATGGGGCTCTTTTCCTTTTTTTCCTAACATTTCCCGCTGGCCGACTCCGAACCGGTGCTGCTCATCGGTAATCACCAGGGCCAGATTATCATACACTACTTTTTCCTGAATCAATGCATGGGTGCCGACAATGATATCCGCTTCATGGGATGCGATCTTCTCGTATGCAATCCTCTTTTCTTTTGCCGTCATGGAACCTGTGACAAGAATGGGCTTTTTATTGATATGATGTTCCATGAAAAGATCCGTGATCGATTCGTAATGCTGTTTAGCCAGTACTTCCGTGGGGACCATAAGGGCACCCTGATATCCGTTATAAGCTGCCTGAAGGAGGGTCAATATGGCTATGATGGTCTTTCCGGAACCAACATCGCCCTGAACCAGACGGTTCATTATCTGCCCCCCTGCCAGGTCGCCGTATACCTCAGTCAGAACATTCTGCTGTGCTCTGGTAAGAGAATAAGGAAGCTGTTCTTTTAAAGCCTCCGCCTCCGGTGACAGCCTAAACGGATACGGGCTCATTTTATCCTCTCGCCGCTCCTTTAAGCGCCTGACCGCCATAAGGAACAGAAAAAACTCATCAAATACCAGCCTCTTTCTGGCAAATAAGAGTTCCGTTCTGTCTGTTGGAAAATGAATATGTTCAATGGCAAAATTATATTCCGCCAATTCATACTTTTTTCGCAATTCCGCAGGCATGTAATCCCGTATCATAAGGCGCAGGCTTAATGCCTGCTTCTGGGCTTTGACTATGGTTTTGTTGCTTAATCCCCTGGTCTGGCCGTAAATAGGCTGCATGGAATGGACAACCTGTTCATAGGCTGCGGCTGTAAATACCTCCGGCTGTTCCATTGTAAGCCGGCCTTTTTTTTTAACCACCCGTCCTCTGAAAACAGCCCTTGTACCTGCCTTCAACGTAGAATGAAGATATGGCATATTGTACCAGGTAAGCTGCAGGGATCCGGTAGAATCCTTTAAAGCCGCCGTAATCACCTGGATATGGCTGTATCGTTTGACATCTGGTGCCTTTTGAAGCATCCCAGCCACGGTCATGACCGTATCCGGCTTCAGTTCCCCCGCAGGTGACGGTTCTTCATAAGTATCATATGCCCTGGGATAATATTCCAGAAGGTCTTCTACCGTCAGGACCCCCACCTTTTGAAACAGCTTTCCTGTCTTTTCTCCGATTCCTTTCAATGAATCAATGGTCTCCCGGTTCATATGTCCGCTCACCGCCTTTCTTCTTTACTTATATATAACAAAACCCGGGCAGACGGAACTTTGTCTGCCCGGAATAGAAACTTTGTCCGTCTTTTATTCTACTGAAATCAAATAATAATAAATCGGCTGTCCGCCTGCATGAAGTTCCACTTCACAATCCGGGAACATCTCTGCTGCTTTGCTCTTTAGTTCCTCTGCTTCCTCTTTACTCACGTCTTTACCATAATAAACAGTCACTAATTCAGACTCTTCTTCCACCATGGACTTTAAGGAATCCAGTACGGTTGTCTCAATATCTTTTCCAACAGCCAAAATTCCCTTGTCGCCTAATGTCATGATATCCCCTTCCCGGATCTCAATATCATCAATGATGGTATTGCGGACAGCATACGTAACCTGTCCGGTTTTTACACGGGCCATCTCTTCGGTCATGTTTTTTTCGTTATCTTCCGGTGAAAGGTCCGGTGCAAAATTAATAATGGCAGTGATGCCCTGCGGAATGGTTTTTGATGGGATAACGATCACCTTTTTGTCTTCGGCAAGACTCTTTGCCTGCTCTGCTGCCAGAATGATGTTCTTATTGTTGGGCAGGATATAGACGGTATCGGCATTCACCCGGTCAATGGCATTCAGCATGTCCTCGGTGCTGGGATTCATTGTCTGCCCTCCCTGGATCAAATAGTCCGCACCAATTCCACGGAAGATCTCGTCAAGGCCTTCTCCTGCAGAAACAGAGATAAATCCATAGGGCTTTCTCGGCTCTGGTTTCAGCCTTTCTTCCACCTTATGCTGTGCTGCCAGCTTCTCTGATTCCTTGAACAGTCTTTCCTGATGCTCTTCCCGCATATTATCAATTTTCATACTGGATAGGGAACCATATGTCAGCGCCTTCTGGATTGCAAGGCCCGGATCGTTGGTATGGACATGGACCTTTACCATATCATCGTCTGAAACGACTACAATAGAATCACCGATGGATTCCAGATAACTTTTCCATTCATGTTCTGTCCTGGCATCATAGTGTCTCTCAAGATTAATGATAAATTCAGTACAGTATCCAAATTTGATATCCGCATCTATTTTTACCATATCGGCTCCTGTCCTGGCAGAAGACTGGCTCACACTTTCCACCGATACGTCAACATCCTTGCCCATCAGGCAGTCAAAGGCCCCCTTTATTACCTGCATAAGACCCTGCCCGCCGGAATCGACTACACCTGCCTGCTTTAACACAGGAAGCATTTCCGGTGTCTGGCTTAATACATAATCACCGTACTCAGTCACTTTCTGACAGAACTCGATCACATCTTCAGTCTCTGTAACCAGCTCCGCTGCCTTTTCGGCTATTCCCCTGGCAACCGTAAGGATGGTTCCCTCTTTGGGTTTCATAACCGCTTTATAGGCAGTTTCCGTAGCTCTTACAAAAGAATTCGCTAAAACAGTGACCGTCACCTGATCGGCAGCTGCGATTTCCCGGGTAAATCCCCGGAATAACTGGGATAAGATCACACCGGAGTTCCCTCTGGCCCCTCTTAAAGAACCGGACGAAATGGCTTTTGAAAGTGATTCCATAGTTGGATTTTCAATGGCTGCCACTTCCTTTGCCGCTGACATAATCGTCATCGTCATATTCGTACCTGTATCTCCATCCGGTACCGGAAACACATTCAGTTCATTAATCCATTCTTTTTTTGCTTCCAGTCTTTTTGCACCTGCCAGAAATGCCTTCTGAAGCATTTTGGCGTCTATATACTTCATACCCACAGGTAGATTCCTCCTTAATCAATCACTCTTACACCTTCGACAAAGATGTTAATCTTATCTACCGTCATACCGGTGAATTCTTCTACTTTGTATTTCACATTCTCGATTAGATTATCAGACACCGCTGAAATGCTGATTCCATAAGCTACAATTACATGGAAATCGATGGTGATATGGTTGTCCTGTATATTCACATTAATACCGTGAGTAAGGCCATCCCGCTTTAAAAGCTTAACGAGTCCGTCTTTCATGCTGACAGCCGCCATGCCCACGATCCCAAAGCATTCTACAGCGGTTGTTCCGGCATACATGGCGATAACATCAGGGCTTACCTGGATTTCGCCCAGTTTATTGTTGATATAACCCTTCATAGTCTTTACCTCCGTTCTTTCTGTCTTATTTAATTATACATGATTTTTCCAAAAAAAGAAACAAATTTTTATTTTATACTTGCAAATCATTGCATTTTCTGTTATCATACATTTGTTGTGGATTTTTTAACCGTTAAAAATCCAAGTAGCTTTTAAGGAGGTGCAATCATGGCTAAATGTGCAATTTGTGAAAAAGCTGCTCACTTTGGTAACGCAGTGAGCCATTCCCATAGAAGGTCCAATAAAATATGGAAAGCAAATGTGAAATCCGTTAAAGTTAAAGTTAACGGCGGCGCTAAGAAGATGTACGTATGTACTTCCTGCTTAAGATCCGGATTAGTTGAGAGAGCTTAATCGAAGGAAACTCCTGGCTGATATCAGTCAGGAGTATTTTTTTGTCCTTATGGCTGGGGCGGCTTTTGGAAAAGCCGCCCCTATTTATTTTATGACAATGCGCTCTTAACAGCAGAACAGGTTATATCCCAGTACCAGACACCCAACAATAAACAGAATCGTAACGATAGTTGCCGGGATAAAAAGCAGAATTGCCATACCTGCTCCGAAACAGAACAGCATAAGTCCGCATACTCTTCTCATATCATCCCTCAATTCATTCAGGCTATATAACATCCTATGCGGCTTATCCCTTTCTTATTCTTCTGCTTTTTCCTTCTCTTTCGAAGCGGCCATCTCTTCTGCCACCTTTAAGGCCTCAGAAGAAACCTCTTTTGCTCCGCCGGTAAATTTATTGACAAAATCCGGAACCATGTCCAGAATCTTTGTTACCGCATCCTGCTGTTTGATATTCACCAGCTTTGTCACGCCATTCTGAATGATCAAAATCGCACTTGGACTCATCTTGGCATGCATACCGCCTGCACCGTTTTGTTTCGCATTTTCAGCAAAGGAACCAGCGGCCATACCGCAGGTTACATCTACCAATGGCAGAATGATCGTATCATCTACCTTCACTGCATCTCCTACTACGGTTTTCGTTGCTACGAAGGCATCCATTCCCTTAAACAGCGCCTCTACCGTTGATGTAAAATAATTCTCTGCCACTTTAAGCAATTCCTCCTTTATCGAAGCCATTTCTTTAACAGAACCCTGAAATTCTTATTTAATAACAGCCGGATTCCGATCAGAAGAACAGTCCCCAGCCGGACCCTTCCGCGAAAAGTACCTTCTGCCGTAAATACAGCCCGGTCAAAAACCGGATATAGATTCAGATGCTTATGGCAGAGCGGATAAATTACGCTTGCATACGTCAGAATCTGTCCGGTCAGATAAGGGTCTTCAAAGCCAAATGTAACATTCCCCTTTCCCCTTCCGGGAAGGATATGGCGAAACAGTCTTTTTCCCTGTTTGAAAATCAGCTTCGCTGTTTTCTGATTTTCCTTACTGGAAATCCATGCGGAAATTTCTGATTTTTTCTCATTGATCGTTTTCAGTGTATCACAAATCCTATGGAAATAAAACTTAAGTTTTGATAAAAACCTAAACACGATCTTTTTGAGCTTTGATCTCCAAAGACGCCATCCGGACTTTTCTTCCTTCTTTGGTTCCCTCTGAAAAGAAGGCGGCGGAGTTTTCGGTTCCTCTTTAAAGGAATCCTGTAATTTTTCAGCACTTTCCGTTATTTCCCCGGAAATCTCCTGTATCCCTGCCTCCATGGCCTGGACCATGATTTCTCCCGCCTCTTTCACCTCTTCATCGGCCTTTTTGGGCTTTAATATGCGAAACCCGAACAGGCGGACAGTTACCGTTAAGTCCTCTTCGTAAAGAACCGTTACGGAAAGGGTATGTAGAAGCCAGAAAAATCCGGCTTTCCCCTTCACCTTTCCGAAATAGGATCCTTTCGCCTGATACCGGACCGGAACAAGAAGCACCAAAAGAAGCACAGCCAGAATAAGGCCTAAAACTATGAGGGCCAGCAGCCCTATGATTTTCAATATTAATAAAATTATATGAAGCATGAACTTTTCACACCTTACCGGCCTCTCCTTTTATAAAACCAGGCAGGTCAAAGCCTCCTGTTTTCCGGTACATATCATCAATGATCCGCCCGGCAACCTCCAGTGCTTCCCAATATCCGGCAGCAATACCGATAATGAGAAAATCTTTATCCCGGTAAAAGGACGACAGAAACTCTATGGAGGGATATATATCAAGTATATTATTCCCATTTAATGCAGGCGTAATCACATAAACCCCAGGCTTAGGCCTTGACCTGCGGATGCCATTAATGATCCGGTAGCGTTTCTTTTTTGCTTTTTCACCTACATACAACCAGTTATACCAGCTTATCATCATTCATCAGCTCTTCCAATAATTCCTTGCAAGTTTCCTTTTCCGCTTCGTCCAGACAGCACTCCAGACTTCCTCTTATGTAGGTCTGTATTTCATCAATGGAATTAAAATATATGGGCAGGTCCGATAATACCTTAGCCATAATGGCCCGTACCACCGGTCTGGAAGTCCCGGAAAATACCGATTCCAGATCTTTTAAATACATACCCGCTTCTTCCTCCAGGAAAGCCCGGTCAACAACTGCCGTTTCGAAAGTTTTTTCATCTGCTGCCCTGTCTTCCCCTTTTATCAGTTCTGCAAAACTGCTTCCTGATAAAAGTCTGTCGACATTGACCGCCTTTCTATAGTATGGGTCATTATTCAATTCATCACTTTCCGCAGGCAGCTCGATCCTTAAGTAATGTTCATAAAAAGCCTCCTGCCTGCCCTCCAGCCTGGTAAGACGGTCAAAGAAATCTTCTTTTACCTGAGTATAATCTTCCTTTTTAAACTTTTCAAGGACTTCTGTAACCAGAGCACAGTAAAATTCTTCTTCCTTAACATCAATGACTGCTTCCGGACGGGCAATTACAAGAACACAGAAATCGTTAATGATATCCTGAAGCATTACGTAAAGACCGGATTCATCCATCAGCCCCTGGCTGGCAAGTGATAGCCTGGCAGATGCCTCATCGTAGCCTTCTGCCGTCATATTCCGGTAATCAGTGTGACGGAACTGTTCCAAAAGCTCAAAAAACTCTTTATACCCATCTTTCATGCCTGCCGGGAGTTTTGCCATGGACTCTGTGCGAAGGGTATATAACATATCCTGAAGACTTTTCCGTGGTGAGCCGGTATACACCGACAGTCCCTCCATGACAAGACTAAAAAATTTCTGTTTTGTCAATCGAACAGGAAGCTGGCCCATAATCTGACTGATCCTTCCATTCATAACCGCAGCTTCTCCGGAAGCCATTATGAATTCAACCAGTCGTTTCGAAAAGCTTTCATCATCGTATTCTGTCTCCGGCAAGTTTTTGAATTTCCGCTCCAGCCGGTTAAGAACATATTCGTAAATCTGAAAGCAGTCGGTATAGGAAGTCAGCACCTCAACTTCATGGGTGATATCCTCCCGGAACTTAAGCAGATCCGTTTCCACATTCCTTCCGGAAAAATGGTTATCCATCAATGTATTAAGCTGCCTGCAGTAA
Source organism: uncultured Lacrimispora sp. (assembly GCA_964402355.1). Taxonomy (GTDB): domain Bacteria; phylum Bacillota; class Clostridia; order Lachnospirales; family Lachnospiraceae; genus Lacrimispora. Next base: position 36,248 of record CAYOCB010000016.1, read on the forward strand.
TCGGAAATCCGCGGGGAGACCGTTGTATTCTCAGCTGCGGTTTCAAATAATGTATAATAATTCAGTACCAGCCTCACATAAGAATACTGGTATGCTGCGGTCATCTGTCTTTTCAGTAAACGGGTTTCCACTATGCTTTCCTCCTGGAACACTATTAATGATAATTGGCTAGAATGGAACGGCGAAGCAGATCCAGGGCTTTTACCACGGACTGTTCCCTGATTTTCTCCCGGTTGCCCTTAAAGTGGTATTCTTCCACGTTAACCTTATCTTTCATGTAACAGGCTATATAAACGAGTCCTATCGGCTTTTCTCCCTCCGCATCCGGTCCCGCTATGCCCGTAACAGCTACACAGACACCCGCATCCGTAGCAAAAACGCCTCCTTTTGCCATTTCCTTAGCTGTCTGTTCGCTGACTGCGCCATATTTTTTCAAGGTACTCTTGCTTACATCAAGTATCTTTCTTTTGGCTTTGTTGGAGTAGGTAATAAAACCTTCCCGGAATACTTCGGATACACCTGGTACATTAACCAGACGGCTTGCGATCATGCCACCGGTGCAGGATTCGGCAGTGGCCACTGTCAGTTCATATTTCTTAAGCAGGCGGACAACCGCCATCTCCAGGGTTTCCTCTTCCTTGGTGGTATAAACATCATTGCCAAAACGGTTTTTTATCTCTTTTACAACAGGCTTTAAGAGTGACTTGGCTTCCTCTTCGTCTGACGCCTTGGCTGTTACCCTTAAATGTACCTCTGCCGTTTTTGCATAGGTTGCAATGGTGGGATTGGTCTGTCCGTTAATGAGATCCAGAAGCTTATCCTCTACCTGGCTTTCCCCGTGACCGCAGATTTTGATCATTTGGGAACGGATCACTTCCGGCTGAAGCTTCTGAAGGTAAGGGAATACTTTTTCACCAAACAATGGCTTTAATTCATTGGGCGGTCCAGGCAGCAAAATTGCGGCCTTCCCCTCCTTTTCCATAATAAGTCCCGGAGCAGTTCCGTTGTCATTGTCAAGCACGATTGCGCCGTGGGGAACAAGAGCCTGCTTCCAGTTATTATCTGGAATTTCTTTATAAATGCTGTTTTTAAAATATTTTTTGATCCTTTCTTTTGTATGGTCATCCTCTTCCATAGGAAATCCCATGACCTCTGCACAGACCTCTTTTGTCAGATCATCCTCCGTAGGTCCTAAGCCTCCGGTCAAAATCACCACATCCGAACGGTTGAGCGCAGTTTTAAGCGCTTCTGAAAGTCGTTCCTTATTATCTCCTACCGTAACCTGATGGTACATGGAAAGTCCTAAAAGTGCACACTTTTCTGCCAGGTACTGGGTGTTGGTATTCACGATATTACCAAGAAGAAGCTCCGTACCAACTGAAATTAGTTCTACAACCATAATCACATACTCCCTTCTGTAAGAACACGATAATTTTTCGCTATATAATCAATCAGTGAAACCACCGTAAGCAACGTTGCAATCCAGATGAATATTGCAGTAAGAAGTGACAGCGCCGGAATATTGAGTATCAGAAGCACTGATAAAATCATCTGGGATGCTGTCTTGAACTTGCCCCAATAGCTGGCTGCAATGACAACACCGTTGTCGGAAGCAACCAGACGAAATCCACTGATAATAAATTCACGGCTGATGATGACAATGACGATCCAGGCCGGCAGCTGCCCCAGAGCGGTAAAACAGATAAGGCCGGAGCAGACCAGCAGCTTATCTGCAAGTGGATCCATAAACTTGCCGAAATTAGTCACCAGGCCATACTTTCTGGCGATCTTGCCATCTAACATATCCGTAAAGCTTGCTGCAATAAAGATAACGGCCGCAATATCACGGTATGCCGGATTCGTACCGCCATCAAGCAGAAGAAACAAAACAAAAAACGGAATCATGATAACCCTAGAAATCGTAAGCTTATTCGGTAAATTCATCTTCCAACTCTCCTATCAAATCATATTCCATAGCTCCGGTTACCCGGACCCTGGCAAAATCACCTGACATCAGTTCTGCTCCGGTCTGGACAAAAATCATTCCATCAACACCCGGACCATCCATATAGGTACGGCCTACATAAGCATTTTCATCCGCTACCTTTCCTTCTATCATAACCTCCAGTATCTTACCAATCATGGACTGGGCATGGTCATAGGATATTTCCTGCTGAAGTTCCATAATGGCATCACGGCGTTCCTCTTTTACTTCCTGGGGTACCTGATCCGGGTATTCTGAGGCAGGTGTATCCTCTTCGGCAGAATATGCAAATACGCCTAAGCGCTCAAATTCCAGTTCATCTATAAATTCCAGCAGCTCCTCGTGATCTTCCTTTGTTTCACCCGGAAATCCTGAGATCAGAGTCGTGCGCAGGGCGATGTCCGGTATCTCTTTCCGTAGCTTCTCAACGATTTTTAGAAGCTGGGCCTTGGAGGTCCTCCGGCCCATTCGTTTTAAAATACGGTCGCTGGCATGCTGGATCGGCAGGTCTAAGTATCGGCAGATCTTCTCCTCTTCCTTTAAGGTCTTTATCAGTTCATCAGTGATCTCCTCCGGATAACAGTATTGAATCCGTATCCACTGAATCCCGGATATACGGCAAAGCTTTTTAAGAAGCTCCGGAAGGGACTTCTTCCCATATAGATCCACACCGTAAAGAGTCGTTTCCTGAGCCACAAGGATAAGTTCCTTTACCCCCTTTTCAGCCAGACCTTCCGCTTCTTTAACCAGCCGTTCCATGGGTACACTTCGGTAATTACCGCGCAGAGACGGAATAATACAGTAGGTACAATGCTTATCGCATCCCTCAGCAATCTTTAAAAAGGCATAATGGCCGCCGGTGGTAAGAATCCGGTCTGTTTTCAGTTCCGGAAGCTCGTCCAGCCCATGAAAGCACTGTACATGCTCCTTTCCTCCCAGCGCTTCTCTTAAAACATGGGATATCTCATCATAGGACGATGTCCCTAAAATTCCATCTACCTCAGGAATCTCATCAAGGATTTCCTGTTTATACCTCTGGGCCAGACAGCCGGTTACAATGAGAACCCTGCACCTGCCGTCTTCCTTCCTCTGTGCCATTTCCAGAATGGTGTTTACACTTTCTTCCTTGGCATCACCGATGAAACAGCAGGAGTTGATCACTATGACATCCGCTTCGTATTCATCATCGGTAAAGGTATATCCGTCTTTATTCAGAAGGCCCAGCATCATCTCCGTATCTACCAGATTCTTGTCGCAGCCCAGTGAAATACATAATAGCTTCATGTTATAACTCCTGTCATTCAATAGCAGTAAAGGGAAAGGCCATCTCATCCAAAAGGGAGACGGCCTTCTACCTACCTATCGTCTTCTTCTGTTGCGTCCGCTTCGCTTAAGATCTTCACTTTGCCCTCATACAGTTCCTCTACGGCAACAGAAAGCGGTTTCTTGCCAGCTTCCGGAATCACAGGCTCTGAGCCGCCGATGATCTGTCTCGCTCTCTTGGAGGCGGCAACCACAATGGAATAACGGCTCTGTACGACCGGAGCCTCTCCAGGCTCTACCTCACTGTTTACTACATTAATCAAATCTGAATAAGATGGATGTAACATCGTTTATTCCCCTTTCTCAATCGAATCTATATATTCTTTAATTCTTCCCGGATATGGGATAAAAATGCCATATTGTTGGAAGCCCGGTTATGCTGGACCTGAATCATGCGGTGCATCTCTTCAACACAGGTGTCGATTTCATCGTTGATGAGGATATAATCGTATGCTTCCATCCCTTCTGCTTCCTCAGCCGCCCTGCGGAGCCTGGCGTTGATCACATCCATGTTTTCCGTGCCGCGGCCGATAAGACGGCGTTTCAATTCCTCCGCACTGGGCGGCATTACGAACACCAGAATGGCCTCAGGGAACCTCTTCTTTACCTTAAGTGCTCCCTGGATTTCAATTTCCAATATAACATCATTCCCCATTTTCATCTGGTTCAGTACATATTCCTTTGGTGTTCCGTAGTAATGGTTGACGTATTGGGCATATTCGATCAACGCATCGTTCTCTATCATATCCTGAAACCGTTCTTCTGTTACAAAGAAGTATTCTCTGCCATCTGTTTCTCCCTCCCGGGGATTTCTGGTCGTAGCCGAAATGGACAGCGCATAATTATCATACCGTTTCAGAAGTTCTTTCATAATAGTTCCCTTGCCAGCTCCCGAAAAGCCGGATACAACGACCAACATGCCATGTTCATTCATGTCTTTTTACTCCCTACTCAATATTCTGGATCTGTTCCCTTACCTTTTCGATCTCGGTCTTAAGCGCAATGGCCTTATCGGAAACCTCCAGGTCATTAGCTTTGGAAAGTATGGTATTTGCCTCCCGGTTCATCTCCTGAGCGATAAAATCAAGCTTTCTTCCAATACTTCCGCCTGCTTCCAGCTCTGTCCGGGTATTGTCAATGTGGCTTTTCAGCCGCACGGTTTCCTCATCAACACAGATTTTGTCAGCAAAAATCGTGACTTCTGTTGCGATTCTTCCTTCATCGATGGATGCGCTTCCCAAAAGTTCCTTTACCTTGTCCTCCAGCTTTGCCCGGTACTCTGAAAGGATCTTAGGCGAACGCTCTTCAATGAATTGTACAAGTTCATCCATATAACAGAGCTTCCCAATGAGGTCGGTCTTTAAGTTCTCCCCTTCTGTCACTCTGGTCTCTACGAAACGTTTAGCAGCTTCTTCAATGGTCTCCGAAAGGAGCTTCCACATCTGTTCTTCATCCTCCGGTACCTCTTCCATGGTAAGTACCTCCGGACATTTTGCAAGCACAGAAACTCTGATATCATTCTGAATTCCGAACTGCTCCTCCATCTTAGCGAAATAATCCATATATTCAGCAGCCAGCGCACTGTTGTACTTCAAGCACAATTTATTCTCCGTATAATCCTCATAGCTGATGAATACATCAACTTTTCCACGCTGAATATAATTTTTCAGCAGACTCCTGATTCCTGATTCAAAAAAATTAAATTTTTTAGGCATCTTTATGCTTAAATCCAGATATCTGTGATTTACAGCTTTCATCTCGACGGAAATCTTATACTCATCCGTGACGGTTTCGTACCTGCCGAAACCTGTCATGCTTTTAATCATTGCATATGCCTCTCTTTCGCCATAGATATTAACCATTATAAGTCATAATAAAAAACAAGTCAATTGGTTTTAAATTTTACAGAACAGATATTCTGTGCTATACTGTTTCTATATATAGACCATTTACCGGAGGAATAAACAATGGCATTAGACGGAATTGTTATGGCAAATCTTACAGCAGAAATGAAAAACCGGCTGGAGGGCGGAAAAATCGCAAAAATCGCCCAGCCGGAAAAAGATGAACTGCTGTTTACAGTTAAAAATCAGAAAAATACCTGGAGGCTCTTAATTTCAGCCAGTGCCAGCCTCCCGCTGCTTTATTTTACAGAAATGAATAAACCAAGTCCCCTGACTGCCCCGAATTTTTGTATGCTGTTAAGAAAGCACATTGGAAACGGGCGAATCGTCCGGGTAAGCCAGCCGGGTCTGGAGCGCATCATCTGCATGGAAGTGGAGCACCTGGATGAATTAGGTGACAGGCGGATCAAAAAATTGATTATAGAAATCATGGGCAAACACAGCAACATCATTTTCTGCAATGAAGAAGATCTGATTTTAGACAGCATCAAGCATATTTCCGCTCAGGTAAGTTCTGTACGCGAAGTCCTGCCCGGCAGGACCTATTTTATCCCGCAGACCATGGACAAGCGGGACCCTCTGACCGTTATGGAGGAGGAATTTATTGAAATTATCAGCCATACGGCGGCCCCTGTCCAAAAGGCGCTGTATCTGAAGTTTACCGGTTTAAGCCCTGTTATGGGACATGAGTTCTGTCACCTGGCCTCCATCGACGGAGATCATTCTGCAAATGAAATGTCCGAACTGGAACTGATTCACTTATATCGTATGTTTTCCATAATGATGGAGGATATCAAACAAGGACAGTTCACTCCCAATATTGTATATCGGAAGGAAGAGCCGGTGGAATTTGCCGCCCTTCCCCTGACCTGTTATGATGGGGGCGATTACGCAGCAGAACCCTTTGACTCCATCAGTACTCTTTTAGAAACCTATTATGCATCCAAAAATACGATTACCAGAATCCGGCAGAAATCCGTAGATTTGCGGAAAATCGTACAGACCGCTCTGGAACGGAACTATAAAAAATATGATCTGCAGTCCAGACAGTTAAAAGACACGGAAAAACGGGACAAATATAAGATTTACGGAGAACTTTTAAATACCTATGGATATGAATTGGCCGGAGGCGAGAAACAGCTTGCCTGCCTTAATTACTATACCAATGAGGAAATCACCATTCCTCTCAATGAACAGCTGACAGCAAAGGAAAACGCCCAGAAATATTTTGACAAGTACAATAAGTTAAAACGGACCTTTGAAGCCCTGACGGAACAGATTATGGAAACCAAACAGGAGATCGACCATCTGGAATCCGTCAGTGCCGCTCTGGATATTGCCTTAAAAGAAGAAGATCTGGTACAGATCAAGGAAGAGCTGATGGAATACGGTTACATCAGGCACCGCCGCATCGGTGAAAAAAAGCCTAAGATCACAAGCAAGCCATTCCACTATCTTTCTACCGATGGTTTCCATATCTATGTAGGAAAGAACAATTACCAGAATGAAGAACTCACCTTTAAAGCAGCAAGCGGCAATGACTGGTGGTTTCATGCAAAGGGAATCCCAGGTTCCCATGTCATTGTAAAAACGGAAGGAAAAGAGGTTCCGGACCGGGTCTTTGAAGAAGCCGGGGCGTTGGCGGCTTACTATTCCAAAGGCCGTCAAAATGACAAGGTGGAAATTGACTATGTTCAGAAAAAACAGATTAAAAAGGTAGCCGGAGCGGCACCTGGTTTCGTCATCTATCATACCAATTATTCCATGGTGGCAGAACCGAAAGTACTTTTAGAGGAATGCTAGGAATACTGCTTATTTAGTAATGGGAAAGGAACCAGGTTCCTTTCCCATTACGTTAGGCTTTTTATAGCCATTATATATTAACGATTCATCACATCATTATAAATCATATCTATTGTATCATTTAAACTTAGATCCTTCGTCAGTGTTTTTTCTGGAATAATCTCAATATAATCTTTTTCTTTCCACCAACGTTTCATTTCAGTTTCGCCAAATTCATTGCTATTTGGTTTTGTATGATGACGTGCCAGAGTTTCATTAAAAGGCAGGTCATAATAATAGGCATATATAGAAGGAAATTTATTTTTTATTTCTTTAAATAATTCTTTGTACCAATTTGCATTTAAAATTCCTTCTAAAATAACAAAATCACAATTACCCTTACTGCCCCAGTTTCTTTTGTAATTCTTTTGCAAGTATTGTTTTTCCGCTTCCCGAATTACCTCTAAGTATTATTATTTTTGATTGGCTCTTCATATTTGTCCACCTAATGTATGCATTTTTTTATGTTCCACATGTTAAAATCATAGTCATTAGTAAATAAAAGCACTCGCTACTTTATTCATAACGGAAAATTACATTAATTTCACGGTTTGCTCTTAATCAGATTTTTAAGGCTAATTCTAAAGCTATATAAAAACTCTTAACCTGATGGGTACGTTCTTCTGCATCCCCAAGAATTCTTCGGTCCCATTCAGGAGAGTCTAAAAGATCACCACTGATTAAAAAATTGTAAAATTCAAGGTTTCTAAAATTGCACACCGCCTGAACTCCTGCGCTCTCCATTTCAACGGAGATACATCCCTCGGCCTTCCGTTTTTCCATATTGCTGCGTGTTTCACGATATATTGCATCAGTCGTCCATGTTTTTCCTGTTACGTACGGAATCCCGGATTTCTTGAAAAACTCAGCCACAAACTCAGCGTTCTTAATTTTTATATAATTTGATGCTTTCGCATAGTGATAAGAAAGTCCCTCATCTCGACAGGCATCCGTCGGAACTATGATTTTACCTGCGGTAATTTCTTTATTAAGACAACCACATGCACCAAACATAATATATTTTGTCGCACCAATTAGGCAATGTGTTTCTTCTATGCAGGTCCCTGCACCAGCAGACCCAATCATTGTCATATAAAAAGATATATCTTTTCCTTTATAGTTCAATTTAAAACATGGTATGGAACCATTGGCACTTTGAATTTCAGCAATTTTTTCACACGGAAATTGATTAAGAATTTCCGCTACGATTTGATTAGAAAATGTAATGATACAAATATCACATAAAGTATTGGAAATACCATAAAATTTTTCAGGTGATATAATCGCCTCTGTAGTCATATCAAAAGTATCAGTTATCATTTTTCTCTTCCTTTCATGAATCTCACTTTATAAATAATTGGTATCATATAATATCTTATTAATGACTGCTTAAAAATATAATGGAAAGTTCAGCGTTTCTCAAAAGTGCAAGATTTATAGATAATATGCAATAAGAATAAAAAATCACTTTATCACAGTATATTTATTATCTTGGTTTATATCTGTTTTGATATTTCTGTTTTGCAGCATTAGAGTATTTTTTGACAAATGCTAATTTAGCTTGTGAGTATCCATTTGGCATGCCATTTGGCATCCGTTCTATAATACCTTTTTCAATATCGTTTATTATATTGAGTTTTAATTTCCCATATTCAGTTGACACATCAGGATTTTCTATAAGGAAATCTCTAAAATATAATTCGTCCCAATCCCCTAAATATCTGACATGGAGGTGATAAACTTTATCTGCATATCCGTCAGAAGAATAGCCTTTACCAAGCAATAATCTCATGGGATCGTCCTTTCGCGAAAAAATTTCAGTACCATATCCAACTGCTTTTAAATCATCAATTAATTTTGTAACATTACAACAACCGTCAATTTCCAACAAAATATCTATTGTAGGCTTGGCTATCAAACCCTCGACTGCACTGCTTCCTATATGATTAATTCGTGCAATATCTTGGGCTTTAACAGCATTCAAAATGTTGTGCTTTTCGCTTTCATACCAATCTCTATAACTTGCGTTATACTCTTTTAAAATTATGGGGAACGTCTTTTTAAATTCATCAATTGATAAATCAGATATTTTCTTTTTCATAATTTATACTCCTTGTTTATTATATAATAGTACTCACTCGTGGATATTCTGTCTTAGTTTGATAGTATTAGCCATAATTAGTACTTAACCAAATTTCCCATCTATAATGTAACATTATATATAAGTTTATTATAAAAAAATAGTCCCTAATTTCAACGTTATGCTGTTAAGTTCAAATATGACTTAAAGCAGGTACTGAAAAAGATTCCTATTCTCTTTCCCAGCACCTGCTTTATAATTTTCTGTTCTGCCATTTAAATATATTAAAAATCATTATTTTCTATCACGGGCTTTCTTTCCGGAATGGTCGTTATCACATCTATGAAATATTTTTCCGGTATGATACTTCTGGTTCTATGATTTGATATTATGTTCTTACGCATAGAAATGCCAGCCACCTTCTCTTCCAGCCCTAAAAATTTTCTTAATACATGATCTCTCATCTGCATCTCTCCTATGTATAGAAAAAAATAAAGATAAAATTTGTTACAATTCAAATTTCGTTTAATGTTCATTTTTTATAAATATTACTCTGATAAAAAATATCATACATTTTTTATCAGAGTAATAAAGAAAGGATTAACTTTCTAGGTGACTAATTTTTCTCTTTGCTGCCATCTTCAAATTTTTTTAAAACTTCTTTTGGGATCTCTCTCTCATACATTGTTGCAGGAATGCTTCTTCCTACTGAATTAAGTGAAACTTTCACCAATGCTTTCTGTAATCCCTCTACAAATTTTTCTTTCATGACTTATTCTCCTTTCACAGTTGTATTATTTTTTGGAAGTAACGTTAACACTTCCATAGTAACCGAATAAACAAGTAGTTCTCTAATACTGTTATTTATAACTGCGATTGCCATAATAAAAGTCAAAACTATTAATGATTTATATTTCTTTTTTAATATTGATGAATATGTAAAATGATTTATGTTTTTACTTCGGGGTGCACATAAAGCTATTATTACAAAATAAATCATATAAAGTACTACCACAAAATAAAATTTGATTTTTATAAATATACTTCCAAATAATGATAAAAACCAAACTAACACCATGCTTAAGCTGCATCCAATATTTGTCCTTGCATGTACCCCTCCTGCCTGTAAACGCAAAGTACAAAAAGAAAGTATTATAATAAAAGTTTCCCAGCCTTTTCCCAAAAGGAATCCCACTAACTGAAGAAACATAAGCTTAACTATATTATCTAGAATCAATTCAAATCCATATTGAATTACAATATTCTCTTCATCACTTCTAGGATTTATTTTATTCAACCAACCACAAAGTATAGATGAAAACTTTGATATAACCACTTCACCACCACCAAACATTGTCATTTTACCACAAATTTTGATTCATAAATATTTTCGCAATTTTCGTAGTTTTTTTGTTCCTAAGCGTTAATTTTCCAATGTTTTAGTACAATTCCACTTTACTTTTCCTAATAGGAATTGTAGAATATTAGTACCAAGAAAAAGAGGTGGCAAACTATGACTTATTTTATTTATTCCCTGACAGGAAGCCTGTGCAGTTATTTTTCTTGTGTTAATCTGCTGCCAAATAAATATACCCCTGTTAAAAGATGCATCCTGTTTATCTACACTTTTGTTACAGTCTACTTTCTTAATAAAACCATGGGGCAGATTAGTACTCTTATAACTTATGGAGGAATCCTGCTCTTAACATCCTATTTCTCAAATTGTGATTTATTTTACCTATCATGTAATCTATTTGGATATCTGTATTCTGTTACTTTTAATTATTTAGTCATGTGGCTAACTGGTTCGTTGTTAAAAATGAATATGGCAGAATTATTAACTCATAATGGACTTACAATATCTTTTTCCTGTATTTATTGTATATTTTGCGGTAGTACAACCAAATTTCTAGGCTGGTACTTCCATAAAAAGTTAAAATTATCAAAATATTTAACTAATCGTCATTTATTAAAAGTGATTCTGATTGATCTTATTCTCCTTGTATTATTTTATATTTTTAACTTTTCCTATGGAGAACGACTCGGCTACAATTACGGTGTAATAGCACTAAACGGAATAATTTTTCTGCTTTTATTTGCAATTACCGTATCTCTTATGTATTCTATATATAAGATTACCATGACAGAGCAGGCATCCAAACACCGCATGGCTCAGTTTGAAAATCTGCGCATCTATACGGACCGGCTGGAAGAATCCTATGGCATCATGCGGAAGTTCAAGCACGACTACATAAACATACTAAGCACCCTGTCAGGTTTTATTAAAGAAAAAGATATAGAAGGTTTAGAGGAATATTATGGGGAAAAGGTTATGCCGATCAGTCATGCGTTTACGGAATCGGATACGAAACTGGGGGCACTTTCCAATATAAAGAATACAGCTATAAAAAGCCTTCTGTCCTCCAAATTCATTTATGCAATGGAAACAGGAATCCGAACGGAAATAGAACTGACAGAACCTATTGGGGAAATATACATGGATTCCATGGACATATCCCGGATAATCGGAATTTTTCTGGATAATGCAATAGAAGCCGCCAAGGAAACAGAAGAAAAGCAACTGTATTTTTGCATGTTTTATAAAGAACAGAATCTTTGTATTATTATTCAGAACACAGCCAGGCCTCCGGTTGACTCTCTGTCCCAGCTGCGCTGTCAGGGTACCTCATCCAAGGGGGAAAACAGAGGAATCGGCCTTTTTAATGTTACCATAATTTTAAAAAACTATAAAAATGCCATCTGGAATACCACATATGAAGAACCATATTTCACACAGGAGCTAATCCTAACACATAATGGTTCATAGGAGTATAAAATGATCCAAATATACCTTTGTGAAGATGATAAAAGACAATTAAAAAACTGGGAAGACATCATAGAAAAATATATTTTGATGAACGTAACAGAATCCAGTCTTTATTGTGCTGCCTCAAAACCGGAAGAACTGCTTTCAAAACGAAGACGATCCAATGTTGTAGGACTGTATTTTCTTGATATTGATCTGCAGGCTGAAAAAAACGGAATCGAACTGGCTCAGGAAATACGTAAATACGATCCGCGGGGATATATTGTTTTTGTAACCACCCACAGTGAAATGGCAATTCTCACCTTCCGCTATAAGGTGGAAGCCATGGATTTCATTGTAAAGGATGAACCCGAAAATTTACCTGAGCAGATCTGTGCCTGCATCCAGAATGCAGAAAACAATTACAGAACACAGCTGGATTCATCCAGCCGTCTGCTGTCTGTTAAAATAGATAAGACTTCCCTTGTCCTGGACCAGAATGATATTGTGGCCGTCACCACCTCTGATGATTATCACAAAATCATTATTCACACCAAAAACGGAATCCGCCAGATAGCAGGCTCCTTAAAGGAATTAAATGCCAGCCTGAATACCTCTTTCTGTCAATGCAGCCGTTCTGCTATTGTCAATCTTAAACATGTGATAAAATACTCCCGGGAGGAAGGCATAATTACCATGGATAACAGGGAAGTCTTTCCTGTATCCATACGTATGATGGGAAAGGTCCGCAAAGCCCTGGAACATTTATAACATCATACAACGAAAAGCCAGGCAAAACTGCACCTGGCTTTTCGTTGTATGATATGGTCTCAGCATGACAGCAGTTTATTTACTGGTCTGAAACGGAAGCTTCTGCAGGCATTCAGCCTGTCTACACCTTACTCCCCATAAGTACCTTTTGACTTCACCAGCTTTGGCCGGTAGCCTTGTGCTGTAAGCGCCGCCATGATGGTATTCTTATGATCTGTTCCAAAAGCCTCCAGTGTGATCCGGAGTTCCACAGCTGTATTCCGGTTGATGCTGATGAACTGGTTGTGCTCCAGACGGATGACATTCCCCTGTTCTTTTGCTAAAAGTGCGGATACCTTGGCAAGCTCACCTGGTTTATCCGGAAGCAGTACCGATACCGTAAAGATACGGTCTCTCTGAATCAGTCCCAGCTGAACGATAGAAGCCATGGTAATCACATCCATGTTGCCTCCGCTTAAGATGGAAACGATCTTTTTATTGTCCACATTCATATGCTTTAACGCAGCCACTGTCAAAAGTCCCGAATTTTCTACAATCATCTTATGATTCTCTACCATATCCAGAAATGCAACGATCAGTTCAGAGTCTTCAATGGTAATAATTTCATCCACATTCTCCTGGATATAGGGAAAAAGCTTGTCCCCCGGACATTTTACTGCTGTTCCGTCGGCAATGGTGTTGACACTTGGAAGAGAAACCACCTTTCCCTGACGCAGGGATTCCTGCATGCAGTTCGCACCAGCCGGTTCCACACCGATGACCTTGATCTTTGGATTCAGCATCTTTGCCAGAGCTGATACTCCGGTACAGAGACCGCCGCCGCCAATGGGGACCAGGATATAGTCAACTGTTGGAAGCTCCTTGATGATCTCCATGGCAATGGTTCCCTGACCAGTGGCCACATCCAGGTCATTAAAGGGATGAACAAAGGTCAGGCCGCGTTCTTCTGTCAGCTTATTGGCATAACTGCATGCCTCATCAAATACATCACCCTGCAGAATAACTTCCGCTCCATATCCTTTGGTACGGTTCACCTTCATGAGAGGCGTTGTTGTCGGCATGACAATCGTGGCTGGAATGCCTGCCAGCTTCGCCGCATAGGCAACACCCTGGGCGTGATTACCGGCAGAAGCGGTGATGAGGCCTTTGGCTTTTTCCTCTGCTGACAGCGTACTGATCTTGTAATACGCGCCTCTTACCTTGTAAGCTCCGGTATACTGCATATTCTCCGGCTTGAAATATACCTTATTGCCGGTCTGTGCGGAGAAATACTCACTGTATACAAGCTTCGTTTCCAGAGTGACCTTGCTAACGACTTCCGATGCTTCTTCAAATTTTTCCAATGTCAACATACTTTACGCCTCTTCTTTCTCTTCTACGTGAAACAATGCATTTACAAATTCCTTAGCATTGAACTTCTGCAAGTCATCAATTTTCTCTCCAACTCCAATGTATTTTACCGGAATTCCAAGCTCAGACTGGATGGCAACTGCAATTCCCCCTTTCGCAGTACCGTCCAGTTTGGTAAGGATAATACCCGTGATATCTGCTACCTCCATAAACTGTTTTGCCTGTACAAGTGCATTCTGCCCGGTGGTACCGTCTAATACTACCAGTGTTTCCCTGTAAGCTTCCGGATACTCCTTATCAATGATCCGGTTGATTTTCTTTAGCTCTTCCATCAGGTTCTTTTTGTTGTGCAGGCGGCCTGCCGTATCACAGATCAGAATATCCGAATGCCTTGATTTAGCAGCTGCTACCGCATCAAAAACAACTGCTGCCGGATCTGAGCCCTCCTGCTGGGCAATGATATCCACGCCCGCCCTTCTGGCCCATTCGGTCAGCTGTTCGATGGCGGCCGCACGGAACGTATCTGCAGCCGCTACGATCACCTTTTTTCCGTCATCTTTCATCTGACCCGCCAGTTTTCCCACAGAAGTAGTCTTCCCGACCCCATTTACGCCAATCACAAGAAGGATGGACTGCCGTTTTTCAAACTCGTAGGCATTTTCTCCCAGATCCATCTGTTCCATAATACTGTCCATAAGCAGCTGCTTGCATTCTGAAGGATCCTTGATATTATTTTCCTTTACCTTTTTTCTTAAGTCTTCTACAATAGACATGGTGGTCCCGATCCCTAAATCGCCCATAATCAGGATTTCTTCAATCTCTTCATAGAAATCGTCATCAATGGCCGAAAATCCGTTAAAAATGGAATCCACACCCGCCATAATATTATCCCTTGTCTTTTGCAGTCCAGCTACCAGTTTTCCAAAGAATCCCTTCTTCTCACCCATACTCGGCCTCCTTAACTATCTAAGTTGTCTTCAATCAGGTTAACAGATACAAGCGTTGAAACGCCTTTCTCCTGCATGGTGATACCATACAAACGGTCCGCAGATACCATCGTACCACGCCTGTGAGTAATGACGATGAACTGCGTATATTTTGTCAGTTTATGCAGATATTTTGCAAAGCGGTCTACATTGGAATCATCAAGAGCCGCCTCAATTTCATCAAGGAGACAGAAGGGGGAAGGCTTTAAGTTCTGGATGGCAAATAACAGCGCAATAGCAGTTAAGGCCTTTTCCCCGCCGGAAAGCTGCATCATGTTCTGAAGCTTCTTGCCTGGCGGCTGGGAGATAATCTGTATTCCTGCTTCCAGAATGTCTTCATCCTCCACCAGTTCCAGGGTACCCCGTCCGCCTCCGAACAATTCCTTGAACACCTTGTCAAATTCCACCCGGATCTCCCGGAATTTTTCATCGAACTGTTTCCTCATTCCTGTATCCAGCTCGTCAATGATCTTTAACAGCGTTCCTTCTGCGGTAACCAAATCATCATGCTGGGTCTTCATGAATTCGTAGCGTTCCGATACCTCTTTGTAATCCTCAATGGCATTGACATTGACATTACCAAGCTTTCGGATATCCTCTTTTAAGGATGCGATCATACGCTTGATATCCGGCAGGGATGTCCACTCTTCATTTTTTAAAGATTCAGCCGTGGAATAAGTCAGCTCATATTCGTTCCACATGTAATTGACATGACTCTCCATCCGTTCATCAAACTTTTCCCTCTGACTCTGCAGCCGGAATAATTCTTTATCCAGAAGGCTGATCCGTTCTGTCAGCTCCTCCCTCTTGCGGAACAGCTCTTTCTGATCTCTGGCCCTGGCTTCTTTTTGAGCCACCTTCTCATTGACAATGCGTTCCAGTTCTTGTGCAT
This sequence comes from uncultured Lacrimispora sp., assembly GCA_964402355.1. GTDB lineage: Bacteria > Bacillota > Clostridia > Lachnospirales > Lachnospiraceae > Lacrimispora. Next base: position 52,186 of record CAYOCB010000016.1, read on the forward strand.
GGTTTTCCGCTTCCCCGATCTGACCTTTTAAAAACTCAATTTCCTTTTGTTTCTCTTCAATGATCAAATTGGAACTGCCGCTGCCGTCAGACAGCCCTGTAAGTTCCTCTTCCAGCCGATGGATTTCTTCCTTTACACGCCGTATGTTCTCTAATACAAAATCGTCCTTCTGCTTTAATCCAGAGGCCTCCATCTGTACGGAAGACAGATCCCTGGAATACTGTTCCCTATCCGCCCTGGCTTTATCCAGCATGCCGTTTAAGTCTTCCAGTTCCCCATTGGTTTCCAGATTCTGTTTTTCCAGTTTATCCACAGCTTCCGTAAGTTCCTGCTGACTGGCACCGATTTCCTTTATCTGAACCTCAAGCTGACCATTTTCCCGTTCCAGATCTCCGTAGGATTCCTTGATTTCTGCCTTTTTATCCTCGATCCGGTGAATGTTTATTTTAACTGTATTCTGCTTCAGATCAAGCTGCTGTTTTTCTGTCCGGATCCGTTCCAGTTCTTCCCTGCTTTCTGCAAGGAACCCTTCACTCATCACCAGATCTTTTTCTATCCGTTCTGCATCTTTAAGGGCTTTTGTGCAGGCTTCTTCCAGTTCTTCGATCTCGCGCTTCCGACCCAGAAGGTTGCTGGTATTTTTAAAGGCACCGCCTGTCATGGATCCGCCTGCATTAAGCAGTTCTCCTTCCAGGGTTACAATCCGTAAGGAATACTGGAACTTCTTCGCAAGAGCAATGGCATGGTCAATGGTATCCACGACCACCACCCGGCCTAACAGATAGTTCATCAGACCTTCATATTGTTTATCAGTCTCCACAAGGGAATTGGCCAGTCCCAGTACCCCCGGTTCCGATAATGCCTTTTCCTGGTTAAAGGAGTTTTTGTTCCCGATGCTGGTAAGAGGCAGGAAGGTGGCTCTTCCATAGCGGTTCTTCTTCAGATATTCAATGAGCTGCTTGGCTGTCTGTTCTGAATCCGTTACAATATTCTGAATGCTTCCTCCAAGAGCCGTCTCAATGGCGATCTCATATTTTTGAGGAACCGTAATCAAATCTGCCACAACGCCGTGGATGCCGTATACCCGGTCCCTGACCTCCATGACCCGGCGGATGCTGCCGCCATAACCTTCGTACCGTTCGGCAATATTTTTGAGAGATTCCAGCTTCGTATAGCTGGTGTGATATTCCTGCTGCCTGTCATTTAAGTTCTTGTTAAGCCTGCGGACCTCACCTTCCAGTTCCTCTGTCCGGCCTTCGTTTAAAGCCCTGGCATTTTCCAATTCAGAAAGCCCGGCTTGGATTTCATCAGCTTCCTTTTGCAGAGCGGCCAACTGTTCTTCCTGCTCCGACTCATCGCTTTTGAACTTTAAAAGCTTCTGGCACACTTCAGAGCGGCGTACATGAACCTGTTCCAGCATGGTCTCATACCGCTGCTGTTTTGCGTTTAAGGCTGCTTTTTCATTAAGAACATCAATGATACTGCCCTTCCCGTTCTCGATCTGCTGCTCCAAACGATGAATCTGTTCTTCCTCGGCAGCCAGGACTTTCTCAGCTTCCTTAAGCCTCTCCACCGCTGATTGAACCTGACCGGCAATCTGGGTACGTTCTTCCTCATAGGAAGCGGCCTGGGCCTTTTTTATATCAAGCTCAGAATGAATAGCCCGGACCCGCCCGGCAATGTGCTCCGCATTCATCTGTTCCGTATTGATCTGTTCCCTCAATACGTTGATACGTCCTTCCAGATTTCCTTTTTCCATATTGGAATGATTTTTTTCATTCCGTACTCCATTAATAGCTTCATCCAGTTCGGATAAATATGTATCCAGAGCTTCATATTCTTCCCGGATTCCTTCTGATGCCTGTTTGGCATCTTCCAGATCCCTGGAAACAATGGACTCCTTTTCATCATTTTCTTTTATCTGAATCCGTAAGCCCTCTGTTTCCATTAAAAACAGGTTTACATCGTATTTCTTCAGTTCTTCCTTTAAACGAAGATATTCCTTTGCCGCCTCGGACTGCCTGGCAAGCGGCCCTACCTGTTTTTCCAGCTCTGAAAGGATGTCATTTACCCGGACCAGATTCTGTTTTTCATCCTCCAGCTTTTTCTGGGAAATGGCCTTTCTCCGTTTGAATTTTACAATGCCGGCCGCCTCATCAAACAGTTCCCGGCGTTCCTCCGGCTTTCCGCTCAGGATTTTATCGATCTGCCCCTGACCGATGATGGAATAGCCCTCTTTCCCGATACCGGTATCATAGAACAATTCATATATATCCTTTAACCGGCAGGCACTGCCATTGATCATATACTCACTTTCACCGGAACGGTAAACTCTTCTGGAAACAGTCACCTGGTCATAGTCAATGGCCAGATGATGATCCGAATTATCAAGCGTAATGGCAACATAGGCAAAGCCCTGGGGCTTTCGAAGCTCCGTTCCGGAAAAAATCACATCCTGCATGCTGGAACTTCGAAGCTGCTTTACCTTCTGCTCGCCCAGTACCCAGCGGACGGCATCTGCAACATTGCTCTTTCCGCTGCCATTGGGTCCTACAATACCGGTGATCCCGTTGTGAAATTCAAATATTATTTTATTGGCAAATGATTTAAACCCCTGTATCTCAATACTTTTTAAATACATACTCCACGCTGACAAGCCATATACGGCCTGCCCTTTCTTTTCTATAATATTGTCCAGGTTTTCTGGACATAAAGGTATACCCGTAGGGTGTTTCTATAATATTGTCCAGGTTTTCTGGACATAAAGGTATACCCGTAGGGTGTTT
>CAYOCB010000016.1:55071-108395 GCA_964402355.1 uncultured Lacrimispora sp.
CTATAATATTGTCCAGGTTTTCTGGACAGGGCCCGCCCCGCTTTATCGGGCGTAAAGGTATTATTGTCTATGTTTTCGGGACACAGAAGTATGCCCGCAGGGTGTTTCCATTTTTTTGAGACTAAGGATCCCATGGTAAGCAGCTACCTGTTCCGCTGCTTTTTTCGTCCTCCCGGTCCCCTGTCCAATAGCTCTGTCCCCAATCAGAACCTGCGTCTCGAATATCTTATTGTGATCCGGTCCATCTTCCCGCAAAAGCACATAACTTAACGGTTCTTCCGTCTGGCTTTGTACAATCTCCTGCAAGATAGTCTTGCTATCATAAAAGAGCTGCTTATGTTCCAGATCATTCATGATGAAACGAAGGATAAACTCTTTTGCATTAGCAAAACCACCGTCCAGATAAATGGCTCCGATCAGTGCCTCCATGGCATCCGACACGATGGAGGCACGGCCCCGGCCGCCGGTAGCCTCTTCTCCCTTACCCAGAAGCAGGTATTCCCCAAGCCTTAAATCCTCCGCACAGTAAGCAAGAGTCGGCTCACATACTATGCTGGCTCTTATCTTTGTCAGATCACCCTCCGGCTTTAACGGATATTTGTGATACAGACAATCACTGGAAACTATTTCCAGCACAGAATCACCTAAAAACTCCAGCCGCTCGTTGCATTCCAGTTTATTAAAGCGGTGTTCATTGGCATAGGAGCTGTGGGTCATAGCCTGTGTCATAAGATGCCTGTCCACAAAACGGTAACCAATCTGCTCCTCCAGTTCTTTTAAATTCCTGCTCATACTGCACCTCTTTCTCCATTATGAAAGAAGGTGCTGCGGACAGGCCCAATAGCCCCCGGCAGCACCCACATCTATTAATTTAAAGCACTCTTGATCTGTTCTACTGCATCATTTACACTAACAATATTTTCAGCCACTTCAGTTGGAATCTCAATATCAAATTCTTCCTCAATGCCCATAACGATCTGGAACACATCAAGAGAATCGGCGCCAAGGTCATCTACAAAAGTAGAATTTATGGTCACCTCATCCGGCTCAATATTTAATACCTCAGCAATAATGTTCTGTAACTTTTCAAATTCCATTTTTCCTTCCTCTCTCCTATTCTTGATTTTCTTTTTTCATTTTAAGACTTTCTCTTATCTTATCATTAATTCCCTGCTCTTTGAAGGTTACGCATTGAAGTATTGAATTTTTCACTTCTGCTGCCTTTGAATTCCCATGGGTCTTTACGACCAGACCATTCAGCCCCAGAAGCGGTGCACCGCCGTACTGAGAGCCATCAAATGATTTTAAGGTTTCCTTCAAAGCAGGTTTCACAAGCAATGCTCCAATTTTGCTTCTTAAACTTCCCATCATACCGCTTTTTACCTTGTTCAACAAGGTCGCACCCACTCCTTCATAGAGTTTCAGGATAACATTGCCCACAAATGCCTCACAAACAATGACATCTGCTCCGCCATGCGGAATCTCCCTGGCCTCAATGCTTCCGGTAAAATGAATATCCTTGCATTCCTTTAACAGGGGAAAGGTTTCTTTTACAAGCGCATTTCCCTTTTCTTCCTCTGCGCCGATATTGACAATGGCCACTCTTGGATTCTTAACTCCCATAACATGTTTCATGTAAATGGAACCCATGCTTGCAAATTGAACTAAATGGGACGGTCTGGCATCCACATTGGCTCCGCAGTCAATCAGCAGGGAAACGCCTTTTTCCGTCGGGATAAGCGGCGCCAGCGGTGGTCTTTCCACTCCTTTGATCCGTCCGACGATTACCTGTCCTCCTACTAGTATGGCACCTGAACTGCCGGCTGATACAAACGCATCCGCCTCCTTTTGTTTTACCAGATTCATTCCCACAACGATGGAAGAATCTTTCTTCTTTCGTATGGCATTGACCGGAGGTTCTTCCGTCTCGATTACCTCTGCCGCATTCACAATCCGTATCTGGTCTTTGTTGTACGTATATTTTGAAAGTTCCTCAGATATGATCTGCTCCTGCCCTACTAAGAGAACCTGGATCTCTTTATTCACATTCACAGCTGCGGCGGCACCGGCAACCATCTCAATCGGTGCATAGTCACCGCCCATGGCATCTACAGCTACTTTAATCATCACGATTCTCCCTTCAAGTATTGCTTAAGATAATCTATTACATAATATACTAAATATTATTCTATAAATCAATAATAAATTGAGAAAATTAAACTAGAAAACAGCCAGACTTTCCTCAAGCGGTTCTATGGTATTTTCTTCCACCTTTCTCATGACATAGATATAAGAAATCCCTGTAAATATAGCCGCACTGGTCCAGGCCGCAGGATCACATGCACAGGATAAGGAAAAGCTTACCAGCCGGACCGCCAATGCCGCAGTTACCAGCCTTGCCGCAAGTTCTACTACTCCTCCCATCATTGGAAGAAATCCATAACCGCATCCCTGCATGGTATTTCTGAATATGAAAATTGTTCCAAGGGGGATATAAAAAGCAGCACACAGACAGGTATACGTTTTCGCCCATGGAAGCATTACCGTTATATCTACATTACCGGAAAAAAACAGCTTTAAAATATACGGAAGGCTTAAACATACCAAAGCGGAACAAAACAGGGCATAGAGTATCTCCGTACCCAATGCAAGCCTGACTCCAAGCCGGATTCTTTTAAAATCTCTCTTGCCAAAATTCTGGCCGGCATAGGTAGCCATGGTCTGCCCCATGGCTATCATTCCCTGAACAACCATGCTCTGGAATTTGCTTGCCGCCGTATAGGAAGCAACCGCCGTTGAACCGAATAAGTTAATGGCAGACTGCATGATCATGGTCCCTGAGGCTGTTATCCCAAACTGAAGCGCCATAGGAATACCCACAGAAAGCTGATGTCTGGTGTCCGACTGATTAAGCTTCCAGTGATGTCTCTCCGGCGTCAGTACCGGTACTTTTTTACAGATATAGAATATGCAGAGAACTGCGGATATTCCCTGGGAAACATTGGTTGCCCAGGCCGCTCCGGCTACTCCCATTTTTAAATTTATGATAAACATGAGATCCAGCACTACATTCAATGAGGCAGAAAACAACAGAAACATAAGAGGAATCCGGCTGTTTCCAACTGACCGGAGGAAGGAGGAAAACAGATTGTAAAATACATTTGCCACGATTCCAATACAAATGATGGAAATATATGTATGGGCATCCTCCAGAATATTCTCAGGCGTGTTCATCAGCTTAAGAAGAGGTTTCATAAAGGAAAGACTGACTGCTGTCATAAATAGGATGACCAGGGCTGACAACAGGATACCGTTAGCAACAGAACGTCTTGCACCGTTTGAATCCCCTGCGCCGAACCGCTGGCTCGTCAGGACTGTAAACCCTGTACTCATGCCCTGGGAAAATCCTATAACTAAAAACATGATGGTTCCGGTCGAGCCAACCGCTGCCAGTGCATCCGGGCCTACAAAACGGCCTACGATAATGGTATCAACCATATTATAAAGCTGCTGAAATACATTTCCAATCAAAAGCGGAAGTGTGAATTTTAAAATGATTGGAAGCGGATTGCCTCTCGTCATATCGGTTTCCATAGTTCCTCATCCTTTTCTCCAATATTATGCCAGCCTTTTCCAGATGGCACAATCGTTATTTTACCATGTTCCCCGCCGGTTGTCACCGTTCTTTATAAAAAATACTTGATTTATTTTCTATAATATAGGCCTAAGAAAAGGCTGCTGCCAAAAACCGGCAGTTTAAAAGTGTAGCCTGCCTTTTTAAGACATCCAGTTTAATACATCGTCCTTGTTTGTCACTTTCCTATTCAGATCAATTAACATAAAGTGATTTAGTCACAGATATCATTTTATAAATCATTATAATGATAATTGCATTGCATTTTATCAGACAGTTATTCTGCTCTTAATCTGCATAATTTTTTATTAACAGGAGGAACTTATGAAAAATTTATCTTTACTTTGGAAAAAATATTCTTTTCTGCTTCTCATTGCCTTTGTCACATTAAGTCTTTTTGATCTGCGTTTTGCTGCAGCTGCTGCCATCTGCATGATTGCTCCAATTACTGTGTCTCTTTTTAAAGGACGCTACTGGTGCGGCAATCTTTGTCCCCGCGGTAATTTTTACGACAATGTTGTTTCCAGGTTCAGCAACAGCAAAGCCGTTCCAAAATTTCTTAAATCTACGGGTTTTCGAATTTTTATGGTGGTTTTTATGCTGGGTATGTTCGGTTTCGGAATAAAGCAGAACTGGGGAAACCCCTATGGAATAGGTATGGTTTTTTACCGCATTATCGTAGTCACTACTGTTATAGGTATCATACTCTCCCTTTTCTTCAATCATCGTACCTGGTGCAACTTCTGTCCAATGGGAACGATTGCTTCCTGGATCAGCCGGTTTCGTAAAAGTGAACGTGTTTTAAAAATATCTGATTCCTGTGTTTCCTGTAAACTTTGTGAGAAAAAATGTCCCATCGGTATTGTGCCGTATGATTACAAAGGTGATCTGTTAAGTCATCCGGACTGCATCCAATGCGGAAAATGTGCTTCTGTCTGTCCGAAAAAAGCAATCGGGTATGACTGTTAAGAAAGATTATGAAAAAGATATAAAAAACCGCAGTTCAGCTGAAATAATTGCTGAACTGCGGTTATGTTTTTTTCTTAATGAAAATACAGGCAGAAGAAACTTTCATTGCTTTTTTAGTTTAATAAAATTATGACAGTCTTTCGATTGATTTCATATTTATAAAAACAGTTATTTTATGAAGCAGCAATAAACCGGCCGCAGCGCAAATTCCCAGGCACAAAAGACTTCCGATCTTATAAAAATGAAACACTGTCAGTAATATACACATTATATTTACCATAATAAGAATATACCATGTTTTTTTTCTATAATAAACAATTTCTTTTTTATCTAATTTTTTATTGTTGTTATCTAAAGGACTCATTAAAAAAATGATCCCATCCGAAAAAGCTAATGCCGCCCACCACACAATCTGATTTATTTCAGCTTTGGACACTAAAAGAATAATAAAAACATAGAAGCAGGAAAACATATAACACCCTGTCTTTGTCTTTGCATGATATCCCCCTGCGCTTCTTCTCAGCGGAATTAACACTCCCCCTATAACCATTAACTCAGGTACCAGCCTTAAACAGGCAGCAATACTGAGATAGGATATACAGTGAATTAGTTTTAAAACAAGACACTCTATGCCAAATTTATAGATTTCTACATCATCCTCTGGAATAATATTATAAAACAAAAGCTTCTCTATCATAAATCTTTCCATCTGATCATCCTGCTCATCACTTTAGAATTTTATAAGCTCTTTTCAGACACGGCAGATACGCCTGCAAAACAGTATCTGCCGTGAATTTTTCCATACTATGAAATTAATCATTTGATTCTAAACATCAATTACCTTTAAATCCGGTGAAACTGTAAGCTTTGCCTCAGTTGCCTTTTGAACGTCTTCAGGCGACAGGCCCGGAGCAATTTCCTTTAATACAAGCCCCTTTTCCGGAACAATATCAATGACAGCCATTTCGGTTACAATAGTCTTGGCCACGTTTACGGCGGTCAGCGGCAGCCTGCATTTTTTCAGTATTTTAGGTGATCCGTCTTTGCATACATGCTCCATAGCTAAAATCACCTTCTTAGCTCCGACAACCAGATCCATGGCACCTCCCATGCCCGGTACCTTTTTACCCGGAATCATCCAGTTTGCCACATTTCCTTCCTCATCAACTTCAAGAGCACCTAAAACAGTAATATCCACGTGTCCTCCACGGATGATGCAAAATGAGAACGAACTGTCAAAAAAACTGGCTCCTTTTACTGTTGTAACATAATTACCGCCAGCATCAATGCAATCGATTCTTTCTTTTCCCTGCTCAGGTTTCGGTCCGACGCCAAGAATGCCATTTTCTGCCTGCAGCATAACCTCAACATGATCAGGTATGTAGTTTGCAACCATTGTAGGCATACCGACTCCCAGATTTACAACATCACCGTCTTTAAGTTCTTTTGCAATCCTTTTTGCAATAAATTCTCTATTATTCATATTATGATGCCACCTTTACAATTGCGTCTACAAATATTCCGGGTACATTGACATGATTTGGATCAATTTCCCCTGTATGTACGTATTCATCAACTTCTGCTATTACATAGTCTGCAGCTGTAGCCATAACAATATTAAAGTTACGTGCAGAGCCTTTGATGGTGAGATTGCCTGCTTCATCAGCCTTATATGCTTTTATGAAGGCAACGTTTGCTTTTAGCGGTAATTCCAGCAAATACTCCTTCCCTTCTATTTCAATTTTTTTCTTTCCCTCTTCTACAAGGGTACCGATACCTACCGGTGTTAAAACGCCCCCAAGTCCGGAACCGCCGGCACGGATTTTTTCAGCAAGAGTTCCCTGGGGAAATAACTGGACCTTTGCTTCACCTGTCATAAGGAGCCTTCCTGTTTCTGGGTTGGCGCCTATATAGGAGGCGAAAATCCGTTTTACCCTGCCGCTTTTCACCAGTTGATAAATAGATAAGTCGGGTGTACCTGTATCATTGGAAATAACCGCTAGATCACCAGCGGAATTTGTGTTGAGAAGTGCATTTACCAGTTTTTCCGGATGGCCTCCTGCCAAAAAGCCTCCAATCATAACTGTGTCACCATCTTTAACCTTACTGACTGCTTCTCTGGCAGTTATTAATTTGTTTTTCATGCCTTATCCTCCTTTGATCAGTTTAGATAATCATGCAATACACTTGCATACGGCAGCGTTAAATCTGCAATAAAGTGTTTTCCGTCAATACAAGCCTTAACAGGCAAGTCTGCTACCGGCGCATTGACATGGGGGAACAGATTTAATCTTGCCGGTCCTGACCAGGCACCTTTTACTACAATAGTATCCAGATTATATGCTGCTAACTGTGCAATTTTAAGGCTGCCGTCTACATCAGGAATTATTTTTAAATTAACCTGTGTTTTAGCTATGGTCCTGGCGATATCTTTCTCATCCAGAACGTTGTATTTGAAAGGCATTGTACCCATGGCCACCAGGATATTATTATAGTGTAAGGTGCCGGTTAATGTTTCAGTTTCTTCAACCCTAAGACTGGGCCGTCCCCATTTTTTAGGAAATCCCCATATTTCACGTCCGCCAAGAATGGCGGGACCATTATTTAAATACATTTGAGCTGTAAAATTACATGGCTCCCCATTAAATGTACAGGGAATCACAACACCGCTTTCCTCATAGCATCCTAACCCAGACGAATCAGGCATTTTAATCCATTCATATAAAACAGTATTGCTTCCATCCGGTTTCAGCGGCTCCGGAACAGCCTGCCGGATCAAAGCCGGATCGGATTCATATCGGACTGTAAAATATTCTCTATTTATAAAACGACATGGCGGACGGCCATAGCTTGGACTGGACGCAGGCATGGAATAAAGTGAAAGAATCTCTTCTTGTTTCATATACATTTTCCTTTCTATGTATAATAATTTTTAATGATTCCTTTCCGGCGAGTGGAAATATATATTTTAACTGAATGCATTTTCAACCAGCATTGCTATTCCCATCCCACCTCCGATACACAAGGCTGCTACGCCGTAATGTGTATTTCTTCGTATCATCTCATGCACCAATGTTACCAATATCCTGGCTCCGCTTGCACCTACAGGATGACCGATTGCGATTGCTCCGCCGTTTACGTTAAGCTTTCCTGGATCAATCCCAAGTTCATGGGTTACTGCCAAAGATTGTGAAGCAAATGCTTCATTTAATTCAAAAAGATCGATTTTATCAATCGATAAGTCCATTTTCTTAAGCAGTGTTGAAACTGCTTTTACCGGGCCCATACCCATATATGCCGGATCAATACCAACAAGAGAATAGCCCTTAATATAAGCTGACGGCTTTAAGTCATACTCTTTACACTTATCTTCCGATACTACCAGCATTGCCGCCGCTCCATCGCTTATCGGCGAAGCATTTCCGGCAGTAACCGTTCCAGCCGTTTTGAATACCGTCCTTAAATGTGACAGCTTATCCTTTGTCGTATCTGCTCTGACATGTTCGTCTTCAGAACAACAAATATCTTCCTTCTTCTTTTTATATGTTACAGGAACAATCTGACTTTCAAAGACTTTCCTGTTTTTTGCTTCCGCTGCCTTCCTATGGCTTTCATATGCAAATTCATCCTGCTCGATCCTTGATATGTTATATTTTTCAGCAACATTTTCTGCAGTAATTCCCATATGATAATTATTTAGAGAACAGGTAAGACCATCCGTAACCAGACTGTCTATTAATTCACCATTACCAAGTCTGTAACCATTTCTTGCGTTCCTTAGTAAATATGGGGCATTTGACATGCTTTCCATTCCTCCGGCCAAAACTACACTGCCCTGTTCTGCCAGAATTATATCATAGGCCAAAGCGACAGTATGAAGTCCTGATCCACAGACAGTGTTTATCGTAGATGCTGGTATATCAACAGGTATTCCTGCCTTAACTGCAGCCTGCCTGGCTGGATTCTGGCCAATACCGGCCTGAAGGACATTTCCCAAATAGATCTTGTCAATAATAGAACTTTCCAAATTACTTTGCTTAAGACAGGCTTTGATGACTGTTGCCGCCAATTCAGGAGCACTTACAGGCGAAAGAGCCCCGTTAAAGGAGCCGACTGCTGTTCTTAAAGGACTTACCAAAGCAACCTTCTTCATAACATTCATTCCTTTCATTCGAATAGAGGGTCAGTTATTAAGACAGCCCATCAATTAAAATAAATTTAACTGATGGGTTGATAGCTGATGATTGTCAGGTTTCCATTTGTCCGTAACCCCGTATCCCCAATAGACCATATAACTCGATGGAATTTTCCTGCCCCCATAAGTCTGCTCCCCTTTAATGTTTCATGCATTTAAATTTTTTTTAATTTCAATATATCTTTGGGAAGCTGAGGCTGGTAACCAATAAAGAAACAGGCAGAATTTACTTCCTTTTCTGCTGACTTTAAAACAGCCTTTGATACCAGTTCCAATGACATTTTTTTAAACTCTTTTTTCATAATGTATTCTCCTTTCTTTTTTAAATTTTTATGATATTTCTTGGTGGCCACATTATTTTCTCACTTCATTATTGCAATTTCAATATCAGACACATAACTTACAGTTTTTATGTATATCTTACAGAATTTGTGCAAATCAACATAAAAAGGAGCACTGCAAAGCAGGCTCCCTGATTACCATAAACATCTATTGATTAAATATAATTTTACAACTGAATTTCATAGCTTCCTCCTCTAAGACCATGCAGCCGTTGTACTTTTTGATTATATTTTCTACATTCAGCAAACCAATTCCATGATTTTTGCCTTTCTTTGATATTGGTTTGCCAAAATGCCATTTTTCAATAGGCATTGAACTGTTTTTGATATTAATTACGATAAAGTCGTTATATTTATCCAGCTTCATTTCGATAAATTTGTTTTTTGGAACCATATCACATGCTTCTATTGCATTGTCCAGCAGATTTCCGAATATTGTAGTAACTTCAATTGGTTCCATAAAACTGATATCAACAACACCTATTTCCATGTTAAATCTGATGTTATGAAAATTGGCAATTTTCTTTTTATCATTTAACAAAACATTTAGAATCGGATTATTTGTATATTCTTCTAAAGTCAGAGGCAGCAGCATCTGGCTTATTTCCTGTGTATATGATATAGCAATCTGGTCTTCCTTTGCCTGATACAAATTCTCTATCATTTTTAGATGTTTATTTACATCATGTAAAATTTTAACGGATTCATTATATTTTTCTTCCTGCTCTGCATAGTATTCATATTGAAGCAAAGACTGCTGCTCTAAAAGTCTTAATTTTACTTTAAGATGATTGTATTTTTCAGCAAACCTTGCAAAGTATAGGAAATATATATCAGCTAATAACATAAAAGCCATATTAATCAGTAAGAGTAAATGTTCTGTACCACTGGTTATTTTTGAAATAACAGAAATAAGTACAGATAAATTAGCAATACTGAATAAAATCATTACAAACTCAATCCAAAACTGAGTTTTAGTAAACTTTCCATACATGCCATTCCTCCAAAACTTTGAAATTACTAAATAAAAAATCAGTACTACTAATTTAGAAAAGGTTATTTCCATACTTTCTTTCATAATAGTTTGAATATTTTGTATATTAAACTTCCACAATATAAATTCCAGTATAAATACACCAACAGTTTCACAGAATGATAATATTAAAATTAATATAGAAACTTCTAAAAATCGATTGATTTTTTTAGTATTTATATTATCATACAATAAAATATTCACAGTACTAAATAAAAGAATCCAGCTGATAACATTAAGGATTGGCTGCTGCATTATATTAATACATATAATAAGCAGGTATAATCCTGTTTTTACTAATATATAAATAAATTTACTTGTATAAATTCTTTCATTTCTATCTTCTATAAATTGAAATAATATAATATTGTTAATCATACATGAAATTATAATTCCAAATAAAAAAACTATATAATCTTCCATTTCTTCTCCTATATACTGCTTTGTATAAATTTATTTAATTTTCTTCTGAAGTCAGCTGATTTCTTTTGTGATACCGGAAGTTTTTCATTATTATCAAGAAAGACTTCATAACCCCTTATTTTTTTTATACGACTTAAATTTACTAAATAACATTGATGACAGATTTCAAAATTATGTTCCTGCATCCTTGATGTTAAATATTTCATTTTATCTATAAAGAAATATTCTTCATTTTCAAGCTTTATTTTTATTTTCCGATCAATATATTCAAAATATAGTATATCTTTTACTTCAAAATTTTTAATTTTATTTTCTATTGTAGCTTCCTTTGTAATTTCTATAATTTCAAATGTTACGATTTCTATTTTTTCATGTTCTTCTTTTATGTATTGTATAATTTCATTAAGCTGCTCATCTACCTTATTTTTTTTAACAGGTTTTTCTAAATATGCAAAAGCATGAACTCTATTTATTGCCTGTATACAATATTGCTGATAATTAGTTGTATATACGATCTTAACATTTTTGTTTGTATAATGTAGTTTCTTACCAGTCTGAATACCATTTATACCTTCCATGGCGATATCAAGGAATACTAAATCAAGTTTATCATGAAATTCCAGTAATTCTTCTCCTGATTTAAAAATATTTATTTTATATGGAATAAATTTCGTATTCATATTCATATAGTTTTTGACAATTGCTTCAATTTTTAAACAATCTTTTTTGTCATTATCACAAATAGCAATATTAAACATCTATACTCTCCTCAAGTTATTGTTCTAATACTATTATTTTAAGATTGCTTTTTTTATAAATCAACATTTATTTATGAGAAAATGAAAAAAGATTCGTAAGAAAATTGAGTTAAAAACATAAGAAATTATACATGGTTTCCCGCTGACAGAGTACACTGCGGTCCTGTACCGATTAGACTATGCCCATGGCGGGCAAACACAAAAAAAGGAATACCGGGAATAATTAATTCCCGGTATTCCTTTTTCGAAGAAATGTTTAATAAACAGATTTCCACTCATCAATATTGGAAGAGTCAAACTTAAATGGAGGTCCAAGAATAATTTCGGTTCCGCCATCTGATGCTTCAATCACTTCATAATCTCCCATTTCACCTGCTGTGAATGTATCGCCCGCTTTTCCTGTGATGGTTCCGTTTACAAGAGCGATGGAAGTATAGGCCCCAAGAGAACCTTCATCAATAGGGTTCCATAAATACATGTAAGGACAGGAGTGAGCATCGTCATCCCCAATGTATTCAGCCATTTCTGAAGGCAGGCCAAGACCTGTAAGTTTTACTTTTGATTTTTCATCCTGAAGAACCTTTGCAGCTGAATTGACACCTACCGTAGTCGGTGCACAGATTACCTTCAAATCCGGATATTTGGATAAAAGGGCCTGTGTCTGATCAGTCGATTTCTGTGGCTCATCATCCCCATAGGCAACTTCCACCAGATTTAACTTTGCATACTTTTCTTCCTTCATCACTTCTTTCATGGCTTCTATCCACGCATTTTGGTTGGTAGCCTGAGACGTGGCGGAAAGAATTGCCCAGTCTCCCTCACCGCCTGAAATGTCATAAACAGCATCCATCAAAGCCTGGCCGATTTCTTTTGTACCTGCCTGATTGACAAATGTCTGCCGGCTGTCCTTGTTCACCTTGGAATCCAGGCAGGATACCTTGATCCCTGCGGCCATGGCATCCTCTAAGGCTGCCTGCAGGGCATTTTCATCATTACCTGCAATACAGATGGCATCCACTCCCTGGGAAATCAGGGATTGGATTACAGAAACCTGTGCATCTGCAGTAGCAGATTCCGGCTGCTTAATGATGCAGGTTCCTCCTTCTTTTTCAATCACCGTTTTAAACCCCTGCGCCATCTTCTCACTATAGGGGTTGCCGGCTGCTTTGGTAATGACCGCATAGGTCTTGCCGGCAGAACTGTCAGCGCTTTCTCCGGCCGCCGCTTCCGTATTCTGGGCTGATGTCTGTTCTTTTCCCGCATCTGCCTTATTGCCGCATCCTGCAAGAACTCCCGATATCATTGCAGTACACAGTAATGCACAAACCATTTGTTTTTTCATTTTGAGATAACCTCCCTCTTTTTTTATACAAAACACCCCTTGGTGTCAAGTATCAAAGTTATTTGTTTCCCGACAGCTTCCTTTTTATTCTTACATTTTTAAAAACGGAGGGGAGCATAACTGCCAGAATGAGCAGCGTTCCCAGAATAACCAATATGACCTGTGGATTCATATTGATCTGACCCAATCCGATTCTCAGACAGATGATAATCATTGCCGATATCAACGCACCGGATAATTTCCCTTTCCCCCCCGCTGTGGAAACTCCGCCAAATACAGCCATGGCTATGGAATCCAGGTTAAAACCGCTGCCTGTTGTAGTATTGGCTCCGTATAGTACGGAAACCAGAAACATGGCACTGATCCCGGCCATCAGTCCAGTGACAGAATAAACAATGATACGAACTTTTTTAACATGGATTCCGGAATAATAGGATGTCAGCCGGCTGCTTCCTATGGCATAAAGGTTTCGTCCGAATGTAGTCCTGCTTAAAATGAAAGTAAATATGGCAGCTGCCAGGATAACAACAAAGAATATATAAGGAACCGGGCCTATTTTACCCCCGATTGCACGAAAACCTTGATTGTTCCTTAAGGATACCGACCCTCCGCTTCCCAGTGCAACCTCTGCAATCCCGCGGAATATAATCAGAGTCGCTAACGTAACGATCATGGAGGGCAATTCCGTAAACACGGTGAGGATAATCCCGTTAAAAAGACCACAGGCCGTTCCCACCAGAATACCGATCAGTATGACGGCCGGGAACGGGACACCGGCATTTCCTGCCAGACAGGCGACTGTTGCAGACAGGCAGACCGATGCTCCCACCGATAAATCAATCTCTCCCAAAATAAGAATGTATGCCATAGGCAGCAGCAGGAATACCTCAGTTAAGTACTTTGGCATCTCACGAAGAACATTGGTAAGTTTATAGTTTGGTGAGATACTCATACAGAACAGGTTTACAATGAGAAACAGAACGATCAGTGTTCCTTCCCAGGTAAACAGTCTTTTTTTCCAGTTACGGTCTTCTTGTGCAGATATGCTTCTTCCCGATTTTCCTGCCATGGTCAAATCTCCCTTCTTTTTAAGTTTTCTTTCTGCATCATGCGCTGGGCCACAGCATTAAAAATGATTACTGTCATGATTATGCCGCCTTTTACCGTATTCTGTACGATTGATTCAATCCCAACAAGAGGCAGGGCTTTTGCCACAACCGCTAAAATCAAAGATCCTAAAAATGCTCCGACTACCGTTCCCCGTCCGCCATTCATGCTTACGCCTCCAATGACACAGGCAGCGATTACATCCATTTCTTTTCCGTAAAGCATGTTTGGCTGGGCGGATGAATAGACTGCAACTGCAAGCGCACCGCATAAGCCTGCCAGCATTCCCATAAGTGTATAGACGAGCAGCTTGATTTTTAATGTATTGATTCCGGAAATATCTGCTGCCTCCGGGTTACTTCCTACCGCATAGATCTTTCTTCCTGTTCTGGTCCATTTCATAACGATGAAAAAAATAACATAGCATATCAGGACGATAACGACAACGTTATTTATCAGGCCAAAGCCTAGTTTTTTCCCCAATGCAAAATTTTTAAACTCTCCCAGATTCTCCGCACTTGCCCACTGGCTTTTGGCAATCAGATAAGCAAATCCTCTGTAAATATACATAAAGCCCATCGTTGCAATGATGGGAAGCACTTTTCCCTTAGAAACCACGATCCCTATGAATGCTCCGCACAAAGCACCAATGAAAATTGCAATTAAAAATAATAAAAATGTATTTTCAATTACATGATATTTTAAAAGCATCCCTACGGTCATACCGGAAAATGCCAATGTGGAGATTATGGATATATCAATTCCTCCAATCAGCAGTACACACAACATTCCCAACGCCATAATCATGATAACCGCATTATTTTTTAACATATCCATTATGGATTTGGCTGTCAGAAATGAAGGGCTGAGTACCTGTATAATAATACAGAGGGTTATCAGAATGAACAGCAGGCTGGCTTCCCTGGAACCTGTAACCCGCTTAATTAAGCTTTTTTTCTCAGTCATTTCGAATCCCTCCCATCCTTTTCTGATTTTTCCATAGCATATTGAAGAATCGCTTCCTGTGTTGCCTCTTCTCTTGACAGTTCACCGGTTAGCCTGCCGCCGCACATAACCAAAATGCGGTCACTCATCCCCATGATTTCCGGCATTTCAGAAGAAATGAGAACTATGGCATATCCCTTTTGAGCAAGCTCTCCCATGATCTGATAAATCTCTGCCTTTGCCCCTACATCCACGCCTTTCGTCGGTTCATCCATGATGACAACCTTCATCTCCTGACTCAATGCCTTTGCCACTACTACCTTTTGCTGGTTCCCTCCGGAAAGGGAACTTGCAGGATCAAAAACAGATACTGCTTTTGTATCCACTTCTTCCAAAAGTCTCTTTGCTGTCTCCCGTTCCCTCTTTTCATCGGTAACTCCATATTTTGCATATTTCCCAACGATCGGAAGCGTAACATTACGCCCCAGTCCCCAGTTCATAATCAGGCCTTCCTTTTGACGGTCTTCCGGCAGAAGGATAATCCCTTCCTTCATGGCATCCGATGGGTGCTTTATGGACGCCATTCTCCCTTCCAGATAAATGCTTCCGGAATCTGGTCTTGTTATCCCGCAGATGCTTTCTACCACTTCCGTCCGCCCTGCCCCTACAAGTCCGGTCAGTCCCAGGATTTCTCCCTGGTGCACGCAAAAACTGATGTCTTTAAAATACCCTGTTCTTGAAATATTTTCCACCCGTAAAACCTCCGGGCCGATGGTTACCTCCGGTTTGGGGTAAAGGTCTGTGATCTCGCGGCCGACCATAGCCTTAATAAGGTCTGCATTCGTTATCGCATCCACATCATAAGTACCGATGTATTTCGAATCACGAAAAACGGTTACCCGGTCTGCAAGCCGGTACATATCTTCAAACCGGTGGGAGATAAAGATAATCGACACGCCCTCTGCCTTCAGCTTATCTATAATCCTGTAAAGTTCTTCCGATTCATTTTGTGTCAATGCTGCCGTAGGCTCATCCAGAATGATGATTCTTGCGTTGGTGGACAGTGCCTTTGCAATTTCTACCACCTGCTGCTGGGCTACACTTAAACTTCCCATCTCATCGGCAGACTTAAAATCCGCGTTCAATTCCCTTAACAGCTTATCAGCTTCCTCGTTCATCTGTTTCCACTGAATCATGCCGTTCTTTATGATCTCATGACCCATAAATATATTTTCGGTAACCGTAAGGTCCGGGTAAGAGGTCGGGTGCTGATAAACTGCTGCAATACCGACGGCCTGTGCATCTTTAGGACCCTTAAATTCCACTTTTTTCCCGTCTAAGAACAGTTCTCCCTCATCTGCCTGATGAACACCTGTAATCACCTTGATAAATGTAGATTTTCCCGCCCCGTTTTCTCCCATCAAAGCATGAATCTCACCTTTTTTCAGCTTGAAATGTACTTGATTTAAGGCCTTTACGCCAGGAAATATTTTTGTAACATCCTTTAATTCCAGAACATATTCGGACACGGCTGTTTCCTCCCTTCTAAAACTAATAACAGTTTAGCATAATAAATGCAGACATCAAATAGCATTTTTTTTTGATTCCGGGTAATATTCTTCCTTGTTTTGTTGCCAATTATTACAATATGGTATCAATTCTATTGATTTTTTTAGTAATTTTGCTAAAATAAAAGAAAAAACATCTGCAGGAGGGGAACTCTAGTGAAATTATTGATCGTAGATGACGAAGAACTTACAAGAACCGGATTGACTGATTCCATTGACTGGAAATCCCTGGGAATCCTTCAGCTGTTCCATGCGGAAGATGGTATAAGCGGTTATCGTATTGCAAAAGATGTAAAACCGGATATTGTTTTATGCGATGTCCGTATGCCCAGAATGGATGGTATTCAATTAGTAGAAAAGCTGGAAATTCTGCTTCCCAATTCCGCCTTTATTTTTATGAGCGGTTATTCGGATAAAGAATATTTAAAGGCAGCGATCCGTTTAAAGGCAGTTAATTATGTAGAGAAACCTTTAAATCCAGCAGAAGTTATAAATTCAGTAAAAGAAGCCTGCCAATGTGTCAGACAGAATATGAAGACCGTAAAAAATGAACTGTACTATTCCCGGGGTACTGCCTCTTCTCTGGCGGCTGTTCTGACCTGTCCTTATAAAGAAAGCAAAGAAATCATTGAACCCCTTATCCGGGAATTAGGTCTTAAAAACAGTTCTGGTCTATGCTTTACCACTTTCCTGGTAAAGCTGGAACAAAACAATACAGATTCAAACATCATTGACCATATGCTTGAGGATTTTGAAAATTTTCTTTCTCCTTCACATATGCAGGTTTATTACGTTTCCAAATATATACAATACCATATATTCCATATCGTATCACCTTACCCTCCCTCCGGCTGGACATTAGACCGGACCAGCAATTTTCTCAAAGACTATTTTGAGCAGACAGGGAATTATTATATCAGCATAGGAGAAACGGCTGTGGGTATTTCGAAAGCCTATGAATCCTATGCCCGTGCGGTTTCGCTCATGCAAAGCAGCTTTTTCTTTGATTCCGGAACCGTTTTTACCGTAGAGTCAATGACGGCAAAACCCTCTGGTAAAACAGACAGGATTGCTGACAACTGCTGGGTATCCGGTCTGTCGGAAGCGGTTTTATCCAAAGACCAGGATGCAATAAAAAATCTTCTTCTCCAGCTTTATGAAAATTTTAATCAGAGTCAGAGTATTTTTTCCCACCAGATAAAGGATTTATACTATAAACTTTTTATGGTTCTGGAAGACTGCCGCCAGCAGCTCAAGCTGGCTCCGGCCATAGAGCAGGAAAATGCCATGAAACTCCTTGAGGACTGTTTCAGCTTCCAGGAACTCCACCGGAATCTGATTAAGAAAACAGAACTGCTCTATGAGGCTATTCAGGCTTATGTACCGGAAAATTCCACGATCTATTTGATTAAGGATTATATCCGTTCCCATTACAGTGATGAATCCCTGTCGGTGTGCGATATCAGCAGTCAGGTTTTTTTATCTGCCTCTTACGTATGTACTTATTTT
The DNA here is from genome assembly GCA_964402355.1 of uncultured Lacrimispora sp. GTDB lineage: Bacteria > Bacillota > Clostridia > Lachnospirales > Lachnospiraceae > Lacrimispora. The sequence continues at coordinate 72,896 of CAYOCB010000016.1, forward strand.
AAAAATGAAACAGGACAGACTATTAATCAGTATCTGACAGATTTCAGAATAAAAAAGGCAAAAGAACTTTTAGCAGACCCTCGATATCAGATCACCGATATTTCAGATAAAGTTGGTTACAGCAACGGAAATTATTTCAGCAAAAGCTTCAAAAAACTGACCGGTTTATCGCCGTCGGAATACAGGGAGAAAATGTTAAGATGAAAAATCTGATTCAAAGAGGAATGACCTGCTATAACAATATGAAGCTGCAGACAAAATTTACCATGAACCTGCTGGTCATCATAACGATTCCCATGCTGGCCATGTTCTTCTTTTTTCAAGGAAAGCTCTATGACATGGTATTAGCGGATACCATACGATCCGAACAGACCGCATCGGCCATGACATTGCCGCAGATTGATGATCTCACCGGGAAAATACTGGTTACACAGACAAGTCTGGAAGCGCATCCATTTTACAAAAAACTGTTTCATATGACCGGGTACCAGCCTTATGAAAATATTTCCAATTCCCCCGACGCAGCCGGTTTCTGTCAATTGGCGGAACGGCTCACGGACGGTGAATTCATAAAAAACATCCGTATTTATATGGACATCCCGGTTACCCAGCCAATTTTTCAGGATGCAGCCTCCGGCAGGATATTCCGTCCCATAAGCGAGGCCCGCGGTTCTTACTGGTATGGCATTTTTCAGGGAGACCGCTCTTTTGCTTCCCTTTTCTGTCCGGAGTTTTATTTAAATCCCATTGAAGTAAGAGAGCTGGGAGATATGGCTTTCATTACCAAGACTTCTATTCTGTATGATAATGGTTACCATACCTGTTATACGGTAATATATTATTCTAAAAAGCCTTTTACCAAACTATTAAAAAATAATATAACCGTGGATACCAGTGTAGCCTATATCATCAATGACCGGGACAGCACCGTGGCTACCTCTGATGATGCACTTGCCGGTATCTACCATTTCAGCTATGACAAAGTCCGGGATTTCTTTATGTCCTCCAACAGCTTTATCCTGAAACGTATACTGAACCAGGATGTATACGCCGGTTTTTATTACATCCGGGAAGCAGACTGGTTTATGGTCGCAGTCATTCCAGCCAAGGTTATTATCAGAAAAAGTTTTCAGATCATATTAGGTTTTTTCTTCATTTACCTGCTCTGTATACTGACAGCATTTTTAATAGCCAACAAATTATCCCACTCCATTACCACCCGGATTTCCTCCGTAATCGGCCAGATGGCAAAAGTCAGGACAGAACCTCCCACCCCTTTACCGGCATCTGTTTATCACGATGAAATCGGCGGACTCATAGATACCTATAATTATATGACCAGAACCATGAATCAGCTGATCGAAGACCAGGCGAAGGCAGCTGAAGATCTGAGAATTGCAGAATTTAATTCTCTACAGGCTCAGATCAATCCGCACTTTCTTTATAATACAATGGATATGATCAACTGGCTGGCACAGCAGGGCCGGACCAAAGAAGTTTCCGAAGCGGTAGTTAATCTCTCACACTTCTATAAGCTGACTTTAAGCCGCAAAGGAACCTTAAGCACCATTGCCGATGAACTGGAACATGCAGGCATCTATATCCGCCTTCAAAACATGCGCTACCATCAGGTCATTCACTTCGTTGATGATATGCCGGATTATATGATGGACTGTGCCATTCCAAAGCTGACATTCCAGCCGGTGGTGGAAAACTCCATCATCCATGGACTGCTGGAACAGGTACCGAAGGGGGGGACTATCGTAATAACCGGATGGCTGGAAAAAGATGCTGCTGTTATCCTGATTTCTGATGATGGGGTAGGGATTCCTGCCGACAGGCTTTCTGACATTCTCTCCGGCAAGGGGATCAGTAAAAAAGGGACAAACATCGCAGTTTATAATACCCACAGACGTTTGCAGATTCTTTATGGACCTGAGTATGGGCTGACATACAGAAGCCAGCCGGGAAAAGGAACTGAGGTTGAAATACGGATATTATTTAATGATATTTAAACAGAAAAAAAGCTGTTATCCGATCAATCGATAACAGCTTTCTATCAGTTCAAAGTATTGTATTCAATATAAATAATGGAATGATCAACGAAATTGTCAATGAATATAATTAATCAAAGCTTACCTTTTGAGGTTTAATAATACTCGAATATCGTGATGGCTTACCTCCAATATAGGATATAAGTTCGTTATGTGGGATGCGCTCCACAACATATAGCAGATTATTTTTATTATTGAAATCTCCTAAAATAGTAGACCCATAGGTACCTAGATCCGCAAAACCAGATGCACTTTTATCAAATCCTTTATAGAATACAAAAGTTCCTAATTTCAGCTCACTTAGATACCGTCTTCCTATCTCTCCAAACCTGTTCCTAATGCCAGCATAAGCTCGTATTGTTTCCATATAAGCAGTACTGCTGGGCAAAGCAAAAAAGCTGTCATCTTATTAATAGATAACAGCTTTACAGCGACCTTTTTTTATCGATATATGATTTTAAAATCCCCTACCCAAATCTTTCCTTTATATTTTTATCTGTTTTCTGGTCAGGATTTGGTACGGTATCGAAAGTGTCACAACTCAAAATAAATCATCTGACTATAAAAAGCCTTTATTAAGGTATTTTGTCATTTTATTTCAACCTGTAAGCGAAAAAATTAGTCCTCTACTTTAACGATTTCTTTCTTGTTGTAAGAACCGCAAGCCTTGCATACTCTGTGAGGCATCATAAGTGCACCGCACTTGCTGCATTTCACTAAATTTGGAGCACTCATCTTCCAGTTTGCTCTACGTTTGTCTCTTCTTGCTTTAGAAGATTTGTTCTTTGGACAAATAGACATGGTTACACCTCCTTAAACTGTTTAAAAATATCCTGGATGACTGCCATTCTAGGGTCTGCAGACCTAATATCGCAGTCACAAGTCTCGCGATTGAGATTTGTTCCACATCTATTACAAATCCCCTTACAGCTTTCACTGCAGAGAACTTTCATAGGCAGGTTCAGTATGAGTTCATCACAAACCAACTGGTCTACATCCAGATTAAAACCATTAACATATGGTTGTTCATCAAGGTCCTCTGTACGCCCTTCTTCCGATTCGCTTAAATCAAGTGTACGGATAATATCAAAATCCAAATCCACACGTACCGGTTCCAGGCAGCGGTCGCACGGAATGGTAAGAGCAAGCTTTGCTTTCCCTTCAACCTCCAGTTTCCTGCCTCCCAGATTCATAATCCGCAGCTTCACAGGTTCCTTATCCGCCACTTCATAGTCGCCGTTCGGCCCGTGATAGACTTCCATCTCAATATCGGGTGTATAAATTTTCTCTTTCCCTTCCAGGGTAAACAACTCAGTTAAATTAATAAGCATATTAATCTCCTAATACGCACCTATGTTATTATACATAGGTGCGCACTATTTGTCAACAATATATTTCCATAATAATCATGTACACAGCTAGCATGTACCATTGTACCTCTGATTATACCAGAGCTTTTGTCTCTCTTGCAATAGCAAGCTCTTCATTGGTAGGAATTACACAAACCTTAACCTTAGATTCCGGTGTGGAAATCATAATGCGTTTTCCTCTTGCACTGTTAGCTTCCGCATCAATTACAACTCCAAGGTAGCCTAAGTATTCACAGACTGCACCTCTGATCGGCTTATCATTCTCTCCCACACCTGCGGTAAATACAATGGCATCAACACCGTTCATTGCAGCTGTATAGGAACCAATGTATTTCGCTACGCGGTAAATAAATGCCTGAATAGCCACATCTGCCAGATGGTTTCCTTCTGCCTGTGCCTTCTGTACATCACGGAAATCGCTGGATATGCCTCCGGACATACCAAGAATACCGGATTTCTTATTTAAAATATTTAATACTTCGTTTACATCCTTGCCTTCCTTATTACAGATGGTCTGAACAACAGCCGGATCGATATCACCGCTTCTGGTTCCCATAATAAGGCCTTCCAACGGAGTCAGACCCATGCTTGTATCCACGCACTTGCCGCCGACAGAAGCAGATACGCTGGCTCCATTGCCTAAATGGCAAACGATAACTTTACCATTCTTTGGATCCAGTTCACAGAACTTTAATGCTTCTTTGGATACAAAGCTGTGGCTTGTACCATGGAAACCATAGCGGCGGATGCTGTATTTCTCGTAGTATTCAACAGGAATTGCATATAAAGATGCTTTTTCAGGCATACCCATACCGAAAGCCGTATCGAATACTGCTACATTCGGTGTACCAGGCATTGCTTCTTCACATGCTTCAATTCCCATTAAGTTAGCCGGATTATGCAAAGGTCCTAAATCAAAGCAGTCACGAATAACCTTTTTCACATCCTCATTTACTACGATCGAATCGCTGTAGATCGTACCTGCATGAAGAACACGGTGGCCTACTGCGGAAATCTCGCTGGTATCCTTGATTACGCCGTATTCCGGTTCAACCAAAGCATCCATGACCATTTTGATTGCAACTGTGTGGTTCGGCATCTCTTTTTCGATTACCTTTTCACCTTTTCCTTCTGCTTTATGTGTCAGTTTGGAACCGTTGATACCGATTCTCTCGCAAAGACCTTTTGCTAAAACGCCTTCATTTTCCATATCGATCAGCTGATATTTTAAAGAAGAGCTTCCGCAGTTGATAACTAAAATTTTCATATGAACTGATTCTCCTTTGATTATTTTACAATTTCACCGTACTGTTCTCTTCCGCAGCCTGCTGCGTTGGATTCATCTGTATCAATATGCATAGCCAGTGCATAGGCATCGCTTACACGTACAACCACATCTCCGAACATCAGGCTTCTGCCGTTGGTATCAACTTTTACAGAAACGATCTCACCATTGGTAACACCAAGTTTCTCGGCATCTGCAGGTGTAGCATGAATGTGACGTTTTGCAGCAATAACACCCTCTGTGATTTCAATTTCACCTGCCGGTCCGATAATTTTACACGCACCGCTTCCGGCAATGTCACCGGATTCTTTGACTGGTGCAGCAATACCAACGGAACGGGCATCTGTCAGGGAAAGCTCTACCTGAGTGGCTTTTCTGACCGGTCCAAGAATAGAAACACCCTTTATTTCGTTCTTTGTTCCTACAACGGTTACTCTCTCTTCACAGGCATACTGACCCGGCTGGGATAGTTCTTTTTTATTTGTTAATTCATATCCCTTTCCGAATAAAATCTCAAGATGTTCCTGAGACAGATGTACATGCCTGGCTGATGTTTCAACTATAAAATTCATACTTATCATTTCTCCTGTTCTTGATAATCGATGTTGTATTAATCCTCACTCTATTCTATGAGTATTCCCTTAAATTTTCAAGTCTTGTGACAAAATAATTTGCATTTTTTGCGAAACAATAGCATAATAGAGTATAAATTACTGAAAAAGGATCATTTCTATGACAAAAAACAAAAAAACCTATGCAGTTGGAATCATAGCGGAATACAACCCCTTCCACAATGGACATGCCTTTCATATCCAGAAGGCGAAGGAACTTGCTCAGGCGGACTACTGCATCGTTGCCATGAGCGGAGATTTTGTACAAAGGGGAGCTCCTGCTATCTACGATAAATATACCCGCACCGCCATGGCATTGTCATGCGGTGCCGACCTGGTGTTAGAACTGCCTTCTGTTTTCTCCTCCAGCAGTGCTGAAGATTTTGCTGCCTGCGGAATCGCCCTTTTAAATCGTTTGGGAGTTGTGGATTCTGTATGTTTCGGAAGCGAATGCGGGGATGTAGAAAAACTTTCCAGCATTGCTGCTATTTTAGCCGGGGAGCCGCCTGTTTATACGGAGCATTTACGAAAGGAACTGAAAAAGGGCGCCACCTTTCCCGAAGCAAGGAACAGCGCCCTGATTAACAGCGGCATCATTAAAAAAGAAGATGCTTTCCTTCTTACTTCTCCCAATAACATCCTGGGTATCGAATACTGCAAAGCCCTTTACCGGCAGAAAAGCAGCATAAATCCTGTCACCATCGCCCGAAAGGGAAGCGGCTACCATGATTCCATTCTGGCACCCGGCATCTTTGGTTCTGCCTCCGGCATCCGAAGGTTCCTTAAGGAGAACCCTGATGCGGATATGCTTTCTGAACAGGTTCTATCCCAGATACCGGATTTCGTAAAACCGATAATGGTTAAGGGCTGCCCCATGTTTCCGGATGATTTCAGCACCCTTTTAAACACCTCGCTTCTGCGTCTGTCCTATGAAGGGGTCCAGTACCAGCAGTTCGCTGATGTTTCTGGCGAGCTGGCTGCACGGATTGCCAGACAGCTGCCGGATTATCTTCCTTTTGAGGAAAAGATAAGCGCCTTAAAAACCAGGCAGTATACGTATACCCGAATCAGCAGGGCACTGCTTCATCTTGTATTAGGAATCACCTCCGACCAGGTCATTTCAGGCCGGAAAGCCGGTTACGCTCCTTATGCCCGTGTCTTAGGCTTTCGCAAGGCTTCTGCAGGTCTTATGGGACAAATAAAAAAGAGAGGGAGCATCCCTCTCATTACGAAAACTGCTGACGCAGAGCTTATCCTTAAGGGAGCATCCTGGTCCATGCTCCGGCAGGATTTTTACTGTTCCCATATCTATCAGACTGTTGTCCAGGATAAATACCACAGGAAAATGGATAATGAATTTACCCGCTCCGTCGTCATTCTATGACGGCGGACTGATGAATTCCTCTATCCTGTCTTTATATAGAAGGAAGCGGGATTTGGGAACTACAATTCCCTGTTTCCACATATCAAGAAGTTCAACGAATGTAACAAATTTCGCATCCACTACCTCCTCCGGCTGAAGTGTTGTATCATGGATCGTAATATTCTGTTTTGTAATAAAGGTATCAACAAACCGCTCTTTCTGGCGTATGGAATGAATCAGGAGGAGCTGCTCTTTTTCTGCCCGGATTCCCACCTCTTCAGCAAGTTCCCGAAGTGCCCCTTCTACGCTGGATTCTCCTGCAAGAACGGCCCCCCCGGTACATTCCCACATCAAACCGTATGGTTTATCCGGATGCCGCCTGGTTAACAGTACTTCCTGTTTCTCGTTTACCGTCCATACATCAGCTATAAGGTGGTATTCACCTGCACTAAGCGGAACTCCACGGACATGCGTTCTACCAGTTGCCGCTCTGTTTTCATCATAAACATCCCAAAGCTCCATAAGCGTTCCTCCTGCCATTTAAGTCAAACAGTATGGTTAAAAGTTTCCTCCGTTCCAGCCCCAATGTTCCACTTCTTCATATTTAACGTAAATTTTATCCTGGGCAATTCCAAGTACATCTTTATAGATCTTGCAGATTTCAGCAGTCAGATGGTCATAATCCCGGCCGGAAGCATGTCCGAAGATTTTTACCTCTATAAAAGCCATTTTCGTATTATTTTTTCCTTTAAAGTAAAGTGAATAATTATCTTCAAAACCGACCATCAGCCAGCTTTCTGATTTTCCTGGAATCAGACTGATGGCCTGCCCCAGCTTTGCTTTTAATAACTCTTTTTCTTCCTCTGACAATGCAACATTTACTTTAGAATTGATAAAAGGCATGAACTACCCCTCCTTTAAATTTTTCTCTATCATACCACATATGATCCCAAAATACTATCTTCACTCGTTCTTATTTTTTCCGCAGACATTTTGCTTATTCTGCGATTAAAAATTCTTCCCCAGTAAAAGCTCTGCAAGCGTCTGCTTTCCATGAAGAAATTCCAAAATCTCCTCTATCTCTTTGACGTTGTCCTTTTTTCCGCCCTGCTTTACGGCACGGATTAAAATATTCTTTGGTGTATGCTCCATGTCGATGAATTCCAGAATCTGGGTACGGTAACCCTGATTTTCCAGGATTTCTGCCCGGAGGGCATCGGTATAAAGGGCCGCCATCCGTTCTTTGATCAGTCCATAGCGGAGTACAGGAGCTAAGAGATCATTTTCCATCTGCCTGTTCAGCTCATGCTGACAGCATGGGACTGACAATATAACGGATGCACCCCAACGGACCGCCTTAGCCAGGGCATAGTCCGTAGCAGTATCACAGGCATGAAGGGTCACAACCATATCCACATGGTCCACTCCTTCATAGGAGGCAATATCTCCATGGTAAAATGTTAATTTTTCATATCCGTACTGTTGGCTTAAACGGTTGCAGCTGTCAATGACGGACTGCTTTAAATCCAATCCGATGATCCGGACCTTATACCCTTTCAGCTCATGAAGGTAATAATACATGGCAAAAGTCAGATAAGACTTCCCGCAGCCGAAATCAATGATCACATTTTCCCTGCTTTTATCGAGTCTGGGAAGGATATCCTCTATAAACTCCAGAAAACGGTTGATCTGCCGGAACTTGTCATATCTGGATCTTACAATTTTCCCTTCTCCGGTCATGACTCCCAGTTCAATCAGAAACGGAACCGGCCTGCCTTCTTTCAGGATATAACTCTTCTTCCTGTTATGGTCCGCAACAAGAGGAAATGCCGCTGTTGCAATGTTTTGTCTTTTCACCTTGATACTCAAAACACCTTTTTTGCTCACCAGAATCCTTACCTGGCCTTTCCGGGATTCCAGTTCCAGCTGGCGCAGCTTTCCATCTAACAAGTCTGCTATATAAAAAGCGCATTCCCCAGAGGTGAAATTTTTATGGAAGGCCTGGCTTCCTATCAGTTCTTCTGCCTGAAAAACCAGCTCTCCACGCAGCAAAAGCGGGCGTACCTTTGCCTTGGTAACGCCCTGCTTAACTGTTGGATTGCTGATTATGATCCGAAGCAGATTTTCATCCAGAAATTCTTCTGCGGTCCGGATCAGATTTTCCCTGTCTTTTTCTTCCATTGAATCAAGCAATTCCTTTCTGCTTTCAGTTCTCTGCTTCTGCCCAGCTTTCCCGTAAAAGTTCCGGGTATTGTTCCAGATGGGCATAATCATTAAAACGTTCCACTGAATATCGTCTTTTTTCCTGATTCCAGCGCACGTGTGTAATGCTGCAATTCTCAAGAGTATTCCCAAGAATACGGTAATACATAGGAGCCATTTTTAAAAATGCTGCCGTTATACAGCGGATAACCCCTCCGTGAGTCACTACAACAGTATTTTCTGCACCGCTTGCAGCAATCTCTTCGAAAACAGGCATGGCCCGCTCTATAACATCCCCAGCACACTCCCCGCCTGGATAGGGCAGGTCTTCTTCCATTTTTTCCTGTTCTTTTTTAAAACCTGCAAATGCAGCCGCAATATCATCATCCGCCATCCCCTCCATATCCCCAAAGGAAATCTCACGAAGTTCACTTCTGATAATATGTTTCGCATTCCAGCAGCTATTGGCTATTTGGGCGGTCTCCACGGCACGGATCAGATTGCTGGAATACACTGCGTCAATCTTCTTTAATGACAGCCGTTCCCCCACAAGTTCTGCCTGGAGGCGGCCTTCCTCTGACAACGCTGCGTTTACATTACAAAGCCTGCTGCATTGCCGCCCATGTCGAATCAGATAAATATTCATCCTAATTCTTAAAGCTGTGAATCGGTGCCGGAATCCGGCCGCCTCTGGTCACAAATTTCTCACAGGAATACTGGTTTACAGGCATTACCGGAGCATAGCCCAAAAGACCGCCGAATTCTACTGTGTCTCCAACAGACTTTCCGATTACCGGGATGACACGGACCGCCGTTGTCTTTTGATTTATCATACCGATAGCCGACTCATCTGCTATGATGCCTGCAATGGTTGTAGCCGGTGTATCTCCCGGAATGGCAATCATATCCAGGCCAACGGAGCAGACACAGGTCATAGCCTCCAGCTTCTCTATATTAAGGGCTCCAAGGGCCACTGCATCGATCATTCCCTGATCTTCACTGACCGGAATAAATGCGCCGCTTAAGCCTCCCACATAGGAAGAAGCCATGACGCCTCCCTTTTTCACCTGGTCATTTAACATGGCAAGAGCTGCTGTCGTACCGGGAGCTCCCACCCGTTCCAGTCCGATTTCTTCCAAAATCTCGGCAACACTGTCGCCGACAGCCGGAGTAGGTGCCAGTGATAAATCAATGATCCCAAATGGAACATGCAGTCTTTTGGATGCTTCCTGAGCAACCAGCTGTCCTACACGGGTAATCTTAAATGCAGTTTTCTTAATTGTCTCGCACAGAACCTCAAAGTCCTTTCCGCGGGCTGACTCAATGGCAGTCTTTACTACCCCGGGACCGCTTACTCCAACATTAATAATGGCATCGGCTTCTGTAACTCCATGGAACGCACCTGCCATAAACGGATTATCATCCGGCGCATTGCAGAATACCACCAGCTTGGCACAGCCAAGAGAATCAATGTCCTTTGTGGCCTCAGCCGTTTCCAGGACTATTTCACCCATAAGAGCCACCGCATCCATATTAATACCGGTTTTGGTGGAACCAACATTGACAGAACTGCAAACACGGTCTGTACAGGCTAGTGCCTCCGGTATGGAACAAATCAAATTTCTGTCCGCCGTGGTCATCCCCTTGCTTACCAGCGCAGAATAACCACCGAGAAAATTCACGCCCACCTCCTTGGCTGCACGGTCAAGAGTCTGTGCAATGGTCACGAAATCCTCCGGTTTTTTGCAGGCCGCACCACCGATCAAAGCGATGGGGGTGACGGAAATTCTCTTATTGACTATGGGGATTCCAAAATCCTTCTCGATTTCTTTTCCTACCGGTACCAGGTTTTTGGCAGCTGTCGTGATCTTATGGTAGATCTTTTCATTAACTGCTTTCAGATCGCTGTCACAGCAGTCAAGAAGGCTGATACCCATGGTAATGGTACGCACGTCAAGCAGTTCCTGTTCGATCATCTTATTGGTTTCATTTACTTCAAATATATTTAACATATCGGGAACCCATCCTTTTCTTAAGCCTTGCTGCAGTCATCAGATACGGTGCATGCTGGTAAAAATTTCCTCGCGCTGGCATTTTACCTTAACGCCTATTTCGTCACCGATCTGTTCCAGTTCATCGGCCAGTTCTCCGAAAGGCTTTGCAGCATCACTTAAGTCCACAATCATCATCATATTAAAAAATCCCTGTACAATGGTCTGGGAAATATCCAATATGTTCACCTGATTGCCGGCCAGGTAGGTACAGATCTTCGCAATGATCCCTACGGTATCTTTTCCAACTACTGTTATAATCGTTTTGTTCATAATGCTTCTCCTTATTTATATAGTAATAATTTCCGACATCTGATCCCTCTTGGCTACCGTTATTGAAAAATCCGATGCCTTAAATGGATTATCTCCTTCTGTAATCTCAAGCTTTACAGTTTCATAAGCAAGCTCCTCATAATTATTCTCCTTGCTTAAATGGCCTAACAGGATCTTCTTTAAATTATCATGGAGTATACAGCATAAGAGCCGCCCTGCGTTCTCATTGGAAAGATGTCCGTGATCTCCCAATATCCGTCGTTTCAGATAATAGGGATAAGGCCCGGCCTGCAGCATGTTTACATCATGATTGGATTCCAGAAGCAGCGCATCAAGGCCCTGGAGATGTTCAATAATATACTGGTCATAATGCCCCATATCCGTGGCAACCGCAACAGACTTATGGTTATGCTGAATCCGGTAAGCCACCGGATTTGCCGCATCATGATCAATCGAAAATGGTTTTACCTCCAGATTGCCTACATAAAAATCCACATCCGGCCTGATGGTGCAAAACAGCTCCTTCGGATACTCTCCAAGAGATTTTTGTTTAGCCACCTCTAAAAGAGTTTCCCTGGTTCCGTAAATAGGCACCCCGTATTTTCTCGCCAGGACTCCCAGTCCTCTTGTATGGTCGGAATGTTCATGGGTGATAACGATTCCGTTTATCTCGCCGCCCTTTACTCCGATTTCATTTAATCCCTGCTCGATCCGTTTGTTGCTGATCCCGGCATCTACCAGGATATGGGTAGTATCGGATCCTGCATAAATACAATTTCCGCTGCTTCCGCTTGCAATACTTACCAGTCTCATATTTATTTCTGTCCCCTGTTTTTTAATATTTCCGCCAGCTGGCCTTTTATATCTCCTATGGAACCATTATTCTCAATCACCCGGTCACAACGGGCCAAAAATTCTGCTTCGGTGGCCTGGCTTGCTATTATATGCCCCGATCGTTCTCTTGTATACCCCCTGTTTTCTGACAGCCGGCTGATCCGGATCTGCTCTGATGCATGAACAAACCACATCTCATCATAGATGCTATCCTCTTTTTTTCCCATAATTGCAAATTCTACCACAATAAGTCCGGCTTGGGAAGCAGAAATTTTATCCCTGATGGTTTTCCTTACCAAAGGATGGATGGTTCCATCCACTGTTTTCCGTATAGTGTCATCCTGAAAGATAAGGCCGGCCAGAATCTGACGGTCAATGGTCCCATCCGGTTTTAAAATACCTTTCCCCAGGGTTTTTGTCAATGCCAGATACCCTTCCTGTCCCGGTTCCATCAGTTCATGGGCCACTTCATCCGCCTGGATCACCTGTGCACCATACTCATTCTTCAGGATATTAAGAATCAGGCTCTTACCGGCTCCGACTCCCCCTGTCAGTCCAATTACTCTCATACAGCCACCATTCCTTATTTCGCATCAAACCAGGAGTCTCCCACATTGGCTTCAACCTCCAGAGACACCTCTAAGTCCGCTGCATGCTTCATCTCTTGAACCAGCAATTCCTTAACCTTAAAAAGTTCGTCACGGTATGCTTCGATAAGCAGTTCATCGTGAACCTGCAGGACAATTCTGGATCTCAGTCCCCTGGCCCTTAATGCCCTGTCTACCCGGATCATGGCGATTTTTATGATATCCGCAGCAGTTCCCTGTATGGGAGAATTCATGGCAACCCGCTCCCCAAAGGAACGCTGCATGAAATTTGAAGATTTAAGCTCCGGAACCGGACGCCGCCTGCTGAACATACTGACCGCATATCCCTTTTCCCTTGCCTCAGCTACCAGCCTGTCTAAAAAAATCTTTACCCCGGGATACGTTTCAAAATATTTATTAATGTATTCCGAAGCTTCTTTTCTGGTAATGCTTAAGCCTTCACTTAAACCGAAGGAGCTGATGCCATATACAATGCCGAAATTTACGGCTTTTGCATTCCTTCTCTGAAGGGGCGTTACCTCATCAAGAGGAACATGGAACACTTCCGATGCCGTAATAGCATGGATATCCTCAGCCTGTCTGTAGGCTCCGATGAGACGTTTATCCCCGGACATATGGGCCAGTACCCTTAATTCAATCTGGGAATAATCGGCATCAATGAACACACAGTCCTCCTGGGGTACAAAAACCTTTCGTATCTCCCTTCCCAGTTCCATACGGACAGGAATGTTCTGGAGGTTGGGCTCGGTGCTGCTGATTCTTCCGGTTGCCGTAATTGTCTGGTTAAAGGTTCCGTGAATCCTCTCATCGGAACCAATGTATGCGGCCAGTCCATCCGCATAAGTGGAATTGAGTTTGGTAAGCTGTCTGTAATCCAGGATCATTCCGACAGCTGGACAGTCGGGTGCCAGCTTCTCCAGTACATCCGCAGCCGTAGAATAACCGGTTTTGGTTTTTTTCCCTCCCGGAAGCTTCATGTGATCAAAAAGCACTTCTCCCAGCTGTTTAGGCGAATTGATGTTGAACGTTTCACCGGTTTCCTGATAGATCTTCTCTTCCAGTTCTGCAATCCGGACCTTTAACCGGTCTCCGTATTCTTTTAGCCGCTCCCGTTCTACACGGATACCAGCTTCTTCCATATGATGCAGACTGTAAATCAATGGCATTTCAATTTCATAAAACAGAGTTTCCATACCAGCCTTTTTGAGTCCTTCCTGAAGCCTGTCCCTGCATTGAAATGCTATATAGGCCATATAGCAGGCACAGGATGCTGCTTTTTCCCTGTTATCCTCTAATGCCCGTTTGAACGAAGATTTCCCGATCAGGTCTGTTTTGGAAGGAACAGACAATGTAAGGTAATCCAGAGCCAGATCATGATAATCATAAGAAGCCTTCATTGGATCCAGCAGATATCCGGCGACTCCGGCATCAAATACCATGCTTTCCGGTTCAAGCTTTAAGAAAGCCAGCTGGCTCTTTAAATCAAGAACCGTAACATGTCCCGCCCTTTTGCATACTTCCTCTGCCTTTCCGGCCAGGTAATCCGGTGTTAAAAATCCCTGGGGGATAAAACAATAGCTCTTAGCCTCTCCCATACACAATGCCAGGGCCGATACGGTCTTATCCTCTGCCAGAAGCTGAAGTCCAAGCCGGCTGCCTTCCACACATTTTGCGAATACAGCTTCTGCCTCTGCAAAATCAGTAATGGTATAAAAAAATTCTTCTAAAGAGGATTTTTCCTCTTCTGCCATCCCCAAACCAGAGGGCACATCTTCTATGGCGGAAGCCTTAAAAAGGCGTTCTTTTACTGCGGATTTTGTATAATCCAGCCGGAAATTACAGTCTTCCTGCAAAGCGGCAGTTTTTTTCCCAGACATCACCTCATCCCGATGGGCAGACAAAGCCTCCCGGACCCGGAGAGGTTCTGCCTCATTAATATGATCATAAAGGTTTTCAATACTCTGGTACTGCCTGATCAGACTGCAGGCAGTTTTTTCACCAATCCCCCATTTTCCGGACAGGGGAATGACTTCTTTTAGTTTCTCCGGTTTCAGACCATATTTTTCCATGATGCTTTCTTCGGAATAAGAAGCAAATTCAACTCCTGTTTCCCTGACTTCCGGAATCCGGATGGTCACATATTCTCCTGCTGTCTGCAGAAGCCTTTTGTCTTCCGACAAAAGGAAGATTTCCATCTGGTCCTCCATGCAGCGTTTTGTTAATGACGCAAGGATATCGGCAGAATCATATCCTTCTTTACTAAAAACCGGAATACCCAGGGTAGCCAGCAACTCTTTAAGGTGCTCCTCCTCCTTAAATATTTCTTTCTTTTCTTCCCTGGAATTTAAAGCAACTGCCAGATAGTCCGCCTCTTCCGTTTCCAAAACCCGGATAATAAGATTGCGGATTCCAAGTACACCATTGGATGGAAGCCGGTAAAATGCTCCCTTAATCAAGCTGCTTCCATCTATTAATATTAATTTTTTCCTGCTCATATGCTCTCCCGTCAAAGTATTCCCCATTGCAGCCATATCCGGTATTGCAGCAGGATCGTAATAATCAGTGCCATCACGCATAAGGTAGACACCGTATACCTGGCAATCTTAATCAGCCTGACCGCCTGTAGCCTCTGCCTGGACTGCTCCACCGCCGCTTCCAGCGCTCCCTTTATATTATAGTTGCCCGTCTCGGAGTCCAGCTGCCGGATGCCAACATCCACAGTAAAATATATTTCCAGTTCCTCCCGGCAGTCCGGGCAGACTTCCATGTGTTCCAGAAATTCCTGGAGTTCTTCATCTGTCAGTTCATCCTTAATGTATGGCATGACCAGACGTTCCGCTTCTTTGCATGTCATAGTCCAGACACCTCCTTAACGATATCTTTTTATTATCATACAATATATTTTGCCTATTTTCAATTTAATAATCGCAAAAAACACTTGCCAAATAGAATTTCCTGTGTTAGAATAATGAGCGTTGCAAACGAAAGCCGGCATGTCGGAATGGCAGACGAGGCGGACTCAAAATCCGTTGATGGCGACATCGTGTGGGTTCAAGTCCCACTGCCGGCACTACACCCTTGGCAGGGATCAAGGTCCTGGCAATCTGAATTAACATCAGATTGCCAGGGCCTTTTCTCTCTTCTCTCCTTTTCTCTGTTCTCTTCTAATTTAATCACATGAAAATTTTCTTAATTTTACAGGAAATTACAAGCAAAACCAGGATCGTTGTGTTATACTAAAAACAGTTTTACAAAAGAACAGGAGGGATTTATACGAAACGAAATACCATTATACTTTCCTTATCCATTGGCTGTATCCTGTCGTTAAACGGATGCGGACACAACAATTATGTAAAAATTGATTTATCAAGTACCCATACCACTGCTGCTCAGGAAACCCCGTCTGCTTCTGCAGAAAGTCCGGAATCAGTTAAAATCCAAATCTCCAAAGACCAGGAGGATCAGAACAATGGGGAAAAGAAGGAAAATGCTTCCAGTATAACCGCTTCCATCCATACTTATAAAGAAGGAAATATTTCCATTCAATATCCGGTCATCTCCAATATGGAGGATTCATCGCTTGAAGATAAAATTAACGATCTGTTAAAGAGCAACGCCCTTGAGATTTTAAAGGCTTATTCCGTCAATGCAGAAGAAGACAGTCTTACCGTTGAATGCAAAATAATATCCGCAGACCGGAAAAGAACCACAGCCATCTATACGGGATTGTATTCTGCCAAAGGAGCTGCACATCCTGCCAATTTATTTTATTCCAACACGGTTGATATGTCCCTTGCCAGGGACATAGGACTCAAGGATTTTGCAGACCCCTATACACTGGCCGGATATATCCTCTCCGATGACTGTCAGTTTTATAATACTGCTGCTGACCTGACAGAGGAATTAATGGCCGTACGCACAGAAACCAGTCTGAAGTCCTATACTCAGCTGTTCCAACAGGCCGATTTTCCGATTCAGAAAAAAAATTCGGATGGTACTCCTGTTTTTCCTGAATCTTTCAGCTATGAAGACCACGGAACCATCATTGTCTCCATACCTCTGGCCCATGCGCTGGGGGATTATGCACTGGTAAAATACACGCCGGCGACAAAATAGGAAAAATAGTTGCCATTTACCCCTTTCTCTGATAAAATAGGACGGAAAATAAAAAGAAATGGGGTAGAAAAATGAGTAACAACGCAAAACTGACAACCCGAGATTATCTGCTCAGCATCCAGCATCTGTTCGCTATGTTCGGTGCTACCGTACTGGTACCCTTACTGACAGGTCTCAATCCATCGCTTGCACTGTTTTCGGCAGGTGTTGGCACCTTAATATTCCACTGCTGTACTAAATTCAAGGTTCCTGTGTTTCTTGGTTCTTCCTTCGCTTTCCTGGCTGCCTTAAGCACAGTCATCCGTCCGGAAGGAACCGTGATTCCGGAGAACGTGCCTTTAGCACAGGGTGGAATTATTTTTGCCGGTCTGGTTTATCTTATCTTTGCCCTGATTGCCTACAGCATTGGTGCGGAAAAAATCAAGAAGATATTTCCTCCGGTCGTTACAGGACCCGTCATTGTTGTCATTGGTATCAACCTGGCAAGTACAGCCATCAATGACGCTACCGGGAATTTAAGCCTCACAGACGGTATGACTTCTGCCATAGCGTTAAACCTTGGAATTGCCATCTTTACCCTGTTTGTAGTAATTCTCTGCTCCATCTTCGCTCACGGCTTCTTCAAGCTGGTTCCGATCCTCATCGGAATTGCGGCAGGTTATTTGCTGTGCATAATTTTAGGGACGGCAGGCCTTTTCCATATGGATTATTCCGCTATTGCCTCTGCATCATGGATCAATATTCCATTTGTCACCAGGGATCTGAATGGAGTAACCTTCATGTCAGTTCCTGTATTCAGCTTAGGTGCCATCCTTTCCATTGCTCCGATCGCCTGCGTTACCTTTATGGAGCACATTGGAGATGTGACTACGAACGGAACCGTTGTAGGGAAGGATTTTTTAAAGGATCCGGGACTTCACCGCACCCTTATGGGAGATGGACTGGCAACCTTGCTTGCCGGATTTATAGGCGGTCCTGCCAATACTACTTATTCTGAGAATACTGGTGTTCTGGCAACCACTAAGAATTATAACCCTAAACTTTTACGGTTAACGGCGGTATTCGCCATTATCTTAGGTCTGTTCGGAAAAGTAGGGGCTATTCTCCAGACCATTCCGGGGCCGGTCAAGGGCGGAGTGGAAATCATGCTGTTCGGTATGATCGCTGCGGTCGGTATTCGTTCTCTGGCCGAATCTAATCTGGATTTCACACACAGCAGAAATTTGACAATCGTGGGGCTTATTCTGGTATTTGGGCTGGGATTTGCCCAGCTTGGAGGGCTCAATGTTTTAATCGGCGCTGTTACACTTAATATTTCAGGTCTTTTTATTGCAGTTGTAATTGGTGTCTTCATGAACCTTATATTACCTGAAACCCCTGATACTTTAAAGGATTAATGAAAGGATTATAATACTATGGATTTTTCAATGGACAATGTGACAATTTTTACTCACCCGCTCATACAGCATAAAATCTCTATTTTACGAGATAAGAGAACCGGAACCAATGAATTCCGTGCGCTGATCGAAGAGATAGCAATGCTCATGGGATTTGAGGCCTTAAGGGATCTCCCCTTACAGGATGTGGAGGTTGAGACTCCAATTGAAACCTGCATGACTCCCATGATTGCCGGTAAAAAAATGGCAGTCGTTCCCATACTTCGGGCCGGACTTGGGATGGTAAACGGTATACTGGCCTTAGTGCCCTCCGCAAAAGTAGGACATATCGGACTGTACCGGGATGAAGTTACACACGAACCCCATGAGTACTACTGTAAGCTGCCAAGCCCCATTGAGCAGAGAACCATTGTCGTAACAGATCCAATGCTGGCAACCGGCGGGTCTGCGATTGCTGCCGTTGATTTCATAAAGCAGTACGGCGGCAAACATATTAAATTCATGTCCATCATCGCTGCTCCGGAAGGATTAAAAAGGCTTCAGGAAGCTCATCCGGACATCCAGATTTATGTAGGACATCTGGACCGCCAGTTAAATGAAAATGCCTACATCTGTCCAGGTCTTGGAGATGCAGGAGATCGAATTTTCGGAACAAAATAAAAAGAGCTTCCCGGTTCTGATGCCTTTTACGGTATCAGAACCGGGAAGCTTTTCTTAATGTAATGTATTTATTCCTTAGTTACGCTTTTTTCAACAACTTCCCCCTGATTCTTATAGATTGAGTTGGAATCCACACAGCATCTGACACAGGAAAGGGGATAGATATTGGATTTAGGGCCGATAACTGTTCCGGGATTCAATACTGCACCGCAGCCGACTTCAGAGAAGTCTCCCACAATGGCTCCAAATTTCGTAAGACCTGTCTCGATATCTCCATCCTCTGCATGAACCGTAACCGGGGTCTTGTCAGATTTCACATTGGAAGCAATAGAAGAAGCACCCATATGGGATTTATATCCTAAAATAGAATCCCCTACATAGTTATAATGAGGAACCTGAACGCCGTCAAAAAGAATCGCATTCTTAATCTCAGAGGAATTGCCTACAACTGCACCTTCTCCAATGATTGCATTGCCTCTTATAAATGCACAGTGGCGGATCTGGGCGCCCTTGCAGATAATGACATGCTCACCCATACAGGCTGTCGGCGGAAGATTTATAGATTTATGAATCCATACAGCTTTTCCCACATGGACAAACTCATCTTTTGGAAGACGTTCTCCAAGAGAAACGATGAATTCACTGATTTTTGGTAGAATCTCCCATGGATAAGTGGTCTGTTCAAAAAGTAATTTAGCTATTGTATGGCTGGTATCAAATAAGTCCTGGTTAGTCATATCTTCTTTTTTCATGTTATCAATCTCCTATTTTTGTTTTTTATAATTAGCTGCCGCAGCATCAAATACACTCCGAAGATCGTAATGATTATTCAGCCTTAACACTCCTGCAGTGCGTCCGGCAACAAAATTCTCCAGTTTCTGCATATATTCTTCTGAGGTAATACTTCCCTCTGCCACATAGGTCAGCCCTTTTTCCCAGCTGGCTGTCAATTCTGGATTTAACAGCTGCCGGATGGATGCATTGACCACATCAAAGATCATCTCTCCCAATAGAGCGGGGATGATTATCTGGGTCTTTGCATTCAAAGAAAGGTACTTAATATTGACCAGTTTCTTTAAAATCTCTGCCCTGGTGGCACTGGTTCCGATGCCGCTCCCCTTTATCTGGGCGCGCAGTTCCTCATCCTCTATAAGCTGCCCGGCATTTTCCATGGCTAAAATCATGGAACCGGATGTATAGCGTTTGGGAGGAGAGGTTTCCCCTTCCTTAATGACCAGATTTTTAAGGCATACCTGCATTCCCTTTTTTAATGTTCCCAGCATGGCGATAAAGGCCGGGTTATCCATATTGTTCTGAGAGGATTCCGAATGATTATCCTGATCCTCCTCCTCAGACGGCACCTGTTTCTTCTTTCCGCCGGAGACATTTAAAACCTTTAAATATCCTGCCTCCAGCATAACCCGGAAGCTGGCAAAAAAGTGTTCCCTGCCCGGCAGCTGATGAAACTGGGCGGGCTCTGAGTCTGGGCACGCTGTGCAAGCCTCAAGCTCCAGCGCATATTTCTGATAAACGGCAGGAGGGTAAAAAATACTTAAGAACCTTCTTGTTATGACTTCATACACCTTGGCTGTCAAAGAAGACAGGCCTTTCAGTGCTCCCAGGCCCTGTCCAGTCGGAATGATGGCATAATGGTCTGTGATCTGTTTATCATTGACATATCTGGTTTTCTCAATTGTACGGTAAGAACCTGTCTCCAGGACCTCTGCGGCTGCGGCTGCCAAAGGATCAAAGCCTTTAAGCCCGCTGATATTCTTGTGGATTTCCTTAGCTACTGCTGTAGAAAGAACCCTTGCATCGGTTCTTGGATAAGTGACCAGCTTCTTTTCATAAAGTTCCTGAACCAGCTTTAAGGTCTCATCCGGACTGATCTTAAACATCCTGGAACAGTCATTCTGAAGTTCAGCCAGATTGTAAAGCAGGGGAGGATTCTTCGTCTCCTTTTTCTTTTCTATGGAAACTACGGTTCCCTCCATTGGATCCCTGGCAGAAAGTGCCTGGATAAGCTCCTGTGCATATTTTTTTTCTTTGAATCCGTTTTCTTTATAAAGATATGGTGATTCAAAAAACCGTGATCCGGAAGTACTTCTCCATTCCCCGTCAAAATCCATGTCCGATAATTCAGGGCATTCCGTATCCTGATGGGAAAAGGTCCCGATCACCCGGTAAAAGGGAGTTTTCACAAATTCTCTTATCTCCCGTTCTCTGCGTACAACCATTCCCAAAACACAGGTCATGACCCTGCCCACTGAAATCACCGTATTTTTCCCACTTTTTAAGTAATTGGATATGTTCTGCCCATATCTTAGTGTAAGCAATCGGGAAAAATTAATTCCCATAAGATAATCTTCTTTTGCTCTTAAATAGGCCGATGCCGAAAGGTTGTCGTATTCCGATTCCTCCTTGGCCTCCCGGATTCCTCTCAATATCTCTTCTTCTGTCTGGGAATCAATCCAGACGCGCTTCTGGCATTTATCCTGAACCCCTGCCATCTGTGCAACAAGACGGTATATGTACTCTCCTTCCCGCCCGGAGTCCGTGCAGACATAGATCGTATCCACATCAGAACGGTTTAAAAGGCGGCTTACGGTTTTATATTGCTTTTCTGCGCTTGGAATTACTTCATATTTAAATTCTTTCGGCAGAAAAGGAAGGGTGGAAAGACTCCATCGCTTGTATTGGGGATCGTACACTTCCGGATAACTCATGGTGACCAGATGTCCGACGCACCAGGTTATGACCGCCTGGTCTGACTCTATATATCCATCACTGCGCCTGCCACTTACTTTCAGAGCATTGGCAAACTCCTGGGCCACACTTGGTTTTTCTGCAATGTATAACGATTTCGACATATATCTCCCTACTGCTTTTTGATAATAACCGTTCAATTATATCACAAAATCTCTAAAATAGCAATTCCTTGTGTCTGATCCGGAAGGAAGAGCCCATAAGATTTATTATAACATTGAAAAAATGGAATATCAATGATACAATGATATACAATTTATTTATGATTTTATTACTTTAATGCAAAGGAGTGTTTACCGATGTCAGTACAAAAGGTAAAAGAATATTTAAAAGACTTCGGAAGGGACTGCCAGATTAAGGAATTTCCAGTATCCAGCGCAACGGTTGATCTGGCAGCAAAGGCACTTGACGTGGTTCCTGCCCGGATTGCCAAAACCCTTTCTTTTCATGGAAAAGAACCAGGCAGCTGCATCCTCGTGGTGACGGCCGGCGATACAAAGATCGATAATGCAAAATTCAAAAAAAAATTCGGTTTTAAAGCAAAAATGCTGGGAGCCGGTGAAGTATCCCTGCTTACCGGCCATGAAATCGGCGGTGTGTGCCCCTTTGCCAACCCGGATCACGTAACAACCTGTATAGATATTTCCCTTCAAAGATTTGAAAGCGTTTTCCCCGCAGCCGGAAGTTCAAATTCTGCCATCGAGCTGACCTGTGAGGAACTCTTTACGCTTTCAGGAGCAGCCGAATGGGTCGATGTCTGTAAATCTCCCTCAGTCATTGAATTAAAATATGGAAATTCTTCTGTAACGATTAATGCAGCCAAAGCTAAGACCGTTCACATTCTCCAGGGAAAAGACCTGCCCCAGATCAAAGATCTAAAGACTGCTTTTGAAAAAGCAGTTACCACTGAAGCTGTAAACAGCAAACCCTTGGACAAGCTCCTTACAGAAGATGATCTGGTCACCATCGTTGTCAGCGATATAACCCGCTTCTGGATGCGCCAGGATTTAATCTGCAGGGAACTGGTGAATTTCCTCCATATAAAAAATGGAATTCCCTACGAAAACATGGTAATTCTGATAGCTCTTGGAACCCACCGGGGCCCCACTGAAGAAGAACAGAAAAAAATTGTCAGCGAAGAAGTTTATCAAAAGGTACATGTTATCAACCATAATGCCATGGCTGAGGATCTTAAGTTTCTGGGCACCACGAAAAGAGGAACCAGGGTATGGGTAAACCCCCTGGCTTCCGGCCGCAAGGTAATCCTCATCGGAGGCACTGTCCATCATCTCATGGCCGGTTTCGGGGGAGGCAGAAAAAGCATCCTTCCCGGGATATCAGGAAAACAGACCATTGTCCAGAACCACCTGCATTGTCTGGACCCCAGTCTTCCCAGATCCAATCGGGACATCGGCTGTGCAGTTCTATCCGGGAATCCTGTTCACGAGGACATGATGGAAGCTGCTGCCATGGTTTCTCCTGTCTTTGGCATCAACGTAATCGCCGCTCCGGGAGGAAAGCACAGCCATCTCATATGCGGCGATTGGGAGAAGTCATGGTTAAAAAGCTGTGAGATCGTCCATGAAGCTTTCAGCGTTCCCATTAAGGAAAAGGCTGACATCGTCATTGCATCCTGCGGCGGTTTTCCCAAGGACATTAACCTTTATCAGGGGATCAAAACACTTTTTAATATGTCTTACGCCGTAAAACCCGGCGGAACCATGATTTTTATAGCGGAATGCAGAGAAGGCGGCGGCTCTCCTGATTTCTTCGACTGGCGGCACCCACTTAAAAAAGGGATTCTCGATAATGAACTCAGAGCACATTTTACTATTGCAGGTTATATCTTCTATGCAGGCTGCGAGGCCATCGCAAGAGGAAATGTACTGATGCTGACCTCATTTTCTGAGGATTTGGGGCCAGAAGTTTTAAAAGACATGAATATTACCGGCTTTACTGATATAAATGAACTTCTTACGCATGTAGATTTTACGGACAAAACTGTTATAGTAATGCCGTTTGGAAGCAATATCCTTCCTTGGGTGGATCAGACTTAATAATTGAAAGTATTTTCTTTTTTTAACTAATATATATTGACAAAATTAATAATTTTTATTATATTTACAGCAATAAACCAATGATGTGGAAGTAAAACTGCGAAACGTGCTCACAGAGAGTCTGGGATGGTGGAACCCTGACAGCGATTCGGCGTAGTACAATGGGCCATGGAGGGCGCAGGGAAAGGAATTCATTCTGAGTATACTGTGACGCAGCATCAGCGTTATAAGATGAGGAGTGTGTCGGCACTCTGCATGAGTCGGGCAAATATTTGCCAATCAAGGTGGTACCGCAGATCATAAGCATCTGTCCTTGGAATATCTGAGGATAGGTGTTTTTTTTGATATGGAAAATATCATCATTCCCCTGCTCGTAAAAGCCGAACAAACCACTTAAAAGGGAGAATAAAATTATGAAAATGAATTTAGGAACAGTCATTGCAGCAGTACTGACCGGAACCGCTATCCTGCTGACCGGATGCCAGTCCGGAAAACCTTTTGCAGAAACAGCCGGCAGTATGGACAGCGCAGCCGGCAGCACCTATAAGGTAGGAATTATTCAGTTGATTGACAACGGAGCCTTTGCTGATATGAGGGAAGGTTTTATCCAGGAATTAAGCGACAAAGGCTACGGAGATGATAAGGTTACCATTGATTACAAGAATGCCCAGGGAGATGCCACGAATCTGAATTCCATCTGTCAGGAACTGGCTGACAGCAAGGTAGACTTAATCGCTGCTATTGCTACACCGGCTGCTCAGGCGATCGTCAATATGGAAACAGATATACCAGTTATATTTATCTCCGTTTCCAATCCCGTGGGTGCGGGTATCATCACCGATATGGAAAAGCCGGACAAAAATGCTACCGGAACCTCCAATGCCATTCCGGTGAATGAAATCTTCGATCTGTCAGAAAAGCTTACTCCCGGCTGCAAGACCTATGGGTTCCTTTACAATACAAGTGAGGTAAACTCCGTTACAACCGTGGAGAATGCAAAGAAATATCTGACTTCCATCGGCTTATCCTACGAAGAAGCAGTGGTAACCAACTCCTCCGAGGTACAGCAGGCGGCTCAGTCACTGGTTGGTAAAGTTGACGCTTTCTTCGTTCCCAATGACAGCGTGATCCAGAGTGCCATGCCTCTGGTTTCCGAAGTGGCACGAAATGCTAAGATTCCGATTTACGCCAGCTCTGCAACAACAGTAAATTCCGGTGCATTTGCCACCATTGCGATCAGCGACAAAGAGATCGGTAAAATTTCTGCGGATATGGCCATTAAACATTTTGACGGCACCCCCATAAACGATATTCCAGCCGTAGTTGTTCCAGCCTCTTCCACCGTCATCAACCAGGATGCCGCTGATGCACTGGGAATCACCTTCAGTGACGAGATAAAAGCTTCTGCCACCTTTGTTCACGACGCTAAATAATATAAATAAGGAGCCATCATTATGACATTATTATTAGGATCCCTGCAGCTCGGATTGATATATGGCCTTCTGGCCATCGGTGTTTTTATCGCATTTCGTATCTTAAACATACCAGATCTGACAGCAGAGGGGAGCTTTACATTTGGCCTGGCAGTATCCGCCAGGCTGACCTTGCTGGGACACCCTTACATTGGTATAGCTGCCGCTATCGCTGCCGGTGCTTTCGCCGGATGCATCACAGGGGTACTTCAAACAAAGCTCTTCATTCATCCGGTACTGGCCGGAATCCTGACTATGAGCGGGCTCTACTCCGTTAACCTTCTGATTATGGGAAGCAGCTCCAACTTATCTTTAATAGGAAGCAGCACCATTTTTAAAATCTTATCCGATACCGTTCCAGTTCTCAGCAAAGAAGGCGTAAACCTGCTGATCCCGCTGGCAGCCGTTCTCTTCACTACGATCCTCATGGCCCTGTTTTTCAAGACCCGAATCGGTTTGTGCATACGTGCAACAGGAAATAACGAGGACATGGTAAAAGCTTCTTCTATTGATGTAGATGCTACTAAAATCCTGGCTCTTGCAGTTGCCAACGCCTGCATCGCCTTTTCAGGGGCTCTGATTTCCCAGTATCAGGGATTTGCAGACATCAATTCCGGTGTCGGAATCATTGTGGTAGGCCTGGCTTCTGTCATCATTGGAGAACTAATCTGCCGGAAAGACGTGGTCACGGCAGGTCTTATGGCCGCTGTGACCGGTTCTGTCATCTACCGCTTCATGATCGCATTAGCTCTAAAATACAGTCCGTTTCCAGCCTATGCCTTAAAGCTGGTTTCTGCCTGCATCGTAGCAGTGGCTCTCTCTATTCCGGCTATACAATATCAGTCTGAGCTTCGAAAAATCAAGAAAGGAACCAAACAATGATGCTGACCATAAAAAACGCCTCAAAAACTTTTTTAAAGGGGACCCCTAATGAGCATATGGCTCTTGACCATTTAAACCTGACCTTAAAAGACGGGGATTTCGTTACAATAGTCGGATCCAATGGTGCCGGGAAATCCACACTGTTTCATGCATTAAGCGGAAGCTTCTGGCTGGACGAGGGAACGATCCTCTTAAATGGCGTGGACATCACCTTTATGCCGGAACACAAAAGGGCCTTATCCATCGGTCAGCTTTTTCAGGACCCCATGAAAGGAACAGCCCCAGGCTTGACCATTGAGGAAAATCTTGCCCTTTCCTACTCCAGAAGCAAACGGGGCCCTCTCCGTCCTGCATTAAGCAGAAATGACAGCCTACGGTTTAAGGAGCTCTTAGCGGAATTCGGCATGGGACTGGAGGATCGGCTGAAAACAAAGGTAGGTCTGCTCTCAGGCGGGCAGCGGCAGGTGGTAACCCTTCTTATGTGTACCATTGTTCCCCCGAAACTGCTTCTATTAGATGAACACACGGCTGCCCTTGACCCGGCTACCGCTCAAAAGGTTATGGAAATCACCAATCAGATGGTGAATAAATACAGACTTACCACCATGATGATCACTCATAATATGTCAGCCGCTTTAAAAACAGGCAACCGGACCATTATGATGGATTCAGGAAATATCATTCTGGATATATCGGATACGGAGAAAAAGCAGATGACAGTACCTGAACTTCTGGATATGTATTCATTAAAAAGCAAAAAGGCCTTTGATAACGACAGGACCCTTCTTGTTAAATAATTACGATAAGCTTTTCTTTTTATATTCTGACAGGATTACGGAAGTAAACATCAATGCACATCCTGCAATCAGCTTCGGTGTGATCCGTTCTCCAAGAAACAATACGGAAAATAAAAGGCCGAATACGGATTCAAATGACAGGACGATAGATGAAGTATTGGGACTTAAGTGCTTCTGCCCTACGTTCTGTAAAAGGTAACAGAGCATAGTACTGAAGATTCCCAGATAAAGCAGACCGATCACCATGGATCCATTGATCACCCCAATATCCAAGGCACCTTCCAAAGGCGGGGCTATGACCCAGCTTATTATGGCAGCCATGACCATCTGGATAACTGTCAGCCGGACCGGGTCGTGATTCGTGGTGTAGCGGTCAATAAAAACAATATGAAATGCAAAGAATAATCCGCATATAAGAGTCATCATATCACCAATATTTACAGTTAAATCCCCCTCCAAGGATAACAGGGCAAGTCCCAGAACTGCGATCACAGCGGCGGCCATGTTATTTTTTGTAGGTTTTTTCTTATTATAAAACCAGTGGAGAAACGGTACCAGAATCACATATAACGTTGTGATAAAAGCATTTTTACTTGCTGTGGTGTATTTGAGCCCATAGGTCTGAAAAAAATAACTGATAAACAAAAACACGCCCAAAAGCCCGCCGCTCATCAGATCCTCTTTCCGAGCTGCTCTTACCCGCTTCCAGAATACAGCGACCAGTGCCAGAGAAGCAATGGTAAAACGCAGAGCCAGCAGATAGGCAGGGGTAATCACTTTTACAGAATTCTTCATCACTGCAAAAGCACTGCCCCATATAATGGTGGTTGCAATCAGTCCCAACACAGACAGTACCTTGATACCTTTTCCATCCTGTATTTTCATATGTACACTTACGATGTCCTTTCACAAAAGACCAGGGGCGCAGTGTCTCTGCGTCCCTGGATTTATTTTCCTGTTCAATTCTAATCCACATTTGTAAATTTGTAAATAGTTGTTGTCTTATATTCTTTACCGGCTTTTAAGACAGGAGACGGAAATTCAGGCATGTTTACGGAATTTGGATAGTACTGGGTTTCAAAACAGTAACAGCAGCGCTTTTCGTAAATCGTTCCTCCCTTTCCGGCTGGTTCATTTTTTAAGAAGTTAGCAGTATAGAACTGCATTCCCGGAAGGTCCGTATAAACCTCCATCCGGATTCCGGTCTTATCTGACTCAGCTGCGGCGCACAGGGAAACCTCCCCTGACCGGTTATTGAGAACCCAGTTATGGTCGTATCCTCCCCCAAATCTCAGCGCCTCATATTCTTCATGAATATCCTTTTCTATGGGTTTCATGACAGTAAAATCCATGGGAGTTCCTTTAACAGGGGTAAGCTCTCCGGTAGGAATAGAACCTTCGTCCGCTCTTGTAAAAGTATCCGCATCGATCCATACCCGCTGATTCATGGCATACCCGCCATCCTGGCCATCCAGATTAAAATAGCTGTGGTTAGTAAAGTTCGCTACGGTATCTGCATCACAGATCATATGGTAGGAAATTTTAAGACTGTTATCCGGCGTCAGAGTATAGGTTACGGTAATTTCTGCATTTCCCGGAAATCCCTGATCTCCTTCCGGTGAAAAGAGGGAGAAACTGACACTGGTCCCCAGATCTTCCTCATCCGCCTGACCATCCCAAAGACGGGTGTGGTAAAGATCCGGGCCGCTGTGAAGGTTGTTGGGGCCATTATTGGCTTTCAGCTTATATTCTTTTCCATTGAGATTGAATTTCGCATCTGCTATACGGTTTGCACTCCGGCCGATAGGTGCTCCGAAGTGAGGCGGATTTAAAAGGTAATCGGATACACGGTCATATCCGAGAACCACATCCGTCATACTGCCAGTCTTGTCAGGCACATTCATGGTGACCCATACTGCACCTAAATTGGTAAAGGATGCGGATACTCCATTCTCATTTACCAGTGTGTACAGATATACTTCCCTGCCATCAGGCATGTTTCCCCAAAGCTCTTTCTTATATGCCATTTTGCTTCCTCCATATATCATTTTTATAAAAGTTCCCCCCATATTCTAAGGAGAGGATCTTATGAATCATTTATTCTTTTGCTTTTATATATCCCTGGGCGGTTAAAAGCTCTGCGCAGAGGACTGCACCGCCGGCTGCGCCGCGGACAGTGTTGTGAGACAATCCCACGAACTTATAATCGTATACCGTATCTTCTCTGAGACGTCCGACAGAAACTCCCATTCCATTTTCAAAATCCACATCAAGAGATACCTGCGGACGGTTATCCTCCTCTAAATACTGAATAAACTGTTTTGGAGCGCTGGGCAATTCCAATTCCTGAGGCAATCCCTTAAAGCTTACCAAGCGGTCGATTAACTCCTCTTTGGACGGTTTCTTACGGAACTTCACGAATACGGCAGCCGTATGGCCGTTTAATACCGGAACACGAATACACTGGCATGTAATAACCGGTCCGCTGGCTTTGACAATCTGTCCGTTTTCGATTTTTCCCCAGAGGCGCAGCGGCTCCTGTTCACTTTTTTCCTCCTCACCGCCAATATAAGGGATAATATTGCCTTCCATCTCCGGCCAGTCCTTAAAGGTCTTTCCGGCTCCGGAAATAGCCTGGTAAGTCGTAGCTACTACTTCATATGGTTCAAATTCCTTCCAGGCAGTCAGCACCGGAGCATAGCTTTGAATAGAGCAGTTTGGCTTTACCGCGATAAATCCGCGTTCCGTACCCAGACGCTTTCTCTGTTCCTTAATGACATCAAAGTGTTCAGGATTGATCTCCGGTACTACCATAGGAACATCCGGGGTCCATCTATGGGCACTGTTATTAGATACGACCGGTGTTTCAGTCTTTGCATAAGCTTCCTCAATCGCCTTGATCTCTTCTTTTGTCATATCTACAGCACTGAAAACAAAATCCACACCAGCGGCAGCCTTTTCCACTTCATTGACATTCATGACAATTAACTTTTTAACTGACTCCGGCATGGGCGTGGTCATTTTCCAACGGCTGCCAACTGCCTCTTCATATGTCTTACCAGCAGAACGGGGACTTGCTGCTACAGTCACAACCTCATACCACGGATGATTTTCCAGCAGGGAAATAAATCTCTGTCCCACCATACCGGTTGCTCCCAAAACGCCAACTTTCAACTTTTTTTCCATCGCTTTCTCCTCGTTTCTTTTCATGTTGTAATATTATGATATAATAAAATTCTTAATTATCCTATAACAAAGTAGAAAAAAAATCAATATTTATTCGCGAGAAAAATACATTTGTGCGTGACGCGAAGACATTTTCTTAAAATGTATGCTGTGGCAAGGCATTAAAGGCGAACCTTGCTTCCTTTTCCATCACGTTTCCCCATCTTCAGCCGATTCAGATGAACTTCTTTTTCTTTATAACGGATGACGGGATCTTCTCCTATAAGAAAAACTTCTTCCAGTTCCTCAGAAGGAGCCAGCTTAATTCCCCGGACACCTCTTGCATTTTTCTTCATCTCTGAGATTTCTTCTGTCAGGAAGCGTAAGAATACGCCTGCCGAAGTCTGAAGCACTACATCGGTCTGCCCGTTCACCGGCTGAATACTGATGACCGCATCACCCTCCTGCAGTTTCGTGGCGGCTACCGTCCTGTTATTTGTTTCAAATTCTTCTCCCGGAACCAGCTTCACAAGGGCCTGCTTTGTAGCGAACAGGAATCTGCGGCCCTTTAAGCCTTCTGCATGGCTTAAGTATACAACGTTTTCCCTGGTTCCGTCAAACTTGCTTAAATTGTCAATGGGGGTTCCTTTATCCCTCAGCTTTCCGCAGGGTATATCAAGCACTTTAATCTGATGCAGATTTCCCGTATTGGTAAAGATACAGATTTTGTCCGTATTTAAACAGTTTATCACAAAAGGATTCTCTGTTTCAACGGTTTCTTTATTTCTGTCAAAGGTTGCCTTATCCAGTATCTTGCAGTAACCAAACCGGTCCATTACAAAGGTTACTTCAGAGACAGCCACAGCCGCTTCATCATAAACCGCTTCCTTGCCATCTTCGATTAACGTCCTTCTGGGAGTTGCATATTCCGTCTTGATCGCATCCAGGTCTTTTTTTATAACCTTATCCATATTCTTCCGGCTGGACAAGATTTTCTCATACTCGGAAATCCTGGCTAATGATTCCTTGTATTCCTTTTCCAACTGGAGAATCTCCAGCCCAATCAGCTTATACAGACGCATTTCCAGGATCGCAGAAGCCTGCTTCTCTGTAAAATGAAGCTTTTTCGCATCCTTTTCCAATCCCCTGACCCGGAAATTAATATTGGAAATGTCTCCAGTCATCAGACAGTTCTTTGCATCCT
The DNA here is from genome assembly GCA_964402355.1 of uncultured Lacrimispora sp. Classification (GTDB taxonomy): domain Bacteria; phylum Bacillota; class Clostridia; order Lachnospirales; family Lachnospiraceae; genus Lacrimispora. Next base: position 104,063 of record CAYOCB010000016.1, read on the forward strand.
TCAGGTTTTTAGATCCTCTTAAAACTGCGATGATCAGATCAATGATATCGCAGGCTTTGATCAAACCTTCCCTGACTTCTTTCTTTTCCAGTTCTTTTTCTAAAAGTACCTGATATTTTCTGGTTGCATTCTTATATTGGAAATCCAGGTAATTTTTCAGAATCCCTTTGAGATTTAATGTTTCCGGCCGTCCATCGGCAATGGCTAGCATGTTGACTCCGAATGTATCTTCCAGTTTTGTTTTTTTATAAAGGATATTGCGGATTTTTTCAACGTCAGCATCCTTGCGCAGTTCCAGAACAATCCTGATTCCGTCCTTATTGGACTGATTGGAAATATCCACCACATCAGTAAGCTTCCTGTTTTCCACCAGATCTGCCACATCAACCAGGAACTTGTTGATTCCGGTTCCGACCATGGTATATGGGATTTCCGTAATGACCAGCTTATCCTTATCTGCCTTCCGCTTTCCAAGCTCTATGTCAATTCTGCCCCGGAGCTTAATCTTTCCGATACCGGTTTCATAAATTGCCGGTAAATCACTTTTATTCGCTATTATACCGCCTGTAGGAAAATCCGGTCCCGGCAGATATTCCATCAGTTCTCTTACGGATATATCCGGTTTATCAATATAAGCCCGGACTGCATCAATCACCTCACCCAGGTTATGAGACGGTATGCTGGTGCTCATGCCTACCGCAATGCCCTCCGCCCCGTTAATCAGCAGGTTCGGTACCCGTACAGGCAGGACCTCCGGTTCTTTTTCCGTTTCATCATAATTCGGTACAAAATCAACGGTCTTATCCAAATCCTTTAAGTAAACTTCCTCAGCGAATTTTTCCAGCCTTGCTTCCGTATAACGCATGGCCGCAGCCCCGTCTCCCTCAATGGAGCCAAAATTTCCATGGCCGTTCACTAAAGGCATCCCTTTTTTAAATATCTGGGATAAAACCACAAGGGTTTCATAAATAGAGCTGTCTCCATGTGGATGGTATTTACCCATGGTATCACCCACGATACGTGCCGACTTCCTGTGGGGCTTATCGTGATTTAAGTGAAGCTCGCTCATATCATATAATACACGCCGCTGTACCGGCTTTAAACCGTCTCTTGCATCCGGGATTGCTCTTGCCGTGATTACACTCATGGAATAATTCATGTAGCTTTTCTGCATTTCCTCGGAAAACTCTGTTTTAATGATTTTTTCTGCCATGTTTCTTCTCCTTACGCGTCAATCTCGGCTTCATCCGCATGCTCATAAATAAACTGCCGTCTGGGAAGCACATCGCTTCCCATAAGCATCCCGGTTATTTCTGAAGCCATGCGGGCATCCTCGATCTCCACCTGCTTAAGCACCCGCCGTTCGGGATCCAGAGTGGTCTCCCAGAGCTGTTCGGCATCCATTTCACCAAGACCTTTGTAACGCTGCAGGGTAAAATCCCCCGTATGGGTTCTGCGGTAGCGTTCCAGTTCTTTATCGTCATAGAGATACTGCTCTTCTCCGCGTTTTGGAATCACCTTGAACAGCGGCGGCATGGCAATAAATACATGGCCGTTATAAATAAGTTCCGGCATGAAACGATATAAAAAGGTGAGAAGAAGGGTATCAATATGACTTCCATCCACATCGGCATCCGTCATGAGAATAATTTTATAATAACGCAGCTTTGTGATGTCAAAATCATTGCCATATCCTTCTGAAAAACCACATCCGAAAGTATTGATCATGGTCTTGATCTCTGCATTGGCCAAAACCTTGTCCATGGATGCCTTCTCCACATTCAATATCTTGCCGCGAATAGGAAGGATGGCCTGATACTGCCTGTTCCGGGCCGTTTTTGCGGAACCTCCGGCGGAATCTCCTTCTACAATAAATATCTCACATTTTTCTGCATCCCGGCTTTCGCAGTTTGCAAGCTTTCCATTGCTGTCAAAGGAAAACCTGGATCTGGATAGCATATTGGTCTTGGCTTTCTCTTCTGCCTTGCGGATCTTCGCAGATTTTTCCGCACAGCTGATCACTGCCTTTAAAACTTCTAAATTACGGTCAAAGTACCTCTGCAGCTCATCTCCTGCCACGGTGAAGACTGCCTTTGTGGCATCGGCACTTGCTAACTTCGTTTTGGTCTGCCCTTCAAATATAGGGTCCGGGTGCTTCACTGCCACCACGGCCGTTAATCCATTTCTCGTATCAGCCCCTGTAAAATTGGAGTCCTTTTCTTTTAATATTCCCAGTTCTCTTGCATAGCTGTTGATCATCTGGGTAAAACGGGTCTTGAATCCAGCCAGGTGGGTTCCTCCCTCCTGGGTGAATATATTATTACAGAATCCAAGTATATTTTCCTCAAAAGTATCCACGAACTGGAGAGCTGCTTCTACCTCAACCTTATCCACGGTTCCTTTAAAGTAGATCGGATCATGGACCGTATCCTTTCCTGTGTTTAATTCCTTCACATAGGCCACAATCCCCTCAGGTTCATGATAGATGACCGTTTCCTCTTCTCCCTGCCTTTTATTCAAATAGTTGATCTTAAGTTCCGGATTCAAATATGCAGTCTCGTGAAGACGGCTTTTCAGCCAATCTGCTTTGAACCGGGTTTTCTCAAATATCTCCCCGTCAGGAAGAAAGTTGATTTCCGTTCCTGTCTCTTTCGTCTTCCCCAACGTAGGAAGCAGGCCACCCACCAGTTTCACCGTTGGTATGCCCCGTTCATATGCGTCATAATGAATCAGACCGTTTTTATGTATTTTGATATTCATGCAGACAGACAGAGCATTTACAACTGAGGAACCAACTCCGTGCAGGCCTCCGCTGGTTTTGTATGCATCATTGTCAAATTTGCCGCCGGCATGAAGTGTTGACAAAACAACCCGCTCTGCTGAAACGCCTTTCTTATGCATCTCTACCGGAATTCCCCGTCCGGAATCCTTCACGGTACAGGACCCATCCGCTTCCAGAGTAACCCATATCTGGTTACAATATCCCGCCAGATGCTCGTCCACTGCATTATCAACGATCTCATAAATTAAATGATTTAATCCCTTTGTCCCAACACTGCCTATATACATGCCCGGACGTTTCCGTACCGCCTCAAGGCCCTCCAATACGGTAATACTTTCCGCATTATACTGTGCTTTCGCCATGTTACTCCTCCACATCTAGTATTGTCAAATCCCATTATACAATGCTTTTTCCATTTTTGGCAAGTTACTGGCAACATTTTTAAAAAAAGCTATTGTATTTTCATCATTCTATGATATAATATAAAACATGTCAAATAACATTAAGCAGATATAGTTCATTGGTAGAACATCAGCTTCCCAAGCTGAGGAGGCGGGTCCGATTCCCGTTATCTGCTCTTAAGAAAATTAGGGCTGCCGGCATATTCCGGGCAGTCCTATTTTTTTGTAGTTCATACACTTGTTCGTTATGCTACTGTCCTCTAATATCCTCTTATGCTAAATCCGTTCTCTTCAACAACAGGGATACGCTCTGCCTGACAATCGTCTATTACAATATTTCTTTCCTGCATTAACCGGCGGAACAGACAGTTCATCTCTTCTTCTGTACCCTGCAGTTCCATCTCAACACGGCCATCATCTAAGTTTCTCACCCAGCCTGTAAGTCCAAGGCCCCGTGCCAGATACAGAGTGCGGTAGCGAAAACCTACGCCCTGAACCCGCCCGCTTACATAAATATGCTTACGGATATTTTCCCTATTTTCCAAATGCATCACCTACTCCCTGATATCTGCGGGTATGAGAGGCTCTCCGTTTTTCTCAAGCAGCAGCTCATCAAAAGCCTTAACCGGCATTGGCCTGGCAAACACGTACCCCTATATCACAAAAAATCGACTAATTCCAATATTCAACACCCTCTGCAATGGTTTTGATCTGAAGCTATCTGGCCATGTTGATGATATTGGATATTACAATCCTCTCTCTTTTGATATCGGTACTCTCTCTGAAAAACATAATGTCAAGTTTTAAAATATCAATGGGAAGATTCTAATCATCCTTAAGCATAACCGTTTCTGTAAATTCCAATTCCAGAAGACCGTCCGGTATCTGATATTTATCCTTAATTCTACCATAAAAATCCACAAAATCCTCTCGCAGCATTCCGATTTTAGAAACATTGACAGCAAGATTGATCATAACATCTTCTACAATCTGCATAAAAGTTAAACTCCTCGATACTACGATTTCTGTCTTGGTACATAAATTAATTATAGCTTTTTATAACAATTTTCGCAATCATTACGTAATCTAAGATTTTTGCTGACTTGAAAAAGTAAATTCCAGTGCAAGAGTAAATTCTACCTTACCTTTA
>CAYOCB010000017.1:0-94610 GCA_964402355.1 uncultured Lacrimispora sp.
AAAAGGAAAGAACGGATGAAAGATATATACAATGTGTGGTTTTGAGGGTATGTGCTTCAAAAGAAATGAATACAATTATTAATTACGTAAATCCATGTGGGTTTGCGTTTTTTTTATTTAGAGCGGTTATTGCTACTTTTCTGAATATCCAATATAATAGGACTAGATTAGGAAATGTACAGACCGGAGGTGAATATGAATAAAAAAGACATTCTGTAAAAATAAATTTCATGATTTAAAGCTCTCTCAGAAAATGATCGTGGTCTATATGTTCCTTCTTGGAATCTGTCTTTTTATTTGTATCAGTGCGTTACAGATCAGTCTTAGGATCTATGATGGAAGGCTGTATGAAAAGTCATTGCAGGAGCTGGACTTTTTTTCCCAGGAGGTTAACCGAAGAATTGATGATGTGGAGAAACTGTCATATAATATAGCGCTGGACCCCAGTATACAGGACCAGTTAGATAAAATCACCACGATTAACTATTTGTCATCAGAGTATTCTTATGAAATGTATCGATTCCGTATGATGCTGGAAAAGGAGTTAAGCACCAATGAATGGATTAAAAATATTGTGTATACGGATGGTCAGAAGACGAAATTTACGGTGGGTATGAATACGTCAGAGATACCCTCTGATGTATACGGCAGGCTTTTATCTCAATTTCATGAAGCGGAGGGAGGTTATGTGGAATATCTGCCTTTCAGGGAATATCCCTATCTGCTTTCTGGACGTGATATACGGAGTTATGTTGGAAGTGTGAGTCTGGAGTATCTTGGGAGCCTGATTTTCACCTGTGATATTGCTGGAATCATACAAAACAGCATTGATTCGCTGGAAGTTCAAAGTGCTGCATTGTGCGTTTATTCGGATTCCGGTCTGATATATGAAAATCAGGAAGGTATGTATGGGAAGCTTCCTGATTTTACGGAAAAGAAAGGATACCAGATTTTTAAAATAGATGGGGTAAGGTATTTTTTATGCTATTTGAAATCATCTAAAAATGGTATGGTATATGTAAATATGTTTCCATATTCGGAAATATTCAGGCAGAATCAGATGGTAAAATATGGGTGCATTTTAGGATTTTTTTTCTTATTTATGACAGCAGCTATTGTGGTGAATAAAATTTCTCATATGCTGACAAAACCTTTGGAGCATTTGACTGAATCCATGCATATAGTGGAAACCGGAGATTTTCAAAGGGCCCGTATGGTTCTGAAAGTGGAGGAAAATAAGGATGAGATTGGACAGTTATCCCAGGAATTTAATCTTATGCTGCAAAAAATTGATAATCTGATCCATGAAAATTATAAGAAGCAGCTTTTGATCCGGGATACCAGATTAAAAATGCTGCAGGCACAGATTAATCCCCATTTTCTTTACAATACCTTAAATGCGATTAATTGGATGATTCGTATCAAGCGGAATGATGACGCTGCGAAAATGATCGTTGTCCTTGGAGATATTATGCGTGCTTCTTTTTCCAAAAAGCAGTACGTGACTCTTCAGGAAGAAATCAAACTTGTACAGAATTATATGACAATTCAGCAATTTCGTTATCCGGAACATGCCGTTTTTGAGATCGTGACAGAGGGGAATTTGGATGAGTACCAGGTACCGCATATGTTTATCCAGCCGCTTGTAGAGAACGCTATCCATTATGGTGTAGAGAATTCGCTTGATCCCTGCAAGGTAACAGTAAAAGTGTGGGAACAGGAGAAGGATATCCTTATTGAGGTAGCTGATACGGGACCAGGCATGGATCAAAGTGAACTGGAGGAGGTACAAAACTTTACTGTAAAGCCAAAGGGGAATGGGATTGGACTGAAAAATATTTATGACAGACTATGCATTATTTATGAAAATCCAGAATTTATTGTTGAAAGTAAATCAGGAGAGGGAACCACGGTGAGAATCCGTATTACTAAAATCATACCAGGTGTAGGGGGAATAGAGGAAGATGTATAAACTTTTACTGGTTGATGATGAAGATATTGAGCGGGAAGGGATGGCTGAACTCATTCCATGGGAAAGCTGTGAGATGCAGCTGATGGATACAGCCTGGAATGGCGTCGAAGGGTATGAGAAATTAAAACTTCTTTCTCCGGATGTTGTCATAACGGACATTAAGATGCCGGTTATGAATGGGATTGAATTCATAAAAAGAAGCCAGGAGTTATTTCCGGATACAGTTTTTATAGTACTTTCCGGGTATGGAGAATATGAGTATACAAGCCAGGCGATGGAACTGGGGGTCAGGCATTATATTTTAAAGCCTTGTGATGACAAAAAAATCATAGGGGTATTAAAAAAGGTTAGTCTGGAGTTGAAACGCAGACAGACAGAGAGGGAAGAGCAAAGGAGATTCCGCTCCAGGATACGCCGGCTCCTTCCAAGGGCAAAAGAACAGATTTTCAGGAATATGCTGTTAAACAGGGAACAGATCCCGGAGGATTATACCGTGTTTACGGAAGAAATCGGAGAAAATTCCAGAGTAGGATTATTGGCTTTTCGATCAGAGAAAAATCTGGATTATCTGGAGCAGTTTGTTCTGGGAAATATCTTAACAGAGTTATTTGGACAGGAAAATATTTATTTAAATACAATGGTTAAGAAAGATGCCCTGTTTTTATTGAAGGGGGATCTTTTAAAAGAGCAGCTGGAACCGCTGATAAAAAAGGTAAAGAGTGAATTTTTTAAATTTGAACCAAAACGGCTTAAGGCGGCTGTCAGCAGCACATCAGAGATGATGGATGTTCCGGTACTGTATGAGGAAATCTTAAATTTATTTGAAATACATATGTCAGGAGAGCCGCCGGAGGTATTGAGCAGTCGTTTTTGCGAAAAAGAATTGGGGGAAAACAGTTTCCTTTTTGACTATGGGAAATTGAAGAAGTCTGTGAGGCTTTCCGATATTTTATTTGAGTGTTATCTGGGGTTTGTTAAGATGGAGGTGGAACATAATAGCTTAGAGGAAAAGAAGGCGGCTTTTGAACGATGTCTGTTTATGCTCTATGGAGAAGGAGAGCCGCTTTCTGAATCGGGTAAGGAATGGGATATATTTGAACAGGCGGTACACCGGATTGCAAAAAGGCAGGGTATGGCAAGGGGGAATAATAAAGAAGACCAGAGAATGCAGACTGTTTTATTTGCAGTATACAAAAATATTCGGAATCCAAAACTCAGCATTCAGTTTTTGGCACGGGATATCCTTTTTATCAACGAAGATTATCTTGGAAGGTTATTCAAGAAAAGCATGAATGAGAAATATTCAGACTTTATCTGGAAGACCCGAATCCGGCTGGCCTTAAGGCTTCTATGGTTTCAGCCCGATATTAAGATATCCCGGCTGGCAGAGCTGGTAGGTTATCCGCCTGATGGGCAGTATTTTGCGAAAGCATTAAAAAAGAGCTGTGGGATGTCTCCATCAGAGTATAGAAAATCTGTAAAAAATCGAAAAAAAGAGATCTAAAATAAAAAAACCAACTATTCTGAGAATAGAATAGTCGGTTTTTTTCAGTATTTTAACCGCAAAATTCCATTCATTTTATTCTTTGGATTCCGTACAATGAAGATACCAAATCAAGTGCTTGAAAGAAAAAGGAGAAGGAGAGTTTTAATGTTATGAAAAGAAACTGGAAAAAGTTAGTGGCGTTGGGATTAACGGGGGTTATGGCTTGTTCCCTGGCAGGCTGCGGGAATGGGAACAGCAGCGGCACAAAAACTGACACTACGGCAGCGTCCTCGTCTGCAAAACAGGAGGCAGAGTCGAAGAGCTCCGAAGAGCCGGTAACCATAAAGATAACCTGGTGGGGTGGGCAGACCAGACATGAGTATACCCAGAAGCTATTGGATATGTATACCAAAGCGCATCCAAACATCAAATTTGAGGCAGTTCCATCTGGCTGGGACGGATATTTTGATAAGCTGGCAACCCAGGCAGCTTCCGGAGCTATGCCGGACATTGTACAGATGGATTATTTATATATAACCACCTATTCCAAGAATAATTCTTTGGCTGACTTACAGCCCTACATGGATGATAAAACCATTGATGTCTCAGATATGAGCGAAGCACTTGTAAATACTGGTAAGATTGACGGTAAAATGACGGGATTGGTTGCATCCACCTCTTTTCTGTCTTTCGGATATAATCCGGAGGTATATAAGGAAGCAGGCGTGGAAGAACCGGATACCAGCTGGACCTGGAGTGATTTTGTTGAGAAAGCTAAGACCATTAAGGATAAAACCGGAAAACTGGGAACAGCATGTGGTCCTGTGGATGATGCAAATATATTCCATTACTGGGTAAGGCAGCATGGATATCATTTATTCAGTGCTGATAAAAAGAAACTGGGCTATGATGACGATCAGATATGTGCAGATTATTTAAAAATGTGGGCTGACATGATGGATGAAGGGGTTACACCAAATCCAGATGAATATGCGGCAATTAAGACTATGGGACAGGAAGCCGGGCCTGTAATCACAGGAGAAGCAGGCGGAACGTTTGACTGGAACAACTATGCGGCAAGGATGAGTCAGGTCAATGGAGATCTTAAGATGGTAACGCCGCCATTGGCAGATGAAGGTGATCATAAGGGATTATGGATGAAGCCAGGTATGTTCTGGTCAGTAGCAGAAACTTCCAAGGTAAAAAAGGAAGCTGCCGAATTTATTAACTGGATCGTCAATTCTGAGGAAGCAAACGATGTAATCATGGCGGAGAGAGGTACTCCGGTTTCTTCCAAGGTACGTGAACATATGGTAAATTCCGGGAATTTATCAGACCAGCAGAAGGCTATGTTCGAAGCTACAGATAAGGCTCTTGCTCTTTGTGGAGATACGCCAGAACCTGATCCGGTAGGAATGGCTGAGATCAATACGGCACTGAAAAATGCTGCCTACAGCGTATTTTATGGGCAGATTTCACCGGAAGAAGGAGCTGCCAAGTTCCGCAGCGATACAGAAGCTATTCTTGCAAGAAATAATTAAGCAATAGTCTGGCAGGGCTGCCCGGAAAACGATTGATCCGTGAACCGGCAGCTCTTTTTATAAACAGAAATGAGGAAAACAGCGTGAGTAAACCACATAAAATCATTTATAAGAAAACGGACAATCTGGCAGCTTATCTGCTATTAACGCCATGGCTGGTGGGATTCATCGGAATGTGGCTGATTCCAATGTTTATTTCCATATATTATTCTTTTACGGATTTTAATCTCTTAAATACACCCAGCTTTATCGGACTATCCAATTATATCCGGGTATTTACCCAGGATGATACCTTTTATCAGGCATTGAAGGTTACGTTTACCTATGTGCTGGTTCTGGTTCCATTAAGACTGGCATTTGCATTATTCATTGCTATGCTGCTTAACAAAAAACACAGAGGCCTTGGTCTGTACCGCACTTTTTATTATGTGCCGTCAATTATAGGCGGCAGTATAGCTGTTTCAGTGGTTTGGAAGCAGATTTTTGGAAACAGGGGAGTCCTCATGACACTTTTGGCTGTGTTTGGTATTCAACAGAAAACCTCTCTTTTAGGAAATCCTAAGACTGCTTTATTTGTAATTGTTATTATGGGAGTATGGCAGTTTGGCTCTTCCATGCTTATTTTTCTGTCTGCTTTAAAGCAGATTCCTGGTTCTCTTTATGAATCAGCCATGGTGGATGGTGCCAGGCCGTGGAATATGTTTTTAAAAATCACCTTACCAATGCTGACACCTACCATATTCTTTAATCTGATTCTGCAGATCATTAATGGGTTCCGGGTATTTACGGAAAGTTATGTCATTACAGACGGAGGTCCTTTGGACAGCACCCTTTCCTATGTTCTTTATTTATACCGCAGGGCATTTACGTACTTTGATATGGGTTATAGCTGTGCTTTGGCCTGGGTTCTGGTGGCTGTCATATCTGTTTTCACCGTTGTACTGTTTAAGACCCAGAAGGGGTGGGTTTACTATGAGAATGGAGAGGAGTAGATGGATATGAAAAAGAAAAGAATGGTACATTCCATTGCATTCCATACAGGAGCCTGTATGCTTGGATATTTAATGATATATCCTCTTTTGTGGCTGCTAGCCAGTTCCTTAAAAACCAACCATACCATGTTTTTGGATACTTATTCCCTGATCCCTAAAGAATGGGGGATTTTTGAGAATTATTCCAGCGGGTTTTCCGGAGTGGGAGGCATATCATTTTTGACATTCCTGTTAAACTCCATGGGCGTAACGGTGGTGGGAACCATTACCTGTGTAATTACTTCACTGTTTGCTGCTTATGCCTTTTCCAGAATTAAATTCAGATTTTCAGCATTTTGGTTTGGCTGTGTGATGATGACCATGATGATTCCGGCACAGGTAATGGTGGTGCCTCAGTATATAATTCTAAAAAAAATCCATTTGATAGATACACGTACGGCTTTGGTTCTTCCCTGGTGCTTTGGGGGTGCCTTTTTCATTTTCCTGATGGTGCAGTTTTTCAGAGGAATTCCAAAGGAACTTGATGAAGCGGCTGAGATTGATGGATGCGGAAAATTTAATATTCTGTTTAAAGTTCTGCTCCCTATTGTAAAGCCGGCTGTTGTAACTTCTTCTATTTTTGCATTTTACTGGATCTGGCAGGATTTTTTCCAACCGCTTATTTTCATGAGCACCACAAGTAAATATACCATTCCTTTGGCGTTAAATATGTTTCTGGACCCTAATTCCTATAATAATTATGGGGGATTGTTTGCAATGTCTGTTGTATCTTTATTGCCCATTCTTATTTTTTTCATAATTTTTCAAAAATATCTTGTGGATGGGATTGCAATGGATGGTATAAAGGGATAAATTATAAGGGAGTTTGTGTTTCTTGCACAGACCCCTTTTTCTATGAGAAAATCAGGAGGAATTGTTTATGGAGTATGCATTGACGAAAAATACACGGATAGAATCAGACATTACTGACAAAGCTGTTATATTGGCATTGGAAAATTTAAGAAGAGATATGGAAAAAACGTTGTCGGATTCTATGAGTTTGGGATTATCCATCAGGCTTATAGAGGAAACTATGGAAGAAGAATGTTTCAGGTTATGCCGCCAAAAAGACAGCCTGGTTCTGAAGTCTGGTTCTTCACTTGGTTTTGTATATGGAGTTTATGAGATCAGCAGGAGTTTTCTGGGAGTTCATGATTTCTGGTTTTGGAATGATCAGGTGTTTCAGAAGAGAGAGAGGATTGCAGTACCGGAAAATTATGATTACACTTCCAGCCCATTCCGGGTAAAGCTCAGAGGCTGGTTCGTGAATGATGAGGTACTGATTGACAAATGGAGCGTTAACAGAGATCCGGAGGAGCCGTGGAAAATGGTGTTTGAAGCTCTGCTGCGGTGCGGCGGAAATACTGTGATACCGGGTACGGATAAAAATTCCGTAAAGCACAGGAAGCTGGCTTCTGATATGGGACTTTGTATTACCCACCACCACGCAGAACCCATGGGAGCAGAGATGTTTGCAAGGGCTTACCCGGACCTGACCCCTTCCTATGAGGAACATGGAGAACTGTTCAGGGGCTTATGGAGGGATGCGCTATCGGCACAGAAGGAGTTTAAGGTTATCTGGAATCTGGGGTTCCGGGGTCAGGGAGACTGTCCGTTCTGGGAAAATGATCCCCGGTATCAGACCGATGAGGCAAGAGGGGCTCTTATGAGCCAGCTGATTACCATTCAATATGATATGATAAAAGAACAGATTCCGGATGCAGTATGCTGTACGAATTTATATGGAGAAACCATGGAACTGTATCAGAAGGGATTTTTAAAGCTTCCTGATGATGTGATCCACATCTGGGCGGATAATGGTTTTGGAAAAATGGTATCAAGGCGCCAGGGAAATCATAATCCGAGAATTACTGCCCTTCCAGGAAAGAGTGAGGGGGGCCGCCATGGAATCTATTATCATGCCTCATTTTATGATCTTCAGGCAGCAAACCACATTACCATGCTTCCAAATTCTGCGGAATTTGTCAGCCGGGAGCTTAAGAAAGTACTGGAACACGGGGCAGAGGATTACTGGATCATTAACTGTTCCAATGTGAAACCTCATGTATTTTACTTAACCTTGATTGCACAGCTGTGGAAAAACGGGGACGTGGATCATGACTGGGTGGATGAATACGTAAAACAGTATTATGGAATAGAACAACTGGCTTCAATCAGGCAGTGCTTCCTGGAATTTTCCCAACATGCAATTAAGTACGGGCCTAACGAAGATGACCGTGCAGGGGAGCAGTTTTTAAACCATGTACCAAGGATTCTTATAACCCAGTTTATGAAAGACAGAAACAGCCGGGCGGAAGAATTGTTATGGGCAGACCCCGGTGACAGCTTAAAGGAGCAGGTGAGCTGGTATGAAAGTCTCTTAAGACCTGCTGCAGATTCTTATGAAGCGTATTTAGACCAGTGTGTGGAAACAGCAGGAAAGCTCACCGGGGAATCCAGACGTCTGTTTGAAGACTCTCTTCTTCTGCAGGTGAAACTCCTGTACGGCTGCTGCAGGGCCGCGGTCCGGGTCTGCGAAAGTTTAAAATATGGATTCCAAGGGGATTATAAGCGGGCCTTTTATTATGCAGGATCAGCCTGTGAGCAATTTGGTAAGGCGGACCGTTCCATGCGGGAGAGGGAGCATGGAAAGTGGCATGAGTTTTACAGCAATGAATGCCTGACTGATGTTAAGCAGAGCGCCTGGGTGGCGGAAACTCTCATGGGCTTTTTCAGAGTATTGGGCGATGGTCCCCATTTTTACAAGTGGCAGCGGGAATTTTATAATTCAGAGGAAGACAGACGTGTGATGTTGATTTTAAATATGGAAAACCATTTGACCCATAAGGAGCTGTTTGCTCTGATGAAGGAAAAATGGGAAGATATGGAGGAATGAAAATGAAAAAGTTATTCTGGATAGGAGATTCTACGGTTCATCAGAACCGGATAGAAACATATCCCCAGACAGGCATGGGACAGGTTATGGAGCTGTACTTAAAACAGGGAATCTGTGTGAGAGACTTTGCAGAGAATGGCCGCAGCAGCAAAAGCTTTTGCAAAGAAGGATTTTTTGAGGCCGTAAAAGAAGAAATGGGAGCAGGAGACTATCTTTTGATTCAGTTTGGCCATAATGACAGCAAACCGGATGAAGAAAGAAGGACCGAACCTTATGGTTCCTATCAGGAATATTTAAGTTATTATATTGAGGAAGCCAGGAAAAAAAGTGTATATCCGGTTCTTCTTACGCCTATTTCCAGACGGCATTTTGATAAGGAGGGGAATTATCTGGATGGCAGCCATGGGGATTATCCGGAGGCTATGAAGGATCTGGCGAAAAGAGAGGATGTACCTTGTATTGATCTGACTAAAGAAACGGCCGATCTGTTTAGACAAGTCGGAGATGAAGGCAGTTATGGCTGGTTTATGAATATAGCACCCGGAGAATCTGCCAATCCAAAATATAAAAATGGACAGGTTGACAATACACACTTAAAATATGAGGGAGCCGTTATAATGGCGGGAATCGCAGCAGAAGGGCTTTATAAGCTGGGCGGTCAGTTCCGGGAGCTTTTAAATGAAGAATGGGAAGCATGGAGGTTACTTCTGCCAATGGTTTGAGGAGAGGGTAGTTAGAAGAACAAAGGTATGTGTTTTATGACACATATATGGCTAATGAAAGCAGAAATGAAGTGTGCTTAATTTATCTTTAGGCACACTTCATTTTACATGATACTATATTTTTTATTACAAGTCTATATCTTTTTTAAAATTCAGTGTAAAATTATTTTGCTGGCAAATAATAATATGCATATTAATTTAGGAGATTATAAATGAGTGATAAAGAAAAACTGGAATTATGGGATATATACACAAAAGAACGAATTTAGACTGGGAAATTACATAAAAGAGGTGAAAAACTCTCAGAAGGGGAGAATCATCTGGTAGTACATGTATGTATTTTTAATAACAAAAATCAGTTATTGATTCAACAGCGGCAGCCATTTAAAAACGGGTGGCCGAATATGTGGGATTTAACTGCAGGTGGCTCTGCAATTGCCGGAGATAGCAGCAGTCAAGCAGCTGAGCGGGAATTAATGGAAGAATTGGGATTGAAAATAGATTTATCAAATGCACGCCCACATTTCACAACAATATTCAGAGATGGTTTTGATGACTATTATTTGATAAAGTATGATGTTGATCTTTCGGAAATTACGCTGCAGAAGGAAGAAGTACAAGCTGTTAAATGGGCAAACAAAGAGGAAGTACTAAAAATGCAACATGAGGGAACGTTTATTCCATATTGGTTTTTGGATAAGTTGTTTGATTTGGATAGTTGGTATGCCAATTATAGAAATGAAGACTCAGCAATTAAAGTTGTATATGCGAAAGAAGATAATCTTTCGTCATGGATGAACATGATTGAAGTTGTAAAGTGGAATTTTCCTGGTTTAGAAACTAAGGAAAAAGTGCAGGAATATATGAATACTGTAAAGAAAAATATTAATAAAGGAACTGCAATATGTGCCTTGTTTGGAAATATGGTTGTGGGTTGTCTTCTGTTTTCTGTAAAATACAATATGCTTTGCTGTATGGCAGTGCATCCGGAATTCAGGCGTAAGTGCATTGCTACGAGAATGTTTGAAATGATGCTTGAAAAAATGGATAAAGACCGGGTAATTGTAGTTGAAACGTTTAGGGAAGATGATGTGAAAGGAATTGCACCACGAGCCTTTTATAAGAAGATGGGATTTGAAGAAGGTGAATTATGCTTGTTTGAGAATACTTATCCTGAACAAAAATTTTATTATAGAGGTGATAAAGCATGAATAAATACGATTTTCAAGATATTGCAGGATTTTCAGAATGGCAGAAAATAAAGCAGATAGACAAAGGGTGGTCTGACGATAAAAAATATTTTGTACAGACAAAAAATGGAGACAAGTTGTTACTAAGATTATCAGATATAAGTAGCTACGAGGCAAAGAAAAAGGAATATCAAATTATTCAGAAGTATTCAAGCTTAGGTTTTTCTATGTCTATGCCAATAGAATTTGGAAAATGTAATCAGGATAAAAATGTGTATATGATTTTATCGTGGGTAGATGGTGAGGATTTGGAAGAAATTTTGCCTTTTCTTACAGTAAAACAACAATATCTGTTAGGAAGGCAGGCAGGAGAAATATTACGCAGGATTCATGGAATGAAAGTCGAAGAGACGGATATGCCAACTAAGACAAAGGTAGAGAAAAAATTATTACAGTTGGAAAGATATGAAAATTCTAATGTTAGAATAGTAAATGATGAGACTGTGGTGCAATATGTCAAAGACAATATACATAAGATATGGAGTAAAGATATTGTCTATATGCATGGTGACTTTCATCCGGGAAATCTGATTTATATGGAGAATAGATCTATCGGTGTGATCGATTTTAACCGATGGGAAGTAGGAGATCCTTATGAGGAATTCTACAAGTTGGAAAGTTTCAGCAGAGATCTAAGCGTTCCGTATAGTATTGGACAGATTGATGCTTACTTTTATGATAAAGTACCAAATGATTTCTGGGAAATACTAGCAGTGTATGTAGCACATGCATCGGTGCATTCAATTAAATGGGCAGAAAAATTTGGTCAGGATGATATTGATAATATGACACGTATTTGTCTCAAAGCTTTTGAAGATTATCAAAATTTTGAAAGAGTTGTACCAGTATGGTATGATGGCTCTATGAAAGAGAAGTATCGCTAAAATGCAAAGGAAATGCAAGCATTTCCTTTGCATTTTATAGGAATTTCAAGGAGAATTAAAAGATGATAAAAATACTATATGTCTGCCACGGCATAGTATCAACAGTGGTAGGAAATGTCTTGTAATTGCGAGAGTTTATTGGAATAATGATGGTTTTTACGACATATTTACGACAAGATTTTAAAAAAAATTGAGCCATGTTAATGTGAAATGAGCTGCCAGGCTATGATGATAAAATGTAAAATTCTTTGAATTGACATTATGGTATATATGCCATATACTAAAGGTGAACAAGTGAGGAAGACAGTGGACAAATTTACAATAGAGTTTTATGAAAGAGAAAATGGTGATATACCAGTAGAAGAATTTTTACTTGGACTTGATAAAAAGATGCGTGCAAAAATTTGGGTATACTACAGGAAAAAGGAAATCAGTTAAGAGAACCTTATAGCAATCATTTTGACGATGGGATTTTTGAAATCAGAGGGAAAGTTGGAACCGATATTTCCAGAGTCTATATTTCTTTTATTATGAAGGCAAGATTATATTCACAAATGGACTTTTCAAAAAGATACAGAAAACGCCTAAGTCAGAGATAGAAAAGGCTAATTGTATCGAAACAATTATTTAGAAAGGTGTGAGAATAATGAGAAAATATAATGATTTTCTGACAGAGCAGTTACAGGATGAAGACTTCAAAAAAGAATATGATAATTTGCAGCCTGAGTTTGATGTGATTCGAGCAATTGTTGATGCAAGAGTATCTCAAAATCTTACACAGAAGCAACTGGCGGAACGCAGTGGAATTAACCAAGCGGATATCAGTAAGTTGGAAAAGGGGGCTAGAAACCCATCCATTAATCTGTTAAAACGTTTAGCTGATGGAATGGATATGGCACTGAAAATTGAGTTTATTCCCAAATAGAAGATATAGTAGAAGAATCTTATTTGATAAATCTGGTGAGGCTTTTGGTTTAGAAATGAAGGAGATGTTTTGTTTATTATTAATTTATTCGAGAAGGCAGACATGTTTCCACACTCCACACAGATCGTAACAGCGATATTGAAAAATGATCTGGATCTAGATGAAATAAGCATGTATCCATTCTTTATGCGGGAGTCCGGAAGTGCAGGACGTGAGATTACGGATGGATTATTGAAATCCTATCAATTGAGGAAATATAAGTGGCTTTGAAATGGCGAATTTTTTTGACAGTGACTGCCACGGGAGGATATTGTACTCACAGTAAGACTTTTTGGGATAGAAATGAAGTTATATGGTGGACAAAAGGAGGAACACCAAAAAGTGAAAGTATGAAAAGAAACACGGGTGGCACGCAGGTGGAACTTGAACAGCAGATAAAGCATAGTTCTAATCATTCTTAATACAGTGTTATACGATTTGAATACGTTCCTCTAAAGTGGTGCTGCAAGTATAATTTTTGACCATATCAAACAATCAAATCAATATAGTGAAGTGGTTATACCATCAGCGCTTTGCTAGGTTTATCAGTAAAATAGTGAAAATGTAATTCAGGCATATTATCCAAACACACACGAACAATTACCGTATTTAATCTGGTAAAAGATATTTTTGAATAATATTAGATTAATTGGAATAGATTAATATAGATAACCTCGTTGTTTTTAGGTATTTAGTATATGTTATTGAATATTTTAGACTGAAATCTCTATTCAGGGAGGATTATTATGAATGCACCATACTTGAAAGAACTATTATTGTGTCTAAAAAGTGATAAATACGAAACGGCAAACACAATAGGAAAAATGTTAAATGTTAGTGAAAAGACTGTTCGTACCCGTATTAAAGAACTGAATTTTACATTGCTAAAATATGGAGCAATAATTGAATCTAAGCCAAGATATGGATTTAGAATTGTTGTGCATGATATAAAAAAATATGACGAATTAGAAAAAATTATAGAAAATTCTACTCAGCATAATCAGATTCCGAATTCTGTTGAAGAAAGAAAAAATTTTCTTATAGCATATTTGTTAAATCATGATCAATTCATTAAATTGAATGAGTTGAGTGAGTTATTGTATGTGTCAAATAGTACAATAACAGCTTCGTTAAAACAAATAGAAGGTATTTTTTCACAATATAGAATTGATATTGAAAGACGTCCTAACTTTGGTATTCGAATTAATGGAAATGAATTAAATATAAGACGGTGCCTCTCTGAGTTGTTTGTAAAAAGAAATATATTAATAGGGTTTAATAAAGAACATAAAGAAAAGGAACTAAAAAAATTAGTTGCAATTATATATGAATATGTTAAGAAATATAATATAAAATTTACCGAAACTGATTTAGAAAATTTTGTATCGAGTCTATATATTGAAAAAGGAAGAATTAGCCGGAACAAGATTGTTGATCTAAAAAAAGAAGATATTTATAATTTGATTGATAAGGAATGGGTTTTTATAAAGGAATTAGTTAAAAGGCTTGAGCAGGAATTCAATATAAGCTATACAGATTCAGAAGAAGTATATATTGCTTTACAGTTAGCAGGCAGACGAGTCGTTGGTAATGTAGAGCAGGATGAGATGAATTTTGTTATTCGTGGTGAAATAGATCAGATAGTTATGATGATGCTTGAAACAGTATACCATGATGTTGGTATGGATTTTCGAAATAATTTTGAACTTAGAATGAGCTTAAATCAACATATGGTACCCTTTGATATTCGCATTCGCTACGAACTTCCTATTAAAAATAAAATGCTTGATGAAATTAAGCAGAATTTAAAATTTGCATACTGGATTGCAGAGATGGCGACGTCAGCACTTGAAAATCATTATGCTAAAAAAATTTCGGAAGATGAAATTGGATATTTTGCAGTATTGTTCGCATTAGTATTAGAGAAGCAAAATACGATTGAAGAAAAGTACAATATATTAATTGTGTGCGGATCAGGAAAAGGAAGCTCGCGTTTACTAAAATATAAATATATGCAAGAATTTGGTGATTATTTGAATCAAATTTACACATGTGACCTGCAAGAAGTTGAAACGTTTGATTTTACTAAAGTTGATTATGTTTTTACAACGATAACAATCATGCATCATATCCCGGTGCCTATTATTGAAGTTGGATTTTTTTTAAGAGAGAAAGATATTCAAAATGTAAAAAAAGTTTTAATCAGTCAAAAAACTGATTTTTTGTTGCACTATTATTCAGAAAGTATGTTTTTTAATAGACTTTCTGGTTCAACGAAAGAAGAAGTACTGCAAAATATGTGTGAAAAAATCATAAAAGATAAGAACGTACCAAGTGACTTTTATCAACTAATACTGGATCGTGAGGAATTAGGATCAACAGCCTATGGAAACAAAATAGCAGTACCACATCCACTCAAATTAGTAAGGGACGAATCTTTTGTGTATGTGGCAATATTAGAGCAACCAATAGAGTGGGGTGGAAATGAAGTTCAAGTTGTGTTATTGACAGTGATAGGCAGAAAGCCTGATCCCAATCTACAAAAATTTTATGAACTTATAATTAGTTTTATTGAGAACAAAGAAGCAATTGAGACATTGATTAAGATGCCAGATTTTAAGACTTTTATATCGATACTACAAAATTTAAATATTTAGAATTAGATGCCACATTCAATATTTGCCAGATTGAATGTGGCATTTTTTCCGTTTGAGATATGGGGAGCATCTTGATAGAATGATTTTAGAAAACAAGATTTTATTTAATAAAGGAGGTTGCCATGAATATAGAAAATATTGTAATGGAACTGGTTGTAAATGGCGGGGATGCAAGGAGTAAGGCATTAGAAGCAATTACAGCTGCAAGTAAGCGAGACTTTGATTTAGCCGATTCAAAAATAAAGGAATGCAATGTCTCACTTAATAAAGCTCATATATTTCAAACAGATCTTATACAACAAGAGTTGAATGGAGACAAAATCGATGTAAGTTTGATTGTTATACATGGACAAGATCATTTGATGAATGCTATGACAGTACGTGATTTAGCGGTACAGATGATTGACATGTATAAAATAATATTTAACGCCAAAGAACAATAAGGAATGGAGGAATAAGCAAATGAAATATATTACACTTGTATGTGCAGCGGGTATGTCAACTAGTTTATTAGTAAGTAAGATGAAGGCTGTTGCAGAAAAAGAAGGAATAGATGCAAAGATAGTAGCAATGTCAGAAGCTTCATTCGATTCGTATACTGAAAAGACAGATGTATTGCTGCTAGGACCACAGGTTAGTTATCTGCTTGAAAAAATGAAAAAAGAAAATGAACCGAAAGGTATAAAGGTAGCATTGATTGATCCATTATCTTATGGAATGATGGATGGTAAAAAGGTACTAGACACAGCATTAGCTATGTAAAATGAAAAAATAAAATTCGGAGAGTGTTTAAAAATGGTGGATAACAAAAAAGTATCAATAATGCATCAAGTAAGTGAAAAGGTTACACCAGCATTTGCAAAGATTGCAGGTAAGAGACATATTCAGTCTATTTCGAGAGGTTTAATGGCTATCGTTCCATTTACCCTTTTGGCTGCGATATTTAATATCATTAAAACTCCGCCAGTAACGGCGGCAATGATTGAAGAAGGAGGAGTTTGGGCACACATTTTTGGCGGATGGTATAATTTTGCTCAAAAATTCAATGGCATTCTTACTGTACCTTCCGATATGACGATGGGGATGTTGAGTCTTATTGCTGTAGCCGCAATTTCGTATAAATTAGCAGAATCATATAAAATAAAAGCGTTTTCGGCATCTTTGATATCAATAGTAATGTTTTTGCTGGTCGCTGCTCCATCCGTTCCAGCATATCTTGCATCACAGATCACACAAGGGGCTGATATTTCAACATTATCGACATCGTCTGTTTTGGATATAACCTATTTAGGTTCGACTGGATTATTTGTTGCAATCATTATAGGTTTAGTCTCGACTGAGATTACCAGACTCTGTATACAAAAGAACATCACAATAAAAATGTCAGATGCTGTACCTGCAGGCGTTGCAGAATCATTTTCCTCTGTAATACCATTATTATTAAATTGTTTTGCTTTTTACGGGGTGTCCTTGCTGATTAACAACATTTTTGGAGTTTCGATTCCAGCTGCGATTAATAGACTGATTACACCAGTAATCGGAAATATAAATACTCCAGGCGGAATATTATTAGTCATTACACTTGGAAACTTATTTTGGTTATTTGGAGTACATGGTCCTGCGTTGTTTAGTATGTTATATATTCCTCTTCAGTTTCAAATTTATGCTCAGAATCTTGGAATTGTTCAAGCAGGAGGTACGCCTGCATTTCAGGCAATTGACATGACTCAATTTTCCAATCCGTACTTTGGCTTAAATCTGGCATTATTATTCTGTGTTGCTTCAAGACAGTTAAAAGCAATTGGAAAAGCAAGTATAATACCAGGAGTGTTCCTGATTAATGAACCTGTAATATTTGGTACACCGGTTATGTTTAATCCATATATGGTGGTTCCGGTACTGATTATTCCGGCAATTAATATGGGGTTATCATATATACTAGGATCGGTTGGATTTTTAACAGGAGGCTACAACATTATATATGCACAGCTTCCACTCGGATTAAATGCATTTCTGGCATCCATGAATGTAAGAAATCTAATTTTTGCTTTTGCAATGTACTTTGTACAATTTGTATTATGGGTACCTTTTGTTAGGGCTTATGATAAACAGTTAAAGAAACAAGAACAGGAAAGAGAAGAATTTGCTGGAGCGAATGCATAACAAAAATAGATCGGTAGTATGGATTTATTAAGATACCACCGATATTATTAAATTTAACGGATTATATAAGAGAATGGAGATGTTTTTATGTCATTTAGAGATGAGTTTATGTGGGGGGGCGCAACCTCAGCTGCTCAATGTGAGGGGGCTTATAATATTGACGGAAAAGGTATGAGTACCATTGACATGCTTCCGATATGCAGTAAGGAACAATTAAGAACACCTACAAAGGAAATCAGAGAAGACTCTTTTTATCCAAGTCATAAGGCAATTGATTTTTACCATCACTACAAAGAAGATATTAAACTGTTTGCTGAAATGGGGTTCAAATGTTATCGAATGTCGATTTCATGGCCACGTATTTTCCCAACAGGAGATAATGCGATTCCAAATAATGCAGGGCTGGAGTTTTATGATAAAATTTTTGATGAACTTTTGAAGTATAATATCGAACCAATTGTGACGATTTCACACTATGATGATCCAAATGCAGCTGAGAAAAAATATGGCCACTGGGACAATAGAAAATGGGTTGATATGTATTATAAGTATGCTACAACTCTTTTGGATCGTTACCATGATAAAGTAAAGTATTGGATGACCTTTAATGAAATCAATACATTAATGTATTATCCATTGTTTCATGGAATGAAAAAAAATCATGAATCAATGCAGATCGTGTATCAAATGGCTCATCATAAATTTGTTGCAAGCGCTATGACGGTAAAGTATGCACATGAGAATTACCCGAAATTGAAAGTTGGTATGATGCTTGCAACAACGACAACGTATCCATATAGCTGTAATCCAAACGATGTTATAAAAGCGATGGAAAAAGAAGAGGAAACCTTCTTTTTTAGTGATGTTCAAGTTAGAGGGTACTATTCAGCAGGAGCATTGAAAAAAATGGATTCGTATCAGGTGAAACTAGATATGCAAGAAGATGATGAGAAAATATTAAAGGAAGGTACGGTTGACTTCATTGGATTTTCTTACTATTCAACCAGTGTTGCAGTTGCAGAAAATGAAAAAATAGAAGTTTCAGGTAATTTCATGAAGGGGCAGAATAATCCTTACCTGCAAGTAAGTGAATGGGGATGGCAGATTGATCCTGTGGGATTAAGATATACATTAAACCAATTATATAACCGTTATCAAATTCCGCTGATGGCAGTTGAAAATGGCCTTGGTGCAGAGGATTATTTGGAAAAAGACGGAACAATACAGGATGATTATCGGATTCATTATTTGCGTGAGCATATAAAAGAGATGGAAAAAGCGGTATCTATTGATGGCGTTGAGTTGCTTGCATATACTCCATGGGGGTGTATTGATCTTGTAAGTGCTAGCACGGGTGAAATGAAAAAGAGATACGGCTTTATATATGTAGATTTAGATGATAAGGGAAAAGGGACATTTAATCGATCCAGAAAAAAATCATTTAACTGGTACAAGAATGTGATTGAAAGCAATGGAGAAGTGTTATAGATGGGGGGATATAATGGAAATCAAATTAAATGCTGATTGTAAGGTAAAACCTTTTCACAAACATTGGCAGTTTTGTGTTGGAAGTGATCATGCAGTACAGGCTTTGAGAGCAGACTATTTGAAACAACTGGAGTTTATTCATAAAGAGCTTGGAATTCGTTATGTTCGTTTTCATGGAATATTGAATGATGACATGCATACCTTGGATAGTTTTGACCAGATACTGTCTGGGTTGCCGGGTGGAGATAAAATCATCGAACGCAATTTTTATCTTTGTGGATTGGTGTATGACAATATATTATCAATAGGTATGAAGCCTTTTGTTGAATTAAGTTTTATGCCCCAATCATTAGCAAAGATTCGCACAGACAATGTGGTTTTTTATGGAAGCAATTTTAATAACCCACGGGATTTGCAGGAGTGGGCTGATTATATCAAGGATTTTGTGAAATACCTTTTGCATCGGTATGGGAAAGAAGAAGTGGAATCCTGGTATTTTGAGGTCTGGAACGAACCCGATTTAGAGGGCGCCTTTTATATGGGGACGAAGGAAGAGTATTTTAGACTGTATGAAGTAACGGCAAATGCAATTAAGGAGGTTGATCAGGCACTTCGAGTTGGAGGTCCTGCAGCGAGCGGCAGTAAATGGATTGGTGATTTTGTTTCCTTTTGTACAGACCGAAAGCTTCCATTAGATTTTATTTCAACTCATCAGTACGCTGGAGATCCCCTTACTGGAGTAGAAGATAAAGATACACGAATTATTGATAAAAAGCAGGACAACGAAAAAGAGAAGGATGAAAACAAAGCAGAAAAGCTTAAAAAACAGTTGCAAAAATTAAGTTCTGTATTGCCGGAAAACGCAACTTGTCTGGATGTTCTCAGGATAATGTTTGGGGATCCTTCTGAAATGAAAGAACTGACATCAGACCGGTTTAAAGAAAATGCAAAAGTAGTAAAGAATCAAGCTGCAGGGTATCCCGTTTTTTATACAGAATGGAATATGCTTGCAACCTTTTCAGCATACTCAAACGATACAAGAAAGGCAGCTGCATATGATATGAAGACTGCACTTGATGTTGAAGATTATGTATCAGGGACAAGTGTATGGTGTTTTAGTGATATTTTTGAAGAAATGCATCAGTTTAAAGAGGAATTTCACGGGGGATTTGGGTTACAGACGATTCATGGAATTCCAAAGCCAACTTATTATGCATTTAAAATGCTTTCACAGGTCGGCGATAAAAAATATGTGATAGATTTAGACAGAAATGATGCAGACATAACTATGGCTGCATTCTGTAGCGAAAAAAAGATTGATATTCTTTTTTTTCGGCAAAACATGAAACAAATAAATCTGCAAAAAGAAAAAGTGAATCTGATAGTTGAAATGAAAAACAGACCAATCAGTGTGAGTATGCAACGTATTGATGAAACGCATTGTAATCCTTTGAAAGTATGGGAAGATAAGGGATCAAACCGCGATCTTACAGCTTTGGAAGTTGAGGAAATTAAACAGATTAGCAGACTTATAGAAGAGGAAGTTGATTTTGTGTATGAAACGGGTAAGCTGACTTTTGATATTGAAATTGGAGTAAATGATATTTATCATTTTAAAATTGTTACCAATTTATAGAACCAATGGGCATAAAGGCGTATGGTGCTTTTAATGTGGCTGCAATGGAAGTGAAAAACTTGGCAGAACAATCCAATGTAGCTGCAAAAGAAATTGAAGAATTAATTGTTGCAATACTAAATGCTCTAAAGAACTTAATGAGTACCATGAATATTGGAAACGAAGGTATACATAATGGCGAAAATGTAATTAGAGAAGGGGAAGGCTCATTTCGTAATATTCAAACCAATATTATGAATGTTTCTAATAATGTAACAAAATTATCAGAGTCAATAGGAGGAACAATATTTACTATGAGTGAGGCTCTAAATAACACTTACTAATACTTCGGAAATTAGCAACTTGAATTGAGTTACTTTAAGCGCACATGTAATTATTTTGAAAGAGAGGAAACGGAGATGCAACAAGAAATTATATATAATAATCCAGTTATAAGAGGGTTTCATCCAGATCCAAGTATTTGCAAGGCAGGGGATAATTACTATTTAGTAACAAGTTCGTTTGAATACTTGCCGGGAGTCCCTTTATTTCACAGTAGAAACCTGGTTAATTGGGAGCAATTGGGACATTGCTTAATCAGAGAGAGCCAAATTGACTTGCATGGTACATTCTGTAGTGGAGGAATATATGCACCAACGATTCGATATCATAATGGGATTTTTTATATGATTACAACTAATATTTCGAAAGGAAATTTTATTGTTTATACCGATGATATAAATAAAGGATTCAGTGATCCCATTTGGATTGACATAAAAGGAATTGATCCATCTTTATATTTTGAGAATGAAAAATGTTTTGTACAGGCTTCCTGTATGACATTTATACATCAAGCTGAAATAGATATAGAATCTGGAAAACTGCTATCAGAGCCTGTAATTATTAGCGAAGGTTGCGGAGGAAGAGATGTTGAAGCACCACATATTTATCATATAAATGGCTGGTACTATTTGATGTGTGCGGAAGGTGGAACACGAGATGGACATATGGTAACGATTCAAAGAAGTCGATCCCTGTATGGATCATATGAAAATTCACCATATAAGCCAATGGTATCGAATAGAGACAAAGGCAAAGAAAAATTGCAAGCGGTTGGACATGCTGATTTATTTCAGGATAATGAGGGAAATTGGTGGATTGTAGCTCTGGCAACAAGACCATATAAACACAGACATCATTTAGGAAGAGAAACAATTCTTTTGCCGGCAGAATGGACAGAAGACGAATGGCCGATCATTAAGGATAGATATGCTCCAACTCAAATTAAGTGTGAAGGAATGCAAATAGATCCACAAAAAAATGAATCGTTTGTAGATGATTTTGACCAAATTGATTTGAACTATAAGTATAGTACGATAAGAGATTTTTTGTTAAATAATTATTCACTAGAAGATAAACAGGGATATCTTACCTTAAAAGGAAATGGTGAGAGTCTAAATACAATGGAAACCCCTGTATTTATCGGTACAAGGCAAAGAGAATATAATTGTCTGTTTGAAACCAAAATGTTCTGTAATTTAGAGGAAGATAGTAAAGCAGGATTAACAGTTCTAATTGATAATCTTCATCATATGGAAATTGGAATTAGAAACAATAAAGGCGTATCGGAAATATATACAAAAAAGACAGTAGATGATATTGAAATCATTACAAAAACCGTAGAATTCGGGAGCGGTGATATTATTATTGGCATTGAAGCAGATAATATACATTACAAATTTTACTATTTGAATGCGAAACAAGAAAAAGTGATATTGGACGAAGCAATGGTAAAACATTTAACAATAGAAATGTCAAATTCACCTTTTACAGGTGTTTTTGGAGGAATGTTTATAGAAGGAAAAGGAAGTGCCTGTTTCGATTGGTTCAAATATGAAGAATATGATTGCATTAAAATGTACCCCATGTCAAGGACAAATTCTATGTAGTTTTTGAATCCAACATGTGCTCTCACATGGGATGTTAATTTAGTTATTTTCATCCACCAAAAACATTGGTGCTTTTGGTGGATTATTTACTGGTAATGGATAAATTCCAGTGGTAACAAATTGGTAGTACTCATTGGGAGACAACTTGGCAAACTCCCAGTAATAGCGTTCATTATTGTAGTAGTCCCTCCAATCATCAATGATGAATTTTACTTCTACAAATGTGATGTATTTTGATAAATCAATTTTATCTTTCATATGCCCGTAAAAGCTCTCCTGGGGAGCATTATCCCAACAGTTACCCCTGCGAGACATCGATTGTCGAAGATTCGAATCTTTAATCAAATACCGTCTATCTTCCACTCACCACAGTGGTCGGCAATGCTATAGCCAACTATCTTTCAAAAGAAAGATCACGGACAGATAATGATTTTCTGTTTGTCAGGCAGTTAGCTCCTTTTGATCCGCTTACGAATCATGCGTCCTGCCACGCGATAGTTTCTCGTGTTTTTAAAAAGGCGGGCATTAGTAAACAGGATAGATTTTTCGGAATGCATATGCTTCGGCACAATCGCCTCGGCTATGGTGAAGCAAGAGATTCCAATTGCTAAGATTGCAGCCATCCTTGGACATTCTAATGCCGACACTACAGACATATATATAACAACGGATGAATCCAGGCTTAAGGAATGCGTTCTTCCTATTCATAATAACTGGTGGATCATTATGAAGAAGAGAAATGTATATACGACTGTCGTAAAAATGGCGTAAAATCAAGGAAAAGTCAATGAAATCAGGCATTTACAAGGAGAATTAACACATGATAAAAATACTATTTGTCTGCCACGGCAATATATGCAGATCACCTATGGCGGAGTTTGTCATGAAGGATATGGTAAAAAAGAAGAATTTAAGAGATTGCTTTCATATTGCTTCGGCGGCTACCAGCACGGAAGAGATCGGAAATCCGGTACATCATGGAACCAGGAGAAAGCTTAGGGAATTCGGCATTTCCACCGAGGGAAAATATGCGGTGCAGCTGTCCCGGAACGATTATGATAGATATGATTATCTGATAGGCATGGAACAGAGAAATATTACTAATATGATTCGGATCCTGGGCAGTGATCCCAAAGGAAAGGTAAGGAGGCTTTTGGATTTCGGATTCCGCCCCAGGGATATTGCCGATCCCTGGTATACCGGGAATTTTGATCGTACGTATGATGATATTTATGAAGGCTGTGAGGCTCTTTTAAACTATATTCTGGATAAAGAACCGGCAGGAAACAGCAGGTAATTAAGGAGGAACTCTATATGAAACCACTTAAATTTGCCGTCGTAGGTTCTGGCTGGAGGTCTTTGTTTTATGTAAGGATAGCACATGCCTTTCCGGAATATTTTAATCTGACGGCATTGCTTTGCAGGACGGAAGAGAAAGCGGAACGGCTTCAAAGAGACTATGGAATCAGAACGGTAACTAGTACAGAGGCATGTGAGTCAGGGAAGCCGGACTTTATTGTAGTGGCTGTAGATAAGGATTCTATATTCCAGGTGACGAAAGACTGTTAAAAACAGGACTTTTTCCAGGTATTTATGGAAAAAGTCCATCATTTTGTTTCTGCCTGTAAATTGTCATCATCAACGATCGTAATATTTAAAGCTTCACAGGACAGATTAATATCCCTGCCTGCTTTCGAGGCCGGGCTGATGAAGCGGATTATGGGCCGCAGTGAGAATCCCGGCGTATTATCCTTAACGACAGCGGTACTTCCGTCGCTGAGATGGACGATCGATCCAATGGGGTATGCAGTAACACAATGAAGGAAGGCTGTAAGCAATTCCGGATCAAAATGTGTGTTGGAGCAGCTCATCAGATAATCAAAAATTTGTCTGGGAGACCATGCCTTCCGGTAAGGCCTGGTGGAGTTCAGGGCGTCATAAACATCTGCAATGGCAAGAATGCGGCCAAAGAGAGGGATATTAATTCCTTTTAATCCAAAGGGATAACCGCTTCCGTCAAATTTCTCATGATGGGTCTGTATTCCCTGCAGGACAACTTGAGAAATATGATTTTTCTCTCCGAGTTTCTTATAGGAAAGACAGGGGTGCTGCTTCATGATCTCGAATTCATCCTCGTTTAAAGGACCTGTCTTGTTGGTAATCTCGATCGGAATATCTGTTTTGCCGATATCATGGAGCAGACCGCAGAGGGCTAGGTCATTTAATTGGGAAATAGAGAGTCCGATGTAACGGCCCAGCAGGACGCTTAAAATGCCTACATAAAGGCTGTGGGAATAGGTATAACTGTCATAATCCCTGATATCGATCATCTGAAAGAGATATTTATCCTTACTTAAAACATTCATAACAACGGATTGGGCTATGGCAGCCATATCCTGATAAACTTGTCTGCTGGATTGAAAGGTTATTTTTTTCAGATTCTTATCAAAGGTACTGCGGATGCTTGTCAGCAATTTTGCTTTTAATTCCGGCTCTACAAAATCTTCTGGTTCAATACCTTCTGTAAGTTCTGTACAGATATAAGCTCCTTGTATACCGATTTTTTTCATACGGCAGATCGTACGTGCATTCAGTTTGTATCCGGCTACTGCAAAAGGAAGCATGGGGTTTAATCCTGGTATATTCCGGGCCAATTCCATACCCTCAGTCAATTTCTCAATAGGAAGATAAATCAATTGTTTCACCTCGACAGACTAGAATGTCAGTCTTTTCTTTCTATTCAGTAGATTCCTTATAATGTTAAAATTGGAAGTTTGTAACACAATTTCTTATTAAATTATAGTTGCATTTGACGGATGCGTCAATGAAAATTTACATAATAGCACCAGTTGAAAAACAAAAATATAATAATAGATAAGGGTATTTTCCAGGGGAAATATGAAATTCACTGACATAGTAAACAAATTTTAACCAGAACCCAAAATATGTTAGGATATTAGAAATCGACCATTCATACTTGAAGCTTTTCCTGCATAAGTATGTAAAAACGTCCTAGCAGGGGGATTTTCTTGAAGGAATATATTGAAGAACGCGCGGTTGCGATCGCCAACTACATCATAGACTATCATGCGACCGTGAGGCAGACAGCGAAGAAATTTGGAATCTCCAAATCTACGGTACATAAAGATGTGACTGACCGTTTAGAGCACATCAATCCATCCCTGGCAGCCCGTGCCAGGGTGATCCTGGACATCAACAAGTCCGAGCGCCATATCCGGGGCGGTCTTGCCACCAAAGAGAAGTACCAGCATCGCTTACAGATGTGCAGCAAAAAGAATTCATAAAACAAATGAACAAGAAACAGCCGCTAATTGCTGCGGCTGTTTCTTATGTCCAATTCAAAAATATTGTCAGGTTTCATGTATTCTTCGATAATCCACCTTCCCATATTATACCAGCTTTTACAGTTGTTTAGGATAATGGCATCACCAGTCACGACATTTTCTTTTTCATAAAGAAGCTTATCTACACCATATTCCAACCCAACCTCTGCATGTACGCCTTCTCGCCCGGCCGTATCCAGAATCAGTCCTCTTAACCTTCCGGAATTAGAAACAGGCTTATCCAGAAATAATGTTATTTTTTTAATATGATACTGCTTCAGATAGCAAAAGATCAGATCCACAGCTTTGTCTGTTTTATCAATGATCTGATAAGTACCCCGCAAACCGGACAGATCCCGCATGGTGCCGTCGGCTCCTTTTAAGATAATGGAATTTGACAATGCTGATTCTAACAGTATAATTAAATTAAATCCGTCAACATATACTTCACTTGGGGGTAGGTTTTTTGCTATTTCTTTCATTTTCCTCAGCTTGATGCTGGATGAAGGAGAAAGCATCCTGGCCAGCGCCAGGCGTTGTCTTTCCGATAAAAGGTAATGATTTCCTACAAAGGTTGATGCAGATTTCATCTCATATCCCTGATCAATTAAGAACTGGATTTCATAACCTGCCTGATTTAGTGCAGCTTTTGCTGAGTCTCCGAAATTTTTTAAATCATCCGGGTTAAATCCCCGGTTTACAATTTTTCTCTGAGTTTCCATTTATAAAGTGACTCCTTTTATATTCATTAATCGGCTGTCCATGTAGAAAAATTTAACCGATTTTGCAAAAATTATTGACATGAATCCATAAAAATGTTATTCTTTACCCCAGTATGAAGAGACATTATCGTTTTCATGCAAATGTTGACCACTTCATAAGAAGTTAAGCCCAGACGGACAGGCGGGTCGGTTGCCGAAAGTGGGAAACCACATTATTGATTGAGTTAGAAGCTCAAATTTTATAAGTTGATTACTTAATAATCAGTGCAATTGCACATCATCTTGTGAAACGGTCAATAAGAGCAGGACAACATATTTGCTGTGTAGACTCGAAAACGATAACTATCATGGATAAAAAGCAGGAATTGCTTATTGAAACTATTGTTCATGAATTCGCAGGCAGGTGATGTACAGTCACCTGTCTTTTTATTTACGCGGGCAACGAGCCAAACGGACGTGTAAACACGTCCACTTGGCGACTGCTGCGATAACCGTAGAAACTCGTGGAGCGTGTTTCTTCGGTTCAAAAAGGGCAACGAGCCAAACGGACGTGTTTACACGTTCTACTATACAAAAATCCTATGTCAGAGAGGTAGAAAGCTATATGAACAAAGAAGATCAGAAAAGGGCGCCAATTTATGAAGCTCTTGAAACATTTAGAAAAAAACGGGTGGTTCCTTTTGATGTACCGGGTCATAAAAGGGGAAGAGGAAACCCGGAGCTGGCCCAGCTTTTGGGAGAAAAGTGCGTAGGGCTTGATGTAAATTCCATGAAGCCTCTGGATAATTTGTGCCATCCAGTATCCGTTATACGGGATGCGGAACAGCTGGCGGCCGAGGCATTTGGAGCGGCGGATGCCTTTCTGATGGTAGGCGGAACCACTTCTGCGGTGCAGAGCATGATTCTGTCTGTCTGCAAGGCCGGAGATAAGATCATACTGCCCAGAAACGTGCATAAGAGTGCAATCAACGCACTGGTCTTGTGCGGAGCAGTTCCGGTTTATGTCAATCCGGAAGTAAACAGCATGCTGGGCATATCTCTGGGTATGGAAATCGGCCAGGTGGAAAAAGCTATAGAAGAGAACCCGGATGCCGTGGCGGTGTTCGTCAATAATCCCACCTATTACGGAATCTGTTCCGACATCCGCTCCATAGTCCGCCTGGCACATGCTCATGGGATCAAGGTCCTGGCAGATGAGGCTCATGGGACTCACCTGTATTTTGGAAAAGGACTTCCGGTTTCTGCCATGGAGGCAGGGGCGGACATGGCGGCTGTCTCCATGCATAAATCAGGAGGAAGCCTGACGCAAAGCTCCCTGCTCCTGTTAAACAAGGGAGTAAACGGGGATTACGTACGTCAGATCATAAACCTGACCCAGACCACCAGTGCTTCCTACCTGCTTCTCTCAAGCCTTGACATATCCAGAAGGAACCTGGCCCTGCGGGGAGAAGAATCCTTTGCCAGGGTGGTAGAAATGGCAGAATATGCCAGAGGAGAAATCAACTCTATCGGCGGGTATTATGCCTATGGAAGGGACCTGATCAATGGAACCAGTATATTTGATTATGATGTGACAAAGCTTTCTGTTTATACACTGGAAAATGGTCTGGCCGGAATCGAGGTCTATGACCTCCTTCGGGATGAGTATGATATTCAGATTGAATTCGGAGATATCTGCAATATCCTGGCCTATATTTCCATCGGGGACAGGATTCAGGATATTGAACGGCTGGTAGGAGCGCTGGCGGATATTGAACGCTTATATAAAAAAGACCGGGCAGGAATGCTTTCAGGGGAATACATAGCGCCAAAGGTGGTTATATCCCCCCAGAAAGCGTTTTATTCTCAGAAGGTATCCCTTCCTGTGCGGGATTCCGCAGGGGAGATCAGCGGGGAATTCGTCATGTGCTATCCGCCGGGAATCCCCATACTGGCACCGGGAGAAATGATAACAGAGGAAATTGTGGAATATATCATTTATGCAAGGGAAAAGGGGTGTTCCATGCAGGGAACCGAGGACCCGGCAGTGGAGCGTCTCATGGTATTGAAACAGTGAGAACCGACAAAACAGAGAGAAGGAAGATAAGATGGAAATTTGGTTTTCGGAATTGCATACTTCCAATGTAAAGCTTTCAGTCCGGATTGATAAACAGCTTTTTTCCGGTGAAAGTGAGTATCAGAGAATTGACGTTTTTGAATCCCAGGAGTTTGGTAAATTCGTAGCCCTGGATGGTGATATCGTCTTTTCCGAAAAGGATGAATTTATTTATGATGAAATGGTGACTCACGTACCTATGGCGGTCCATCCCAATGTAAAAAACGTACTGATCATCGGCGGAGGCGACGGAGGCGTTGCAAAGGAACTTCTGCAGTATCCCTCCGTTGAATCCATCGATGTGGTGGAGACAGATAAGCTGTTCGTGGAAGTGTGCCGGGAAATCTTTCCTGAGGTGGCCTGCGGTCTTGCCGATCCCAGGGTCCGGGTATATTACGATGACGGGCTTAGGTTTTTAAGAAATAAAAAAGAAGAGTATGATTTAATAATCAACGATTCTACGGACCCCTTCGGCCATACCGAGGGACTGTTTACCAAGGAATTCTATGGGAGCAGCTATAAAGCGCTTAAGAGTGACGGGATTATGGTCTATCAGCATGGAAGCCCGTTTTATGATGAGGATGAAATGGCGTGCAGGAGCATGCACCGGAAGGTGTACCGTTCCTTCCCCATAAGCCGGGTCTATCAGGCAAATATTCCTACATGCCCATCCGGTTACTGGCTGTTTGGATTTGCATCAAAAAAATATCATCCCATTATGGATTTCAAACCGGAAAAATGGAAAAAACTGAATATAGAAACCTGGTACTATACAACCAATCTTCATACGGGTGCATTCATGCTGCCCAAATATGTGGAAGATCTACTCGAAGAGGAGGAAAAAGAATGAGCAGACTATTGATTATTGGATGCGGAGGTGTTGCCTCTGTGGCAATCCATAAATGCTGCCAGAACAGCGAGGTGTTTACTGACATCTGTATCGCCAGCAGGACCAAGGAAAAATGCGACGCCTTAAAGGAGAAGCTTTCCGGGATTACTGCGGCAAGAATCGAAACAGCAAGAGTGGATGCGGATCATACCCAGGAGGTGATTGCCCTCATAAAGGATTATAAGCCTGATGCCGTATTGAACGTGGCTCTTCCATATCAGGATCTGACCATCATGGATGCCTGTCTGGCAGCCGGAGTGGATTACATTGATACTGCGAACTTTGAACCGGAAGATACGGATAATCCCAAGTGGAGGGCAATTTATGAAAAACGCTGTAAAGACCTTGGTTTTACTGCGTATTTTGATTATTCCTGGCAGTGGGAATATAAAGAGCGTTTTGAAAAGGCAAATATCACAGCGTTGCTTGGAAGCGGATTTGATCCAGGCGTTACCAGTGTATTTTCCGCCTATGCCTTAAAGCATTATTTTGACGAAATCCACACCATTGATATCCTGGACTGCAATGGAGGCGATCACGGCTATCCGTTTGCAACCAACTTTAATCCGGAAATCAATCTGAGAGAAGTATCCGCCAATGGTTCCTACTGGGAGGATGGAAACTGGATCGAGACCAGGCCCATGGAGTTTAAATCCAGATTCAATTTCCCGGAGGTAGGAGAAAAGGATATGTACCTGCTGCATCATGAAGAGATCGAATCCCTGGCAAAGAATATTCCCGGAGTAAAGAGGATCCGCTTCTTCATGACCTTTGGCCAGAGCTATTTAACTCACATGAAATGCCTGGAAAACGTGGGGATGCTTTCAACCTCTCCGGTTACATTCAACGGACAGGAAATTGTTCCCATCCAGTTTTTAAAGGCTCTGCTTCCGGACCCTGCTTCCCTTGGACCAAGAACCGTAGGGAAGACCAACATCGGCTGCATCTTTACAGGAATTAAGGATGGAAAGGAAAAGACTATTTACATCTATAACGTATGCGACCATCAGGAATGTTATAAAGAGGTGGAATCCCAGGCTGTTTCTTATACCACCGGAGTCCCGGCCATGATTGGGGCCATGATGGTGGTAACAGGCCAGTGGAAGAAGCCGGGAGTATTTAACGTAGAAGAATTTGATCCGGATCCGTATATGGACGCCTTAAATAAATGGGGACTTCCCTGGGTGGTATGTGAGGACCCGGAGACCGTAACGGTGTGGAGACAGGAATAGGGCATGAAGATCGAAGATTTGAAAACTCCCTGTTATGTGATCGACGAGGGAAGGCTGGAAGAGAATTTAAAAACATTAAAAAGGGTCCGGGACAACACCGGATGCAGTATTCTTTTGGCTCAGAAGGCATTTTCCTGCTATGCAGAGTATCCGCTTATTGGCAGCTATATCGATGGAACTACGGCCAGCGGGCTGTATGAAGCAAGACTGGGAAAAGAAGAGATGGGGCTGGAAAACCACGTCTTTGCTCCGGCTTATAAGGAAGAGGATTTTTCTGAGCTGGTTAAAATCTGTGATCACATTGTATTTAATTCTTTTTCTCAGCTTATACGGTATCATGACCGTCTTAAGGGAGTAAGTGCCGGTATACGGATCAATCCGGAATGTTCCACTCAGGAAGGCCATGCCATCTATGACCCCTGTGCTCCGGGGTCCAGGCTGGGGGTCACTGCAGATCATTTTGAAGAGGAATGGCTGACCTGTCTTTCAGGCTTTCATTTTCATACCTTATGTGAGCAGAACGCCGATGATTTGAAAAAAACCCTGGATGCGGTAGAAGAGAAGTTCGGGAAATATTTATCCGGGCTTTCCTGGCTGAACTTGGGGGGAGGGCACCATATCACCCGGACGGATTACGACATATTGCTGCTGGAATCCTGCATAACGAGAATGCAGGAGAAATATGGTCTTCGCATCTATCTGGAACCTGGCGAGGCAGTTGCCTTAAATGCCGGGTACCTGGTGACAGAGGTGATGGATGTGGTGGAGAATGGCATGAAGACCCTGATCCTCGATGCCTCCGCCGCCTGTCATATGCCGGATGTACTGGAGATGCCATACCGGCCTCCCTTAAAAGACAGCGGGCTGCCGGGAGAAAAGCCCTTTACTTACCGGCTGTCGTCCTGTACCTGCCTGGCGGGTGATGTGATCGGCGACTATTCCTTTGACCGGGAAATAAAGCCTGGAGATAAGCTTTATTTTTTGGATATGGCTATTTACTCTATGGTGAAGAACAATACCTTTAACGGGATGCCTCTTCCCTCCATTGCTATAATGGATAAAGCAGGAGAATGCCGTGTGATCAGGCAATTCGGCTATGAAGATTTCAAGAACAGGCTGTCATAAAACAGATTTATCGGAAGAGGAATGGAATATGGAGAGATTAACCAATCTTCCGGCAGCAGACGGGTTTCGTATGCCGGGAGAATTTGAGCCTCATCAGGGCTGCATCATGATTTGGCCCAAACGGCCAGGCTCCTGGCCGTTTGGAGCGAAGGAAGCCAGAAAGGCGTTTGCTCAGATCGCTGAGGCCATTGCGGACAGCGAGCATGTGATCATGCTGGCAGAAGAGGATGCTGCCGAAGATGCCCGCCGGTTGCTTTCAGACAGGATTGAAGTGACGGTAATGGAATCGGATGATGCATGGGCCAGAGATGTAGGGCCTACTTTTGTGGTTAACCGGGCGAAAGAAGTCCGGGGGATTGACTGGAAATTTAATGCCTGGGGAGGTACGGTTGACGGACTGTACCCGGACTGGAGGAAGGATGATCTGCTTGCAGGACGTTTTTGTGAGAGGTTTGGATTTCCGGTCTATGATGCGAAACATCTTGTACTGGAAGGAGGCTCCATTCACTCGGATGGAGAAGGAACCCTTCTGGTTACGGAAAGCTGTCTGTTAAGTGCCGGGAGGAATCCCTCTCTTACCAGGTCACAGATCGAAGAACAGCTTAAAAACTATCTGGGAGCTAAGAAGGTCATCTGGCTGAAGGCCGGGATCTATCAGGATGAAACCAATGAGCATGTGGATAATGTCTGTGCTTTTATAAAACCTGGTGAAGTGGTGCTGGCCTGGACCGATGACCAGAATGATCCTCAGTATGAGATGTCCCTGGCGGATCTAACACAGCTTAAACAGGAAACTGATGCAGCCGGACGGCATTTTATAATACACAAGCTTCCGATTCCCCAAAAGCCGGTCTGCATTACCAAAGAGGAACTTTCCGGTTTTTCTTTTGAGCCCGGAGAAGATGAAAGAGAGGCAGGAGAACGCCTGGCAGCCAGCTATGTAAATTTTTATATTTCAAATGGCGGTGTGATCGTTCCCCAGTTCGGGGATGTCCATGATGCAGAGGCAGTACGGATATTAGGGGAGTGTTTTCCGGATAGGAAGATCTGCCCGGCGTATGCCAGAGATATTATTGCAGGCGGAGGCAACATTCACTGTATCACCCAACAGATACCGGAAGGAGAATTTCATGAGAAAGGTAACGGCGGCAGCGGTTCAGATGAAATGCTGCGAAGACGTCAGTAAGAACATTGCAAATGCCGAAAGGCTGGTGCGGCAGGCCGCAGAGGAGGGAGCAAACGTCATTCTGCTTCCGGAGCTGTTTGAACGTCCGTATTTTTGCCAGGAAAGGCAGTATGAATATTATCCGTATGCAAAGTCTGCAGATGAGAACGATGCGGTAAAGCATTTTGCCGGAGTTGCTGCGGAGCTTAAGGCAGTACTTCCCATAAGCTTTTATGAACAGGCAGGAAACACCCTGTTCAACTCAGCTGCAGTCCTTGACGCAGATGGAAGGAATCTGGGGGTATACCGGAAAACCCATATTCCCGATGACCACTATTATCAGGAAAAGTTTTATTTCACTCCGGGGAATACCGGTTTTAAAGTATTTGATACCATGTATGGGAAAATCGGTATCGGAATCTGCTGGGACCAGTGGTTTCCGGAAACGGCAAGATGCCTTGCATTAAAGGGAGCGGAGCTGATTTTTTACCCCACTGCAATCGGAAGTGAACCCATACTGGAATGTGACAGCATGGAACACTGGAGGCGGTGCATGCAGGGACATTCCGCCTGCAACATCGTTCCGGTTATAGCAGCCAACCGGGTGGGAGAGGAAACCGTAAAGCCATGTGAGGCCAACGGAAACCAGAGTTCTTCACTTAAATTTTATGGTTCTTCTTTTATTACGGACAGCACCGGAGCGATTCTTCAATCCATGGACCGGGATGGAGAAGGGGTCATATGTGCCTCCTTTGATCTGGATGAGATTAAGGCTGACCGGAGAAACTGGGGGCTTTTCAGAGACCGGAGACCGGAGATGTATGGAGAAATTGCCGGCAGAGCTTAAACATATGGACCGCAGATGAAATGCTGTCCCTAATTTACAAAAAGAATAATATCATTCATAAATTCCAGCCGCTCCCCATATAAATAGTAGTAATCAATAAGTTGGGGAGTGTGCTATGAAGCGAGTGATCAACAGAAAATGGATGATTTTTTTCGGCCTTGCCATGTGGGTATTGGTAGTACGCACGTTAAGCGGGTGCATGTTAAACAAAGACGGCGGAAATAAAGTACGGGACCTGGAATTTACCGTGGTAGCAGATGCGGACATTCCACAGGAGCTAAAACAGATGATTGGGGAAAAGCAGCAGTCCCCATTTAAACTGACCTACAGCGATGACCAGAATCTTTACATAGTGGTTGGCTATGGAAAACAGGACAGCGGAGGCTACAGCATCGCTGTAAACGATCTGTATCTGACTGATAACTCCATAGTACTGGATACGGAACTAATCGGTCCGCAAAAGGGAGAGAATGCAGGTACGGAACCCTCTTTTCCTTTTATTGTCATAAAAACCGAGATGTCGGATCTTCCGGTGGTATTTCAGTAGGTAATCAAATAGCCGTCCTGATCTGATATGCACCCTGTCAAGTAGACAGGGACATATCAGATCAGGACGGTTATTTTTTAACCATTCCTTGGAAAACTGTAAATTCCCCTTTTTTCTTAAGCTGTCATATGATATACTACTTCAAACAGGAAGCGACTGAGAAAAAGGGGAAATATTTATGATATTAAAAGACATATGGCTGGATGTGAAGGCGGTACGGGAACGGGACCCTGCGGCCAGAAATGAGCTGGAGGTACTTTTTTTGTATCAGGGGGTCCATGCGTTGATCTGGCATCGTTTTGCCCACTGGTTCTATCAACATAAATTATTCTTTATAGCCAGGCTTATTTCCCAGATAGCCAGGTTTTTTACACTGATTGAGATTCACCCTGGTGCACAGCTGGGACACGGGATACTCATTGATCACGGCTGCGGAGTGGTCATCGGTGAGACCACAGTGGTGGGAGATAACTGTACCATCTACCAGGGAGTTACTCTGGGAGGCGTAGGATTAAACAAAGGAAAGCGCCATCCAACTCTGGGCAATAATGTGACCGTAGGGGCAGGTGCCAAGATTCTGGGATCCTTTGAGGTTGGAGATAATTGTACCATAGCGGCTAATGCAGTCCTTTTAAAGCCTTTGGAGAATAATGTGACTGCAGTTGGTATTCCGGCACGTCCTGTTAAGATCGGCGGTGTGCCCTTGCCGAAGAAGGAAGTGACTATGGAGCACTATTGCAAGATGGAGGAACGGGTAAAGGAGTTAGAGGATAAGCTTTCTAAGTTCCAGACCCAGCTTCTCAAATACCAGAAAGAAGACGGCAAAAGCCAGACATCTGCCGTGGAGGGGAAAACCCCGCAGGAATAGGACCTCTGTAAAATAGCAAGTATATTGAAACATGCACCTGCATAAACTTTCTTAAAGGAATAAAGAAGGTAAGGCAGGTGCTTTTTTATGTTGGAGCTGTTGAAGAAAAACATACATATGAACCGCTGGAAAGGAAATGCCACATCGCAGATCACTCTTGATGATGATTTTATTATCCCGGATACCATGGATGATGTGGATCAGGTCATTTTAACTTCCGGTGAAATTACCATTGAATCAGTGAAAACCCAGGCCGAGCGAGTGGTAGTCCGGGGGAAAATGGATTTTACCATCCTTTACCGGGGAACGGAAGGCGGGCTTTATAATCTTTCCGGTTCCATAAGCTTTGAAGAACCCATCAATGTGCCGGGCCTGGAGGAAACAGATTATGTTCAGTTATTATGTGATCTGGATGATCTGAATGTAGGAATCATCAATTCCAGAAAGCTGAGCGTCAAGGCAATTGTAACGCTGCAGGTAAAGGTAGAGACTCTTTGCGATGTTGAGGCTGCTGTAGAAGTGGACACCGGAAACGGAGGAATTGCCGCCGGTGAGCCGCCTGTGGTAGAAACTCTCCGCCGCAATGCTGATGTAGCGTCCATTGCGCTCCGGCATAAGGATACATACCGCATCAAGGATACAATCAGCCTATCCGGAAATAAACCCAATATCGATCATGTTTTATGGAACGAGATGAAGATGCGGGGTGTGACTACCAGGCCCACGGACGGGAAATTGAAGCTTGATGGGGAACTGCTTGTTTTCGTAATTTATCAGGGCGAAGGAGAAGGTGCACCCATACAATGGGTGGAGGAAAGCATACCGTTTTCGGGAGAACTGGACCTTTCTGATGCTGCAGAAGATATGGTTCCATCGGTTACGGTTCATTTAATTCATAAAGATATTGAAGCGAAACCGGATTATGACGGTGAGAT
Source organism: uncultured Lacrimispora sp. (assembly GCA_964402355.1). Classification (GTDB taxonomy): domain Bacteria; phylum Bacillota; class Clostridia; order Lachnospirales; family Lachnospiraceae; genus Lacrimispora. The sequence continues at coordinate 36,388 of CAYOCB010000017.1, forward strand.
GCGGGAAATGGATGTGGATGCAGTCCTGGAACTGGATATGAAACTCTACAAGGAAGAAAATATAGATCTCTTAAGTGATTTATATTCCACCAACCGGGAGCTGACTCTGCAGATGGGAGAAGCCTGTTTTGACCGCATTCTGACTAAAAATATGAGCAAATGCAAACTGGCAGAAAAGGTGAATCTGGAAAATGCGGACCGGATTCTGCAGATCTGCCATAGTGAGGGTACGGTAAAAATTGATGAAACAGAAGTTAAAGAAGATGGACTCAATGTAGAGGGAGTTCTGGAAGTGAATCTTCTGTATCTGACCTCTGAGGATACACAGCCGATCCAGTCATCCGTAGAAGACATTCCCTTCCACTATCTGATAGAGGCTCCTGGTATTGATGAGCAGACCATCTGCCAGTTAAATCCTGGCCTGGAGCAGTTAAGCGCAGTTATGATGGGCGGAGGCAGCATCGAGGTAAAGGCTACCATCTCTCTTGACCTTCTGGCATTGCAGCCGGTGTGCGTGCAGGTTATCAAAAGCGCTTCGGAGGCGCCTCTGGATCTGAATCAGCTGCAAAAGCTTCCGGGTATCGTTGGATATATCATCCAGCCGGATGATTCATTATGGAAAATTGCTAAAAAATTTCATACAACCATAGATACCATTATGGAAACCAATGGTCTGACTGACAAAAATGTAAAACCGGGAGACAGACTGATTCTTGTAAAGGAATTATCATAATACATTTTTAAATTTGTAAAAAATGCCGGGAAGCACATAGATATGCTTCCCGGCACGCTGCTGTCTGTATTTCCATTGTACTCCTGTTTAAGACCTGAATGATTTTTTTGAAAAAGGGTAAGATAAAGATTACTATTCACAAATGAACCTGCCCTGTTATATAATATATTATAGCTAAGCTATAGTTCAAACATCGACGGCGCCATAACGCATCCAGCTGGTGCTTTAGATAGATGACAGGTAATCCTGGACGGTAGTGACGTGATTGCAAGGCGTTATTACCGTTTACATAGCAAGAATCAGACCTGGAGTGAACGGCATGAATTACACCTACATTTTAAGATGTGCGGATAATACTCTTTACTGCGGCTGGACAAACCATTTGGAGAAACGGCTTAAGGCTCATAATCAGGGAAAAGGAGCCAAATATACAAAGGCCCGCACGCCTGTGGCTCTGGCCTATTATGAAGAGTTTCAGACAAAAGAAGAAGCCATGCGCCGGGAAGCGGCCATTAAGAAGCTTTCCAGAAGGGACAAGTTAAAGCTTATCGGAGAGTCAGGATGAGAAAAACCGCCAAAGCTGCACAAATGGCTCCTTTGACGGTTTTTTTATGTCATGCAACAAAATGATACATTAAAATATAATGACAGAAACTACCTCCCATGACGAAAAGATGGAATATCTCGTGGGATCCGAAGCATTTATGCCTGGCATTGAAAAGCGGAAGTTTTAAGGCATAAATGACACCGCCGGCCGTATAGATGATACCTCCGGCCAGAAGCCATACGAAAGCCGCAGGAGGAAGAGCAATGATGATTTTGCGGAATGCCAGGATACACACCCAGCCCATGGCAATGTATAAGCATGAAGAAAACCATTTCGGACACATGATAAAACAGGCTTTGATCAGGATACCTGAGATTGCGATTCCCCATACCAGGGCCAGCAGGCTCCAGCCTGTCTTATCGCCAAGAACAATCAGGCAGACCGGTGTGTAGGTTCCTGCTATGAGGATAAAAATCATCATGTGATCTATCTTTTTTAATAATTTATTAACTCCCGGTGAGACATCCAATGTATGGTAAATAGTACTGGCCGCATAAAGCAGGACCATACTGATAATAAAAACAGACAGTGCAGCCAGATGAAGTTTTCCGTCGGAAGACGCTTTGGTAAGAAGCGGTGTGGCAGCGGCCAGAGTCAGCAGCATAGCAATGAAATGGGTGAATGCGCTGACCGGATCTTTGATTTTAAAACTCATAGTAATCTCCTCCTGTTGAAATAATAGTAAATATATGATGTGGTTTTTAATACTATATGTAATCTTTTTATATACTATACTATCTTGATAAGAGAAATGCAATAGTTTTTTTGAATTTCAAAGTATTTTTAGAAAAAATTTACTGTGGTAATTGTACCAATATAATATAATTGACGGAAGCAGATATGAAAAGAAAGGATAAGCAGTGATATGAAACTAAATATTTTATACGAAGATGGGGAAATACTGGTTGTTGAAAAACCAGTGGGAATGGAATCCCAGTCTTCAAAATCCTTTGAGCCGGACATGGTAAGCGAAGTAAAGAAACATATCAACATGTTATCCCCAGAAAAAAGGGAGCCATATGTAGGAGTTATCCACAGGCTGGATAAGCCGGTTGGGGGAATTATGGTATATGCTAAAACGAGAAGTGCGGCAAGTTCCCTTAGTAAGCAGGTTTCCGATCATCAAATGGAAAAAATCTATTATGCTGTGGTATGTGGAAAACCTGTGGAAAACTCTGGAACCTACGTGGATTATTTGTGGAAGGACGGAAAAAATAATTGTTCTAAAATTGTGGATAAGGGGATAAAAGGTGCAAAACCTGCAGAGCTTAAGTATCGGGTTGTGGATATCAGAAAAGAGGCGGAAGAAGAGTACTGTTTGATGGAGATCCGGCTGAAAACAGGCCGCCATCATCAGATCCGCGTACAGATGGCGGGACACGGTACCCCTTTATGGGGAGACAGAAAGTACAATCCGCATTTCCGGAATGCAGCAGCAGGCGGAAATGTGGCTCTGTTTGCTTATAGCCTGGCATTTTTTCATCCCATTACGAAGAAAAAACTTAAGTATTCTATAAAACCCAGGGAAACATGGTTTGAAATGTTTCAATAACCTCTCCTGTTTATTAGGAATTTTTTGCTAAAAAGAATCCCGCATATTTTATCTGTGGTCCGCTCATAATATTGATGTACAAATGAAGTACAAATCAGAAACAGGTGAGTCCATGGTTAAGCCGAGCAGGAAACTGAAGAAAACATTATTAATATTGGGAGTTACAGGGGCAGTTTATCTAAGCTTTCGCTATCTGCTGCCTCTTGTGATTCCCTTTTTGATTGCATATGTATTTGCACTGTCCTTACGTCCTTCCGCACTTTGGATTGAAAAGAAGATCCAGTTTACTTTCAGAAAAAAAAGGATTTCCATTCCTTTGGCGGTAATCGGAGGAATTGAGATTTTATTTTTCATGATTTTATTTGGTGTTTTTCTTTATGCAGGAGGAAGGCGGCTTTGTATGGAGGCAAAGCTCCTTCTTGAAAATCTGCCGCGGATTCTGGCGGGAGTTGATCAGTGGCTGATGGGGAACTGCTTCTGGATGGAAAGGCTCTTAAAGCTTCCGGATGGCTGCGTGGTTGAAGTAGTAAGAGACATTCTCATAGGAGGCCAGGCAGCACTGAAAAGCAGGGCAATGCCTTTTCTTATGGTTAACTCAATGACCATTATTAAATGCCTGGTCCAGGCTACCGTTATAACGATCATTTTATTCATTGCTACGGTTTTATCTCTTCAGGAAATGGATGACATTCGGAAAAGAAGGGACAATTCTATGTTCTGTTATGAATATGCCATGCTGGGGAACCGGCTGATGACCGTAGGAAGCGCCTGGTTAAAGACTCAGGGAACCATTATGATGTTTACCATGGCGATCTGTACCGTTGGTCTGTTTCTTATTGGAAATCCCTATTGCATCATGCTTGGAATCGGAATCGGCGTTTTAGATGCTCTGCCTATTTTTGGTACCGGGACGGTTTTAATGCCCTGGGCTTTGTTTGCATTGATTAACCGGCAATGGGTTTATGGAGTCGGTCTGATCGTCATATATATAATCTGTTACTTTTTAAGAGAAATAATGGAAGCTAAGATCATGGGAGGAAAGGTAGGGCTGACGCCGTTAGAAACCCTGGTCTCCATGTACACTGGCCTTAAGCTGTTCGGACTTCTTGGATTTATACTGGGACCTATCGGGCTTTTAATAATAGAAGATATTGTGGAGTTATACGAAGGTTCGTGATATAATTGCGGAAAATGCAAACAGCAAAAAAGGGGACGATAGGGTGAATCCACAGGAAATAATAAAATTTCTGGGAATATTAGAAAAATTAAAATGCAATACCCGTCATAACTGGACGACCAGCAAAAGACAGGAGAGTGTGGCAGAGCATAGCTGGCGCCTGGCTGTCATGGCAATGCTTATGGAACCCGATTTTCCAGAGCTTGATATGAAAAAGGTGATTTTAATGTGCCTGATTCATGACTGGGGAGAGGCGGTAACCGGAGATATTCCGGCCTTTTATAAGACCGGGCAGGATGAAGAAGCGGAAACGGAAGCTGTCCGGTCTCTTTTAGAAAGGCTTCCGGAGGCCCTTAAGTCTTTGATGATCCCTCTTTTTGAGGAACTGGATGGCTGCAGGACAAAAGAGGCCAGACTCTGCAAGGCCCTTGATAAAATTGAAACGTTGATCCAGCATAATGAAGCAGGGACAGGTACCTGGCTTCCTCTGGAATATGAATTGAATCTGACCTATGGAAATGAAATCTGTGAAGGCTTTGAGGAGACAAAGAGGCTTCGGGATGCAGTCCGGGAAGATACCAGAAGGCTGATAAGGGAAGAAGAGAATGGGAACTGAATTCCATACATACGATTTTCCGGTACTCCTCTTGACAAACATTTGTAAATAACGTAAAATCAACCATACGATCTTTCTGACAATTGAAAGAGGCAAGACGTTGAAGAGGACCAGTAAGTGATGATGTATTCCAGAGAGAAGGCCGTATGCTGGAAGGCCTTTATACCTCTCATGGCCCAACCTCCCTCGGAGTCCCGCAGCAAACTGCGGCGCATTTCCCGCGTTAACGGATATGGAAAGTGAGTCATGGCCGCCTGCCATGGCTAAATTGGGTGGTACCGCCGAGCTGTTCGGTCCCTTTATAGGGGAACGAATGGCTCTTTTTAATTTCAAATAAAGGAGAATTGTCATGGCTAAGGACAAAAAATTAGTAGAAGCGATCACATCCATGGATGTGGATTTCGCCCAGTGGTACACAGATGTGGTAAAGAAAGCGGAATTGATTGATTATTCCAGCGTAAAGGGCTGTATGGTTATCAAACCGGCTGGCTATGCCATCTGGGAAAATATTCAAAAGGAACTTGACAGAAGGTTTAAGGAAACCGGGGTTGAAAATGTATATATGCCCATGTTCATTCCGGAAAGTCTGCTGGAAAAGGAAAAGGATCATGTAGAAGGCTTTGCCCCGGAAGTAGCCTGGGTGACTCATGGAGGGCTGGAACGGCTGCAGGAAAGACTCTGCGTCAGACCTACTTCTGAAACCTTATTCTGTGATTTCTATGCCAGAGATATCCAGTCCTACCGTGATCTGCCAAAGCTTTATAACCAGTGGTGTTCCGTTGTACGATGGGAAAAGACCACCAGACCGTTCCTGCGTTCCAGAGAGTTTTTGTGGCAGGAAGGCCATACGGCACACGCGACTGCTGAAGAAGCGGAGGAGAGAACCAGGCAGATGTTAAATCTGTATGCGGACTTCTGTGAGGAAATTCTGGCAATGCCTGTAATCCGGGGACAGAAAACCGATAAGGAGAAATTTGCGGGGGCAGAGGCAACCTATACCATCGAAGCCCTGATGCATGACGGAAAAGCCCTGCAGTCAGGAACCAGCCATAACTTCGGGGACGGATTTGCAAAAGCCTTTGACATCCAGTATTCTGATAAGGAAAATAAACTGCAGTATGTTCACCAGACATCCTGGGGGATGACGACCAGGCTGATTGGTGCCATTATTATGGTTCATGGCGACGACGACGGTCTTGTGCTGCCACCCAGAATTGCTCCGACCCAGGTCATCATCGTTCCGGTTCAGCAGCAGAAGGAAGGCGTTCTTGACAAGGCATATGAGTTAAAAGAGATTCTCTCTGATTATAAGGTAAAAGTGGATGATTCCGAAAAGAGTCCGGGCTGGAAGTTCAGTGAATCAGAGATGCGAGGAATTCCGGTCCGTGTAGAGATCGGTCCCAGGGATATTGCCGAAAACCAGGCAGTTTTGGTACGACGTGATACCCACGAAAAAATAACTGTTTCACTGGAAGAGATAAACGCAAAGGTTGGAGAACTGCTCCGGACCATTCAGCATGATATGCTTGAACGGGTACGTGCGCACCGGGATGCCCACACCTATGAGGCCGTGGATATGGATACCTTTGTAAAGACCGTGGAAGAAAAGCCGGGTTTCGTTAAAGCCATGTGGTGCGGCTGTCAGGAATGTGAAGACAAGATCAAAGAACTGACAGGAGCAACATCCCGCTGTATGCCGTTTGAGCAGGAGAAGCTGTCTGATACATGTGTGTGCTGCGGAAAACCGGCAGCAAAGATGGTTTACTGGGGCCGGGCTTATTAAAGAAAGATCCGGCAGGACAGGAAGACCAGGAGGTGATAAAGTGATAAATATTCAGGTCCCGGAAGCTGCAAAAAAGATTATCGAACAACTGAATACCCATGGATTTGAAGCATATGTAGTGGGCGGCTGTGTGAGAGACAGTCTGCTTGGACGGACACCGGAGGACTGGGATATCACTACTTCAGCGAAGCCGGATCAGGTAAAGGAAATCTTTTTAAAAACAGTTGATACGGGAATCCAGCATGGCACAGTAACGGTATTGATTGATGGAAGCGGATATGAAGTGACCACCTATCGCATCGATGGAGAATATCAGGATGGACGTCATCCCAAATCGGTAGAATTTACAGGAAATTTATTAGAGGATTTAAAACGGCGTGATTTTACCATCAATGCCATGGCCTACAATGACCGGGAAGGGCTGGTGGATGCTTTTGATGGGATAAAGGATCTGGATTCTAAAATTATCCGCTGCGTAGGAAATGCCATGGACCGGTTCACCGAGGATGCCCTGCGTATATTGAGAGCCATACGTTTTTCTGCGCAGCTTGGTTTTGATATGGAACGGGAGACAATAGAGGCCATTCCGGTCATCGCTCCCAACATGGAGAAGGTCAGCAAGGAACGGATTCAGGTGGAACTTACAAAGCTTCTCCTTTCCGGTCATCCCGGACGCATAAAGGCTGTATATGAAAATGGAATCAGTCCTTTCATATCCGGTCATTTTGAGGAGGCCGGGAAGCGGCTTTCTGACACGGAAAGGCTCCGGCTCCTTCCGCCTGTAAAACACATGCGCTGGGCAGGCCTTTTGAGAGAAGAAGAACCCCAGGCTGCAGTTGAGATTCTGCGGGAATTAAAATTGGATAATGAGACCATCGATCAGGTGAAAAATCTGGTTACTCTGTGGAAAACGAAGATCCCGGCCCAAAAGCCTTCCATACGCCGGGTGATGAGTGGCCTATCCCCGGAGCTTTTTAAAGATCTTCTGCGTTTTCAGCAAGTGTTCTGCCTGGATGGATATGGCGGTCAGTTAAATTTGGTAGAGCAGTATTCAAAGGAAATATTAAGAGATGGGGACTGCATACGCTTAAAGGATCTGGCGTTGTCCGGCAGGGATTTGATAGAGTATGGAATGAAGCCGGGACCGGAAATGGGAGCGGTGTTAAGCCGAATGCTCGAGGTGGTTTTTGAACAGCCGGAATGCAATACCAGAGAATATTTAATGAAATTGTTATAATTAGAACAAGTCAGTGCCTGTGTAACTTTCAACCGGATTTTGCATATTTTTTACCGCCTCTTCATACCCTAGAAGTAGCTGATGAGCTAAGAGTTGGAGGGGTGGTTGTGAACGAGAAATACACAGAGGTGCTTTCGCAGTATGAGCTTGAAATTCTGGATGTGAAACGCGGCCGGGGCGCCTGGCTGTGTGAAACGAATCAGGGACTCAAAATGCTGCGGGAATATAAAGGAACTTTAAAGCGCCTGGAATTTGAAGATGAAGTATTTTTACAAATGGAAGAAAACGGCCATTTAAGCGTGGATCGATACGTAAGGAACAAGGACGGTGAGCTTCTCTCCAGCGCCGAAGATGGAACCCGGTGGATCGTAAAAGACTGGTATGCAGACCGGGAATGCAATTTAAAGGACAGCAAAGAGGTGCTGTGTGCCATCGAACGGATTGCTTTTTTACATAAAATAATGCGGCGGGTTAAATTTAAGGAAGAATGGAACTTAGGATCTATTTTGGTACAGCTTCCGGCAGAAGAAATGGAACGTCATAACAGGGAACTGGTCCGTGCCCGCACTTTTATCCGGAATAAAAGAAAAAAATCGGACTTTGAATTATGTGTTATGGGGAATTATGACATATTTTTTGAACAGGCCATGGAGGCCAGCAGGGGAATGATGGGATTTTGTGAGACCCAGGGGAATGGGGAGGGGTATCTGTGCCATGGAGATCTGAATCAGCATCACGTTCTGATGTGTCCCCACGACGTAGAGATCGTGGAATTCAACCGTATGCACAGAGGAATGCAGATGGAGGATTTATACCATTTTACACGGAAGGCCATGGAAAAGCACGATTGGAATTTAAAGCTTGGAATGGCCATGCTGGAGACTTACGCAAAGGTTCTTCCTCTTTCGAGTGCAGATAGGATCTGCCTATACTATTTGTTTTTGTATCCGGAAAAATACTGGAAGCAGATCAACTTCTATTACAATGCTAATAAGGCGTGGATTCCCGCCAGGAATATTGATAAGCTTAAGGATCTGGAGGTTCAGCAGCCTATGCGGAATCTTTTTCTGTCAAGAATAAAATAATGGAATTACGCTTTCTTTTTGCCATGTTATGATTTATAATAATCATAAAAAATGGAGAGAAGGGAGTATATTTGTGAAAGACTATAAGAGTATTTATGAAGAATGGCTTTTAAATCCATACTTTGATGAGGCTACAAAAGAAGAACTCCGTGCAATTGCAAATGATGAAAGTGAGATTAAAGAGCGTTTCTATCAGGATCTGGAATTTGGTACCGCTGGATTGAGAGGCGTGATCGGAGCCGGCATTAACCGCATGAACATCTATGTGGTCAGACGGGCGACCCAGGGGCTTGCCAATTATATTATAAAACAGGGTGGCGCAGAAAAAGGCGTGGCGATTGCATTTGACTCCAGGCATATGTCTCCGGAATTTGCAGAGGAAGCTGCGTTAACGCTGGCTGCCAATGGAATCAAAGCATATAAATTTGAATCCCTGCGTCCTACCCCGGAGCTTTCCTTTGCCGTCAGGGAGTTAGGCTGTATTGCGGGGATTAACATGACAGCCAGCCACAACCCTCCGGAATACAACGGCTACAAGGTTTACTGGGAAGATGGTGCCCAGTTTACTCCGCCCCATGACAAGGGGGTTACGGCAGAGGTTATGGGAATTACGGATATTTCCACGGTCAGGACCACTACAGCGGAAGCTGCAAGGGCAGCAGGAAAATACGAGATAATCGGAGCTTCTGTGGATGACAGTTACATCGGTCATGTAAAGGCGCAGGTGGTCAATCAGGAGGCCATCGACAGGATGCAGGATGACATTAAGATAGTATATACCCCTCTTCACGGGACCGGCAATGTTCCTGCCAGAAGGGTTTTAAAGGAAATCGGATTTACCCATGTATATGTGGTGCCGCAGCAGGAACTTCCGGACGGTGATTTTCCAACGGTAAGCTATCCGAATCCGGAGGCAGAAGAAGCATTTGAACTGGGACTTCAACTGGCAAGGGAAAAGAATGCAGATCTGATTCTGGCAACGGACCCGGATGCAGATCGTCTTGGCGTGTATGTAAAGGATGCCGAATCCGGGGAATATATCCCTTTGACCGGCAACATGTCCGGTTCTCTTTTGTGTGAATATGTCTTAAGCCAGAAGAAGGAAAGAGGAGAGATTCCATCAGATGGACAGGTAGTGAAATCCATCGTTACCACCAATCTGGTGGATGCGGTTGCCAGGGCTTATGGCTGTGAACTGATAGAAGTACTGACCGGCTTCAAATACATCGGCCAGCAGATTTTAAAGGAAGAGAGCACCGGATACGGTACGTATATGTTTGGTCTGGAGGAAAGCTACGGCTGCCTGATTGGAACCTATGCCCGCGATAAGGATGCCATTTCTGCCACAGCCTCGCTGTGTGAGGCTGCGGCTTATTATAAGACAAAGAACATGACCTTATGGGATGCCATGACAGCCATGTATGAGAAATACGGCTATTATAAAGACGCTGTTCAATCCATCGGTTTAAAAGGAATCGAGGGCCAGGAGAAGATAAAAGCGATCATGGATACCATGCGGAGAGAGACACCGCTGGAGGCAGGCGGTTATAAAGTCCTTTCTGCCAGGGATTATAAGCTTAATACGGTAAAGGACATGAAAACAGGAGAAACCAGGCCTACGGGGCTTCCTGAATCAGATGTGCTTTATTATGATCTGACTGATGATGCCTGGCTGTGTGTCAGGCCATCCGGAACAGAGCCAAAGATTAAATTCTATTATGGCATTAAGGGAACTTCCATGGCAGATGCCAGCGAGAAGTCTGCAAAGTTAGGAGAAGCAGTGATGGCTATGGTGGATAAGATGCTGTAAGAGACCGGAGAGCATTAAGAAAAGCCGGAAAGATAAAATGGGCAGGGAGCGCTCTTTTGCGCATCCCTGCCCATATTTTATCTATTAAAATTTCCGGTGTTTTTTTGAGTATTCTTTTAATTCCTTCAAAGCTTCCCCAAACAGACGGGAGGAAGCCGTTGGGTTACGGCGAAGGATGCCCTTGCGGTAAAAGGTCAAATGCTTTGTTAACCTCTCTCTGGCTTCTGTCAGGGACTGAAGGCGCTCCATTAAGGCGGATTCCTTTAAAGCAATGGCCGTTTCAGCCTTTAGTGACGAGATTTTTAATATGGTCTCATCCTTTAATGTGGCGGCCTTCTGAATGGTTTCGAAACGCAGATCGGAAACCTTCTGGGCCGTTTCTGCCTTTATCAGGGATATCTGAAGCTGGACTTCTTCCAGTTCGGCCTTTAACTTTGTCAGGGATTCCAGTACCCGGCCCAGATCCAGGGCCTCTTTGATGGAATGTACGGTATCGGCTGTAAAAAGGATGCTGATAATGATGACAAGAGCAATGCATGCCGCCATGCTCAGCTTAAGAACCATCCATTCTAACGGGCGGTGGACAAATTCCGTCAGCAGAATGGTAAGAAGACCCCAGGCAATGGAGTTGCCCAGATATACATATCCGTTTAAATTGAACGGACGGCCGCTGTAATCCCAGTATTTCATTTTAAACAGACGTTCCATGAGGCAGCCGGTTATGTATTCCAGGGCAGATGCACCTGCCATGCCGAAGAGGAACACCAGGAGTAAATTGCCCTTGACAGGAAGAGAAAGCCACAGCATGATGATGGCACCGCTTCCGTACAGGGGAAGAAGGGGGAGACGAAGAAATCCCCGGTTGACTAACTGAAAGCTTCTTATTGAAACATAGGTGGATTCAATGATCCAGCCGATAAAGCAGTATACGAAAAAGAACAGCAGCCACTGATACCATGTATATTCGTACATAAGTATTTCCCTTTCTTACAATGATATATACTGGATTTATCATAAACGTTTTTGTCGGATTTTGCAACTGGTAAAAGATTGTACCAGGGACTGAAGCAGTTAAACAGGCAGGACATCTTTGAAAGCCTTGTGTTCCATGTTCGTCCTCCTGAATTGCTTAGGAGACTCTTGACAAAATACATAATACTATGCTAAATTATAAAATATAATGAACGTTATATATACTATATGGAGATGGCTAGACATGAGTAATAAAAAGGAAGAACTATTAAATAAAGCAGAAGTATTATTCTATGAATATGGTTTTCATGCTGTCGGATTGAAACAGATCATCAATGAGGCGAATGTAGCTGTCATGACGTTATATAACCATTTTGAATCTAAAGACGATTTGATCCTGGAAGTACTGAAAAGAAGAGAAGATCGCTACTTCAGATATTTGAATTCAGTTGCTAAGCAGAAAGAGCAACCGGCGGTAGAATTGGCAAAGGGTCATATTAAATGGCTTGATGAATACGGTTCAAGAGGATGCTTGTTTTTGAGAGCGAAAGAAGAATTTGCAGCGGACTCAAGTAACAAGATTGTCCAATTTGTCAATCAACATAAGCAACATTTAATTGATTATTTTTGCCAGAATGGCCTTGATGAGCAAGATTCGCTTAAGTTGCTGTTATTGTTTGAGGGAATAACAGCATTTGCTGAAATAAAAGATATAAATGAGATCCGCATACAGTTTTTAGAGCTAACTAAATTAATTTAACATAACATAAGGCAATGCTATGTATTAATGACATAGCATTTATATTTAATAAAAATATATAGAACGTTCTATAAGGAGAATGGCATGAAAAAAATTATATATCCAGGAATTGCAATGATTGGCGTTACTTATGCTCTCGCTAGATATAGCTACGGTTTGTTACTGCCATATATTTCACACTCTCTTTCTTTTTCAGAAGCTTACTCAGGGGTGCCTGGTTTTTTTGCTTATATGGCATATTGCGTAAGTTTGGCACTTGCCCCGTTTATCATTCAGCGCGAAGGAGCTTATAACACAATCCAATTGTCCGGCTTGAGTGCGATATTCGGAATGATTGGAATTGCATTTTCAAGAGACGTTATTAGCCTTTCAATTTGCACATTAATTGCAGGTTTTGCAAGCGGACTGTCCTCCCCTGCATATGGTCAGGTTGTCACAGACAATTTACCCAGAGGAAAACAGGATAGGGGAAACACTTGGATAAACACAGGCACTAGCTTTGGTTTGATTCTTTCGGGGCCGATCGCGCTGCTATTTGCTGAACAGTGGAGAGTTACATATTTGTTTTTTGCCATGATCGGCATTTTTGTGTTGTTCTGGAATCGACGCAATATTCCTAGATCAAAGGGCGAAACTGTTACTATACGCATTAAGAAAAAAATTGAATGCGTTTCATTGAAGAAAGTGATAATGTTATCGTTGGCTGCAATTATTACAGGAATCTGTGCGTCTATTTATTGGACGTTTTCCAGAAGCTTTTTAATGACTGTGTATGAAATAAGTGAAATGAGCAGTTCCCTTTTTTGGCTTATAATGGGGATTTCCGGGATTGTAGGAGGAATGGCAGGCAGCATCATTGAAAAACTTGGATTCACGGCTTCCTATCGAGGTTCTCTGCTTGTTATGATAGCCTCTCTGTGTTTAATTACAATTTCTTCACCAATTAGTGTTTATAGTTCAGCGTTTCTCTTTGGCGCTACTTTTATTTTTTTGACCGGACTCTTTATCGTTTGGGGGACAAACCTATTTGACCAGGCTCCTTCGTTTGGAGTTAGTCTTGCTTTTTTACTGTTGGGAATCGGGCAGTCGGTTGGTTCATTGTTCGCAGGTATAATCATTGAAAAAGTCTCTTATACATTCGCATTTTTACTATACGCAGGAATAGGATTATGTGGTCTGTTTCTGAGAGCGAATATTCCAACAGAGAATAAAACTTAATATATCACCTATTACGAGGAGCAGATGAGCTGGAACCGGGAGAACGGGTGCTGCTGATTTGTTACAGCCCATTACTCAAGATGGTGTAAACTCTAAAGGCGCAGATTGACACCCCTTTCCATTCGTCATGTAGGACGAGTGGAGGCTTCGCACACGAATGTACGAAAGTCGTAAAGTAAGATGTTTTCCACATTTGCGCGGAATTACAGGGAGAAGTGAAAAATTCATACAGATGAACGGTATACGTTTATTGGACCAACAGCTACTTATAGTGTATGGAATATCAATGAAAAGGTATCAGGAACTATTGTGGTCAGCTGCCGGGAAAAGTAATTGCAGAATGAAATATGACTTTAAAGACCTTATGGCCTTTGGTATGTTCATTTTAGCATTGCTTACCTTTATTTTTTATAATTGTAAGTAGCGTTTTTCTATAAAGTCCTGGAAACAGGCAATAGAAAACCACCCTTGTATACTTTGGCGAGTTGAAGGGTGGACTTCTATCTTATCAATGGCCAACCCCTTGTGGAGGGGCGGTTGTTCCTTTTGTATTTTCAATATAACATATCTTATGTGTGTTTGCAATACGGTAATTATATAATTATGTCAATTGTTTTTTTCTAACTCCATTCGAATATCAATGGCCTTTTTAATATAAGCATTGACCTTTTCTCCTGCAGCGGTAGCTGCCTCTTGTATTTCTGCATACTTTTCCTTTTGAACGTCAAGAGGGATACGTTTAAGATTTTCCTTTGCATATTTGTACATGGTCTCCTTGCGTTTTTCTGATATAGGCATTTAAATCACCACCTTTTATTTATTGGAGGTCGGGGAAGAAAAATGTCGCTATCTTTTCCACCTTACAGTGAAATTATAGCATAAGGGAAAGAGCCGGTTTTATTAAAAAAAATAACGCCTCATACACTACGACACACATTTGCAACCAGGGCATTTGAAAAGGGAATGAAGCCTAAAACAGTACAGGAAATACTAGGGCATAGCAGCTTAAGCATGACGATGGATTTATATACGCATGTTACGGAAGATACAAAGGTTGAAGAAATGAAGAAACTGGAAAAGCAAGCATAATTAAAAAGGCTCACTTAATAGTGGGCTTTTTGCTTGCCATAAATGCTTTTGTCATGTAGAATTATGATGTTTCATATAAAACGGTGTAAAATTGGTGTCAAACCATAAACCGATACAAGGAAAAGTGAAAATAAACCGCATAAATAAAGGAGTTTCTCAATGAGCATATTAAACGTTGAACATCTGACACATGGGTTTGGGGACCGGGCAATTTTTCAGGATGTGTCCTTCCGGCTGCTGAAAGGAGAACACATTGGCCTGATTGGGGCCAACGGAGAAGGAAAATCCACATTTATGAATATCATAACCGGAAAATTACAGCCGGATGAAGGAAAGGTCGAATGGTCCAAACGGATACGGGTGGGATATCTGGACCAGCATACGGTGCTGGAAAAGGGAATGACTATCCGGGAAGTGTTAAAAAGTGCCTTTGGTTTTCTGTTTCAAATGGAAGAGCAGATGAATGAGATCTGTGACCATATGGGAGAAGCGGAAGAGGAGAAAATGACCGCTATGATGGAGGAGCTTGGAACCATTCAGGATCTTCTGATGGCCCATGATTTTTATATCATTGACTCCAAAGTGGAAGAGGTAGCCAGGGCTTTGGGATTAAGCGACATCGGACTTGATAAAGACGTAACCGAATTAAGCGGAGGTCAGAGGACCAAAGTCCTGTTAGGAAAGCTTTTATTAGAAAAACCAGATATCCTTCTTCTGGATGAACCGACCAACTATCTGGATGTGCAGCACATCGAATGGCTGAAGAGATATCTTCTGGAATATGAAAATGCTTTTATCCTGATTTCTCACGATATTCCATTTCTGAACAGTGTAATCAATATTATCTATCATATGGAAAATCAGAGTCTGGACCGCTATGTGGGCGATTACGATAAGTTCCAGGAGGTTTATGCGGTAAAACGGGCTCAGTTAGAAGCGGCTTACAAACGCCAGCAGCAGGAAATCGCAGAGCTGGAGGATTTTGTGGCCCGCAACAAAGCCCGTGTCTCCACCAGGAACATGGCCATGTCCAGACAGAAAAAGCTGGATAAGATGGAAGTCATCGAACTGGCCAAGGATAAGCCAAAGCCGGAATTTCATTTTATAGAGGCCCGTACGGCCGGAAAGTGCATTTTTGAAACCGCAGATCTGGTGATTGGCTATGACGAACCTTTATCAAAGCCATTAAATGTCTGCATGGAGCGAGGCGATAAGGTGGTTCTTGCAGGTGCAAACGGTATCGGGAAAACCACGCTGCTAAAGAGCATACTGGGACTGGTTCCGGCTCTTAAAGGAAAGGCAGAGCTTGGGGATTATCTTTCTATCGGTTATTTTGAGCAGGAGATGACTCCCGGCAATACGACCACCTGTATTGAAGAGATATGGAAAGAGTTCCCATCTTATACCCAGTATCAGGTTCGGTCCGCTCTGGCGAAATGCGGCCTGACAACCAAACATATCGAGAGCCAGGTACGGGTACTCAGCGGCGGGGAACAGGCCAAGGTAAGGTTATGTAAACTAATAAACAGGGAAACCAATGTCCTTCTGCTGGACGAGCCAACGAATCATCTGGATGCAGAGGCAAAGGAAGAATTAAAACGGGCACTGAAGGAATACAAAGGAAGCATACTCTTAATCTGCCATGAACCGGAATTCTATGAAGGCCTTGCAACCAAGGTCTGGGACTGCAGGGAATGGGCATTAAAATTATCCTGATATAGAATAAAATGAGGTCCGGCTCCTTCGACAGGACCGAACCTCGATTTTAAAGTAATGATTGGGAATGGTAGGTATAATAAAATAAGAAAATGTCTTTAGGGGGGCCGGACGGTGCGAACCGTCCGGTATGAGTATGAAAAAGCTTTGTGATTTCAAGTAAGTTACTTGAAACAAAAGGCCCGTCATCCTTTCGGATAACGTATTTTTAGTATACGCAAAAAATGTGACAAAAATGTGTACCACTCATAAAAAAAGCATAAACATAATAAAAAATAAAAAAACCCTTTAAAAACGTATGGTTATTGTATATAATAAGATAGAAAGTGTGACTTTATATATGAAATACCTATATATTTGAAGATAAAGAAAATTCTGGGAACAGGATACAGCGAACAGGAGGAATGATGATTATGATGTCCAATGATATTGGGATCGATTTAGGTACAGCCAGCATTTTGGTATATATTAAGGGAAAGGGAGTTGTATTAAAGGAACCTTCCGTTGTAGCTATTGACCGTGACACTAATAAAATCAAAGCCATTGGAGAGGAAGCCAGATTGATGATCGGCAGGACACCGGGCAATATTGTGGCGGTAAGACCTCTGCGTCAGGGTGTGATTTCTGATTATACCGTAACCGAAAAGATGCTTAAATATTTTATTAACAAAGCGGTAGGCAAAAAGACTCTGAGGAAGCCGAGAATCAGTGTATGTATCCCCAGCGGAGCCACCGAAGTCGAGAAAAAAGCGGTGGAAGATGCCACTTATCAGGCAGGTGCCAGAGAGGTGGCAATTATCGAGGAACCGGTAGCGGCTGCCATTGGAGCGGGGATTGACATTGCCAAAGCCTGCGGCAATATGATCGTCGATATCGGAGGAGGAACTTCTGATATTGCAGTTATTTCCCTTGGCGGGACCGTAGTAAGTACCTCTATAAAGGTAGCCGGTGATGATTTTGATGAGGCCCTTGTCCGTTACATGCGTAAAAAGCATAATCTTTTGATCGGCGAACGGACAGCCGAAGAGATCAAGATCAACATAGGTGCTGCATACAGAAGACCAGAGGTTCTGACCATGGAGGTCCGCGGACGGAATCTGGTTACCGGCCTGCCAAAGACAATTGTGGTTACCTCGGACGAGACTCTGGATGCCTTGAAGGAACCGGCTATGCAGATCGTGGATGCGGTTCATAATGTGCTGGAACGGACACCTCCGGAACTGGCAGCAGATATATTTGACCGGGGTATCGTACTCACCGGCGGCGGTTCTCTTTTAAGCGGACTGGATGCCCTGATTGAGGAAAAGACAGGAATTACCACCATGATTGCCGAGGATCCCCTGACTGCTGTAGCTATTGGTACAGGAAAGTTTATTGAATTCACCCATGGAGGAGATAATAAGACAGAGTTTTAACTGCTTCGAGGACAACCCTGGCGGTATCGCAAGATTCCGGCAGGGCTAGTTTTATGCATTAATGGGAGGAACCATGGCAACAGTCTGCGGATTTGTAGAGAAAATTAAATACAGGAACGAAGACAACGGCTATACGGTCTTAAGCCTTGTGGAAGAAGGGGAAGAGTACACACTTGTGGGAAATTTCCACTATATCAGCGAGGGAGAACGGATAGAGGCTGTGGGAGCCATGACCGAGCATCCGGTTTATGGAGAACAAATGACAGTCGAAAGCTATGAGATCAAGGCTCCTGAGGATACTGCAGCCATGGAGCGTTACCTTGGATCAGGAGCCATCAAGGGAATCGGGGCTGCACTTGCAGCCAGGATCGTCCGCCGCTTTAAAGCCGATACCTTCCGTATTATGGAGGAAGAGCCGGAACGTCTATCAGAGGTAAAGGGAGTCAGTGAGAAGATCGCTATGTCTATTTCCCGGCAGGTTGAAGAGAAGAAAGAGATGCGTCAGGCTATGATGTTCCTTCAGGATTATGGGATTTCCATGAATCTGGCGGTAAAGATCTACCAGGAGTATGGACCGCGGCTTTATGGCGTACTAAAGGAGAATCCTTACCAGCTGGCAGATGATATTCCCGGCGTAGGATTTAAAATGGCAGATGAAATAGCCAGAAAAGTAGGTATTTTCACAGATTCGGACTTCCGTATCAAAAGCGGGGTGCTGTATACCCTTTTACAGGCAACGGCAAACGGCCATACGTATCTGCCGGAGGAGGAGCTTTTGTCTCAGGCCTCTGAACTGCTTAAAGTAGAACGGAAATTCATAGGAAAGCATCTGATGGACATGCAGCTGGATAAGAGGCTTGTGATCAGGGAATCAGAAGAAAAACGTATTGTCTATGCCTCCCAGTACTATTATATGGAACTGAATGTGGCAAGGATGCTCCATGACTTGAACATCAGGGGGCACATGGCAGAAGAAGAGATCCGGACCAAACTCCTTAAGATACAGAAGGAAGAGAAGATCGAGCTGGATGAAAAGCAGGTACAGGCTGTTGTGGAGGCGGTTAACAGCGGTCTGCTTATCATTACCGGAGGTCCGGGTACCGGAAAGACCACCACCATCAACACCATTATCCGTTTTTTTGAAAGCGAAGAAATGGAAATCCTGCTTGCGGCTCCAACGGGCCGGGCGGCCAAGCGTATGACAGAAGCAACAGGGTATGAAGCAAGGACCATCCACCGTCTTTTGGAACTGACCGGCGTTCCGGGAGATGAACGTGACCTGGGAATGCATTTTGAGCGGAATGAAGAAAATCCTCTGGATGCTGATGCTGTGATCATTGATGAGACCTCCATGGTGGATATCCACCTGATGCAGTCTCTCTTAAAGGCAGTCAATCCCGGAACCCGACTCATTCTGGTAGGAGATGTAAACCAGCTTCCAAGTGTTGGACCGGGAAATGTACTTCGGGACATGATTGATTCCGGATGCTATAATGTAGTTATGCTGACCAAAATCTTCCGGCAGGCCATACAGAGCGATATTGTGGTCAATGCCCATAAGATCAATGCAGGAGAAGAGGTCCCTCTTGGAAAAAAGAGCAGTGATTTTCTGTTTATTAAAAGAGAAGATCCCAATGCGATTATAAGTGCCATGATTACGCTTGTTAAGGACAAACTACCCGGCTATGTCCATGCTGAACCATTCGATATACAGATCATGACTCCCATGAGAAAGGGGGCTATAGGAGTGGAACGGCTCAATGCCATTTTGCAGGAGTATTTAAACCCGCCGGCTTTAGAAAAGCAGGAGAAGGAAAACGGAGGGGGAATCTACCGGACCGGTGATAAGGTCATGCAGATAAAGAACAATTATAACATAGAATGGGAGGTCCGAAACCGGTATGGGATTCCGGTAGAAAAGGGTACGGGAATCTATAACGGTGATATCGGCATCATTCGGGAAATCAACAGCTTTGCCGAACTTCTGACCGTGGAGTTTGACGAGGGACGTATGGTGGAATACAGCTTTAAACAGCTGGAGGAACTGGAACTTGCTTATGCCATAACCATTCACAAGTCCCAGGGCAGCGAATACCCGGCGGTAGTGATCCCTGTTTTTTCCGGTCCCAGAATGCTGATGACCAGGAACCTGATCTATACGGCAGTTACCCGGGCCAAGTCCTGTGTATGCCTGGTCGGGACTCCGGAAGTATTTAAAGAAATGGTCAATAATGAAATGGAACAGCGCAGATATTCCGGCTTAAAGGAACGTATCTGTGAGATTGACCAGCTTGCTTGATTCTTGCGGGCGGGCGGAACAAATTTCCGGCCTGCCCTTCTGACAATTCTAAATTTCAAGGAGAAATTTTCCTATGATTCCCTCTCTTTTAATCGATATGCTGTTTCCCAGACGCTGCCCTGTCTGTGACGGTATTGTTATGCCAAAAGGCAGATTGATCTGCCCGGAGTGTATGAAAAAGTTATCTTTTGTAAAAGAACCTGTCTGTAAAAAATGCGGGAAAGAAGTCCTGAGTTCTGATGCGGAGTACTGCTTTGACTGCTTCAGGCATAAACGGTCCTTTGAATACGGCAGGGCTTTAGTAAACTACGAAGAAAATGCCAGAAGTTCTATGGTGAAGATCAAATATAAAAACAAACGGGAATATCTGGATTTTTATGGAGAAGCGATTTGCACCAGATACCATAAGCTGATCCGCCGAATGGAGGCGGATGCCCTTGTCCCGGTTCCGGTCCACCCATCCAGAAGGCAGGAGCGGGGATTTAACCAGGCAGAACTTCTGGCAGGACGGATCGGAAAAGAGTTCGGAATTCCCGTATACCCCCAAATGCTGGTAAGAAATAAGAAAACCATGCCGCAGAAGGGGCTTGACCCGGCCGGCAGGCTTAAGAATCTGGAAGAAGCTTTTATAAGCGGTGTGATTCCAAAAGGAGTGGAAAGAGTGATCCTGACCGATGACATTTATACCACCGGAAGTACCATGGAAGCCTGTTCAAGAGCTTTAAAAAGGGCTGGAGTGAAGAAGATTTATTTTCTTGTAATTTGTATTGGACGAGGTCAATAGAGTGATGTATGATAGCATATAAATGAAACAGCCAGACAAAGGAGGAAGGAATATGATAATCAGGACTGCAGAAGAAAAGGATATGCAGGCGTTGTTAAACATTTACAATTACGAGGTAGAACATGGATTGGCTACATTTGACTTAAATCCCAAGACCATGGAAGAGAGACTTGTGTGGTTTCGGGAGCACAATGTAGGAAACCATCCGCTGATCGTGGCAGAGGCAGATGGAAAGGCAGTGGGCTATGCCAGCCTTTCTCATTACCGGCCCAAGGAGGCATATGCTGCCACGGTTGAATTATCCGTTTATATTGATAAGGATTACCGCCGCAGGGGGATAGCGGAGAAACTATCCTCTGCCATACTTGATATGGCAAGAGAGCGGGAAGATATCCATACGGTCATATCAGTGATAACAGGAGGCAACGAAGCAAGTATCCGTCTTCACAGGCAGCTGGGGTTCGTACACTGCGGAACCATGAGGGAAATGGGAGTGAAATTCGGAAAGCTGCTGGATATTGAAAATTATCAGATGATGGTTTGAGAGGAGGAATTGTGATGAGTCAGATGGAAGGCTTTTATACCTCAGGCCAGTTTGCAAAGAAGGCCAATGTTTCCATTCGCACCATCCGGTATTATGACAATCAGGGTTTATTAAAGCCTGCAGGAATGAGTGAAGCCGGATACCGGCTTTATACGGATTCGGATTTTGCAAAGCTTCAGAAAATCCTTTCCTTAAAATATTTAGGCTTTTCTCTTGACGAAATCCGTTCCATCACCATCAACGATGATGATAACGATTACGTAGAAGAGTCCTTAAGGCTGCAGCTGAATCTGATCCGTAAGAGGATCGATCACTTAAAGCTGGTGGAACAGACTTTGACGGAAACCTCCAGGCTTGTAACAGAGAATCAGGCGGTAGACTGGAATAAAATTCTTCACTTAATCCATATTACCAATATGGAAAAGTGCCTTGTAGAGCAGTATAAGGATGCGGCCAATATAAACATCCGTATCGGGCTTCATAAAAAATATACAAAGAATCCCATAGGCTGGTTTCAGTGGCTGTATGGTATTATGGAGCCTTTGAACGGAAAAAACATACTGGAGCTGGGCTGCGGAAATGGAGAGCTGTGGATAGCCAACAGGGAGAAGATACCGCAGGATGCGAGGATCTGCCTTTCCGATATTTCTAAAGGAATGATCCGAGATGCGGAAGAGCGTTTTAAAATGGTTCCCGGACACGTTTCCTTTGAAGTATTTGACTGCCGGCAGATTCCAAAACCGGAGGAAAGCTATGATGCAGTTGCAGCGAATCATGTCCTGTTCTATTTAACGAACCTGGATGCCGCTCTGAGTCAGGTTCAGAGGATTTTAAGACCGGAAGGTGTTTTTTACTGCAGCACTTATGGGCGGGACCACATGAAGGAGATCAGCCGGCTGGTAAAGGAGTTTGATTCCAGAATCACCCTTTCAGAGGTAAACCTATATGATGTGTTTGGTCTTGAAAATGGCGAGGAAATATTAAAAAAGCACTTCCGGTCTGTAGAGAAAAAGAGCTTCAGGGACTATCTGGAGGTGAGGGATGCAGGTGCACTGATGGAATATATCCTTTCCTGCCATGGCAACCAGCAGGAGTATTTAAGTGACCGTTACGATGAGTTCCGGGAATTTTTAGAGAAGAAGATGGAAAAGAAAGGATATATTCATATTACAAAGCAGGCGGGAGTATTTATTTGTATTAAATAAAAAATTAGAAAATTATAGAAAAAGACTTGACCGTGACCTTACGTCACCCTGTATGATGGTATCATGAAATGTTACAGAGGAGGGACATATGAAGGGAATTATTCTTGCCGGAGGTTCCGGCACCAGACTTTACCCGCTGACCATGGTAACTTCCAAACAGTTACTGCCGATCTATGACAAGCCCATGATTTACTATCCGCTTTCCGTTTTAATGAATGCCGGAATCCGTGATATCCTTATTATATCCACACCGGATGATACGCCCCGGTTCAAAGCTCTGCTTGGAGACGGTTCCCAGTTTGGAATCCGGCTGTCGTATTCCATACAGCCATCTCCCGATGGTCTGGCCCAGGCGTTTATTATAGGAGAGGAATTCATAGGAGATGACAGCGTGGCCATGATCCTTGGTGACAATATTTTCGCAGGGCATGGATTGAACAAACGTCTTCTGACAGCTGCCGGTAAAAAAGATGGGGCTACGGTATTCGGCTACTATGTGGACGATCCGGAGCGGTTTGGCATCGTGGAATTCGATTCGGCTGGAAAGGCTGTTTCCATTGAAGAAAAACCGGCCTGTCCAAAGAGCAATTACTGTGTCACCGGACTGTATTTTTATGACAATAAGGTTGTGGAATACGCAAAGAATTTAAAACCGTCCGTCAGGGGAGAGCTGGAGATCACGGATTTGAACCGTATTTACTTAGAGGAAGGAAAACTGGAGGTGGAGCTTCTGGGACAGGGATTTACCTGGCTAGATACCGGAACCCATGAATCCCTGGTGGATGCTACCAATTTTGTTCGTACAATGGAGACACACCAGCACCGGAAGATTGCCTGTCTGGAGGAAATTGCTTATCTGAATCACTGGATCACCGAAGATCAGCTCATGAAGAGCATCGAACCTCTGAAGAAGAACCAGTACGGACAGTATCTGATGGATGTCCTTGCCGGAAAATACATTGACAAATTACACGGATAAAAAAGTCAGGAGGAAACATTCATGAAAATAATCGTTACAGGCGGTGCCGGATTTATCGGCGGAAATTTCGTACACCATATGGTAAACAAGTATCCGGATTATCAGATCATCAATTTGGATCTTTTGACCTATGCGGGGAATTTAGAGACCTTAAAACCGGTAGAAGATAAGCCTAATTACAAATTTGTAAAAGGCGATATCGCAGACAGAAGCTTTATTTTTGATCTTTTTGAAAAAGAGAAACCGGATGTAGTGGTGAACTTTGCGGCAGAAAGCCATGTGGACCGTTCTATTACGGACCCGGAGGCATTTGTAAGAACCAATGTCATGGGTACCACAACCCTGCTTGATGCCTGCCGGACCTATGGAATCAGCCGCTATCATCAGGTATCTACCGATGAGGTATACGGCGATCTGCCTTTGGACCGTCCGGAACTGTTCTTTACAGAAGAAACTCCGCTTCATACCTCAAGCCCTTATTCTTCATCAAAAGCAAGTGCGGATCTGTTCGTATTGGCCTATCACAGAACCTTTGGGCTTCCGGTGACCATTTCCAGATGTTCCAATAACTATGGGCCATATCATTTCCCGGAAAAGCTCATACCGCTTATTATCAGCCGTGCCCTGGCAGATGAAGAGCTTCCGGTATACGGAACAGGGGAGAATGTCAGGGACTGGCTTCACGTATCCGACCACTGCGAGGCTATTGACTTGATCATTCATAAAGGAAGGACGGGTGAGGTCTACAATGTAGGCGGACACAATGAGCGGACCAATTTAGAAGTGGTAAAGACCATCCTTCATGCACTTGACAAGCCGGAGAGCCTGATCAGGTTCGTTACTGACCGCCCTGGCCATGACAGACGTTATGCAATTGATCCGAAGAAGCTGGAAACAGAGCTTGGCTGGAAACCCCAATATACCTTTGACACCGGAATCCGCCAGACCATCCAGTGGTATCTTGATAATGAAGACTGGTGGAAACATATCATCAATGGGGAATATCAGAATTATTTTGACAGCATGTATGGAAAACGGTTATAGATTCTCCGGCATGGTTAAGTGAACCGGATTTCTTTGAAGAAAAGAGGCGGCTATGAAAGTATTTGTTACTGGCGTAAAGGGCCAGCTTGGATTTGATGTAGTGAATGAACTGGAAAAACGGGGACATGAGGCTGTCGGTGCGGACATTGAAGAAATGGACATAACAGATGAAGAAAGTGTAAACAGGGTCATTAAGGAATCCGCTCCCGACGCAGTCATCCACTGCGCAGCCTATACGGCAGTGGATGCGGCAGAGGATCATATGGAGCTGTGCCGGAAGGTTAATGCAGCCGGCACGGAACATATTGCAAAGGTGTGCCGGGAACTGGATATCAAGATGATGTACATCAGCACGGATTATGTATTTAACGGCCAGGGAACCCGTCCCTGGAATCCGGATGACATTAGAGAGCCGTTAAATGTCTACGGTCAGACAAAATACGAGGGGGAACTGGCAGTAGAAGAAAATCTGACCAGGTACTTTATCGTACGTATTGCCTGGGTTTTCGGGGTGAATGGAAAGAACTTTATAAAGACCATGCTGAATCTCGGAAAGACCCATGATAAGGTGTCCGTGGTTGCTGACCAGGTTGGCTCCCCCACCTATACTTATGATCTGGCCCGCCTTCTGGTGGATATGATCGAGACGGATAAATACGGCCGTTATCATGCAACCAACCAGGGATTGTGCAGCTGGTATGAGTTTGCCTGCGAGATCTTCCGGCAGACAGGTATGAATGTGAAGGTAGAGCCTGTGGCTTCTGATCAGTTTCCTGTAAAGGCAAAACGGCCCATGAACAGCCGCATGAGCAAGGTTAAACTGGAGGAAAACGGTTTTCGCCGCCTGCCCTCATGGAAGGATGCCCTGGCAAGGTATCTTGATAAAATTGAATATTAAAAATCGGACGCGGGGAACTATTTGGCTTGCTTTTTACAGTTTCCCGTGTTATAATATCAAAATATTGCAATTTCACAGGTATTTGTAAAAAAAGATTGACGGATCCGGTCCGGTATGTTATAGTAATTGGGCGAATGGAAGAGCTTAGGTCTTTTTTTTATGCTCAAAATTGCTTGTGGCTGAGAGAAGGACTGAAACACAACAACGAAAATTTAAGTGGAGGTGGAAGTCGTGCGCACAAAGATCACACTGGCATGTACTGAATGCAAACAGCGTAACTACAACATGACCAAGGATAAGAAGACTCATCCGGACAGAATGGAAACCAAGAAGTATTGCAGATTCTGTAAGAGCCATACTTTGCACAAGGAAACGAAGTAATCGGATTGTAAAGGACGTGAAGGTTGAAAGAAAGACGTCTTCCAACCTTGAATTTGTGAAGCAACTGGATATGCAGGCATATCCGCTTACTTCATTAGGAGGTAAATTATGGGAGATACAGTGAACAACGAGGGTACTCAGAAGAAGAGTTTTTATAAGGGACTGAAGGCTGAGTACGAAAAAATCGTTTGGCCTGACAAAGAAACCGTAACAAAACAGACGATCGCAGTCATGTCATCATCCATAGCTTTAGGACTGATTATCGCGATTCTTGATCTGATCATTAAGTTTGGTCTCAGTTTTATCTTATAATTCGTAAGGGTTAAGGTGAGTTTATGTCAGAAGCACATTGGTATGTAGTCCATACCTATTCAGGTTATGAGAACAAAGTAAAAGTCGACATTGAGAAAACAATCGAAAACAGAAACTTGCAGGACCAGATCCTGGAAGTATCAGTTCCGCTGGAATCCGTCATAGAGCTTAAGAATGGCGTTGAGAAAAAGGCCGATAAGAAGATGTTCCCCGGCTACGTACTGATTCACATGGTCATGAATGATGACACATGGTATGTGGTGCGTAATACCCGTGGAGTGACTGGCTTTGTAGGTCCTGGATCAAAACCGGTTCCTCTGACAGAAGAAGAGATGGAGAAACTTGGATTCAAGAACGAAGAGGTCATTGTTGGCTTTGAAGAGGGAGATACCGTGGTGGTAACTTCCGGTGCATGGAAGGATACGGTTGGTGCTATCAAGTCCATCAACGAAGGTAAGAAATCCGTCACCATCAATGTTGAGATGTTCGGCCGGGAGACTCCGGTAGAGTTAAATTTCAGCGAAGTAAAGAAGATGTAACAAGTAAAAGCGGCTTATACCGGTGTATAGGCTCGTGGGAGGGAAATCCCCGACAATACCACATTATTTAGGAGGTGCCTAATTATGGCAAAGAAAGTAACAGGATATATCAAATTGCAGATTCCAGCAGGAAAGGCTACACCAGCTCCTCCTGTAGGTCCGGCACTTGGACAGCATGGTGTAAACATCGTACAGTTTACAAAGGAATTCAATGCAAGAACAGCTGATCAGGGAGACTTAATCATTCCAGTTGTTATCACTGTTTATGCAGACAGAAGCTTCAGCTTCATAACCAAGACTCCGCCGGCTGCTGTATTATTAAAGAAAGCCTGCAAGCTTAAATCCGGATCTGCAGTTCCGAATAAGACAAAAGTAGCTACGATTTCCAAGGCTGAATTACAGAAGATCGCTGAACTGAAGATGCCTGACCTGAATGCAGCATCTGTTGAGACAGCTATGAGCATGATCGCCGGTACCGCAAGAAGTATGGGTATTACGGTTGAAGAATAAGCCTGGAAGCGAACCGGGTTTGTTTCGGTTGACGAGGTTTTAAGAACGTGGGAGGGAAAATCCCCGACAATACCACTAGGAGGTTATTTAGAATGAAAAGAGGAAAAAGATACGCAGAGGCAGCTAAGACAGTAGATCGTTCTGTTCTCTACGATGCACCGGTTGCAATCTCTTTAGTTAAAAAGAATGCAAGTGCAAAATTTAATGAAACTATTGAAGCTCATATCAGAACCGGCTGTGACGGTCGTCACGCAGACCAGCAGATCCGTGGTGCGGTTGTACTTCCGCACGGTACAGGCAAGACTGTCCGGATCTTAGTTTTCGCAAAAGGACCAAAGGCTGATGAAGCGCAGGCTGCAGGTGCAGATTATGTTGGAGCTGAGGAACTGATTCCGAAGATCCAGAACGAAGGCTGGCTGGATTTTGATGTAGTTGTTGCTACTCCAGATATGATGGGTGTTGTTGGTCGTCTGGGCCGTGTCCTGGGACCTAAGGGCTTAATGCCGAACCCAAAAGCTGGTACTGTTACCATGGATGTAACAAAGGCTATCAACGATATCAAAGCTGGTAAGGTTGAGTACAGACTTGATAAAACAAATATTATCCACGTGCCAGTTGGAAAAGCTTCTTTTACAGAAGAACAGTTAGCGGACAACTTCCAGACGCTTGTTGATGCAATCATGAAAGCAAAACCAAGTACTGTTAAGGGTGCTTACTTAAAGAGTGTTACACTGGCCTCAACAATGGGCCCTGGTGTAAAGCTGAACGTAGCAAAATTAACAAATTAATTTTGTTTTTTGGTTGACATTAATTATAAATGATGTTAAACTAAGTCAGTATTGACTGCCGAAGACAGCAGGTGCCGCAAGGCATAAGGTGACAACGCCTGCCGAGGAACGTACAAGTTTCATTTTTTATAAATGAATTGTAGACCTCTCTGTCCATTGGGCAGAGAGGTTTTTCTTTGCGGTTTATACAGGCAGGCCCTGCGTATAAGCGTATGGGCTTAGACTAAACAGGAGGTAAACCATAATGGCAAAAGTTGAATTAAAACAGCCAGTTGTAAACGAGATCAAGGAATTATTCGACGGCGCTGAGACTGCTGTAGTTGTAGACTACCGCGGTATTACAGTTGCTCAGGATACAGAGCTTCGTAAGAAATTAAGAGAGGCCGGAATTTCCTATAAGGTATATAAGAATACCATGATCCGTTTTGCAGCGAAGGGGACTGCGTTTGAGGCTCTGGATGCAAGCCTGGAAGGACCTACAGCAATTGCTGTATCCAAGACAGATGCAACAGCACCGGCAAGAATCCTGGCTGAATTCGCTAAGACAGCTCCCGCATTAGAGATCAAGGGCGGTGTTGTAGAAGGCGTTTACTATGATGCAAAAGGTATGGAACAGATCTCCAGCATTCCTTCCAGAGAAATTCTTCTTGGAAAGTTACTTGGAAGCATCCAGTCTCCAATCACAAATTTTGCCCGCGTTCTCAAGCAGATTGCAGATGCACAGAGCGGAGAAGCGGCAGAGGCATGATTTACTTAATGAAGGCAAACAAAAGTGCAGCCTGAATTTAGTAAATCAGCCGTTCGGCGAGCCGGGAGGCGAACCGAACTTCCTATTAAAAAAGAAAACCAAACATATTAAATACGGAGGTATATTATCATGGCAAAGTTAACAACAGCTGAATTTATCGAAGCTATTAAAGAATTATCTGTATTAGAATTAAATGAATTAGTAAAGGCATGTGAGGAAGAGTTCGGTGTATCTGCAGCAGCAGGCGTAGTGGTTGCAGCAGCAGGTCCTGCAGCAGCAGCTGAAGAGAAGACTGAATTCGATGTAGAATTAACAGAAGTTGGTCCTAACAAGGTTAAAGTTATCAAGGTTGTTCGTGAAGCTACAGGCTTAGGCTTAAAGGAAGCAAAAGATGTAGTTGACGGTGCTCCTAAGGTAGTAAAGGCTGGCGCTTCCAAGGAAGAGGCTGAGCAGATCAAGACTTCCTTAGAGGCTGAAGGCGCAAAAGTTACCTTAAAGTAATAATATTCTGCGTTTATTTTGAACAGGGTCCTTACCGTTTTTACATGGATAAGGACCCTGTTTTTCTAATTTGTAAAAGAATAGAATAATCTTGACAATTTTGTAATTCCGGGTTAGAATGTATGTGTATTATCGAATGGAGTTATGATTTCACATATTTTTGTAAGTCATTATTTTCGGATGATGATTTACAAAAATATGTGATTTTTTGTTTCAGGCGATAAATCAAATTATTTTTTATTTATAGGAGGTACACGTTATGAACAACGGTACAGTAAAATGGTTTAATGGCGCAAAGGGATATGGTTTCATCGTAAATGATGCAACTGGAGAGGAAGTTTTTGTACACTTCTCCGGAATCATGGCTGATGGTTACAAGACTCTGGAAGAAGGCCAGAAGGTAACCTATGATACAACAGAAGGAAACCGTGGTCTGCAGGCAGTGAATGTTTGCCTTGCTTAATTAAACCGGTATTTATAAAATACGAAGGACTGCTCCCCATTTTAAAAATGGAGGAGCAGTCCTTTTTTGTGCTTAGGAAAAATGACAAGCATCCGGCTTCTTCAGCATGGGGGTGCCGGATTCCGGGTTTCTTCCGGAAGCGTGTTATAGATGTGCTTGATTACATTTACAGTCTGTTCCATTCCCAGCCGGCTGATATTGATCAGGAGCTGATAGGATTCAGTGTTTCCCCATTTCTGACCGGTGAAGGTTTCGTAATAATGCTTTCTTCTGTTATCGGTTCGTTTTATAGAAGTTTCTGCCTCTTTTTTTGAAATGTGATATCGTTCCATGATACGGTTTATGCGGCTTTCCAAAGAGGCACTGAGAAAGAGGCTGATACATCCTGGTTCATTCCGTAAAATGTAATCTGCACATCTGCCTACGATGATGCATGGCCCTTTTTTCCCCAGACTCTCTATAATGGAGCGCTGAACCTCGTAGGTGCAGTCATTTAAAGGCATCCTTCGGGGGGCCAGCCCATTGTAACGGTAGGCAGACAGGAATGTATTGAAGATTGATTCGTCCACCTCTTCCACAGTGAATTCAGAGAGACCAAGTTTATCAGCAGCCATTTCCACAAGGCTCCGGTCATACATGGGGATGCCTAACTCTTTTGACAATCTGTCGGCAATCTCATGGCCGCCGCTCCCAAACTGCCGTCCGATGGTGATGATTTTATGAATCATAAAACCGACTCCTTTCCAATAAATTCCCAATGACATTCTAATATATCTAAATTATACCCCCAATTATGTGGAAAAGATAGGATACTGGACCGGGAAGATTTTGTTCTAAGAAGGTATTTATTGGTAAATTCCGAAATTTTTTTTTATATATTGCACAAAAAAAACTCCCCCAAATTAGTATATGTGTAGAAAAGAAAATATAAGATGGACAAATTTTAAAAAACGTGTTTATAATATCTATACCAACATAGTTAAAAGTTTTAAATAAGTACCTGCCATCACTCACTAATTTAAAAACAGTATATGACAGATACAACGTTGGAACCTATCATGCTTCCGTGACCACACGGATTTGGATCAGTCACTGGGGTTAATCACAAAGCGCGGAAAACTGCGCAGAAATGAGGAAAAGATGGAAGAAAAAATAATTTATAAAGATCCAGGCCAGCCCGTAGAGGCTCGTGTAGAGGATCTGCTATCCAGAATGACACTTGAGGAAAAAGCAGCACAGCTTTGTGGAGATTTAGCAGCCTCCTTTATTGTAAATGGAATATTAAGCCATGATGCATTAGCAGAAAAATTCAAAGACGGACATGGGAGAATTACTCAGTACTCTCTGGTTGGACTGGTAGATCCAAAGCAGATCGCGGAGATTACCAATAAACTGCAGGACTTCTTTGTCAATGAGACCCGTCTTGGAATTCCGGTTGCATTACAGTCGGAAAATCTGTGCGGATATCCGGCTGCCGGAGGAACGCTGTTCCCGGCACAGATCAATGTGGGTTCCACCTGGGAACCGGAACTGGCGGAAGAGATGAGTTCCATTATCGGACAGGAAAGCCGGGCTGTTGGTATTACATCAGCCATGAGTCCTGTCATTGACGTTTCCAGAGATCCAAGATGGGGACGTACCTATGAGACCTATGGCGAGGACCAGTATCTTATCAGCCAGATGGGAATCAATTATGTAAAAGGTATGCAGAATCAGGGCGTCAGCTGTATCGCAAAGCATTTTCTAGGCTATGCGGAAACCCAGGCAGGTCTTAATACAGCGACTACCCGTATCAATGACCGTGAACTGTATGAGGTATTTGCCACTCCGTTTGAAGCGGCTGATAAAGAGGCGGGGCTGGATGCGATGATGGCTAATTATGCAGAGATTGATGGTATGCCGGTTATTGACAATAAGAAAATCGCCAGAACTTTATTGCGTGACACCATGGGATTTAAGGGAGTGCTCACTTCTGATGGAGCCGCGGTCTTAAAAACATTTAACTATTTCCATGTAGCAAAATCCTATGAAGAAGCAGGGCTTCTTGCAAAAAAAAGCGGCTGTGATACAGAGATTCCAGTTGGTGCCTCTTTCCGTAATCTTCCAAACTATGTGAGAAGCGGTGAACTGGACGAGTCGATACTGGATGAATCGGTACGAAGGGTTCTGGCCATTAAGTTCAAGCGGGGATTATTTGAAAATCCTTATTGTGAAATTGAAAAAGTGGAAGAAGCCATGACAAACGGGCAGAAGAAAGCGGTAAGTAAAAAAATTGCACAGGATTCCTTGATTCTTTTGAAAAATGACGGAACGCTTCCCATAAAAAGGGGAACCAGAGTAGCTGTCATTGGACCACATGCAGACAGCTTGCGGTATCCTGTCAGTGGGTATACCTATCCTGCCTATATCGAAATGATGGATGCCCAGAGGAAGAATCTGGGGGGGATAAGCTTTAACGGTATTATTGACGAACAGGCAAAAGCGGAATCGGCTGAAAAAGTAAAGCAGCCAAAGGGACCATTTGAAACATTGTTTGAAATGTTAGATGCTGAAGATATCAGTAACTTAGATGATATGAATGGTGTACTGAGGAAAGCAGGTACAAAAAGCTTAAAGGAAGTGCTGGAAGAACGGTATGAGATTTCTTATGCAGAGGGATGCAAGATTATAGATCCATCCACAGAAGGATTTGAAAAAGCAGTAGAGACAGCAAAAGCCAGTGATGTGGTGATCATGGCGTTAGGTGGGAATTGCGGCTGGGTAAATGTAACCGGTGGAGAAGGAAAAGACCGCCAGTCACTTGATTTGCCGGGTGTACAGCAGCTGCTGCTGGAAGCAGTGGCAGCAGCCGGAAAACCAGTGGTCGTGGTATTATATGGACCTGGTATTTTTGCAGTGAACTGGGCAAAGGAGAATGCAGCAGGTATTATTCAGGCATGGATGCCAGGACCTTTTGCAGGAGAAGTAGTAGCCGATGTACTGGATGGAACCGTAAATCCTGGTGGAAAACTAACCGTAACTGTACCAAGAAGCGCCGGACAGATCCCAATTTTTTACAATCACAAAACTGGTTCTGGTTATGCCTCTGGCGGTGATTCTATGAGCACAATTTTCTCTGGCGGCTATACCGATGGACCGGGAACACCATTGTATCCTTTCGGTTATGGTTTAAGTTATACCACGTTTGCATTATCGGATATGCAGATTGCAGAAAAAGCAGTGCCTGTGGATGGAGTAGTTACCATTCGCTGTAAGGTGACCAACACCGGTGACAGAACTGGTGATGAAGTAGTACAGTTATATTACTCTTATAAAGAGGCAAATGTGATAAGACCGAATAAGCAATTGGCAGGATTTAAGAGAATTGCTTTAAATCCTGGAGAAAGTAAGACAGTATCCTTCTGCCTGAGCACTTCACAGCTGGGATATTACAATGAAGACATGGAATTTGTAGTGGAACCAGGCAGCATGGATGTGATGCTGGGAACATCCTCTGAGGACATTGCTTTAAGAGAGAAGATTATGCTTACAGGCAACATGGTGAATGTCATGGGAAAACGTTCCTATGTATGTCCGGTTGATATAGAGTGAAAAAGATCATAAATGGTTGCCTTTTTCTGTTTGAATGAATTATAATAAATTCATCTAAATTTTTAGGGAGAAACATAATTATGGCTGTAAAAAAGGGAAATAGTCTGTTAGAGACCAGAAGAAGGAATCGTGTTCTTATTAAAAATATGATTTTTCGGACGGATCATGCTACCAGAACAGGAATTGCGGATGCCTTAAGTCTCACTCTGCCAACCATAACCACAAGTGTAAATGAAATGTTAGCGGAGAAAATTCTTGAAGAGATATCCATATCCGATGAACATCTTGTGAACACTATGGGGAGAAAGCCTACAGCCGTAGCATTCCGGGCAGATGCAGCCTGTGCTATTGGAGTGGAGCTGGGACCTTATGCCACAAGAGCAGTTTTGATGGATATGAAGGGCGATATTCTGGAAAGCTCAGAAGAAGCGGCTTCAGAAGAAGCATATGAGCAGATGTTAATAAATCTCAGTAAACAGATTCGTAAGCTGATCAAAACAGCTGAAGGGAAAAATCTCTTAGGAGTAGGCATAGGCCTTCCTGGATTTATAGATACGGAAAAGGGAATTATCCGAAGTAATCCGCGAAAAGGCTGGATTGGGAAAAGTTTTGCCACGGAACTGGAAGAGCTGTTAAAGATACCGGTGATTATAGATAATAACGTCCGGTTACGTGCCGTGGGGTATGAGATGAGCTCTCATGGTTCCAAGCCTGATTCCTTTGCCTATTTTTATATTTCCAAAGGAATTGCCTGTCCGCTGATGATAAAGGAAGATGTACTGTCCGGGTATACGGCAGGAGCAGGTGAAATCGGACACATAGTCATATGTGTGTATACAGATGACATTATGAAACAGAAATGTTTGGATGACCTTGGAGGCGAGCGGGCTATTTTTGAAAAATGTCAGGAACATCTGCTGTCAGGAACATTAAAGCCTTTGCAGAAGTATCTTAACAAGGACGGGCATCTTACTATGGAACAGATATTGGAGATCCAGCAGCATGGTGATGCAGAAATGAACCAAATTATAAGAGACGCTATCGAATATCAGGGAATTGCCCTTGCCAATATGGTAAATCTGATTAATCCGGGATTTGTGGCCGTGGATGGATATCTGATGACCAATCCAAAGAACCGGGAATATCTGCTTCAGTCAGCGAAAAGTAAATTTTATGGATTGAATGAAGAAGAGGTACAGATTATATTCCCGAAATTTGATTTGTTCTGTGGTGCAAAAGGAGCAGGATATTTTGTAATCCGTCAGCTTTTCCTGGAAGTATAGCCATAAACGGAAGCACAGGTTTTAAGTAAATAGTTATAGATATAGGAAGCACTTTTTAGTAGTATTGTCTATTGATAAAGTGTTTTCCTTTTAATATAATTATTAAAAGTTTTAATAAATAGTACTTTTTCTGGAGAATGAAAAAGTACTATTTTATGGGACACTTAGTTAAAAGATTTAATAATATGAAAATGATGAATTTTACATCCTCTTTAGTGAAACAATCTGAGTATTCATGATTTTTTTGCAGAGCCTGAAAGAGTGAATACTTTTGATGTTAAATGTAAAAAAAAGTATGAAGGAGTTCTTATGATATTATGATAAATTTGGTTATTCACAAACAAACAGTATCACAAAAAGAGAAATTGGATCAGATGATTCAGAATAATAAAGTTTTATTAAAGGAGGCTCAGGCTGGGGAAGCCTGCTATTCGGACAGCCAGGGGTGGCTTGACACGGAGGAATGGGCAGGTGACCAGAAGCTATACCGGCTGGAAACGCTGGCAAAGGAAATCCGTAACAATGCGGACGCTTTTGTACTGATTGGTGTTGGGGGATCCAATAACGCCGCCCGCTCTGTAATAGAAGCATTGAAGCAGGAGGGGACTCCGGAAATCATTTATGCCGGAAATACCTTGTCACCAAATGCTTTAAATAAAATGATGAAAGAGCTGGAAGGAAAATCCATCTATATCGACTGTATTGCAAAAAATTTTGAGACCCTGGAGCCAGGTTCTTCCTTTCGTATTCTTCGCAGCTACATGTATCAAAAATATGGAGAAGAGGCAGCAGAACGTATTATTGCTACAGGAACTGTCGGGAGTTCTCTGGAAAAACTCTGTAAAGATAATGGATATACATTTTTAGAATTTCCGTTAAATGTAGGAGGAAGATATACGGCAGTGACGAATGTGGGACTTCTTCCCATGGCAGTTGCCGGTATTGATATCAGGAAACTGGCAGAGGGTGCCCGCGAAATGCAGAAACAGGTACATACCCAGTGCCCTGAAGAAAACACCGCCTATCGCTATGCCTGTCTTAGAAATCTGTTTTACCAGGAGGGATACCGGTTGGAAATGCTTTCCAGCTTTGAACCACAGTTCCGGTTCTTTTATAAATGGTGGATTCAGCTTTTTGCAGAGAGTGAAGGAAAGGATAATAAAGGTATTTTTCCTGTGGCTGGGGAATTTTCTGAGGAACTGCATTCGGTAGGACAGTTCATCCAGGAGGGTTCACCGATTATGTTTGAAACATTTTTAGATATTTTAGAGCAAAAGGACAGTCTCATCGTAAATTCGGATTCCAGACAGGATTACTTTGATTATCTGGACGGAAAAGATTACTGGGATATCAATAAAGCCGCCTATCAGGCAACGGTGGCATCCCATAGTGAACGACTGCCGTGCCTGACACTGGAAGTCGGCTCATTAGATGCCTTTCACTTTGGACAGTTGTTCTATTTTTTCCAGTTTGCCTGCTACTTATCCTGCAAAATCATGGGAGTAAATGCCTTTGACCAGCCAGGGGTGGAAGCTTACAAAAAATGGATGTTTTGTGCATTAAAAAAATAACCCGAATACCTGTATCATAAACGTAAAGAAAAATGGGAGATTATGAAAGATAATATTTTGATAATACATGGAGGCGGCCCGACAGCCGTCATCAATGCTTCTCTCTATGGAGCAGTCAGGGAAGCAAAGAAGTATGCACAGGTAGAACATATCTATGCAGCAAAGAATGGAACCGGAGGTCTGCTCCGGGAAAGCCTTATTGAACTGGAACGGGTCCCGGAGGAAAAACTGGAATTACTGCTTCAGACCCCTGGAAGTGCTATTGGTACTTCCAGAGACCAGTTGGAACAGAAAGAATATGACCGCATGGCAGAGATTCTTATAAAAAAGAATATCCGATATGTATTGTTCAATGGCGGAAATGGAACCATGGACACCTGTGGCAAGCTTTATAAGACCTGTCAGAAAAAGGGAATTGATGTCAGGGTGATGGGAATTCCAAAGACCATGGACAATGATATTGCCATTACGGATCACAGTCCGGGATATGGAAGTGCTGCCAGATATCTTGCACAGAGTGTCAAAGAAGTGTGTGCAGATGTAAAAGGCTTACCGATTCATGTAGTGGTAATCGAAGCATCCGGAAGAAATGCAGGCTGGATTACGGCTGCCAGTGCAATGGCGGCAGATGGAAACGGAGATGGACCGGATTTAATCTACCTTCCGGAACGGCCTTTTGATGAAGACAGATATATAGAGGACGTAAAAAAACTCTTAGAAAAGAAATCTGGAATCGTCGTGGTTGCCAGCGAGGGACTTAAGAATATCAAAGGGGAACCCATTGTAGAACCAATCTTTAAGAGAGGACGTGCCACTTATTTTGGGGATGTCAGTGCACATCTGGCCAATCTGGTTATCAA
This sequence comes from uncultured Lacrimispora sp., assembly GCA_964402355.1. Classification (GTDB taxonomy): domain Bacteria; phylum Bacillota; class Clostridia; order Lachnospirales; family Lachnospiraceae; genus Lacrimispora. Next base: position 73,458 of record CAYOCB010000017.1, read on the forward strand.
AAGACTGGGATATAAAGCCAGAGGAGAAAAACCTGGTTTGTTAGGAAGAGCTTCGATCCTGCTTCAGAGTCCGGTTGACCGGGCAGAAGCAGAACTTGCCGGAATGCTTGCATGTGAAGCTGTAATGAACGGAGAGAGCGGTAAGATGGTGGCATTTAAACGTGTGTCCGAAAAACCATATCTGATGGAACCATTTCTGGTGGATATTGATGAGGTGATGATGGTTGAACATACGATGCCGGATGAATATATCAACAAAGAGGGAAATGGTGTTACAGAAGCATTTAAGGAATGGTGTAAACCGCTGATCGGGGAAGCTTTGCCGGAAATGATTTCATTTAATTAACAGGATACAGCAAACGTCAAATAGAGGAGGAATAAAAATGTTAGTACCAATGAGAGCAATTTTAGATGCTGCGGACAAGAACGATTATGCCCAGGGGGCATTTAATGTAAATGCAGTATGTCAGGCAAAGGCCGCCATCAACGTGCATGAAATGTTCAGAAGCCCGGCAATCTTACAGGGAGCAGATTTAGCCAACGGTTTTATGGGCGGCCGTACCGATTTTATGAATTCAGTTTTAGAGGACAAAAAAGCCGGAGCAAAAAATATTGCTGATGCGGTTAAAAGGTATGGAACCGACAGCCCTGTCCCGATAGCGCTTCACTTAGATCATGGCAAGAACTTTGATTCCTGTGTGGCTGCTATTGAAGGTGGATATACCAGTGTAATGATTGATGGAAGCTCTCTTCCGTTTGATGAGAATGTGGAAATTACCAGAGAAGTTGTAAAATATGCACATGAAAGAGGTGTATCGGTAGAAGGTGAGCTTGGAGTACTGGCTGGTGTGGAAGATCATGTGTTCTCTGCACAAAGCACCTATACCAATCCGTTAAACGCCATTGATTTCTTCCGAAAAACAGGTGTCGATGCCCTGGCGGTCAGCTATGGAACCATGCATGGAGCCAACAAAGGGAAAGATGCAGTGATCCGCAAGGAAATTGCCATTGCAATCAAAGAATGTATGCGCCATGAAGGAATTGAAGGATATCTGGTAAGCCATGGTTCCTCTACAGTACCTCAGTATATTGTAGACGAAATTAACGAACTTGGCGGAGAACTTTCCAATGCCCATGGAATTGATGTCAATCAGTTAATTGAAGTAAGCCGCTGCGGAATTAATAAAATCAATGTTGATACAGATATCCGTCTTGCAGTGACACGTAATATGAAGGAATTATTCGCTCATGATGCTGCATTAAGAAACAGTGCATCCATTGGTGGTATCTATGAATTACTGGAGAAAAATAAAGCAGCCTTTGATCCCAGAGTATTTATTACACCAATTATGGATACCGTAATGTATGGCAATGTACTGGATGATGATGTGGCAAGAATCTGTAGATGTATCGAAGACGGTGTGAAGGAAGCAGTAGGAACTTTAATTGTGAAATTTGGAAGCTACGGAAAAGCTCCAAAGGTTGAAATCGTAACCTTGGACCAGATGGCTGAAAAATATAAGAAAGCAGGAATCTGATATGAAGCATATTTACCTTAATTTAAAAAGATTTGATGTACCAGTGGAATTCGGCGGTGTGAACCGGATTGCACCGGTAGGTGACTGGGCTGGTTACATTGTAAAGAATACACAGGAAGAATTAAAAAAATATGATGCGGCAAAAGTAGAATTCGGAATGTATTTTCCAGAGATGCATCTGTTAAATGCAGCGGCGGCAAAGACCGCAGGCAGCCCGGTTAAAATTGGGTGCCAGAGTGTTTACAGAGCAGATACAGCGGTAGGCGGGAATTTTGGAGCATTTACCAGCAACAGGCCAGCATCGGTCATGGCGGCAGCAGGCTGTGAGACCGTGATTATCGGACATTGTGAAGAACGTAATGATAAGATGGGAATCCTGGCAGAAGCAGGTATGACCGATACGGATGCCGTAAACAGGCTGTTGAATCAGGAAATCAAATGTGCGATTTCAAGAGGAATGACAGTTCTTTACTGTATTGGAGAAAAAAGTGAAGAATTAGACCAGTGGCAGGAAGTACTTGGGAAACAGTTGGAAATTGGTCTGAGGGAGGTGGATACTTCCAAAGTGGTGATCGCATATGAACCAATCTGGTCGATCGGGCCGGGAAAAACTCCTGCAGATAAAGATTACATCACCAAAATTGCCCGTTTTGTTAAAGAGAAGACCAACGGAATGGATATTGTTTATGGCGGTGGATTAAAACAGGATAATGCTGCAATGCTCTCTTCCATTGCAGAAATCGATGGCGGACTCATTGCACTTACCCGCTTTCAGGGGGAAATCGGATATTATCCGGAAGAATACTTGGAAATCATCCGCCTGTATATGGAAGGTCAGTAAAACAGATCAAATATTAAATCGGAGGAACCTTTAATGAAAATTGATTTTGAATATGGTCATGGTCTCATGTCTGCAGAGTTACCGGATAACACGGATGTATTTATTCCGGGAGAAACCGTTAAGGATCCGGATTACATTCCTGAGGATCAACTGGAAGCCGCTTATCTGGAAAGCCTTGCCCATCCAATTGGAATGTCAACAATAACAGAGATTGCACATAAAGGAAGTACGGTAACCTTTATCGTTCCGGACCGTGTAAAGGGCGGAGAGCAGCCAACCAGTCACAGAAAAATGAGTATTAAATTCATACTGAAAGAGCTTTATGCTGCAGGAGTAGAGAAGAAGGATATTTTATTTATCATTTCCAATGGATTACATCCACGTAGTAAAGAGTCAGATGCATTGGCTATTTTTGGAGAAGAAATATTTCATGAATTCTGGCATACAGGACAAATTATCAGTCATGACAGCGAAGATATGGAACACATGGTTGATTTAGGCTGTACAAGCAGAGGAGATTCCGTATCAGTTAACAAATACGTTTTTGATTCAGATATTCCGATTTTAATCGGACATGTTCAGGGAAATCCATATGGCGGATACTCAGGCGGCTATAAACACAGCGCAACAGGTATTACGAACTGGAAAAGTATCGCAACGCACCATGTCCCATCTGTTATGCATAGAAATGATTTTACGCCTGTAAACGCTGGAAGCCTGATGAGAAATAAATTTGATGAAATCAGTATGCACATAGAAGAAAAAATTGGACATCCGTTTTTCTGCTGTGACGCTGTATTGGATACAAGTTCCCGCCAGATTGCAATCTATTCAGGATATGCAAAAGAAATGATGCCAATGAGCTGGAGAATTGCTGATAAGAGAACTTATGTACACTGGGCAGAAAAGAAATATGATGTAGTTTTATTTGGTATGCCTCAGAAATTCCACTATGGTGATGGAATGGGAACAAATCCAATTATGATGATGCAGGCTCTTAGTGCACAGGTCTTAAGGCATAAAAGAGTCATGAGTGATAAATGTGTTATTATCTGTTCTTCTTTGTGCAATGGATTTTTCCACGATGAACTATGGCCGTATTTAAGAGAAGTATATGAATTATTCCAACGTGATTATATGAATACACTGCCAGATATGAATCGCTATGGAGAGTACTTTGCTACGAATGAAGAATACATTCGTAAATATCGTTTTACAAACGCTTTTCATCCATTCCATGGTTTTAGTATGATGTCCTGCGGACACATTGCAGAAATGAATACCAGTGCTATTTATATTGTCGGAGCACAGGAACCGGGATATGCAAGAGGAATGGGGCTGAAGACAAGAGCAACCTTTGAAGAGGCTTTGGAAGATGCAAAAAAGAAATTTGTTGGTGGAAATCCGAATATTTTAGCGCTTCCGCTGGCATTTAAGAAATCAGCCGTACATTTATGTATGAAGAATCCGGAAGAAGACAGTATGGATGCTTACGGACACTTTCATGGATAAATAAACAACGGAATAATAAGTATTTTGGGAAGTAAGAATAACAAAATTTACAAAAGATAAATAAGATTTTAAAAGGAGAAGATATGATCAGTTCAGCAACAAAACATGACGATCCGCAGCAAAAACTTGGGGTTGTTGAGGCAGAATATAGTAAATGCAATCTGCGGGGCGTTTACGTTACTATATTACACGAATGTTATTGGGTTAAGTGCAGCAGTTGTTGGAAGCATAATCGGTATGTCAGTATTTGATCTGGGAGGAATCCACGTGAAAGTCTATGCGCTGCCGGGGCATACTCTGGGCAGCATGGTTATGCTTTTGGAAGAGGAACGGATATTGATTTCAGGAGATGCATGTAATAATTCCACATTCCTGTTTGATGAGAATTCCTTAAGTGTTCCTGAATACAGGGAAAATCTGCACATTGCAAAAAAATGCAATAAGCGGTTTGAACGCAAGGATGGGAAAGAGGGAAACATCATTTACAGGAGAAATAATTCAGATTAACCACCAGAGCTTCACCATGAACGGTAATAAAGATATTTTTGAAATATATTATTAAAATCTGGGTTGACAGGCATATTGAACAATTTATTTGTAAAAGTAAAAAAGGAATTTGTTGGAAATAATGGAAAATAGTAACAAATAGCAGTAAAAAATTATCGATTTTGCTCTGATTTTCAATTGATAAACCATTGATTATATGTTATAATTTAACAAAATTTAATTTTGGTAAAACCTGGAGTTTTGCTTCTTAGAACTTATTAATAACAATCCTGATGTTTAGGGTGTATTGGGAATAATTACTTTAATTCGGATTATCATTGCACAAGCTATAATGATAGATGACACAACGAAAAAATTGTTCTTGGAGGTGTAGTATGAAGGGAAAAGAGGCAAAAAAAAGGAACAGTAAGGTCAGAGGAAGAATAGCAGTTAAAATCATTCTATCCATTATCATGATCAACATAATTGCTCTGAGTATAGCCGGCGGGAGTGTTGTCCGGATGGTACAGGCTGATGTTGGCAGTTTGTCCCGGATATATGCGGAAAGTCAGGTCGAAGCGAATGTCAATGAGATAGATCAGAGTTTCAAATCCATTGAATCGCTGGTGCAAAGTCTCAGTGCCCAGGTTGGAACCAGAGTTGATGTGAATAAGGGGAAACAGAACATAAGGTATCTGCGGGATCTTTGCGATGAGTTTGAAGGTGAGCTCAGAGCAGTAGGCAGGCAGACACAATTGACGAATTCTATCTACCTGATTTTCAACTATGAATATTTTGGTGATATGGCAGACTGCTGGGTGTTCACAAAGGATTTCGTCCGGCAGGAGACTTTTGAACGGGATTATTTGGATGAATACCATGAATGGTATAATGCGCCTGTGGATGAAGGTATTTCAAAATGGACAACACCCTATGCGGGTACTACAAGCGCTACAGCCGGTATGCTTATTACTTCTTATGTAACACCTATTAAGAAAGACGGTCAGATCATCGGCATGATCGGTATGGATCTGAACTTGGCAGATGTAAGTAATCAATTGTCATCTATTAAGCTTTATGATACCGGATATCTTTATATGATGACTGCCGGCGGAGATGTGATTGTACATCCCAGAATACCATGGAAAGATACGGATAATGACGGAAATAAGGACGCATCGGTGAATATATTGTCAACCGGAGATTATCAATTCCTGCTTGATGATATGGCCGCCAATGATCATAATGTTCTGGAATACAAACTGGATGACGGAGCCGACGTAATTGCCGCTTATGGTCATTTGAGCAATGGCTGGATCATTGGTTCCAGCATTCCAAAAGACGAAGTGAACACCATCAGTAAAAAGCTGATAACCACAGTGTTAATGATTGGCATTATTTCCGCTGCTTTTTCCGTCCTGGTTGCCATTTTTATCGGAAGATCCATCAGTAAACCGATCCGGAGCGTTGTGAAGACTGTTAACAGGATGAAGGAAGGAGACTTTACGACTCATGTACATTCAAGATCGAATGATGAGACCAGGATTCTTGCCGATGCAGTGAATGATATGGCCGATCATGTCAGGAATCTGATCCTGAATACCAAAACCGCTGCGGCAAAGCTGGTTGATTCCTCCGTAACATTGGCCTCCATGGCAGAAGAAACCAATGCAACCATTGAGCAGGTCGCCAATACCGTAGCGGAGATCTCAAAAGGAACACAGGATACGGCGGAACAGTCGGAAAAGAGCGCTCATGTTGTTTATGTCTTAGATTCGAAATTCAATTCCGTAATGGACAACAGCGCAAAGATGCATCAGACCGCTTTAGAAGTTTCGCAAAGGAATAAAAGCGGTATGGATGCTCTCGCCCTTTTAAAGGATACGTCAAGGATCAGTCAGAATTCTAACTTAAAAATTACGGATGCCGTTCAGAAATTGGATGCCCGGACCAATGCCATTACAGGAATTATTACTACCATCAACTCCATTGCAGACCAGACCAACCTGCTGGCATTGAATGCGTCTATAGAAGCGGCAAGAGCGGGTGAAGCAGGAAGAGGCTTTGCAGTCGTTGCGGGTGAAATCAGAAAACTGGCGGAGGATTCCAGGAAGGCTACTGATAAAATACGTGATATCGTGCTGTCAATTCAGAATGACAGTAAGGAAACCGTTCAGGTCATGGATGAAGTCAACAGCATTTCTGAGAAGCAGAATCAGGCAGTTGATAATGTAAATGAAACTTTTGATTTAATCCTTAAGGCCATAGAGGGTATTACAAGCGGCATTGAGTTAGTGACAAGTGAGATGGGCGATTTAAATGCCCAGAAAAATGAAATCGTCGATGTAACCAATAATATCTCTGCCGTATCCGAAGAGACGGCTGCGGCCACAGAGGAAGTGAATGCCACAATGGAGCAGCAGAGACAGGCTGTTGAAGAAGTATCAAAGAATGCTGAAATCCTGAATCATCTTTCCCTTGAACTGAATGAGTATATTGAAGTCTTTAAAGTTTAATAATCCGAATGTGTCTGAATGGGATTGCTCATATAGAGCAATCCCATTCCTGTTGAAGCCTGATTCATTTGACAATCTGACTGCTATCTCATGTCTCCGTTTCCGAACGGACGTTCCGTGATGGTTTTAAGTAAAAGATAGAAAAGAGCCGATATATTTCGGTTTTATTTTTATACAAGAGGCCATAGATTAAATAATAATGGCAGAAAGCCGGGCTTATGGAATTATGAAGTTGAGATGGAAGACAGCCTGTTTTTTGGCTATTCTCATATTGGATATTTTATTTATGAGAGCAATGGTTCAATCTTACATACAGGTGAAGGATACGTTATTTCTCCCTGCCGATGCGGGCGCAGATACCAAAGATGAAGTCCGCAGACAGTTTTCAGGGGATAAGCAGATTGCATTGACCTTTGATGACGGTCCCCATTCTGTATATACTCCGCGTTTACTTGACGGCCTACGGAAAAGAGGGGTCCACGTTACTTTTTTTCTTCTGGGAGAGAATGTGGAAGGTAAGGAAGCCATTGTAAGACAGATGCAGGAGGATGGGCATTTAATCGGTAATCATGGATATTCCCACGTACAAATGAGCAAGGAGGCAGTGAAGTCAGCCTGCGAGCAGATTGAGGAAAATAACCAGCAGATCGAATCCATAACAGGTGTAAGACCACAGTACCTGCGTCCTCCCTATGGTTCCTGGAATACGGAACTGGAATGTACAACCAATATGACGGTAGTGCTTTGGGATGTGGATACACTGCATAGAGATAGAAAATGAGATATTGAGTGAAAGAGACCTAAAAAAATGTTAGGTCTCTTTTTTGAGACCTAACACTTCGGATAGATAAAAACACAGCATCACCCTTCAGGCGTTGGCAACACCTGAAAACGAATCTGGCAAATTCGAGTAATTTAGTACAGAAGCACACATAAATTCAAAACTTACATCTCTAGTTCGATTGATTTATCAGCGTAATTGATGAAGGCAGATCTAACCCTATTCTTTTCTTCAATCTGCAACTTCTCAAAGAATTTTGATAATCCTTCAGAGTTTTGTTCAGCAATATATTTAAAATAGAGAACCCTTTGATCTTCCGGAATAACAATAGGCAGCATATTATTGTGGATCAATTCATAATTAATGAGTAATCGACCTGTACGTCCATTACCGTCTTCAAAAGGGTGGATTCTTTCAAATTGTATATGATTATATGCTATTTTATCAAAGATAGAGTCATATGCAGTCTTTGTGTAATTATAAATAAAGTACATCATTGCCTGAGGAATCTCTTGTGGAGAGGGAGGAAGATGTTCGGCCCCTTGAATGAGAACTGGGACTTTTCTATAACCATTAATATCAGATATATTTTTATTAATCATTATACCGATGTCTTTTATCATCTGCTGGTCTAATTGGTTTTCTGAATGCTCTAAAACGTAAGAGAGAGCATATTTATGATTAATAGCCTCGTAAATTTCTCTCGGTTTTGCATTTACTGAGAAGCTATTGTCATTAAATAGAATAGCGTACGTCTCAGCATAGGACAAAGTATTTCCTTCAATCCTATTTGAATGATATGTGCTTCTGGTAATATAATCCTCAAAGTATTTCTGATTATCTAAAATAAATTCTTTTACCCTCATAGATGACACTCCTATCCTTATGATTGACATCTTGCTAGTCAGCCATTCACTGCTTCTGATAACTATCTATCGTGTAACAGCATTATAAGTTATTGCTTAGTGCCTGTCAACAAATAAAATGTTTGAAATTACCTTGAAACTACTCTGGTTGTGAATTTATGGAAGAGAGGTAGCGAAACTGGATTCCGTTCATGGGAAAGCATTTCGTAAGACTCCCAGTGGAGAGTCAGTGGCTGATGAGCGGAACTGAGTTCCGTTCATAGAGCCAGAGAATCTAACCAAAGCCAGGAAGAGAGGTAGCGGAACTGAGTTCTGATCATGGAGGATAGGGGCCTGATCTAAGCCAGGTGAAAAGGTAGTGGAACTGAGTTCTGTTCATAGAGCCAGAGGTCCTGATTGGAGTTGGAAAGAGGGGGAGCGGAACTGAGTTCCGTTCATAGAGCCATAGGATCTGGCCGGAGCCGGGAAGAGAGGTAACAGAACTGTATTCCATCCTACCCGCATTTCTATAATCTCTACGATAATTTTCGCTCAACTTTATGGCGAGATACCAGAGAAAATAATTTTGGTACAAATCAGGCAGTATTGTGAATAAAGAATTCGGGCGAAAAGAATGACTCCGGAATGCATGGAGACACCCTTTCGGCCCTGAGCGATTCTCTGCTCTGCTTTACCTCGAAGGAGCGTTAAGGCCTTGACACTATCTACATTAGATATATAAGACGAGCGAGGTTAAGAACCTAGAAAAACGGTCTATAATAAAATAATAAAATGCGGACCTCATTAATAAATTAGATATAAGGCGTAAAATCTCTTTGTTTACTAATTGAGGCGGCTTCACCAGCAATTTTTTCATTTTCATCTTTCTCTATTTTGCTGATCCACTTTCCTCTTAGCTCTAAGATATTAAAAATTGATTTAAAAGTATTTTTTATATTTTGGTCTTCATAAAAGATCATACCTTTAAATATATTAGTTAAATATTCCTTTGATAATTTTTTATATAGCTCTTTTTGAAATACTGTTTTGTTGCTATACTTAATTTCCTTTTTTTCTAATGCTAGTCGTTTATAATATAATTGATCTGTTACTTGAGAAATTTCTATACAATACCCTATTTCTTTTAAAATATAATTTACTCGGTCTAAAATGGAAGCAATATTTGAATTTGAAGCATTTATGAAATTTATTAATAAATCATTTCTATTAAATTTAAATTTATTACTAGTTAAACACTTACAACCGATATTTTGCATAAACCATTCTAAGCTCACTTCAAAATATAAGCCATCTTGAAAATTTATGTTTTTGATTTCAAATGTTATATTATTACCATTTAATTTGATTATTTTTATATCAGGATCTATATTATGTTTTTCAAAATCAATTAAATGCTTTTGTATATAAGTCGGTTCTAAAATATAGCTTAACGTATCCTCAGAGAGCATACCATCGTTCTTGGAAATCTTTTCCCAGATATTATAGTTCTTTTCTTTTATCCATTCACCAACAACCTTGTTACATGCTAGTTTATACTTTTTACTTTTTTTGAAAAATTCAGCAGCATCACTCCATAGAATTTTATGATTATTCTTTAATTCGTTGTACTTAATTTCTATCTCTTTTAAATCGCCTCCATTGCTAATATAATTAGTTTTTATGTAATTTAAATTATAAAGTGAATTTTTAATATTTGAATATAAATCAAAGGGTAGTACTACATCTATAGATTTAAATTTATTTTCTGCTTCTCTAACAAAATTTAGCTCGGATAATTCTAACTGTTCAAATTCAACAATTCTTTTCTCTTTGGTCATTTTTTTGTCTATATCTTTTTTTTGCCTTACTAATTCTTTAATATTCTCAATACCATTAAAATGTTTGATACAATCTGATCCAACATGTAATTCGTTACCATTATTTTTATTTTTAATATAGAAAACCCACCTGTTTAGGTGATTGCAAAGTTGGCATCTTATATCTTTTGTTGCTTCATCATTACAGCCAATTCCAAACCACTCTTCCTTTATGTTGTCAATTAACATTTTTTTGTTATTTAAGATAACTACCTTGGCCTTTTCATCAAATATAGTATCGTTTAAATCTTTATCTGATACTTTATTAAACTGTTGTAATGCAGAAAATAAATTACCATAGATATCTACATTTCTTGCTGTATCGCTATTTTTAATTAAGATAACTTCGTCCTGCCTGATTAATAATTTTGAGATGGATCTTTCCAAGAAAATACCTCCTATCCACATATCGAACGAGTGTTTGTATTTATTATACTACATCTTTCTAAATATGTCACTATATCTATAAAGCAAAAACGGATAATAGAATCATGTTTGATTAGTATGGCTGGAATTGAGTTCTATAAAGGGGGTAATAAGGGAATAACTGAGTTTTGTTGCCGCGAATTTTATGACGGTTAGGATGAGAGGTAACGGAACTTAATTACGTTCATCGTGAATGAGGTTTAGTCAAAGTTAAGGAAAGAGATGACGGTTGAAACTGCTTAGTTTTTAGGATAATCACACTGCAGGAGGAATAGCGTCGTGGAAATATGGACAAGAGGGCCAACGAGGCATGAAGAAAACCGTTCATAACAATCGGATGAAAAAAACATCGGATAGTTATAAATAATTTTCCTAACCCATCTAAGAACAGCTGCCTTGTCACATACCCGCAATGTCGACGACAATCCAAGGCAAAAATTTCGTCCTCGCTTTGCTCACTCGACAAGAGACGCCTTTTCTTCACTTTACCATAAATCCTTTTGGAATTTACGGCAGGTAGGGAGGTAGCGGAACTGAGTTCCGTTCATAGAGCCATAGGATCTTGCAGAAGCTAGGAAGAGAGGTAGTGGAGCTGAGTTCCATTCATTGAGCCAGAGAATCTTGCAGAAGCGGGGAAAAGAGGTAGCGGAACTGAGTTCCGTTCATTGAGCCAGAAGATCTTGAAGAAGCTAGGAAGAGAGGTAGCGGAACTGAGTTCCGTTCATTGAGCCAGAGAATCTTGCAGAAGTGGGGAAAAGAGGTAGCGGAACTGAGTTCCGTTCATTGAGCCAGAAGTAGCCATTTCTTTTTCAAACTTATCAGTATTCTCTTCTTCTAAAGGGGTAAGATCCGTTCCTTCTCTGGTTCCAATGTACATAAAACTGTTTTTGTTATGGATTGCTGTACTTTTTTTATTAGGATTACCACATCTTATTTTTGATATTAATACATTATGGGGCAATGTAAATTCCTCCCGGTTTTATTTGTTTCAATCTGTCACAAAGCTATCATCATAATGTGGCAAATTTAACAAAAAAATTATTCATTTTCGTTGGTTCGTCCTTTTAGATATGCAATTGCTTTTTTTCTGGCCAGTTCATAAGCTTCTTCAACTTCCTGTTGGCGGGGAGCCGGTACAAATTTTAATATAGCTTCGGCAGCAAGGTAAGCTGCGGTACCAGACTGAACACAGGTTTTTGCACTTAATGAAGCTAACCGATCAATGGAAGGACGCATGACATCCTGGAGTTGGGTCCGAATTATATCAGTAATCAGTCCGATATTATCAGCATTCAGGTCTCCGGATAATCCTTGCAACGCCCAATTTCTCACGACTTCTGACATGGAGGTTTGTTGTTTTGCGGCAAGTAACCTTATCTATTCATTTGTCTCAGGCTCAAATGCAACATTGATTCTTGGACTTTCAGCCGATTTTTTTTGACTTGTTTTCATTAATCTTTCTCCTAACATACGAAGGCTTTGACATGTTTAAGCAGGAAAATATTGCAGAGGTGAGTAAGCTTGATTATGAATTACTGGTTAAGGATTACGGATCTAGTGCAGAACCATCTTTTGAAAAAATATCTTTTCTGGAGCAGAACTACCGGATATTTTGTGGAGGGATTAAGCCGGGTGAAATAAATTTTGTATATGATGTACTTGCAAATCACATTTATGGAGCAACCGGATATATTTTCAATTTTGTACCAAATGTTGATAGAGAAGCGATAAAAGATATGATGGATGAAAAAAAAGACTGTACCTTCTTTAGCGATTATATTCCGGATGCTTATTCTTACTCTGCAACAGCCAATCAGATTTATCGGACATTGTTAAAACTTTAGGAGAAATATATGGCTAAATTTAATAATACATTAATGAAAAAGGTTAAAGAGGACCTGGCATTTCATGAGGAACAGGAAGCATTAAAGAAAAAGCATAAGATTAAGAATAAGAATGTAGTGGTGGTTGAAAAATCAAATAACTTAAAATTCTTAGTCCTTACGCTGAAAGGCATTATCATAGTTGCTGTTTTAATTGCCATTGCGATACTTATATTCATTGCTCTTACTGCACTATGCTATCCGGAACCGAGGCAAGGGCTACTAATTGTTTATATTAAGAGGTATTGAAGAATTATAATATTTTCTGCTATGGAAGGAATTTTAAACAAAATTATAGAAATACTGAAACACGGCTTGTCCTGATGGATTAATTTAAAATACAAATCATATATTGAAACAAATTAATGTACATAATGAGGTGAAAGTGTATTACATGAGAGTAGAAAATGTGTTTCCTGACTACAAAGATGCCCTTGAAAGGGAAAAAAGCGTACAAGAAGCATATATAGAACTTCAATTAATTTTCTATAATAAATCTGAAAATCAAAAGAGTAGTACTCTCTCAAAACGGGAGAAGATCATTGATTTTAAGAAAGGAAATTAAAAGTAAAACATGGATGCAATTTATGCCAGGCAATCTATTGATAAAAAAGACAGCCTTTCTATTGAAACACAAGTAAACTTTGCCAAGAGTATTGTAATCGGTGAACCAAGATTATACATAGACAGGGGTATATCAGGTAAAGATGTGATTCACAGACCAGAATTTCAAAAACTTTTAAATGACATAAAAAAAGGAATCATAACTAGAGTACTGGTTTATAAGTTAGACCGTTTTACCAGATCACTTCTTGACTTTGCGAATACCTGGGAATATATGTGTAAATACAAGGTGGAGTTTATTTCTGTTACAGAAAATTTCGATACCTCCACACCGATCGGGAAAGCAATGATTTTTATCATGGCTATCTTTGCGCAAATGGAACGTGAACAGATATCAAAGAGAGTATATGATAATTACTATGACAGGATAGAATTGGGACGCTGGCCCGGTGGACCAGCTCCCTATGGGTACAGCAATACTACAATTACCCAGGAAAATAAAAGGGTATCCTCTTTGAAATTAGAGGAAACCATTAATATCCTTGATGAGATTATGAAAGTGTATGCTTATCCGACAACAAGCCTTGGAGATATACGCCGGTTGCTTGTCAAGGAGAATTGCCCAGGGCCGATCAGTGAAAAGTGGTCTGCCTGTTCCATTGGCCGTGTAATTCGGAATCCGGCCAGCGTAAAATGTGACCATGCTGTTTATACCTATTTTAAGAAATTGGGTGTAAATATTTTAAATCCAATAGAGGAATTTGACGGTGAACATGGAGGTATGCTGGTTGGAAAAAAAGGGGCAGTTACAAAAGGATCTTTAGATCCAAGGGCGGCCACCTTTGCTATTGGTAATTGGCCAGGCTATATAGATTCAGATTTATGGTTAAGATGCCAGCGGAAGTTGGATACTAACCAGAAGGTTGGGTCTAACGATGGCACCCGTAATAGTTGGCTGACAGGTTTATTAAAATGTGGAGACTGTGGCCGTGCCATTATGGTAAGAAAGTATTCCCGGAAATCGGATGGGGAAACAGTCCGGACAATGCGGTGCCGGGGTAAGGATTTTTTAGATTGTAATATTAAACTTGAAATGCGAATTGAAGAGATTGAACAATCCGTGCAAAAAGAATTAGAGGATATACTTGACAGATGTAAACCAACTCCGTTTGAAGCGGTCCATGGTACAAATGAAATCGAACTTGAGCTTATCAGGATTGACGAAGCGATTTCGAATCTCCTACAAGCGCTAAAGACAAAAACAGTAAGCATCTTAACCATGGATTATATCAATAAGGAATTGGAGGAACTTACCTGTAAGAAGAACGAGCTGCTCGATCAGAAAGCAAAGGTGCTGCAGGAATTGGTGACTCCTGAAAAAATAATCTTTTCGGATCTTAGCAGAGAAGATAAAAGAGCGGTGGCATATTCATATATCGAAACAGTAGTTGTTCATAATGAGTATATAAAATTGGTGTGGAAAAAGTAGGTGAGGAAAATGGTGCTTAATGATAACAAAAAGAAAGGTGGAAGAACCCCAAAACCTTATTCGGATAATTGGAAGCATATTTATAATGAGTGGCAGTCAGGTGAATTATCTGCTTCTGAAGCGAGTCGTATTTTGGAACTCTGTACCGGGACTTTCTATAATATGGTTAATAGATACGAATTACAAAATGGAATAGTCGGGAAACGATATAAGTCAGCCAGAAAAAATAAATATAAAGGTTTAAGAAGAGTTGTATCAATAAAAGGTAAATATGCTCTTATAGCTCGAAAGTATAATGATTATATTGAGAGAAATATTTTGCTCCGCATTGATTATAAGGAATTACAAGATTCTTATCATACAGAAGATATGGAATATGCAAAAGGAATTTTTAATCTGCTATACCAGGCAATGGTAAAAATATATGGCAGCGACAAAATAGCAGTACCTGCTAATTCAGTATATAGCTCTTCTGAACTGATATTGATACCTGGAGTGGTTTCAGGCAATGGAGAAGTATGCCTGGCATTGTTGGTGATTGATCTGACAGGAGCAGTCAGGAACGTTGATTTCCTTACTGAGTTTGGTTGTTGCCCGGAAGATGTTAATGAGGACATGCTACCTGAAGAAAAAAAGAGATTAAAGGAGGTGGTCCAAAGGTACACTCCTTATATTTGTGGATATGCAGTTAATCTTCCAGAAGGTAATGCTAATTTGAAAGAGTTGCCAGAAAAAGTTCAAGATCTGTTAAAAAATTTTTAGAGATTGCAAAGTAAGGCTATTATGCGATTGGAATATAATTCAAGTTAATGTTAAGAAGTGAAATATTACTTCTTAACATTAACCCTTAGACTAATTTATTATGATATTAACGTTCCGTAAATATCGGCTGCTATTTTCAATAGTGGTGCAAGAATAATAAAATTATATTATCCATATTTCAAAAAGTTAAAAAGAATTTATGATAATATTATCAAAAAATATTGGTTTTTGAGAAGAAAAGCGATAAAATATATAAAGAAGGATGGATTTAAATGGAAATATACGGTTATGGCCGTGTGAGTACAATGGAACAGAATGAACGTCGCCAGATAGATGGCTTTCTTGCTGAAGGGATTGATGAACGGCATATTTTTATTGATAAAATAAGTGGTAAGAAGATAAAATTGATTTAAGTTTTAGGATTAATTTTGAATATAACAATGAAATTAAACGTTCTACGTATTAAAAATCCAGATTATAAGTTAACTTTACTTGACATGTCCAAAATCAGCGTTATAATATATAACCAAAGAGTAAAGTCTGAAAAATATATTTATTTTTTGATTTTACATAAAATTAATATAAATAATAATAATTTGTTTTTTTTAGTGAAAGGGGAAAAATGAAAAAATCATTTTATAAAGTTCTAAATTATTTATTTTTGATTATAATAATTCTTTTAATTATTTTTCCGGATCAAAAATTAAATGATAAACAAACACATTACATTGTAGTTGTATTAAGTATATCATTTTTCATATATTTAGTAATAAGTATGTACATGGATATAAAGAACAGGAATTCTTTTATAGAAATATTTATTATAGGAATAGACATCGTTAATATAATTTTATTTATAACTTGGTGCTATTTGAGTTTTAAAAATATCAATTCAAACAATACAGATATTATTTGGAATAGAAAAATTAATGTTCATAGAATAGAATATATAATAATGGCGTTATTACCTATTAAATTTATTTTAGAATCAAAAATTAAAAAAATAGTTGAATAACATCTCTCTTTGTATTAATTTTTTTCTTTAAAATTAAAAGTAAAAGTAGTATTTTTTACATTGGATTTTACCCGTTAGAGCGAGTGCTGACTTGCTAAAAAAGGGGCTTTGGCACTAGCATATAACTTTTAACCAGCTAGTGCAAAAGCCCTATTACTTCATGTTTAATAATCTGTTGATAAATCAAATTCTCCAACAGTCACATCACCTATAGAATATCCTGGAATAACTCTGAACTCTATTTTTTCAGGCATATTATAGCCATCCCAGTTTCTAAATCTCCAGAATAAAGTTCCTTGTGCGTTATATAAAGTACAAGACATTCCGCATCCTGAATTATAAGCATCATTAATTCTATTAGCCAACTGATCTGCAATAGCAGCTTGAGCTAAATCATAACACAACCAACCAAAACTAACGTATGGAACAAGATTTACCCCAAATTCTGCCAATATATCTTTGGCTATTGATTCCGTTAATTTTACTTTCCAATAACTTATCAAAACTTTTTTTGCCGTACTATTATTAAGATCTGCATTATGAAGTTCTGCTACTTTACTATAAGGCAAATATATTACTTTACATGGTAAACTTTCTAATGAAAGACTACCCGATGATTCCCAATCAGTAACAGTCCAGGTTCCTCCTTCCGTACTTGACATTGCAAATGAATTAATAGTACTGCTTAAACCTAATACTGTTATCAACGTTAACGTTAAAAAAATTCTTAAAAACTTTTTCATAAAATAGCCCTCTTTTCTTTTTTTTTACATCTTAACATTTTAATCATGTAATATTCTAAAATAGGATTAATTATAGTGTATTCTGTCATAATTAAGCTAAATCAAGTTATTATTGAAGAATTAATTATAATTTGTCATTATGAATTTGTGTCTACATTATTGATAAAATTCTAAATATTTAGGAGAGATATAAATGATTGGAAAAATTGCTTTAAATGTAAAACATTCTTTAATAGTGGTAGATATAAAAGATATTATTTATTTTGAAAAAGAGAAAAAATATATAAAAGTAATATTAAGAAATCAAAAAAAATATATATTAAAAAAAGTATTAAATATTTACAATTTATACTTGAAAAAGAAAATTTATACAATATGTATTTTTTTAAACCACATTGTTCATTTATTATTAATTTGATAAATGTCATAGACTTAGATTCAACAAATTTAATAATGTCAAATAAAGATATCGTTCCAATAAGTCCATCTAAAAAAAATATATTTTATAATTTAATAAAAAAAAGATTACTTATTATTTAGCTGCACTAATTAAGAAAAAGGAAAAAAATATCTATCAAGCTGCCGGTGAATGTATTAGAAAAAATTTGTGATTTTATCAATTGTAGTCCAGGTGATCTAATTGAAATTGTTCCAGCTGAAGATTTTAATAAGAAAAGAGCACTCATCAGTAAGAAATACTGTGTACCGACTACAACAAAGGAAGAACGAATAAAAATGGTTAATGATGCGTTGGCTCTTTCGACATTGGATGCACCTGAACCAACGAGATTCACAAAGCAACTGACGGATCAGTTTATTAAAGGTACAATATCAGAAGAAGATATGTTAGAAGCTACGATTAAAAGATATCAGATGTAGGGGGAAGGGCTATGAAAGATCCGTATTTGTATGAGGCTGTCCCTGTATTAAAGAGTAAATTAAATATTAAAGATGCAGACAAGTTAGAGGCCGCAGAATCTGATATCACTTTTATCAAACTTCTTAGTATTGATAAGATAAATAAAGGTCAAACTTTTGATTTGGTTTATATAAAATCTCTTCATGAACATATCTTCGGGGATATTTACCCGTTTGCCGGTGAGCTGAGAACGATTCAAATTTATAAAGCAGAACCTGTCATAGGTGGAGACACCGTAAGATACTCTTACCCATCAGAAATTGAAAAGAACGCTGAAGAAATTCTTAATAGAATAAACAGCATTAATTGGCGCTCTCTAAGTCTTGAAGACAGGTCAATGGAGTTTACCAGGAATATTGCAGCTTTGTGGCAAGTACATCCTTTTCGAGAAGGTAATACAAGAACAACCATGACGTTTGCTTGTTATTTTGCAGATCGGAATGGCTTTCCACTGGACAAGCAGCTCTTTAGGGAAAATGCTGGCTTTGTAAGAAATGCGTTGGTAAAAGCTTCGGACGGTATGTATGCAGAGCCTCAGTATCTACAAAAGGTAATGAAAGATTCAATGGAATTGGGTGAAGAGGCATATATCGTTGATATTATTAAGACTGATGATTTCCGTCCAACTAAAATGTTAGTTCAGGGAATGAAGGATATTAACCAGGCTTTCCAAAAGCTTCACTCAGTTAAAGATCTGAAAGACTATTTTAAAAATATAAATAATCTAGATAAAGATAAAATGGAATTAGTAAGATCCGTTTCTCAGCAGTTTATTGATCAGGAAATACAAAACAAGAAAATGAAAGCTGTATATAAAGATAAAAATATTGCACCTGATCCTTAAACGGCCAATGTCTATCTGAAGTTTTCGAGATATTTATAGAGTACCATATCAAGGCAGCCAACACAGATATGGACCAAATATAAAAATAAGTATTGAACTCTGACCAATTAATTTGAGGTCAAATCCAGCCTCGAAAGAAATTTCAAGGGGTAATTTTCCAGCAGCATATACAAGAAAATGAAGTTTAAAGCATTCGTATAATTAATCTGTTCTGTTTAGCAGTTACACTTTTTTACATATGGATTGCGAGAAAGTAATTCAATTTCAACATCTGTAAAGTTTTTATTACTATGAGGGTTTGTTATTCTCAATTACCCTGATAGTTAAGCACAGCTTTTTCTGCGTTTTACTATCAGGGTACAGTTTTCTCATTTTTACAAAAAATAACTTATAACAAATGACAAAAAACCCAATATAGCAAAAAAACAGATTTTAAGAAGTTGATTAACTTTGTTTTTTTCAGTATAAAATTTTTTCACCAAAAAAAATAGGAAAGTGTAATATGAAACAAAAAAGATTGTAATTGCCAATGAGCCCCACAGTATCCGAAATTGAATTTCTGAGTTTAAATCACTTTTCCAATCTGCAAACCGAAAACACTGAAATATAAATATTTCAAAGATGCATGGTGAAATAATAGCCATTGAATACGGATTAAATGTATCTTTTTTATTCATATTGATACCTCATTTCTTTCATTTATTTATCAGCCACCTACAGATTGGTGATATTCTGTCCTTGTATCAATTAAATGATTACCTGTATCATATGATTTAATTACTTCGTGATAGCAGTGTGTATAATACACGTTGTCATACGAGAAATGTACCTCATATAGTTTTTGAGAAACTACAATTTTGTAAGGAGATAAAGCGGCAGCAACAGTATATATAAAAGCACCAATTGCTAATGCGGTTGCTCCGGGTAGTCCTAAGGCACTAATTATTAAACCAGCAGCAGTACTAGCACCACCTACGATAATCTGTTGAACTGCAGTATTTGTAATCGTATAATTATCTGATGAAATATACACATGTTTGTATTGTGGACCAGTAAGATCACTGCTTCTCCCTAATACATTGTTATATGTAACTTTACGAGTCTCATTGTCAGTCGGATTTGCTAAAGCATAAAATACATTATAGTCGTGGTTCGTTAAATGTTCAACCGATGACTTACCATTTTTTATTGTAGTAAACTCAGCTGTTCCATCGGTATGTATTACTCGATTCATATACACTTGTGTACCATCTGTATCAGTAAACTCTAAATTTTCAATAACATCGGAACCATTCATTGAATAATGTATGTTTTCTGATAAACTTGATGACTGTGCTAATGCGACAATACTGCTTGCTTGAACAAATATTACCATAACTAAAAATAGTGCTATGCTTTTTTTGATAATATAAATTTGTTTACTAAAATATTTCATTCTTTTTCTCCTCTCTATTTCTATATTTATCAGTTTCAATGTGTAGTATCCATTGGAATTACCTCCAGAATTAAAATGATTTTAAAATATAGAAGCTATTTATCTATCATTTTCAGTTTATCACAAATTGTTTTACTTTCAACTAAAGTGCCAAAATTATACATGTTAAGTGCCAATATTTGCGCATTAATCTACATAGAAGTGACTAGCTAAACAAAAATGTAACACCTAGGGACGAAGATACGGTTTGGTAAGTATAGGAACTGGGATGTAAAATATAATCGAAAAAAAGTTTTCGTCAGCTGGGTTTTATAGGAAAAAGAAATGATTAAATAACAGATGTGTGCAGAATTTTTAATAGATAAAAAATACATATTCTATTAAAGACCTGAAAGACTATTTTAAAAATATAAATAACCTTGATAAAGATAAAATGGAATTAGTAAGATCTGTTTCTCAGTATTTTATTGACCAGGAAATACAAAACAAGAAAATGAATGCTGTATATAAAGATAAAAATATTGCACCTGAGCCTTAAACGGTCAATGTCTATCTGAAGTTTTCGAGATATTTATAGAGTACCATATCGAGGCTGCCAACCCGGATATGGACCCAAAATAAAGCTAGCGTAAAGTTTTATTCGGATAATGGGAAATAAATAAAAAGAGAACACCACT
>CAYOCB010000018.1:0-92839 GCA_964402355.1 uncultured Lacrimispora sp.
AGGCAGAAGGCACTAAGCAGAGCGCCTATAACACCTTGTATCAGGCCTATGATACTTACCAGTGGGCTGTGAACGGCATCATCATGGCTTCAGGCCAGTAAATTAAAGTTTTTCATATTCATTTAAATTGATGGATTCCTGAATATTTCTATGGACGTATCCGGAATGACCGTAAAAAAGAATTCGCGAAATAAAACGGAGGACAGAGAGGTAAACAGTACCCATTGTTAAGGATGCAATAAAAGAGGGCGTTGATTCATTTTTAATGGATCAACGCCTTTAATATGGCATCAGTTCATCTTTCATATAACAAAAAGTACCCTAATAGTTAAACACATCCTTTATCTATGTTTTTTACTATTAGGATACCGATTAATTGCAGTGCTCCGGTCAGTTAGTTTAATAGCAGTTTATTTCCCTTTTCACAGATTTCATAAATCTCATCGTATTTTTGTTCAATTAACGGTTTGATCTTAGCAGTTCTTTTCTTAACGATTGCCTTATAAACAAAGTAGGGAAGTAACCAGCCGATAAATCCAGGGATTGCCAGCAGGATACATAACGTAATATTAGGGGGATCGTTGGTAACTGCAAAGGTAGAACCTGTTATAAATACTGTGCCCAGTAAGCCTGTAGTAAGGGCCCATATGGTAGCTTTTGAAGTTATTGATTTTTCCAAATTATTGATTTCATTCATACAGGCTTCAAAATGACGCTGCAGGCGGGTCAGTTCTGCTTTATTGAGAATTTTACGGTCCCTCTTCAGCTTAATGATTACTTTCCCAATAACCTTGGCTGGACTGATATTTTGGTCTTGAATCCATCCAAAATTCATGAAACCATCAAGATACATGGAAGCCCGTTCATTATCTGAAGTTATTTCTTTATATTCATATCCAATAAAATTATTCCCACTTGTGATTTCGCTCATGTTAATCAACTCCTTTTGTTAGATTTCTATTAAACAAAGTTTATAACGTTCATGTTGTCTTTTTGCTTAAGAAATGTTTAATCTATATTAATTCATATATTTGATTTCGATGTAACAGGGAGATGAACCGTAAATGTAGTTCCCTCGTCCAATTCGCTGGAAACGGTAATGGTTCCGTCTGTAAGCTGCAGAATCCGAAATACAAGAGCGAGTCCTAACCCATTTCCTTCGGTGGAATGGGAAGTGTCGCCCTGATAAAACTTATCAAAAATATATTCCATAGTTTCTTTGCTCATTCCACTGCCTGTATCGGTTACTGAGACGGTTACCTCTTCCTGTGTGGAGCTTTGCCGTAATGTGACAGTACCGCCAGGGGCGGTAAATTTAATTGCATTGGAGATAAGGTTGTTCCAAACCATCTCCAACAGACTGGAGTCAGCCTCAATGATGGATCGGTCCTCAATATCCACTATAAATTCAATCTCTTTTTTGGTCCATAAATCTTCAAACCGTAAGGCGCATTCACACAGCTGGGCACATAGATCATACGGTTCCGGTACCGGACTCAGATTTTGTTTTTCCAGCTTGTTGAGCTTTAAGATATTGGTTATCAGGTCCGTCAGTCGTAAAGAGGATTCCAGTATTGTATTAATATAATGATCTCGCTGGGAAGAAACCAGTTTTTCGTTCTTAAGCGCCTGCGCATAATTCTGGATGACTGCCAATGGAGTTTTGATCTCATGGGAGACATTGGAAAAGAAATCGGTTTTCAATGTTTCTATGCTGCCAAGTTCCTCGACCATAGTATTAAAATCTGTAAAAATAACATCCAGATAATTCATCTTATCCGGCAGATGCTTCGGCGGTACATAAACGGAAAAATCACCTTGCGCCACCTTTCTGGTGGCTTCGGCAAACTCCTCCATCGGTTTTTGGTAGTGGAGGTTGAGGTGAAACTTGGTAAATAGTATGAAAGAAGCAGCAATAAATATCCAGTAGGAAAACACTGACACAATACACCTTGGGGAAAGATTTGTATAATCAATATAATCCCCTAAAATCAGCATCTGGCCGGTGGTTAGTCCCAAAAGCACAAGGAAGGTAATGATAAAACTGGAAACAGGAAATATTTTTGCCTTTACCCTTGGATCAGAAGATTTCTGCTTTTTTCTCATAACAGTACCGCCTTATATCCAAGCCCGCGGACGGTCACGATTTGAAAACCGTCACATGCGGAAAGCTTATCCCTCAGCTTCGTTATATAGACATCTACAGCCCGCAGGCTGGTTTCGCTGTCCACGCCCCAAAATTCGTCCATCAGCTGGGCACGGGTGAATGTTTTTTGGGGATAGGAAAGAAGCTTATACAGGATATTGAATTCACGAAGCGTAAGAGGAATCTCCTGGTCGTTAACTGCTGCGGTCATGGCATCCGCATCCATGGAGAGGTTGCCTACCGTCATTTTCCGCTCTGCCATAATATTGGCACGGCGCAGCAGGGCGCCTACCCGCATGACAAGCTCATCCATATTGATGGGCTTTACCATATAATCATCAATACCAATCTGAAAGCCTTTTTGTTTCGAGATGATGTCATCCTTTGCCGTCATAAATAAAATTGGAATGACCTTATTTAACTGCCGTACTGTTTTTGCGAATTCAAATCCATCGATTTCAGGCATCATAATATCTGATACGATCAGGTCGTATAGACTATTGTACATCAGATCATAGGCTTCGCGGGGATTTAAGCATCCGTTAGCATTGTAACCGCTGTCATTTAAATAAGTACATACAATTTGATTTAACTTTGCATCATCCTCCACCACTAAGATATTAATCATACTGTTCCCTCCTTTTTCGTTTATACGCTGTCAGCGTCTGTAAGTTTCAGAAGCTTTATTATTCATATCATACCAGATAACATGTTATTGTGGTACAGTTCTTTTGTTTTATATTTTATACTACTTTTTTTACATTTCGGTTTTGTTTTAAAATTATTTATAAATTGTTAATAAAGATATAAAAGCTGATATTTGAACATTTCTATTAGAATGTCCAGATACCAGCTGCTGCAGGTTTATTTTGACTACATAAAATCTGCAGGTTTTTCCCTGTCACGATAAGTTTTTGGAGTGGTTCCGTAATAATCACGAAAAGCTTTGCCAAAATGGCTTTGCGATGAGAAATGCAGATAACTGGCGATAGCAAGGATACTTGAGTCAGAATACTTCAGCATATTTGCAGCTGCTTCAAGCCTTTTACAGAGCGTATATTTTTGAATTCCGATTCCTTCAATTTCAGAAAAACGTTTGGATAAGTAAAATTTATTGATACCTATTTCGTTTGCAATATCTTCTAATGAAAATGTGGTATTGAGGTGGTTTGCAATATAAATTTTGCATTTTTCAATATAGGACAGACGTATCTTATCATTTTTGGTATCTGCGACCTTCTGTGCAAAATTTACCATTACTTGTAAGAGCAGCTGAAGCATATCTGGAACATCTTTACATAGTTCCAGTTTCTGCTTTGCCAGATCACTTAATGCATAAGCAGTAGAAGGGGCCAGACCGCCTTCAATTGCTGCCATACATGATTTTGTAAATACGGAACAGGCCATGTATTCTATTTGTTTGTACCTGCTTTTCGCAAAATGGCCGACTTTTTCAATAGAACTGGAGTCGGAAGTTTGTATACACTTTTTAACAGCATCAGGTCTTCCCATTCTAATATTATTCATAAATCTGACTTCATCTGAATAAGTGTATCGGTGCATTTCTTCTTCTGTATAGTTAAGATTATACTGCTGAACCTGATAATCGTTAATGCAAATCTCATCTAGATGTTCAATGAAATCTGACATACGATACCTCCTCTGGATACGATTACCTTGGGAATACAAGATTAATGGAAAAATTGAAGTAAGCTAGATGTATTATTGTTTATATTATACTAATAAAACTAAAATATATCAATAGAATTATAAAAAATCACTATATTGCATATTTGCCAAGCTATTCGTATGGCAGCTGTTAATACCACAATAAAATGACAAAAATATAATTCAAATGATATAGAATTAATGGTTTAAGATTTATCATGAGTACATAATAAGCAGCAGCTGTAAATAAAGCTTATCAAATCATGCAGGTGGAACAAGTAAAATTATGGCTGCACAAAAGGAGGAGAAAAAATGGATAAGGCAAAAAAAGAAAGAGGAACTGATCATTTATCCTTTGGGAAGCTTTTGCTGTGGAGGACGGGGGCATTCTCACTGGCAGCTAGTTTTATCGTCATAGGTTATCTGAGCATATACTGTACGGATACACTAGGGATGCCGGCTTCTTTAGTAGGCGGCATTTTGATAGCAAGTAAGGTATTTGATGGTTTTACGGATCTTATGGCGGGTTACCTGGTGGACAGGTCAAATAGCAAATGGGGCAAGGGCAGGCCATGGGATCTTTCTCTTATCGGCCTGTGGGTAAGTACAGTGCTTATGTTTTCAGTACCTGATATAAGCCTTGTCGGGAAATCCATCTGGGTATTCTTCGCTTTCGCTTCTGCAAACGGAGTGTTCTCGACACTGATGAATGCTGCAAGTACAGCATATACGGTTCGTGCATTTGCCAATATCAAAGTTGTTGTAAAAGTTCAGTCATACGGTGCTTTTATAGGCGCACTGATGACGGCAGTAGTGTCTATTTCATTTCCGATCCTTATGCGGACCTATGCTGACTCTTCTGAAGGCTGGATAAAGCTTGTTGTGTTATATGCAGTTCCCTGTCTCATTTTCGGACTGCTTAGATTTTTCTTTGTCAAAGAGGTCTATGAAGTTGATGATAAAAAAAGCGGTGAGAAGGTTCGTATCAAAGACATGCTGGAAGCCATGAAAATAAACCCATATATATGGGTTGTAGCCGGGGTAAGCCTTTTGGCCAATTTTTACACGGGGATGAATGCTGCTACATATTATTTCACATGGATAGTAGGTGACATCGGCAAATTCGGCCAATTGCAGTTCCTGACCATGATTCTGATGGTATCCATGTTTTTTTTTCCAAAGCTCATCAGAAAATACTCGGTCTCTTTCATGATAAGCGTAGGAGCGATACTTGGAGCAATCGGAAGCATTATCTGTTTCTTTGCCGGCGGCAGTATGTTGATGCTCGGAATAGGATTTGCCTGCA
This sequence comes from uncultured Lacrimispora sp., assembly GCA_964402355.1. GTDB lineage: Bacteria > Bacillota > Clostridia > Lachnospirales > Lachnospiraceae > Lacrimispora. Next base: position 5,121 of record CAYOCB010000018.1, read on the forward strand.
CAGGACTTTCCATGATGCCTGTTTCTTATCTGGTACCGTTAATGATTCTCAACTGCGGTACATTCAATGACTGGAAGAACATCGGACGTATGGATGGAACGATGTCCAGTGTGAATCAATTTCTTTCGAAGGTGGGGTCAGGTTTAGGTGCGGCTTTTTTGGGGATTCTCTTAGGTGCTTCAGGATATAACGGTATGGCAGAAAGCCAGACGCCGGGTGCCATATTTATGATCCGGTCTATTTACGGACTGGTACCATTTGTACTTTTTATAATTATGTTTATACTGGTCCGCTTCTATAAGATTGATAAGATGATGCCGCAGATCGAAAAAGACTTAGAAGAACGTAAAAAACTTTGAAATACTGTATCTGAGAGTAAGGTGAATCCAATTATTATCCATAGTGATATCAAAACCGGGGCGGACAACCAGTCCGCCATCGTGCATACGAAGCGCAGTGATTAGAAAGGCAGGGTTGAGGTAAGGATGAGGAATGTTAAATTATTTAATGATGGCTGGATTTTTACAGATAAAGAGGGCAAGGAATGTGAGGTATTGCTTCCTCACACATGGAATGATATAGATGGACAGGACGGTGGCAATGACTATTACCGCGGTACGTGCGTTTATAAAAAAAGGTTTCCGACCCCGAAAGAAGCCCTAGGCATTGAGCCGGGTGGAAAATCGGGAATCTATCTTGAGTTCAGAGGAGTCAATTCCAGCGCACAGGTGGAATTAAATGGCAATGTATGTGCCGTTCACGATGGAGGTTATTCGACTTTTCGTGTGGAACTTAAGAATCTTTCCAGGGAAGAAGGCTGCGAAAATGAAGTTACTGTTAGAGTGGATAACGCAAAAAATGATCGTGTATATCCTCAAAAGGCTGACTTTACATTCTATGGAGGTATCTATAGGGACGTGTATCTCATCAGCGTTCCCCAAATGCATTTTGCTCTGGATTATTATGGGGGACCGGGAATACAGATAACTCCGAAAGCAGCCGGTGCCAATGCCACGGTGAAGTTTAGGGCATATATAACAGATCGTGAAGGAGTGAAGGCAGAAGCAAATACTACTGGTGTCTGCCGCAAAGTACGTTTTACGATAGATGGTATTGGTACTGTGGCTGCTGATATCCATAATGGTATAGCTGATGCTGAAATAGAAATAGAAAACGCAAGGCTATGGAAGGGCAGAAAGGATCCTTATCTATATAGGGCAAAGGCGGAGCTGTTAGAGACAGAGATGACAGCGGCGACAGAATCACAGGATAGGGCAGATTATTATGTTGTGGATGAGGTCAGTGTGAACTTTGGCTGCCGCAGCTTTGATTTTAATTCGGAAAAAGGTTTTATTTTAAACGGCCAGCCATATCCGCTGCGGGGTGTTTCCAGACATCAGGACAGAAAAGGAGCGGGTAACGCCATTACAAATAAAATGCAGGATGAAGACATGGCTTTAATCATGGAGATGGGAGCAAATACAATACGCCTTGCCCATTATCAGCATGACCAGTATTTTTATGACCTGTGCGATAAATACGGTCTGGTGGTCTGGACAGAAATTCCCTATATATCCGAGCATATGCCAGATGCTAATGATAATATAATAAGCCAGCTTACAGAACTTATCATACAGAATTACAATCATCCGTCTATCGTATGCTGGGGTCTTTCCAATGAGATTTCAGTAACGCGGATGTCGGATGATTTGCGCATGCAGCATAAAAGGCTTAATGACCTGGCCCATCGTTTGGATCCAACAAGGCCTACTACAATGGCGCATGTGAATTTTCTTAATATAAATGATCCCCTTGTTCATCTGACGGACATCTGTTCATTCAATTTGTACTTTGGCTGGTACTTTGGAGAACTGGAGGACAATGAAAAATGGTTTGACGAGTTCCATGCCGCTTATCCGGATCGTATCATTGGTTTATCAGAGTATGGGGCGGATGCCAATCTCCGATATCAGAACAATGCCCCTGAAAAGGGTGATTATTCTGAACAGTTCCAATGCGTATATCACGAGCATATGCTGCGCGTACTTACGGGAAGACCTTATATCTGGGCATCGCATGTGTGGAACATGTTTGATTTCGGTGCGGACGGGCGAAACGAGGGCGGTGAGCAGGGACTGAATCAGAAAGGTCTTGTAAGTTTTGACCGCAAGATGAAAAAGGACGCTTTTTATTTATATAAGGCATATCTAAGCGACGAACCGTTCGTTCATATTTGCGGCAGCCGGTATATAGACCGAACTGAGGAAGTCACGGAGATTAAGGTATACAGCAACCAATCCGAGGTCAGCCTGTATGATAACGGAGAACTGATCGGGAGACAGCATGGGCATAAGGTATTCGTATTTTCTGTAAAACTGAGCGATGTGCAGGAAATTACACATAATCCGGAGAATTGTGATGAAAAAAAGACAATGCATGAGATAACAGCCAGAGCAGGAAATTTATCTGATGGCATATCCATACGCAGGGCAGCAGAACCAAACCCGTCTTATACACTGATAGACAAGAACATCAATAACTGGTATGATAATGCGGATATGGAATTCCCGGAAGGTTATTATTCCATCAAAGATACTTTAGGCAGCATAAAGCAGAACCCGCAGGGAAAGGTACTTATTGACAGGATGATAGACGCTGTAAAGGCCCGGAGAGGCGATGTGGCCCAAGGCCTTGAGTCCAATGAGATGCTGGAAAAGATGCTCAATGATTTTTCGGTAGAGACATTGATCAGGCAGACCGGAGGTTCTATTACTCCCAATATGGCGGTAACGCTTAATAAAGAATTGACTAAGATTAAAAAGGAGTGATCGTTCTGTGAAATTTTCAGAGGAATTTTTTATTGGAACGGCAGCAGCAGGAGCCGGGGTGTGGAGACCCCGGCTCCTGAATGTCCGCCCTAAAGACTACGCACTGAGTAATAAATGGGACAGCCCCATTATCTTGAAATTTGATACTTATCCAAATCAGTTAATAACTTTAAATTTACCTTTTCATAATCATTGAAAACACGATCATCAAAATCTTCAGGCGTGACAGAAGGTTCATACCATAGTTGTCCATTAAAATAGTTATTTAAATCCGGATTCTTAAATATATATCCGTGTCTTGCATAAATCTCATTTTTGGCCAGATGTATAATCAATAAAGGAACATTCTCAAAATCCTGCCTCTTATAATATTTCATATCTGAATAATAGAAAGGTTCTGCAACAATAGCAACATCCCTTACTTCACGGACATTTTCCATATATTCCAATACTTCTTTATAAAATGAACACCTTTCGCGATACTGACTTTTTTCTTCTATAGCTTTTAACATTTCATCTTCAGACCATTTAGAATAATATTTGTCATATACCGCATTAAGTAAATCCTGTTCGGGCATTTCAGTCGCCGGTTCTTTCTTTTCCACACCTTTATCCGCTCTTTTAAACTGATATACTCCTGAAATACCAAAACCTGAAAGGTTGTTATCCTCCATTTGATAATTCTCCACTTTTATACGAATTGTATCATCTAAAAATCGTATGTGCAGAGTCCCTGTACCTCCCCAGCCATCATCCGTAAATTCATAGGAACACTCATTATTTGTAATTTTTCCGGTAATGTTATCAATTTCTGCTATGCGCTCACTGGTACCCTGCTGAGAAAACAAATATCCATTCAATTCAGTTTTGTCTGTAATGCTTACAGTAAATTCAGTCCCTCCATCAGAGCTGACCGAGTCATAGCTTATACCCCCCTCTGTCCAGAATCCTGCATATATCTCATAATTTTCATTTTCAGTACTTGTATTTTGTGTGATGCTGTTCTTATTTTCCGCTTGTTCCTGCGTGTCTGGTTCCAGTTCTTCTGTTTGAGCAGTTTCTTTCTTCTCTAAAATACTGCTGTCTGTATTCCTGCATCCAGTCATAATAAAACAAATGCAGACGATAACGATTAAACATTTCTTTATCATATAAATTACCTGTCAATATAATTGATTATGCTGATTATGCATTAAAAGTACCATGAATGAAACCATTAACGCAAGCTTTCCCTCATAAAATCTATTCAGGATTATCCCCCAATATAGCATATCTGTTTCTGAATTGCAAGTATAGCGATAGCTCAGCAGGTTAATGAAATGGGGATCATGAAAAGTATTCATTATCTGTTTTATATGGATTTTATGCTGGAAGAGTATCGATAACTGAAAGAAATCTCCCAGCCCTCTTTCAGGGAGATTTGAATTTGCAGATATAATTTTATGCCTGGTCAGGAACCAGCCGTCTGATAAGAATATTGCCCTGTCTTATCCGTTCCGTAAAAATCGGCAAAGGAAAGATGGAAGATGTCTGTTTTAACGGAAGCCAGAGAAATTTTATTCTTAATGACGTATTGATAGATTCCGCTGTAGTCCAGTGTACCCTGAATTAAAATACTCTTTAAGTAACCGTCATTAAGGATTGCTTTTTTATAATTGCAGGAATCTTCACAGATCATCACATCATCCCCTTCTGATACAATTCCATCTCCCAGAGTAAGGGTAGTAAGCCCGTAAAAATTCATGGTATTTTTCATGCCGTATTTATCCAGGTAAGGAGTTTTAATTCCGCACATGCTGCGGGCTGCTGTCTGTCCCTGTTTCATGGCATTGGGCCAGATTGCCGCTATTCCGGTCACATCTCCGGCTGCATAAACATTGTCACAAGAGGTTTTCATGAAATCATCAACTTTTATAAAACGGTCTGTGGCAATGCCGCTGTTTGATACGCAGGAGACCGCCGGACAGACTCCGGCTGCACAGACGATGAGGTCGCATTCAATCAATGTACCGTCATCAAGCATAACGGATGTAATATTACCGGTTTCCGGCATGGTGGTCAGGACGGCTTTTCTGCCAAGCACGAATTTGCCTCCATGCTGTTCGAACAATTTCTGATATGCCTTTCCGGCAGTTTCATCAAGCTGTTTTGGTAATATACGGTCAGCCATTTCTACGATCGTCACATCCTTATCCAGTTCCAGAAAGGCATAAGCTGCATCCATACCGACCAGGCCGGAACCGAGAACCAGAATGTGTCTGGCTTTTTCAGCGAACGCTCTTATCTGCTGTGCATCACTTAGATTCCGGAGTCCAAATACATTGTTCGCTTCTTTAAAATTCATGATCGGAGGAATCTGGCTGCTGGCTCCTGTGGCAATAAGCAGGCGGTCATAGGAAACCAGAGACTGGTCTTCTAACCGGACGGTCTGCTGGTTCGTATCAATGTGTATAACTTCCCGGTTTTTTAACCATGTGATATCATTTTCCTCAAAGAAGTTTTCTGATACGAAGGAAAGGGATTCTTCGCTTCGTTCATGGCTTAGATATTTGTGAAGCATACATCTGGAATGTACATGTTCATCTACGGAAATCATAATAATCCGTGCTTCTGGTTCTAATTGGCGGATGGTTTTGGCAGCCGTTATACCGGCAGCTCCCACACCTATGATTACATGAGTCATCATAATACCTCCTCAATATAGATTGCTTTGGCAGGACATGCCTTTACACAGCTTGGTCCGTCTTCCAGACCGGAACAGAAATCGCATTTTATGACTCTGGTTTTTGTACTGGTATCTGCTTTCAGCACACCATATGGACAATTCATCACACACATGAAGCAGGAAGCACATTTTTCTTCGTTATAAAGGACTAGTCCGGTTTCTCTGTCTTTTTTAAGAGCCCCGCTCATACAGGACATGACACATTCGGGTTCATCACAATGACGGCAGAAGATGGGGATATAGGTTCCGTCTTTTCTCTGTATGATGTGATTACGGGATTCATTATCAGGGTCGGTCAGGTCTAAATCATAGATGCTGCCGGTATCCTTTCTGTGTGCCTGCATACAGGCAGCAAAGCAATTCTTGCATCCATCGCATTTGGTTGCATCAATGAATATTCGTTTCATACTCCCTCCTCCTATATATTGAGACCAGCACGTTTTTTTAGAATAATCTTTTCCAGTATACCGGCACTTTCCGCTGCATCCGGATTAATGATTACCTGACCGCCTGTCAGACCCTTCATGGATTCCGTCAAGACCTTAACTGCAGTTTTGCTGCCGGTTATAAACGGAGGCAGACCTAAATGAAGGGGTAAGCCAAGGGATAATCCAAAGCATCCGTCAGCCAGAGCCTGTTCCTCCAGCCATTGTGCGGCAGAAAGGACAAGGGGTAACTGGGGAAGATCGACTCCCAGTTCAGCAGCTATTTCCGTAGCCACGATCTCCAGACGTCCGATAGCCAGACAGGGGCCGAAATTCAGGACTGGAGGGATCCCTAATTTTTTACATACTGCTTTAAGCTTTGGTCCTGCATATTCGGCTGCTTCCGGAGTCATCAGGCCGCAGTTTTCAATCCCGCCGGACGAACATCCGGCTGTCAGTACAATAATGTCTTTTGCGATCAGTTCTTTTGTAAGCGCAACGGTCAGCACGTCATGTCCGCCGGCTGTTAAGTTGGAGCAGCCTACGACGCCTGCAATTCCTTTAATGTCCCCGGATACGATAAGATCAATGAGAGGCTTCCAGCTTCCTCCTAAAAAGTCTTTTAAAGAACCTTCGCTGACACCTGTCAGGGTGTTGTCATAACCATGCTCCGGCAGAAGGTTCAGGGGAACCGTACCCCGCCGTTCCTGATAGGATTTTATTACCTTATCTATGATCTCATTGCTTTGCTCTTCCCGATGACCGAAGTCAAATTTTAATAACTCCGCATTTGATTTCTTGGCTACATCATCCAGACAGATCTGCTTGATCTTTAATTCCTCACAGATTGGTTCAATACCCGGTAAGGTACAGTTGAATTCAGAAAGTACGGCATCAATGGCACCGGTTGCAAGAATCGCCTCGCTGGTGTAGTTATTACCCGCATGACCGTCAAAAACCTCTGTATAATGGGAGCCTCTGAGCTGCAGATCCTGTCCCACGCATGTACAACCCACTAATTTGAATCCCTTTGCACCTGCTTCCTTGGCCTTTGCAATGGCTTCCGGTGAGATGAGACGTTCCTGCAGATCAACAAAAATGGTATGCTGATGGCCTGTAATCATGATATTGATATAATCAGGATCAATGACCCGGAGACCGACAGGGGCCATACGAAGCTCCGGCTGTCCAAGCAGTACATCATTGAGAAGGTTGGTAAGAGTCAGGCCGTAAATGCCGGTAGAGATTCCAAGTTTCAGGCAGTCAACCAGCATATCCACCGGATCGGAATTTAAGTTGGTGGAACATTTCACAACCCCCTTAAATACTTCCGATTTTGCACCGCCGGGCATGATTCCCAGCTCCTTCCACCGTTTGATACGTGGGGCGTAAGCTACTTTTTCCGTCAGCTCCATGGGGACATATTCCGGCTTATATAAATCTGCCAATACGGCATCAGCTACCATTTCAGCCTTCTTATAGACATCGGTTTCCTCAATACCAAACAGTTCGGCCAGGTGCTCCAAAGATTTCAGACCTTTTAATTCGCCTCTGATCCTGGCCGTATTCTTTAAGTTTAAAGCTGTGTTTTCCACAATATGTATGTAGCATCCGCTTCCGGCAGCCACTGCCCTTAAAAAGTTTCTGGCTACGATGGTGTCCGCATCGGCACCGCAGATTCCCCGCGGGGACTGGGGAGTGATGCGGCAGGGACCGTTGGAACAGAGCCGGCAGCAGACTCCCTGCAGTCCAAAGCCGCATTTCGTACTCTGCTTCTCAACCCGGTGGTGGGAAGTTTCCATCGGTAAGGACTGAATAAATTTCTCCAAAGGTTTGTCGGCACTTTTACAGGTGTTGCACCCATAACATTGATTCATTGTTTTTCCTCCTTTAATACTGTACTATTTTGGTATAGATTAAGATAAAAAATTATCCATGCAGAATTTTTGCCAAAGAACATCCCTTCAGCTCCTGATTCATTAAATTTTGAATTCTGCAGAATTCTTTGTGAACGAGGCAAGGATGCTTCGGTAAATTTACGGAACATTCATAGCCGGATTGCATACATTCAATCAGCAGCAGTTTAGGTTCTATGATGGTTAAAATATCGTATAGTGTAGTGCTTTCCAGATCACAATTCAGAGCATAGCCGCCTGTACTTCCGCGGTAGCTTTTTATGAAACCGGCTTTTTCCAGTTTTCTGGCGATCTTGTAGGCAATGGCAGAGGTGATCTGCTCCTGCTCACAAATCATTTGGATACTGGTGATTTCGCCGGAGGACAGTGCTCTGACGATCCGGATTGCATAGTCGCATTCTCTGGTAATCAGCATGGGATACCTCCTTGTCATAAGATTAACATACTAGACTTAAATGGTCAAGTTTTTATCAATAAATATTTTATTAAACTGTAAAAGAGTCCCAGGAGGTCCCGCTTGTACAGGCCCTCAAAGGACCCCATAATTTAATCCTCTGGATAAATCAGATGAGCATCATCGATTCCGTACAAAACAGAATCCAGGAATTTTCTGGCCAGATATTTTGCCATTCCTAAATTCATATCCAGGTAATTTCCGCAGTCTCTTGCAGCAGCGCCGGGAACCTCGCCCTCAAAATCACGGATAAATTCGAACATTTCGGTAATCAGAGGAACAATATCCCGGGATTTGTATTTGCCGGACAGCAGCAGGTAAAAGCCGGTGCGGCATCCCATGGGTCCAAAGTAGAGCACCCGGGAAGAGTAGCTTTCATGGTTACGCAGAAAAGTGGCCGCCAGATGTTCGATGGTGTGGATTTCCGCTGTATTCATGACAGGCTCGAAGTTCGGACGGGTCATGCGGATGTCAAAGGTAGTGATGGCAGAATCCCCGGCCTGGTCCTGGCGGGAGACATAAATGCCTGGCAATAGTTTCATGTGGTTAATAGTAAAGCTTGTTATTTTTTCCATAGTGAACAATTCCTCCTTTTATTAATAAAGTTTTCCGTTTCCTTCTTTCATTTCCAATGCCAGTATTCTTTTTGACATGACAGGATGAGAGGATACAAGATTAAAGCACCATACAAAGAACCCTTTTACGCTTTTGGCATTTTCTATATAATCATGTTTGCTTACCTGAGGATATAGATGTATACCTGCCGTTAAAGTCATCATGGCGTCAAATCCGTCACTTCCTGACAATTTCTGAGCAATTCTGTCACAGCTGTATTCCCTGGCTCTTGATGCTGTGGAAGACAGAATCGGAATCATATTGGCAAACAGAATCGAATAAAGGTAAGAAAGTTTAGCATGACCTAAATAAATGTGTGTTATTTCATGTGCGATAATGAACCGTAATGTCTTCATATCATAATGCTCACGGTAAGCTACCTCAACCAGATCGGCATATAATTCAATGTATTGCCTAAAGGGAATGCAGGCAGAAAATGCATTTAAAATACCATTTCCCTGAACCAGGTAAACATTCGGAACCTTTTTCATGCCAAGCCTTTCAGCATATTCCTTTACAGTTAAATAAATATCCGGGAAATTCTTTTCGGTTATTTTAACAGACATGCTCCGGTAGCCTGCATATGCATAACTCACAATCAGAGGCAGTATGATAAGCAGGCCAAGGACTGTGGCACAGCTTTTTACGGAAGTTGGAATATCTTCTATTTTTTTATCCAGATTCTCTTCCAGCTGTTTTTTTTCATCACTGCTAAGCTCAGCCCCGTCATCATTCATATATGCAGCTGCATCAGCCTTAAGCTCCTGAACATACTGTATATTCTCCTTTTTTTCTGAAATAAACCAGGCAGTAATACCAATAATGATCATTAAGTTTAAAATAACCAGACGGCGGTACCACCGTACCTCTGCTTTATGCCTGCATTTTTTAAGCACCTTTTTATCCATAATATCATAAAATATCTCTTCTGTCTCTAACATAAAAATCCGCTCCTTTTTTTGTTGGTATATTAAGAATATCAAACCTGGCAGATTTTTATTTTTAACTGTTGTAAAAGGTGTGTAATCTGTGGTGAAATGATTTAAAGCGTTAAATCATAAGCATAAGTTCCAGACAGAACAGGTTTCCTCCATCTTTATCCTCTGCAATATGAACCTGCGTGCTGCCTTTATATTTGTCGACTGCCTTACCTATGTTTTCCATTCCAAAACCATGGTTTACCCGATCTTTTTTTGAAGTACCGGCTTGTCTGATGTTAACGGTTGTTTCAGTACATGGATTTGTAAACGATATGTAGAGAAATCTCTTTTCCCGTTTAATGGTTATTGTAATCACTGCTTCAGGAATGTCCGCTCTTATTACTGCTTCCATGGCATTATCCAGTGCATTTGCAAATATGGTGCAGATATCGGTCAGTGAAATGCCGGCAATGCCTGCCAGTGTGCCTTCAACACTAAAATCTATTCCCAGCTGTCTGGCAGATGCATATTTCTGATTTAAAATGGCATCTGCAATATCGTTTCCGATATGGTATTCCTGGCAAACAGGCTGAGTCAGTTCAATTATGCCCTCCAGATATTTCCCCAGCTTTTCATATTCCCTGCGGTCATACAAATCACGTGCACATAGAATATGATTTTTCATATCATGCTTTATCCGCCGGGTTTCATGATGAGTATTCTGATAGGACTTAAAATAACTTACCTGTGCCTGAAGAAAATATTCATTAAGCTCTGCCATGGTTTTAAAATATTGGGCCTGGCTGCTCTTCATGGTCATAACAATTGAAGAACCTGTGATCATTACACAAATAAATGCGCATCCAGCCAGCAGATACTTTTCAAAGGGAACCAGGATTTCCGGAATGCTGACAGAGATACAATAGATAATAAGCAATAACAGCCCATTACCATTAAGGATTCTTCTCTCCCATAATCCTAATTCCATTTTAGGCCCTATAAAATATTTTTTCAACCATTTATATATAAAAATAAAGGCAGTGATATCATAAATAAATTCATATACCCAGCTGCGGTCTAATAGATCATGCAGTACTTTCCCTGTAAAGAGCAATAAAATCATTTCCGGAATCATTTCTATGGAAAGGACAATTCCCAAAACGGGCAATATCAGAAACAGGCCTCTGATCCGTCTGCTCTTTCTTGTAGTAACAATCATTATGGAAAATGCTGAAAGCAGAAACAGAATCATGAACAGTTCTCCTGACTCACCTGGTATAAACATTGCCCCCAATTCTGCAGATAGAAATACCATACCAAAGATGATCCAGGCCCTTCTGGTTGTATAACATTTCTCGCAGTAAATATATTTTGCAGCGAGAATCATAAATGCCAGTATAACAGCTGCTGACAGGAACATACTGAAATCCTGCTTAATAATCATAAAATTCCTCCTGTTAAATCAACTTCCGCAGATTTTTACATACATCATCAGGGCTTTTTTAAAATCGGAGGATTTTTTCCGGCTTAAGGGAATCATATCTCCTGTTTCCATTGTAATTGACTTGTTATTATAATCTGTAACGTATTTCAGATTGATGATATAGCTTCTGTGAGGCTTATAGAAAACAGGTCCTTCTGCTTCTTTTTCCATCTGTATCAAAGTTTTTCTTATAGTATAGATTCCGTTTAAGGTACGGATGCGGATAAGAACATTTTGAGCTTCCATATAAACAATATCCCAATAATGTAAAAGTATTTCTTTATCCGCTGTTTTTATTAACAGCCTTTTATTCCGATTCAGTGCTTTTTGAACATCCTGCAGTGCATGAATCAATTTTTTTTCACTTACTGGTTTGGTTAAGAAACGGAATGCGTTTACCTCATATCCATCTGCTGCAAATTCAAAATGACTTGTTAAAAAGATAATCAGAACATCCTGGTTAAGTTCCCTTATAAGCCGGGCGGTGCGGATTCCATCCATTCCAATCATTTCAATATCTAAAAAAATCAAATCATAAGCATTATGATTTTTAATAAACTGATCTAATAATTTTTCTCCTGAGGAAAAGGATTCCATAAATGTATCAAGGCTTTTATAATATCCGCCGATATAAGCTTTGAACTTCTCACAGAATATTTTTTCATCATCGCAGATTGCAATCTTCATAAAGTTATGATTATTCCTCTTTCTGTTGTTTATACTGAACTGTCGTTAAAACCAGCCTTCTCCTGGTAAATTATAATCAAAGTTTTGACTTCTTGCAACAGGTACGAATTATAAAAAGTTCTGAAACACATTCATGAAATTCCCTCCCCGGTTCATACCTTAGTAGGAGAAATGGGAAGGAGCGTCAGAATGGAAGAATGGTTTCGTTTATCAGAGGAAGAGGTCCTGGCACGTTTGCATTCGTACCGGAGAGGGCTGGACTCCGGGGAAATCTCAAGGCGCAGGCAGATTTACGGTTCAAACATGTTAAAAAAGGCGGAGCGCAAAAGCGCTTTCCAGGTATTTCTGGACCAGTTTAAAGATTTGTTAGTTATCATCCTGATCATAGCAGCGGTTGTCTCCATGATATCCGGTGATGTGGAGAGTACAGGGGTCATTTTCGCAGTGCTCCTGCTAAATGCAGTTTTAGGAACGGTAGAACATCAAAAGGCAGAAAAATCCTTAGACAGTTTAATGGCTTTGTCGGCACCTGTTGCAAAAGTACTGCGGGAAGGGCGGAAGCAGGAAATTTTATCTGAGGAAATCGTACCCGGTGATATCCTGCTTCTTGAGGCCGGTGATATGGTAGCGGCCGATGGCCGCATTCTTGAGAATTATTCTCTTTTGGTTAATGAAAGCTCACTGACCGGAGAATCCGTCAATGTGGAGAAAAAGACCGGAGAAATCAGAGAGGAGAAGGTTCCTTTAGCAGAACAGATGAATATGGTGTTCTCCGGTTCCCTGGTGGCTTCCGGCCGGGCGGAGGTGCTGGTGACAGGGACAGGGATGGATACGGAGATCGGCCGGATCGCTTCTCTGATGAATGACACAGGAGAAAAAAAGACTCCGCTTCAGGTGAGCCTGGACCAGTTCGGGAGCAAGCTGGCAGCAGGGATACTCTTTATCTGTGCTGTGGTTTTCGGCTTAAGCATCTACCGGCGTATGCCGGTTCTGGATTCCCTTATGTTTGCAGTAGCGCTGGCGGTTGCTGCGATTCCGGAGGCGTTAAGTTCCATCGTAACCATTGTGCAGGCCATGGGTACGCAGAAAATGGCTGGGGAAAATGCCATTATAAAGGATTTGAAGGCAGTAGAAAGCCTTGGCTGTGTATCGGTCATCTGTTCCGATAAAACGGGAACCCTCACGCAGAACCGGATGACCGTACAGCAAATTTACATAAATAACCGTTTGTATCCTCCGGAGCTGTTAAATCCGGAGGTTCCTGCTCATAAATATCTGCTGTATATATCTGTTTTGAATAATGATTCCAACTATGTAGATGGAAAGCTGACAGGAGATCCGACGGAAACATCTCTGATCCAGATGGCTCAGAAAGCCGGAACCCAGGAAGAAACTATAAAGGCATATTATCCCCGAATCGGGGAGCTCCCCTTTGATTCAGGACGAAAGCTTATGAGTACCATGCACCGAATTGATGGGAAGCCGGTTTTATTTACCAAAGGCGCAGTGGATGTGCTGCTTCCCCGGATTACCCATATCTGGACAGGAGATGGTATCCGGGCCTTAAGGGATGGGGACCGGCAGGCCATGATGGAACAGAATATGGAGTTTTCCAGACAAGGTCTGCGTGTCCTGACTTTTGCACACCGGGAAATGAAGGAATCGGAAAAACTGACGGAGCGGTCCGAAGCCGGATATACCTTTGTAGGAATGACCGCCATGATGGACCCGCCCCGTCCGGAGTCTAGGAATGCAGTTCTGAGCGCCCGCAGAGCAGGTATACGGCCTATTATGATAACGGGAGATCATAAAATCACCGCTTCATCCATTGCAGAAAAAATCGGAATCCTGGATGAGGATGATCTGGCGGTGAGCGGACCGGAGCTTGATGATATGCCGGAAGAGGAATTAAACCGCAGACTGGAGCACATCAGTGTCTATGCAAGGGTCTCGCCGGAGCATAAGATCCGGATTGTGCGTTCCTGGCAGAAAATGGGCCATATCGTAGCTATGACAGGAGACGGCGTCAATGATGCTCCTGCCCTAAAACAGGCTGATATCGGCGTTGCCATGGGAAAAATGGGGACAGAAGTGTCAAAGGATGCCTCTGCCATGATTCTTACGGATGATAATTTTGCCACGATTATCAAGGCTGTTGCCAATGGCCGTAATGTTTACCGGAATATCCGGAATGCCATCAAATTCCTTTTATCCGGAAATATGGCCGGGATTTTGTGTGTATTGTATACATCTTTCCGGGCCCTTCCGCTTCCCTTTGCACCGGTTCATCTGCTGTTTATTAACCTTCTGACCGACTCACTTCCTGCCATTGCCATCGGTATGGAAAAGGCCGAAGCTGGTCTTCTTGCACAAAAGCCAAGAAATCCAAGAGTAGGAATATTGACAAAGCGTTTCGTTCTTCAGATCCTGCTCCAGGGTGCAGTGATAGCCGTGTGCACCATGGCAGCTTATCACACAGGGATGGTTACGGGAGGTGAAGAGGCAGCCAGCACCATGGCATTTTCCACCCTGACTCTGGCCAGACTTTTTCATGGCTTTAACTGCCGAAGCAGCCATTCCATTATAAAAATCGGGTTAAGAAGCAACCTGTGGAGCATTATGGCCTTTGAAGCAGGAGCGGTCCTTTTGGGAGCGGTGCTTTTCATTCCGGCACTTCATTCCTTTTTTTATGTGGCAGATTTAAGAGCCAGGCAGATATTGACCATTATAATTTTTGCAGTTATTCCGACTCTTTTAATTCAGTCATTTAAAACAATAAGAGAGAGCCTGAACTGAAGCCGGAATGTATGAGACAACCGCTGGCTGGAGGAGGAGACCGGTAAAACTGAATAAAGGCTGGAAGAAAGCGGTAAAATGCACCCTCAGCCGGCCGGATGACGAAATTAAAAAACGGGGGTAATATTCTTGACAACCGCAGCAGATATGTGTTAGCATAAAGACAATAAAATAAAAATCCTTTGAGACGACAGAGTAAGGGTAATATTACGGATGCATCCGTATATTTCCCTTACTTTTTTTTATTATTTTTACAGGCAGCGGGCCAAATGAACATGGTTGCATGTCCCTTGGTGACTGCCGCTTTAACCGGAGAAACCCAGAGAGTTTTTTTGTTTTGTTCTCAAAGAATCAGGCATTTTTTATAAATATGGAGGAGAAGAACATGAAGGAAATGAATTATGATGCAGCAATCATCGGTGGCGGTGTGACAGGCTGTGCAATTGCCAGAGAGCTGTCACGCTATGATTTAAGAATCTGTGTTGCCGAGCGGGAAGAGGATGTGTGCTCCGGGACATCGAAGTCCAACAGTGCCATTGTCCACGCAGGACACGACGCAGTGCCTGGATCATTAAAGGCCAGGTTTAATGTGGAAGGCAGCCGCATGATGGAGGAACTGGCAGCCGAACTGGATTTTTCATTTAAAAGAAACGGTTCTCTGGTCCTTTGCTTTTCAGAAGAAGATATGCCCGCTTTAAGAGAACTCTATGATAAAGGAAAGAAGAACGGGGTTTTGGGCTTATCCATTCTTACAGGTGATGAGGTTCGGGCCTTGGAACCGAATGTGACCGATGCGGCCGTAGCGGCTCTGTATGCACCCACAGGCGGAATCGTATGTCCCTTTGGCCTGACAATCGCACTGGCGGAGAATGCCTGTGACAATGGAGTGGATTTCCTGTTTCAGACAGAGATAAAAACCATTGGGAAGACAGAAACAGGTTATGATCTCAAGACGGAAGACAGCGTAATCCATACTGCCTGTGTGATCAATGCGGCTGGTGTCTATGCTGATGTATTCCATAACATGGTAAGTGAAAAAAAGCTGCATATCATGCCAAGGAAAGGGGATTACTGTCTGCTTGATAAAGAAGCGGGAACCCATGTATCCCATACCATTTTCCAGCTTCCTGGCAAGATGGGGAAAGGGGTTCTGGTAACGCCCACTGTTCACGGAAATCTGTTAACCGGTCCCACAGCGGCTGATGTAGACGACAAAGAGGCAGTGAAGACAACTGCAAAGGAGCTGTCAGATATTATGGAGAAATCTACCTGGGGAGTAAAAAATATTCCATTTCGCAAGGTAATCACCTCCTTTTCCGGACTTCGTCCCCATGAGGCCAGTGATGATTTCATTATCGGTGAGGTATCTGATGCACCAGGCTTCTTTGATGCGGCGGGTATCGAATCCCCAGGGCTTACAAGTGCACCGGCTATAGGTGTTTATATAGCCGGGCTGGTTGCCAAAAAGGTAAACGCTGCCCAAAAGGAGGACTTTCAGGGAAGACGAAAAGGAATATTAGATCCCCGGACGCTTTCCGGCAGGGAACGTGCAGAGCTTATTAAGAAAAATCCTAAGTACGGTACCATTGTCTGCCGATGCGAGGGGATCAGTGAAGGCGAAATCGTGGATGCCATCACCCGAACTTTGGGTGCAGTCTCCCTGGACGGAATCAAACGTCGTGTACGTGCCGGTATGGGACGGTGCCAGTCAGGCTTCTGCACACCAAGGACCATGGAGATCCTTGCAAGGGAGACGAACAGAAAGATGGAAGAAATCTGCAAGAACAGGTCCGGTTCCTATATATTGACCGGTCAGAGATAGGGAGGATGGCAACATGACAGAGCATGATATTGTAATCATCGGTGGAGGTCCGGCCGGCCTTGCTGCAGCGGTGGCAGCCAGAAAGGCCGGCATTACGGATATAATCATCCTGGAAAGGGATGCATGTCTGGGCGGCATATTGAATCAGTGCATCCATAATGGTTTTGGGCTGCATACCTTTAAAGAAGAGTTAACGGGACCGGAATACGCTGCCCGTTATATCGATCTGGTAAAGGATTTAAAAATTCCATACCAGCTGAATACCATGGTCCTTGATATCAACAGGGAAAAAGAAGTGACGGTCATAAACCGGGAAGACGGTCTGGCGACCATAAAGGCCAGGGCTGTCATTCTGGCTATGGGCTGCAGAGAGCGGCCGCGGGGAGCCCTTAACATACCTGGATACCGTCCGGCAGGGATCTATTCTGCCGGTACTGCCCAGAGGTTCATAAACATAGAAGGCTTCTGTGTGGGAAAAGAGGCAGTCATCTTAGGTTCCGGAGATATCGGACTGATTATGGCAAGGCGGATGACGTTAGAAGGCGCCAAGGTGAAAGTGGTAGCGGAACTGATGCCTTATTCCGGCGGCTTGAAGAGAAATATTGTACAGTGCCTTGATGACTATGGAATCCCGCTGAAGCTCAGCCATACGGTTGTTGATATTGAGGGAAAGGAACGGGTTACCGGGATTACACTGGCTGAAGTAGACGAAAGCCGTAGGCCCATTCCCGGCACCGAGGAACATTACAGCTGTGATACCCTGCTTCTTTCCGTAGGTCTGATTCCGGAGAATGAGCTATCCAGAAGCGCAGGTGTTGCCATGAACCAGATCACTCAGGGGCCTGATGTGGATGACCAGCTGGAAACAAGTACAGAAGGCGTATTTGCATGTGGAAACGTCCTTCATGTCCACGATCTGGTGGATTATGTATCAGAAGAAGCCGCTCTGGCAGGAACCAATGCCGCATCTTATGTAAAGGCTGAAGGAAAGAAAAAGAACGGTCACACCGTGGAATTGAAAGCTGAGAACGGGGTCCGTTACACAGTTCCCCAGACACTTGATATAATGAACATGCAGGATATGGTAACGGTGCGCTTCCGTGTGGCGGATGTATACAGAGACCGAACCATCAGTGTCTACTATGACGGAGTACGGGTTTTGCACAAGAAGAAAAAAATACTGGCTCCCGGTGAGATGGAGCAGGTGATCTTAAAGAAGGAAAGCTTTCAGGCGCATCCGGATATGAAAAAAATTATTATCTGTACGGAGGTGGAATAATATGGAGATAAGAGAACTCATCTGTATCTGCTGTCCATTAGGCTGTCCCCTGACGGTACATATAGAGGGAGATCAGATCGATGTGACCGGAAATACCTGCAGCCGGGGCGCCGAATATGGAAAAAAAGAGGTGTTAAGCCCAACAAGGGTCGTAACATCATGTGTTCGTGTAACCGGCGGTGATATTCAGATGGTATCAGTAAAAACAAAGCAGGATATCCCGAAAGACCGGATTTTTGACTGCATGGAAGAAATCCGGAACGTGACGGTTCCGGCCCCGGTGTCTATCGGAGATATTATTATTCCCGACTGTGCCGGAACCGGGGTTCCCATTGTTGCAACGAAGAATGTTGAAAAGGTTTCACAAAACCTGTAGCATATTCTAAAGAGAGCTGTTATACTGAAAAGACAGACTTAAAACAGAGCGGTTAGAAGAGAGGGACAGACATGAAAGTATTCGCTCACAGAGGCTGCAGCGGAAAATATCCGGAAAATACCATGCTGGCTTTTAAGAAAGCGGCAGAAACCGGCTGCGACGGGATCGAACTTGACGTACAGCTTACAAAGGATGGGAAAGTGGTGGTGATCCACGATGAAAGCATTGACCGGACTACGGATGGGAACGGATTTGTCAAGGACTTTACCTTAGAGGAACTGAAACGGTTTAATGCAGATGAAGTCTGCGGTGGAACCTATGGATTTGAACCCATACCGGCTTTTGAAGAATACTGTATATGGGCAAAGGATAAGGATCTTATTACAAACATAGAGATCAAGACAGGAGTATACTATTACGAGGGACTGGAAGAAAAAACCCTGGAACTGGTAAGAAAATACGGACTTGAGAAAAAGGTGATTTTTTCCTCCTTCAATCATACGTCGATCCTCCGTTTAAAGGAACTGGCACCTGATATCAAGTGCGGTGCGCTGCTGGATCACGCAGGGCTGGGAAATGCAGGATATTATTGTAACAGATATCATTTTGAATATTATCATCCGGGCGTTAAGGGACTGACAAAGGAACAGGTAATGAACTGCAAAGAGTACGGAACCAAAGTAAATGTCTGGACAGTCAACGATATGTATGTGCTGGAACAGGTTTTTGAATGGGGATGTGACGGAGTTATCAGTAATTTTCCTGAGATCTGTAAGCGCTGGGCTGAGAGTAAGGAAACATAAAGAATCATATTATGGCAGGAGTGCTGAGCCAGATTTTCGGACCGGCTGCTCCTGCTTTCCTGTACAGGAAAAAGAACAGAAAAAAACAGTTTCCTTTTTAAAAAAATGAGTTAATATAATAATATGATGCAAAATAGGATAAAATTGCCTTGACGGTGGGGTAAAGGATTGATAAAGTAGAACGTGATCCATGTATTGTGGGTGTGGAGGAATATTGATGAAGGCAATTGAACTACTGGAGGCATCTCCGGTGATTGCAGCGGTTAAGGATGACCATGGACTGAAGAAATGCTTTGAATCAGAATGCCAGCTGGTATTTATCCTGTATGGCAATATCTGTAATATCAGCGGCATTATAAGGCAGATAAAGGAGCATGGGAAATATGCCATCGTCCATGCGGATCTGACGGCTGGCTTAAGCTCCAGGGAAATCGTTGTGGATTTTATGAAACAGAATACTTATGCGGACGGGATTATCAGTACAAAGCCTCTTCTTGTGAAACGGGCGGTTGAATTGGGGTTATTCGGGGTTCAGAGAACCTTTATTATTGATTCCCTTGCCATGAGTACGACAAAGAAACAGATTGACACCTTTCATCCGGATTTGGTTGAGATCATGCCGGGAGTTATGCCAAAGGTCTTGAAAGAGATCCGGGCCTATACGGGTATTCCCATTATTGCAGGCGGACTGATATCAGATAAAAAAGATATTATGGCAGCCTTTTCTGCCGGAGCGGATGCAATCTCAACCACGAAGGAAGAGTTATGGTTTATGTAAAGGAGGATGCTATGAAATTAGTTACATACGAGGTTGACGGGCGAAAAGATATCGGGGTGATGAGCAGGGATGAGATGTGGGTCTTTCCTCTCCGGGCATTTGGTATGGAATATAAGGAGATGCTTGAGGTAGTAAAGGGACTCAGCCACTCAGAATCAGACTTACTGGAACATACTTCCGGCCTGGATCCCTATAGCAGCAACATTGTCGGAGCCGCTATGAGGTCAGAGGTGAAGCTACTGGCACCGATCCCGGTACCGGAGCAGGACATCATCTGTCTTGGGCTTAATTACATGGAACATGCTGAGGAATCCGCACGATTCAAGAAGGAAAAATTTGACGGAAAGCGTCCATATGCGGTTTATTTTTCCAAGAGAGTGAACCAGGCAGTTAATCCCTTCGGAGAGATATTAAGCCACAGTGATATAGTGGACAGCCTGGATTATGAAGCTGAGTTAGCGGTTATCATCGGAAAGGATGCAAAAGATGTGGAGGCCGAACATGTTAAAGATTATATTTTCGGTTACACCATTCTAAATGATGTCAGTGCAAGGAATGTACAGAATGCACATAAGCAGTGGTATTTCGGAAAGAGCCTTGATGGGTTTGCGCCTATGGGACCATGTATTCTTACAGCAGATTCCATACCTTATCCGCCACAGCTTGGGATACAGTCCAGGGTGAATGGTGAACTGAGACAGGAAAGCAATACCCGGATGATGATATTCAATATAGATCATATTGTCAGCGAACTGTCTAAGGGGATGACGCTGAAGGCGGGAACAATCATCTCCACAGGAACCCCCAAAGGAGTCGGCATGGGTTTTGAACCGCCCAGATTCCTGACTGCGGGGGATGAAGTAGAATGTATTGTGGAAGGGATCGGATCCATTAAGAATATGGTTGTATAGACGATAATATGGAAATTTAAGTCGGAGAAGCCGTATTATTGCATAAAGAATTTAAGTGTACAATAGCGTATTTTATAAATGCGGTTGTACACTTTTTTATAGGAAACAGGGATCTGCTGACAGGATATGTGAAGGCTTCATACAAAGAAGAACAAGCTTACTGTATGAGGGAAATAAAAGTATTAAAAACTGAATTTAAGAAAAGAATGGATGATTATGGAAAATTTAACGAATGAAATACTGCAATATATTGAAGAGAACAGCCAGGAAACCTATGAACTTCTGCTGACACTTGGAAAAATACCGGCACCCTCCAATCATGAAGAACGCAGGGCTGAATTCTGCAGGGACTGGCTTAAGAAACAAGGTGCGGACCAGGTATATATTGATTCTGCGCTGAATGTTATATATCCGTTAGGCTGTACCCTGGAGAATCCGGTTGTGGTATTTATGGCCCATACGGATGTGGTGTTTCCGGACACAGAAGAGCTTCCCCTGTCCGTCGAAGACGGGAAGATCAAAGCTCCGGGAATCGGCGATGATACGGCAAATCTCTGCACGCTCCTTATGTGTGCCAAATACATAGCTCAAAAAAAGATTGTACCGAAAAACGGGGGCATGCTTCTGGTGGCAAATGCCGGAGAAGAGGGGCTTGGAAACCTTAAAGGCTCAAGGCAGATCATAAAAGACTTCGGAAACCGGATCAATGAGTTTTATTCTTTTGACGGTTATATGGATGGAGTCACAAATGATGCGGTAGGCTCCAAACGGTATAAGGTAGAAGTATTAACTGAAGGAGGACATTCTTTTGGAAAATTCGGGAACCGGAATGCCATTGCCTATCTGGCATCAATGATTAATACTCTTTATACGCTTAAGGTGCCTGAGACAAAGACGAAAACAACATACAATGTAGGGACCATATCAGGAGGTACCTCTGTCAATACAATTGCCCAGCAGGCTGAGATGCTGTATGAGTTCCGGTCGGACAGCAGAGAAGATCTGGAATTTATGGATAAACATTTCCATGCGGTAATGGAAAGCTACCGGGCGAAGATGATTGAAGTGATTACAACGTTAATGGGAGAGCGTCCTTGTACGGGACCGGTTGACGAGAAAAAGCTAAAAGATATGACTGACCATGTATCCGGGATCCTTTTAAAGTATACCGGAAAGGAACCGGAAAGGAGAGCCGGATCAACAGACTGCAATATACCATTAGCGGCTGGTATACCAAGCGTCTGTTTTGGAGTTGTAAGAGGAGGACTGGCTCATACAAGACAGGAGTGGGTTGAGACGGCAAGCTTAAAGGCCGGATATAAGATCGCTTTTGAACTTATATTATCTTATTTTTATAATTAATTTATTTTACAGAAAAGAGGTTTTCGGTATTTGAAGGCGGGAACAGAAGCTGCCACCTGGGCGCCAGACAGCGGATGACATTCCTGGCTCACTTTTTTGTATTATAAGATATTCCTCAGGAGTCAATCCTTCAGGAGAATGAGTTACATTCTGCCATTGATTGAAATCACCAGAGCATTTTTTTAAAATAAGGCGGTTATAAATGTCCGGATCATAAAAATGGTGTGTATTTTACTGATTTCCTGTCTGCATAATATACGCTTCGCAGATATCCCCAATGATATAATATATCATCTGAAAGGCATAGACAGATAAACAAGCTTGTAGGAGGGGATATCACAATGTATATATTAGTCATTAACTGCGGAAGTTCTTCGCTCAAATACCAGTTGATTCGTTCTGATTCAGAAGAGGTTCTTGCAAAGGGTATCTGTGAAAGAATCGGTATTGATGAAAGCAGGATTACCTACCAGCCGGCTGGCGGAGAGAAAGAGGTGGCTTTTTTCCCGATGCCTACGCATACACAGGCAATCCAGAAGGTTCTGGATGCCCTGACCAATGAGAATTCAGGCGTTATCAGGAGCCTTAGTGAAGTCGGTGCGGTAGGGCACAGGGTAGCTCATGGCGGTGAGAAATTTACCTCAGCTGCCTTGATTACAGAAGAGGCTATTAAGGCCATTGAGGATTGCAGTGACCTGGCTCCTCTTCACAATCCGGCCAATTTGATTGGTATCCGCGCATGCCGGGAACTTATGCCCGGAACACCGATGGTAGCTGTATTTGATACGGCATTTCACCAGACCATGCCGGACAGGTCCTATCTGTACGGGCTTCCATATGAATACTATGAGAAATATAAGGTGAGAAGATATGGTTTCCATGGAACCAGTCACAGCTATGTATCAAAGAGAGCAGCGGAATTTTTAGGAAAGCCATATGATTCAATTAAGACCATCGTATGCCATCTGGGCAACGGCTCCAGCATCTCTGCTGTCCTGAATGGTAAGTCTGTTGATACAAGTATGGGTCTTACTCCATTGGAAGGCCTGGTTATGGGTACAAGGAGCGGAGATGTGGATCCCGGCGTTATGCAGTTTTTAATGCATAAGGAGAACATGGATATCGATGAAATGCTTGATATACTGAATAAAAAATCCGGTGTCCTTGGCATGTCCGGTGTATCCAGCGACTTCCGTGATGTGGAGAATGCAGCCAACAGAGGCAACAAGAAGGCAGCTGTCGCTCTGGATTCATTTGCATACCGCGTGGCTAAGTATGTGGGCGCTTACACAGCCGCCATGGGTGGAGTGGATGCAATCGTCTTTACTGCCGGTGTTGGAGAGAATGATAAGGTCACAAGAAAGAAAATCTGCAATTATGTCTCCTTCTTAGGTATTGGGATTGATGATGAGGCCAATGAAAAGCGGGGACAGGAAGTCCTTATATCAACTCCTGATTCCAGAGTAGCTGTTCTGGTTATTCCCACCAATGAAGAACTGGCCATTGCAAGAGAAACTCTTGCAATGGTGTAATACATACCGTAAGCTTTAAAGGCTGCTGTGCAGGTGATTTAATAATCTGCACAGCAGTTTTTTTGTTTATGCTTCTGCTGGATGACAGCCGCCAAAAAGTATATGTAAGGGTAATAGCCGAATGTTTTAAAATGTTTTTAAATTACCCTTTTTGTGTGCGGATATGATAAAGGTAAAATGTTTGGATAATGTTAAAATTTATTTTGAAGAGCATAAGAAGAAGGAGGGAAGGGGCCAGATATACAGGGGTTGCCGGAAGGCAGAACAAATAAAAAAGGAGAATTCTAAAATATGAATATTTTTGCATTCATTGCATCATTTGGAGGAGGAGTCATAGGCGCTTATATGGGAGCGCTTCCTGCATTTATCATCACTGGAGTAATTGCCATTGCAGGGGCGGTGGCAGCTATGGCAGGAGGAACGGATATGACGGTGGGGTTTGTAGCCTTTGGTTCCTACCTTGGTCCTCACATTGCATTTGCAGGAGGTGTGGCAGCCGCTGCATATGCAGGTAAGACAAAAAAACTGGGAAGCGGTACAGATATTTTATCTTCCCTGTATGGTTTAGCAGATCCCATGACACTGCTTGTAGGCGGTATTTTCGGAGTTATCGGATTCCTGATCCATCACCTGATAGGGGCTGTCCTCCATTTAAATACGGATATTCCCGGCTGTACTGTTATTATTTCAGCAATTATCGTACGTTTTGTATTTGGTACCAGCGGACTTGTGGGGAAGGCTGCACCGGGTGAGAAGAGAGAATACTTCACTGCCGGTAAGGGATTTGTGTGTAATGTCCTCCTTGGATCAGGAGTGGGAATGGCAGCTGGTTATGTGTATCAGGTGTTCGTTAATGGAAATGCGTCAGCGGCTGCTATAGGCAGTTTCCCTGTTCTTTGCTTTGGAATTGCGGCATTTTCGCTGATATTTACTCAAATGGGCTTTGCAATGCCGGCTACCCATCACATTGCCTTGATTTCTGCTTTGGCAGCAGTCTTATCCGGTAACCCTGTCATGGGCATTGTCTTTGGTATTTTAACTTCACTATTTGGGGATTTTGCTGGCAAAACATTTAACAGCTTTTGTGATAGTCACATCGATCCGCCTGCATTTACAATTTTTGTTTTCACCTTTATCGTTAATATTCTGTTTGGCAGCGGCTTTTTCAGCGCTTAATCAGTACTCAGCCCAGGCGTCTTCCGGTACGTCCCGGATTTAAGACAACCGCTGTAAGTACGAACGAATGCATAGTATTTACATAATATTACCCGAATTTCTATGTCAGAATATAAAGAGGCAGCTGATTCTTTCAGCTGCCTCCTTATTGATTGGTGGGAATCATTTTATAAACCTAATGCATGTCTGGCCACAGCCATGTCCTGTTCTACGGTGCCGCCTGAAACGCCAAGGGCTCCGATACAGCGTCCATTCCGCATAATGGGGATTCCCCCTCCAAAGATACAAAACCTGCCGGGATGTGTCTGCTGAAGGCCGTAAAGAGACTCTCCGGGAAGAATTCTTTTGGCAGCTTCCTCTGTAGGAGAGCGGAGAGCGGCGGCGGTATATGCCTTAGAGCAGGAAATGGATATTCCGGCCAGGAGAGAATCATCCATGCGGTGCATGGCCACCAGGTTCCCTCCGTCATCTACAACAGAAATCACCATGGGTACATGGATCGATTCAGCCATTTCCTCCCCTTTTTGAATCATCAGTAAGGCATCTTTTAAGGACAGCCGTTCATACTTTAAGGCATCGATCACAGCAGCGGCTATCTCCTGGGTTGTGTAGGAATCATTCATATAGATACCTCCTCTTTAAGTCTCACACGATTCTGGATATAAAAATGCCTCTTCTGTTAATTATAAAGAAAAAGTCAGTCAGGTACAATGACTGCACAATCTAAAAAAAAGTACAATCCAATACTGCCGTACAAAAAGGGGCAAGTCTGGATATTGCAAAAAATTGGTCTGTGTATTACTGGAAACTGTTCATTGAATTTTATAATATAAAAATAGAGTTTAAAAGGAGGCAGGAAATGGAGATAAAGAACTGGAATGGGAACCAGAATGATCTGATGAGGATTATTCAGGAGTCAGTACCCGGAAAACAGATAACAATGGCTCATATCATAGCAAACCCTGATGAGATTATTTACAAAAAACTGGGGCTTGACCCAAAAGTTGATTATCACCGTTCAGCCATAGGTGTACTGACTCTGACGCCCAGTGAGACTGCAATTATAACGGCGGATCTGGCGGTTAAGGCGTCTTCCATACAGATTGGGTTCATCGACCGCTTCAGCGGGACTTTGATAATTACAGGAACTATTTCAGATGTAAACATTGCCTTTGAACGGATCATGGAGTATGCCTCTGATGAACTGGGATTTACGGTCTGCAGGATTACCAAGGCATGATAACCGGGAAGGAGCGCCATGAAGAAAATTATGCTTGTAGGCCGCAGCGGTGCAGGCAAGACAACGCTGACCCAGGTACTGAAAGGAAAGGAGATTGCTTATCATAAAACGCAGTATATTAACCATTACGATGTCATTATTGATACGCCTGGAGAGTACGCAGAGAACAAGACCCTGGCACGGTCCCTGATCCTTTATTCTTATGAGGCTGATATGATCGGGCTGCTTATGAGTGCGGTAGAAGATTATTCGCTTTACAGCCCCAATATTGCTTCGCTGGCAACGAGGGAGGTCATAGGAATTGTAACTCAGATTGACCAGCCTGGGGCCAGGACGGATCTGGCTGCTATGTGGCTGGAACTAACTGGATGTAAGAAGATATTCTATGTCAGCTCCGTAACGGGAGATGGTGTGGGAGACATTCTGGAATATCTGCGGGAGGAAGGAGACATCCTGCCGTGGGAAAGAAAAAAGGAGGTATACGATGAAGAGAATTCTGATATTAGCTGGTGATTACACGGAAGATTATGAGGTTATGGTTCCATACCAGGCACTTTTAGCAGCTGGACTTAAGGCGGATGTGGCATGTCCGGGAAAGCTTGAAGGTGATTTCATTCGAACAGCAATCCATGATTTTGAAGGGGACCAGACATATTCAGAAAAGCCGGGACACAATTTTAAACTGAATGCATCGTTTCAGTACTTAAAGCTGGAGCAATACGACGGTCTGTTTCTTACAGGCGGCCGTGCGCCTGAATATCTGAGGCTGGATTCCAGAGTTCTTGATATTGTACGGTATTTTATGGAACTTAAAAAGCCTGTTGCGGCGATCTGCCATGGAGTGCAGATTCTGACAGCTGCTGGTGTGCTGGACGGGAAGAATGTAACGGCATACCCGACTGTCAAACCGGAAGTACTGGCAGCGGGCGGCAATTTTATAGAAAAAGAATCTGATGAGGCAGTTATCTGCGGGAATCTGGTAACATCACCTGCCTGGCCGGGCAATGCAGAGATACTAAAAGGATTTCTTAAATTACTGGGAGTGGTAATTCATTGACATCTCAAATAATGAGAAGTCTGGATTGTATATTTTTTATGTTTTAATAGTATTCTGTTTATGCCGGTTAAATGGGATATGATGAGAAACAGAGGTTTCTAACCTACATCGTGTGGAATCCTTGAAAATCAATGATATTAATAAACATTATGAATGTAAAGGAGGATATTTTTATGGTTGCAAAAGGGTTTACAGAACCGACTGAAAGAGTAAAAAGACTTAAGAAAGCGATTGTGGAGGCAGTCCCATATGTAGAATCCGAGAGAGCGGTTCTGGTAACAGAGTCCTACAAAGAGACAGAGGGGCTTTCTCCGATTATGAGACGGGCGAAAGCTGCTGAGATGATATTTAACAATCTTCCGGTAACCATCCATGATGATGAGCTGGTTGTCGGTGGAATAACAAAGAATCTGCGTTCTACTGAAATCTGTCCGGAATTTTCTTATGATTGGGTTGAAAAAGAATTTGAAACCATGGGTACCAGAATGGCGGACCCTTTCCAGATTCCAAAGGATACAGCGAAAGAACTGGCGGAAGCTTTTAAGTACTGGAAAGGAAAGACCACAAGTGCTCTGGCCGATTCCTATATGTCACAGGAAACAAAGGACTGTATTGCAAATGGCGTATTCACCGTAGGCAACTATTTCTATGGCGGAGTAGGCCATGTATGCGTTGATTACGGCAAAGTGCTGGAGATTGGTTTCAGCGGAATTATCAGGCAGGTGATTGAGGCTATGGAGAAGCTTAATACCAGCGATCCTGAATATATTAAGAAGAAAAACTTCTATGAGGCCGTTGTTATTACATATTCTGCAGCCATTCATTTTGCACACCGGTATGCAGCAAAGGCAAGGGAAATGGCAGCCGCATGTACGGACCCGATAAGAAAAGCGGAACTTCTTCAGATTGCAGCCAACTGCGACAGGGTTCCCGAACGGGGCGCCTCCAATTTTTATGAAGCGTGCCAGGCATTCTGGTTTGTACAGATCCTTCTTCAGATTGAGGCCAACGGACACTCTATTTCTCCGGGCCGCTTTGATCAGTACATGTATCCATATCTGGCAGCGGATAAGGGGATTTCCAAGGAATCTGCGCAGGAACTGGTTGACTGTATCTGGATTAAATTAAATGATGTGAACAAGACCCGTGACGAGGTATCCGCACAGGCATTTGCCGGTTATGCGGTATTCCAGAACCTGATCGTAGGCGGACAGACAGAAGACGGCCTGGATGCGACCAACGACGTATCCTACATGTGTATGGATGCAGTTGCACATGTGAAACTGCCTGCCCCATCCTTCTCCATCCGTGTACACCAGAATACTCCTGATGAATTCCTGTACAGAGCCTGCGAGATAACCCGTCTTGGAATTGGTGTTCCTGCTATGTACAATGATGAGGTGATCATCCCCGCACTCTGCAACAGAGGCGTATCCCTGGCAGATGCAAGAAGCTATTGTATTATCGGCTGTGTTGAACCCCAGTGTCCCCATAAAACAGAGGGGTGGCATGATGCAGCGTTCTTTAATATTGCAAAAGTTTTAGAGATTACACTCAACAACGGGAAGGTTGGCAGCAAGCAGTTAGGTCCTGTGACTGGTGACATCACCTCCTTTACCAGCCTGGAAGATATTTTTGAAGCTTACAAAAAGCAGATGGAATATTTTGTATATCATCTGGCCGAGGCGGATAATTGTGTTGACTTTGCCCATGCAGAGAGAGCACCTCTTCCATTCCTGTCAGCACTGGTCGATGACTGTATCGGAAAAGGAAAGAGCGTTCAGGAAGGCGGTGCGATCTATAACTTTACAGGTCCTCAGGCCTTTGGCGTAGCTGATTCCGGAGATTCCCTGTGTGCAATTAAGAAGCATGTGTTTGACAACAAGGAAATTACCATAGCCCAGCTAAAGGATGCACTGGATCATAACTTTGGTTATTCCTGCGAAGCTTCTCAACCTGCAGGCGAGTGCTCTGATGAAACGAAAATCTATGAGGCCATTAAACGGATTCTCAGTAATAATGGATCCATTAACCTTACAGACCTTCAGGCACAGTTAAGCAGCCAGACAGGAGAGAACTCCTGCAGCGGCAAGGAAGACTATGCCCATATCAAGAGAATTATGGAGGATACCCCATGGTTCGGTAATGATGATGACGAAGTGGATATGATCGCAAGACGCTGCGGACAGATATACTCCTATGAGGTAGAAAAATATAAGAACCCCCGCGGCGGGCAGTTCCAGGCAGGATGCTATCCTGTATCAGCAAACGTATTATTCGGCAAGGATGTCGCTGCACTTCCGGATGGAAGACTGGCCAGACAGCCGCTGGCTGACGGTGTATCTCCAAGACAGGGCAAGGATACCAATGGGCCGACGGCAGCAGCCATGTCCGTAGCAAAACTGGATCATGCAAATTATTCCAACGGTACCCTTTATAACCAGAAGTTCCTTCCTTCCGCACTTGCAGGAGATGAAGGCCTGATGCGCTTTGCAGCCATTGTCCGTTCCTATTTTGACCATAAAGGCATGCATGTGCAGTTTAACGTTATTGACAGGGATACACTTCTTGCTGCCCAGGCTGATCCGGACCAGTATAAGGATCTGGTCGTCCGTGTTGCAGGATACAGCGCACAGTTTACCGTACTGGCAAAAGAAGTTCAGGACGATATCATCAGCCGTACGGAGCAGACCTTTTAATCTGGCTCCGGCGTATAATGGGGAAGGGATATGGCATGGATTCAATCAATTATAATTTAACGGGAACTGTGTTTGACATTCAAAGGTTTTCTCTGCATGATGGACCCGGAATCCGTACTATCGTATTTTTGAAGGGCTGCCCTCTTTCCTGCCGGTGGTGCAGCAATCCTGAATCTCAGAGCACGAAACCTGACATTCTATATAAAAAAGATGACTGCCTCCATTGCGGACGCTGCATAACCGTATGCAAGAGGGGGGCGATCAGCCCTGAACATAAGAACTGGGTGGACAGAAGATTATGCAGCGGATGCGGGGAATGTGCAAATGCATGTCCGGCAGGAGCCCTGGTTTTAAAAGGGAAGACGATGTCAGTTGAACAGGTGGTACGGGAACTGAAAAAGGATGCAACTACCTACCGCCGTTCCGGAGGCGGCGTCACATTATCCGGCGGAGAGCCGCTGGTTCAGTACGAATTTGCTTCTGAGCTTCTTAAGGCATGCAAGGGGCAGGGGTTTCATACTGCCATAGAAACAACAGGCATAGGAACCGGCGAAGCAATTGAAAAAGTGATTCCCTATGCGGACACGGTACTTCTGGATATCAAGCATATGGACGGAGAACAGCATAAGAAGTTTACGGGAGCCACCAATGAAATGGTCTTAAAGAATGCTCTCCGTATCAGCCAGATAGCAGGGACAGTGATCCGTGTTCCGGTAATACCGGGCTTTAATTATTCCACAGAGGCAATTAAGGCGATTGCAGAATATGCAAAAACCCTGACAGGCATAAAAACCATACATTTGCTGGCGTATCATTCTTTTGGCGAGAACAAGTATGGACTGCTGGGTAAGGACTATTCACTGAACCATATAAAACCACTGAGACCGGAAGATCTTAAAGAGTGTAAATCCGTGGTAGAAGGTTATGGTTTTCAATGTATAATTGGCGGCTAGAGACAATTTGAGAATGGAGGAAGAATCATGGATCAACAGTTAATTGAGAAGGTAATGAAACAGGTTTCTGATGAACTGGGTATCAGGCAGGCGGACCTTAAAGCGGATACCGGCAAATCGGATAACATAAGCGGCAGTATCGGGTTAACCGAGTTTGTAGGAACAGCAATGGGTGATACCATCGGGCTGGTGATTGCCAGCGTGGATCCGATGTTAGCTGACGTTATGAAATTAGGCAAATACCGTTCCATCGGTATTATAGGAGGCAGAGTCGGAGCAGGCCCTCAGATTTGGGCGGTTGATGAGGCCGTAAAGGCAACGAATACAGAGATTATTTCCGTAGAACTTCCAAGAGATACCAAGGGCGGAGCAGGACACGGAAGTTTGATTTATATTGGTGCTGACGATGTATCCGATGCAAGAAGGGCGGTTGAAATCGCACTGCAGGTACTCCCGAAATATTTCGGTGATGTGTATGGGAATGAGGCTGGACATTTAGAGTTCCAGTACACTGCAAGAGCAAGCTACTGTCTGGAGAAAGCTCTGGGAGCTCCTGCCGGAAGAGCTTTTGGTATGACCTGTGCAGGTCCGGCGGCAATTGGAACCGTTCTGGCAGATATTGCAGTAAAAGCCGCTAACGTAGAGGTAGTGGGCTACTGCTCCCCTGCAGCCGGCACCAGCTATTCAAACGAGGTTATCCTTACATTTACAGGTGATTCCGGTGCTGTCAGGCAGGCCGTAAAGGCGGCAATCGATGCAGGAAAGAAAATGCTGGGTGCATTAGGAGAGGAACCGAAGCCTACAACAACTCCATATATCTGATAACGAATACAGAGGAAAATGGGAATCAATTAAGGAGGTTTTAATATGAATGCAGATGCATTAGGTATGGTTGAGACAAAGGGTTTGGTTGGTGCAATAGAAGCGGCAGATGCCATGGTTAAGGCGGCAAATGTTACATTGGTAGGTTATGAAAAGATAGGCTCCGGGCTTGTTACCGTTATGGTAAGAGGAGATGTTGGGGCCGTGAAGGCAGCTACTGATGCCGGTGCAGCCTCTGCGGCAGCAGTCGGTGAGGTTGTATCCACCCACGTTATACCACGTCCTCATATGGATGTTGAAAAGATTCTCCCAGCTCTTGAAACGAGGTGAAAGGATTGGGAATCAGCGAGGAACAGTTGAAAGAACTGGTATTTCGCATACTGAAGGAACTGGAAGAAAAAGAAGGGGACAGAAAACAGGAGAACAGGCAGAAGCTATACATGCTCTGTTCCTCCCCCTGGGATGAAGCATATACGGAATTACTGAAGGATATGGAGCAGTCCGAAGAATACAGCATTTATCCTGTGATTCCTGCTTCCTGGAAAAAACAGGGATATGAGTCTGTACTGAGGGGATATAAGTCCTGTTGCGGAATTATTTACCGCTCCCGTGAGAAACCAGAAGATCTGGAAACGGCAATTACTGTATTTCCAGCAGTTCCCAGGGATTTGCTTGTAAAAACTGCTCTGTGTATCAGTGATACCTTTGAGACCTCGTGGATTGCAGACTGTTTGGAGAGGGGAAGCCGGATCGTGCTTCTCCGTTCCGGGCTTAAAAGGTTCTCCGGCAGGGAACAGCCTGCCTATACAAAGCAGATTATGGCCTATTACAGGCAGGTTCTGGAATATGGTGTTGAAATCTGCAGCATCAGAGAATTATCAGGTAAAGAAATAAACAGGCAGCTGCCTCAGATGGGAAACCCGGAATATATCCCTGAACTTCCATTAGAAACGGAACATGGTAAAAAAAGGGTTATAACGGCATCGACTGTTGACAAATTCGCAACTGACGGAGTTCTTTATCTGCAGAAGGGGGATATTGTCACAGATATGGCAAAAGACAGGGCGAAACTCTTAGGGATTGTCCTTAAGTAAACTTGATAGCGAGGTGATAGGATGAAACAGGCATTGGGATTGGTTGAAATTCAGGGATTGCCGACTGCGGTTGTGGCAGCAGATACCATGGCGAAAGCAGCAGACATCCGGATTCTGGAGATTGAGAACTCAAAGGGTCTTGGATATATGACCATCAAGATTGCCGGGGATGTGGGAGCCGTGAACGCGGCTGTAAATGCAGGACGGCAGGTTGGGATCACGAACCAGAAGCTGGTTTCCAGTAAAGTCATTCCGAGGCCTTCTGATTATGTTGAACATACATTTTGTAATTCAAAACTGCTCAAGCCGGCCGCTCCTTTGGAGCAGAAACCGCCGGTTCAGGCAGAGAAAGCAGAGATACATATAGAAGAAGCGGCTAAGCCTGAGGCGCTGGTTCAGGAAACGACAGAGCTTAAAAAGCCGGAGATTCCGGCGAAGGCTGAGAAAAAGCCGGAGACAAAGGAACGGCTGGAGACAAAGGAACAGCCGGAGACAAAGGAAAAGCCGGAGACAAAGGAAAAGCCGGAGACGAAGGAAAAGCCGGAGACGAAGGAAAAGCCGGAGACGAAGGAACAGCCGGAGACAAAGGAACAGTCAGAGACAAAGAAACAGGTACCGGCCGGGGGCACGGCAGCAGCAAGGAAGACCTCTGCAGCAAAGCATAAAAAATAGCGGATATAAAAGCGCCATATAAATGAAGCAGCCTGGTCTTCCATGAAAGGAATAGGAACAGTATGAGATTGGCTAAGATTATAGGTACCGTTGTGGCTACCAGAAAGGATGAAACCCTGATAGGCTATAAGCTGATGATCATCAGAAGGATTGACGGAAATGGTAATTTCGTTGATTCAGAGGAAGTGGCTGTGGATTACGTAGGAGCCGGAATCGGTGAAACGGTCCTTATTGGCCAGGGCTCTTCTGTCCGCATAGGTAAAACGAAGCGAGAGGCGGTCATTGATATGGCGATTATCGGAATAGTCGATTCAATGGATCACTGACAGCCGGTTATTGTCGTTAATTTTAGAGGAAAGGAGGTAATGTATGACATGAAAAGCAGTATTTATTACAGTGTTACAGATGTTGTAGCTGCCGCAAAGGGAGCTTACACAAGGTATGCAGAGCTGACCTTAAATGAACGGAAGGAAATACTGGAAGGTGTGAAGGCAGCGCTTCGCCCCATGGTAAATGAGCTTGCTGCCATGACAGCAGCGGAGACCGGAATGGGCAACAGAGAGGATAAGGCCAGGAAGATAAGTCTTGCCATTGAAAAAACCCCTGGTGTGGAGGATCTGGTTACAGAAGTCAGCACAGGAGATCACGGCATGACGTTATATGAGCTGTCATCTTTCGGAATTGTCTGTGCGATCCATCCCTGTACCAATCCCTGTGCAGCATTGATCAACAATACCATAGGTATGCTGGCTGCTGGAAATGCAGTCATTCATTGCCCACATCCGAGAGCAGTCCGGGTTTCGCAATTCCTGACCACTGTAATCAGCGATACCATCTGCAATATCTGCGGCATTCATAACCTTGTGGTAACCCTGCATGAAAGCCTGATGGGATTCACTAAAGAGGTCATGAGCCATCCGGATGTGGATCTGGTGGTCTGCACCGGAGGCAGCAGTTCCCTGTGCCAGGCCATGACATCCGGAAAAAAGGTAATAGGAGCCGGGCCTGCCAATCCGGTGGCGATTGTGGATGAAACTGCAGATCTAAAAAAAGCTGCAAGAGATATTGTCCAGGGGGCATCCTTTGACAATAATCTCATGTGCACTTCGGAGAAATGCATAGTTGTGGTGGAAGGTGCGGCGGACCGGTTTATTTTTGAACTGTTGAAAAATGAAGTGTATTACGTAAAGAATGAAGCGGAAATCAAAAAGCTGCTTGATGCGGCGGTAACAGAAGATTTTGTCATAAACAAAAGACTGGAAGGCAGGAATGCCAATGAAATTCTTGAATATGCAAAAATCCCGTGTGCCAGCCAGGTAAAGCTCATTGTTGCGGAGACAGAAAGAACACATCCTTTTGCAACGCTGGAGCTTCTGATGCCTCTTGTGCCGTTAGTCAAGGCTGCAGATTTCGATGAGGCGCTGGAGACTGCGCTGGAGATTGAACAGGGATATAAGCATACGGCAACCATTCATTCCGAATCCATTGAACACCTAAACAGGGCAGCTAAGAAAATGCAGACTTCCGTATTCGTGAAGAACGGGGCGTCTCTTCTGGGAATCGGTTTTGATAAAGAAGGCCACACCAGTTTTACAATTGCCACAGCAACAGGAGAGGGAACTACGTCGGCGAGGCATTTTACAAGGAGAAGAAGATGTACGCTGACCAGTGGCTTTACGATCCGTTAATTGTTAAGAAAGCAGGTTGATGGAATATGGAAGGACACGATGACAGAACATACTTTGTGACTTCAGAATCCGTGACAGAAGGCCATCCTGACAAGGTATGTGACCAGATTGCAGATGGAATTCTGGATGCTTATCTTGAAAAGGACCCAAAATCCCGTGTTGCAATCGAAGCCATGGCATCTGCCAATACCCTGATGCTCGCAGGAGAGGTCACCTCCAAAGCCCAGGTGGATATTGCTGCGAAGGCAAGGGAGATTATCAGAAATATAGGTTACGTGGAATGTGGAAAGGGATTTGACGCCGATACATGTATGATCTTCACCAATATACATAATCAGTCCCCGGACATTTCCATGGGAGTGACAAAAAGCGGCCAAGAAGAAAAGGAGGTCCTGGGAGGCGGTGACCAGGGGATCATGTATGGTTATGCCGTAGATGAGACAGAAAGCCTGATGCCGCTGCCTTGCTATATGGCCAACCGTCTTGCAGAACGGCTGGCTTACGTAAGAAAAGTCCAGAAAGTGGATTTTCTGTATCCTGACGGCAAAACCCAGGTTACCATGAAGTATAACGGTGCGGGCCAGCCTGTCTGCATTCACAGTATTGTTGTTTCCGCCCAGCACAGCGAAGAAATTCCCCATAAGGTATTAGAGGCATTTATCCGGTGTACAGTCATAGATCCAGTGATAGATTCCTGTTGGATGACGCCGGACACAAAGATCCACGTAAATCCTACAGGCAGATTTGTTATCGGTGGTCCGGCAGGTGATACCGGGGTCACCGGGAGAAAAATCATGGCAGATACCTATGGAACCATTGGAAAACATGGCGGTGGAGCTTTTTCAGGAAAGGACCCGACGAAGGTGGACCGTTCGGCCGCATACATGGCCCGGTATGTAGCAAAAAATATTGTGGCGGCAGAGCTGGCAAAGCGGTGCGAAGTTTCACTGGCTTATGTAATCGGCGGGATAGAGCCTGAGGCCATTACAGTGAATACCTTCGGTACTGGAAGAATACCGGACAGCCACATAGAAGTACTGATAAAAAATGTGTTTTCTTTCCGGGTGGCCGACTATATCTCTGAATTGAGTTTAAGAAGTCCTCAGTATCTTAAAACGGCGGCTTATGGGCACTTTGGAAGAACAAATCAGGGATTTCGGTGGGAAGAAACGGATAAGGCATGGATTTTAAAGCAATTGGCATGTTAACCCTATTAAGTAGGGAAGCGGATTGCGAATATCCGCTTTAAGCAGAAAATAAATCAAACGATATGAAAATCAGGAGGAAAAACATATGTCAAACGAAGCATTAGGAATGGTTGAGACAAAGGGGCTGGTAGGAGCCATCGAGGCAGCAGATGCAATGACAAAGGCAGCAAACGTGGCATTAATCGGATATGAGAAAATTGGTTCCGGCCTGGTAACCGTTATGGTGCGAGGAGATGTGGGTGCGGTGAAAGCTTCCGTAGATGCAGGGGCAGCTGCCGCAGCAGGCGTAGGCCAGGTAGTATCCCAGCATGTAATCCCAAGACCCCATATGGATGTGGAAAAAATATTACCGAAGTCATTATAATATACAGGTATGAAGGATTCCGGAAGGGGATTGGAATGATTGTTCATGAAGAATTGTTAAAATTGGTTACCCAGCGGGTAATGGAAAAAGTAAATACATATAATGCATACAAAATCCCTATAGGAGTTTCAAACAGGCATGTACATGTAACGCAGGAAGATTTGGAAACTTTATTCGGCAAAGGCTGCCAGCTGACAAAGAAAAGCGACTTAAAACAGCCGGGCCAGTATGCAAGTAATGAAACCGTGATTATACGGGGACCGAAGGGAGAGTTTGACCGGGTAAGAATACTGGGACCGGTCAGGAAACAGAGCCAGATTGAGATTTCGAAAACTGACAGCTTTCGTCTCGGAATCCGGCCGCCTATCAGGGAATCCGGAGATTTATCAGGAACTCCGGGTCTTGAGATGATCGGCCCAAAGGGATCCGTTTTACTTTCAAAGGGGGCGATTATTGCCCTGCGTCATATTCATATGACACCAAAGCAGGCTGATGCAATGGGAGTGAAAGATAAAGACATGGTAGAAGTTGAAACCTTTGGGGAGAGACACGGTATATTCGGTGATGTCCTTATAAGAGTATCGGATCAATTTTCCCTGGAAATGCATGTTGACGTGGATGAAGCCAATGCCTGTGCTTTAAGCAATCATGATTATGTAATGATCAGGCATAAATGATAGAAGCAGAAAAGAGGGGTTGTATGCTCATAGCCAATGGAGTGCTGTCTGATTTTGCTGAGCTGATAGAAGAGAACCGGTGCAGGCCTTTTTCCGGCCCGTTAAAGACAGGCGTGGATCTGGGAACTGCCAATATCGTAATCGCTGTAGCAGATGAAGAAAATCATCCGGTTGCAGGCGCTACTGCAGTTTCAAAAGTGGTAAAGGACGGGATTGTAGTGGATTTTGTAGGGGCCATGCAGACGGTCAGACGTTTGAAGGCCCATCTGGAGGAAATGCTGGGAGTAACGCTGGATACTGCTGCCACAGCGGTTCCCCCTGGAATTATAGAGGGAAATGTGCGGTGTATTTCCAATGTGGTGGAAGGCGCCGGATTTGAAGTCATCAATGTCATTGATGAGCCTACCGCTGCGGCCTCTGTATTGGGAATCACAGACGGCGCTGTTGTGGATGTAGGCGGCGGTACCACGGGTATCAGTATTCTGAAGGACGGAGATGTTATGTTTACCGCAGATGAACCTACAGGAGGCACTCATATGACTCTGGTTCTGGCCGGATATTATGGGATTTCCATAGAAGAGGCTGAGGAATTAAAGAAAGACAGGGATAAGGAAAACGATGTCTTTCCTATTATAAAGCCGGTGGTGCAGAAAATGGCTGCCATTGTAAAGCGGTACCTTGCGGATTACGATGTGGACCGTGTTTACGTAGTAGGCGGAGCCAGCTGCTTTAAAGAATTCGAAAGTACATTTGAAAAAGAACTGGGGATAACAACCGTCAAGACAAATGATGGACTGCTTGTAACCCCCCTTGGAATTGCGTGGAATGCCATTGCAGATTCTGAGTAAAGGAAAGAAGGTTTGAGATCTTGGAAATGGATATAAAAGTAATCGAGCAAATGGTGGAACAGGTTTTAAAGGAGATAAAGTTAGAACAGCCTCAGAAGTTTATAGAACCTCAGGTGGAAAAATACGGTATATTTGAAACAATGGATGAAGCAATTACCGCTTCAGAAGAAGCTCAGAAAAAGCTGCTGTTTTCAAACATTGCCGATCGCCAGAAATACGTGGATGTTATCAGGTCCACCGTATTGAAAAGGGAAAATCTGGAGTTGATATCCAGACTGGCAGTTGAAGAGACAGAGATTGGACATTACGAACATAAGCTTATTAAAAACCGCCTGGCAGCCGAGAAAACACCAGGAACCGAAGACCTGGTTACAGAGGCGGTGACAGGAGATAACGGGCTTACACTGGTGGAATACTGTCCCTTTGGAGTAATCGGTGCAATCACACCCACCACGAATCCGACTGAAACAATTATTAATAACTCCATCTCAATGATTGCAGGAGGAAATACGGTTATCTATAGCCCTCATCCAAGGGCAAAAAAAGTTTCACAGCTGCTTGTAAAGCTGCTGAACAAAGCATTAAAGGAAAACGGGGCGCCTTCCAACTTAATTACCATGGTGGAAGAGCCATCCATAGAAAATACCAACAAAATGATAGAAAATACCAAGGTGCGTCTGCTGGTGGCCACAGGAGGCCCTTCCATTGTAAAGAAGGTGCTGTCCTCCGGAAAAAAGGCAATCGGTGCGGGTGCGGGGAATCCTCCGGTTGTAGTAGACGAGACAGCCGATATTGAAAAGGCTGCAAAGGATATTGTGGATGGCAGCAGCTTTGATAATAACGTTCCCTGTATTGCAGAAAAAGAAGTATTTGCAGTGGAGGCAATCTGTGATCATCTGATCCATCATATGAAGCGAAACGGTGCCTATCAGATTACGGATCAAGCAGTTCTTAATCAGCTGGTAACACTGGTTACCAATGAAAAGGGAGGCCCCAAAACCTCCTTTGTGGGGAAGAGTGCCAGGTATATTCTGGAGAAACTGGGAATTGTGGCTGACGACAGCATCCGGATCATTATCATGGAGGTACCAAAGGATCATCTTCTCGTCCAGGAGGAAATGATGATGCCGATCCTGCCGGTGGTACGTGTACCGGATGTGGATGTGGCAATTGAATATGCTCATGAAGCAGAGCATGGAAACCGCCATACTGCCATGATGCATTCCAAAAACGTAGAAAAGCTGAGTAAAATGGCTAAGATTCTGGAGACAACCATTTTTGTTAAGAATGCTCCGTCTTATGCAGGAATCGGAGCGGGCGGAGAAGGTTATACAACCTTTACCATTGCAGGCCCTACGGGGGAAGGCCTGACTTCGCCAAGATCCTTCTGCAGGAAGCGCAAATGTGTTCTGACCGATGCATTCAGTATCCGCTGAATTCGTTTACACCCACGTACAGACTGTCTGTTAAGGAGAAGTGCACATGTCAAATTTATATATAAAAACCAGGATACGCAGTGGACATTATGCAATCGAATATCTGCAGAAGATCCGGAATAAACGGATTTTGGTGGTCTGTGACAAGTTTCTGTCAGAAAGCCGTGCCGTAAATTATATAACAGATGTTCTGGATTCCAGCAATTTTGTGGAGATTTTTGATCAGGCAGTCCCGGATCCCACCACTTCTGTGGTGGGAAAGGGGCTAGGCATGATCTTAAAGGTACGTCCTGAAATCGTCATAGGATTTGGCGGCGGATCTGCCATTGATACAGCAAAAGGGATTCTTTATTTTGCCGGGTTAAAGGAACTGGTTCCAAAGCCTCTGTTTATTACAATTCCCACAACCAGCGGGACCGGATCAGAGGTTACGTCGGCTGCTGTCATTACGGATCTCGAAAATAAGAGCAAGCACCTGATCTTATCCGAAGATATCCTGGCAGATGTGGCAATTCTGGACCCAAGGCTTACGTTGTCTGTTCCGCCTGCTGTCACAGCCAATACGGGGATGGATGTGTTTACCCATGCCCTGGAAGCCTATGTTTCCACAGGTTCTAATGTATTTTCCGATGCGCTGTCGGAAAAGGCGGTAGAACTCCTTTTAAAAGCACTTTTAAGCTGTTACAGAGACGGAAAAAACCTGGAGTCAAGAACTTTGATGCATGAAGCATCTACCCTGGCCGGTATGGCTTTTAATACAGCCGGTTTGGGTGTTAACCACAGCATTGCCCATCAGCTGGGAGGGACTTTTCATATTCCCCATGGACTGGCCAATGCCCTCCTGTTAAACAGGGTGATTGAATATAACAGTGTTAACCATGATATCATGGAAAAATATGCCGCACTTGCTTATAAGGTGCAGCTGGCCGGCAAGGATGAAGCTCCGGAGTTTGCCGTGAAAGCTTTAAAAGAACTGATTACAACGCTTATGCACTCTATGAATATGCCGTCTTCCATAAGGGAACTGGATATTAATCGCGGGGAGTACGAACAACAACTTCAAAATATGATAGATAATGCCCTTATGGATAACTGTCTGTCCAGCACCCCGAGAGAAATCGGAACCGCTGCTATTCGGGAAATCTTATTAAGTATTTATGAAAGGCGGGTATAGGGACTGCATGACAGAATAAGCGTAAGGCCGAGCTGGTTTAAAATACAGCCCGGTCTTCTTGTATTATCTGGAATCAGAAAACAGATTGTTTAACAAAAGCGGGGAAAATGGTAAAATAATAATAATACTAGTATAGAAGAGAGGTTAAGGAGATGGAAGAATATCAGGATCTGATCCACATGGCTGAATTATCGCCGGACACGTTAGATGAATATTTCATAACCAATGATGAAGGAAATGTCAATAAACTAGACATTATCCATCTATTTGGAAAAGAGAAGCTGGAAAACATTCAGGAAAGTCTATCCAAGGCAACGGGACTGGCTTTTGTCACGGTGGATTACAGGGGAGAGCCTATTACAGATCCAACATACTTTTCCCGCTTCTGCAGGCAGGTACGAAGTTGTCCTGAGGCATTTGAAAGGTGTAAATCTTCCGATGCATTTGGTTCGATCCAGGCAGCAGTTACAAAAAAGACAAATGTATACTTCTGTCCATGCGGCCTTTTGGAAGTTGCAATCCCCATTATTGTGCGGGGGCATTATCTGGGCGGCTTTATCGGAGGGCAGATACAGTGTCATGATGCACCAGAGTCTGTCAGCCGCCTGGCTTCCGTTATGCACTCTTCTGAGTTGGACCAGGTAGTGTCCCAGTGCCAGGAGGCGCTTAAGGATATTCCCGTATATTCCTATGAAAAATTCATGGATATTGCGAATCTTGTTTTTCTGGTCATAAACCAGTTAAGCGAAAATGAAGTCAACCAGCACATGCAGGAAAATATACTGAAAAAACGCATTAAGAATATACAGGCCCTGAACCAACGCTATATGAAGGAAAATGTTCAGAAAAACTATGAGTTACAGGAACTGAAGATCCGTACGAACCCCTATGAGAATCTGGACATTCTCACTTCCTTAATGAATCTGTCTATTATCGAAGATGCCTCCGGGTTCAGAGAAACACTGAGTTCATTTATCGAATACACAAAATACAAATATATGGAAAAGGGAACGTTTGTCCTTATTTCAGGAGAACTGGAACACGCTGAGCAGTATCTGAAATTCCAGCAGAAGAAGCTGGGAGGAAGGCTTGAGTATTCCATCCAGGTTCCCAGAGAAATGCATATGCGGAAGATGCCGTCGGACATCCTCCTGCCCTTTATTCAGAATGCCTTGTATAACGGTATTATGCCGAAAAAAGAAGGCGGGAAGATTTCGGTGACAGGATACTTAAGAAACAATAACCTGGTACTGGAGGTCAGTGATACCGGTTACGGGTTAAGCGATGCCGAATTGGAAGCGAAATATGAGACATATAAGGACAGGCATGAAGGCTATTATATTAAGCTTGGGATGGACTATGCAAAAGAGAAAATGAGGCAGCTGTTTGGAGATGAATATGAAATTGTTGTAGAAAGTTATAGGGATAAAGGCTGTAAGAGTATCCTGGTCTGGCCTGAGAGCATCACGAAGAAAGGACTGAATGATCATGTATAGGGTTTTGATTGCAGATGACGACATTCTTATGCGGGAAGCATTGAAAATTATGATAACAAAGGATGAAGCGTTTAATGTGGTCCAATTGGCCGGAAGCGGAGAAAACGCAGTGAAAGCATGTAAGGAGGATGCAATTGACATCGTGTTCATGGACATGTTGATGCCGGGAATTACCGGACTGGAAGCAAGCAGAATCATCCATCAGTCGAATCCGGAAATAACCATTTATATTCTATCGTCCTATGCTGCCAATGTATTAATCCGCAGCGCAGCCAGTGATGTAATCAAAGACGTGATTGAAAAGCCTATTACATGGAACTGCCTGAAAAAAATACTGGAAAATTATAAAACAGATCATGAAGATTCAATCCTAAGCCAGCAGGAAGCACTGGCATCCGTTTTAAGGCGTAAGGATTTCAGGGAATTCTATACGGGCCTGTCCGGGATTATTGATGATATTTACGAAATTTCCGGCAGCGATTCCGTAAGGCTGATTAAGGTTTTTACATACCTGGGCCAGAATCTTTTAGACACCAGGAATGTCTACGATGAAAGCAGAAACTTAGGGGAGATGTTCCCCATAAATGAAGGACTGATCCTGGAGAGAAAAACATCTGAATTATGGC
This sequence comes from uncultured Lacrimispora sp., assembly GCA_964402355.1. Classification (GTDB taxonomy): domain Bacteria; phylum Bacillota; class Clostridia; order Lachnospirales; family Lachnospiraceae; genus Lacrimispora. The sequence goes on from CAYOCB010000018.1 coordinate 48,063, forward strand.
TTTTCAGAATTATGGATTATCTCTTTCAGCAAAACAGCATCAGCCGTTATCCCTTATTGGAAAATATATTTCTGTATATAGAAAAGCATATCAAAGAAGATATTACTCTGAATAATATTATTGAAAACTGTTCGATCAGCCAGGGATATTTAAGCAGAATTTTCAGGGAGCAGCTGAAGGTCAGTGTTACAGAGTATCTTCATATGAAAAAGATGCATCTGGCAAAAGGGTATTTTTATTTTACGGAAGACAGTATTGCAGAGGTGGCGTTCCGGCTGGGGTATAATGAAAGCAGTTATTTCAGCAAGGTTTTTAAGAATTACGAGAAAATGACAGTAAAACAATATAAAAACGAGACACGCAGAAAGAGTTCTCCTTAACAGAAGCCGGCCGGCACAGGCCGGCTTCTATTTATGCAGAAAATTATACCAGTTATGCACAAAACAGTCCTGGGCTTTAAAATCATGTTAAAGTTTATATATACCACAGGCCTGTAGTAATTAGTATTGAGGAGGAGGAAAGAAATGTTACAAATCAACATGGATGATGTATTGAAAATTGTCAATCTATGCGTGCCGTATCTGATTGGATTTACTGTTGTACTGGCGGTTGCTGTTGCAGCAATGGTGGTATGTAAAAACAAAAAGGCAGCCGCCAGGTATTTGGTCCGCCGCCATGGTATAATAGCTATTCTGCTGGCACTGGCCATTGTAGTGAACATGATCTGCTGGGGACCCATGTCCAGTCTGATTTCCCTCGCAACCGGCAGTGGTACGATTTCGGAGGAAACCTCAAATAAGGCTGCGGATCTCTGTACGGAGATTGCGCAAGAAGGGATCGTACTTTTAAAGAATGAAGAAAATCTCCTTCCCCTGAAGGCTGATTCCAATTTAAATATTTTTGGCTGGGCTTCTACCAATCCATGCTATGGCGGAACCGGCTCCGGTTCCCTTTCAGACGCATATGAGACCGTATCTCTTATACAGGGTCTGGAGCATGCGGGATTCAGGCTGAATACCGGGCTATCTGATTTTTATACGGCATACCGGACAGACCGCCCGGCCGTGGGGATGTGGGAGCAGGACTGGACCCTTCCCGAACCCCCAAAGGATTCCTACGGCAGCAAGCTGATGGCTGATGCAAAGGTATTTTCCGATACGGCAATGATCGTGATTACCCGTGTGGGCGGGGAGGGAGCCGATCTGCCGACGGATGTCAGTGCAGTTACCTATTCGGATAATTCAACGGAATATAAGGATTTTGAAGCTGGAGATCATTACCTGCAGTTAAGCCGGACGGAAAAAGATCTGATTGATCTGGTATGCTCCAATTTTGAAAAAGTCGTTTTGGTATATAACGGTGCCAATGCCATGGAACTTGGATTTTTAAAAGATTACAGCCAGATCAAGAGCGCCATCTGGTGTCCTGGTACTGGTCAGTCCGGCTTTGATGGACTGGGGGAGATCGTGAGCGGTGCTGTCAATCCATCGGGAAAGACAAGTGACACCTTTGTGATACTCTTAGCTGACACACCCTGTTATCATAACTTTGGAAGCTTTGTTTATGATAATATGAATGAATTTGAAGGCAAGGTATTTAAGGGGGAAGCAACCTATCCCAGCTTTGTCAATTATGTCGAAGGCATTTATGCAGGCTACCGTTTCTATGAGACTGCCTCAGAGGAAGGCCTGATCGATTATGGTAATACGGTGCTTTATCCATTTGGATATGGCCTGTCTTATACCACCTTTACTCAGGAAATGGGGGCCATATCGGAGACAGATGGAACAATTTCCTTTGATGTGGCTGTTACCAATACCGGAGACAAAGCCGGTAAGGATGTGGTAGAAGTCTATTACAATCCACCCTATACCAACGGCGGTATAGAAAAGGCTGCATCCAACCTGATCGCATTTGACAAGACTGATATTTTGGAGCCGGGAGCGTCCCAGACCATACAAGTCTCGTTCAGGGCGGAAGACATGGCTTCCTATGATACAGCAGGAAAAGGCTCCTATGTCCTGGAGGCAGGAGATTATGGAATTTCCATACGTACGGATTCCCATAACATAATAAAAGAACAAACCTACTCTGTCAGCTCTGGGGTTGTATATGATGAATCGCATCCCCGCTTTTTTGACAAGACGGCAGCAGGCAACCGGTTTGAAGAAGCAGATGGAGGGGTTACTTATCTTTCACGGGCAGATGGATTCGCAAATTACAAAGATGCCACGGCTGCACCAACAGGCAGGTCAATGCCGGAAAAATATAAGAAAGCCTTTGTGAACAACAGTAATTATGTCCCGGCGGATCATAACAAAGAAACAGACATGATGCCGGTGACCGGTGTTAATAATAGATTATCCCTTGCCGCCATGCGGGGCCTTCATTATGATGATCCCCAGTGGGAGAAACTCCTTGACCAGCTGACAGTCACGGAAATGGATACCATGATTGCCATCGGGGGGTACCAGACCGCAGCAGCAAAGAGTGTAGATAAAGCAGGAACCGTGGATTGCGACGGACCGGCCTCAATAAACAATAATTTTACCGGAACCGGATCCATTGGTTTTCCATCTGCAGTCATGATTGCCTGTACCTGGAACCGTGACATTGCAGAGGCATTTGGGGAAAACATTGGTAAGATGGCAGATGAAATGAAGGTATCCGGCTGGTATGCACCTGCCATGAATACTCATCGCTCTGCTTTTGGGGGACGGAATTTTGAGTATTATTCCGAGGATGGTGTTTTGTCGGGAAAAATGGCAGCCAGTGCGGTGACGGGCGCAGAACGCCATGGAGTATATGCTTATATCAAGCATTTTGCGCTCAATGACCAGGAAACGAACCGGCTCAATATGCTCTGTACATGGTCTGACGAACAGGCAATCCGTGAAATCTATTTGAAGCCATTTGAGATTGCGGTCAAGGAAGGCAGAGCAAAAGCGGTGATGTCGTCATTCAATTACATCGGAACTCAATATGCAGGTGCATCCAATGCGCTGCTAAACACCGTGCTTCGTGATGAATGGGGATTTCGTGGGTTTGTGCTGACAGATTATTTCGGCGGATACGGATACCAGAATGCAGATCAGGAAATCCGGAACGGAAATGATTCCATGCTGGTAGCCTATGACACCGAAACCAACCATGTAAAGGATACGGAAAGCGCAACAAGCCTTCAGGCCATGCGCAGGGCATGTAAAAATATTATGTATACGGTAGTGAACAGCCGGGCATACGAAGGCGATAACGCTAAGAGTGGTCTTCTCCCATGGCAGATTGCAGCCATCGTGACGGATGTTATTCTGGCAGCAGGATTCGTGGTCCTGGAAGTAAGGATCATGCAGCTTTATAAAAAGAAACAGGAATCACAGGAAGCAGAAGAATAAAGCTTAAATCACGGAGGAAAATGACATGAAACATACCGATATCATTGAAAAGATGACAATAGAAGAAAAGGCAGCCTTTTTAAGCGGTAAAAACGTATGGGAGTCCCGGAACATTGAACGGCTTGGCATTCCTTCCATATTTTGTTCCGACGGTCCCCATGGTATCCGCAGACAGGCAGAGGAAGGGGATCATCTGGGTTTAAATGATTCTCTTCCGGCCACTTGTTTCCCTACTGCAGCCGCAGTGGCAAACAGCTGGGATGAAGAGCTTTGTAAGGAGATCGGAGCAGCACTGGGGGAAGAAGCCTTGGCACTGGATGTAAACATCCTGCTGGGACCGGGTCTTAATATTAAAAGAAGCCCCCTTTGCGGAAGAAATTTTGAGTATTTTTCAGAGGACCCATATCTGTCCGGGAAACTGGCGGCTGCTTATATAAAAGGAATCCAGGGCCAGGGAGTGTATGCATGTCCCAAGCATTTTGCAGTCAACAGTCAGGAGCTGCACCGCATGACTACGAATTCCGTATTGGATGAGAGGACGCTTAGAGAAATCTATCTGGAGGGTTTTGAAATTGCAGTGAAAGAGGGCGGGGCCAAAGCCATCATGACCAGTTATAATGAGGTCAATGGGACCTATTCCAATGAGAATGAGCATCTGCTCAAGGACATCCTCCGTGGAGCGTGGGGATTTGACGGCGTTGTAATCAGCGATTGGGGCGGTTCCAACGATCATGTGAAGGGGGTGGCCGCGGGTTCCAACCTGGAGATGCCTTCACCTGGACTTTATTCTGCCAGAGAGGTGATTGCTGCAGTGGAAGACAACAGACTTACCATGGAAGAACTGGATACCTGCGTCGATGATCTGCTGGATGCGGTGCTTACGCTGACGGCTGGCCGTAAGGGAAGGAAGTATTCCTATGACAGGGCTGCTCACCATATACTGGCCGGGAAGGCAGCAGAGGAGAGTATCATCCTGCTGAAAAACAGTAATGGGCTGCTTCCATTAAAGCCTGGATGCAAGGTCGTACTGATCGGTGACTTTGCATTCACGCCCCGCTATCAGGGAGCTGGTTCTTCCCTGGTTAACACCATTCATCTGGAGAACATGCAGGAGTTAATCAGAGACTATCCGTTAGAAGTAACCGGCTGCGCCAGGGGGTATTTGCGAAACGGCAGAGACGATGACGCCTTAAAAGAACAGGCACTGAAACTTGCGGCTGGGGCTGATGTGGTCCTTTACTGCTTTGGCCTTAATGAACTGAGTGAGACAGAGGGAATGGACCGCCCTCATATGAAGATTCCAGGAAACCAGATCGAACTGCTGGAGGCACTGGCAGCGGTAAATTCTAATATTGTAGCTATTTTGAGTGCAGGCTCTGCTATAGAGATGCCATGGCAAGATAAATGTAAGTCTATTCTGCACAGTTACTTAAGCGGGGAAGCAGGACCCGGTGCTGTGCTTCGTGTGATCACCGGAGAGGTGAATCCTTCCGGCCGGCTAAGCGAGACCTGCCCGCTGCGGTATGAAGACACCCCTGCCTTTTCGTACTTCCCGGGCGCAGAGCGCAATTGTGAATACCGGGAGGGGATTTATGTGGGTTACCGATATTATGATACCGGAAAGGTTCAGGTACAGTATCCCTTTGGCTATGGCTTGTCCTATACCTCGTTTGCCTATGATAACATTCAGGTATCGGAAGATGAGGTCAGCTTTACGCTTACCAACACTGGTAAGGCTGACGGAAAGGAAGTTGCACAGCTATATGTAGGAGGACCCAAGGGGAAGATATTTCGTCCTGATAAAGAATTAAAGGGATTTACAAAGGTATTCTTAAAAACCGGGGAAAGCAGGACGGTAACGATTCCTTTTGACGATAAGACCTTCCGTTACTGGAACAGTGCAACGGGCCGTTTTGAAGTAGAGGGCGGCGTTTATACCATTTACATTGGTGCGAATGTGGCAGATTTAAGGCTGAGCCAGACTGTGGTCAGGGAAGGGACCACAAAAATCCTTCCCTATGACCCGGAAAAGCTTGGTTCCTATTATTCCGGAAAAATACAGAATGTACCGGATAAAGAATTTGAAGCCCTGCTTGGCTATCCGATTCCGGCAGGAACATGGTCCGGTGAATTGGGATTAAACGATGCCCTCTGCCAGATGGGTTATGCGAAAAGTCCACTGGCAAGACTGGTCTGGCGGATTCTGACCTGTCTGATAAACCGAAATGAGGCAAAAGGAAAACTTAATTTAAACCTCATTTTTATCTATAACATGCCTTTCCGCGGAATCGCTAAAGTGACCGGAGGAGCGGTCAGCATGGAAATGATGAAGGGAGTGGTTCTGGTGGTGAACGGCCATTTCTTTCGGGGCATGAAAAAGTTTATCGGCGGAATTTTTGCCAATACAAAAGCAAATAAGGATTATGAAAAAAAGCTTTCCGGGAAATAGAAGGAGGGATCACATGCTGGCAGGCACAAAAGCCGGGTGGAAAGCATTTACCCATAAACACCCAAACATAGCACAATTTTTAATTTTTTTTCTCGTATCCAACGGAGTTACGATGTTACAAATGGTTTTAATGCCTGTTTTCCGGAATATTTTCGGGATGACCGCACTGGTGGATACGAATTTCCAGATATGGCATGTGGGAGCGAATCTGGATAGTACGCCGTATTATATATTTGATTATGCTGCAGGAAGGTTTTCTGCGGGCGGCGGAGGCGGGCTTGCGTATTTCCTGGCTGTGGAGACCACCATGGGGATTGCGCAGATCATCAATTTCTTTCTGCAGAGAAATGTGACCTTTAAGGCTGATAACAGTGCCGTAAAGGCGGCCATGTGGTATGTGATTGCCTATATCATTATCACCATTGGTGCAGCTGCCCTTCAGGGCCTTTATAAGGCACCGGTTTATAACCTTTTTATGAAAGGTTTTAAACTGGGCGCAGCGGGAGAGACCATTGCAGATGTGATCACTATGCTGATTAATTCGGCAATTTCATTCTGGGTGTTCTTCCCGATTTTTAAAATTATATTTAAAGATGATAAATAAAAGTAAACATATATAAAAAAGGAGACTTATGTACATAAAAAGAAAATTAATCTTTGGCGGTTATTGTATTGCGTATGCAGCGGAAACAGCATTAAAAAACGAGGTTAAGAACAATACTTCGAAATCTATAAAGGTTGGTAAACTTAAGTATGCATATACATTGTATAATCAAGAAGCAGAAAAATATGGAGTAACTTATTACGCTATAGATGATACAGAAGGAGAAATGAAGTGGAGGTGGTCAAAATGGAAGGTGAGGTGAGATTGATGACATTAACAGCCAAACAAAAAATATTTGCAGATGAATACTTGATTGATTTAAATGCCACCAGGGCTTACAAAGTGGTTTATCCCAAGGTAAAGAAAAACGAAACAGCCAGAGTAAATAGCAGCAGGCTGCTAACAAATGCTAACGTTGCGTCCTATGTTGAAAAGCGTATGAAAGACCGGGAAAAGCGCACTGAAATCACTCAGGACATGGTTTTAAGGGAACTGGCGAAGGTCGGCTTTGCGGATATCACTGATTTTGTGACAATTGAAAACAGAGGAAGCTATAAAGCAGTGCAGGTAAAGTCCACAAATGAAATATCAGTGGACAAGCTGGGAGCCATTGCCGGAATTAAGGAAGGGGCCAATGGCATAGAGATCAAGCTGAATGATAAAGTGAAGGCTTTGGAGCTGATTGGCCGGCACCTGGGAATGTGGAAAGATAAGGCGGAGCTATCCGGTACCCTGGATACAGAAAAGACCAAGCTTGACTCAAACAGATGTGCTGCAGTGATGGATAATGAGCGGCCAGAGTTTATTACTGTCAGAGAAATACAAGGCTTTTCTTAAGTGTAATGTTCCGGTAGAATTTCTGGAGGGGACTACAGCAGCCAGGAAAAAACAGTATTATAGACCTTTTATTTTTTCCAGTTCAAATCTGTTTGCCGCCCCTCTAAATCTACCAGGCATTCCAGGCTTTTTATTGGACAGGGATCAGGACCTGAAGGGAAAACCAGTTATCATTGGAAGAAATAGTCATGGAGCCGCCGTATTTCTTTGCTGCCGCCTGAATGCTTTTTAAACCGTATCCATGATACAGTTTGCTGCCTTTTGTGGTAGGCGGAAGGCTGTTGTTCCCTATTTCCAGATGGTTTTCCGAATAATTCCCGCACTGGATCAGCAAAAAACGGTTCTTTCTGCAGATGGTAAGAGAAATCAGCCTTTTTTCCGGATCCTCAAACAGGGAAACGCATTCGATGGCATTGTCCAGGGCATTCCCGATGATGGAACAGATGTCTTTTACATGAAGAAAAGAAATCAGTTCCCCATTGGCCATGCAGGTGAAGGTAATCCTGTTCTGGGCACAGTAGGTGCTTTTGGTGGTCAGCACAACATCCAACACCTGATTCCCTGTGTCAGCCAGGGCTTCCTGTGTATGAATGGCTTTTTCCATTTCCAATAAATACTGCTCCCGCTTTTCCGGATCCTGTTCCGCACGGATCGCAATCATGTAATGTTTTAAGTCATGAAATTCCCGCCTGAACAGCTCCATATTATCAATGGCCAGGCGGTACTGGTTATACTGGTACTGCAGGACTACGTTCATTGCGTAGTTTTTGCTGCTCGCCCGGAGTTCTTTCCTTCTGCCCTGCTGGGCAAACAGCAACAGCAGTCCTCCGAAATCCACCAGGGTACGAACATAGAGCAGGGAACTGGCAGAGCAGGAAAAAGGAGTGTTGGGCATGACAAAGCTGATATTGCTGATCAGAAAGGCGCCTAATGCAATAGAAGCGGCACCAAGCAGTTCCTTTCTTGCAACATCCATACCTTCATCTTCCGGAATGTGTTTTTTTTCCAAAAAATAATAAACTGTAAAAAGGCATCCATAAGTAATAAGCATAATCGCTGCAGAAATCATCTGGTTCTTCTGTCCGGTACTGTGTGCCCACCAGACATAAAGCTGCCACTGGAAGGAAGCGGCAAATTCTGCCAGAACAAAGGCGCGGGCACAAAGGAATCCGGCATCATAGGGAGAGGTCTGGCAGGAGGCATAGATACAGAAGTACATGAGCAGAATGGCAGCACCCATTCCTGGAAACCATAAGTAAAGCGGAAGGTTTCCGGCTATCTGGTGAAGAAGAAGAAACAGGCCGAACATACCGGTTAAAAAGGCAGCCAGACGGCTCCTGGTATGCCTCCGCCGCAGCATAAGGATATAGATGATGCAGGCATACCATTCGGCAAAAGCAGTATAAAGACGGGGAGTATTTAAAAGTTCAGCAAGATCCATTGTATTTACCCTCCCATATAATCCAAAAGACAATCCATGAATGCTTTTTTCCGGTTACGGCTTACCGGTATCTGTTCACCGGAAAATAACAGTATATCATTCGGCAGGCTGCCGGAAACATGCTTTAAGTTTACCAGATAAGCGTTGTGGCATTTGGCAAATCCAAAAGTTTTTAATGCCTCTTCCATCCGTTTTAAAGGTCCGGAAGTCATGAAATCGCCTTTTTCCGTATGTATGAGGATCTGGTGCCGCCGGCTTTCAATATAAAAGATGGAATCTGTATTTAAACGCATGGTTCCGCCGTCTGCGCCAATATTTATGGAATGGACCTCCTGGTTTTTCTGTATCCTTCGGACTGCTTTGTTTAAAAGCTGGCTGATTAAAAGATAAGGAACTGGTTTTAAAACATAGCCAAGCGCATCTACCATGTATCCTTCTATGGCAAACCGGGATGAGGAAGTAATGAATATAAAGATAACATCCTCATCCAGTTTCCGGAGCTTCTCTGCCGTTTTCAAGCCGTTTAAATGTTTCATCTGTATATCCAAAAGGATGATGTCATAGCTGGCAGTATAATCCGTTATGATATCAAGGCCGTCGGAAAAAACCTCAATTTTAAAATTCAGTCTGTGCTCTGCTTCGTACTCTGCCAGATAGTCCTTGAGCGTTTGTACATATTCCTTATCGTCTTCTACAATCGCTATTTTAATCATGTTTCCGCCCTCAAATCGTTCAATATTATCGTTAAAAGTATAACATGAGATTGGAGAAAAACCAAGGTATGAAAAAAATGGTTCAGAATATTTAAGAATTTGATTTGAATAATTTAATAATTTTCTGCTTTTCTTAAAGTTTTCATAAGCGGCTTACGCCTTTCCTACGGACTCAAATTTTAAGGCCAGTTCATCAAATCCTTCTGCTCTGGCTTCATCTTTTATTCTTTTGTACATATCGGCAGGTGTAATAAGTATTATTATCCTGAGAAAGAAATGGATTAAAGCAAAGGGAGCGGCAATGTCCTAAGCCGCTCCCCAAAAATATCATATTCTTTATAAAAGATTTAACCGAAATATCTTTCCAGCAAGCCCTTGAATGCTTTCCCGTGACGGGCCTCATCCTTAGCCATTTCATGAACCGTATCATGGATTGCATCTAAGTTCAATGCTTTGGCGCGTTTTGCAAGGTCAAATTTACCGGCTGTTGCCCCATTCTCAGCTGCAACTCTTAATTCCAGATTCTTTTTTGTGCTTGAAGTCACACATTCTCCTAATAATTCTGCAAATTTAGAAGCATGTTCAGCCTCTTCGAAAGCAGCTTTTTCATAGTATAAGCCTATTTCAGGATAGCCTTCTCTGTGGGCGGCTCTTGACATGGCAAGATACATACCTACCTCAGAGCATTCACCATCAAAATTTGCTCTTAAATCCTTCATGATATCTTCCGGAGAACCCTGAGCGACACCGATTTCATGCTCGCAGGCCCAGGACATATCTTCATCCTGTAATTTGAATTTTTCAGAACCAACCTTACATACCGGACAGAATTCCGGAGCTGTCTCTCCTTCGTGAACATAACCGCATACTGTACAAACCCATTTTTTCATGATCCCATTTCTCCTTTTTTTTAATTTTATTAGTATTGTCATTATCGTGCACTAATCGATAACAGTAACTGTTACTGATATTAATTTAGCACATCTCTTTTCTTCTGTCAAGAGGTAATGTCAATTATTTTCCAAACATTTTTTACAGGTGCCGTAGAAATAAATCGTATGGCTGTCTATCCGGCATTCGGTTTGCTCCTGAGCCAGATGATTGATGTCATCCATCGGATCGAGCGGGAGGTCATAGACCTGACCGCACTGTTTACATACGAAATGATAGTGGGGTGAAGTGTCAGCATCAAAGTGATCTGCACCATCACCGCACGTCAGCTTTTGTATCTCACCCAGCTCCACCAGAAGATTAAGATTCCGGTATACGGTTCCAAGGCTGATATTCGGATATTCTTCTCGAATGGTAGTATAAAGGGTGTCTGCAGTGGGATGATCCTTCCTTGCCATCAGGCAGGCTTTGATGGATTCCCGTTGACGGCTGTACTTTAATGTCTTCATGGCCGCTCCTTTTTTATATCGATAATTATATTAGTAATTGTTACTATTTAATAATAAAAGATTCATATAGCTTTGTCAATTCATTATTCCGTTTTTCCTATACATTTTCCCGGGCGATACGTATGAATTCCTCAGTGGCCTGTGAAAGATATCTGCCCTTATGGTAGCCGAAGGCCAGGATGCCATGGCTTCTGCTGTAATTTAACGAATAATAATGGAGTCCTGTTTTTTTCTTTGCCATATCGCAGATATAATCGGTGCCGGACATGAACATTTTGGGATAGAATGTAATTCCCATGCCTTTGGCGGCAAGAGCCAGCACAGTTTCGATGTTCTCTGTCTCCAGCAGGACCGTCGGGGTCAGCTGGGCATCTTCAAAGATCTCATCAGCAATAGTACGGATCCGGTTCCCCTTATTGATGAGAAGGTAAGGACAGTTTGTTAAGAGCTGTATGTCAGCGTTTTCCTCCAGCTCTTTTTTAACCGCTTCCTGCCGTCCCGGAAAATGCCGGTCCAGAATCTGGTCCGGAACTACCAGAAAAATCTCCTCTTCGCAGATGGGAACAGTCTCTACGTTTTCAGCCTTAAAAGGCAAAAGGTCGATCAACAAATCAATGTCTCCATGGATCAGAGCCGAGCTGAGCTCGGAGGAATTCCCTTCTACCAGATGCAGCTCAATATTTGGAAATTTTTCTTTATAAGCCGGAAGGATAGCCGGTAAAAGAAAACGGCCCCTGGTATGGGAAACGCCGATGGAAAGCTGACCCGTGGTAAAATCCTTGATATCGGCCAGTTCCCGGTATGTCTCGTCCTTTAAATCTAAAAGCTGTTTGGCCCGGACCTTTAAAGCCCTGCCGGCGTACGTTAAAGTCAGGGGCATGGTTCGGTTAAAAAGCTGGATACCGAATTCCTTTTCCAGGTTGGAAATGTGGCTGCTTAAGGATTGCTGGGAAATATAAAGCCTTTTGGCAGCACGGGTAATATTTAATTCCTCCGCAACTGCCAGAAAATACTCCAGATTCAGGAAGTTGATCATAGATAAGCCTCCAGCTTCGGAATGTAGGGAAGAAGGCGCTCCATGGAATGGTTAACAATGAGTTCTTCCGGAAATCCTACTTCATTTATAAGTTCCCAAGCCCTTTCATGATTTCCAACATCCGTTTCGATATGGGCATCGCTGTTAATAATGATACTGGCCCGGTAGCGCCTGCATAAATTCAGAATGGTGCGGTAATTGTCTCCGGCATTCTGTCTGGGGCTTAAGGGGTGAAGGGAGCTGGAATTGAGTTCCAGAAGAGTTTTGTTTTCAGCAGCGGCAGATACGAGGGTATCATAATCCACCGGAAAGCGGCTGTCATCCGGATGGCCTATGATATGGATCAGGGGATTTTCAATGGCTTTCACGTAAGCCATGGTATTTTCAGATGTGGTTCCATTTTTGTAACAGGGTTCATGGATGCTTGCGATCGAATAGTCCATTTTCTCTAAGAGGCTCTTTTTAAGATCCACCCGACCGGTATGATCCAGTATATTGAGCTCTGTACCCATGAGTATTTTCACTCCGAAAAGGGTACGGGGAATGACTTTAAAGTTAATAAAATAAAATTCATGGCACGTCCCTGGCATCTTGGGAGCGTGATCTGTAGAGCCCATGAGGGAAAGGCCTTTGTCTTTGGCAGACCTGGCCATTTCATATAATGTATTGTAAGCATGTCCGCTGGCTACGGTATGGGTATGCAGGTCCATTATATCGTTCATTGTTCTTGTCCTTTCTGTGCTGCCTGCGGCAGGTTTCCGCAGTGGATATTATTCCTTATAACTCAAATATAACACATTTTTACTGAGAAAACTATAGAAATATCAGGCGGGATGTGGTAAATATATAGGTAGATTTCACGTAAAACAAAACTTTAAGAATGGAGGTAATTCGAATGAGCGAAGAGATGAAAGAAGCAGATGTCACAAAAGAAGCTGTGGAGACCATGGACGATTATGCAAAGGAACTGGAAGCATCCTTTAAGCGGGTGAATGAAGGAGATGAGCTGACCGGAACCGTAATAAGCGTAAATGAGGATATGGTCATCCTGGATTTAAAATATTACGCGGAGGGAATCATTGACAAGGAAAATTTAAGCAATGATCCTGATTTTAATCTGCTAAATGAAATCCATCCGGGGGATGAGATCACAGCGACTGTGATCGATACCGATGATGGAGAGGGAAACATCGTCCTTTCCAGAAAGATGGCAAATGAGCTCAAGGCATGGGAAAAGCTGACTTCCTTATTAAATGACCGCACAATTGTTAAAGTAAAGATCTCCGAGATCGTAAAGGGCGGTGCGGTGGCTTATCTGGAAGGGATCCGCGGATTTATACCAGCATCCAAGCTGGCAGGGGAATATGTGGAGGACTTAGAGGAATATAATGGAAAGACCATTGATGTCACGGTCATTACTGCAGATGAAGAAAATAAGAAGCTGGTACTTTCCGGCAAGGAGCCGGCCCTTTTAAAGCTGAATGAAGAGAAGAGCCGAAAGATCGCAAAGTGCGAAGTGGGGTCCATTATGGAGGGTACCGTGGACAGCTTAAAGACGTATGGCGCATTCATCAATCTGGAAAACGGTCTTTCCGGCCTGCTTCATATTTCACAGATCAGCAATCAGCGGATCAAGCATCCCGGTGCGGTTTTAAAGGAGGGACAGACCGTTAAGGTCAAGATTATTTCTACTGCAGATAATAAGATCAGCTTAAGCATGAAGGCTATTGAACCGGAAGAGGAAATCGAGGCGGAGGGCTTTGACTACCATGAGGAAAGATCCGCATCCACAGGGCTGGGAGCACTCTTAAAAGGATTAAAATTTTAGAAAGTCAGGAAAAAGAATATAAAATGTCAGGTTTCTATGGTATACTATTCTTGGAGCGCAGGGGCTGCCGGATGAAGGGGCTGCCCCTGTCTCACTGACTGAGAATACGGGCGAGAGAGAGGGGGAATGTGGAATGAATATTCCCAAATCATTTAACCAGGTCGACCAGTGGAAATCTGTGATGTTTTTGTATGACTCAGCATTAAAGGAAATCAATACGAAAATTGAGATACTTAATAATGAATTTTTGCATATCTACAATTACAACCCGATTGAACACATCAAGTCCAGACTTAAAACACCAGACAGCATTGTCAAGAAACTGAAACGTTGCGGCTACGAAGTGACAATCGACAATATGGTGGAGAAGTTAAACGATATTGCCGGAATTCGCATTATCTGTTCCTTTACATCGGATATTTATCAGATTGCGGAGATGATAACAAAGCAGAGTGACGTTACGGTACTTCACGTTAAAGATTATATCAAGAATCCAAAGCCCAACGGATATAAGAGTTACCACATGGTGGTAACGATTCCAATTTATCTGACAGACGGTGCAATGGATACCAAGGTGGAGGTTCAGATCAGGACAATAGCCATGGATTTCTGGGCCAGCCTGGAGCATAAGATATATTATAAGTTTGAAGGCAATGCACCGGCGTATTTACAGCAGGAACTGAAAGCCTGTGCGGATGTAGTAAATATGCTGGATGGAAAGATGTTTTCCTTAAATCAGGCAATTCTGGAGCTGAGCGAGGCACAGCAGACAGAAACAGCAGGGGAAGGATATACGGCAGAGGAAGAGTTATTATAAAAAGTACAGCCTTGACGAATCCGATCGCTGAGGCTGTTTTTTAACTTTGTCAAATAAGATCCCCGCTTTGACCTCCAAAAAAGAAGGTTACGATATGAGCACATTAACAAAAGAGACTGGAAAGATTCTTAAGCTGAACCATAAGAACGCACTGATTTTTGGGATATTGTTCCGGCTTGCGGTAACCAGCCTGTATTTGGTTATCTTAAATAAAGGCCTCTTGTTTGCACTGCGTATGGCCGGATACAGTTATCTGACAGATGCCAATGCCGGTTCATTTCTTATGAGGCCCTGGACCGTTATCGTGCTGCTTGGACTGGCAGTCTGCGGAATCCTTATTCTTTCGCTGGAAACCGGATGCCTCCTTGCGATGTATCAGGGGGCTTTCTATTCCAGAAGGCTAAAGCCCTGGGAGATACTGGCAGGTGGGATTGCAAAGCTGTCCGGCGAGGTGCGTAAGAAAAACTGGAAACTGGGACTTTTAATTCTTGCGGATTACACGCTGTCAAATCTGTATCTGATATACCGGGTGCTGACTCATGTAAAACCTTTGAATTATATAATGTCTGAACTGTTTCGGCAGCGGTGGGGTTTCGTACCGTTAGTGCTTATCCTGCTGGCGGTTTTGATCTCCGTTATTCCAGGACTCTATACATTTCACGCCTGCATGATCGAGCAGAAGAATTTTCATGATGGATATCTTAGAAGCTGGCGGCTTTTGAGAAACCGGCTTGTTATAGTTACCGTTTATTTTACTGCCTGTTATGCAGCAGCCATGATAGGACTTCGCCTGGTCTATGCATTCTGCGAGCTGGTCACGGCTATCGGAATGACCCTGTTCACGGACAGAAGCCTGGCTCTTGCCATACTTCCGGCAGCCTGTGACCGGATTGAACTGGTTCTCATTTTTCTTACCAGCCTGATGGTAGCTATCTGGAATTTCGGGGCATTAAGCGTCCAGTATTTCCGGTTCAGCGACAGACCCTTAAAGAGAGAAGAAAGCTTTGATTATTCTCAGAAAGGGTATGTAAACAGGAGGGTGCCGGCTCTGATTATAGCGGCTGCGGCCGCAATCAGCCTGTTTTCTCTTTTTGACGTGGTACGCAACGGTTCGGCTATTACGGGAGACATATTTAATGAGATTCATATAACCGCCCATCGGGGAAGCTCCAGAAAAGCACCGGAAAATACCATGGCAGCTATGAAAAAAGCAGTGGAAGATATGGCTGATTTTGTAGAAATTGATGTTCAGGAGACAGCAGACGGCGTAGTGGTTCTGGGACATGACGACAGTTTGAAACGAGTATCAGGAATTAACCGTTCCATTGGTTCCTATTCCTTTGCAGATTTAGAAATACTGGATGTGGGAACATGGTTTTCCAGTGACTTTGAGGGAGAACGGATTCCTGCTTTGAGTAAAGTCATGGAATATTGCAAGGGCCGGATCAGCATGAATATTGAAATCAAAAACCTGGGCAGAGACAGTGATCTGCCGGATAAGGTGGCACAACTGATTGAAGAGTATCAGATGAAGGAACAATGTGTGGTCACTTCAACCAGAATCTCATATCTGAACCGGATTAAGGAACTGGATCCGGAGATCCGGACCGGATATATCATTTCAGCAGCTTACGGAGATTATTATTCCAGCGACAATATAGATTTTATCAGTCTGCGTTCCAGCTTTGTCAGCGAAAGACTGGTGAAAGCTGCCCATGAGAAGGGAAAGGCCGTTCATGCATGGACTGTGAACAGCAAAAGCGAGATGGAACGTATGAAGATGCTGGGAGTGGATAATGTCATAACGGATTATCCTGTGCTTGCAAGGGAAATCATGTACCGGGAAGCAGCTGCAGAGACTCTTTTGGAGTATTTAAGACTGGTATTAAAGTAGACAGGAGAATGGATATGAAGGTTGTTTTACAGCGGGTCGCCCATGCAGGAGTTACAGTAGAAGGGCGGCAGGTCGGGGCTATCAATAAAGGTTTTCTGCTGCTTCTAGGTGTCTCAGACACTGATACGGAAGCTATTGCCGATAAGATGGTGGACAAAATAGGCAGATTAAGGATTTTCCAGGACGAAAATGGAAAGACCAACCTTTCTCTGGCTGATGTGGCGGGAGAAATACTGGTGGTCAGCCAGTTTACTTTATATGCGGATTGCAAAAAAGGCAGCCGGCCAAGCTTTGCAAAGGCTGGAAAACCTGAGGCAGCGGAAAAGCTTTATGAATATATGGTTAAACGTTTCAGGAAGTATGTGAGCCGGGTAGAGCATGGCAGCTTTGGGGCCCATATGGAGATTGAACTTTTAAACGACGGCCCGTTTACGCTTATCTTAGACAGTAATGAACTATGTTAATATAAATAAAAAATGGAGGATACATAGCAATGGAAAAAACAAAAGGACAGGAATTACAGGAGAAACTTTCATTAAAATTTCCCCATATTGCAAAGGAAGCACCGGAACAGAGAGAAGAGGCGGACCGCTTTTGCGAGGGCTACAAGAGATTTCTGGATAACGGAAAGACGGAACGGGAGTGTGTAAGAGAGGCGGTGGCGATGCTTGAGATGCAGGGCTATCTGCCTTTTGAAGCTGAAAAGATGTATCAGGCCGGTGATAAGGTGTACCTTGTAAACCGTAACAAGGCTGTTATCGCCACTACCTTTGGCCGGGAAGGGATGGAACAGGGGCTGCGTATCAACGGTGCCCATATTGATTCCCCAAGGCTGGATCTAAAGCCTAATCCCCTCTATGAAAAGAGCGATCTGGCCTATTTTAAAACCCACTATTACGGTGGAATACGTAAATACCAGTGGGGGACCACTCCGTTAGCCATGCACGGTGTTATTGTAAAGAAAAACGGAGAGGTTGTGGAAGTAAATATTGGTGAAAAGGAGGAAGACCCGGTCTTTTGTGTTACCGATTTACTTCCTCATCTGGCAGCGGAACAGAACGATAGAAAATTAAGTGAAGGTTTAAAGGGCGAGGAGTTAAATGCAATAATTGGTTCCATTCCATTTATCGATGATGCGGAAATCAAGGAGCCGGTAAAGCTTCTGGCCCTCCAGCTTCTTCATGAACGCTATGGAATCACAGAAGAAGACTTCTTACGTGCGGAGATTGAGATGGTTCCGGCACAGAAGGCCTGTGACGTGGGGTTAGACCGCAGTATGATCGGTGCATACGGCCAGGATGACAGAGTATGTGCCTATACGGCGCTGATGGCTGAGATTGATGCCAAAAACCCCAGGTATACCACTGTAACTATTCTGACTGATAAAGAGGAGATCGGTTCTGTCGGTAACAGCGGCTTGAATTCAGACTATGTACTACATTATATTGAGGATCTGGCAGAGATGGCCCATGTTAATGTAAGAAAGGTTCTGAGGAACTCCATCTGTTTGTCTTCTGATGTAAATGCGGCCTATGACCCCACGTTTGCTCAAGTTTATGAGGAACGCAATGCCTGCTTTTTAAACAAGGGCTGTGTTCTGACGAAATACACAGGTGCAAGGGGGAAATACTGCTCCAATGACGCAAGTGCGGAGATTATGGCGAAGATTATCGCTATGATGGATCAGGAAGGCGTGTATTGGCAAATCGGTGAACTTGGTGCCGTGGACCAGGGCGGCGGCGGAACCATTGCCCAATTTATCGCTCATATGGATATTGATGTAGTGGATCTGGGAGTGCCGATTCTTTCCATGCATTCACCTTTTGAGATTTCTTCCAAGCTTGATGTATATCATACATACAAGGCATTTCAGGCATTTTATAAATTATAACTATTTTTTGAAATTTTTGTTAATTTCAGTAAAAAGCTTTTTTTACAGGGACTGATATGGTATAACAGACAGGAAACAGTTCCATTATTTATCATTATAAATTAGAAAGAAAAAGGATTGAATTATGAGGAAAATTTTTAAAGTATGTATGTGCGGACTGATTGCGGCTGCTCTTATCTCCGGGTGTTCCAAAAAGGCAGTGGAAGAGACAACAAAAGCGGAGACTGCAGAGGCGGAGGCAACAGAATCATCAGCACAGGAAACCATGGCAGAGGTGGATTTAACCGGTATGGATAACGGTACGATCACACTGGGCGAATACAAGGGCGTTGAAGTGACCAAAGACCCTGTGGAAGTGACCGACGAAGAGATTGATTCGGCTGTTCAGAGCGATATGGAGGCTCACGCAGACTATGTGGAAGCAGACCGTGCCGTGCAGACAGGCGATCAGGTCAATATCGACTATGTGGGCACCAAGGATGGGGTGGCATTTGACGGCGGTACCGCTAACGGCTATGATCTGACCATCGGTTCCCATCAGTTTATCGACGGATTCGAAGATGGGCTGATTGGGGCAAAGAAGGGAGATAAGGTACCTTTGAATCTCACTTTCCCGGAGAATTACCAGAATGCAGATCTGGCAGGTCAGGCAGTGGTATTTGAAGTGACTGTCAATACCATTAAAGAGAAGCAGGTACCTGAATTAAATGATGCTTTTGTTCAGGGGAATACGGACTTTAAAACCGTAGATGAATATAAAGAAGATAAGATGCAGTCCCTTTTGAAGAATAAGAATGACCAGGCAGAGACGAAATTGAAGAGTGATATCTATACTGCCATATTAAACGCTTCTACGGTTCAGCCGAAACAGGATGCAATTGATGCCAACTACAATAATGTGGTTGCCAGCTATACGAATCAGGCAGCGGCTTATGGTATGGATCTTGCGTCATTTGCAGGCGCTATTGCCGGAATGGCAGAGGATGACTTTAAGAAAACCTTAAAGACTCAGTCAGAAGCCATGGTTGAACAGAGACTGGTGGTCAATGCCATTGCAGAAAAAGAGGGAATTGTCGTAACAGACGATGATCGTAAAGAAATTGCGGATCAGATGGGCTACGATAGCGTAGATAACATGATCGAGACAGTCGGCAAGTTTAAAGTAGATGATTATATCATGAATACCAAGGTTATGGATTTTCTGACAGATAATGCAGTCATTAAATAACAATTTACGATAGGGGGAACCTTTATGCAGCTTTTAAAGGATAGAATACGGAAGGATGGAAAGATTAAATCTGGTGATGTACTGAAGGTAGACAGTTTTTTGAACCACCAGATGGATATTAAGCTGTTCGTGGAGATCGGAAAGGAATTCAAAAGAAGATTTGCTGAGTATGAAGTAAATAAAATCCTGACCATCGAAGCTTCCGGTATCGGCATTGCCTGCATTGTAGCCCAGTATTTTAACGTACCCGTGGTATTTGCCAAGAAATCCAAGACCAAGAACATAGCCGGAGATGTCTACACCACCCAGGTGGAATCCTTTACCCATGGCAGAACCTATGACATCATGGTATCCAAAGAATTCCTGGGAGCTGGCGACAAGGTACTGCTCATTGATGATTTCTTAGCCAATGGTAAGGCTTTGGAAGGCCTGGCTGCTATCGTAAAGGATTCAGGTGCAGATCTGGTCGGTGCGGGTATCGTGATTGAAAAAGGCTTCCAGCCGGGCGGTGACCGCTTAAGAGCAGAAGGTATCCGGGTAGAATCCCTGGCTATAGTAGAAAGTATGAATGAAAAAACGGGAACCATATGTTTTCGAGGTGACCGATGACTGAAAAAAGGAAGGCTTTGTTTTTCGACATCGACGGTACACTCCTTTCCGAGGTCAACCGGAATGTGCCGGAAAGTGCAAAGCTGGCAGTTGCGAAGGCACGGGAAAAGGGTCATCTGGTTTTCATTAATTCCGGCCGCACCTACTGTTTGATCGGTCCAATTAGACGAATGATGGAAGTAGATGGCTATTGCTGCGGCTGCGGGACCCGCATCGTGGCAGAAGATCAGGTTCTTTTTTCCGCTGCGATTCCTCATGAGCGGGGGATAGAGATTAAGAAGATTATTCTGGAACACAATTTAGATGGAATTTTAGAAGGAACGGAGAGCTGTTATTTCAGAAAAGAGACTTCCCGCATTCTCGTAGTGGAGAGAATGAAAGAAAACATTGCCCTGGAAGGAAATCTGTCCCCTTATGGATGGGACGAGGATTGCTACGACTTTGATAAATTTTGTGTGCTGGCAGACGAAAAGAGTGACATTTCAGGTTTTTCAAGAGCACTGGGGCTGGATTTTGAGATCATCAACCGCGGAGGCGGTTTCTATGAGTGTGTTCCGGCCGGATTCTCCAAGGCAACAGCTATTGAGCTGGTACTGAAGCATTATGGGATCGCTCTGGAAGACACATATGTGTTCGGTGACAGCACCAATGATCTGTCTATGTTTGAATATGCGAAAAACTGTATTCTTATGGGACATCATGATGTGGAACTGGAACCTTATGCTACATTTTACACCAAGAATGTGGAAGATGACGGTGTGGCCTATGCAATGGAAAAGCTTATGCTCATATAGTTTATAAGGATAGGAAAGATAAAGGACGCTCCGGGTCAAAAGGCCCTGGGGCGTCTTTGCTTTTATATATTTGTAAGCCTGGGAAGCAGAAGATGGAATTCGGAACCCTGACCCATTTCGCTTTGAACGGTAATGGTTCCGCCATGTTTTTCCACTATGGCCTTAGAGAGCGCAAGCCCGATGCCAACCCCCTGTTTATCCCTGGAATTTTGGCTCCGGTAAAACCGCTTGAAGATATGATGGATATCTTCGGGACATATGCCGGCGCCGCTGTCACAGATGATGATCTCTGCGGAGACTGCCGATTCCTCGAAGGAGATATCAATCTGTCCGCCGGTATCCGTATGATCCAGTGCGTTTTTTATGATGTTTCCAACAGCCTCGCGAAACCAGGTTTCGTCAATACAGAAACTGACAGAACCGGAGCAGTACAGGCGGATGGTTTTTTCTTCCTGATCTGAGCGGGTAGTAAAAGGTGCTATGCAATCTTTCAGGAAACTGCTGACATTCCGGACACTTTTTTCCAGTTCGATGGTTCCGGCGTCAAGCCGGGTAAGCTTCAGGAGATTCTGGATCAGGTTTTCCATCCGGGCAAGCTCCCGCCGGCTCTTCCATGTAAAGCTTTCCACCACTTCATTACCTGTATTTTCTTCCAGTATGATTTCGTTATACATCTGGAGAGCGGTTAACGGCGTTTTAAGCTGGTGGGATATATCAGACAGGGTATCCTTAAGAAATTCCCTGTTCCGCTTCTCTTTTTCATTATGGGCGGTAAGGGAGGTAGCCATAACATTGACAGCCGCAAAGAGCCTGGAGAGACTGCCTTCCCCGCAATCCTCAAGGCGGCTGGTGGTATTACCATCCATAAAGCACCGGAGCATATCAGCAGCTGTTTCAAGCTGACGGTCCCGGTGCAGTTCGCTGATAAAGAGCGCGGCCAGTATGAGGGTAAAAAACAGAAATGACACAGAAAGTATGAAAAGAGCATACCTTTGATGGAAAAGCATCACTTCCGGAAGCAGGCTTTCATGGATATTCTGATCATATCCGGCGGCAGATAAAAGAGCAGCTCCCGACGCCACGTCTGCTGCACTTTTATCGGAAGTAAAAGCAGAAACAGCGATATTCTCATTCACTCCATGTGCTGCCAGATATCCTGCAGCTGCGAAATCATGCCGGATTATGGATTTTTTATATTCCCGGGTCATGTGTACGGCCAGCAGCTCTCCAGCCAGAAGCATTCCGGTCAGGAGAAATGCGATGATAACGGCCAGGTTCCGGAAATTTTTATCAGCTAATATTACGTTACAACGTTCCATTTGTATCCCACGCCCCTTACTGTTAATAAATACAGTGGATTTTCAGAATCATTCTCAATTTTGCTCCGGAGCCGCCGTACATAGACTGACAAGGTGTTATCGTCCACGAAATTGCCGCTTCCATCCCAGAGTCTGTCTAACAGGACCGCTCTTGTCAGGATGGTATTGGGATTCTGCATGAGCAGGCATAAAAGCCGGTATTCTGCGACGGTAAGTTCGATCGGGCGCCCGTCCTTCCATATTCTGCTTTCATCCGGCTTTACGGTAAGACCGTTTGATTTAAGCCAGGAGGAAGGAGCGGACATGCCGGCCCTGCGCAGCAGGGCATTGATTCTGGAAATAAGTTCATTCAGTTTGAAGGGCTTGGTGATATAATCATCTCCCCCCATATCAAGTCCCATGACGATATTGACTTCCTCATCCGAGGCTGTCAGGAAAATAATCGGTACATTTGATGTAAGCCTTATCTTTTTGCATATCTCAAACCCGCTTCCATCCGGCAGTGTTAAGTCAAGCAGCAGCAGATCAAAGCTCTGCTTACAAAGCCGTTCAAACGCATCCTGAATGGTTCTGGCAATGACAGCTTCAAAATTGTTTTTGCACAGGGAAAATTCCAGGCCGTCGATCAGGCTTAAGTCGTCCTCAACCAGCAGGATCCGATTCATATTATACTGCCTCCCCTTTCTGTTACTCTATTCTATTGCAGTGATCCAATGGCTTCTGATATGCTTCCTGACCGAATCCTCTTTAGCGGTCCGATTGCGGAAACCAGCGTTACCATGAAAGTGATGATAAATATAATAATAACCTGTTTAAGCGGAAAGTGCCAGGCCATATGGGCACTGGAAAGGAGTTTTGTAACAAGAAGCTTCTGCAGGGCCGTTCCTAAGGATAAGCCGGCGATACAGCCTGCGGCGGCATAGGTTCCTGCTTCGGAGACAATCATTTTATTAAGCTGCCCGCCGGACATGCCGACTGCCCTCATTACACCGATATATCTTGTTTTTGCTGAGATGCTTGTGTGCACTGTATTGATAATATTCAGGATACTGATAAATGCTATAACAATGACAAAGCCGTACATAAAAACGGCCATTGTCAAAAAAGCCTGGGTGATCTCGGCATTTTTCTGGCGGGAGTCGGTAAACGTCACGTTTTCTCCAATTCTGCTCCGGATTTGTGAAATGGTCTGTTCCTGGTTTTTTCCTGTCAGCTGGATATCAATGGCGTCAAGGGTTGAATCTCCTGTAATTTCCGTGTAGAGCTTTTCCGTAGTAATAAATGTGGTCAGATTCAGGCGGTCATCTGCAAAGGGTACTTTTCTAAGAATTCCCATTACGGTATAGACCTTTGGGCCGGAAACCGTCTGAAAAGTAACCTTATCTCCCAGCCTAAGGTCTGCGGTCACCATGGATACATTGTTTCTGGTATTTAACAGAACTGCAATGATTCCGCTGTTTCTGTTCAGCTTCTCTTCGGAAAGAGTGCCCCCGGTCAGGTCGGTTCCCGCCCATTTCAGCTGATTGCGGTCGTAGGAGATCAGCCATGATTGTTCCGGCGGAATAAACGTACCGCCGGCGTCTGCTTTAACAGTGCCGGCTGCCTGTATATACTCATCGGTGAGCCGGGATGGGTCGAAAGCAGCATTGACATAGCCAAACATCCGTCCATATACCCGTCTGGTTCCCTTCAGTGCTGTTAAATCCGCATAAAGGCTGTAGTCCAGCCCGCTTTCTGATATAAGAGAGATATCCGGAGTATATGGTTTGATCGTTCGCATACCGGAATACATGAAATGGATCAATACCTGAAAACCCAGAAACAGAATGATGCTGCCAGCGATGGAGGAGGACATCAGAACCAGTGTTTTCTTTTTTGAAACGGCGTTTTTTACTCCCAGCGCGGTTTCTGCCCGTAAAAGACGGGTCAGAAATCCTTTCTTACTCATACGGAGGAAGGATTGCTTATCTCCTCCTGCTGCGGCATTTACAGGTGAAATACGCCCTGCCTTTTCCGCCGGTGCGAGAGAAGCGAGAAACACAGTCAGGGTGCCGACAGCGAGCCCGGCGGCGATGCCGATGATGCTGATTCCAAAAAGCGGTATATCTTTAAAATAGCTGCTGTTATAAAACTTTAATATTGCGGAACAGAGAAAAGCGGCCACGATCCCGGCCAGCACGCCCGGAGGGATTGCTTTCAGGGCGATATACAGGCCTTCTCTTCTGACCAGTTTTCTGATCTGTTTTTGTGATGCACCAATGCATCGCAGGAGGCCGAACTGATGGACCCTGTCCACAACGGAAATATAAAAAGTATTGCAGATCATGGTAACAGCCGCAGCCAGAACCAGGATAAACAGGATTATTCCTGTTCCGTAAAGTCCCCATACCGTATTGTTCATGCTCTGTCCGGACAGAGCAAGCAGCCGTTCGTTATGAGAGATGCGGTCTTTGGAGATCTCCTGATCCGCCATGATCTCCTTTTCAGCTTTACTGATATTGACATGTTTTTTAAATCGGACCAGGAGCAGGCTTTCTGCATCAGGTTTCAGGGAATACTCTCCTTTAAGCGGCAGGAATAAAGCTATGATTCCCTCGGATTTTGTATTGGCCAGATCAGAGCATATTCCGCAGATCCTCAAATGCTCCAATTCTCCGCCAAGAGATAGTTCCACAGTATCATTTAACTTTAGTCCGTTCAAGTCAGCCGCCCATTTTTCAATAACGGCCTCATCATCTGCTTTCGGGTAAGCTCCCTCCAGAATGCTGTAATGGTTGAAGCCTGCGGTAAAGATGTCTGAAATGCCCTCATCACCTGTAATAATGACCGCTTCCTGTCCGCTTAGTATGGCATGGTCGATCTGGCAGTATGGTACAGCCTTTTCCACATCGATTCTGGAAGAGATAGCAGAGGCTTCCCCATTGGTTATCTGATTGATCATTATATGATAATTTCCGCAGTCGCTTATGATCTGCTGTTTTTCAAATCTTAAGAAAGTATCCAGCATGGAAAAAATTGCAGTCACAAGAGCAACTGCTGTGATTACACTTAAGATGGTCAGCTTTGTATTTTTCTTATGGGCGGAAAGATATTTGGGAGTCATTTCCAGATAACTGTTCATCAGGCTCTCCCTCCCAGTTCGGTTACCGTTCCATCCTCAACCTGAAGGACCCGGTCGGCATAAGAAGCATAATCCTGATTGTGGGTGATCATGATCAGCGTCTGGCTGTACCGGTCCACGGACAGCTTCAGCAGATTGATTACATCCTTGCTGTTCCTGCTGTCTAAGTTTCCAGTGGGTTCATCGGCCAGGATAATGGCCGGCCTTGCGGCCAGAGCCCTGCCGATGGCGGCCCGCTGCTGCTGTCCGCCGGATAGCTGCGCCGGCAGATGATGCTTCCGGCCGGTCAGTCCCAGGATGTTTATCAGTTCGTCAATATAGGGGAGATCCGGCTTTTTATGATCCAGCAGGGTGGGAAGAATAATGTTTTCTTCCACATTCAGTTCCGGTACAAGGTTATAGGCCTGGAAAATAAAGCCGATATTCCTTCTGCGGAAGACGGAAAGCGCTTCTTCCTTCATCGTATGGATATCCCTGCCGTCGATGATTATTTTTCCGGAGGACGGGTAATCCAGCGCCCCGATCATATTGAGCAGCGTACTCTTTCCCGAACCGGACGGGCCGATCACGGAGACAAATTCCCCCTTTGTGATGGAAAAGGATACCGATTTGAGGGCTTCCACTTTTGCTTCGCCCGTTCCATATGTTTTCGTTAGGTTTTCAACTGTTAATATGTTCAAATATCACACCTCGCTTCCTGTTGATGTGATGATCATAGCATGCTGCCCTTACTTTCCGGTGAATTTGTTCTTACAGATTTGTAAGCATGGGAAAGCCCGGGCATGTACCCGGGACTTTGGCTTAACTAATTCATTTTTTTCAGGATGCTTCTTGCAACGCTCAGTCCGTTGGCAGATGCCTGCTGGAGACCGCGGGTTACAGAGGCACCGTCACCGATGGCGCGAAGACCCGCCACGCTGGTTTCAAAGTCAGGGGTAACGACTACCTTGTTGGAGTAGAATTTGACTTCTACACCGTACAGCAGAGTCTCGTCGCTGGCAATGCCCGGAGTTACCTTGTCAAGGGCCAGAAGCATTTCTTTTATGTCAACCATAATCCGGTGAGGGAATACCAGAGACAGATCTCCCGGTACTGCATCCTTTAAGGTCGGGATCAGGTTATTGCGGCATAAACGTTCTTCCGTGGTGCGCCGGCCTCTCTGGAAGTCACCGAAGGTCTGTACCAGGATCCTGCCGTCACAGAGCATATTGCTTAACTGGGCGATATGCTTGCCGTATTCGATGGGAGTCTTAAAGGGTTTCGTAAAGTTCTTCGATACCAGGATGGCGAAGTTGGTATTGCTGGTCTTGTATTCCTGGGATTTGTAGGCGTGGCCGTTGACCACCGCCAGTCCGTTTTCATAATATTCCGTAGCGACCTCTCCGGAAGGATTGGTACAGAAGGTACGCACCTTATCGTCAAAGGTCGGTGTATAATAAACCAGTTTGGCTTCATAAAGATTTTTATTTAAGAATTCCATAACCTCATCCCGGACTTCTACCCGGACGCCGATGTCCACGGTTCCTACTTTTGTTTCAATGCCGTGGTCGCTGCAGATATGGCTGAACCAGTCGGAGCCTTCCCGGCCGATGGCCGATACGATTTCCGGAGCACAGAAGGTTTCAACCTTATCAGTAATTACGCCTTTTGCCTGGTTGTCTTCGATAATGATATCCTTTACCATGGTATTAAATGCCATCTCAACGCCTCGGTCCAATAAGTGTTCCTGAAGGCGGGTATAGATTTTATAGCCCTCTTCGGTGCCTAAGTGGCGGATAGGGCATTCGATCAGCTTTAAGTTGGCGACAATGGCCTTGCGGCGGATTTCCTGTATTTCTTTCTGTTTGTCGATACCGTAGACATTGGTATCCGCACCGAATTTTAAGTAGATGTTATCCGATTCCTTTAACAGCTCTACGGTTCTGTCATAACCAAGAATCTCAGGAAGGTTTCCTCCTACATCAGGAGACAGGGACAGCTTCCCGTCGGAAAATGCACCAGCTCCCGCAAAACCTGTGGTAATGGAGCAAGGTTTGCATCCTACACATACTTTGGTCTTCCGCTTTGGACAGGTCCGGTTTTCAATCCGGCGGCCCTTTTCAATCATGAGAATTCGAATGTCCGGCTTTTTATCGATCAGCTCATAGGCACAGAATATACCGGAGGGGCCTGCACCGATGATGATCACATCGTAGTTCTTTGTAATATCCTTCATGAACATCACTCCTTTTTCCTTCTAACCCTTATAAGACGCTCAAACAATTTTGAACTTATATAAGCGCAGCCATTTTATTCTATCATAATGGACATAAGAATTACAAGAGATATGATATTTAGAAAGTAAGGATTATAGAATATCAGCTGATTTGGAATGGGCACAAAAGGCGATGGGACAGGAAAAATATGGTTATCATACAGTGTTTACATTTGTTATTAAAACTGTTAAAATGAAGAAAATAGCGTTAGAGATCCCCCTATTTGGGAAATCTAACGCTTTTCGGGCGTTCAAAACTTTAAAGAGTCATGAATCGGAACCGTAATTAATATAGAAAATAGTGAGGAGAATCATCATGTATATCATTGCAGGACTGGGAAATCCAACAAGAGAATATGAAAAGACCAGACATAATGTGGGTTTTGAGGTAATCGACATTCTGGCGGACAAACTGGGGATCAGTGTATCGGAAAAAAGGCATAAGGCTTATTTTGGTGCCGGCAGGATAGGTTCCGAGAAGGTGCTGCTGTCAAAGCCCCAGACCTTTATGAATTTAAGCGGTGAGAGCATCCGCTCCATGTCTGATTTTTATAAAATAGATGCAGACCACATTATTATTATCTGCGATGACATCAATCTTTTAGAGGGACAGCTCAGAATCCGGACCAGAGGAAGTGCAGGCGGACATAATGGCTTAAAGAATATCATCAGTCATCTGGGAACCCAGGAATTTTCAAGAATCCGGGTAGGGGTCGGAGAAAAGCCAAAGGAAATGGATCTGGCAGACTATGTTCTCGGCCGTTTTCCGAAGGAACAGGAGGCAATGATGGACCAGGCATACAATGAGGCGGCAAATGCTGCCATTTTGATGGTTACGGACGGAGCGGATGCGGCAATGAACCAGTTTAACAGGAAGAAATAAGGAGACTTCATGAGCGATCTATTTGAAAAACCATTAAGGGAGTTAAAGGATTTTGAAGATCTTTCCAGGGATCTGCAAAAGAAAGCCGGGCCGGTTGCGGCAAGCGGCTGCATGGATTCCCAGAAGGCCCATTTGATGTACGAAGCGGCAAAACATGCAGGCTTCAGACTGGTGGTTACCTATGATGATACAAGAGCCAGGGAGATCTATGAGGATTTACGATTCTTTGATTCAAATGTATGGCTGTATCCTGCCAGGGATCTTCTGTTTTTTAATGCGGATATCCATGGAAATCTCCTTACCAAGCAGCGTATGACCGTATTCAGGCACCTGATGGAGGAATCTGCCGGCTGGGTGGTCACCACATTTGACGGGCTGATGGACCATCTTTTGCCGATACGGTATTTAAAGGAACAGGTGCTGTCCGTGGAGGGGGGACAGACCATTGATGTGGAGAAATGGAAGAAACGCTTATCCGAACTGGGATATGAGCGTATGGCTCAGGTGGATGGTATGGGCCAGTTTTCCATACGCGGAGGAATTATTGATGTATTTCCTTTAACGGCAGAGCTTCCGGTGCGGATTGAACTCTGGGATGATGAGGTAGACTCCATACGGACCTTTGACATCGAGAGCCAGAGATCCATTGAGCAGTTAGAAAGTATCCGGATTTATCCGGCCACGGAAATGGTGCTGACCAGAGACCAGATTGAAGAAGGAATCGGAATCCTGGAAAAGGAAGCGAAAAAATATGAAAAGGATCTGAGATCCCAGTCTAAGATCCAGGAGGCTGCCAGGATACGGTCTGTCGTATCGGAACTTCTGGAAGGACTTTTAGAAGGATCCAGGCGGCATGGACTGGATGGCTACATCCATTATTTCTGCCAAAAGAGCGTATCCTTTCTGGATTATTTTCCTTCAGAAGATACAGTCCTGTTCTTAGATGAACCGGAAAGGCTTAAGGAAAAAGGAGAAACCGTGGAGATGGAGTTCCGGGAAAGCATGATACACCGCCTGGAAAACGGCTATCTCCTTCCAGGTCAGACAGGGCTGCTGTTTCCCGCAAAAGAAATGTCAGCCAGAGCCCAGACAAAGACCACGGTCTATCTGACCGGGCTTGTACAGAAGCTGGCCGGATTTACGGTTAAGGCCCGTTACAGCTTCCAGGTCAAAAATGTAAATGTCTATCAAAATGGATTTGAACTTCTCATAAAGGATCTGACCAGATGGAAAAAGGAAGGCTACCGGGTAATTCTTCTGTCAGCCTCCAGAACCAGAGCCAGCCGTCTGGCCGGGGATTTGAGGGAATATGATCTGCGGGCCTATTGTCCTGATGACGGCGGGGAAAGTTATGAGGTAAAGCCAGGTGAGATCCTGGTAACCTTTGGAAATATCCACCGGGGATTTGAATATCCCATGATTAAATTCATTGTCATCACCGAAGGCGATATGTTCGGGTTAGAGAAAAAGAAGCGGAAACGAAAGAAAACCTCCTATGAAGGTACCAGAATCCAAAACTTCTCAGACCTTTCCGTCGGAGATTACGTGGTTCATGAGGACCATGGTCTGGGGGTTTACCGCGGTATTGAAAAAATAGAACAGGACGGGGTGATCAAAGATTACTTAAAGGTAGAATACGCTGACAACGGGAACTTGTATCTGCCTGCCACCAGGCTTGATGGAATCCAGAAATATGCAGGAGCCGAGACCAAGAAGCCAAAGCTTAACCGGCTGGGAGGAGATCAGTGGAACAAGACTAAAAACAGAGTCAAGGGAGCGGTTAAGGAAATCGCTAAGGATCTGGTCCAGCTTTATGCTGTCAGACAGCAGACGGATGGATTCCGGTACGGGCAGGATACGGTTTGGCAGAAGGAATTTGAAGAGATGTTTCCCTATGAGGAGACAGAGGATCAGTGGGATGCCATAGAGTCTGCAAAGGCAGATATGGAAAGCAGTAAAATCATGGATCGTCTGATCTGCGGAGATGTCGGGTACGGAAAAACGGAAATTGCACTCAGGGCGGCATTCAAGGCAGTTCAGGACGAAAAACAGGTGGTTTATCTGGTTCCCACCACCATACTTGCACAACAGCACTACAACACGTTTGCCCAGCGGATGAAGGATTTCCCGGTCCGGGTAGATTTAATGTCCCGTTTCCGGACACCGTCCCAGATAAAAAAGACCCTTGAGGATCTGAAACGGGGGCTGGTGGATATTGTGATCGGAACCCACCGGGTTCTGTCAAAGGATGTGAAGTTTAAGGATCTGGGGCTTCTGATCATTGATGAGGAGCAGCGTTTCGGTGTTACCCATAAAGAGAAAATCAAGCAGTTAAAGGAAAACATTGATGTGCTGACCCTGACCGCCACTCCAATTCCCAGGACACTTCACATGAGTCTTGTCGGGATCCGGGATATGAGCGTGCTGGAGGAGCCGCCTGTTGACCGCATGCCCATTCAGACCTATGTCATGGAACATAACGATGAGATGGTGCGTGAGGCCATCCACCGGGAGCTTGCCAGAGGCGGTCAGGTCTATTATGTATATAACCGGGTAAACAACATTGATGAGGTAGCAGGGCATATCGCAAAGCTGGTTCCGGAAGCTTCGGTAGTCTTTGCCCATGGGCAGATGCACGAACATCAGCTGGAGCGTATCATGTTTGATTTCGTAAACGGAGAGATTGACGTCCTGGTCTGCACCACCATCATTGAGACAGGTCTTGATATTCCCAACGCCAATACCATGATCATCCAGGATGCAGACCGTATGGGACTTTCCCAGCTTTATCAGCTGAGGGGGCGTGTGGGGCGTTCCAGCAGGACCTCTTATGCGTTTTTAATGTATAAACGGGATAAACTATTAAAGGAAGAAGCAGAAAAGCGTCTTCAGGCTATCCGGGAGTTTACGGAGCTTGGCTCTGGTATTAAGATAGCCATGCGGGATCTGGAAATCCGAGGAGCGGGCAATGTCCTGGGGGCGGAACAGCATGGACATATGGAGGCAGTTGGATATGATCTGTACTGCAAACTTTTAAATCAGGCAGTTTTGGAGCTTAAAGGACAGAGGAAGGAAGAGGAAGCTTATGAGACTGTGGTAGACTGTGATATCGATGCATATATTCCCACTTCTTATATTAAGAATGAATATCAGAAGCTTGATATTTACAAAAGAATTTCCAGCATTGAAAATGAAGAGGAATATATGGATATGCAGGATGAACTGATGGACCGGTTCGGAGATATTCCGAAGCCGGTTGATAATCTCTTAAAGGTAGCGGGCTTAAAAGCACTGGCTCACAGCGTCTATGTCACCGAGGTAATGATCAACCGGCAGGAGATCCGCTTTATCATGTATAAAAATGCAAAACTTCATACAGAGGGGATCCCCAGACTGATCGATCAGTATCGTGGGGATTTAAAATTCCAGATGGGAGAGGAACCAAAGTTTACATTCCTTGACAGAAAGAAAAATCAGTCTACAGATGTAATGATGGATCAGGCGGATGCGATTTTAAAGCAATTATTAGAATTATCTGAAAAATAAAAGATATATCAAAAAATAACACAAAAGTTAAAGCATGTCCAGTTGATTTTTGCCTATTTAGTGATATAATATATATTGAAGAAGGGATTTAGTCCCAGATGCTTTCTTTACTTCAAATAATTGTATCGGAGAAAGGTTGTAGCTATGGATGTTTTAGGTATGTATCTTCTGCAAAGAGTATCAGATGAATTGACAATTCAGCGTTATGGTTCTTTTGAAAATCAGTTTATAACGCCAGTACCTGATAACACGGCCGCAAAGATGGCTCATGAGAGCTATCTGTCTTCCTCAAAGGAAGTTCAACATCGTGTCAGACAGGGGAACTTTTAACCACGGTATATTAAGAATCCGGTTCTTCATGTATGATACTGATAGAATAATGATTCGGGGTCCGGATTTATAAAGAGCCGGACCCTGATTTTAAATTTTGGGAAAAATGGCAGACTTAAGTATAATCTGATGCTTTCGTAGCAAAATAATATCAGTGATATTAAATTGTACAAGATGGAGGAATTTTTATTATGAAAGCAACTGGAATTGTAAGAAGAATTGACGACCTTGGACGCGTAGTTATACCAAAAGAAATCAGAAGGACATTACGATTAAGAGAAGGAACTCCGCTTGAGATATTTACAGACAGGGAAGGCGAGATTATTTTAAAAAAATATTCACCGATGGTAGAACTGACTGCTTTTGCGTCCCAGTATGCAGAAGCTATGGCACAGACTACCGGACTTACTGTATGTATCAGTGACCGTGATCAGGTTATTGCTGTGGCAGGCGGTTCCAAAAAAGAGCTGCTTCAAAAAACGATCAGCAAGCAGTTGGAAACCGTTATCAATGAGCGGACAGTAGTAATAGCCGGAAAGGATGAAAAGGGATTCATTCCTTTAACCGGGGAGGCATTAGAAGGTGTAACTGCCCAGGTATTGGCTCCGATCATCTGTGAGGGTGATGCAATTGGAGCAGTCGCTTTATTGAGCCGGGAGCCCAGGGCGCGGTTTGGGGATATGGAGATGAAGCTGGCTACAACAGCGGCCGGATTTTTAGGACGCCAGATGGAAGGATAGACCTTCAGCCATACGCACATACTAAACCAGGAGGTGATTGATATGAGAGTTTTTATGCCGGAAGAAGATGATTACAACGACGGCGATATCCCAGAGGTGGATACCGAGCCTTATAAGGATGGGTTCTATGTAGAACCACTGCCGGAATCAGAACGGCCCAGAAGAGACGGTCCTGGAGGAAATTAGCCTGGTAATCCGTCGTTAATACAGGAAAGCAGCTTCCAATAAAACAGTAACTAAACTGTTCTTGCTGGAAGCTGCTTTTTATTTATTAATAGATAATCTGATCTCCATCCTTAATGCAGTAATTTACTTTGACCCCTAATTCCTCCATCCACTGCCTTGTCTCCAGGGTTTTCCAGTCACCGCTTCCGGTTCCGCCCCCATTGTCATTGTTCCACAGCCAGAGTGGACAGGGCCACAGGGCGATCTGGGGACTGATAGCTGCATACACTTCCCGGCCCACGCCATATTGGCCATGATGGGACATCTGGACAATATCGCTCTTTAAAGTCTCCGGGGTATTTTCAGCCATAAGAAGCTGTCCGCCTTCCGGGCCTATATCTCCAAGAACCAGAATGCTTACGTTATTTAAGAAAAATTTATAAACAACGGAGCTGTTATTTACCGCAGTTACATTCAGGAGATAAGGATTGTTCAATACCGTTGCCCTTATCAGCCCAAGCTGGATTTCTTCACCTTTCTTTACAGTGTGAAGCTTTTCCGCAGGAAGTGCTGCCATTGCAGTAAATAAGCTGTTCACCACATCAGACCGGCCTGGTTCAACTGATTCATACCAGGACTGATCCGCCAGGGAATAATAGATATTATCAATGGTAATCTGACTGTCCGGGTTATTGAGGATCTGAATAAGCGCACCTGCATGATCGGAATGAGGATGAGTGATGAACCACCCGGAAACATGTCCTCCTTTGGCTTTCAGTACTTCTGTTAAATGTTCGTCATCAATATCCCATCCGCCGTCAATGACCGCCAGAGTACCGTTCTTGTCCTGTAAAATCATAGAGAGCATCTGACGCTTGTCATAGTCTGCCAGCATAGACAGATTGCCGCCGTCAAAGAGTCTGCTTCCAGGTCCGATGGAAAGATCAGAACCAAAGCCCATGCGCTGGATAACAGGATCTCCGCTGCCGGTATCGGTTGTCAGTTCCTCTGTTGTAAAAGCAGTTAGCACAATATTAAAAAAAAGCAGACAGGCAGCTATTTTCTTCCAGATATTAAAATTTTTCATAATTCCCTCCGGTTTCTTACAAGCTGTCTTTTATTATATATGAAGAAGGGCAGTTTTAACAGGGGAGGAATGCAAATGTCAGAAAATCTTCATAATTGGAAAAAAATTGAAATAAATTTAGAAGAGTCCTGCTAATTATATAAATATTAAAAAATATTAATAAAATCTGTTTTCCAACATTTTCAGGTAATATGTTATAATTTATTGCATAAGGAGGAACTGCCCATGCATACTTTTGAAGATTTAGTAAATATTACAAATAGGCTGCGGTCAGATCATGGATGTCCTTGGGACAGGGAGCAGACCCATGAGAGTCTGAAGAAATGCCTGGAAGAGGAAAGCGGAGAAGTTCTAAGCGCCATCGATCAAAAAGATATGGAAAACCTTTGTGAAGAGCTGGGAGATGTACTGTTTCAGGTTATGCTGCACAGCCAGATCGCAAAGGAGCACGGGGACTTTACCATCGATAATGTGGTCAACGGAATCTGTGAAAAAATGATACGCAGGCATCCTCATGTTTTTGGCGATAAAAAGGCGATTACGTCGGAAGAAGGACAGGCCCTGTGGGATGAGATAAAAAAGCAGGAGAAAGGCCTTTAAAAGAGCAAAAAACCTTGACAAAAACAGGAGAAACAGCTATAAATGATATAGTAATCGTATTAACGAGAAAAATCGTAGCCCACGGCTACATTCTAGGAGGAAGATATCAATGAACAAAGCAGAGTTAATCGCAGCAGTAGCAGAGAAAGCAGAACTGTCCAAGAAGGATGCGGAGAAGGCAGTAAAAGCTTTGACAGATGTAATATCTGAAGAGTTAGTTAAGGGCGATAAAATCCAGTTAGTTGGTTTTGGTACATTCGAGGTATCTGAAAGAGCAGCAAGAGAAGGAAGAAATCCAAAGAGCGGTGAAGTGATGAACATCCCGGCTTCCAAAACACCAAAGTTCAAAGCCGGAAAGGCTTTAAAAGATATGGTGAATGCATAATCCATGAGGCTGGACAAGTTTCTTAAAGTTTCCCGTCTTATCAAGAGAAGAACCGTAGCCAACGAAGCCTGCGACGCAGGCCGCGTGCTTGTTAATGAGAAGCCCGCGAAAGCTTCCTTAAATGTAAAGGAAGGGGATATTATCCAGATTCATTTTGGAACCAGTTCCGTAAAGGTGGAGGTTCTGAATGTTGCGGAAACGGTAAAAAAAGATGAGGCAAAAGAGCTTTACCGTTATCTTTAGTTTATGATTTTGATACGTATGATAAATTACAGGAATATTGGAGCGGGCCTCCTAATATACTTTAGACAGGTATATTAGGAGGTTTTTCAATGGAAGAAAAAATGAACATCCGCCCTCACAGGCTGTCAATAGAAAACCGGAACTCCGGTACGATAACAGGAATCCGGGAGGTGGTATCTTTTGATGAGAACCAGGTGGTTTTAGACACGGATATGGGCCTTCTGACGTTAAAGGGAAAAGAACTTCATATCAGCCGCCTGACTCTGGAAAAAGGCGAGGTGGACTTAAATGGCAATATTGAGAGTCTGATCTATTCTTCCAATGAAGCACTGCGAAGATCCGGGGAATCCCTGTTTTCCAGACTGTTTAAATAAGAACCAGAAGGAGTCATATGAGCTATCATATCGTATACGAAGTAAAACTTCTGCTCTACAGCTTTTTAACGGGCGCAGGGCTTATGATGACATATGACCTGTTACGTATCTTCCGTATTTTTATTCCCCATTCCCCTATTTTTACAGGATTAGAGGACATGGTATACTGGGTTTATGCTGCACTCATTACATTTTCCCTGCTTTATGAGCAAAATGACGGAGTATTAAGAGGTTATGTCATTGCCGGAGTATTTATTGGAATGTTTCTGTATGACAGGCTGGTCAGCAGATTTTTTCTAAAGTTCTTGAAAAATTTTCAAAAATACCTTAAAATAAAAATGAATAAGTATATCCGCCGGAAAGGGCGTCAATAAAAACGACTGGTGAACGTATGAACGAGATGGGAAGATCAAGAAGAAAAAGAAAAGACAGATGGGGCAACCGTATGGCCCTGATTGGTATAACCTTCGTCGTATTCAGCCTGGCAGTGACCGTTACCATAAAAGGAGTAACTCTGAAGGAAAAAGAGCAGGAGTACCAGCTTCGGCTGGAAAATCTTCAGGCACAGGTGGACAAGGAACAGGAACGGGCTAAAAAACTGGAGGATTACCGCGTTTATGTCCAGACAAAACAATATATTGAAGAAGTGGCGAAGCAGAAACTGGGTCTTGTAAATCCTGACGAGATTCTTCTAAAACCGTCACGGAGGCAGTGAAACACCCGAGAAAGCTGTCGTACGATTTTTAAAAAGAGATTAGCTGTTTTGACAAATATTTCCCTCCCCCCTGTATATAATGTGGTTTAAAGCATTAACAGGCAGGAGGGATTTTTGTGTTCAAACGTAAGGCGGCACATCACGATATGGCTGATGTGAATGTATATACGGCAAAGAGATTAAGCGACATGGCAAATTCATTGGGTGAGCTGGCCAGGGCGTGTACAGATGACTTGTTGGAAGGACAGGGTCTTACAAAGGAAGACGGGGTAGCAGCGCTGCAGACGGCGGCGGCCATGGTATGTGCAGGCTGCAGCAAATGCAATGTGTATTCCGGTAAAGAACAGGATAATCAATATTATCTGCAATATCTGATTCATGCATTCGAACAAAAGGGGAGCGTGGACTGCGGGGACATGCCCCGTTTTTTTCTGGAAACGTGTAAGAAAAAGGATGATTACATGGTTCAGCTGAACAGGAGTCTGGGGAGGGCTACCATGAATCTGGCATGGAAAAACCGGTTTCTGGAGAGCAGGGATGCAGTTATTGTTCAGTTCAAAGAACTGGCCGTGATCTTAGAAGAATTCTCCCATCAGGTGGAGAATGCCATTGACATAACTCCGGAATGGGAGGAAGAAGTGAAAAAAGCATTCCGCCGCCGCCATATTATGATTGAGAAAATGCTTATCCTGGAATATGAGAATCAGCAGAGAGACGCATTTCTGACCATGAAAACAATGAATGGAAAATGTGTAACTGTAAAGGAAGCGGCTGAAATCCTGGAGGAGGCCATGGAGGATGGAGAATGGAGCGTGGCGCCTGATGGGAGAAATCTGGTGACGAAACAGGCTGATACCATACGGTTTATTGAAAAGGGGGATTACCAGGTGATCTACGGAGCTGCCAAAGCGGTAAAAAGCGGGGAAGCGGTTTCCGGAGACAATTACACATTCGGACAAGTCCGGCCCGGACAAGTCATTATGAGCCTGTCAGACGGCATGGGAAGCGGCAGGGTTGCTGAAGAAGAAAGCAGGCAGGTGATCGAACTGACCCAAAGCCTTTTAGAAACCGGATTTTCTGCCAGAGCGGCACTGAAGATGGTGAATACAGTCCTGCTTCTGACTGGAGTCACCCAACACCCTGCCACTCTGGATCTTTGCTGCATTGATTTGAAAACCGGGATTCTGGAGGCCATCAAGCTGGGAGCAGCGGCTACGTATGTCCTGACTGAAAGGGGAGTGGAACTTTTGGAAGCCGGAGAGGTACCTATGGGCATTTTAAACCCTGTGGAGCCTGTTTTGCTGTCTAAAAAGCTGTGGGATGATAACCGGATTATTATGGTAAGCGACGGTGTATTGGATGCACTGCCGGCCGATGACAAGGAACTGATGCTTCAGGATTTCATAGCAGGAATGCCGGTAAAAAATCCCCAGGACATGGCAGACCGGATCCTTTTGTTCGCAAAGTCCTTTACCGAGAAAACAGGAGATGATATGACGGTTCTGACAGCGGGGATATGGAAAAGAAAATAATAATTGCAACAGTCATGTTTTACGGGTATATTTATAATAGAGAGAGGAGAAAATCAACAAAGGAAGGTGGATGAATGTACAGAAAGATATTGGATTTTATCAGACGGAACCGGCTGTTTGATCCGGGAGACCGCGTTATTGTGGCGCTTTCCGGAGGTGCCGATTCGGTCTGTCTTCTTGTAGTCTTAAATAAACTGAAAGGTGAACTGGGAATTGAGTTAAAAGCGGTCCACGTCCATCATGGCTTAAGAGGGGCAGAGGCAGACCGGGACAGTGAATATGCAGAAGAACTTTCACAGAAACTGGGAGTACCTTTTGTATGCAGGCGGGTAGATGCCGCACTGTATGCCAGGAAACATGGAATGTCGGTGGAAGAGGCCGGCAGATATCTGCGTTATGAGATCTTTGAAAGGGAGCGCCTGGATTTTGAAGGAACGAAGGTGGCAGTAGCCCATCATGCGGATGATCAGGCAGAGACCATTCTCTATAACCTTTTTCGGGGGACCGGCTTAAAAGGGCTGGGCGGAATTCGCCCGGTCCGGGATAGAATTGTCCGGCCTCTGCTGTCTGTGGGAAGGGATGAAATTCTTGCATATCTGAACGAAAATGGGATATCTTATTGTGAGGACTCCACCAATTTTTCCTCTGATTATGTGAGAAACCGCCTGCGCGGCCAGATTCTGCCTTCTGTGAAGGAACAGATCAACAGCCGCGCTGCGGAAAACATCCTTCGTGCCGGGGAACTGGCGGCGAAAGCAGACGCATATCTGGAAAATCAGGCGGAGAGAATCTTAAAGGAATTCGGTATATGGGAAAAACAGGAGGATGGGACCTGCCTTGCGTGCGGGACCGGGGCAGAAGAGCTTCTGGAAGAGGAAGATATCATCCGAAATTATGTGATCCGCCGTATGATCCGTTCCGTCAATGAATCCATGAAGGATATTACCATAACTCACGTGGAAAGTGCTGCAGCGCTTCTTTCCGGGCCTGACGGCAGGCAGGTGGATCTACCTTATGAACTTGCTGCAGTGCGTAAATTTGGTAAATTGTGGATAAGAAGGAAAAAAAAGGAAAATATTGGGGATAATGAAAGAGTTTCTAAACTTCCAAAGCTGGATTTTGCGGTTTTTCCCTATAAAAAAGGCCAGGAAATTCCTAAAAACGGCTATACGAAATGGTTTGATTATGATAAAATCAAATGTACGCTCTCTGTAAGGTATCGGAAAACCGGTGATTACATGACACTGGCCGGAGGCGGTAAAAAATCCATTAAGGCATTTATGATCGATGAAAAGATACCGAGAGAGATTCGGGAAAAAATTCCGCTGGTTACGGACGGTTCCCATGTCCTCTGGGTAATCGGATACCGGATCAGTGAATATTATAAGATAACAGAAGATACCAAAACTGTTATACAGATGCGATTAGACGGAGGAAAAAGCGATGGATGATAAGATACGTGTTTTGCTGTCAGAAGAAAAGGTAGCAGAAAGAGTAAAGGAAATAGCAGAAGAAATCAGCAGGGATTATGAGGGGAAGCCCCTTCATCTGATCTGTATATTAAAGGGAGGCGTTTTCTTTACCTGTGAGCTCGCTAAACGGATCAAACTGCCCCTTACCATGGATTTCATGTCCGTATCCAGTTACGGAACCGGAACCGTGTCCAGCGGAATCGTCAAGATCATCAAGGATTTAGATGATCCCATTGAAGGAAAGGAGGTATTGATCGTGGAAGATATCATTGATTCCGGCAATACTCTCTCCTATTTGATTGAGGTGTTAAAGCAGAGAAATCCGAAAAGCATTGAGCTTTGTACCCTGCTTGATAAACCGGAACGCCGGGTAAAGAAGCAGGTTGCTGTGAAATATACCTGTTTTACTGTGCCCGATGAGTTTATCATTGGATATGGCCTTGATTACAATCAGATATACAGGAATTTGCCATATATAGGAGTTATAGAACAGCAATAAGGAGGCAGCATGTTGAAACAACAGCAACCATTCAGAGGCTTGGGATTTCTGCTCCTTCTGGTTATCATGCTTATATTTGCAAGTAAGCTGCCCCAAAAGAGTGAAATCATTACCAACCAGGAGCTTATGCAGGCTATTGACAATGGGACCATAGCCCAGGCGACGATCAGACAGAATGATCCGCCCCCAACGGGCAGGGTCGAGATGTCTATGACCGACGGCTCATCGAAACAGGCCAATGTATCTAATGTAATTGAAATTCAGGATCGTCTGGACCGAAATGGTATCACTTATACGGTGGATGCAGTACAGAAGGAAAACTTATTCCTGACCATTACCCTGCCGCTGATTCTCACAGCGGTAGCTTTGGTATTCCTGTTTATGTTAATGAATGCCAGAGCCGGTGCGGGAAGTGCCAATGCGAAAATGATGAATTTCGGAAGAAGCCGGGCTCATCTGGCGAAGGATGCCAATAAGGTGAATTTCAGCAAGGTGGCCGGGCTGGAAGAGGAAAAAGAGGAACTGGAAGAAGTGGTGGACTTCTTAAAGAATCCTCAGAAGTATACCAGTGTGGGAGCGCGTATTCCCAAAGGAATACTGCTTGTAGGACCACCTGGAACAGGGAAGACCCTGCTTGCCAAGGCAGTTGCGGGAGAAGCGGGAGTTCCGTTTTTCTCCATTTCCGGTTCCGACTTTGTAGAGATGTTTGTCGGGGTCGGTGCTTCCAGAGTGAGGGATTTGTTCGAAGAGAGCAAGAAGCATGCCCCCTGTATCATATTTATAGATGAGATTGATGCGGTTGCCCGGCGCAGAGGCACCGGAATGGGCGGAGGACATGACGAGAGGGAACAGACCTTGAACCAGCTCCTGGTGGAGATGGATGGCTTTGGAATCAATGAGGGAATCATTGTCATGGCCGCAACAAACCGCGTGGATATTCTGGATCCGGCTATACTTCGGCCCGGCCGGTTTGACCGGAAAGTGGGAGTGGGAAGGCCGGATGTAAAGGGAAGAGAGGAAATTTTAAAGGTACATTCCAGGGAAAAACCTTTGGGTGAAGATGTTGATTTGAGGAGAATTGCCCAGACAACGGCCGGATTTACCGGTGCGGATTTGGAGAACCTGATGAATGAAGCAGCCATCTATGCTGCCAGAAACAGTAAGAAATTCATCAATCAGGCAGATATTGACAAGGCTTTTGTAAAGGTCGGCATCGGAGCCGAGAAAAAGAGCAAGGTAATAACCGAAAAAGAGAAAAGGATTACGGCTTACCATGAGGCAGGTCATGCGATCCTGTTCCACCTGCTTCCTGATGAAGGACCGGTTCATACCATTTCCATCATTCCTACAGGAATCGGTGCTGCCGGATATACCATGCCTTTACCGGAAAATGACCATATGTTCAATACCAGAGGCAAGATGCTGCAGGATATCATGGTGGATTTAGGCGGAAGGATCGCAGAAGAGATTATCTTCGGCGATATTACAACCGGAGCCTCTCAGGATATCAAGCAGGCTACGGCTGTGGCCCGGGCCATGGTGACCCAGTACGGCATGTCCGATCAAGTGGGCATGATCAATTATGATAATGACGGTGACGAAGTTTTCATTGGCCGGGATCTGGCCCATACCAAGAACTACGGCGGTCAGGTGGCCAATACCATTGATAATGAAGTGAAGCGGATCATCGATGAGTGCTACGAAAAGGCAAAGGCTATCATCTTAAAGCATGAGGATGTGCTCCATGCCTGCTGCAAGCTGCTCATAGAAAAAGAAAAAATTGGCCAGCAGGAATTTGAAAATTTATTTTCTGCTGCAGCAGAGGGGTAAGAGCCCATCTGCCGGCCTGAATACGATAGAAGCGCAGAATCCGGTAAAATATCTAAGTTTTTACCTTTGAATCTGCGCTTTTTTGTATCCATAAGGAAGTAAGAGAAAAAATGCATAAAAAAACATATAGAAAAAAATGATGTTTGTGCACACTTATTTTGATGGACATGGTATATTAATAATCGTAAACCCCCCCAATACATTATATAGTTTTTGCTACACCCCATAAGAAACGAAATA
Organism: uncultured Lacrimispora sp.; assembly: GCA_964402355.1. Lineage (GTDB taxonomy): Bacteria > Bacillota > Clostridia > Lachnospirales > Lachnospiraceae > Lacrimispora. The sequence goes on from CAYOCB010000018.1 coordinate 90,331, forward strand.
CCTTCTCCGAAAAACGGTCAGCTACCCCGCTGGCCGTTTTTTCTGCCGTGTGCCCGGCGGGCACACGTTCTAACGCAATGTCCTACCCGATTAATACTGGAAAAGGCGGGGTTGTATATTTTTATTCAATCAGATAAAATATAATTGATAGAAAGCGAGAAAGGAAATGAAAATTATATGCGCTTCCAGGCTGATACGTTAAATAGAGATGCATTATTTACCGATGAGACAGAGAGTTTCCGATTCCCGGCAGAACCCAGCGGGGGTGACGAAGTGATTCTGCTTTTCCGAACGGCAAAGGATAATGTAGATCAGGTCTATTATATTCAGGATGGCAATATGGAAGAGACGGCCATGAAAAAGACAGAGACAGACGGGCTGTTTGATTATTATGAGTATAGATTAACGGCAGGCTGTGAGAGAATCAGCTACAGCTTTAAGGTAATAAAGGACAGTGAAATCTGTTATTTTAACCGGCTTGGGGCGGTAACGGATAATCAGGAGGGATTTCATTTCCGAATCGTTCCTGGCTTTGTTACGCCTGACTGGGCAAAAGGGGCTGTCATGTACCAGATCTATGTCGACCGGTTCTGTAACGGGGATGTAACCAATGATGTGGTAGATGAAGAATATGTATATATCGGCCGGCCGGTATCCGATGTAGAGGACTGGAGTAAATTTCCGAATCAGCTGGATGTGGGATATTTTTATGGCGGCGATCTGCAGGGGGTATGGAATAAACTGGATTATCTTGAAAATCTGGGAGTGGATGTCATCTATTTTAATCCCATTTTCGTGTCTCCTTCTAATCATAAGTATGACTGCCAGGATTATGATTATATTGATCCCCATTATGGAGTAATCGTGAAGGATGGCGGCCAGACTGTGGGACCGGATGCAATAGATAACCGATATGCCACCAAGTATATGATCCGGACAACCGACAGGGAGAATCTGGAAGCCAGCAATGCGTTTTTTGCCCGGTTCGTGGAAGAAGTACACAATAGGGGAATGAAGGTGATTCTGGACGGTGTATTTAATCATTGCGGTTCTTTCAATAAATGGCTGGATGGAGAGCGGATCTATGAGATGTCCGGGAAGTATGAGCCGGGAGCTTATATATCAAAGGACAGTCCATACCGGTCGTTTTTTAAATTCTATAATGAAGAGGCCTGGCCTTACAATAGTTCCTATGACGGCTGGTGGGGGCATTCAACGCTTCCGAAGCTTGATTATGAAGATTCTGCAGCCCTTTATGAATATATCCTCCGGATAGCCGGGAAGTGGGTGTCTGCCCCTTACAACGTCGATGGCTGGCGCCTTGATGTGGCAGCGGATCTGGGCCACAGCAGCGAGTACAATCATAAATTCTGGAAGGATTTCCGCCGGGCGGTGAAAGAAGCGAATCCGGATGCGGTTGTGCTGGCGGAACACTACGGCGATCCTTCCAGCTGGCTCCAGGGAGACCAGTGGGATACAGTTATGAATTATGACGCTTTTATGGAGCCGGTTACCTGGTTTTTGACAGGCATGGAGAAGCATAGCGATGAAAGCAGCCCGAATCTGTTTGGGGATGGAGTGAGTTTTTTTAAATCCATGAATTACTATATGAGCCGCATGATGTCGGGATCAGTACTGACAGCCATGAACGAATTGTCGAATCATGACCATTCCCGTTTTATGACCAGAACCAACCGTACGGTTGGACGCATTTCTACTCTGGGGCCGGAAGCGGCTTCGGAAGGAATCCATTACGGAATCTTTAGAGAAGCGGTTATGATCCAGATGACATGGCCTGGTGCACCTACGATTTACTATGGAGATGAAACCGGAATCTGCGGCTGGACAGATCCGGATAACCGCAGAACCTATCCTTGGGGCAGGGAAGATTTAGAACTGATAGAATTCCACCGGTATATGATCAGGTTCCATCATAGGATACCCGCTTTGTGCCGCGGATCTTTGAAACAGCTTCTGGCCGGACATCATCTTATTTCCTATGGAAGATTCTGTGGTGACAGTATCTGTGCTGTTGTGGTCAATAATCTTCCGGAAGAACGGGAGGTGCGGGTGCCTGTATGGCTGTTAGGCGTAAAGGATGGAGAAACCATGTCCCGCTGTATGCTGACTTATGAGAGCGGATATAACGTAGGGAAGATTTCCTTTGAGGCAGAGGAGGGCCAGGTGGCTCTTATCATGCCGGCTACAAGCTCTGTTTTACTGGTGGCTGACCGGGATTAGAAGTTTGGGATTTATAAAAAAACCCTTGATTTTTTCATGCCTCTATGATAAAATAACATTCGCTTGCTTAATAAAAAGCTTGTTTAATAAAAAGCATGGGCGGATTCCCGAGCGGCCAAAGGGGGCAGACTGTAAATCTGTTGTCGACGACTTCGAAGGTTCGAATCCTTCTCCGCCCAGTTCGTATAGCAGCAGGAAACTGCAATTATACAAGAGAATGCCGGCGTGGCGGAACTGGCAGACGCACAGGACTTAAAATCCTGCGGGA
>CAYOCB010000019.1:0-85830 GCA_964402355.1 uncultured Lacrimispora sp.
AGTGGTGTTCTCTTTTTATTTATTTCCCATTATCCGAATAAAACTTTACGCTAGCGACCCAAAATCGACAGGCATTTCAAAAGGAAATATATCATCATCTATTCGTAATTCTTAATGATAAGCTCTTTATATCTTCTGCTCTCGCTCTTGTTCACCAAATTGTCCGCCCGATCTACTTCAATAATAATATATCCCTCATACAGATCCCTGATCTGCTGACAATCGTTATAAGACAAGATGAATTTACCTTTTATGTTCCCTAAACAGTTCCGAAGCCTTTCATGGTCCTCCGGGTTGAACCGATCCGGATAATATTTCTCCGCTTCGTAGTAAGGGGGATCCAGATAAAATAATGCATCTGGCCTGTCATACGTTTTTATCAGCCGTTCAAAGTCCTGGTTCTCAATTACTACTTTATTGAGCCGATCTGAAACTTCTTTTAGATAATCCACCGCCTTATGTATGTCCCTGGAACTCACCCCAAACGATCTGCAGTCTGTCCCAAAACTCTCCTTGATCAGGCAGAAGAACCGGGCAGCTCGTTGTATATCTGTCATTCCTCTGTTATTCCAATTCAGTTCATCAAAGAACTGTTCCCTGGACATCAGAAGCCATTCCAGTTCTTTCTGCAGCGGTTCTGGGTGATACTTTACAACTCGATATAAATTAATCAGTTCTCCATTCACATCGTTGAATACTTCCAGCGGTGCATGCTTATCCTTTGAGAATAATACCCAGCCAGCTCCCCCGAAAACCTCAATATAACGCCCATAGGAATCCGGATCCGGGAACTGCTCCAGAATCTGCTTTCTTAATAACTTCTTTCCACCAATCCAGCTAATAAAACTATTCATGCAATAATGCCTCCTTTATACCATGGAGCATATCACAAATTATTACTGCAATTCCATGAAGAATAAAAATCAATTATTATTATCATATTAACAGACATGATATATATAATAGCTTAACAAATGAATTTGGTCTTATCGACTATTGAATTTTAATTTTAAAATTTCTTTAAACTCAAAATTTATATTAAACGTGATGAAAACATTAAGCACTTAAGTTGACTTCTGTATTTTTTATGTTACAATTATTACCAATAAGAAATATTTATATAATCATTTTTTACAATAGTTTATCCAAAAAAGAGGAGGAGGATTTCATTGATAACTAAAGAATTATAAGGGGACTATTAGAATACCATATATAGCTTATAATTTAAAAATTGATGATTTAAAAAGAAAGGAATAATGATATGTCAATAGTCAACTTTTTATTGGGAGAAAAAGAAGTCATAAGTACTTTTAAACCAGAAGTATATTCTAAAGCCAAAACACTTCTTGACAAAAATAAAATTACTTACAAAGTAAAAAGCACCTATACTGGAAGCGGAAACAGGAGAACAGGAAATTTTATATCATATGGAGAACGAGTTGATTGTGAAACGCAGTATCAAATATTTGTCTCAAAATCACAATTTGATTTAGCAATGCATATTCTTACTGATATCTATAAACAATAATCGGATTTCATTTATTTATATGGGGAGGGCATTATGAATATTTATAAAATTTTTAAAAAGATATTGTGTTGTACTGCTATCATAACATTATTGACAACAAATACAGGATTGGCCTTAGCAGCCGATAAATCCACTGTCTTATCAGAACCAACTGAAAGATGTACTGTTACATTAACAGGGCCACATGGTACTAAATATATAGTAAAAGCAGTTGAAGTACCACAGTTAGCAACAAGAGGAGCAGGTGGTAGCATTTTTAAAACATACAAATACTCCCTTGAAAATCAAAATATGCAGTTAGCGGCCCAAGGAGGACAACACACTCGAAGTCAGACCGTTGACGAATGGGATGATTCGATAAGTGTGCATGGCTATCTCACCGTGATATACTTGTCTACCACTCTTTCTAATGGTCTGAAAGGATACTTATTAGAAAGAGTATGTGGTGCCTGGATAAATTCAGATAGCCATGTAACAATGTCTGGCAGACGTGTGGCCTATACTTGTCAAGATAATAACAATCAACAGCAAGTTACCCTAAAATATCCAACAACAAGTAATTATTTCAACTATACTACTGGTTACAGTACTTATGTATCTGATATAGCAACAGGTGTGTTAGGAGCAAATTCACATGTAAATCTGAACCATGCAGGATCAGGTACATGGTCATTAGATGTTACTTGTAATTATTTTAATAATAACATTTTAAATTTGATTATGGATCCGTCACACTAAGCAAATAGTACAACGATTAACTATGTAAATGTTTTCTTCTAAAAATTACTGTCACTATTTGAATATGGACATTCAGTGGTAAGTGCCTCAAAAAATGACGTTTAGCTATACTACATTTATTATAATAAGCTATTGATAATTTTTTAAGGCACTTTTCTTTTGGCAATTCCTTTGACCAGGGTACTGATTCAACAGTTCTGGCTGGTTATTAAAATCTATATCAAGATTACTTCAAGAATATATTTTAGATATTCATATACATCAGAATCATTTAATCATGCATATACTACTTATATAGAAAACCACATTGTAAATTTTAAATTATTATGATTCCTGATCTTTAATACTATATAATGCCTTATTATGTACATTAAACACCTGTCTAACACTATACCCCATTTTGTAAGCAATATCTTCCCATCGGCAGCCTCTTATGTATCGGTATTTAAGCAACCGTTTCTCCTGCTCATCGTCCAAAGCTTCAATTTTATCATACAGCTCCGAGCAAATTTTCACCTTCTGGTACCGGTAGTAAATAATCTTCTGTTTCAGCTCATTTAAGGCAGAGACATATTTCTTATCGTGACCATAGGCATTCATTTCATCCTGGATTAGCTGAATTTCTTCTCCTGCTTCTGCAATGGCTGCATTAAGCGCTACCAAGCTCTTTAATTGTCCTTTCGTCTTGTTTTCCATTATGCTGCACACCTCGCCCTTACACTTCTTAATGTGTCCGGTGTAGACTGAGCATAATATGCTGCCGTCACCGAAGGACTGGCATGGCCCATGATTTCTTGAATGGTACCGATATCTATCCCCTTGTTTTTAAGTGCCATTCCGAGTGTCTTGCGCATTTTATGCGGATATACCCGGCATTTCACATTTGCCCTTTTCCCTATTGATTTCAATATACTTCTGATTCCACATGTGGTCATTTGCTTATGCGGTGCCCTGCATTGAGGAAACATGAAAGGACTATCATCATTCCTTGATTCCAGGTACTGCCGGTAATAATATTTTGCATCGTCGTCTAAGAATATCGGCCGGTATTTATCACTCTTCTCTCCCAGAATCATGATATCCCCGGTTGTCCAGTCTATCTGATCAAGAGTGATTTCAACCAGTTCTCCCACTCTGGCTCCGGTACTACGCAGCACCTCAATCAATGCTCGTTCCCGGGAATTCTTGCATGCGTCTCTCATTTTGGCCATTTCCTCTGAGGTAAAATAATCTATTGGCTTCCTGATTGTTTTCAGCGGATCCGTTGCTTCAACCGGATTCTCTCCGATTAATTTTTCCTTTCGCATCCAAGTGAAAAAAGCGGACAGGAAACGTCTTTCATTATTCACAGTTACAGCCTGATTCTTTTTGCCGCCGTCGTTCAGGTTCCTTTTTTCATACCAGGACAGGTAGTAGCTGATATCGGATTCTTCTATTTTATCCAGGGGCTTATCAATCAAGGTGATTAACCGCTTAACAGAATTAAGATATGCTTCCTTGGTATTATCCTTTATTTTCTTCTTAACAATAAACAGCTGAATGATGTATTTATTTTTCTGATCTGTGTCATTCTGGTATTCTGCCGGAAGAGTCGTGATCTCTTCCATATTTACATTAACAAACTCTTTTACAATTACCTGATGCAATATCTGAAGAACATCTTTCCCTACAAGCTCCGACATTGCAACAATGATATTATTGATAACCTGTGCCTTGACAGTCTGTCCATTCATAATTTTGTCTCTCCTTTTCATAATAATTCAGTTGCTTAAGGAGATAATCTAGTTTATAATATCCTTAAGCGTGAAGCGGTAGAAGAACTTTGGTCAGGGACTCTGCCGCTTGTTTATTGTCAGAATTTCGAATGTATGTTCTTTTGTATTTGTTTTTTTACCGGGGACTATGCCCCGGCTTTCAATTTTTACTTAGAACTCCATTAATCCCCAGGCCCTCGCCTGCAATTTGTATCTGTACTGATTGTCGTATAGGAATGACAACTTGTCCTTTATTGCCCTCATGACTACTTCACTTGTTGTGGTCTTTAATTCCGCTTCCAACGTATCAATTTCCTTTTGGTGTTCGTCAATAATTTCCATTATATTTTCTCTGTTATACATAATCTCTCGCCCTAATCTACACAGGCAGCCAATTCTTCAATTTTCTGAAACAAATCCATTTCTTCATGATCTTTTTTAGGATACTGCTGATATGTAGCCTTGCACCGCTTTCCTGACGCATACTGGTTGTAATAATGGCGAGCTAATTCCAACGGAATATCCCGGTGCTTTCCAGTCAACGTACATTTACTTTTCCATACGCCTTGTTTCTTTCACGCAATCATCATAAACCGCTGTATACTTCTTGCCTTCAACTTTCACCCTTTCAACTCCCATCTTACGCTCTAACCGCTTTTCTTTTCCAGCTGCTGACAATCCGTACTTTTTTACAATCTCAATCATTTTTTTAACCATGTGATCATGATTCTTCCATTTTTCTAGTAACACATTTTTGATTTCTCTTTCATTTTCCATATAGATAATATCAATAATGACCGGATCCTTTTGCAGGAAGCGATAGCACCTATGTATGGCCTGAATGAAATCATTAAATTCGTAATCAATTCCCAAGAATATTTCTCTATGGCAATGCTTTTGAAAGTTGCAACCGGATCCAGATAACTCTTTCTTCGTAGCAAACCACTGGCAGCGTCCTTCTGAAAAATCAATTACCCGCTGTTCTCGAATCTCATAATCCTGCGAACCATAGATATCAACAGCTCCCGGTACCGCTTTCTTTATTGCCAATCTTTCCGCTTCAAGGTCATGCCATAGTATGAAATGTGCCTCCGGATCAGATTCAATAATCTCTTTCATTTTCTCTGTTCTTATATCAATACTCTCACGCTTTACCTGAGCCGCTTCTTTCAGCCCAGCCGCCGCTTCATTAAATAATTGGAACTGGCCATTCGTGCCATCTTACATCTAAAGGTGGAAGCACATATCCTTCATCTGAATAATTCGGATTAATATCTGAAGGCTTCGTAATAAATAACGCCCAGCTGCTTACCCAGAGCCAGAACTCATCTTCCATGTTCGGGTATAGAGTTAAATTATTGGCTTTTGTAGAATCTCTCTGGAAGAACCTTGTCAATGCTTGCCCGGTATCCATTATTCCAAGATAACCAGCATAATGAATGAGCTCTTTATATTTGTTCGGGCTTGGAGTAGCCGTTGCCACCAATTTGTAAGGAACTTCCTTGAATTTGTCCAGAAATGTTTGATAAGTCTTACTTCCAAAACTACGAAGAACGCTGGCCTCGTCAAGAGAAGTTGCCACAAAATAACTGGGGTCTATGTCACAATCACGAACACGCTCATAATTAGTAATGAGGATTCCTGCTTCTACTGCCTTAACCTCTTCCATGTTTCTGACATATACGGGTTTCTCATAGCCGAGGATACTTTCAGCGTCCCTTATGAACTCCTGCTTCACTCCCAGGGGGCAAACAATAAGAGCTTTACCGCCGAACTTTTTTATTACCTGATAACAGAACTCTATTTCCTGAACGGTCTTCCCAAGGCCAAAGCTTTCAAATAGAGCCCGGCAGCCGCCTTTCAAAGCCCATGCAACAGCATCTCTCTGGTGGAACTTTAGTGCTTTATTCAAATCACTTTTATCTATGGTAAACCCTGTTTCTATAGCAATCTCAATCTTGGATTTCAAAAACTCTAAATAATCCATCTGTTTGAAAGGAACCCGGCGCGCCTTATTCCCGGGAAGGTTCCGGCTCCTTTCTTTAATTTCACACCATTTTGTTAATGTCAACAATATGGTTGCTTATGCAAGTTTCAGATCTCCATGTCCTCAATATACTTTTTAACATCGTCTATATGGTAATAATAAAATCTACGCTGACCGCTATCAAATATTTTCTTCCTTACATCTGGATCATCACGTAAAGCATTATATAGGCGATCCTTTTCGCATCTAGTTTTAGCAATAGTAGATACCAACTCACTTAGTCTTTTCCCCATTATGTAGTCAGAATCTTCGTATAATTTCGTCATGATTTTATATGGCTCAAATGGGGGAATGTAGTTCCTATTCTGAGTTAATTCCTCTTGTAATTGTTTATCTTGTTTAACTACTTGCTGGCAATACTTAAGTAATATTTCTCCGTGTTTTGTGAGCTGCATTAATTTGAGCTGTCCTTTTCTGAATACAATGAGTTTTGTTCCCATTTCCTGCTCTAATTTTTGTATGTGTTGTGATACTGCCGACTGTGAGATAAATAATTTATCAGCGGCCTTTTGATAGCCCTGGTTTTCGCACACCGTAACAAAAACTTTTAGCCTATTATCTAACATATATCCTCCATTAAATTTCAGTTTACGTGACTAAATTGCAACAAAAAAACTACTAACCTAATTACTGATAGCTAGTAGTTTTCTTCACATTTTCATTTTTTTGGCTTCGCATTATGCTCATTAGAGGAAGTTAATTAGGGTGTGGTTTACCCAAATCGTATTGTATCTAATGTCACAAGTTAGTCGTCAATCTCGTCAATGCCAAGTCGTTTGAGAGTTGCAAGATTATCAAGCATATTTTGAAGTACCTCAATGGGGTGTCCTTCCCAGTCTTGGACCTCTCCAACGATACGTAAAGGCTCTTTTGTACGATATGACTTTGTAGGATTCCCAGGAAACTTCTTGTCTGTTAAGTTAGGGTCATCATCTATTACCCCAGTAGGCTCTACAACATATATTCTACCCTTTCCTTCGCCAACTGCTAATTCTGCTCCCCAAATTGCAGCATCCATATTCGCAGTAAGATATACAAAATTTGATTTCTTTTCTTCTTTGAAATTGGATTGATGTCCTGCCTCAATCAAGTCACCAATCTTTAAATCTGCCTTTGTACCGTGATAGAGTGTATCTGTTTCCTTTACGTTAGTCCTTATCCCAACCGGAGTAAAATTTTTTTCATGTTCTTGTGGATTCATGTTCAACCTCCAATAATATAAATAATCTTTATAAGTAGAATAGCAGAATACTTACCAACTATCAATATTAAGTTTCCAATGTACAATAATCCGTAAAATACTAATTTATGCTAAATAATTAACTTCCCGAAGGGTAAGCCCTATTTCCTGTTCAGCAGCTCTGTTTATTAATAAGTCCCTTATAAAATCAATAATAATATCTTTCAAGAAAGGATTCTTCATCCAATCCAGATTCTTCGACATCAATATCGACTGTAATCGCCAGCTGTTAATTAATTTTTGAGAATTTATTATGCAAGAGTAATGGAAATATATAAATCCTAAAAATTTCTGTTTTTTCTAATAAAGCATGAGGCAAATTAAATTCGCTCTTTTTTACCCATATATTTTTCGTTTTTCTTAATAAATAGGCTTGACTTTTATTAACAAGGTTTATGAAATAGCGTTGACTTTTTGCCCTTTTCTTAATATTAGGCTATTAAAGTAAAAGATTTGGAGAAATGCGTTATTTTAACTCATTTAAAACGTTTTACTATTAACAGATAGTTTGACGCTGGTTTTATAAGGAGGTGAGACTTTTGCTGCCGGTTGATTTACTATCTGGTTAATAAACACAGAAAGCACTGGCAGAGATAGGATATTGTTCATATGTATATGAAAAGTGATAAGGAGGCAGTTGAATGTTTAAAAAATTAAAATTGAGTGTTGTTTCAGTATTGATGAGTTTACTTGTTCTTTGTTCGACAGAGCTGGCAGCGGCAGCGGACGCAGAAAGCAGTCAGACACAAATGAGAGGTCTTTCAGCGTCTGAACTGGTTGCTGATATGGGGGCTGGCTGGAATCTGGGGAATTCCCTGGAATCCGAGAATAACGAAACCTATTGGGGAAACCCAGCCACCACAAAGGCAATGATTGATAAGATTGCCGCTAAAGGGTTTAAAACCTTGCGTATTCCGGTAAGATGGGATGATAACTATGCCGATTCTTCTTCCTACACCATTAAATCTGACTATATGGACAGAGTCGAATCAGTTGTAAATTATGGTCTTTCGAACGGAATGTACGTTATTATTAATGTGCACCACAATGATCTGCAGACCATGGTTTCGACAGACGGTTCCGTTAAACAGCGTGTTGAAAATGAATTATCGGCTATATGGAAACAGGTCGGAGAACGTTTTAAAAATTATGGTGACAAGCTTATTTTCGAAACTATCAATGAACCGAGAGCTGGAGAGGATTGGAATGGAAACAGTTCTTACTATCAATGTGTCAATGAATATAACGAGGCCAGCCGTTCCGCTATCCGGGCAACAGGAGGAAATAATACCTCAAGACTGGTCATGATGCCCACATACTGTGCTTCCTCTGACACACCGAAAATAAGCAGCTGGAGAAATCTTGGAAACGATCCGATGGTTGCTGTTTCCATTCATGCTTATCTGCCCTTTGATTTTGCCTTTGAAGGAAACGGACATTCAAATTGGACAGATTCAGACTATGATCAACTCTCCTCTGTTTTTGACCAGCTGAATTCTACTTTTATAAGCAGGGGAATCCCTATTGTGATTGGGGAATTTGGAGCTACTAATAAAGGAAATACCGTTGATCGTGAGAAGTATGCAGGAATCTATGCAGCCTTTGCTAAAAAGTATAATACACCTTGTATCTGGTGGGATAACAACTGCTTTGGAACGGGTGCAGAGAACTTTGGTATCTTTGACCGCAGCTCATTATCATTTACCTATGAAGGGATTGCTGACGCTTTGGTAAATGTATACAAAGGCAGTTCTGAATAATAAAGACAATTGCATTTCGCTTCTAATGAAGAAGCCTCTGAGCAGATGTTTCAATTCCACCGGCCCAGAGGCTGGGGAAGCTCTGCTCAGGCTAAAAAACTACTGGCTATATACTGATATGCTCCCCTTATAGTTAATGTCATTAAGTTAAGAAAAATAGGACGCTTACATCGATAAAAATAGATGTTAACGTTCTATTTTTATATTTACTAGACATATAAAAATTAAAAAACACTTGACAAATAGTTAAAAATTTATGGTTTCGCCCTTGAAATATAAAGGTTCGAGGGAGGAACACATGACATATATTAGATTTAGCAAAATCTAAAAATTTATCAATCCATTGATGTTGAATCCCGCATTGTTATGGAGCACACTGATGGTTATTACGAACCATTGGCTCGTGAGCTTTCGCAGGCAAACCTATCTCCTATAACAAGTGATGAAATGTTAAAGATCATAACCAATTATCATCAATATCGAATCCTCGTTTTTGATAAAAACGAATAGCATTTATGTTGTCATTTATCATATCTGTAGCAAACCAATGTTCAGCAGTAAAAGAGTTTATTTGTTCTCTGTTTCCCTCATTAATATTTACAAATTCCATAAAAACTTCCTTGTTACATATTAGGATAACTAACGTCAGAAGGCATTCTCCAATCTCCTCTTGGGGATAAAGATACCGTACCGATCTTTGGTCCGTCCGGCAGACAGGACCGTTTAAACTGCTGGCTGTAAAATCGTCTGTAAAACGTATTCTGTGTTTTTTTAATTTCTTCCCTGTCTAAATCCGGAAATGCGATGTACGCAAGCTCCAGTATTTTCTGCTTCCCGAAGCCATTTCTCAGATAATGATACAGGAAAAAGTCGTGCAGGTCGTATTTTCCGATCGTTTCCTCTGTTGATTGTGTGATATTACCATCTGTGTCAGGAGGCAGCAGTTCCGGGCTGATTATCGTATTGCAGATGGACTTTAAGATTTCAGACAAATCCGGATGTAACTCCCCATATGTAGATACCAAATATTTTACAAGTGTTTTAGGAACCCCGACGTTAACGCTATACATGGACATATGGTCGCCGTTATAGGTACACCAGCCTAAAGCCAGTTCAGACATGTCGCCAGTGCCGATAACCAGTCCGCCCTCCTTATTTGCAATATCCATCAGAATCTGCGTACGTTCACGCGCCTGAACGTTCTCATAGGTCACATCATACTGTTCTGTATCATGTCCGATATCTTTAAAATGCTGCATACAGGCTGCTTTAATATCAATTGTCCTTGCCGTAATTCCCAGTGTTTCCATAAGGAGTTCGGAATTATTCTTTGTTGACTTTGTAGTACCGAATCCAGGCATCGTAATGCCGATTATGTTTTCAGATGGAATCCCTAAATTATGAAAAGCTTCGAATGTTACTAATAGTGCCAGCGTAGAATCCAATCCACCAGAAACTCCAATGACGCACTTTTTGATTCCGATCTTTCGAATACGTTCCATAAGCCCGGTTTCCTGAAGCTTTAAAATTTCCTTGCAGCGATCCTTACGTTTATGCCCTCCGGGTACGAATGGAAATGGATTTACATAGTCAGGTTTATGCAGGCTTCCTGAATTTACAGCATTCCCTTTAACAATTACATAATCCATCTCTTTTACCAATCTGTTTTCATAAGAACTGCTGTTATACTTCACTCTGTCGTTTTCAAGCCGTTCCATATCAATAACTGCGGTCATAAGCGCTGTTTCTTCAATACGTTCCCCGATGATAGCTCCGTTACTTGCAATCATGCAGTGTCCGGAAAAAATCAAATCCGTAGTACTCTCCCCCATTCCGGAGGAACAGTAAGCATAAGCGCACATGCATCGTCCGGACTGCATTTTAACTAAATCCCTGCGGTATGCTGATTTGGTAGCGACTTCGTTTGATGCGGATGGATTCACTATCAGATTTGCTCCATGCATGGTATGGAATGAACTCGGCGGACAGTTTACCCATAAATCCTCACATATCTCACAAGCCATGCGGATTCCGTTATTTCCTTCTACGATCAGGTTCGGAGTGAAGGGGACAGGCTTTTCAGACATACCGTCAAAACGGATTGTACAAGTATCGGAAAGTCGTGAGGAAGCTGGTACGAACCATCGTTTTTCATAAAACTCTGCATAGTTTGGAATAAAGCTTTTTGGAACGAATCCTACAATTTCACCGTTCATGATGATAACCGCCGTATTAAAAAGCATTCCATCCTTTTTAAACGGTGCACCGATAACCAGAATGGTATCCGGTGCCATATACATATCTGCAGTATCTAATAAAAGAAACAAAGCTTCCTCTACCATGTCTTCCATGTAGGACTGCAGAAATAAATCGCCGCATGTATACCCAGTAAGTGAAAGTTCCGGAAAAACCAATACATCCACATTCAGATTTTTCGCCTCCTGGATAAGCTTCCCGATTCGTTTAGCATTCTTTATAGGATTGCCAACCACGACATCAAAATTTGCAGTTGCAATCTTCGCCATTCTTAAATCTACGGACATATTAGCACTTCCTTTCTAATTCCTGGTATACGATATCCGGAATGATTTCTTTTACATCTTCAAGTTTTCTTTCTTTTATGGCATCCCGTACCATCGTCGAACTAATTGATTGGTTTTCAGGAGAACTGTCCATGATAATAAAATGCTCCCTCCGCTTTTCCAGGAATGAATTCTTTTGGATAATTTCTTCCACATCATCGAAATTTCTCCTTACGATCAGAAACTGGTATTCATTTACCAGTTTTTCTGCGTATGACCATCGGTTTAGTTCCGACAGTTTATCTGAACCACATACGTAATAAACATCCTGTTTTCTCATCTTGTATTTATCGGCCAGATATTCCAGGGTCAGATACGTATTCCCTGGTACCGTATCATAAATTTCGCATGAATCACAAAGAAATCCGTTCTTTGAAGCTGCCTGCATTAGCATCTGATACCGGTCAGCATCCGGGATGATATCCTTGCTTTCCATATGCTTCCATGTACGGAGGAAGCTTGCTTTAGCAGGGACGTATACTACCTGACAGCTATCACCCAGTTTTTCCTTCGCAAACTTTCCGAGTTCCATATGTGCATTCGTGACAGGATTAAAAGTTCCGGTAATTACAGCAAGCTTCCTTTTCATAATGCTCTCCTATTCTGCCCGCATTTCATGCAGCAGGCTCATCTTCAGCTCATAATATTCCGGGCTCATATCAAGGTAATGTTTATGAGGGTTTTCAAAACGCTGCTCTTCTTCCCATACCTCATGTTCCAACTGATTTTTAACATAGTTTTTGATCTCATCTAAAGCTATCGGTTCTGTAACCCTTTTTCCTCCTTTTAAAACCAATTCCAGAAGAGGACGTATGGTACAGTTTTCAAAATAACGGTTCTTCCAAGGCTTTTCCGGGTCTACGTATCGGTACGGTTTTGTCATATCGATAATCTCATCTTCCTTTGCAATAAGGTCAGCGACTGCATGTCCGGACTTATCATATACACGATATACTTTTTTAAACCCCGGATTAGTAATCTTCTCCACATTTTCAGATACTTTGATACGTGGTTTGAACATTCCATTCTCTTCCACGGCACTTATTTTATAGACCGCACCGAAAACCGGGTCAGATTTCGCAGTGATCAAGCGTTCACCAACTCCGAAACTATCGATACATGCACCTTGGCGGAGAATGGACTCGATAATGTATTCATCCAGGCTGTTGGAGGCAATGATCTTACAGTCCGTAAGTCCAGCTTTATCAAGCATCTTGCGTACTTTCTTGGACAAATAAGCAAGGTCACCGGAGTCCAGGCGTACGCCTTTAAGGCGCTTTCCCATAGGCTCCAGTACTTCTCTGGCTATACGGATTGAATTGGGAATTCCAGATTTTAAAACATCATAGGTATCTACTAACAGTACAGTATTATCCGGATAATTTACTGCATAGTGTCTAAAAGCTTCATATTCATCTTTGTAATACATCACCCAGGAATGTGCCATAGTCCCATTTATAGGAATACCAAACTTCTGCCCGGCAAGAACGGTGGCAGTTCCATCTACACCACCAATAAAGGCAGCCCTTGCACCATATACAGCAGCATCAATGTTATGGGCACGTCTCGCTCCGAAGTCAGAAACAATACGATTCTCAGCTGCCCGTACAATACGGCAGGCTTTGGTAGTAATAAGAGACTGATGGTTCACCTGTGTCAGGATAGCGGTCTCTATAAGCTGCGCATCGATGAGTGGTGCTACAATCGTCATGATGGGTTCATTTGGATACATCACGGTACCTTCCCGGAATGCAAAAATGTCACCTTTAAAATGAAATTCCTTTAAATAAACAAGAAATTCCTCAGAGAATAAGTTGAGAGACTTTAAATATTCAATATCCTCCTTATCAAAATGCATGTTCTCTACGTATTCCATAATCTGTTCCAGGCCGGCAAAGATTGCAAAGCCACCGTCATCCGGGTTTTTACGATAAAAAACATCAAATGCCACCTTTGTGTTTTGATCCTGATCAGCGAAATAGCCGTTCGCCATGGTCATTTCATATAAATCCATCATCATGCTGATATTTCTTTTATCAAATTGAGTTCTCATTTTTTTCCTCCTATACAGCAATGCCGTTTTCTTTATTCTTATTATTTGTGCCCTGCCTTATTATTTTACAAGGATCTGACAACTTCTCATGGTTTCCAATGCAGCTTCCTGCTTTTCTGGCGTGGTACCGGCGCAGCAGCCGGAACCAACGATGACAGGTACTTCAGGTATGTATGCCTTTAACAGCAATGCATTGGATACTACACAAATATCTGTGCAGACGCCGATGAGTTCGATAGATTCGATGTCCTGTTTGATATTCTCAGCTCTCAAATCAATCGCAAGATTCACGCAGCCAAACGTACCTTTTGTATAACTCGGCCATTTTCCTTTCATACATATGTCCTCCAGCGGCTCAATTAAATCCCACCCATCGGAATAGGCAATGCAGTGTTCAACCGGGAGATTCCTCCCTTCCTGTGTCTGCAGATAGTTTTCACGGTGAGTATCTTTTGTAAAGATAACTGTCCCATCGAAATTCTTTACTTTCTCAATAACAGCTGGTACGATCTGACGCGCTTCCTTAGAACCAAGCGATCCGTAAATGAAATCTTCCTGCATATCAACTACAATCAAATATTTTCTTGCCATTCTCTTTTCTCCTTCATCCGTTAAACCGATAACATTTTGCTTCTCTTGCTGAATGCTTCGTACTGGTTTCATTAAGCTCTGTGACAATTCCCTCATTTAAATATCTGCTTTTAAATACTCTGCGGAAGTTGCTGGCATTAAGCGCTTTTCCTTTAATCGCCTCATGGATCTGCTGAAGTTCATAAATAGAGAAACAGTGTTTATCTTCTAAGAGCTCAAACGCAATATCCGTATAATCAAGTTTTCCCGCCAAACGTTTTAATCCCATCTGAATTATTTTTTCATGATCAAATGCCAGATCATTTACATTCAGTTTTGTACCGTCTTCTGATTTGAATTTCAGTTCCCAGTTATCAAGTGAGATTTCAAAGAGCTTAGCTTCCGAGGCATCGTCACCAGCCGCAAACTGAAGTTTTTCTTTTGGCACCAATGCAATGTATGCCACTGAGATGACACGCATTCTCGGGTCTCTGTCAACCTCCCCAAATGTGTATAACTGTTCTAAGTAGATATCTGACACCCCTGTCTCTTCCTGCAGTTCTCTCTTTGCGGCATCATCAACAGACTCTTCCAGATTCACGAATCCACCGGGGATAGCCCATTTACCGGCAAAAGGATGTCCTCCCCGTTTGATAAGGAGCAGTTCGAGGCTATGTGATTCGTTCATGGTGAACACAAGGATATCAGCTGTTACAGACGGCTTCTTGTATTGATCCGGATTATAGGAAGCTAAAAATTCTTTTTCTGTCATATTCCCTCACCTTTCATATGGTCTATGCGACTATTTATTATATATTTTGTATTATAGTCATAATGACTATATATGTCAATAGGTTCAGAGAAAAAAATAAAAATATACAACTTTATTTATCTGCAAAAAGCTTTTCATGATTCTTTCTCTTTCTTTTTTATACAGTAGGAGGTAAGCGGCAATTGTTATCGGATCGTCACCATTTGTATATCTTACCTCAGTATCTCTTGATAATTGGCCGCTTAACTGTACTTTATTCAACTTTTTCATTTCTTTCTCTTATATTCCGCAATTTCTCTGATTCATTATGCTTTCCCTTAACTCATAGATTGATAACCTTAATATGCAAAGGGACTGGTATGTAAGCAAAAAGGACACCCGCAGGTGCCTTTATCACACATTATAAGCAATAATAAAATTTTGGAATAAACATTCGATTACTTCTTCTCTGTATTGTATGCTAAAAATTAATCCCATCTATCTATTTTATATAATAGAGTTCCAGTATCTGTTAACACTTTAAATACTTCGTTCCATTCACTACCTTTGAAGTTTTATACCACAAGCCTATAAGCAGGCAAAAACGAAAAAGAATAGAAAAAAATTATGGCATTTATTTGTTTTTCAGGTATTTACATATATTGTCAATTGTAAGGTCTTTTTCTTCAATAGCATTTGTTATGTCATCAATTAAATCCGTTGCCAGATAAAATCCTTTTTTATCAGCTAAGAATATTCTGGCTCTGGGTCGTGGCATCAGACCTTGAGGACCGGCACCTGTGATGTAATTAATTATTACTATTACATCTTTGTGATTATCATTGTTTACATCCTCAAAACCAACAGCTGCCACACTATCATAAAGACCTGCATAATTATCCGTTCTGTTATTTTCACAATAATATGGAAAAGAATATACAATTTTATCATCTTTTATCAATAAAAATGAAACATCTTCAAAATCAATACTGGTATCTGGTTCATATGAAATAAACTTTACTTTTCCCCAATCATTTAGTTCTATATCAAACGATTGGGTTTGTATAATTCGATTTTCTTCCAGAGATTCTTCTGAAGAATCATCTGTTTCCCGTTTTCCGTTTTCACTAACCAGGCTCTCTTTTGATTCCTTCTTTTCATCTTCCTGTTTTAATTCTGTATTCATACTAACGCTTTCTCGTTGTTTATCATCTGACTGATTTAATCTTCCATTACTTGATTTCTGACATCCAGCAATAAAACACACACTCATTAAAGTTATTACAAATAAAATAATGTTTCTTTTCATTTTCTA
The DNA here is from genome assembly GCA_964402355.1 of uncultured Lacrimispora sp. Lineage (GTDB taxonomy): Bacteria > Bacillota > Clostridia > Lachnospirales > Lachnospiraceae > Lacrimispora. The sequence continues at coordinate 16,339 of CAYOCB010000019.1, forward strand.
AAACCTTTCATTTTTTTATGTAAGCACAATCAAATAGATCTTTGTTATGTATTTCATATTGTTTATTCATTGCTAAATTCCCCCCACAGATATATGAAACTAAATAATGTTCAACTTCTTTTTCAAATGTTGTCATTGCCCCTCTAAAACAGTCCATCTTCAAATTGCAGACAAATAATAGTATTGAATAAATACCAATTATAAGTTCTTAGTTTACATTTAAATAAAATTCTTCTTTTTAATTATTGAATTTGCAAATTCAAAAAAATAAAAAAGGAGAAAAAATTATGGCAGATTATGACAATTCAAGGTACACATATGCGCAGGTGCTTGCTGGTACCGGCTATTATATGAAGGATGATAAACTTCGTTACAGCGCAGGCGTAAAAACAATGCAGGGAAAACTGAATACAGCAGGATATAACTGTGGTACTCCTGATGGAAAATTCGGCAGTGGTACGGATACTGGAGTTAGAAATTTCCAGAGAGCCAAAGGTCTTACCGTGGATGGCAAGGCTGGTAAAGCTACTCTAACAACCCTTGATGCAGCAGGTTCAGGCAGTGGATCAACCTATTGCAGCAATAGTTATTTGACAACGAAACAAATGACCGTGAATGCTCAATATATCCTTAATTATTTACGAGGTAAGGGCTGGACCAAAAATGCTGTCTGCGGAATGCTTGGAAATATGCAGACAGAAAGTACGATAAATCCAGGTATCTGGCAGAGTCTGAAGGTGAATAACATGAATGGAGGGTTTGGTTTAGTCCAATGGACACCTGCAACAAAATATATAGACTGGGCTAATAGCAATAATCTGGCGGTTGCTAATATGGATAGTGAATTGAAACGTATTCTGTATGAGGTAAGCAATAGGTTACAGTTTTATTCTACTTCTAAGTATAATATGACTTTCTCACAATTTACTCATTCTACAGAAAGTGCCTATTACCTGGCCTGTGCTTTTTTACATAATTACGAAAGACCGGCCAATGCTTCACAGGATCAGACACGGGGTAATCAGGCAGCCAATTGGTATAATACATTAAATTAAAGGCAGCCAATTATAGGATGCTCTAAAAATAAACGATTGGCCAAGGGCAGAACCCTTGGCCGGTTGTTGTTATTAAGTATAAAAAGATTTTGTTTGAACATGCGTATTCAAATTGTGTCCTGTGGACATCATTAATCTTCCCAATAATTCTGTTCGAGGAGATAAAACTGCTGTATATCACTGTATTTAAGCTGAGCTTCAAAGTGATCATTTCCGGTTGCGTGAACAGCAGGCATACTCAGCACAATGCCGTCAGGCTTTAGGAAACAAGAAATGTTATCAGCTATGCTAAAAGGGTCTACTGTCTGATATTCCGACGTTTGAAGGTTGAGCATTTCCGGGAAACTGGCTTCATCATATGAAGTTATTGGATTCGCAGGAAAAAAAGCTTTATCAAAAAACACCTTTTCAAAATCAGCATTGGTTGTATACAAATCTTTGAGGGTAATTTCTTTCATAGACTGTAAGTCTACGTTGAGTGCGATTAGATTATTGGACGTATATGCACCACCTTCCATATAACTTGTTCCCCAAAAAACAATGCTTACTATTTTATTGTTTTGCAATGTAACTGCAGACTGATAATCAATGGTCAAACCGGCATCACTTGAGAATAGAGATGTATCAATTTTTGCAAAACTCTGCACTTTATCATAAACCAGTGTATTTAACGTATCAAAATCATTACCAGAGAAATTTGGATATTGAATTTTTATTGAACTGTTTTTATTGGGCGCTTCTGTATAAATCGACATCGTGTAACTTTCATCAGAAGTATTAGAAGTTACTGACTCCTCGGAATTGTTTGTAGTTACTGACTCTTCTGAAGTATCAGAAGTTACTGACTCCTCGGAATTGTTTACAGTTACTGACTCCTCGGAATTACTTGTGGTTTTTGACTCATCAGAATGATTTGAAGTCTCCGACTCCTGTACAGCTGTCTCAGCAGGTGTTTCATCTTTTACAGTTTTTTGTCCACAGCTCACAATAAAAATACAACAAATCATTATAGAACTTAAAAGAATTATTTTCTTATTCATTAATACACCTCCACTTAAATTGATACATATTGTAGCATATTTAAAATAATATATCAATTTTAAATTCCTTAATTTTATATCCTCATTTCCTTAATTTTAGTATCCTCAGTTTTAATATAATTTACAAATTAATAAGAATCCATTTTATTTATGTATGTCCGCAATGTTGTTATGACAGCTTCTTATAATCCATCTATCTGAAAAATGCCACGAACCCCATCGTTCATTTAAAATGGGGTTCATGGCATTAATCATGAAAATATAATTATTTATTTGTGATTTCCTTTGTACGGTTCTCAATAAACTTTACTATTTTCTCATTAATTGACGGATCCAGTTCCGGTGCACTGTACTCTGCAAGAATTGTTTCCCACTTTTTTTCCGCTCTTTGAACAGAATCCATGGAGTTATCAACCCAGACGCCATAAGCACGGCGGTCGCACAGATTCGTCAGCCTTTGTTCTTTTCTGAAGTTATACAAAGTATGGTCTTCCAGCAGAAAATGTCCGCCCGGGCCGATTTTCTTTATCAGGTCAAAAGCAAACGTTTCTTCCGAGAATCGAATCCCTTCCAGATACCGTAATACCATTCCGGCAATTTCGTCATCCAGCATAAACTTTTCATAGGACATGGCATTATAAAACTCCAGGATACCTGCTGCATGAAGTACAAAATGAATACCAGTAATTCCCGCTGACAACAAGGTCATCATACTTTCAAATCCAGCCTGATTATCCGCAAGCTTGGAATCCGTAAGTGCACCGCCGCCCCTGCATGGAACATTGTAATAACGTGCCATTTGTGCACTCGCTGCGGTTAACAGTGCACATTCCGGATTCCCTATTGACAGCATCGCTTCTGACATATCCGCAATTGCAGATGTTGAACCATATACAACCGGGGTACCGGGATTTACACATTGTGTAAGGGCAATCCCCGCCAGAACCTCCGCATTTTGTAATGCAAGCGTCCCTGCCAAAGTAACTGGTCCGGTTGTTCCCGCCATAACAAGGGAGGCTATGACGACTGGTTGTCCTGCCGCCGCATAGACCATTAATGCACCCAACATCCGGTCATCGTATTTTAAGGGTGTAATGGAGTTAATAAGACTGATTATGACTGGTTTTTCTTTAATCACATCACGTCCGCCAAAGAGAATGGAGGCAATCTCAATAACATCATTTGCTCTTTCCTCACCGCAGGAGCTTCCCATAAAGCATTTGTCCGAGTTTACGATATGGCTGTAAATCATCTTTAAATGCCGTATATCTTCTAAAACATCATTCGGTTCAACTACATTTCCACCCGTCATATGCATGTTGGGGCTTGCGCCTGCAAGTTTGACAAAATTATCATAATCCTGCATTGTGGTTTCCCGCCTTGTTCCATCCGCTTCCTGCACAAACGGAGCTCCGTAACCGGGCATAAAAATAATATGATCGCCTCCGCAAACCAAATTGTTTTTCGGATTGCGTGCATGAAGCGTAAAACTGGAAGGCACTTTCTTTAAGATGTCTTCTAAAAATGCTTTTGTAAAATAAACCCTGTTTCCCGCCACTTTCAGACCTGCCTTTTGAAATGCTTCCAACGCCGGTTTATAAGAGAATTCAACTCCGACTTCTTCTAATATTTTAACTGTCTGATTATGTACACAAATGACTTCCTCTGAAGTCAGAACATTAAATTTAGGTAACATCTTAACCACCTTTTTCCTATTTAATTTATTCATTTTTATGTCCAGAGAAACACTGATTAAATCAGTGTTTCCATAAGTATCCGTTATAAAGTATTAGGAACCTGCCTTAGACTAATTGTTAAGGACTGATTCAACTGCATGATTATCTTCTGCTTCCTCTGCTATTTCTGGTTCAGCCTTAGAACAAGCAGTTACGGCCAATTCATTTTTCAGTGATTTAAATAGTGTTACAATAGAGCCTAACATAATAAATGTAAACGGAAAAGCGCCAACAATGGAAATCGTCTGTAGATTTTGAAGACCATTTGTGCTTACAAGTAATAATACCAGTGCAAGCACTGCTTCCATTGTACCCCAGATTACTTTTATGTATGTTTTGGGATTTAAATCTCCCCCGGAGGTAAAGATCCCAAGTACAAAGGTTGCAGAATCAGCTGATGTAACAAAGAACGTAATTACAAGCAAAATAGTCAGACCGGAAAGAACCAGTGTCAGCGGATAGTGGCTGAATACAACAAAGCATGCCGTTGGAGTAGATTTAATCGCTTCTGATGCAACCTCTGTTCCCAGATTGATTCCCATGCTTCCAAATACGGCAAACCAGATAAAGGATAAAAGAGACGGAGCCAGAAGCACACCTGCAATGAATTCTCTAATGGTTCTTCCTTTCGATATTCTTGCAATAAAGGAACCTACAAAAGGTGCCCAGGCAATCCACCACGCCCAATAGAAAATGGTCCAGCTGCCGTACCAGGCAGTGTTTTTAAATGCTCCGATACTGAATGTTTCCTGAATTATATTCTGGAAGTAGTTGCCGACGCCTTCTGTGAAAGCATTTAAGGATAATAAAGTTGGTCCAATAATAAATGCCAATCCTAATAATGAAAAAGCTAAGATTAAATTCATATTGGAAAGAAATTTAATACCCTTATCAAGTCCGGATACTGCAGATAAAAGGAACAGACAAGAAGTAATTAAAATGATAATTGTCTGTATGCCTTTATTAACCGGAATATGAAACAGATAATTCAGACCACTGTTAATTTGTAAGGTTCCTAAACCTAATGAAGTAGCCCCGCCTGTGATTGTTGCAAAAACGGCAAAAACATCAATTGTCTTGCCAATCCAGCCATTAACCCTTTCCTCACCAAGCAAAGGAATGAATATACTGCTGATCAGACCGTTCTTCTTTTTTCTGAACTGCATATACGCTAATGCCAACCCCATTAAGGCATAACAGGACCAGGGATGAAGTGCCCAGTGTAAAAATGTTTTATTAATTGCAAACTCTGCAGCTTCCGGTGTTCCTGCTTTAGCATTCAGCGGTGCCATAAAATGGTTTAAAGGTTCTGCAACCCCCCAGAATATCAGGCCGATTCCCATACCGGCAGAAAATAACATGGCAAACCAGGAAACATTACTATATTCCGGTTTTGAATCATCTTGTCCAAGTTTGATTTTTCCGTATTTACTCACACTAAGCCATATGCAGAAAAAAAGGAAAGCACCCATGGATACATTGTAGAACCAGCCGAATTTACCGGTTAAAAATGCATATGTGAAATCTGCAACCGATTGGTAGCTGCTTGGAAATGCAACACACCATATAACGATTAAAAGTATAATCGCTAAGGAAACAGCAAATACGGAGTTGATTTTTTTTGTCTTGTTCATATATTCCTCCTTGATTTTTATATAATAACTTGATTTATTCCTTACGTAAGCAGCTAATAACACAAAAAAAGAAGCCAACATCCATCCAAAAGACGGACATACGACTTCTTCGTCATTACAAAACCTTGGTAAAATACTGACTAAAGATCTAACCTGATTTTTTGTTTGCTAAGTATATTAATAATATACAATTTAAATGTATATGTCAAATAGGTGACATCTATTTAAAAGAAACTAAATTAACAGATTATTTATCCAAAAGAAACTTATTGCAGTTTTTTCCCGTTGTTTTCAATTAATAAATAAATTTGTTGCAATAAATCAATAACCTTTGTATTTATGCGAAACAAAGGTTCATAAGCTGAAACGAAAACTTCCTGATTTGAACCTATTCCCTAATCCTCTTCCAATAAAATTTCATCGCTGAATATACTTTTCCAGGTCTCCCTGATAGATTTTGTCAGATTTTGTTCTGATAAGCCAATCACAACTATTTTCATATCTTCATCCGATAATTGCCGGGTGCTGCATCGTTCAGACTGTACGTCATCACCAACACAGTCAAATCTCATAATACAGCTTTCGGTTCTGACAAATCCTTTTAGTCTTAATGTTTCTTTCGATATCAGATATATAAACTGATTGATCATCTTACTGTCATAAGGCTTATTAAATGAGATAATACAGCCGTATGGTCTCCCCATGTGATTACTGGAATCACCATCCTGTGATTTCCCTTCAGGCAGATACTCTTTGATAACTTTTTCTGTTATCCTGCCAAAATTGGTATCCACTATTCTGACTTCAGAATTAATTTCTGAAAGGCTCTTATGCAGTTCATGAATTGTATCCTCCGTAACTTGATCGATTTTATTTAATATCACAAGATTACTCTTCTTTACCTGGTTCTTGACGGATAATAACACATCTTTTATATTCAGAAACCTCACGGCATCAACAATGCAGATAGAACCTTTGTATTGATATGTTCTGGTAATATCCCTTTTTGTAAGGAACTGACGCAGTTCCCCCAGAAGATTTTCTATACTGGATGGATCTGCCATACCTGAAGCTTCAATGTATAAGATATCAACCGGCTGTCCAAGAAAAGCCACTAATGTTTTAATAAATCCAGTCTTTAAACAGGCACAGAATATGGAACCATTATTAATCTCAACAAGTCTGACATCGTTGCTTTCGATAACCTTACCATCAATGCCAATACTCCCAAACTCATTCACAAGAACCCCGACTCGTTTATTCCTGGACATTTCTAACAGATTGCGTAAAAATGTTGTTTTTCCTGAACCCAGAAATCCGGAAATCAAATACAGCTCAATTGGTTTTTGTTCCATTATTTTCACCATCCTCAACATATCCAAGAACATCCCCGCAGCTAAATTCTTCTTCGTCATTTATACAAATCTCAGAAATGATACCGCTTACAGGACTTAAGAGCTCAATTGTCTTTTTCTCAACCTCACCCTCACATACAACCTGATCTTTTTGAACTGTATCACCAACTTGAGCCAGCCATGTAAGCACACCGGTCTTATTCTTTAGCTTAACCGGCCGGAACTGACAAGGGCATGGATTCACCGGATCTTTTTTAGGCATTGCTGTCTCTGGAATTTTCATTGCATGCTTCATAAAAAGTCTCCTTTCTTATTCAGAAAAATAAGGACATTTTACTTTTTTACATTGCTGATTGCGGTCATGATATTTACACTTTATATTATCTTCCATTGACAGATGCAGTTCCAGCTTATCATTAATATATGGAATAGCTTCTTCCAGAGAAAGAAATGCAGTCCGCTTACAGCATCTTGGCCCAGGTACTTTTGATAATGCCACAAGGCACTTTCCGGTAATCTCATTGGCCCACTGCCAGGTTTTTACAGACATTGGAGTGGTATCCGTAAACACGCTCATGAAAATACCAGCTCCTACTCCGGCCCCACAAGCACCATAATATCCGCAAAAACCACCCAGAATATTTTTTGAACGTTCTTCTACCTGCTTTAACATATCCATGAAATCTTCCGTTTCTGTCTCTGCCTGTACCGCTGCTGCTGTCAGCAGCGCTGCAGGTATAATAAAATGATGATAAGGATAGTGCATGGGCACTTCCGGATTATCCATCATTTCCATAAGCAGTTCCGATACATTCATTTCCGCTTTCTCAGTAAATGCCTTTTTACAGACATCTTTGAGTTCTTTATAAACGGCTTCCTCTAATTTAAATTGACTTTCCATATTTTCGTACCTTCCTTCATCAAAAGAATCATATATTTTTCATTTTAAGGAATTTTATAATTCTGTCATAATTTTCCGGCTCATGGGGAAATGTACATTCTTTACAGTCTTTTATGGTTTTGCCTGAACTCATCTTAATAAATTTGGGAGTACCTGGGCAATCATCGTAGCAGTTCAATGGACAATAGCAGAACAAACAGTTAAAATCGCCGCCCTTTATCATATCGTGGCATGGATAATATTTACATTCTGTATTCTTAAAATAGCGATCACTATTCTTCATGGCTCTCCCCTTTTTCCTTTATTATTCACAGGCATTTGCAAACAGCATGCTATCAATATAATAGTCCTGAAAGTCATCATTTTTAGATAATTCAACATGTCGTATTTGTTTAGTCAGCAACTCCGCCTGTTCCCGGCAGTTTATGGATAACAAAGCCATGGAAGCGCCTACTCCGGCGCCATTCCCGATTGAGATTACCTTATCTGGGGATATTGACGGTAACAATCCCATTCTTATTGCGCTTTCCTTATTTATGTAACTTCCAAATGCTCCTGCGACGATCACTCTGTCTATCTGATCAACTGTAAAATCAAGATTCTTCATTAAGGTCATCATACCTCCAAGAATAGCTCCCTTTGCCAATTGTACTTCTCTGATGTCCTGCTGCAATAGTACAATGGAATCCTTTCCGGCACTCCTGAATAGAACAATTCCGGTATCTTTCCCTTTGCCAAATAACCGGTCACATATGGCTGGTGCTATTCCTTTATTCCTGGCTTCGTCCTGTGTCAGCAGATTCCCCCTCTTATTAATGAGTCCTGCTTTTATCAGTTCTCCGATTGCATCAATCAGTCCTGATCCGCATATACCGGATGGTTCTCCGTCTTCTATTACTTTTAACGAGATATCTTCATTAATCGTTATTCCTTCAATTGCTCCTTTGGCTGCCCGCATCCCATGATGAATACATGCTCCCTCAAATGCAGGTCCTGCCGCTGTTGAACATGCTTCCACCGTACCATTTTTTGCAACCAGGATTTCTCCATTTGTTCCCACATCTATAATAATCGTATTTCCAGGAAGTCCAAATACATTCGTTGCCAGCATTACTCCCGTAATATCCGATCCAACGTGGCCTGCTATATTAGGAAGTGTATATACATTTGCATTGGCATTCACGCCGATTCCCAGCTGACCAGCTTTCAGATGAATTCCTTCACAGTAAACCGGGGCAAATGGTACCCTTGACATACTGACCGGATTGACTCCTAAAAATAAGTGGCTCATGGTCGTATTCCCTACAACAGTCATATCATATATATGATTATTCTTTATTCCGTTTCTTTCACAGAATTTCCGGATCATCTCATTAAAGCATTCCACTATTTTCTTCTGCATCTCTTTGGTGTGGCTTACTTCCTCTATGCAGTACTGGATTCTGGATATGACATCTGAACCAAAAACACTCTGGGGATTTGTTGCAGCTTCTACATCAGCCATTTTCTTTTCAATTAAATCCCACAATATACCAACCACTGTAGTCGTTCCGATATCGAATGCCAGCCCATAACACTGGGAAGAAGTATCATCAGCTTCTATGGCAATCAAGTGATCATCACTAAGAACAACTGTCAGTTTTCCCCTCTTAGCGGTTATTGCCTTTTGAATATCAGGAAGAAGTACATGATCAAATTTCATATCAGGACAGCTGGCTGCCTCACGGATTCTGTCAATATCGTTAATCTGTGTCTCTATAACCGCTTTCGGAACTTTTATAAATCTCTTTTGTATGGTAATATTGGGAACAAATGAATCCGGAAGCTTATTCATACGTTTCTTTCGTTGGGAACTGCCATGAATATCCGGTATCATCACAACTAAATCAGTATTCACAGTAATCTGGCAGGCAAGCCGGTATCCTTCCTCTTTTTCTTTATCTGAAAGTGCATGTTCTTCCAGACTATTCAAGTTTCCGGCATCACCTTCCAGTATTATCACTTTACACTTCCCACATAAACCTTTTCCAGCACAACTGCCATCTATAAGCACGCCTGCTTCTGCCGCGGCATGTAACAGATTCGTTCCTTCCTCTGTAACTGTATTTTTATTATTGGGCAAATATAAAACGGAAACTGCCATACTATTTCACCTCTGCTCCAGATTCTCTAAGTTTAACTCTCCGGTCGCTGTTGCTGTAATTTTATATCCCATATATAAAGGGCCAAAATCCGTATCCACAAGGTCTTCTTTTTCTTCATATTCTATGTTGGTGTCTTTTGCAGCACCTCTCTGAATGGCTTCTTCCCTAGCTTTATCTGTCGCTAATTCTTTGGCCATTTTCTTCGCATCTTCAATAGTCTCAACTGTATGGCGTTCGCCGCCGCCAAATACGGTGAAGGTACCGGTATCCTGGTTCATTACAATCTCCATGGTAATCTTCGCACACACATTTCCGACAATCGCACCAAGTGCATTGGCAACCATGGAATAATCAGATGTTACAACCTTTGTTCCTAATAATCTGCCAACATCCTCAAGAAAGATGTGGGTTGGAGCTCCCACACCTACCAGTACTGCCGGTGTTGAAAATTTCACATTCAGAAATTCTGTTATTTTACCTGTCCTGGCATTCTCATATGCCTGATTGATTAAAAGTCCCATCTGCTCTCCGATTCCCATTTTTCTTATCTGCGGATTCGAATCTTCAATAATAATCCGGACTATATTAAAATACAGCTTTCTCTTAACTTCGTCATAGATTTTATCGCACAGCTCCTGGGCTGTTAACCGCATCACTCTGGCCATTCTACTGATGCCATGAATGGACGCCTGTCTTTCATATTTTGTAAAATCCCCCACAAAATGCATGACATCTGTGGGTGTAACCCCACAGCGAATAATAATCGTTTCTCTGACAAGTCTCTCAATCTGGGATTTCAATACGGTTGTATTTAATACTGCACCTATCTCTTCAAGGCTTTTGGGATTCTTTAATACAACTGAGACGATTGCTCTTTCTTTATCCGTGTAGCTGGCATTCCCACTGATATCTTTCACTCCGAGATAAATTTCGTCTTTCTGATTGGTAATAAAGGAACCCTTTTCATCCGCTTTTTTCAAATAATTCAGAAGGTCCGGATAACGCGATGCTGCCATACATAAAGGCATAACCTTCTCATCCTCCAGTGCCACATCCTTATCATTTACCGCAATAACACCACTGTCTCCCCCAAGGCCAAAGGTATCAACAAAAAGGCCTTTTACAAATGTATTCCACTTTCCAATATGTACACCATCATTTACCCGTTTTGGCTCACCGTCTTTTACAAATGCAATATCTGTTGTTGTACCTCCAATGTCTATAATCATACAGTTCTGCTCATCTGTTAATTCAACAGCGCCCATGACACTGGCTACCGGTCCGCATAGCAGGGTCTCGATTGGACGGGTTTTCGCAAATTTTTCTGTCATAAGACTTCCGTCACTACGTACAATTACAAACGGGACTTTAATATTTAATTCCTTCAATGCCTTCTTTACTGCAGCAGTAAATTCTTCAATAATCGATATAAGCCTTGCATTCAGCAGAGTACTGGCTCCCCGTTTCACAATATTATATTCAGTAAACAATTCATGTCCGCATACAATCGGAATGCTGTATTTTTCATGAATCATGGATGCTGCCTTTTTCTCAAGCTCTCCACCAGTTTTTTTGGCAAACATTTCTACAATACCGACAGCATCACAATCAGCAAACCTCTGTTCTGTCTTACTCTGAAAATCATTCCAGTCCGGCGGTTCTACAATCTGCCCATTTGTCTTTGTTTTACTATCTATAAATACAAGCGTATCATCGAATGAAATACCATAACTTTCTCCTGTCTTTCTGACGGTTTCCGGTGTTATGCCAAACATAACAAGTTTGGCTCTTCCGCCTTTGTTCTCGACACAGGCATTTGTTGCAAGCGTTGTCGAAAGTGCAATGACCTCCGCCTGATTCACTAATTCCCTTGGAAGTCCGCTTAACGCTCTTTTTATTCCTCTTGCCAAATCATCTTTTGTTGTATGAGTTTTGGCATATGCAAGAACCTTTTTTTGTTCGAACTGATAAATGACCGCATCTGTACAAGTTCCGCCTGTATCGATTCCAATTCCTATCTTCATATCTCATACACTCCTTTCCCATCTGCCGTACTGACAATCATCTGCTAAAAAGCATAATAAGCAGGATAACTGAATCGTTTTTGATTCATTCTCCCGCCTATTACGACTTTTTATATGTATTCATCACTTTTTCATCATACTTTTTACTGTATCAATTAACGCCTGCTTACTTGGAATAATTGATACGAATTTGGGTTCTCCATTGATTACCATTGTAGGAAGATTTGGAATTTTCATTTTCTTTGTTCTCGCAATATCTTCCTTGTTGTTATAACGATAAACAACATAATCAGCAATATCGCTAATCTCATCAAATATATCAGTTACACTATGTACCATATATGTACAGGCTGCACACTGGTCCGGATCAAGTGTAAATAATTCAATAAGTACCTTATCAAGATGTTCATAATCAGGGATTATAATATCATCAAGATTATCCTCTGCTGCCTCGTAATTCTTGACCATTTCACGTACATCAGCCGTATGTAGAACTGCCTGTGAAACAGCTACTGTATTTTCAATGGGCACATCATATGGCATATCACAGCCAGGACTCAGAATATAATTCTTATTACTGTTTACGCTGTCGATCAGATCGATGACACACTTCATATTATCCTGCTGTGTTCCGAAAAGCATGGTAGTCGTCAATGGAATATTACCACCCATAACAATATTAAACTGATCGGTTACTTCCTTAGCTTTCACGATATCCACATTCTCATCAATATGAATGGAATCCGGATTTGTATCACACATTACCTTAATCTGACTGGTTGCATTTCCACATACGAAGAATGCAGAAAATACTCCTTTTGACCGGATGTGGTCAAAGACCTCCCTAAAAGAACTGCCAAGCTGTTCTTCAAATGTTTCAGGTGAGACTTGGCTTACAAGCGGGTCTACAACGGCTATGACATCCATTCCTGCTTCCATATAATAGTCGCACATTTTGATTGCAACCTTGGTACAGAATTCCATAATCCCTTTTACATATTCCTTGTCTAAAAACATATCTGTAAAGAGATTGCTTCCTCTTAAATGAGAAGCAAGCGTTAACGGACCACAGATCAAGCCGTATAATGCTGTATCATCCCCTATGGACTTTTTTATTCGTTCCATTGTCCTCAGTATCATTGGAATACGACCTGACTCTCTAGTTGGTATCTTATCATCTGATGGCCAGCCGCTTCCATCTGCCATATAGGGATGCTTTCTTACGGATGGCGGATTATTCTCTGCCCACAGCAGCTTACAGCCAAGTATTTCTGCTTCTACCTGTAAATCAAACAATACCGGCATGCCATCCGGACGATACAGCTTATGGACTTCCATCAGAGATTCATATAATTTATCCTCATCAAGCAGAATTTCTTTTGCTGTATATCCTTTTAGCTTTCCCGCATGTACACCTGCAAATGGTACCCATGGTGTTCTTTCTGTTTCTTCATGTCTTAATGATTGAAAGATTATCTCTTTTCCCATTTTTATCCTCCATAATATTTGTTATTATAAATATATACAATTATCCATTGCAAAGCTTTGCTGCAAGTTCCACAGCGGAAGGAGCATTTGTACTATATCCGTCAGCGCCAATCTGATCTGCGAACTTCTGGTTAACAGGAGCACCGCCGACCATTACCCGGACCTTATCTCTTAATCCTGCTTCTTCCAAAGCTTCAATGGTATCTTTCATTGCATACATGGTTGTGGTGAGCATTGCGGACATACCAACGATTTGAGCATCTTCATTTTCCTGTACAGCATCTACGATATCTTCCGGATCAACATCCATTCCTAAGTCGATCACTTCAAATCCTGCACTCTCAAGTAAGAGCACAACTAAGTTCTTACCAATATCGTGCATATCTCCGGCGACTGTTGCAAAAATTGCCTTACCTGCTTTTTTCTCATCACCAGCCATTAATAATGGCTTAATTTTTGCAACACCAGACTTCATTGCTTTTGAAGCAATTAATAATTCCGGAACAAATATTTCTCCGACTCTGAATTTCTCACCTAATACATTGATTGGTGCGACTAAGCCTTCGTTTAAAATATCCAGTGCTGAATTTCCTTCCTCCAATGCTGCATCAACAGCAGGTAATACACCTGTAACATTTCCTTCTTCAACAATCTTTGCCAGTTCAGATAATTTTGACATCACAAATCCTCCTTATCATCGTTGTTTTTTGTAAAAATAAGATCCCCTCAGACATTATGCTATTAGTTTAAACTTCAATATTTATTTTGTCAAAATAAATATTATTAAAGTTTAAATAGAACGATATCAGGTTCTTGCAATGTTACAAATTCAATATTTGGAACTATTCATATGGCGTTTCAACCAATTCTCTGAAATTTATTACATTTTCTGATTTATTCAATACAGACAATATAAGTGTATAATCGAAAAACGCTGCTAGTTGTTCTTTTGATTTTGAAATATCTTGATCTGAATACATTGCTCGATCATCGAAACACAGCCGTTGTCTTTCAGCGTCTGACTATTCAAAATAATATCGTAATTTCTTCATAACGCCGCCACGTAACTTCTCATCGACTTTATTAAACAAAGCTTCTGATATACCACTTTCCATAGATGCCATCTGCAGAATTTCATCCTCATAGCATGGAATTCCCAGTTTACTCCCTAAAATATCCCCTATTCTTTTTCCTCCACTGCCATATCCCCTGGCAATCGTTACAATATAATTATCCATTTTTCTCCCTTCCGCGAAAAAAATCTACAATTAAATGATGAAGGTAAAAGAGCAAGCGAAAAACAATAAAGTAATTGTATTTTCATCTTGCCCTTATATGTTTTCAAATTATTTCCTGTCTTAATATTTATTTACTTTCTTTTTCAGCAGCTGCCTTATCAGCAGCAATTAAGATATCCTCAACAGCCTTATCCTGCACTGGTGTCAGTGGCTTTGGAACATAATTTTCAATAATGTCAATTGTTCTTGTCTTTACACGCTGTTCAAATGTGGTTGCTCCAGCCTTCTTCCAGTTGTCATAATCAGCTCTGTCTGTTAAGTCTGGCTGCCACATTTCTTTATTATATTCAAGGGTATGTTCCTCCATTAAGTAATGGCCTTTCGGTCCTACTCTCTTCATAACATCCATTGCAAGATGTTCTTTATCAAACTGGACACCATCAAATACTCTTCTCATTTGGCCGATTGTTTCATTGGAAGCTACCAGTAATTCATAGGAGAAGGTAAGTCCATAGTTCATAAATCCCACATCATGATTCAGATTGGTTCCAGAGAAACCAATGGAATAAATGTATTGAGCAGACTCGTTCATTGCCTGTGCATCAAATACCTTGCCGCCGGAACATCCGGTGAAGCCCCATGTAGGAACTTTATATAATTCACGGCCAATCTGAGCAAGTGAAATATTATTAACAATTGCTTCCGGTGAACAGTAAGTAGGCTGCATACATTTAAGATCCATATTATACATGGAACCGCCAAATACAATTGGTGAACCTGGATGTGCAAGCTGATGTATTACAAGTCCTGCAAGGCATTCTGCATTTGCCTGAACAATTGCTCCGGCATTTGTTATAGGACCTGTAGCACCAGGCATCATACAAGGGGAATAGTTTGTAGGCAGTTGGTTCTCTGCACAATAAATCAGCTTATCAACAGCATCATAGCAATGTGTCAAAGGAGAAATTGGTTCATTATACATAATGAACAATGGTTTCTTTGCAAGTTCTTCAAGGTTTCCTCTTATGGCAACTGCCATTTTTGTAATATTAGCAATGGACTCTCTGTTTGCAGCTGTTACTACCTGGGGTTTCGTAGAGTTACGAAGCATTACGGCATATTGATGTTCATAGGATGTTACAGGATAATCATACATTAATCCACAGCACATTAAAAAATCCATCTCTGGCAGGGCATCGATGATTTTAGCACCATCTTCCATATCCTTATATGTAAAAGTCCGATGCTCTCCGGTATAAACATCAAGAATCGTAGGGCAGTCAGAACCTGTTCCATAGTAAACATTTCTACCGCCTAAATCCATTGCAAGATCTCCATCCCGATCGTATACATGGAAATGTGACGGTGCTTGTCTTGCAGCCCATTCAACCAATCCTGCCGGGAAAAATACTTTCTTGCCTTTTACGCTGCATCCGGCTTTCTTAAGCATTTCTCTTGCACCCTCATGGTCAATAATACTTCCAACTTCCTGAAGCAGTTCAAGTGTCTTTGAATGGATTTCTTCCATTTCCTGCTGGGTCAAAAATCTCAAAGGGGCTGCTGCTTTTAACACGTTATTCTTATCTGATCTATCCATGATCGTTTCCTCCGATTATTTCCGGCAGTTTTCAATACTGCCAGATATATATTTTATATAAGATACTTTATTATCAGGGGCTGTTATTCGGTACAAAGTTTTGTTGCAAGTTCTACAGCGGAAGGAGCATTTGTACTGTATCCGTCAGCGCCGATCTGATCTGCGAACTTCTGATTAACAGGAGCTCCGCCAACCATTACCCTAACCTTATCTCTTAATCCGGCTTCTTCCAATGCTTCAATGGTATCTTTCATTGCATACATGGTGGTCGTGAGCATAGCGGACATACCAACAATTTGAGCATCTTCATTTTCCTGTACAGCATCTACGATGTCTTCCGGATCAACATCCATTCCTAAATCAATTACTTCAAATCCTGCACTCTCAAGTAACAGCACAACTAAGTTCTTACCGATATCATGCATATCGCCTGCGACTGTTGCAAAAATTGCCTTGCCTGCTTTTTTCTCATCACCAGCCATTAATAATGGCTTAATCTTTGCAACACCAGACTTCATTGCCTTTGAAGCAATTAATAATTCCGGAACAAATATTTCTCCGACTCTGAATTTCTCACCTAATACGTTAATTGGTGCGACTAAGCCTTCGTTTAAAATATCCAGCGCTGAAATTCCTTCCTCCAATGCTGCTTCAACAGCAGGTAATACGCCTGCAACATTTCCTTCTTCAACAATTTTTGCTAATTCAGATAATTTTGACATATAAATAATCCTCCTCTAATTTTGTCCCATACACTGCGTACTGCATGAGTTTTATTAACTAACTCTCTCAAAGTTTAGTACATTTTAATCTACAAAACAGTCATTGTCAAAGGCGGTAAAGTTTCATTAAAATAAACTATCTTTTTATTTGTTTTCTTTCTAGGAAATTATTATGATGATTCTATAATTTTATAGATTATTTTATAATTAATAATTAAAAATTCATTTTTTATAATATTTTAAAGAAACATAAATTTATGATTTTGTTTGAAAGTTTTTGTCTTTAATATGTAAGATAAATTTATATAATTCTAAAAGAGACAGCTTTTTGATTTTTGTATAATTTATTAAAAATTTAGTTAATATTTTTAGTAAGCAGAGCATCAAAATGGACATCTGTACAGGTAAAAACTTTATTGAATATTGTCTTATTTTGTGCTATAATACATCTTATTTAAGGTATTCTTTAATTAAATATTCTTTGATGGAGGTTATATTTGGAAAAAGAATCTATTTCAAAATTTGTAGGAAGAAAAATAAAATTTTTCCGGAAACAAAAAGGGTTATCCCTTGAGGCCCTGGCTTTCATGATTAATAAGAATAAATCAACGTTATCGAAATACGAGAACGGGGCCATCTCTATTGATGTAGAGACACTTCTGGATATTTCCCGAAGTCTCAATGTGGACATAACTAATTTTATCGATTATAAGGTTGACGGATCCTCTCATCGTGTTTTTTCATCCAACCCTTTCAAAAGCAATGAGTTATATCTTTATTATTACGATGGAAGAAAAAAAAATATCGTTAAATCAGTATTGGTATTATTACCTCCTAACAAAATAGGTGCTTCGCAAAAAGCATACTTTTATATGGATGTCCCTTCCATGAAAGAATATGAAAAATGTCGTTTCTATTACATTGGTGAAATGAATGCATTTGATCTGGTTACTTATCTAACCCTGTTGAATCAGACAAATCCTATGGAACAGCTGGGAATGTGCATTCTTAATTCTTTTGATATTAACCAAACTGCATCTACCTGGGGATTTATGTTTGGAATATCCTATAATCCAGTAGCCCCATTCTCACTAAAGTTTTTATTATCAACTAGAATATTGACGAATGCTGAGATTAATGTTGATGATTTATTTATTACTAAAGAAGAGTTAAAAACACTGAAGCATTACAATATGATGCTCCTGAATCATAATCAGTGAATTAATCACATTACATACCGATCCTGACTGCTGTTCATGATATACATGCTTCCCTCTGGGAACAGCAGTTTGGAAGGATTGTATGCCACTACTCTCTGCTTTTCTTTTTTTTATTCTTTTTATTTGTTTTTTTATAGTCTGCTATTAATATGAATTCTATATTTTCCCCAAAAGTTATAAAATTTTCAAAGTTCATTCCAAGGTGAAAAACGTTTTTGTTTTTTCATTTTTTATTTTTTTATATTTGATTTCATGTCATATTTATCAAATTTTAGCAATCTGGTGAAACTTTTTCTCATTTAATGACTCATTATACGATTTGACTAACAATAAAAATATTATTATAATTTATACCACTCAGTTATATATTTCTTATTTAATCAAATAACGTCTGAAGGAGAAATTTTATTATGAAAAAACACTCGTCATCACAATTCATGGGTAAAAACGGATTGACCTTTTTTACCAAACAGGATATGGAAAAGATTCATAGTGCTACCCTGCAGCTTCTGGAGGAAGTTGGATGTGAGGTTCAATATGCACCTGCACTTGATAAATTAAAGGAAGCCGGTGCTTTTGTTCAAAAGAAACGAGTTAAATTTCCACCGACACTTGTTGAATGGGCAATCAGACAGGCACCTTCAAGAATCAATCTCTACGACAGAGATGGTAATTTTGCAATGGATTGCAGCGGCAGGAACGCATATTACGGCGTTGGCTCTGCATGTCCTAACATCCTTGACAGCTATACGGGAGAACACAGACTCTGTAATGAAGAAGACAACAAAAACTGCGTTAAGGTTGCCGACGCAATGCCATATATTGATTATATGATGTCAATGGCTCAGGTTTATAACCATCCCAAAACTTCTTATGAGCATGAATATTCTGCCATGATTCGTTATAGTTCAAAACCACAGGTTGTTATTACCGCTGATCTGGAATCTACGAAAAATGTTGTGGAAATGGCTTCGATCGCAAGAGGCGGATTAGATAAGCTTCAGGAAAAACCGTTATTTATTCTGTATTGTGAGCCAACGTCTCCAATGGTGTGTACGAAGGAATCCATGGAAAAAGTAATGTACTCTGCCGAAACAGGTATTCCTGTTTTGTACGCACCAATCCCTATGAATGGTGCAACCGGACCAATGCCGCTTGCTTCCTGCATCATACAGGCCAATGCAGAATGTCTGGCAGGATTAATCGTCGCTCAGGTTACCAAACCTGGTGCGCCTTTCTTATATGGTGCTATCATAACGAATATGGATATGAGAAGTCTGCAGCCTACATATGCTTCCCCGGAAACGATGATTGAATCTCTCGCAATGTCAGAAATCGGACGTGAATTATACCACTTGCCAACATGGGGTACCGCTGGCTGTACAAGTTCTAAGCTTGCTGACGAACAGGCCGTTCTAGAAGGATCACAATACATAACGCTTGCAGGTCTTTCTGGCGCTAATGTTATTCATGATGTTGGATACACTACATTTGGACTCACATTTTCTCTTGACCTTGTTATTATGATGAATGATGTAATCGGACGTGTACGTCGTTTCTTCGACAGCGTAAAGATGGATGACGAGCATATCAGTATGAACGAAGATCTTCTCGCTGTTGGTCCCAAAGGACATTATCTTGGTCAAAACTCCACTCTTGTACTGAACAAAGGATATTGGGAATCAAAGCTTGAAGACAGAAATGAATTCGACAGATGGTCTGCACTTGGATCAAAATCAATGGGACAACGTGCAAATGAGATTGTAAGGGATATCATTGAAAATCAACCGCTTAACATGCTTCCTCCTGAAATTGATGCACAGATAGTTGAATTAATAGACCGCATTGATAAAAAGGAAACTGCTTCCATGGAGTAATTTTTCTGATCAAAATTAATATTTGCATCAAAATAATATTTGTATCAAAAATATAAAAAAGAATGCGAAAAATATTTACCATTTTTCGCATTCTTTTTCCTGTGTGCCAGGTATGGCACAATCTAGCGAGTGAAAGTATAGCCACGGGTATTTACTGCCAAGTGTAGTGAACCACAAGTTGGTATCAGTAATGGTATAGATGAAGGAAGTGGTGTAGCAAAATTCTTGAGCCTACGGAGACCCTACCCACATATCAAAAGCACTATTAACTGTTGTAGTTCCAGATGATGTTGGTGCATAACTTGTTAGTTCTTTCCGCCATAGTTTTTGTATGTAGCATATACTGCATCTGCATATTGATCTGCCAGAATTGGGCGTCCATATGAGTCTGTGCAGCCAGGATACCAGTTTGGTCCTCCATTATAATGCAATAAACCATTGTATATATTACCAAACTGTTTTATATTATCGTTTATAATCATAGCGCCCATATATACTTGATCTTGATAATCACCATGATTATAAGCATGTCCATATGTTGAACGGAACTCACCTGAATAAGCATTTCTAGTGTTTGGCTCTACTTGCATTAATCCATCACCAGCAGATGGACTACCACCATTTAAAGCTGCGCCAAAGTCACTTTCTTTTTTGATAACAGCGCATACTAATAAAGCAAAATCTCCATTTTCAGCAAATTTGTTATTAGCGTTAATTGCATATTCCCATATATCATTTGGAACTTCACCAGGTTTTGATACTGATGGGTTTGCTGAGTTAGTTGTATTCGCTGGTGTTATAGCTGCATTGGCAATTACAGTGGATGAGTTTGTTATTACTATCATAGTTAGTAGCCCAAGTACTAAAGAGAAAGTAATTAATTTTTTTGGTTTTTCGTGTTTCATAATAAATCAGCTCCTTTTCTAAATTTTATGGAAGGATTATAAGGCACATTCACCTACTAAGTTTTATTAAATTTGGAGTGAATATAACTTACAATCCTTTTATTTTAAGGCTCAATAGAGTCAAAAAATCAGGATTATACTACAGGTAATATAAAGATTTTGTTATTTTTTAAAATTAGTTTGATTACCATCCAAGCTAAAATTGAAATCTATAAATTCGAAAAGAATAATGTTTTTCGGTGAAATAAATTTAATTTTTATGATCTACACAAATTTAGACCACTATCCTATAAAAAGTGTATTTTAAATAATATTTCAATTTTTATATTTTGTTCATTGTAATATAAATACACTTGTTTTGTAAATGAAAAATTTTATTAACATTTATCTACACTTGTTTTGTAAATGAAATTTTTTATTAATATTTATCAAATTTTTGTTAATCAGAGCCGCCCCTGTTGACACATAGTGAGCAAGTCATTCTAGTTGAAGGAAATAGCATTTTTATCATCTTTTTGGAATAACGCTATCTTTTAAAGCGGTTACTTAAATCCTACACTGCTTGAAACAAAAATAAAGGACGGAGCTGGTTTGCTCAATCCTTTAAATTATTATCTAAGAAAAGTTGGAATATAAATTGCAGAGCCGTATATGAGATCCGTACATACGGTTCAATGAGAGGGAAATAATTCTTAGTAATTATTTCTCTACTCTATTTTATAAAGCATGGTTTATTCTACTTTTATGAAATGTTATTTTTCATTATTCAAAAAAAACAAATTCATATGTCTGAATCGATTAAACTCTTCTTTCGTTATCATCATTTCTTTTTTAACCAGATCTTCATCCCTGATAATTTCCGTTGATATAATTACCTTTGTTACATAAGGTGCAATCGGATTTGCAAGGAGCGCAATTAAGATGCCATATGTCTGTGTATTCTGATGCAGAGGCTTCAGGGCACAAATCGTCAGTCGGTCCACCATATTTACCTGATTAACCAGATTATAGTATGTAATAAGATCATATGGAAGCATAGTGCCTTCATATACATAATCACAGTCGTTAAAATCCTGGTACGATTTCAGGCCAAGATAATAATAAGCGTGAAATTTTTCATCTACACTATCATAAATTGCTTTCAGATAAGACTTTATAACCTGTTTTTTTCTTCCATCATAATAGTATATATAGATATCTTTGTTTTCGTATGTATGATCCATACTTTGATTATTTGGCAGTTTCTTAGATGACTGAATGGTTTCAGGAAAGAAAACAAGCTTGTATACCGGAACATCTAACGCTTTTGCAATGTCGGACAGTGTATCAATATCAATTGTAACGCTTCCAAGTTCATACTTTGATACGGATGACTTGCTCTTATATATCTTATTTGCCAGATCTTCAACAGACATATTCTTTTGCCGTCTATAATTTCGTATTTTATTACCTGTCATCTTTCGAATATTATCATCTTTAGCCGCCATACGTTTACACTTCCTTTTATTCTGCTATACTATTACGAATGAAAAATGTTATTCCATATTATATATCCGATCCTTCCTAAATGCAACATCCTTCCCACATATTTTTTATGTGGAAAGGATGTCTGTGTTTATTAATCATTATTTAAGATTACCCATTGATTATTCTCAGCTTTAAATCTCAGATAATCCTTTTGTACGTCTCCGTTTGTAAACTTATTTAAGCCTGTGATGCCATCATAACTAATATTTTCAAGGGCATCTCTTAAACTCTCTCTTGTAAGATTATTTCCGCATGTCTTCATTGCCTCAAAAGTTGTCATAGCAGCATCATAAGCAAGACCGGCCCAGTTACATGGTTCCTCATCATAAGCTTTTTTATATTCATCGACAAATGCTTTTACATTCGGTTTATCACTATTGCATGTAAAGCCTCCAACTGTGTATGTACCGTCCACATCCTGATATTTAAAGATATCAGGAGAATAAATACTATCTCCCCCTATCATTGCTAAATCAGCACAATTGTATGACATTTTCTGAGAACATATCAAGCCGGCCTCTGTTGCGTAACCGGCAATAAATATACCCTGGGCTCCTGAAGTGCTTACTGCTGTCAACTGTGTACTAAAATCGACTGTCTGAGCCTGAACATAAGATTGCTCGGTTGCTACTGTAATTCCAAGTTCCTTCGCTCTTTGTTCAAACATATCTTTTAACCCTTGCCCGTAATCATCATTCTGATATAAAACAGCTACTGATTTCAAACCGAGATCATTACAGAAATCCGCACACAAAATACCATTATAATCATCTGAAGCACAGGTTCTAAAGAAATATTTACTGATTCCTGAAAGTTTTGAATTGGAGGCTGTTGGTGATACTGATGGCAATCCGGCAGAATTAAAAATCGGAACCTGCGCCAATGCGCATGAACTGTTGTATGACATAATCACACTCAAAACATTCTTATCATCAGCAAATTTATTTGCAATAGTCGCTGCCACGGTAGGCGTTCCCTGGTCATCCTCTGACTTTAATGCAATCTTTTTACCATTAATTCCCCCTTCTGCATTAACCTGGTCGGCTGCCAGTTGAATTGCTTCAACAATCTGATTACCATCCGCTGCTATATTACCAGTCATTGGAAATGACGTTCCGATATATATGGTATCTGATGATGAATCTGTATTTTTGCATCCTGCGATACTAATAACCAAGGTAAAAACCAAACACAATACAATAGTCTTTTTTACAAAATTATTCTTCATTCATGTACCCTCCTACATGTAAATTTCTATTTTAATATTTTTTTAAATACCCAAATATGCTTTTTTGATTTTATCATCTTTTTTAAGATCCTTTGAATTACCTGAATTCACAATTTTTCCAACTTCAACTACGTAAGCTCTATTAGAAACAGTCAATGCCATTTGTGCGTTTTGCTCAACAATTAAAATTGTTGTATGATTTTCATTGTTAATTTTTCTGATAATTTTAAAAATTTCTTCTACAATGACTGGTGCGAGACCCATAGATGGTTCATCAAGCAGCAATACTTTGGGCCGGGCCATCAGCGCTCTTCCAATTGCCAGCATTTGCTGCTCACCACCTGAAAGAGTTCCGCCTATCTGTTTTTTTCTCTCTAAAAGTCTTGGAAATAAATGGTATACCCACTTCATATCTTTCTTAATTTCTTCTTTGTCTTTTCTAAGATAAGCGCCAAGACTTAAATTTTCTTCAACTGTCAGGATTGAAAAAATACCTCTTCCTTCCGGAACCTGTGATATTCCCTTTTTAACCAGCTTATGAACATCCACTTTGGATATCTCTTCTCCGCAATACATGATGGACCCCTTATTTGGCTTTAATAATCCTGAGATTGTATGAAGTGTAGTTGTCTTTCCCGCTCCATTTGGCCCAATGATTGCAACCACTTCCCCCTCATCAACGTCAAATGATATTGCATCAAGTGCAGGTACAATTCCGTAACTTACTGATAAGTCCTTGATTTCTAAAATATGTTCCACAGCTCTCACTCCTTTCCGAAATCTCCGCCATCTTTTTCTGTGTTTTCCTCATTGCTCTCATCCTTAAATTCACCACTTCCAAGATATGCTTCAATAACTTTAGGATTAATCTGTATTTCCGAGGGCAAACCCTCTGCAATCTTCATTCCATGATCCAGCACAACAATTCTGTCGGAAATACCCATTACAAATTTCATATCATGTTCAATAATTAAAACATTAATCTTCATTTTATTTGTAATACAGTGAATAACATCTGTCAGTTCTTCTTTTTCGAAATTATTCATTCCTGCACCAGGCTCATCAAGGAGAAGAAGCCTGGGTTTCGTAGCAAGACCACGGGCAATTTCCAGTAATCTCTGTTTTCCATATGGCAGGTTAATGGCAAGTTCGTCTACTTTCTCATTAAGTCCAACGATTTTTAATAATTCCTCACATTCATCAATTGTTTTTCTTCTCTTTTTGGATATGGGTGTAAAAATAGCTGAAATTAACTTCTCCTGATTGCATCCAGGATGGGCAATTAAAACATTTTCAAGTACTGTCATGCTTTTGATCAACCGGATATTTTGAAATGTTCTCGCAATACCTGCTTTCACTCTGTCATAAGCTTCCATTTTGGTAATGTCTTTTTCATAGAACTTAATCGTTCCCATCGTTGGCTTATATACGCCTGCCAGCAAATTGAAAAATGTTGTCTTTCCTGCACCATTTGGCCCTATAAGTGAAACGATTTCTCCTTCATTTTGATCAAAATCCACTTCCTTTACTGCAATTAATCCACCGAACTGGATTGTTGCTGATTTAATCTGCAATACTTTTTCCATACTTTTTACCTCGCATTGCTTTTATTTTGTATTCATTTTTCATTCTCTTGTTTCTGCCCCACAAACCTTCTGGTCTGAATATCATCATGATAACCATAGCGATCCCATAGATCACCATTCTCCATTGACTAAAAGACCGAAGTAATTCTGGCAATGCAGTCAATATACAGGCACCGATAACGGAACCCGGAATACTTCCTAACCCACCAAGTACAACCATTGAAACCATATTGATGGATTCTGCATAATCAAAACTTTTTGGAGCGATAATTGAAAGATATACTGCATAAAAGCTGCCTATTACGGACGCCATACAACCTCCGATAACAAATGCCCATAACTTATATTTTTTCTTATCAAGACCAATGGCAGTTGCTGCAATATCATCCTCATTAACTGTCATCATAGCCATACCAAATCCCGAATTGTTCAGTCTTAGCATAAAAGCTACAAACAATACCAACAAAATAAGTGCAAAATAATAAAACATAGGTTTACCGGTTATCATCACTCCAAATATCACTGGTTTATCAATACCGTAAAATCCGGTCGCACCATTTGTAATCTTAGAATTTGTAAGGAATAATCGAAATACTTCTCCGAATCCTAATGTAACAACCGCAACATAATCACCCCTCAGCTTTAAAGTGGGTAAACAAAGGAGTGCAGCAAAAATACCTGTGATTACGACCCCTGCGAGCATTGCCAGAAAAAAATCAACATGATAATTTTTCATAAGAATTGCTGTAACATAGGCTCCCATACCATAGAAACATACATGACCCAGTGAAAACTGTCCTGACCAGCCAATAATCAGATTTAAGCTTAATGCTAAACAGGAATACATAAAACATAGAATAATAACATTTAATATATACTGCTGGCTTATGATCAAAGGAAGAAGTCCTAATATAACAACAAGTATAAGCAAGCATATATTTTTCTGAATATAACTTAGTTTCAACTTTTTAACTTTTTTCATTTTCTGCCTCCTTACACCTTATCAATATGCTTGGCTCCCATTAGACCGGATGGTCTGATCGCAAGAATGCCAATCATTACAATAAATGCATAGGCATCTCTGTAATCCGATGATATGTAACCTGCCCCCAGGCTTTCTATGATACCAATCAGGAATCCACCGGCAACAGAACCCGGAATAGAGCCAATTCCTCCTAATATAGCTGCGGCAAACGCTTTCATACCTAACAAATAACCCATTGTTGGATATACTGCATTGTAATAAGTGCCAACACAAACACCTGCAACACCTGCCATGAATGCACCAGCTCCAAATGTTAAAGAAATAATTTTATTTGTATTAACACCCATCAGTTTTGCATTCTCAATGCTGACCGAACAAGCTCTCATTGCAATTCCCATATTTGTTCTATAAACTAATATATAAAGGATTAAAAGCATAAGAGCCGTAACAGTGACAATAATAATCTGAATATTTGTAAAGGTTATCCCACCAAACTTATAAATAACGTTGTCTAATGTTACAAAATTCTGATTACTGCTTCCAAATAAAATCTGTGCGAAATTTTGTAAAAATGTTGACATTCCTAATGCACTTACCAATACAGCCATTCTTCTATTTGTTGATTTAATAGGCCGATACGCGGTTTTTTCTACTGTAATACCTAATACAGCTGTAAATAATGCTGCCAGCAAAACCATCGGAATGATTGGCAGCCCTAACCTGGTTGTTAAAAGCATTCCAATAAATGTTCCAAACATTAAGACATCTGCATGTGCCCAGTTAACGATTTGAAGTACACCATATACCATAGAATATCCTAAAGCAACCATAGCATAGATTCCTCCAACAATGATTCCATTTAATAACTGTTGTGCAAACATATACTGACCTCCTTTTTTTCTTTTACATCTTCAATTACATACCCGCCAGTATGTAATTGAAGATGCAAATAAGGCGCATTTAATAATAATTAAATGCGCCTTTGCACTTTGGTAACAATTAACTTTGAGAGATAGTTTTTCGTTTTTCCAAATAGCATATTTTAAAATATAGTCCATATCTGTCTGTAAAACTAATTATAATTAATCAACAGCTTATCACATGCATATGATGAAAATGCAATCATTATCAAAATGAAAACCATGCCAGCAATATCATAAACATTTATGGGAGTACCATTAAAAATCACTGACAATACAAATGTGGCTAATAACTCACTGCTGGACAAAATACTTGCTAAAGCACCATTGATCAGCCGCACCGCACAAGTGTATGTATAGTATGGTAAAACTGCGCCTGCAACGATCACAAGTACAAGTGCACAAAAGCTCTTTGCATCAAAATGAACGGAAATTTTCCAAAATCTGGTTATCAGGCCAAGAAGGGACCCGCCAACCAGCGAAGCCATACCAACGATAAACAGCGTATCCCATTTCAGCGAAAGCCCTTCTGAATTCAACGTATAAAATGCCAGAAATAAAGCCGAAGCCAATCCTGTAATCATCGCACTGACCGTAAACGTAAGCTTGCTTACGTCTCCATGGGTTGCCAGTAATAGTACACCTGACAGCGCACACAACAGTGCTATTATCATGGAAATTCCAGGATAACGGAATTTACGTATACATACTATAATCAATACAAAAGCAGGTGCGAGGTATTGTAAAAATGTTGCAGTAGGTGCGTTAGAATAATCCAGTGTAATCCAGAAAAAATACTGTGCTCCGGCTAACACGACTGATTCAATCCCAATCAGAACCACCCAGTCTTTTTTTGTTATATTACCTGTTCGCTTCCCATTTCGCATTCGATAAACGGACAATAGAATGATTCCACTTACAATCATTCTTACAGGAAGGAGCCAATTCACCTCCATATTGTACACATCAAACAGAATTTGTCCGCTGACACTACTGACTGCCCATAAAATACCGCTTAAAAGTGCTAGTAGTATTCCTCTTAGTTCTCCGTTTTTTTTATCTTTAATTTTGTTTTATCTCCTTTTGGGCATAATATGTATTGCTTCCCCATGACTGTCTTCCACTGCTTCTGCAATTGATTCACTAAAAGTCGGATGTGCTTTCATTGCTTTTAACATCTGCTTTGAAGTTAAGCCATTTGCAATGGAAAGCGCCATCTCACCTACCAGATCAGTCGCTCTCCCGCACATCATATGAGCACCAAGAATTTTATCAGTCTCTTTATCAAAAATCAACTTGACAAATCCCCTGTCCTGCTTTTCTATAATGGATTTGGAATTAGCGGTGGTAATAAATTTGCCGACACGAGTTGCTATCTGATGATTCTTTGCATACTCTTCTGTTATACCCACACATGCAATCTCCGGATCCGTATATACGCAGGAGGGGACCACACTTAAATCCTGTTCCGGCGTCAAACCTGACATCTTTTCCACTGCGTAGATTCCCTGTGCACTGGCAACATGTGCCAGTTGAATTCCCTTAATTGCATCTCCAATCGCAAAAATTCCAGGTATTGATGTTTCGAATGATTCGTTTACCAGAATTTTTCCGTTTTCCATATCCACAGATAACCCTTCTGCGAATAAATCATCTGTATTAGACCTTCTGCCGATTGCAGCCATGACATATGCTGCCGTAACCGTATGCATTTCTTCCTTCAACTGGAACACACAATCAAGGCCTTCTTCTGACTGTACAATTTTCTCTACCTTGGCATCTGTATAAATCTCAATGCCGCGCTTTTTCATAATCATCTTCAGATTTTGTGAAATATCCTTATCCATCGTTGGCAAGATCCGTGACATTGCTTCGACAATGGTTACCTTACAGCCGACTGCATTCAGAACAAGAGCAAACTCACAGCTGATAACACCGCCGCCTATAATAATCATACTTCCATCACAATAAGAATAATCTGAAAGAAGATCATCACTGGTAATCACACCATTAAGACCGACTCCGGGAATAGAAGGAATCAACGGCTTGGAACCTGTAGCTATCATAATTTTACCAGTCTCAAGTGTTATCATTTCCTGCTCACTTTCAACAATTACACGATGATTACTCTCTATTTTAGCCCGCCCCCGTACCAGTGTTACTTTATTTCCACTCAGTAATTGTTCTACACCGCCTCTGAGCTGTTCTACAACCTCATTCTTATACTGATACATTTGAGGCAGATTGATTGTTACCTTATTTGCTGATATGCCCATATGTTCTGCCATCTCAAACATTCTGAATGTCTGCAGTGCATGAATCAATGTCTTTGTCGGAACACAACCTCTGTTAAGACATGTACCTCCAACATCCTGACTTTCTACAATTGCTACTTTCATCCCAAGTTTCGCTGCTTTAATTGCCGAAACATATCCTCCAGGACCTGAGCCAATCATTACAAGATCATATTTCTCACTCATAATAGTTTCTCCTTAGATTTTTTCATTAATCAATGCTTCCATATCTAAAATAATCGTACTTTCATTTTCATCAGATACCTGAATTTTGCTGATTATTTCATGAATATCATTTTTGTTATAACGGCATCCAATCAGGGATTCCTTAATTTTTCCGAAAATGAACGGATTCATGGAATCGGAATACACTTCACAGGCTTTGATAAGACCTTTGTCTACATGAAAGCAAAATCCAACATCACCCCATAGAAATCTCTTATTAAATTCATATTCAAAGGCGATTTTTCTTCCATATTTCCATTCCCAGGAATCATATTTCTGCTCAAGGGAAGCAATCTCTTCCTTATTAAATAGGGTTTCATTTAACATGCCAGGCATACCTTCATACACCTCACCAAAAGCTTCAATCAGTTTTTCTTTCAATTCTGCAATGGTAATATCCTTTTTAAAATCTGAAAGATTGGCAACTCTGGACTTCACGGAAGCCACACCTTTCATCTCCAGTTTGTCTTTCGAAACATTAAGATATCTTGATAATTTTGATACATCTACATTCACCATTATGGTTCCATGATGATAGCTTAAATTTCCTTTTTCATAAAATGCATTTCCTGAAAACTTTTTACCATCTACAGTAATATCATTTCTTCCTGTCTTCTGTGCTGTGATTCCAAGCTTTTTGACCGCTTCAATAATAACCTGAAGCTGTTTATCAAGATTGTAATTTTCTGTTCGGACCAGAAATGTAAAATTCAAATTACCAAGATCATGATATACGGCACCGCCCCCTGACAGGCGTCTGCAGAGGAAACCGTCATTCTGTTCCAGATCATCAATCTTACATTCCTTCCAACTATTCTGATTTCTTCCAATAACAACCGTATTCTGGTTCTGCCATAAGTATAGAATACATTCGCTTTCTTTTACGTGAAGAAGCAGATATTCCTCCAGACCAAGATTATGATATGGATTAACGCTGTCACTTAAGTAGTAAGTCAATTGATTTATCATATACTCTCCTATCAAAACTTATATACAAGAACAGTATCCCGGGCAGCTTTTACTTCATCTAGTCTTCCTACAGGCGTAAATACCGGTGCAGCATGGAGTTCATCTGCATGTGACCTGGCAGTCTCATAGATCTCTCTTAAAACTGCAATAGCTTCATCCAGTGTACTCTTTGATTCTGTTTCCGTTGGTTCCATCATGAAAGCTTCATGAACAATTAACGGGAAATAAATCGTAGCCGGATGAATTCCCTTATCAAGCAGTCCTTTTGCAATATCCAGAGCTGATACACCTGTTTCTTTCTTCAAGCGGTCCATTGAAATAACGAATTCGTGCATACAGGTTGTATCAAAAGCAACATCATAAATATCCTTTAGGCTTGCCATTACATAATTTGCATTTAATACTGCATTCCTGCTTGCCTGCGGGATTCCTTCCCTTCCAAGAGTAAGAACATAAGTCAATGCCTTTACTAGAACGGAAAAGTTACCGAAAAAGTTCTTAACTGTGCCTATGCTATTTTTATGCTGCTCAAAGCAATATGTATCATTTTGGCGTACAACCGTATTGCCCGGAAGGAATTCTGTAAGAAATGCCTTGCAACCGACCGGGCCGCTTCCCGGTCCGCCGCCGCCATGGGGAGTTGAAAAGGTCTTGTGAAGATTAATATGAATAACATCATATCCCATATCTCCAGGACGTACCACTCCCATAATTGCATTCAGATTTGCTCCATCATAGTAAGTAAGGCCGCCTGCCTCATGAATGATTTTTGTAATCTCAAGTATATTCTTCTCAAACAATCCAACAGTATTGGGATTTGTAAGCATGAGCCCTGCCGTATCATCACCGGCCGCCTCTTTAAGCTTTTCAATATCAACGCATCCATCATCACCGGAAGGAATGCTTATTACTGTAAATCCTGCCATAACTGCACTGGCTGGATTTGTTCCATGGGCGGAATCCGGAACAATAATCTTGGTTCTCTTATAATCTTTGCGGCTTTCATGATATGCTTTGATCAGTAAAAGGCCTGTAAATTCACCATGAGCACCTGCTGCGGGCTGAAGTGACATAGTATCCATACCGGTAATTTCGCACATATATTTTTCTAAACGCTCCATTACTTCCAGGCAGCCCTGAATGCTGTATTCAGGCTGAAGCGGGTGAATTCCTGTAAAACCTTCCAGATTAGCCATTTCTTCATTTATTTTGGGGTTATATTTCATGGTACAGGAACCCAGTGGATAGAATCCGTTATTTACACCATGTATACATTTTGCCAGCTTTGTATAATGTCTGCTGATATCATTCTCTGAAACCTGCGGCAGGTGCATAATCTGATTACGCTTACAGGAATCCGGCAGTTCATATTCCGGTACATCTGATTCCGGCAGCAATGATAAGTTTCGTCCTTCCTTACCGACTTCAAATATAAGTTTCATGATACCACCTCCTTAAGTGTATGTACTACTTCATCCATTTCTTCTTTTGTATTCATCTCGGTGCAACACCATAAAACCTTTCCTTCATATGCACCACTAAGCGGAAGACCTCCTAAAATGCCTTTATCCTCCAGCGCTTTCATGGCTTCGGACGTATGTCCTTTCATATCAGTAATAAATTCATGAAAGAAATCCTTCTTATTTAAAAGGGTGAATCCGGCTTTATCTAATTCCGACGCAAGATATCTTGCTTTGGAAATACACAGACTGGCAGCTTCTTTGATTCCCTGATTTCCCATTGCCGCCATATAGACAGATGCCATCAATGCACACAACGCTTCATTGGAACAGATGTTGCTGCCTGCCTTTTCTCTTCTGATGTGCTGCTCACGGGCCTGCAGAGTAAGTACATATGCTCTTTCTCCTTTATTGTCAACTGTCTGACCAACAATTCTGCCTGGGAGCTTTCTTGTCATATCTTCTTTACAGGTCATAAAACCAAGATAAGGACCGCCAAATGCCATTGGAATTCCAAGTGGCTGCCCTTCACCTACCGCTATATCTGCTCCGCATTCCCCCGGTGTCTTAAGAATACCTAATGAAATTGGGTTCACACCCATAATAAATTTTCCTTTCACACGATGGATCACTTCAGCCAGGGAATCAGCATTTTCGATTATTCCATAATAATTAGGCTGCTGAACATAAAGACAGGCTGCATCTTCCAAAAGATTTGACTTCAGATAGTCATAATCGGTTGTTCCATCTTTTTCGGGAACAATAATAACCTCTGTTCCATTGCCGTGACAATATGTCTTTATTGTCTTTATTACACCTGGATTCGTTGTTGCTGATACATAAGCTTTCTTATGCTTTCTATCCTTACACATGGCAATTGCTTCCGCTGCTGCAGTTGCACCATCGTAAACAGATGCATTCGATACATCCATGCCTGTGAGCTGACAGATCATTGTCTGATACTCAAATATTGACTGCAAAATTCCCTGACTGATCTCAGCCTGGTAAGGTGTGTATGCGGTTACAAACTCCTCTTTGGATGCGACACTCTTAACAATTGCAGGAATATAGTGATTGTAAGAACCTGCACCTCTGAAAATACTTGAAAATACAATATTCTTTTTTGATATCTGACTGACTTCCCTGCTGACTTCCAGCTCTGATTTCCCATCTGGAATATTTAAAGGATTTTTAAGTTTGACCGAATCGGGTATTGGATCAAATAATTCATCAATATTATTTTTTCCAATTACATTTAACATTTCCTGACACTCTTCATTAGTTGTTGATAAATAATTTCCCATGCAATCCTCCATTCTGCATTTCATGCAAACTGCTTACTACTCAGCACTCTCTTCTTCAACAAATTTCTCATAAGCGTCTGCTTCCATTAATTCCTCTGAAGTTGTGATATCTGATATTTCAATAAGCCATGCATCATATGGCGCATCGTTAATACGCTGCGGTTCATCAAGGAGTTCTTCATTTATTTTGCTGATGACACCTGACAATGGGGAATATACGTCAGAAACAGCTTTTACTGATTCAACATCAGAAACAACC
Source organism: uncultured Lacrimispora sp. (assembly GCA_964402355.1). Classification (GTDB taxonomy): domain Bacteria; phylum Bacillota; class Clostridia; order Lachnospirales; family Lachnospiraceae; genus Lacrimispora. The sequence goes on from CAYOCB010000019.1 coordinate 50,032, forward strand.
TCTTCTTTTTCGATTGCATCTCCTTCTTCCGGAAGATTCACATATACCAAATCTCCCAATTGACTTTGTGCATAATCTGTTAAGCCAACGAGTGCTGTCGTATCGTCAATATATTTTACCCACTCATGTGATTTTGTATATTTTAATTCCTTTGGATAATTCATGTTTTTGCTCCTTTTTATTTATTAATTTTAGGCTTTATATAGAAAGGAAGGTTAACGACTTCCAATTCAATCTTTCTTCCACGTACAATAGCTTCAACCCTGGTTCCAATCTCTGTATACGCAATATTTAAAAGAGCCATTGCAATTGGATAACCCAGATAAGGACAGTGTGTCCCGGAGGTAGTATGCCCTACCTCTTTATCACCTATGTAAAGCTTTTCATGTTCTCTGACGATCCCTCTTCCAACTACCTTAAGGCCAACTCGTTTTCTTGTTAAGGCTCCCTTAGCTTCCATTGCCTTCTTGCCAATAAAGTCTTCCTTCTGCATCTTAACTGCAAAACCAAGTCCTGTTTCAATTGGATCGACAGTATCATCCATTTCATGGCCATAAAGCGGCATTGCCGCTTCCAGACGAAGTGTATCTCTTGCTCCCAGTCCGCAAGGAATCAAGCCTTCTTCTTTTCCAGCTTCTAAAAGTGTTTCCCACATGTTGGGTGCATCTTCATTTTTCAGATAGATTTCATATCCATCTTCACCAGTGTAGCCTGTCTGGGAAACCGTACATTTCATGCCGTCCACTACTGCATTGAAAACACAGTGATAATATTTCTTTGGTATATTTTCTTCGGTTGTCAGCTTGCAAAGAATCTCTTTTGCTTTTGGTCCCTGCAGTGCAATCTGTGATATTGTTGATGAAATATCACTAAATTCCACTTCACCAAACTGATGTGCTTTCATCCATTGGTAATCTTTATCTTTATTAGCTGCATTAACAACAATAACGTAAATATTATCTGCATACTTATAAACAATTAAATCATCAACCGTACCGCCCTTCTCATTGCACATAGGGCTGTAGCGTGCCTGGCCGTCTGCCATATTGTTAAAATCATTTGTCAATATCTTCTGCAAATTAGCCAATGCATCTTTTCCTCTGCATAAAATCTCTCCCATATGAGATACATCAAATAATCCTGCCTTTGTTCTGACTGCCAGATGTTCTGCAACAACGCCAGATTCATATTGAACAGGTAAAAGGTATCCGGCGAATGAAACAATTTTTCCTTTGTACTTAACATGCATGTCATAAAGCGGCGTTTTTAAATCTTCCATAGTTACCTCCTGGTATTTACTTAAACTTTGAGAGTTTATTTAAGATTTAAGTTCTCTTTCTGTTCATTGCAACAAAAAAAGACAGTAAACAAACGTCCACTGTCTCTGTCCTTTAACCTGAAAGATTATCAGCTGATTCTCACAACTGAATTGCCTCTTCGGTACATCATTGTTCTCCAGAGCATCGTCCAAACTAGATCCTTTTGCCTGAGAGTTTTTTGTTCACCTTCGGCGCATGTTTTTCACATGTCTCTCTCTAGTTTTTCAACCGATTTTCTTAAATTAAATTGTGATTTTATAGTATCAAAGCAATGATTATTTGTCAACTCTTTTTTATTAACATCACATCTTTTTTATAATTTATATTGACAATTTTATAATTGATTCTTATAATTAGGAACTAATTTTAGTAACCAGCCTGTCAATAAGTCTATTATGCAAAAAGGGAGAATGAATTTTATGGTACAAGAAGTTATGGATTTTATTTGTTCCCAGGACTCTGAAACCGGAGCAATATTGAAAAATGAGTTTAACCGTCAGTCGAGAAATATTGAACTGATCGCATCCGAGAACATTGTCTCACCTGCTGTCATGTTAACCATGGGAAGCGTTCTTACGAACAAATATGCAGAAGGCTACCCTAAAAAAAGATATTATGGCGGATGTGAATATGTTGATGATTTAGAGACATTGGCAATTGAACGAGCAAAGGCATTATTCGGATGCGATTACGCAAATGTGCAGCCACATTCAGGTGCTCAGGCTAATCTTGCCGTTTTTTTTGCAATGCTGGAACCGGGCGACACCGTGATGGGAATGAATCTGGATCAAGGCGGACATTTAACACATGGAAGCCCTGTAAATATATCCGGCAAGTATTTTCATGTTGTGCCTTATGGTGTTGACGATCATGGTTTCATCGATTATGATGCATTAAGAAAAACAGCTCATGAATCCAAACCAAAACTTATCATTGCCGGTGCCAGTGCCTATGCAAGATCCATTGATTTCAAAATTTTCCGTGAAGTAGCTGATGAAGTCGGCGCCTTCCTGATGGTGGATATGGCTCATATTGCCGGTCTCGTCGCTGCCGGTCTTCATCAGTCTCCGATACCATATGCGGATGTTGTCACAACAACGACTCACAAAACCTTAAGAGGTCCAAGAGGCGGTTTGATCCTTGCTAACCAGGCTGCGGCTGACAAATTTAACTTTAATAAAGCCATTTTTCCCGGAATTCAGGGCGGTCCTTTAATGCATATTATTGCTGCGAAAACTGTATGCTTTGGGGAAGCACTAAAACCGGAATTCAAGGAATATCAACAGCAGATCATGAAAAATGCTGCTGCTTTATCAAACGCTCTTATCAATCAGGGATTTGACATAGTTACCGGAGGTACGGACAATCATCTTATGCTTGTCGACTTAAGAAATACCGATATTTCGGGTAAGGATCTTCAGAATAAGTGTGATGAAGTATACATAACCCTAAATAAAAATACGGTTCCCAATGACCCCAGAAGTCCTTTCGTTACTTCTGGCGTGCGTATTGGAACGCCTGCTGTCACAGCCAGAGGAATGAAGGAGGAAGAAATGTCAATTATTGCAGAATTAATCCACGATGCCGCATTTGATTTTGATGCAAAAGCTGACTCAATTCGCACAAGAGTCTGTGATCTGTGTTCCAAATTTCCTATTTATATACAATAATAACATCTGAAGGAGGTTCCTAATGGAAAAAGCACAGGAAGTATATGATTATCTTGATAAGAACAAAATCCCGTATGAAATAATCGAACATGAGCCGGTCTATACGATGGAAGAAATGGATGCCTATGGAATTACTGGAAAAGGAAATATATGCAAAAATCTTTTTCTAAGAGATGCAAAGGGGAAACGTCATTTTCTTGTCGTGCTTGGCAAGGATAAGAAAGCAGATTTAAAGTATATCCGGGAACAGCTTGGCACAACTGCACTAAGCTTTGCTTCTGATGAGCGTCTATCAAAATATCTTGGACTTACAAAAGGTGCTGTATCTCCAATGGGTCTGATCCATGATGTGGATGCCCAGGTAGAAGTCGTCATGGATAAGGATTTTATGTTTGAAAAACATTTCGGATGTCACCCGAATGAAAATACAGCAACCATAATTCTTGATTTTAAAGATTTAAAAAAAATAATTACAAAAAACGGAAATGGTATACATTTTCTGACTTTTAAATAATTGTTGTATATTCCGTTAATCAGTCGGTAGGGTGATCTGATTTATTCTCATCATAAAAAAAGGGGTTTTGTAACCAAAACTCCTTTTTTCTGCACCCGAAAAATGCGGTTTCCGAAAAAAACGCATTGGATAAAATCGATAACAGACTGACTTGATTTATATTGTTCTCAACGGTTAAATCAGTCTTCTCTGCGCTTCCTGATTCTTGATTTTTTTGCCAGCATATCCCGGACAATATTTTCTATGCTCACAATAATCACAGGATATCATCTTTTCATGTGCAGCCACAGGTATGACTCCCATTGTACCGGATACGGTCTTTAAGGGAATCATACGCATATGCTTATCCAGAGTCACTCCAATTGTTTCTGGTTTTAAGATATCAAATAATGGCTTCTGATTAATCAGTTCGAATTTATTCTGTCCGGGGCTCCATACACTTGTACATTTGCAGCCTTCTTCATTTAAAATACCATTTAACTTCCTGGTCAGCTTCTCTCTGGAGGCATTCAGCATAGACGTAGCCCAATATTCAATAAAGAAAGTCTCCATCATATCCGGATGTGCTTTTAGAATATCATCAATATTAATAACCGAAGTAACATAAACAAAAAGATGTTTGACTCCGCTGTATGCCTTCTTAATTTGTTCGCCTTCGAAAATGATATCATTTTCAAGCAGCAGACCCGTATCTGACTCTTCAATAATATCTACTCCACAGTATTTTATTACAATTTTTGCCTGTGATAACATCAAATCCATGACGGGCATAATATAGTCTTCAAACTTGGCAGGTATATCATTAATATCTACACCTGTATAACCTTTAAAATACTTTGCTGCTCTCTGAATATCTTCTTCATCAAATTTCACTTCATATGACTGTTCTGTTTTCTCCATTTTTCATGCCTCCAAGCCTTTTTATGATACCAGAACATTATTAACAACCGATATGATTTTTTACATTACATTTCATAATGATATCCACGTGGTGTAATCATCTTACCGTTGATATTTTTAGTGACTGAATTCCCGATAAAGACGGTCGTAAACATATCAACCTGCCTCTTTGCCAATTCTCCCAGTGTACATACGGTAAAGCACTCACCTTCCCGTCCGATATTCTTAACATATCCACAGACAGTGCTTTCTGGCAATATATTCTTTAGAATGGTACATGCCCGTTCCAGATAATCAGCCCGTTTATGACTGGAGGGATTGTAGATAACCATGGAGAAATCTCCTTCTGCTGCTTTTATTAGTCTTTTTTCAATCACTTCCCATGGTGTAAGAAGATCGCTTAGGCTGATTACTGCAAAATCATGAATTAACGGAGCGCCGAGAACTGCACCGCCGCTGCTGGCAGCCGTTATTCCTGCAATAATTTCAAGTTCAACATCCGGATAAGCAGCACCGATTTCATACATCAGGCCTGACATTCCATAGATCCCTGCATCTCCGCTGCTGATCATTGCAACCACCTTATTCTTCTGCGCCTCTTTATATGCAAGGTGGCATCGTTCTGCTTCTTCCTTCATCGGAGTACTCATGAATTCTTTATCCGGAAAATACTGATGAACAAGATTGACGTATACTTTATAACCAATAATCAAATCACATTTCCTTAAAGTTTCAGCTGCCTTAATTGTCAGCATCTCATACTCTCCTGGTCCAATTCCTACAACATATAATTTCTTCATTTTTCCTTCCCTTTCGTTTTCTATGTCTTCTTTTCTTTCGAAATCCTATCTAATATATATTAAGTTCATCGCTTCCTATCCGGCACTGCCATTTCTGTATTACTGTTTGATAACCTGTCCCAGTCCGCAGATAATCCGTATAACCTTTCTGGCATGTATAGCTGCCTGGCATGACATTCTTCCAACTGCTTCACGATATTCTCTTTCAAATGCATCCAAAGGTACAATCCCGTATCCGACTTCATTGGATATGAGAATTTTACAATTTCCATTTTCAAATAACTTCTTCACATATGCCTGATAATCTTTCTGTTCCAGCATCAGTCTCCGAATTAACAGGTGAAAATCATAAATGCAGGATGCACATAAGATTTTCTCATAATCCTCCTGTTCACCTGATATCATTGTTTCCTGTGTGATTTGATATGTCTTTTTAACATACTGCCGTTTCCCCTGGTTGTATCCTCCTATAATAAAATCCATTCTGCGTCTCCTATCCCATCTTATATATCATAAAACCTGCAAAACCGCTGTCATAACGGTACAGGTAAGAATGACTGCTAATTCACATCTTACGGTGAACCATCCTGCCAGATCACCTGTTATTCCACCAAATTCTTTCATTGCCTTTTTATAATAGTTTAAAAACATCACTGCGGCAACAAGCATGACTGTAACTCCAATGATGGCATGAAGCATAAGCAGCGCGCAGGCATTTATGATACATACCAGCATAAGTACACTCTGTACTATCTTTTTAGCTGATGTTGATGAGAAGGCAGCCAGTGTTCCCTCTTTATTGGCAGATTGGAAATTTATTGCCGCTATTCCGCTTAACGCCCTTGAAATCATATATCCAGTGGATACCATAAAAACCGTGCGCCATGTATCAACTAAGGTCATGGCTCCATAATACACAAAGAAATATACGACTGTCCATATAATTGCAAATGCACCGGAATTCGAATCTTTTAAAATAGCAAGTCTCTTCTCTTTTGGCTGAAAAGATGCCAGACCATCCGTTGTATCACAGTAGCCATCCATATGTATACCACCAGTAATAATAATTGGAATGACTGAAGCAATTACGGCATAGAATGACTGGGAAAATGCCAGCAGGCCCGCAATGTAAAACCATAACACCTGCAGCCCTGCAATAACCAGGCCGACTACGGGGAAGAATGCAAGAGAATATTTCATTTTCTCCACACTCCAATCGGTTTTGACCATTGGTATTCTTGAATACATTGCAATTGCTATCATAAATGACGTGATTACATTCATATTAATTTTCCTTTCTGAACAACCGGTATGGTATACACTACCTCGATCACATTATCTGCAAGCACAGCCAGTCTCTGATTGATTTGTCCCAGATAGTTAAGATACCGGATTGTTTCATCATCATAGGTTATTCCATCGGAAAACACTTCATTTGTAACAATAACCAGATTAGCCGATACCGACCGGATGTGATCCACTCCCTGCATAATTGATTCACATACACCATCATGGCTGCCATACTCATGGAACACCTCATTTGCAACAAGGTTTGACATACACTCCAATAAAACATCGGAACCATCTTCCACTTCCACATCCGACAGATTTAAGTACTGCTCGATGGTCTTAAAATTCCGGTTCTGACGCTGGTTTCTGTGCTTTTCAATTCTTATTCTTCCTTCCTCTCCAAATGGCATCATTGTAGCAATATAATAACGGTGATTCCTATTTACACTATTTTTCTCAATAAGCCTTTCTGCAAATTCGGATTTCCCGCTTCCACTGCCGCCTGTAACTAAGGTAAACATCACTTAAGCTCCTTATACTGATCAATATCCGTATCGGTAAAACGATGTGCGCCATGATACTCAGCCAGTGCAATATCAAACAAAGGCAGCAGACACACCCCTCCTGTTCCTTCCCCAAGACGCATATGCCCATAGATTAACGGATTCAATTTTAATCTTTCCATAAGCAGAATTCCTGCAGGTTCTTCTGACACATGGGATGCAAACATGTATTCCCGGCTTACCGGAGCAATCATCTGTGACAATAGTGCTGCAATGGATGAAATAACACCATCAATAACGATTGGTATTCTGTATGCACCGCCGCCAAGAAAGATGCCAGTCATTGCTGCAATATCATAACCTCCCAATTTGGATAATACATCAACCGCATGATCCTGAACCGGATGGTTCACAGCGATTGCCTGTTTTATCACCTGAATCTTTCTTTTCAAACCATCAGAACTCAGTCCTGCACCTTTTCCTGTCACATCCTCCACTGTTTTTCCAAGAAGAACACTTGCAATGGCACTGGAAGTTGTTGTATTTCCAATGCCCATTTCTCCGGTGGTAATGATCTGATATCCTTTCTCTTTCATCATTTTAACCAGTTCTATTCCAACTTTTATTCCCTGCATTGCCTGTTCATACGTCATAGCAGGGCCAACTGCTATATTGCATGTTCCATAGGCGATCTTACGGTTTATGATTCTATTATCATCTATATCTCCATCAATTCCTACATCAACTGCAAATGTATCAACATTGGCCGCACCACCCATAACGTTGATATTGGCCTTTCCGTCTGCAATACTTTTTGCTACTGATACCGTAACATCCTTATCAGACTGGGTCACGCCTTCTGCTATCACACCGTTGTCAGAGCAGACTACCACGGTACATCTTTTTTTCAGCACGATCTTATCTGTCTTAAATATTCCTGCCATTTTAATGACCGCCTCTTCAAGAAGACCAAGGCTTCCAAGAGGTTTACAGACTGTATTCCAGTTCTTTCCTGCAGTTTCCATTGCCCTTTGATCAGGTTCTTCGATTACAATTCCAAGTTTCTCACAGATCTCTTTATCCATCAAAATACTCCTTATACTTTCTTCCTCATCAAATGTACAGGAACCTTTTATCTTTCTCCAGCTGCCATATAAATCAAAGCATTGCATATGGCGGCAGCTACATTGCTTCCTCCCTTTCTTCCCTGAGCCACGATATAATTCATATCTGTTGAAAGAATCAGTTCCTTAGACTGTACAACATTAACAAAGCCCACCGGGACTCCAATGACTGCCAGTGGTTTTACAATGCCTTCCTGATACAGTTCATACAGGCGCACCAGAGCTGTTGGCGCATTTCCGATTGCAAATATCAGCGGCTTGTGACTATTGGCAGCTTTTTCCATGCATACCGTTGCCCTTGTTGTTCTATTTTCCTTTGCCTGCCTTGCAACATCTTCATCCCCCATAAAGCAGAATACTTCACCCCCCAGTCTTAAAAGGGATGTCTTATTGATACCTGCTTTGGCCATATTGGTATCCGTTACAATACTGGCTCCATTTTTCAGTGCTTCGATTGCTTTATTTACTGCTCCGTCTGAAAACTTCAGATTTTCCAGATAATCAAAATCTGCTGTTGTATGTATGACCCGCTTAACAACCGGCTTATGTAAGGGCGGGATTGTTGCACCACCTAATTCTTTTTCAATTATTTCAAAACTTCTTTGTTCAATTTGCTCCGGCAATACATTTTCTAACTCAATTTTCATGACTGATGCCTCCATTAACGTTTGAATTATGTTTTTTAGATTTCTTTATTCAATATCTTATATAACATCTCCATATCCATATTTTTTCTGACTGCATCCGCTAAGATATCATACTGCTGGTTTTTAAACTCTTCTCTGTCAATGACCTCTACCGTATCAGGATTCATTCCTTTGCGTTCCAGTAAAGCAGAAATGATTCCCTTCGCTACTTCCTGCTCATCGAATACGCCATGAATATAGCATCCATATACATTTTTTCCGTTCTGTGCGCCATCCGGCTGTCCATTTGAAAGGAATGTAATTGGCTCAACACCTTCCTCATAACTTGCCATTCCATGATGGATCTCATAGCCTTTGAACACTGCGCCTGACAGCCTGGATAAAGGTCCCTGCATGGTATGAAAAGTTCCTGTGACCTGGGTTCTGTGCTTTTCTTCTGCAAAAACTGTTGTAATCGGCAGCAGTCCCATACCTTTAAAAGCACCCCCATTTTCAATTTCAACGCCATCGGGATCTTCGATCACCTGGCCAAGCATCTGGTAGCCGCCGCATACGCCAAATACAATGGTCCCGCTTTCCGATAATTTCTGAACAACAGCCTCCAGTCCATTCTGTCTCATCCACAACAAATCCGCAATGGTACTTTTGGTTCCCGGCAGAATGATCATATCCGGATTTTTCAGCTGCTCTACAGAGGAAACATAACGTAATGATACATTCTCCATTTGCTCAAATACGGCAAAATCAGTAAAATTCGAAAGCCGCGGGACTCTGATAACTGCAATATCAATGGCACATACCTGATCCGTCTGATTCAAACGTTCTGATAAGCTGTCTTCATCATCAATATCCAGTTTTACATAAGGAATGACCCCTGCGACAGGTACCTGGGTCAGTTCTTCCAATTTATCAAGACCTGGGTTGAGGATTGCAGGGTCCCCTCGGAATTTATTCACGATCAGACCTTTTACTCTTTCTTTTTCCTCTGGATCCATAAGCATAATTGTGCCATACAGCTGCGCAAAAACTCCTCCTCTGTCAATATCCCCCACAAGCAGGACCGGTGAATCCGCCATTTTTGCCATACCCATGTTTACTATATCGTTTTCTTTCAGATTTATTTCAGCCGGACTGCCTGCACCTTCAATCACAATAATATCATATTCCTTTAAAAGTTCATGATAGGACTTTAGCATATCAGGAATGAACTGATCCTTGTTTTTATAATAATCAAACGCTGACATGTTTCCTCTGACTTCCCCATTTACAATGATCTGAGAACCCGTATCACTATTGGGTTTGAGAAGAATCGGATTCATCTTGACTGATGGTTTTATGCCTGCGGCTTCCGCCTGCATAACCTGGGCCCGTCCCATTTCCAGTCCCTCGTTTGTAATATAGGAATTCAATGCCATGTTTTGAGATTTAAAGGGACAGACTGAGTATCCGTCCTGTTTAAAGATCCTGCAAAGTGCAGCTGCAACCAGACTTTTTCCGGCATTGGACATTGTACCCTGCACCATAATTACTTTTGCCATCTTTTTTATCCTCCAATTCTTATCTTATTAAAAGCAGTACACCTGATCGTATCCATAAAAACAGCAGAAATGCAACAAATACTGTCATATAAAGGAGTTTATTCGCCCTTTGGATATCTTCAGTTTCAACATTCCTGATGTTATCACCGATAACTGGTTTGTGATACAGCCTTCCAAAATAATAGGTATCTCCCAGAAGTTCTATATTTAATGCGCCCGCACAAACGGTTTCTGTCTGTGCCGAATTAGGGCTTGTACTTTTTTTCCAGTCCCTCCTGTGTATGTAAAACGCCTGCTTTGTATCCATTCCGAGTAATTTTGTGGCTATTATCATTGCATACGCTGCAAGTCTTGCCGGAATAAAATTCACAATATCGTCCAATCTCGCAGATACTCTGCCGAAGTACAGATATTTATCATTCTTATAACCAACCATAGAATCCAGCGTATTGACTGCTTTATAAAAATATCCCAGAACCGGTCCGCCAATCATCAGATAAAACAAAGGTGCGATACAGCCATCTGACGTATTCTCAGCAACCGTCTCCACAGCTGCTTTTGTAACCCCTTCTTCATCTAAAATATCCGTATCCCTGCCCACAAGCATGGAGACATGATATCTTGCTTCCTGTAAATCACCCTTTTTAAGGGATGTATATACCTTCATGCTTTCAACTTTTAAAGATTTTGTCGCCATCAGATAATAACTCATGACAGATGCCACAACATAATACAGCCATGGGTGAATTTTCCACGTAACCATTAAGAGAATTGCAGGCATTGCTGTTGACAAGCTTACTACAATAAGCAGGAGAGCTGCCCCTCCCAAAAGCTCCCCTTTCTCTGTCTTTGGAAACCATGATCTGCAAAAGCATTCTGTTCTGGTTATGAGATTTCCAATGACACGGATTGGATGAAACCATCCCTGTGGATCACCTAATATAAAATCTATGATAACTCCTGTTACTATTGCAAATGTCGTATACATTGGCATTCCTCTTTTCCTGTCATGTAAGAATCAATCTCTTTTTATGGTAGCTGACACAGCAGTTATAAAATCTTACGGCAAACTGAAGATTTGCATAATAGTGTATATGGGGGAACCCTGCCACGAGATTTTTATAGGCTGCATTGCAAGTCCATGTCTGATCTCTCTTTTGGGCTGAGAATACATCCTGTGCAACCGTTGACTCATACCTGTGAAACTCATGTGCCCGTATCTGTTCATTTTTATGACATAATACATTATCTCTCAATGCCGTAAGCGTCACATATCCAAATCTCTGCAGCCTGTCTGTATAGCAGCATTCCCCATCAAACACTCCGACCATTGGAAAACTCTCGTTATCCGGACTCTTTATGATTTTATGAAGATACATAAATCCACCGCATTCTGCATGGGTCACAAGCCCCTGTTCAATCTGCTCTCGTATCTGATGCAGCATATTCGTATTGGCAGACAGCTCCTTACTATAAAGTTCCGGATAACCGCCTCCAAGTATAAGGCCATCCAGATCTTCAGGAAGTTTGGTGTCATGAAGAGGAGAAAAGGGGATAATATCACAACCAAAATTTCTTAAAATATCAAGATTATCTTCATAGTAAAAACAAAAAGCCAGATCTTTTGCTACTCCAATTCGAAGCTTTGTATCCGTTTTTTCATAATCCGGAAATGCCATCTGTTTATATTCCTCTTGATTTCCGGCACTATTTGACAATTCAAGCAGACCGTCAATATCCAGATATTGTTCTGCTTTTTCAGCCAGTAAATTCATCTTTTCTCTTAAGTCCGTTATCTCATCAGCAGTAATCAATCCCAGATGCCTGCTGCCTATCTGTGCTTCTTTTACATTCGGGAAATAGCCAAGCGCCTTTACACCATGCAGTTCACAGAACTTTTTCATTTCCGGATACAGGGATGCCGGCAGCTGATTAAAGATAACACCCCGGATATGGGATTCTTCCTCAAAATCAAGAAAACCTTTCAGGAAAGCCTGTACCGATCTGCTCATCCCCTTGCATGGCAGAATGAGTACTACCGGCGTGTCCGTATTTTTCGCAATCTCATAAGAACTGCCCGTATCCTCCATACCAAGGCCATCAAAATACCCCATAACGCCTTCGATAACCGACATCTGTGCATCTTCACTGTTTTTATGCAGCAGGTAATTAAGAACCGGAGGTTCCATAAAAAAACCATCCAGATTTCTTGATTTGGTCCCAATAATCTTACTGTGAAACATTGGATCAATATAATCAGGCCCGCATTTAAAGCTTACTGTTTTAATCTGTCTGTTTACCAATGCCTGTAATATGGCACATACAATTGTGGTTTTTCCACATCCGCTGGATGTACCTGAAATCATGATTCTTCCCATAGTTTCCTCTTTTCTGAAAACATATCCCCGCCTTTTTTCATTGCAGCGCTGCTAAATATGCTTTTGCCTTATCAATTGTCATACCATACTCTTCCACAGGTCTTTCAATGATCAGTAATTTGACACCTAAAAGCTTTGCCGCCTGACACTTTTCAGGAAATCCGCCTTCCCTGCCTGTATCTTTTGTTACCATGTATCCGGCATTGCACTCACGCAGCTGATTTAAATTCTGTTCTACAGAAAACGGACCCTGCATTCCGATAATATGTTCCTTTGGAAATCCATTCTGACAGCATTCTTCTATGATTTTATGAATGGGAAGTACCCTTGCATAAATGTACTTCTCATAATGGCCGACCTTTTTAAAATGTATCAGTTCTTTACTTCCCGTCGTAACCAATGTGATCTGCGGTTTCGTATTGATATAATCAATCAGTCCATCTAAACTTTGAAAATAAATGCCCTGTTCTGTTCTTTCGTTGGCTGCCCTGATGATTCTCTTATAGTTGATTTGATTCTTCTTAGCTACTTTCTGAATATTTTTCGTAACATCAACTGCATAGGGATGGGTAGCATCTAAAATCAGATTAATATGGTATTCCGTAATAAAATCCTGCATTTGTTCTGTGTTCAACCGCCCATTTCTGACCTGACAATACTGAAAGGCTGGAAGTACTTCTTTACCGTACTCCGTAGCAACGCTTACATAACAGGGAATCTTCATCCGCTCCATAAACATGGCCAGCTGTCTTCCTTCTGTTGTTCCACCAAATAGTAAAATATTCTTCATATCAGAACCTCAATGTTATATTCTGTATTGCCGCTGCAATGGTAACACCATCTCCTGCCTGTTTGCGAATAAGCAGGGTCCCATTTGATCCGGCTCCTGCTAATGCACTTCTTTCACATACATTTCCGACACCAGTTATTTTTTTTACAAATTCTGAATCATTAAATTCTCCCTCTATGGAATTCAGCATCTGACCTGAAAATGTTTCAAATGGTACTTGCAGCATCTGACTTACTATAATCAGCCCCTGCTCTTCACTCTTTAAAGCAATGGAACATATCTTACTGACAGCATTCTTATAAATGTGATAACTGGAAAGCACCTCACTGAGCCGTTTTAATATGACACCGGCGGGTGTACCCTTTCTGCAGCCGATTCCCACTACAATCTGCTTTGGTACAAGCACAAGCGTTTCTTTGAAACAGTCCTCCTTTTGAAATGGCGTGATCATGATTCCAGCATTTATTTCATCACGATTACTGAATTCACAGATTAAATAGTCCGGAATATTTTCCAGTGTTATATGTTCCTGACTGAAGGCCAGTCCGGTTTTTTCATTGGCAAGAACAGCGGAGGAAATGAACTTTATCTTTCTTATATCCGAAATATATAGATTGTTTACCTTGGCAAACAGATCAACTGCCATTTTCCGATGAATATCGGTTGCCGTTGTAATCACCGGCTGTGCTTTCGTGATATCCGCACACAGTGCAGCCAGTTCATTAGCACCTCCCAGATGTCCGGAAAGTAATGAAATAGAAAACAGTCCCTTATCATCCATAACCACAACAGCTGAATCCGTCTCTTTCGAATTTACATGGGGTGCCACCTTCCTGACTGCAATTCCGGCCGCACACACGAAAACAATTGCAGAGTTGTCTCGAAAACTCGCTCCTACCAGCTTGTCTGAATCGGTAAAGGAACTTAGCCCATCCATGTGGTATTTATGAAATAAATATCCCTCACATTCATATCCCTGTTTCCCCAGTCCCCTGATCAGTTTTTTACTCAATTCTGCACCCTGATCTGTATATGCAATGATTACAATCTTCATATATACCACCTGCTTACTTCACTGCCTCTCTGAATTCTGTTGTGAATCCAGCATCATATAGCTTTGAAAGTTCATAATGATCTCCAAGAAAATCACCTACTGCAATTAACGCTGTTTTTTTAATATGATTTTCTTTTGCTCTTTCTTCCAATTCTTCAATCGTACATCTAATAATCTTCTGATCTTCCCATGTTGCCTTATATACAATGGCTGCCGGAGTCTTTGCATTATAGCCGCCTGCAATCAGTTCTTCTGATAATTCTTTCAGCATCCCTGTACTCAAAAATATAACCATCGTTGCATGGTGAGCTGCAAAGCTTCTTATGCTCTCTTCTTCTCTTACCGCAGTTCTGCCCGCCATTCTTGTTATGATCACTGACTGGGAAACATCAGGCAGTGTATATTCCGCTTTTAAGGCGGCCGCTGCTCCACAAAAGGAGCTTACACCAGGGCATACATCATACTCTATATTCATTTCATCCAGTTTATCCATCTGCTCACGGATTGCTCCATATATGGAAGGATCTCCAGTATGCAGTCGTACTGTCATCTTTCCTTCCCTTTCAGCCTTCTTCATCACTTCCATAACATCCTCCAGTGTCATATATGCACTATTTGACACTTCACACTCTTTCTTTGCATAGGATAATAATTCCGGATTTACTAAAGAACCTGCGTAAATAATCACATCTGCATTCTCTATTAATTTTTTTCCCCGGATTGTTATTAAATCAACCGCACCGCTGCCTGCACCTACAAAATGTACCATATTCATTTTCTCCTTATCTTAATAAAAATCATTCAATAACATGTTATCAGCGTTATCTGTCTTTCCCAGCAGCCCATGCTTATTGGAAAATGTTAGAATTCCAATCTCTAACTTATCCATAACCCTATGCCGCATATGCCATTCAATTCTATGCATCAATTTATCCATAACCTCTGGGAAAATACCGTATGCTTTTAATAAATCTATGGCGTCATCTGTTGTATTGCACAAAAGCAGCTTCTTAAGTATTTTTATATCAGCATTTGCCTCAACTGCACATGCTGTCAATACTTCCATTCTTCCATCTGCATATTTTGAATGTGTATTCATAATTCCAGCGCCTATCTTTACCAGCTTTCCAATGTGTCCGACAAATAAAAATTTTTCAAATCCTGCATTGACTGCCATATCTAATGTTTCACCAATAAAATTACTGCATTTTACTGCATTTTTATAAGAAAGCTTCGTATTCCCCTTAACGTAATCAAGCCCGTAATTACCGGGTGTTACCAGAAGATTGCGAAGCCCATTTGCCCTTTTCATATTTATTTCAATCTGAATCGTATCAATGAGTGCACGTTCACTCATTGGCTCTACGATTCCGCTTGTTCCAAGAATTGATATGCCACCGGCAATTCCAAGCCTTGGGTTGAATGTACGTTCTGCAACCACAGCACCTTCCGGAACTTCAATAATCACCTGTATGCCCCCTTCATATTTCATGGCTGCACATACGGCTTCTACTTCTTTCCGGATCATCATTCTAGGTACAGAATTAATGGCTGATTTTCCAACTGGCTGATTCAGCCCTGGTTTCGTTACTCTGCCAACACCAGCTCCGCCATCTATGATAATTTTTTTTTCTGAAAGGCAGCTGACACTTGCAAAAATGAGCATATTATCCGTAGCATCAGCATCATCTCCGCCATCTTTTCTGACAGCACAGCGAACAACCGAGGGCTTTATGTCTATATCCTCAATGTTAAGATTTAACTCAATTCCTTTCGGGGTCATCAGCTTTACGGTATCAACCCTGTCCTTTTTAAGCAGCATCATGGCGGCGGCTTTTGCAGCACCTGCAGCACAGCTTCCGGTGGTATATCCGCATCTTAATTTCTGCTGATTCTTATAAACATACTCTTTGAGCATACAACTTCACCTCACTTCTTCCATTATCTGATCCCTGTTAATTCTGTGCAGTCCGCAGTTCCGCTTCAAGGCTCTCAATAAATGCGCTGTTATCTTCATGACTTTTTACAGCCACTCTAAAATGTCCCTTATCAAGATTTTTATAATTGCTGCAGTCTCTGATCAGAATCTGATGTTTAAGCATTCTTTCTTTCAAATTGGTGCTGCATTGAAACATAATGTAATTAGCCGCAGACTTCCAGTATTTCACATCTAACCGTTCCAGTTCTTTGTAAAGGTATTCTTTTTCTATCCTTATAAATGATCTTGTCCTGTTGACAAATTCCTTTTCATCAACGGCTGCAATTCCTGCCGCCTGTGCAGGAATCGATACCGGCCAGGGCTGTCTGTATTTATACATCCTTTCTATGATATCCTGATTACTGGTGATTCCATATCCAAGTCTCAGCCCTGCAATTGCAAACATCTTTGTAAAAGACCGCAATATAAAAAGATTATCCCAGTAACCAGTCTGATTAATTACGCTGTATTCTTCCGGTTCGTCCAAAAAATCATTAAAGCATTCATCTACGACTAAAAGGGTATGATTTTTTTTACATTTCTTTATTATTTTAAGAAGAAGTTCTTTTTCAACAACTGCTCCTGTTGGATTATTAGGCGAACAAATGAATGCCATCTCAATATCAGGTGTAAGCAGTTCCAGATATTCCTCGTTCATCTGGTACCCATTATCATCCCGAAGACAATAGTAAATGAGTTCCGTATCAGATGTATGAAGTGCTTCTTCATATTCTGCAAATCCCGGAATAACCAGTAACGCTTTCTTTGGTTTTACAGCTGCAGCCAAGGTAAACAGCAGGTCTGCCGCTCCATTTCCACATATAATCCACTCCTGCCTGCTGCCTGTATCTTCTGCCAGTTTTTTTCGCAGTCTTCTGCATGCATAGTCCGGATAATTGGATAAATCACACAAGCTCTTACTGATACTTGACATAATTTGTTCCGGTACTCCAAAAGGGTTAATATTGGCTGACAAATCCCGGACACCCTGATATGTATAAACATCTCCGCCATGAAGATTCTCCATCTGCTTACCTCCATTGTCTACTCATGCTAAGGACATTTAAATCGTTATAATAGTAACTGGATTTTGTCCCATTATTAAATGATAGGACCCTGTTTTCTTCGCTTTTGAGACAGCCATCTGTATGATATCTGCTGTTTCTATCTTTTTCTGCTTTAACAGTTCCATGACTTCGGCAACTGTCTCAAGTGATATTGCATTAATCACGATTCTTGCGCCAGGATTCTTGTCCCATACACCGTCTATGATCCTTCTCATATTCCCTTTGCTTCCACCGATAAACACATGTGTGGGCATCGGCAGGTCCTCCAGACAGTCTGGAGCCAAACCTTCCATTACCGTTAAATTATCAACTGCAAATCTGACTTTGTTTTCTCTGATCAGTTCAACTGCCCTTGGATTTTTCTCAATCGCATATACTCTGCTGTCAGGATAATTGACAGCTGCCTGAATGCTGACAGACCCTGTTCCGGCACCTATATCATACAATACAGAATCCTGATTCATATGAAGCTTGCTAATACTTACGGTCCTGACTTCGCTTTTGGTCATTGGCACTTCATCTCTGATGAATTCGCTGTCTGGAATCTCCATATAGGTTTTGGTGTCGGGATGTGAATTTTCAGCAACCACAACCAGCAGCCTGCTGAAATTAAAGTCATTAAGCTCGTCCGGACGGATATGTATAATTCTCTCATTTGGGTACGACAGATTTTCCCCGATATGCAGCGTAATATCTTTCATCTTATATAAATTGATCTTGTCACAGAGATCATATAAATCTTCTGCTCCGCTTAGTATTGCAAAGGTTGTTTTCTTACGCAGAATATGTGAAATCAGATTTTCTTTTCTTCCATGGAGGCTGACAAAATCCATATCATCCCATGGCATCTGCAATTTGGAACAAAAATAATGGAGGGATGATATTCCCGGAATCAACTCTACATCATAATCCGTTAATTCTTTGACAATTTTCTTCGCTCCACTATAAAACCCGACATCGCCGGATACCAATATACATGGACGTTCATACTCCGTATGTTCTCTTAAAAAACCACCTATCTCAATAGGGTTGTATGCTTTTAGTTTTGCTTTATTTTCCAAAAATGGAAGGTTCAGCATTCGGTCAGCCCCAATCACTAAATCGGATCTGTTAATGAACTGTTTCGCTTCAACAGTCAATCCGTTCTCTGTTCCCATGCCAATTCCAATTAAAAAAACTTTTTTTAATAAATGATTCATGTTTTTCTCCCATTTTCTAATTAAATCAAACTATAAAGACGTTTTTAAATGGTTCATATAGATGTCCCGAATTGCTGCATATTCACCAATACCACGTACAATGCATTCAGGGAAATATCCTTCACTGCTTAACTTTGATACGAACGAGTCTTTCCTGTTTCCGGCCATATCATGATTGGCATGGTCTCCTGCAACAAGCATAAATGGAGTAACCAGAACTCTTCCCCTGCTTTCTGATTCTGTTTTCATACGTCTGATGATCGTATCGATCCGAATACTTCCCTCTACCGTAGCCATATATATTCTGCAGCCGGAATATTTTCTTATTTCATTCTCCAGCCGCGTATAACTCGAATCTGATAAGTGGGTTGTCCCATGTCCCATCAAAACAACCGGATCCTTCTGCGCTGCCTTCTTTAATTCATCCCACAATGCTTTTGCTACGGAACGGTAATCTTCCTCACTGCTTAATAAAGGCTCGGAAACGGTAATCTTTGAAAACATAGAAGCACATGTATCCGCAGCTTCTTTTACCAGATTATTCTCTATACCATCAATCACATGGGTTGACAATACAGTAACATCTGCCATTCCATCCTCTTTCATCCGGACAAGTGCCTGTTTGATATCAGGAACCTGAATATTATATTTTTCTGATAAGACCTTTCTTACCTGATTGCTGGAAAATGCCTGATAAACCTGATAATCTGGCATTGCACCCTTTACCTGTTCAGCGATTTTATCGATATTTTTTTTCCTTGTATCTTTATATGTAGTTCCGAAGCTGGCAATTAATATCCCTTTTTCCCCCACTGGTACCTCCTTCTTATTCTGCGGCGGCTGTCTATAAGTAAACGATTGTATCCCTACACTATCCTATGATTCCCTTATCCATACATAACGCCAGTTCCTCAGCGTAATAAGTAATATAAATATCCGCTCCTGCACGATATGCGCTGACAGCAGTTTCACACATCATCTTTTCCTCATCGACCCATCCATTTAACGCTGCTGCTTTTATCATGGAATATTCACCGCTCACGCTATAGGCTGCAATTGGAACCTTCGTCATAGCTTTAGCCGTATGGATAAGATCCCCATATGTCATGGAAGGTTTTATCATGATAATATCTGCTCCTTCCTCTAAATCAAGCAGCACTTCCTTCATGGCTTCTCTTCCATTGTGATAATCCATCTGATATGATTTTCTGTCACCAAATGCCGGAGCTGAATCTGCCGCTTCCCGAAACGGTCCATAAAATGCGGATGCGAACTTAGCAGAATAAGACATGATCGGTGTATTTATGGAACCATTGGCGTCAAGATATTTTCGAATACCTAAAATCCTGCCATCCATCATATCTGATGGGGCTATCATATCTGCGCCTGCCTGAACCTGGCTTAATGCAATCTTTGCCAGCATCTCCACTGTTTTGTCATTGTCTACGTAGTCCCCGCAGAGGATACCGCAATGTCCATGTGATGTGTATTCACACATACACACATCCCCTATCATATACATATCCGGACAGACCTCTTTTGCCTTCCTGAGACCTTTCTGTATAATACCATCCTGCGCATATGCCTCACTTCCCATTTCATCCTTATGCTGCGGAATTCCGAATAACATAATCTGCCGGATTCCTTTGCTGTGCAGCTCAATCAGTTTCTCTTCCATCATGTCTACACTATAACGATACTGACCCGGCATGGAAAGTATCTCTTCTTTTCTATGACTGCCTTCTGCCACGAACATTGGATAGATCAGGGAAGACTTATCCATTCTGGTCTCCCTGACCATCTTCCGCATCGTCTCACTTGTCCTTAATCTTCTTGGTCTTTGTAATAAATCCATATTCAGCCTCTTTTCTTTTACGGGTATATAATTCCTGGGTTGTATTCTGCTTACGCCATCATTTCCGATACTCTGACCACTTCATCCACCAGACTTTCAATGGTAGCTTCTTTTGATACATAAGTCTTCATCCCAAGTTCATCCGCTGCTTTTTGGGTCTGTTTTCCGATACAGACTGCACGCACCTTCCTGTATTCCATGTCATCAGTAACTATAGAAAAACCTTTCACTGTGGAGGCACTGGTAAATACTGTAATTATATTGTCAGAATCCGGTATCCGGCTAATAAGTTCATAGGGTTCTTTCTTTGTATAAATGGTTTCATATATCGGAACATCATCGATTACCACAGAATTTACTTTCTGCATTTCTTCCACCAGCTCCTGTCCGCCTTCTTTTGCTCTTAAAATGAGGACATGATCACCTTCCTGTAACTGTTCTGCCATTATCTTCCCAAGTTCTTTTCCCTCATACTTTTCCGGCATGACATCTACCATGATTCCCCTTTTTTCCAGTTCATGTTTTGTTGCTTTGCCGATTGCAGCAACTTTTGCGTGAACTAATTTTCGGATATCTATTTTATCATTAATTAATTTATCAAATAAAATATTGACTCCGGATGGGCTTGTGAATACTAGCCAGCAATACTCTTCCAATTGATTGACTGCCTTATTATATTTGTCGTTTTTTTTAATCTCAGCTGTACGGATTGCAGGAATTTCCAATACTTCTGCGCCTAAATCTCTTAATCGATCTGACAATACACCACTTCGGTCTTTTGGTCTTGTAACAACTATCCGTTTTCCAGACAGGGGCAGTTTTTCATACCATTCAAAATCTTTTGATAAACCACATACATTTCCGATCACAATAATAGCCGGTTTTCTGATTCCTTCTTCCTCAATTCTTGATTCCAGAGTACCGACTGTTGCAACGATTCTTTTTTGATAAGAGGTGGTGCCCTGTGCCAGAACAG
The DNA here is from genome assembly GCA_964402355.1 of uncultured Lacrimispora sp. Taxonomy (GTDB): domain Bacteria; phylum Bacillota; class Clostridia; order Lachnospirales; family Lachnospiraceae; genus Lacrimispora. The sequence goes on from CAYOCB010000019.1 coordinate 71,634, forward strand.
CGGCCGGCATATCTTTCTTCATTCCTGCATGGATAAAGCCATTACAAATATCCGGAAGAGCACTGACACCCATTAAGAATACAAAGGTTCCCTTTATTTTATTGAGTGATTCAAAATCAATATCCAATGGCTCATCCTTTTTCTTATGACCCGTTATAATATGTACAGAAGAACAGTAATCCCGATGGGTAACCGGAATGCCATTATAAGCTGGAACTGCAATTGCCGATGGAATTCCAGGAATTATTTCATATGGAATGTTCTCCTTTAATAATTCTTCAACCTCTTCCCCGCCTCTTCCAAAAAGAAATGGATCTCCGCCTTTCAATCGGACAACCCGTTTCCCCTGCTTTGCATATCTGACAAGTGTTTGATTAATAGTTTCCTGAGTCATTGTATGATGACTGGCTCGTTTGCCAACATATACGATCTCAGCATTCGCAGGAATATGCGTAAGTATTGCATCTCCAACCAATGCATCATAGACAACCACTTGTGAATTTTCCAAAATTTTCAGACCTTTCACCGTTAACAGTCCTTCATCCCCAGGTCCCGCACCAACCAGCCAGACTTTACCAGTTTTCATTCGCATTTACCTTCCTCTAATTTGTTCTTCAGTTCCACAGCAAGCCTGATTCCTAAGCTTTCAGCCTCCAGAACAGGTCCGCTTATGGTTCCTGTAATATAGTCACTGGATACCATTTCATCATAATAGATTCCCTGAATCTTAAGCATCCCATTTTCAATATGCGAATATGCTCCAATTGGTGATGAACAGCCTCCATTTAAATACTTCACAAATGCTCGTTCACTGATTGCTTCATAATAAGCTTCCTGATCTAAAAAACCCTGGACATAGGAGTAATCTTCCCCCTTTTTCCCTTGTAATGCCAATATTCCCTGGCCAGCTGACGGAACAACCTGTGAAGCAGGAAAATACCTGCTGATTCTATCCTCCAGTCCCAGTCTCTTAAGACCTGCAGCTGCAAGAATCAATGCTCCATACTGACCTTCATCCAATTTGCGAAGTCTGGTCAGTACATTTCCCCTGACACTTTCAAAGACAGCATGGGGGATTAGTTTCTGTACCTGTATCACTCTTCTTTTACTGGAGCATCCGATTGGTTTTGACAGATCCAGTTCCTTCACATTATCAGGTAATACGAGGACATCTCTGGGATCCTCTCTTCTCGAATAGCCAATAACGGGGAGATCATCCGGTATTTCCATAGGCATATCTTTCAGACTATGTACTGACAGATCACTTCTGTTATCACGTAATGCAGTATCCAGCTCTTTCACAAATAGTCCCTTGCCGCCAATCTGGTCAAGAGTCCGGTCAAGGATCCTATCTCCGGTCGTCTTCATCTTTACAATTTCAACTTGTATATCATAACAGCTTTCAATGTATTCTTTCACCATTTCTGACTGAATGACTGCAAGCTTACTGTCCCTGCTTCCTATGCGAATTGTTTTCATATATTCCTCCCTGACTCTTATCCCTTCCTTACTTTTGCTTTGTTATTTCAAAACAGTTACTGCTGCTCTTTCAGAATAACCAGTGAATAGTACCCCGCATGTTCATTCATTTGACCGGCACCATAGGTTAGCTTTTCATTTTCTGTTCCGCAATTTTCTACCATGTATATTTCTCCTCTTTCATTGACCAGCTTTTCCTTAAGAAGTGACATGGTACTGCCGGCTTTCATGAAAACCCTGGTTCCCTCCATCTTTAATGCTTCGTCTACCTGATAACTCGCAGGAATAATATGCAGCTGTTCTGACTTTTCTGTCAATGAAATATTTAATCTGGCTGCGGCAGCACAGAAAGATGGAATTCCATTTACTATTTCTGCTGCATACCCTTTTTCAATTATACCTTTATGAATATATATATAGGTGGAGTAAACGGTCGGATCACCCAGTGTCAGGAATGCTATATCCCGGCCAGTATCCAGAATCTTTATAATTTTATGGATTCCCTCTGCATGAGAACGATTCAGCTCCTTTGTATCTTTTGTCATTGGCATATAGATGGTCAGACATTCTTTGCTATCAAGTTCGATAGCCTGGGATGCGATTTTATAGGCAGCCGATTCCTTTTTTTCTTTTCCTGGAACTGCAATGAACTCACACCTTTTAATTGTCTCAATTGCCTTAATTGTTAATAACTCAGGATCACCAGGTCCTACGCCCACTCCAATCAGTTTTCCTTTCATATGTACCTCCTGCGCTTCTTATTACTTCATCTGAAATTCAGTTTACCTCTTATTATTATCAAACAGCTGTGATAACTGTGCAATATTTTTAGGTATGGACTTTGTCTCTTTAACAATTCCTTTACTCTGCAGCATATCATATATTTCCATGTATACAGGCTTCTTCAAATTAGCTTCCTGTAAAAGTTTCTCGTCATGGAATATTACTTCCGGATTACCATCTCCTACCAGTCTGCCCCCATTGAAGACAAGAATTCTGTCTGCAAAACGATATGCAAAATCAAGATCGTGGGTAGATACAAGAATGGTCTTTCCTTCTTTTTCAATCTTTCTTAATATATCCTCCAGCATTTCTGCATTCAGTGGATCAAGAGAAGCCGTAGGTTCATCAAATATTACCACCTCTGTCTCCATCGCCAGAATATCAGCTATGCTGACCCTCTTTTTCTCTCCACCGCTCAGATAGTGTGGGGGTCTGTCTGCAAGCTCCAGAAGATTCATCTGTCCGATCGCATGCATGGTTCTTCGTTCGACCTCAGTTCTGTTATATTTTAAATTCATGGGCCCAAACGCCACTTCTGCTTTTACCGTGGAAGCAATAATCTGATTGTCTGCTTCCTGGAATACGATACCAACATTTTTTCGCAGCATATTTCGATTTTTATGATTAATTTTTTCTCCATGAAAATAAATCTCTCCTGATTCCGGTTCCCTTACTCCATTCAGGTTTAAGAAAAAAGTAGATTTTCCTGCACCATTAGCCCCTAATACTGCAATTTTATCATGTTTGTTTATTATTACGCTAACATCTTTTAAACTTTTATGTCCTTTCCCATATGAAAAATTCATATGTTTAACTTCAAGAACTTTTTCCTCCATATTCATCTCCTTTTCTATGTAATCTATGTATCGGGACATTGTACTAAGATAAATAACCAGCTATGAATACTGCCAATATTAAATCAACATACACGAAACCATATAAAAACTGCTTTATCGTGAATTTTCGTTCTTCTTCCCAAAACAAGCAGTCACCTTCATACCCCCTTGCCTCCATTGCATCATAATAACTTTCAGATTTTTTTAGTGACAGAATTAAAAGATTTGCTATCTGGCTGCCGAAGGTATGCAGGGAAGTCCGGATTCCATCATATCCGAGTCTTGATATTGCTGCATCTCTTTGCTTTTTATTAATATCTTCCATGATAAAGATGTATCTGTAAATGAGATGCATAAGATCAATAACAACTCCCGGTATTTTCATTTTTCTGAATACGGCTATCATTTCACTCATAGGGGTAGATAATATCATCATATACATACAGCTTACTGATGCAAAAGCTTTCAAGCATACCTTCATTGAAAGTATAAGGCTGCTTTCTGTAATATAAATATGGGTAAATGAAATCGGAATACAAAACAAACAATTTTGGCCTTGTCCGAATTGTAACATAATTGCCACACAACCCAAAATAATAAATGCTGCCGGAACAAGCATCAAATGAAAAAAATCTCCTGCATTAATTCCTCCTGCCACAACGGAGAGGAATATCATAAATAGCAACGTTGCTATCGAAATACCGATATTATTAAACGTAATAACAATGATTATCGCACCAGCCGCCAAAATTACTTTGTACATGGAATTCCAATTATTGATTTTTGAGATATAAGAATAATAGTCAATTGATCCATGCCGATGTAAATGATTCATCCATATTTTCCTCTCTTGTAATTCAAAATAATTTTTTAAAAAAAACTGCCCTTTCAATACAATGAAAGAACAGTTTCAAAATACTAAATCAGTATACCAATCACTAATACAGCATTATGAATCTGTTACCCATCTCTCGTAAGCAACAAATTATAATAACAAGCAGGTATCCTGACTTAAGAGCAATATATGTTCACCTTCCCAGATTATTTTTATCCAGTGGCATTCAAACATACTTCTCTATATACAGTTGCGGGACAGCAAAGGATTCTCACCTTTTTCCCTTTCAGACAGAAACATTATCAATCACTTCTATCTTAACTTGTCCTCAAATTTATTATGCTAATTATATTTACCTAATACTTTATTGTCAACACAAAATTCATTAATTCTTAAATACTTAATGAAATTATATCTTTTCATATTTTTTCCTTTAATTATTTCCATATTTGAAGGGCTGTCAAGGATGTATCCAAATTTAATTATATTTAAGCAAAAACAAAGACTCTGGTCATTTCTAATAGTTTACCTTGATACTCCTTAGCTTAAGTGATATAATTTCTTTAAAAACGGGAGGTTACACTTATGGACTTCACATGCAATCCAAACCAGATCGCTCTCTTTAATTCTGATCACAGCCTGCTGGCAGAAGTCACTTTTCCTGCGATTGACCAGAATACTGTAAATATCAATCATACCTTTGTAGATGATTCTCTCAGAGGTCAGGGTTTGGCAGGACAACTTATGGAAGCAGCCGCAAAACAGCTTCGTATGCAAAGAAAAAGAGCTGTTCTTTCGTGTTCCTACGCTGTAAAATGGTTCGAAATGCATCCCGAATATAATGATCTGGTGAAGCCTATGGAACAGACAAAAGGAGAACAGAATGTTACAGGATGATTATCTGACGCGAATGACCAACAGCATGGTCAGTACTTTACTAAAACTGATTTTTAATATAGAGCTGGGGAAAAATGAAAAACTTGCTTTTAAAGATAACAAAATAGAATCAAAGTATCAGGAATTGATCAGCCTGATTGAAAACGGGACAATTAATGAAGCAGAAAATATCTTATTGGATGAATTGGATTCTGAAAACATGGAAAATTATAAGATGGCACTTATGTTCTATTATTATTTGAATGATAAAGATTCCGATTTTCTGGAGGAACATAATTTTTCAAAAGGTGAGATTACAGATGGCTTAAGATATGTCTCCACAGCCTTTGGCTATGAAAGCATGGCAGTGGCACTCCTTGGAAAAGGCGAAGAATGAACCTGCACCGATCAATAACTTTTAATATCTAAAAGAACAGACAAGAAGACAGGCTTTCTATGATTATATTTTCACAGAAAGCCTGCTCTCAAATCAAAATTCTATAAATCGACCAGGAACTTAACTGGTTCGATTCCCATAAGCTCTATACTTCTTTCATCCGGCTGGCTAAATCCTACATAAAGCTCAAACCGGTTTCCATCCTTTACATAATTCCCCTTATCATTTACAACCATAAAGGAACGTTTATCCAGCTCTGCTCTCATGACCTGCCTTTCACCAGGAAGCATTTTTACTCTTTTAAAACCGCAAAGTCTGGGGTGAAGCGGTGCAAAGGGTGAATCAATATCTTTCACATATACCTGAAGGACCTCTTCGATTGCAACAGTTCCTGTATTTTCTGTCTCTGCTTCTACAATCATATCTTTTGCATGCAGCACTGCCTGATTAACTCTGGCTTTTCCGTAGGTCAGGCCAAATCCAAACGGAAATTGTGCTTTGTTCTCCAGATAACGATACGTTCTGTTCTTCATGGAATAATTGGTAAACTCCGGAATTTCACTGTCAGGGGCATAAAAAGTAATACAAAGCTTTCCGGATGGAGAATAAAGGCCAAAAAGCAGTTCGGTAAAGACTTTGCCGCCTCTGGCACCTGGATACCAGGCCTGTATGATTGCATCATAATGCTCCATTGCAAAGCTTAAATCAATATCACTTCCTGCCATCATACACAGCACCACCGGAGTATTGGTCTGGGAAAGGGCCTCCATTAGTTTTCTTTGCGGTTCTGGCAGCAATAGATTATCTTTATCACCGGAAGCATACTCATTTCCTGCATCACCTTCTTCTCCCTCCAAAAACTCATCAAGTCCAACACATAATATAACAACATCACTATGTTTTGCAATGATTTTAGCTTCAGAAATCCGGTCATAATCCTGTGCTAAATTTTCCGTCTTTTTATTTTTAAGATCGCAGCCTTCCGAATACAGAACCCTTATCTCGTCTCCGGCATAATTTTTAAGTCCTTCCAGAATCGTTATATATTCTGATGAGGTTCCATGATAATTACCTATTAAAGCTGCTCGGCTGTCTGCATTAGGTCCAATCACTCCTATTGTCTTGATTCGCTGTTTATCAAGGGGCAGGATTCCATTGTTTTTCAATAAGACCATACTTTCCCTGGCGGCCCGTTCCGACAGTTTTAAATGTTCCATGCATTCTACTTTTTCATATGGAATGTTATCAAATTCACTTCCATCAAACAACCCCAGCAGATACCTGGTCGTATACAGACGGATACAGGATTTAGTAATTGTTTCCTCACTGACCAGCCCATGATAATATGCATTCAAAATATGAAGATACGTATTTCCGCAGTTTAAATCGCAGCCTGCATTCAGTGCCATTGCTGCTGAAGTCATTGCCTCCGGACTGATCATATGTCTTTCATGAAAATCACGGATTGCCCAACAGTCAGAGACGTAATGCCCCTCAAAGCCCCATTCCTCTCTTAAAATATCCTGCATCAGGGTTTTACTTGCACAGCAGGGTTCCCCGTTTGTCCGGTTATAGGCTCCCATAATTGCTTCCACATGAGCCTCTTTTACTACTGCTTCGAATGCCGGAAGGTAGGTTTCTCTCAAATCTTTTAAGGAAACTTCTGCATTGAATTCATGGCGGAGAGCCTCAGGCCCTGAATGAACAGCAAAATGCTTGACACATGCAGCCGCCTTCATGGTTTCTTTGTCACCCTGAAGTCCTTTTACAAAGGCTACGCCAAGCTGGCTGCTCAAATAGGGGTCTTCCCCATAAGTCTCCTGGCCTCTGCCCCAGCGGGGATCCCGGAATATATTTACATTAGGCGACCAGAAAGTAAGCCCTTTATAAATATCCCTGTCTTCCTGCTCCAGATATGCATTATATTTTGCCCTGCCTTCTTCTGCGATTGCAGATGCAGTTTTGAATACCAGTTCCTCATCGAAGGCTGCTGCTAACCCTACCGCCTGTGGAAAGCTTGTGGCGGTACCGGCTCTTGCCACACCATGAAGCGCCTCATTCCACCAATTATAGGCCGGAATTCCAAGTCTGCGTATCGGGGGTGCATCATAACGCAATTGACTGGCCTTTTCTTCTAATGTCATATTGGAAACTAATTGTTCTGCTTTTTTACGTGCGTCTTCCCTTCTCATTTTCTTTCTCCTTCTACAAATTCAGGATTTTTAGTAAATTCACACCTTACGGTGTAAACTCCTTAAACTACTTTCTCTTTTCTAAGAGCACTTATCCTTTTACTGCGCCAGCAGTCAATCCATCTACAATCTGGTTGCTGAAAAAACAGTACACCACGATCGTAGGTGCAATGGCTATAATGATGGCAGCAAACATCTGTACATAGTTTGTCGCATAAGGGCCGACAAAATAGGTCAGTGTAACAGGTAATGTCTTTTTCGCTGTATCCGAAATAAATACCATTGCTAAAAGAAGTTCATTCCAGTTACCTACAAAAGTCATAATACCTGCCACAAACATTCCGACTCTGGCAAGAGGCAAAGCTATTTTTGTAAAACAGCCATAAATAGAACATCCATCGATACAGGCTGCTTCGAACATTTCATTGGGCATACTCTTAAAAAATCCTGCCATTAAAAAAATTGTCATCGGAAGCGAAAACGTAATATATGGAATGATCAGACCAATTAAATGATTCGTCAGCTGCCACTTTGAAAAACGTACGAAGAGAGGAATCAATACACAATGAACCGGTACCATCATTCCTATCAGAAAATACTGCATGACATACTGCAAAACCTTCCATCTCATTCTGGCTATGGCAAAGGCAGCCATGGAGCCGATCAACAAACTGACGGCCAGTGCACTCCCGCAGACTATGGTGGAATTTAAGGTCGCAATTCCTAACTTTCCATTCGTCCACGCAAATATATAATTTCCAAGCTGCAGGATCCTCGGAAGCGAAAACGGTGATGTTAATACTTCCCGGTTTGTCTTTAATGAAACACTGAGCATCCAGAGCAATGGAAGCAGATATACAAGTGACAGAATGATGAGCATGATATAGATAAATATGTCCACAGCGGTTATGGGTTTTCTTTTGCTTTCCATTTTATTTGCTTTCATCACTCCACCTCCTAAATCTCGTAAGTTTCTGTCTTTATCAATTTATTAATCAGAAGTGTCACAATAAGACATAAAACAAGCAGTATGATAGAGATTGCACTTGCATACCCATACTTATAGTATTTAAAACCCTGCGTATATAAATGGGAGGCCAGCACTTCTGTTATATGATTCGGTCCGCCCTGTGTCATATTGTAAATCAGGTCAAAGAATTTTAAAGAACCAATACAGTTTAACGAAAGGGTAGTAACTAACATCGGCCGGATCAAAGGCATGGTAATATAGCGGAAAGATTGTATTTTTGATGCCCCGTCAATATAGGAAGCTTCATAGATATCTTTTGAAATTCCGCTGATTTGTGCCATATAAAGCATCATTGTCTGTCCAACATACTGCCAGAGTGCTACAAATCCAATTACCCACATTGGCAGAGGAATAAAACCGCTGGTGGAAAACAGCCAGTTTGGTCCCGTTATTCCAAAACAGCCCAGAAGCTGGTTGAAACCTATTTTGGGATTAAATAAAAATGCCCAGAGCAGACCCAAAGCAGCTGAGGACAAAACACAAGGAAGATAATAAATATTTTTGAATAAGTTCCTGCCTCTTTTTACATTGGTCAACAGGACTGCAAGCAACAGCCCAATAATCTGCTGTGAAACTGCAGAAAAAAGCATGAAAAAGATAGAATTTTTCAATGAAATCTTCATTGTATCATCACTTATAAGTAAATTTATGTAATTTTTAAATCCAACAAAAACCGGTTTCGTAATTCCTGTATAGTCACATAGTGAATAATAGATAACCTGTATGATGGGAATAAATAATATCAGCGTAAATAAAAGGAATGCCGGTGCAATAAAAACCACTGCAGCTTTTTTATCCTCTAATAGCTTATTCATAGTATCCTCCTTGCAAATGTCAAAAAAATGATTCTTTTCATAATGAAGGTATACGAGTGATATTCTTCATCGTATACCTTCAAAAATCTTATGAATTATTTTTTCCAGACATTCTTTTCATAGAAATTCTGTACTTTTTGGAAGGCATCTTCGGGTGCGGCATTTCCAAGAAAGATATCCACCATTGCATCATCAAAAACATCTCCTGCTTCTACACTTGCCAGCGATTCATTATAGAATCCCAATGTACCAGTTACATTTTTCATGATATCGCTGATGTAAGAAAACTGCTTTGGTGCTTTATCATAATCAATGTTCACGTTTGTTACAGGAATTTTTCCGGCTGCTTCCGCTGTATATTTCTGAGAGGTTTCGTCAGTAAACATTTTCATTAATGCAATGCAGGCATCCTGATGCTTTGTGGATGCGCTCATAACCAGATTATCCGTTTTCACAATCATGCGGTTAGGATCTGCGGCTCCGGTGATTCCGGGAAATTGGAATACACCGCATTTGTCTTCAAATTCCGGATTGTTGCCATTGATCTGTGCAATTGCCCATGAACCCTGTACAAGCATTGCAGCTTCTCCATTATAAAAGTTTGCAGTGGACTGATCATTGGAATCTCCGGCTGCAGTATCCTGGAAGTACTGAGAGAGTTCTTTTAATTTATATCCTGCATCAATAAAGCTCTGGCTCGTCCAGTCAAGGGTTCCTGCATTCGCTTCTGTCAGATTATCCGGACCGCCTTCTCTGTCACAAAGATATCCGGCGATCATCGATAAGCACCATGCAGTACCTGCAGAACAGGAAATCGGCGTATAGCCTGCATCTTTGATTTCTTTACATACATCAATTAATTCATCATAGTTCTCTGGTACATCTACTCCAGCTTTTTCAAAAATTTCTGTATTATAAAATACACAGGCAGCTGCAAAGTTTGTTGGGACTGCCATAATCTTTCCATCATAAGTGATTCTCTCAAAAATCCCATCGGTAAATGAATGATACCAGTCGGATTCTTTATTCTGTAAAATGTCTGTCAAGTCTGCTGCCACACCGGAATCTACATACTGAGTCAGGTTTGGACCCGGATTGCAGATGAATACGTCGGGTGTCTGACCCGCTGCTACCAATGCATTTAATTTGGTATCATATTCTTCCAGATTTGTCGTAACCACATTGCAGAAATATTTCCCCTTATACTGTTCATTGAAACGGTCAATTACTTCTTTATAACCTTTGCTCACCAGGTCTTCTGTCGCATTTAAGTCATCCCAGAACATCCATGTAATTTGTTCTTCATCTCCTGTCGCTTTTACCGTTTGCGCAGTACTCTCTGCAGAATTTCCCGGCACACTCTCTGCAGTACCCGTATCGGTTGATATTCCGCAGCCTGAGAGCAGCCCCGCTATAAGCCCGACTGATAAGAAAACTGAACTAAATCTTTTTATCATACCTCTCCTCCTTAAAAATACATGAAAATTTGTATTCGTGCTTTTTGATACATTTACTTTATCAGATACCTTCCATTATTTCTTTACAATTGTTGCCTCGTCATTACTAATTATTGCTATATTTCACTTTTGATTTTTATTGTATTTTTTATGATATGTGCATATTGGATTGGATTTATAAACTAATTTTGTGTTATTTATCTATTATTATTAATTTGGCAAATATTTATCTATATAATATATTGTAATATTCATGCTTTAATCTTATAATATTTCTCAATATATAAAGCAATTATTAATTGTATCATTTAACGAAGGAGACATTATGATAGAAAATCTAAGAGGAATTCACGAGACAGTTAACTATAAAAAATATACCAATATACGTCTTTATGATAACATAGAGGCAGAAGACTATCCTGCGCACTGGCATACTCCTCTTGAAATCATAATGCCTCTTAAAAATACATACTCAATTTTATGCAGTACTCATGAGTTCGAATTGAAACCAGGTGAGATCATTCTGATTTGTCCTGGAGTGATCCATTCTTTAAAGGCACCTAAATCAGGACGACGGATCATTTTTCAGGCGGAGCTCCCTATGTTTAATGAAATTAATGAATTAGAGTCTATCCTGTCTCTTCTGAATCCTACCTTTATTATCACTCCTGAGACATTCCCTGCCATACACGGCAAACTCTATGATTGTATACTTGAGATCGTGGAGGAATACAAAAAAGATTTACCGCTTGCCGAAACCAAGATCTATTCAAGGCTTTTAGAAATGTTTGCACTGATCGGCCGAAATCACACAGAAAATGTACGTTTATTAGATTCTGCAAACATACGGAAAAAGAAATATGCGGAAAAATTTATTTTTATATGCAATTATATCTGCACCCATTGCACAGAAGAACTGACCTTAGAAGAAGTGGCTTCTTTAGCCGGTTTCAGCAAATATCATTTTACCCGTCTGTTCAAACAGTTTACAAATATATCTTTTTATAAATATGTAAATAAAAAACGGATAGCCACTGCCGAAACATTGCTGATCGATCCTCAGTTATCCATTACGGAAGTCGCTCTGCGTTCCGGATTTTCCAGTCCATCCGCTTTTATCCGCATGTTTAAAATCATAAAATCCTGCACTCCGACCGAATTCCGTCAGATGTACATTCACAGTTAATTCTTAAAATCCAGGTAAAACATTCCTGGTTTTGCATGCAATACTATCCTTATTTTTAAGAAGCCGTTTCAAAACAGCTGGATAATCAGCTGTTCTGTACGGCTCTTGGTTATTCTCTTACTCTTTTGCTTACGATAAATATTACGCATAAATATGTAATAAAGTTTCTTGATTGATCGGATTTCTTGAATACATTTCTTTTAATATTTTATAAACCGTTTCATACTGAGTATAGTTGCATTGACTCTTAGCATTACAATTATTACAATCCCAACATTCAAATGCACCAAAATGTCTGATTATATTTTTATGATCTTCAAAATGATGGAAAACTTCGTCAACAATCGGTTCATCGTAGAACTGATTGAGTATTGCTTTACTATCTTTATTATTTAAATTTTGTGCTCTTGTACCAATATAATCTCTAACACATTTATAATATGAATACAAATATGGATCATACTTCTTTGAGTTTTCAGATATTAAATATTTTTCAAAATAAAGATACGAAATGTTGAAATTTCCTATAGAATAATACAACATTGATAAAAATAAGTTTATATCATTATAATACCACAGCATATGGCTATTACATGGAATGTCCAGCAAATCCATAATATTTGTAAATACATCCAAATCGTAATCACTTAAAAGTCTTAGTAGCTCGTAAATATTCTGAACAGATAATTTAGATAAATTACGGATATATTCCCGTATTTGTTTATATCCTGAATATGCATTTACGGATACCATATCATCTATATGTTCTATTTCACTAAAATTGGGAACTATTACGTGATAGCTTGGAAATCCCAAGAAGGAAACATCTCTTATATAAACATCATAACCTTCTTTTTTTAACAGATCAAGCATGATCTTCATCAGCTCACTGTTACTTTTCCTGTCATAATTATGGAAAGGCCGAAAGGCATAACTATCCTGTGTCCGAAACAGCTCATTGGCATATTCCCCTTCCCCATTTACCAATATTCCTATCAGGTTTTGATGTGGATTCCCAATTGAATTCATAAATTTAAATTCCTGCATGCCTTTCATATTCCCAATATCCTGTCCTTGTAATAACTCTGTCAAACACCTTTCAAGAGCAATTTCAAATACAGGGTGTGAACCGAATTTTATAAAATAAGATTGTGTTATTCGATTAATTAAAATAATTCCCACCACCGGATATCCTTTATTAAGTGAACAATCTTTTATAATAAGATTACACCCCTTTACACCTCGTATGGTTTTTACCATCTTGTATACTTTTGGAAATTTCTCGATATAATTATCAGGTATTGCAGGCGGAGTAATTTTATCTATTATAATCTTACAATTGACTACTCGTTCAAAAATCTCACTTAATCCCTGTACGATAGCTTCTTCCCTGGTGTTTCCGGCACACATTCCATTTGACATATACATTTTGGATATGGTATTGATTGGAATATAAGAAATTTGATTTGTCATTACATTCATATAAGGCAAGCAGACAAAATCACTGCCTGTATCTTTTATATATATGGATTTCCAATTTGATAATAAGGTACGTTTATTTATAGTCTGATCAATATTATTAAACTGGCTCATTAACCACTGGTTTTTATTCGAAACCAGATAATCAATATTCATATATCTCTCATCCGGTGCATAATAAAACCCCTGGCTTTTGAATGCCTCATCACTTAAATTACCATTCAGCCTAAAAAAAGTTTGATTTTGGAGCCTTTCCATTAATTCAGCATATGCACTGGCTAACGCATATGCCGGAGTAGCTCCTTTTCCATTTGTAGAAATATTTGTTCCTTTTATATGTACACTAAGCGAATAAAAGCCATTGATAGAGTTCAGCCAGTTTGTTTCTTCGGCTAATAGCCCCATATTTTGAATTTTTTCTTTAATAAGAGCAACTGTATTTTCAGGGAACTCATCTTTATACTTCATACAACTTAGTTCCATTTTTCCTCCTTAAAATTTCAATTATATTTACTATATGAAAATGAGGGAACAGTTATTACTATGAAATTCAAAATTTAGGGAACACCATACATATAAGTGCATATTATATCTATATATAATCTTTGGAGGTTTCTAATTTTGGAAAAGGTAAATACCTGTTATAACAAAAATTTTAAGAATTATAATATAAATAATTATTCAGAATGCACAGATTCTACGAAAGGCGCCTCTTATTCCAATTGTATGGATTCTACAAAAGGCGCCTCTTATTCTAATTGTATGGATTCTACAAAGGGCGCCGCTTATTCCAATTGTATGGATTCTACAAAAGGCGCCGCTTATTCTAATT
>CAYOCB010000020.1:0-72757 GCA_964402355.1 uncultured Lacrimispora sp.
GTTATTATCGCATAGATGCAACTAATTAACACGGTACTGGTTATTTACCGTATACCTTCGTAACGCTCCCTATGAACAGCTGTTATAAAACCTTCCATCATCGTTTTTTCTTTCAACTAAATTACCTCTCTTATCTAATTACTGTTTTCTTCTTAATTAACCAAATTAAAAATGGGCATAAAAAAGCCACTGTAATAGCCCTTACTTCAGTAGCTGTCACAGTGGTCTTATCCTAAAAATAAGTACAAAAAAAACACATCTTATCATGTGTTTAACAAAGTTAAGCTATTCATAAGAATTTTAATGCGGCATTCAAGATACTTATCTTAAATATGCCCGATATTCAGTTAATCGATTACTGCCTCATTTACACTTAATTTCTTCATATACTCCTGTTCTCCTTTCGATCCTGCTTTTCGCATTATTTTGAATAGAATATATCCAATTTATTTCATAATAACAGATGGATTTTTCCAAGTCAATATATTTTACTATATATTTTTTTCTATAGGCCGGAATCTTCACTGCTTCCGGCATACATACATTTCCACGTCAGGATAAGCTGGCAGCTGCAATTATCTACTCTGACCAATTCATTTGACTATCCGGTATACCCATCTTCCTACATTGTTCAACTACTCCCAGCTTTTCAGCTTCATTTCCTATTGTATATTTTAATACCTTGTTTCTAAATACAATTATTTTTGTATTATTAAATTTAAAGTCAACAAACCAGTTTCCACCCTTTTCTTCTTGATTTATCATTACTTTTGAAAATCGTTCTGGTAAATCCATTTTATCAGAAACAAAATAAATTGCTGTCCAGTATTTAGGGGTATAATTCGTTTTCCAAATTTCAACTTTATTAATGTTTAAGAAATCCATAATGTCTTCATCATCAATACTCTCTTTTATCAAAACTCCCTCGTAAATACCAGTACATTGGTTTTCCTGAATACTGCCGCAAGTACTTACCTCTTTCAATCCATTTACATACAATTCATCCTTCAGCAAAACATCTATTGTTACACCAAATATCTTGCTTAGTAATATCAAATTCTCCGTTTCCGGAAGAGAAATATCTGCTTCCCATTTGGAAATGGCTTGTCTGGTCACCTTACATGACTCTGCAAGCTGCTCTTGTGTTACCCCTTTTTCTTTTCTTAAGTGCTGTATTTTTTCTGATAACTTCATCATATACCTCCATAAGTTTAATAAATATAGTTTATCAAATTCCTTATGGATGTTCTACCATCTAAACGTTTCTTTTATGCAATCACTGTATGTGTTCGTTATTAGTAAATCACCCTGAACTGCCCAATACTGCCTACTCCATTACTTCATAATTGCATTGTATATTCTCTTTTCATTCTCTCTAACAAACAAAAACAGATCAGCAGAATCTTTAGCTAGTTTTTCATTTCCCTTACTTAAAAAATAATTGTTGCATATTTGTATCTTATGGTTGCTACGAAAGACATCTCATGACAACATAAAGACAAACTTAAAGTTTACTCACTATTTTTTCTTGTTAAAATAGTCAGTCATCTCCCAAATATACTTATCGCCATTATCATTATCAGGACTAATAGTCACTATTCCATAATCACAATCCATACAAAATTCAATATCATCTATCGTGAATCTCTCAATATAATAATCAATTATTAACATTTCGGGAGCGGCCCCATGCATTACAATTCTATCACCATACAAATCTTTTAAAGTTTTAGTTGTATCACTTACATCCATTTCTATATCAATATAAGAAAGCATTATATGTCCATTATGCATTTCCTCTGGCACAAAATGATTATTTAAAATAGTATCATCCATTTTATTATTAATATACAATACTTTACTTTCAGGGTGCTGCTTATAGCGATTTTTTGAACGAAATACTACATCAAATTCGTTCAATGGCTTTTTAAACATTACTTTATCACAAACACAACGTTCATAAGTCACAATATCATTTTCAATCTTATGAACTATATATGCAATTCCATTAAGTCTACAATGAGTATGTAATGTATATAAATCTTCCATTTCATCCTTCGGAACTCTCCTTATTACATAATGATGATCATTATCATCAATGGAAAATAATTCTACATCATGCCAATATGATGCGATTCTGTATGTGATTCCCTTGTATATACCGAAATTTCCTTCTATCAAAATATTATCCATTCACGGCACCACCTTAACATCTGTATTCAAGATACAAATACACGGTAATAATTCGTCAACACGGTAATTAATTACTCTTTATTTTTTTCCATTTGTTTTTGCTATTATTATATTACAAATTATCTTTGTTTCCAATTCACCTTCCTGTTTCAAATATCCATATTTTTATTTTATTACTAAACAGCTTCGTTTGGTTTCATATACCAACATGGTTTCAATGTTTTCATGTTATCAAACCATATTAAAATATCCTGATTTAACTTTATGATATTATCATATTCCTCTGGTGCCCAATATTTTGCCCAAACAACCGATGTTATTGCGCTCGCAGAAAGATAAAAAACAAACAACTGCCAAAATTCTTCTGGTACATTATCTTCGAAGTAACCATCTATTTGACCTGATGCAAAGTCTGAAAATTCTACTCCTATTCGATTGAACTCATACCAAGGATCGCCGTAATTTTCAAAATCCACAGTATGCCAATCAATAATATTTAATTCACCTTTAGGCGAATAAATCATATTTCCCATATGGTAATCTCCGTGAAGATAACATAATGGACGTTTTGTAAGCAGATACGCATTTTTTTCAAGATAGTTCAAAATAATATCATCTCCAGCAAAATTAACATTTTCATGTTTAAATGCTTCCAGTCTTTCATTTATGACAGTAAAATATTGCTCCGACCAACCTACTGAATAATTTGGTATAGTTATTGTATGTATTTTTCTTAAAATTCTGCCAGACTTTTTCCCCAATTCATACTTCTCCACACGATTCATTGACGAAAGTACATCTTGTACCTCTACCCCTTCTATCCACTCTAATAGTGTATATACTTCCTTCCCATCATTACATGTACCAAAATCAACTGCCTTTGGCATTGGTATATTATATTGATTCCACTTCTGAATTAATTCGTACTCATGCTTTTTAACTTGATATGCATCAATTTCTGCTACACGAAGGAGTAAATTTTTTCCAAATTTGTCTTTAACTTTATATTTCATATCGCCCGACATACCCTTTTTAATCTTCTTTATTTCCACCCAATTATATTTTTCAGTCAATTCATCCATACTATCCCCCCAGATTCATAATTATATCGTTTAACTAATATAAACTCTCATTTATTATTCCAAGTTCTCAATTTATATATTATATCAAACCTTATTTATATCTTCTACAACATTCTGCTATTAAACTAAAAATAGCCTTGGATTCTATAGACCAAGGCTATCTACTATCATATCCGAAATTCCCACTCTGGATTATCAATCTGCTTTCTATACTCCTTCTCCAACATCTCCAGCTATTGGAATATGGTATTAAAAGAATTGTCGGTCATTCCGGTGCTCAAACACTGAAAGAACCTGGATATTAGTATGCTTTTAGATGCACGGATTCACTTTTTGGAGCAGAAAATGGTCGAAAACCTTATAATTTACTTCATCTAAATGCTTTGTATAATATAAAAACTCACACATATCAAGATGCTGTCGTATTTAAGCCCAAAGTGGCGGGTGAAAATAAAGCATTAATAGAAATGGTAGATCGTTCTACTCTGCCAGGGAACGTGATCGTTATTGCAGACAGAGGGTATGAGGCTTATAACAATATGGCTCATATTCAGGAAAAAGGTTGGAAATACCTTATAAGAATTAAAGATTTCAACAAATATTCTTCTGGTATTCTATATGGTTTGGAGTTGCCGGACACGGTTGAATTTGATGAATACATAGATTTAAAACTCACTCGAAAGCAAACTAATGAAATGAAAGAACTTTTCAAGGATAAAAATCATTATCGAAAAATAGCGCATAACAAGCCCTTTGATTATCTTCCTTCTAAAAGCAGAAAATCAGATCAGACTGTAATGTATTCTTTGCCATTTCGCATTGTTCGCTTTTCAATTACTGATGATTCTTATGAAGTTGTTGTAACAAATCTAGCTAGAAATGAGTTCCCCATAGATGTTCTAAAACAGTTATACGGTATGCGTTGGAGCATTGAAACATCATTTCGAGACTTGAAATATACAATAGGGTTACTCCATTTTCATTCAAAAAAGGTGGAATATATTTTCCAAGAAATATTTGCACGGTTAATAATGTATAACTTCTCTGAATTGATTACCTCGCACGTAGTCATGGAAAAGAAAGACAGAAAATATGGATATAAAGCCAACTTTTCTGTAGCAGTACATATATGTCGTGAATTTCTATTTGGAAAAGGCATTCCACCTGATATTGAAGCATTGATTGCAAAATATATAACGCCCATTCGCCCTGGGCGTTCAAGACCACGAGATATGAAGGTCAAACAAGCAATAAGCTTCATGTATAGAGTAGCATAATTTATTTGAAATAAAAAATCTTTTTTGACAAGGGTATCCTCTTGTCCAGTTGTTATGTCTTCAAAAAGATTAATATTTGTTTGAATGAAAAAGAAAAGAGAAGTTAACGTCACAAATGACGAAAACTTCTCTCTATTCTTGTTAACTTAATGCCATTGGTATAAGCACCTTCGGGGTTTTTGCTGTTTTATAAAATTCGTTTTATTATCTCTTTGATACTTTTCAACGCCTATTTTAAAAGCTTTCTAGCGTTTTTGTTCCCTACGTGTACTCTATGTTTATTACCTGTGGCTTCTCATAGTTATCTATATTTACTTTTATTATATACGATTAAGATTAAAATGAGTCGCCAGAATTTCTAAAGTTTCAGCCTTAGTATCTTTGTTAGCGTCATTTCTCACCATTGTAAAAAATCCGCTCTTGGCATATTCGTCATAATGCTCTTTACTATTCACTATTGCTATGCACGCTTTATAATTCTCCATTGTTTTCTCCGGATCTTTCGCTTTCATTATCTGTTCCATTATAAAAGCCTTATCAGGATCATCACGGTCAAAAAACTTCTCAACCGACATAGCCTGTGGTGACAGCATTACTGCCACTTGATGATAATCTGCAATCTCATGCAATATATTAAGAGGTATATTTGTATCCACAATTACCTTTTGGTTTTTAGATATACGAATTAGTTCTGCCACTTCAAACTCAGCAGCTTCCTGCGCACCTCCAAGTATCCATTTTTCATATTCTACTGGTGTCCGATTCACAAATTCCTGCCAATCTTTCATTGTCTTAAAATAACACAAATTAGGTTGACGTTCTGGTATTATAACTTCATCCGCAATTCTGGAGTGATAATTTTCGCCACATTGAACCAGTCCGTATGTATCTGCTAGCATTGCTACCATTGTTGACTTACCTGCATATGCCGTACCTGTAATAAACATCACATTTTTTAAATAATACTTTATAATATTATTATCGATTTTCATATTATTGTCTCCTTTATTCTACAACAAATAAACCTATGCTGTTTGCATAAGCACAATTAACATATTATTATTTTAATTTACTAACGAAATCTATTGTTGTTAAATAAGAAGTGACACCACATAATTTACTCCTCCAAAACAGAATAACATCATAACTTCGATAATTATCAATGTTTAGCTTTCATTGGTAATCATTCTTGATACCTATTCCCTATCTTTGATGGTTCTTGACAATACCTTTATCAGCTTACTCTGACACACCGTATCAAAGAACTTTTCCATGTCCATATCTACCACGTATACATAGCCTTACTGTTTTTTTTGGTGAAGTGTTAGTTACTTGTTTGTTACCCTGGACAATATTATACGATTAAATACGTTTAAATGTTTTCAACTAATCATACAATTACTTATCACCATAATGGTATCTGCAAGCCAGAATATAGATATTTTCATTGTCAATTTTATATACCAAACGATCTTTATCATTTATTCTTCTGCTCCAAAAACCAGACAGATTTCCACTTAGAGCTTCTGGCTTTCCAACTCCTTCATTTCCACTTCTAGCTATATCTTCAATTAATTGATTTATTTTTCTTAATATTTTTCTATCTTCCGTCTGCCAATAGATATAATCTTCCCAGCCATTTTTCGTGAATACCTTATTCATCAGCTTCTACCTCAGGAAGATCATGTACAGATACCATTCCATTTTCTAACTGAGCCTTTGATTCCATTAGCCAATCATAATTACTTTTATTTCCCATTACATATATATTTTCCATCATGTTGTTATAAGACTCTTCGGATATTATAACAACATTTTTGTTATCCTTTCTTGTAACTATCATTGTCTCATAATCATCTGTGATTTTATCCATATATGTCTTCATATTATCTCTCAACGTTGTATAGTTAACCGCTAACATAAAAGCACCTCCATTCCGTACGTTTTTCTGTACTCTTATTATACCGTACAGATATCTGTACGTCAACAATAATAGTATATGCTAAATAATAAAAAAAATCCCCAGAACATTTCTGTCCTGAGGATTTGAATTTTGTAATAATTATCTCTTTGAGAACTGCGGAGCACGACGAGCTGCCTTTAAGCCGTACTTCTTTCTTTCTTTCATTCTTGGATCTCTGGTTAAGAAACCAGCTTTCTTAAGAATCGGACGATAATCTGCATCTGCCTGAAGCAGTGCTCTTGAGATACCGTGTCTGATAGCACCGGCCTGTCCGGTGAATCCACCACCGTGAACGTTAACCAATACATCAAACTTATCAACTGTCTCTGTAGCAACCAATGGCTGACGAACAACAACCTTTAATGTTTCAAGACCTAAGTACTGGTCAATGTCTCTCTTATTGATGGTGATCTTGCCAGTACCTGGTACTAAATATACTCTGGCGATAGATTTTTTTCTTCTGCCTGTTCCGTAAAATTTTGAATTAGCCATGATAACTTCCTCCTTTCAGCGCCTCTGATTAAAATTTGAACTCTAAAACTTCTGGTTTCTGAGCAGCGTGGCCATGTTCTGCACCTGCATATACATGAAGTTTTGTTATCATGCTTCTTCCCAAAGGTCCCTTTGGAAGCATTCCCTTAACTGCTAATTCGATAACTCTCTCCGGCTTTTTAGCCATCATCTCTCTTAACGTTGTTTCTTTCATGCCGCCAACGTATTCAGAGTGGTGGTAATAAATCTTCTGATCTAACTTCTTGCCGGTTACGCTGATCTTATCTGCGTTAACAACGATTACATAATCTCCGCAATCCATATGCGGTGTGTAAATCGGTTTGTTCTTACCTCTTAATACTTTAGCTACTTCTGAAGCCAAACGTCCTAATGTATATCCTGTAGCGTCAACTACGTACCATTTTCTTTCAATTGTTGCTGGACTAGCCATAAAAGTCTTCATTGGACAACCTCCTGTAAATTATGGTGTTATTAAGCATAACTATATTATGAAAACAAGTTTTCATAATCGGATGGACAGTGCCAGAAAGCGGCACTTTTTATGAAAAGTTAAAAAAATAACTTCTCGTAAGTTATATTACAAAATGCTCACTCCGGGGCTTTGGCTGAACATTTTCGTCTAACGTCACAGTTATACATTATATTACATTCATCCGGGTGTGTCAACCTCTTTTTCCCATATAACATAAAGAAACTTTTCCATAAATGAAGAAACACTCTCCGGGAGTCTCTTCATGTTATCACGGCAGCATCCAAATGAACATACAAGCACGTTCTCTTGTCTCATTGCCCGCAAATATCAATATTTTCAAGGCTGTTCTTGAGTCACATACCACCCATGGACTCCATCATCCCCCTGGAAAGTATAATAACCGTAAGATTCCCCTGGAATGATCCGCCCTTCCATCTCCTCATCTCTCACATAAACCGTCTGAGCGCCGTTTCGTACTGCCTGATGGACCAGACGGATAAGCAGATGCTCAAAATCTTCCTCCCGGCACCGGTGGATCTTAAGATACGCTTTTCCTTCGGAAACAATCTTATCCTGAAAAAGAGTATAGCTCCATTCTTTATTTTTCCCTTCAATCCGTTTCTCAAGTTCTGTTTCATAATCAAGGCTCACTAATGTAAGTCCTTTAGCCGCCGCCTTTGGACCTGCAGCCGTCCGGTCCCTGGCATCAAGAATCTCTTCCACATGCTTTGGAGGATACACCCCCATTCCCACTTTCATCAGGGTACCTGCAATGATCCGCACCATGTTGTATAAAAAACCGCTTCCGCTCACGCGGATTGTAATCAGATCCCCGCTCTTTTCGATGTCCAGGCTGTAAATAGTACGCACCGTATTTTCTGCCTGTCCACGGGCCGTACAGAAGCTTTTAAAATCATGTTCCCCTACCAGATATGACGCCCCTTCCCGCATCTTATTCACATCTAACGGAAAGTAGCAGAAATGGCTGTAGAGACGCATGGTAGGTACTTCGACTTTCCGGTTCATGATCTTATATTCATAAGTCTTCACACAGTTCTGCTTCCTTGGATGGTAATCCGGTGCCGCCTCCTCCGACTTAAGAACCCGGATATCATCCGGAAGCCTCTGGTTTAAGGCAAAACAGATCTTATCTGCAGGCATCCGGTTCTCTGTGTCAAAGACCGCCACATTTCCTTCTGAATGAACCCCCGAATCAGTTCTGCTGGCTCCGGTTACGGTTACCGGCTCTTTTAACAGATCAGTCAGGGTTTTATTAAGAACTTCCTCGATGGTGATCCCATTATTCTGAATCTGCCAGCCGCAGTAATTGGTACCGTCATAGGCCACAATCATCTTAACCCGCTTCATATGTCCTCCTTTATCCCATTATCCGAAGCCCTGCGACAGCGGATAAATAGATCAGATAGACCAGATAGGTCATTCCATCCCGCCTTGCATACCGGAGGGGCTTCATTTTAGTCCGTCCCTCCCCGCCCCGGTAACACCTTGCCTCCATGGCCATTGCAAGATCCGTGGCCCGGCGGAATGCGGAAATAAACAGAGGAACCAGAAGCGGAATCATGTTCTTTGCCTTCTGGATCAGATTTCCTGTTTCAAAATCAGCCCCTCTGGCCATCTGGGCCTTCATAATCTTATCGGTTTCCTCCACCAGAATCGGAATGAACCGCAGGGCAATGGACATCATCATAGAAACCTCATGGACCGGTACCCTTACCTTCTTTAAAAAGCCCAGGCTCTTTTCCAGACCATCCGTCAGCTGGTTCGGAGTGGTGGTAAGAGTCATGATAGAAGAACCCACAACCAGGTAAATGAGCCGTATCCCCATGAAACCGGCTACAGCGATCCCTTCTTTCGTCATCCGTAAAAATCCAAACCGGAAAACAGGTTCTCCCGGTGTAAGGAACAGATTGAAACTGACGCTGATCAAAAGCAGAAAAACAATAGCCTTTAACCCCCGTACCATAAATGAAAAAGGAACATGGCTCAGCCGTATCGCCAGGACCAGAAACAGAGTGGCTGTCAAATACGCCCATATATCATTTGCAATAAAAAGGGATATGATAAAAACCATAGTCCCAAACAGTTTCGTCCGCGGATCCAGCCTGTGAAGAATCGAATCCACTGGATAATACTGTCCCAATGTAATATCTTTCAGCATAATTTCTCCTGATCTATTTTTCCAGAAGCCGTAATATCTCGTCTCTGGCTTCCTCTACTGTAGTTATACTATCATCAATGGGGACACCATGCTCCCGCAGCGTATGGATCACATAAGTAATCCTGGGAGCTGCCAGGCCCATGGCCTCCAGCTCCCTGTAGTGCTTAAACACTTCCTTGGGCGTGTCATCAAACACCTTTTCCCCATGATTCATGACCAGAATCCGGTCCACATATCTGGCTATGTCCTCCATGCTGTGGGAAACCAGAATGATGGTCATGTTTCTCTCCTTATGAAGCCGCTCTATCTGATCCAGGATCTCGTCCCTTCCCTTTGGGTCCAGACCTGCAGTAGGCTCATCAAGGATCAGCACATCCGGCTTCATAGCCAGAACACCGGCAATAGCTGCCCGGCGCTTCTGACCGCCGGATAGTTCAAATGGCGACTGTTTATAAAAAGTTTCATCAAGACCAACCATGGAAAGCGCCTCTCTGGCTCTTTCCTGCGCCTCTTCCCTGGAAAGGCCCTGGTTCTTTGGGCCGAAGCAGACATCCGTAAACACATCGATCTCAAATAACTGGTGCTCCGGATATTGAAACACCAGACCTACGTGGTTTCTTAAGGCCCGCATGTTATAGCCATCCTCATAAATATTCTTTCCATTATAATAGATCGTACCGCTTGTAGCCTTAATCAATCCATTTAAATGCTGAATTAGGGTAGATTTCCCGGACCCGGTATGACCGATCAGACCTATAAATTCCCCATCCTTGATTTCCAGACTCACGTCCTTTAAGGCATGCTGCTCAAAGGCAGTTCCCTGTCCGTAAATATAATTCAAATGCTCTGCTTTAATCCCCATCATTTACTCCATTCCCCAAGGTCACCTGCCCTGGAAAACGCTCTTGGAACTTTGGAAGAAGACTCTCCATTAATTCATCCAATGTCAGTATCCCATACGGTAAGTCCACACCATTCTTCTGAAGTTCATAAGCCAGTTCGGTTATCTGGGGAACATCCAGCCGGTAGGACTTCAGTTCCTCTACCTTAGAAAAAATTTCCTTTGGTTTCCCATCCATTACCACCTTACCGCCATCCATGACGATGACCCGGTCAGCGTTAATGACCTCTTCCATATAGTGGGTGATCAGTATTACGGTGATTCCTTCCCTCCGGTTTAATTCCCGGACAGTTCTCACCACTTCTTTCCGCCCATTTGGGTCCAGCATGGCCGTAGGCTCATCTAAAACAATGCATTGGGGGCGCATGGCCATGACGCTGGCTATGGCAACCCTCTGCTTCTGTCCGCCGGAAAGCTTATTAGGAGACTTCAACCGGTATGCAGCCATGCCGACACTTTCCAGGCTCTCATCTACCCGTTTCCATATCTCCGCCGTAGGCACCCCCAGATTTTCAGGGCCAAAGCCTACATCTTCTTCCACAATATTTCCAATGATCTGATTATCCGGATTCTGGAATACCATTCCGGTCTTTTTACGTACTTCCCATAAATTCTCTTCCCTGGAGGTATCCAGTCCCTGAATCCATACGGTTCCCTCAGTTGGAAGCAGAATAGCATCCAGCTGTTTTGCGAAGGTAGATTTTCCGGAACCATTATGCCCCAGAACTGCAATAAACTGCCCTGGCTCTATTTCAACGCTGACATTGTCAATGGCTCGTTTTATTTCTTCAATATTTTCTTCTTCATCTCTTCTGATATAATCAAATATCAGCTTTGACGTTTTTATTATTCCCATAGCAGGCCTTTCTCTGATGATTTAACATTTATATTTCACATAATTTTAGATGAATTTTTAAAAACAGTCAAGTCCCAAATAAAAATGGTACAGATGCAGCCATCTGTACCATCTATTTCCTAAATTTACTGTACCCAAAGTCCGGAACCATCAATCTGGTAATTACCGTCAATGGTCGTGTTTACCGCCATACTTCCGTCGCTGTAGAAGTAATACCACTTCCCTGGCTGAGACTGTACCCAGCCTGTAGCCATATCTCCATCGGTATTCAGATAATACCACTTCCCATTTACCTGCTGCCAGCCTGTGGTCATCTGTGCGTCTGATCCCATGTAATACCACTTGTCACCCAGATACTGCCAGCCTGTAGCCGCATACCCTTCATTGTTAAAGTAATACCACTTTCCGCCAATCATTCTCCAGCTGCTGACAACATAATTTCCATCCTCACCCCGATACTTTTTTCCATTCTGGTATTCCGCCCAAAATCCCGCGGTTTCTCCCAGATCCTGTACCACAGAATCATCCGAGGTGGTTAATTCTCCTTCTTCTAAATAATCCTTTTCAGACGAATCCTTTAGAATGGCTTTTACTGTATAATAATATTTACTGCCATCATCCATATACTGCAAAAGATCCACAGCTGTAGAGGAAGTAGTCAGGCTCTTAATCCACAATCCGCCTTCTTTATAGAGAATCACCTGATACCGGGATGCAAAAGGAACTTTTTTCCAGGAAGCCTTTGTTTTTGTATTATCACTCCAGCCAGCGGATTCCGGGCATTCCAGTTTTGCTGCCGGTACATAGGATACCTTTATAACAGTCTCCCCATCCTCTGCTTTGACAGAGACAAGTCCTCCCCCATATACGGTACAGTCTGATCTGGTATAGGTGCCGGATATCCGCAGGGTCCCGGTTATCTTTTTTCCAGGTACCCAGTCATCGATTTTCTTGCTCCATTCCGGACTTTCCTCACTATAGTTGACTGTAACAGTCGGATCCTGAATTCCTTCTGTCCAGTTGCTCCTGTTCCCGTTATCCAGACGGATTTTCAAGTTTCCAGAAGCTGAAGCTGTCATACCGGTTCCCAGTGTCATGGCTGCGCACAATAGAACCAGCCATTTCCCTTTCCTCTGCATCCATCTCATCTGCACTTACTTCCTTTCCTGTTATTACTTATGCCATATGCCGTTGGCATCTACCCGGAAACCGCTGATGGTCGTATTGACAGCTTTTGAACCGTCTCCCGGATAGAAATAATACCAGTTTCCGTCTATCTCCTTCCAGCCCTCCTGCAAGGCACCTTCGGAATCGGCATAATACCACTTATTATTATACGCTATCCAGCCGGTCAGCATCGCACCCTCCACACCGCTTGTGGCAGAGGGATTTAAATAATACATTTTATTATTATAAACAATCCAGCCGGTTGCCATATCTCCATCACCGTTTAAAAAATACCATAAATTACTACTTTTCTGCCAGCCGGTCGTCATGGCTCCGCTGGAATTAAACAAATACCATTTATTATTGATTTTTGCCCAGCTGTTCTTTTGATAGGTCCCGTCCGGATAACGGTAAAACCAGGTATTGCCGTCCTTGATCCAGCCCACTGTACCAGACGATGCAGGTGTACCATTGTCCTGTCCGCTTCCATCCGAAACTTTTTCTTCCGGAAGATATACCTCATCCGATTCCGTCCAGTCGCTGTTTTTACCATATTTCTTTTCATTTTCCGTATAGGGTACGGTCCGTACCTTAAAGGAATAGGTTCCGGCCTTCGTCATATATGGAAAAAAGTTATAGGATGTCGCCTTAAGCGACTCAACTTTCTTGATCACGGAACTTCCACGGTATAAATAAACATCGTACGCATCTGAACTGTCGTCGACCGAACTCCATCTGGCACCGCCGAAGCCGGAACTTTTCCAGGAAGCATCCTCCGGGGACTCATAAGTTCCCTTAATAGGCTTAAATTTAAAAGTAACATACAGCGTATCGCTTCCGGAACGGTTCGAGGATACATAGGTTCCGCCGCTGATGGAAACATTACTGGATTGATAGCCGCCTTTAAAAGCATATTCATCGGAATCCGTTGCTCTGAGTGTTGCCTTCATCTTAGGCTCGTATCCTATTTCCATATCTTTGCTGTCTGATGTAATCCACTCTAAATCAGTCACCTCATATCTATTGTTATTCGTATAAACATAGTTATCCGATTCCCCGTCTTTCTTAAAAGAAGTTTCAGACGGCAGATTTTCACCAGAGTCCAGATCTTCAAGACCTGCATAAATCTTAACCGATGAGATCGTCTTAGTCGAGCTCGCCAAAGCTTCAAATGATATGGTTAGTCCAAGCATACTTACCACAGAGGCCAAAGCCGCCAACCTCTTTAAATGCATCATATAAATTACCTCCCGTTCTCCATTTTAGCGCAATTTTACAATTATTACATATAATTCTAATATTTACATTATAGCCCGTAAAGTGTTTGACCGTCAACTTACGATATTCTTTCTTTATTCTTGCGTTTCTTAACATGAGACAGGAATAAAGGAATGAACCGGCATAAAATTCCTAAGACAAAAAAAATTCCCGATAGGAAATCAACTCCAGTACCGGGAATCCAAAATTCTTACTTATACGAGTTCAAGCAATACCGCCATGGCACCGTCGCCCTTGCGCTGGCCAATCTTTACGATACGTGTATAACCACCGTTACGGGATACATACTTTGGTGCAACTTCATCAAACAGCTTCTTTGGAAGATCAACAGATTTTGTGTTTTTCTTTCTTCCGGCAGCCTCTGTCGGAACTTCTGTTACGTCATAAAGAACCTTTAACATCTGTCTTCTTGCATGAAGCCTGGAAGGAAGATCTTTCTTGATCTCTTTCTCTACTTCATCATATACGGTAACTTTCTTGCCGTTTACAACTTCTTTCACTCTTTTGCCGTCTTTATCTTTACGTGCAACCTTTGCGGTTACCTTAACGGTCTCGAAATTATCTTTCTCTTTTACTGCCAATGCGATCAGACCTTCAGCCACTTTGCGGATCTCTTTTGCTCTGGCTTCTGTTGTCACGATCTTGCCATTGTATAATAATGCAGTTACCTGGCTTCTGATTAATGCTTTTCTTTGACTGGAAGTTCTTCCCAGCTTTCTATATCCTGCCATCTTAATATTCCTCCATTTGCGGAACACGGATACATGCTTCTTCGGTCTTACTGTATCGGTGCTTAATCTCCATGCATTGAGCACTTAGCGTCTGGCATTTAGACGCTTATGTGCGAAAGCACTCCTCGACACTTAGCGAGGTTTCCTACGAGCTTAGTGACGATGGAGTTTCCTCAATTCAAGCGTTCCAATTAAACATTGGCATCATCGCTTGGGTTAAGCTGCAAACCTAACTCTTTTAACTTGGCCAGCACTTCTTCTAAAGACTTGCGGCCCAGATTACGAACCTTCATCATATCCTCTGAAGTCCGGTTGCACAGTTCTTCCACTGTATTGATGCCGGCTCTCTTCAGGCAATTGTATGAACGGACAGAAAGCTCCAGTTCATCAATGTTCATTTCCAGCACTTTTTCCTTTTCATTATCTTCCTTTTCCACCATGACCTCAGCGGTCTTTGCGTTTTCAGATAAGTCAATGAACAGGTTCAAATGTTCGCTTAACACCTTTGCAGCGAGGCTGACAGCCTCATCCGGTGCCAGGGTGCCATTTGTAAATACATCTAACGTCAGCTTATCGTAATCGGTAACCTGACCTACTCGGGTGTTTTCTACCGTCATGTTGACGCGCTCTACTGGTGTATAGATAGAATCAACAGCTATAACGCCAATCGGTAAATCTTCACTCTTATTTTTATCTGCGCTCACATAGCCACGGCCTTTGGTAATGGTAAGTTCCATATAGAACTTGCTGTCCGTGCCGCCGCTTAGTGTCGCGATTACCTGCTCCGGGTTCATGATCTCAATATCAGGATCTGCCTGGATATCCGCTGCTGTTACAACACCTTCGCCTTCAAACTCAATGTATGCAACCTTTGCCTCGTTGGTATCGCTGTTGTTCTTAATAGATAAGCTCTTGATGTTCATAATGATCTCAGTCACATCTTCTTTTACGCCTGGGATGGAACTGAATTCATGCAAAACGCCGTCGATTTTTACCTGACTGACTGCAGCACCCGGTAATGAAGAAAGCATGATTCTTCTTAAGGAATTACCTAAAGTCGTACCATAGCCTCTTTCAAGCGGTTCAACTACAAATTTGCCATATTTTTTGTCTTCTGAGATTTCAGCAATCTCAATGTTTGGTTTTTCAAAATCGAACACTAATAGCCCCTCCTTTTGGGTATTTTGTATCGAGGGTCTTATACTCAAACCTTGCCGGGGGCTTCAATACCCCCGGCGAAAGCCGGCTTCAATCAACAGACTTTCAATTATTTGGAGTACAACTCGACGATAAGCATCTCATTCACCGGAACATCAATCTCGTCTCTTGTTGGTAACTCTTTTACAGTACCACGTAAATTCTCATGGTCAACATCGAGCCATGCCGGAACCATACGTCCTGCAGTAGCTTCCTGAACATCTTTAAATCTTGCATTGGTTTTGCATTTTTCTTTTACTTCGACAACATCGCCTATCTTAATTAAATAAGAAGGAATGTTTACGCACTTGCCATTGACAAGGATGCTCTTGTGGTCAACCATCTGTCTGGTCTCTCTTCTTGTTCTTCCGAATCCCATACGGTATACTACATTATCAAGTCTTCTTTCCAGAAGAATCATCAGGTTTTCACCAACCATACCATTCATTCTTTCAGCTCTTGCATAGTAGTTACGGAAAGGTTTCTCAAGAACGCCGTAGATGAATTTAGCTTTCTGCTTTTCTCTCAGCTGAATGCCGTATTCACTCATCTTTCTGTTAGCTCTTTTTAATTCTCTGTTTGATTTTTTATCTATTCCTAAATAGACCGGATCAAGACCAAGGGATCTACATCTTTTAAGAACAGGAACTCTGTCAACTGCCACTGTAATTACCTCCTAATTAAACTCTTCTACGTTTTGGTGGACGACAACCGTTATGTGGTACCGGTGTTACATCCTTAATGCTGGTTACCTCTAATCCGCATGCCTGAAGTGCACGAATAGCTGCTTCACGGCCTGAACCAGGACCTTTAACCATAACGTCTACTGATTTTAAACCATGCACAAGAGCTGCCTTAGTAGCAGTTTCTGCCGCCATCTGAGCTGCATATGGAGTAGATTTCCTTGAACCTCTAAATCCCAGACCACCAGCACTTGCCCAAGATAATGCATTACCCTGTGTATCCGTTAATGTCACAATTGTGTTATTAAAAGATGACTGGATATGTGCTTGTCCGCGTTCAACGTTTTTCTTTACGCGCTTTTTTGTCACTTTTTTAGTAGTGGACATTTTTTTAGCCATTTTAAACTAACCTACTTTCTTTTTAGTTGCTCCGCCCTGCCCTGTTAAAATTAAAAATCGGGGTGCAGGGTACGAATATTTGAATCCTGTTATTCCTGTTTTTAAAACATGTAACGTGATTCTCTGTGAGTTGCCAGGATACTTATTTCTTCTTGTTTGCTACAGTCTTTCTCGGGCCCTTGCGGGTTCTTGCATTGGTCTTAGTCTTCTGACCGCGAACCGGAAGGCTCTTTCTATGACGGATTCCTCGATAGCATCCGATTTCCTGAAGTCTCTTGATGTTCATAGCGATTTCTCTGCGCAAATCACCTTCAACCATCTGAGAGTCCACAATTACGGAAGATATTCTCTTTACTTCGTCATCCGTTAAGTCCTTAACACGAGTGTCAGGATTCACGCCAGCTTCTGCAAGAATGCGGTTTGCACTTGCTCTACCAATACCGTAGATGTAAGTCAAGCCGATTTCAACACGTTTTTCTCTTGGTAAATCAACACCTGAAATACGAGCCATGTGTGTAGTACACCTCCATTTAATATTTTTTAACCTTGTCTCTGCTTATGCTTAGGATTTTCACAGATTACTCTGATACTGCCTTTTCTCTTGATGATTTTGCACTTTTCGCAAATCGGTTTGACTGATGATCTAACCTTCACAGCAATTCTCCTTTCCGTTATGCGCCCTCCCGCATTGAAAGAGCTTTCTGAGTATACCGCAGTGTGTTTTATCATAAAACCAGTGCTGCCCCTATGGGCATAATACACCCAGTATTTCAACAAAGTCGCTATAGCATTATAACACCAATCGTTTTAAATTGCAAGCGATTTTTCCTATATATTTAATAACCCTTTACCCTGGCGTGTCCCGCCGGGGTAATAGGCAGCGTTTTGTAAAAAACGCCTTATTTGTCTCTCCAGATAATTCTTCCCTTGCTCAAATCATAGGGAGACATCTCAATGGTTACCTTATCTCCCGGTAAAATACGAATGTAATTCATGCGGAGCTTGCCGCTTATGTGAGCCAGTACCTGATGGCCATTCTCCAGTTCTACCTGGAACATGGCATTGGGAAGCTTCTCCACAACGGTTCCTTCAATTTCAATAACATCTGCTTTTGACATAAAGCTTACCTCCTAACTACCTGTTCTTCTCTTTTGAAACATCTGATGAAATGCTTGATCTCTTCATCGGTGACCTTTTTATTTTCCCGAATCTTTTCTCCGGGAGAATGTTTCTCCCATATCAGGGCTTTTACATGCTTTTTCTTTTTCTTTTTGGGGCAGTCCAGTCTTCTGTATTTTCCGTCCACCAGATATATATATTCGTTATCCTCCCGCAATATGAAGAAATATCCGTTTTTATCGTGTCCTGCCAAAGATTTTACCAATGATCCGGCTTCTGACTTCATAGCAGCTCCTTTAGCGTACACCGGTAATCAGACTTAATATTTCCGGTTCGCCTTCTGTAATTAATACGGTATTTTCATAATGAGCGGACAGACTTCCGTCCTCTGTTACAACGGTCCAGTCATCGTCAAGCCAGACCACCTCCGGCGTCCCGCCATTGATCATCGGCTCAATAGCCAGTGTCATACCCGGCCGCAGCTTGATTCCACGTCGTTTCTGAGCAAAATTCGGTACTTCAGGCCCCTCGTGCAGGCTGGAACCGATACCATGTCCCACCAGATCCCGGACAACCCCATAGCCGAATTTTTCTGCATATTTCTGGATAGCAGCAGATATATCATTCAAATGATTGCCAGATTTTGCAAATTTAATCCCTTCAAAGAAACATTGTCTCGTCACTTCTATGAGTTGTCCTGCCTCAGGAGTAATTTCTCCGATTCCATAAGTCCTTGCCGCATCGGAATGATATCCGTTATAAATAACCCCGGCATCCAGACTTACGATATCTCCTTCCCTTAATACACGCTTCTTACTGGGTATCCCATGAACCACCTCATCGTTAACGGACACACAGATGGAAGCCGGATAACCGTTATAATTCAGGAAGGACGGCGTACAGCCGTAACTCCTTATAATTTCTTCACCCAGATGGTCAATATCCCAGGTTGTCATGCCCGGCTTCAAGGCTTTGGAAAGCTCCTCATGTGTTTTACTAAGAATCTTCCCTGCCTCTCTCATAAGTTCTATCTCTCTAGCAGATTTAATCGTAACTGACATAAATTATGCTCCTAAAATAGCAACGATTTCAGAGAACACTTTATTTAATCCCTGAGTGCCGTCAACATTCAACAGCACACCGTCTTTTTTATAATAATTAATCAGAGGCTGTGTCTGATCATGATAAACAGACAAACGCTTCTTAACGGTCTCTGACTTATCATCATCTCTTAAAACAAGTTTTGAACCGCAGGTATCACATACATCCGGTATTTTGCTCGGATTATTTACTATATGATAGGTTGCCCCGCAGGAGATACAGGCACGGCGGCCTGACATTCTGTTTATGATAAGATCATCCGGAACATCGATATTTATAGCAAAGTCAATCTTCTGCCCTTTCCCGGAAAGAGCTTTTTTCAGGCTCTCTGCCTGTGGTATGGTTCTTGGGAAACCATCCAGCACATATCCGTTTTCACAGTCTTCTTCCTGAATACGGTTCATCAGCATCCCTATGGTCAGTTCATCCGGTACCAGAGCACCCTGATCCATGTATTCCTTCGCCTTTCTGCCTAACTCTGTTCCTTCTTTAATATTAGATCGGAAAATGTCTCCGGTAGAAACGTGGGGAATCTGATATTTTTCAGCAATCTTTTTCGCCTGGGTACCTTTGCCGGCACCAGGGGCACCTAACATGATGATTTTCATCAACAGTCCCTCCCTTGCATGAAATACGTAACTTCCTTAAGGTTAAATGATAGGAAACACGCTTGCGGGTTTCTTATCATTATCGCGGCAGCCGCCGAATGAACATGAAAGCATGCCCGGCTCGTTGCCCGCATAAATAGCACAAATCCCAAGAAAAACACGCCGTGCGTGTTTCTCTTGGTTTTTCCTTTAATCATTTAAAAAGCCTTTATAATATCGTACAAGCATTTGAGATTCAATTGCCTTAAGTGTCTCAAGTACAACGCTGACGATAATGATTAAGGATGTACCTCCGAATGACAGACGGCTTACACTGAACAGGCCGGATACCATAATCGGAATAATACATATAATAGTCAGACCGCATGCACCAATAAAAACAATATAGTTCAAAATAGAATTGAGATAATCACTGGTTGGCTTACCTGGGCGGATACCCGGTATAAAGCCGCCTGATTTCTTCATGTTATTAGCCACTTCCAGCGGATTAAAGGTAATCGACGTATAGAAATAAGCAAACACGATAATCAGAGCCATATAGACAATCAGGCCGATAGAATATACCGGCTTTTCCGGTTTGAACCAATAGGAAGAATTCAGTGCCATCATAATGTGGCCTCCAATGCCATTGTAATTAAGCCGGCTGCCAAAGAGCTGGGCAATCACTACCGGAAATGACAGAATTGAGGAAGCGAAAATAACCGGGATAACTCCTCCCGTATTGACCTTTAACGGAATATTGCTGGCCTGGCCGCCAACCATCTTCCTCCCCTGCATCTTTTTGGAATACTGCACAGGAATTCTTCTCTCGCCATCCTGAAGGATAACGACAAATACGACTATGGCTGTTAAAACAGCGAGGATGATAATGGCTGCTACTGCTGCTACTGCAACCGACTTCCCGGACATGAATCTGGTATATAAGGTTGAAGCATCAGAGGGGAAGCTGGAAATGATGTTAAATAAAAGGACGATGGAAATTCCGTTTCCTACACCATTCTCAGTAATCCGCTCGCCGATCCACATCAGTAGAGCACTTCCTGCTGTCATGGTGACAACAGCAATAATAACGCTTAATGCATTAAACTCTTTTAACATTCCCTGGCCTCCGAATCCGACCGCCATAGCGATGGATTCGATTAAAGCCAGACCGACTGTTACGTAACGGGTGTATTCTGCAATCTTCTTTCTTCCGTCTTCACCATCCTGCTGCATTTCCTCCAGTTTCGGGATTGCAATGGTCAAAAGCTGCATGATGATGGATGATGTGATGTATGGGGTAATGCTCAGTGCAAACACCGACATCTGGGTAAAAGAGTTACCCGTCATAGCATTGAAAAATCCAAATGCATCATTATTCTGCTGAGCAAAAAAATCTTTAAAAAAGCTTGTTTCAACTCCTGGAATCGGCAGCTGTGAACCGATTCTGATAACCACCAGCATCGCAAACGTATAAATAAGTTTCGTTCTTACGTCCTTGATCTTGAATGCATTACGGAGTGTTTTTAACATATTAGATCACCTCGCAGGTTCCACCTAAAGCCTCGATTTTGGTTTTTGCGCCTTCGCTGAAAGCATCTACCTTTACTGTAAGCTTTTTGGTTAATTCTCCATTTCCAAGGATCTTAACGCCATCGCGCGGGTTCTTAACAATTCCGCTCTCTAATAAAGTTTCTACAGTAACTACTGTATCATTGTCAAAGCCTTCCAAAGCACTTACATTGATACCGATGATAATTTTGGTATTTCTATTTTTGAAGCCTCTCTTAGGAATACGTCTGTATAAAGGCATCTGACCGCCTTCAAAACCTGGTCTTGTAGCACCTGAGCGGGCTTTCTGTCCTTTATGTCCTTTACCTGCTGTCTTGCCGTTTCCTGAACCATGACCACGGCCCCTTCTGAAATTATCGCTGTGCTTGGAACCTAACGCAGGCTGTAAATTTGATAAATCCATCGCTTGCACCTCCTTACTGTTTTCTCTTAAATCTCTTCAACTTTTACTAAATGACGCACGCTGGCGATCATACCTCTGACCGCATCATTATCCGGCATTTCAACTGTTTTGTGAAGCTTCTTTAAGCCTAATGCTAAAACGGTTGCTTTCTGCTTCGGAACTGCGCCGATCGGGGACTTCACCAATGTGATTTTTAATTTATCTGCCATTTTTATATCCTCCTTAGCCTAAAATCTCTTCTACAGATTTGCCGCGAAGCTTTGCAACTTCCTCAGGAGTCTTTAACTGAGTCAATCCCTCGATTGTAGCCAAAACTACATTAGTCTTGTTATTGGAACCTAAGGATTTTGTACGGATATTCTTGATACCTGCAAGCTCTACAACTGCACGGGCAGGACCTCCCGCGATAACACCTGTACCTTCGGAAGCTCTCTTAAGA
The DNA here is from genome assembly GCA_964402355.1 of uncultured Lacrimispora sp. Taxonomy (GTDB): domain Bacteria; phylum Bacillota; class Clostridia; order Lachnospirales; family Lachnospiraceae; genus Lacrimispora. The sequence goes on from CAYOCB010000020.1 coordinate 22,113, forward strand.
AGTACAGATGCACTTCCAAATTTTCCAATCAGGTCATGAGGAATACTGCTGTTTTCATCGATCGGAACGGTAACCATGTTCTTAACAGCAGCCTCTTTTCCTTTACGGATTGCTTCTGGAACTTCACCGGCTTTGCCAAGACCCGCACCTACGTGGCCATTGCCATCACCTACGACTACTAAAGCAGAGAATCTCATGGTACGTCCACCTTTAACGGTTTTAGATACACGCTTTATAGCAACTACTCTGTCGTTTAATTCTAACTGACTTGCATCAATAATTGTACGTTTCACGCTGTCATTCTCCTCTCTACTAGAATTCCAGACCAGCTTCTCTGGCTGCGTCTGCTAATGCCTGAATCTTACCCTGATATATAAAACCGCCTCTGTCAAAGACAACTTCTTTAATTCCTTTTTCAAGAGCTCTCTTTGCCACTACGGTACCTACATATGCTGCAGCATCAACGTCGTTAGTTTTCTCTAATTCTGCCTTTACTTCTTTTTCTACTGTAGAAGCAGCGACTAAAGTCTTACCAACTGTATCGTCAATAATTTGAGCATACATATGATTATTGCTTCTGAACACAGCTAAACGCGGTCTTTCTGCAGTGCCTGCAAAACGATTACGTAATCTGATGTGCTTCTTAACGCGAACTTCGCTTCTTGACTGTTTGCTAACCATCTTTACACTCTCCTTAATTATTTCTTACCAGTCTTACCAACTTTACGTCTGATAACTTCGTCAGCATACTTGATACCTTTGCCCTTATACGGTTCAGGTCTTCTCTTATCTCTGATTTCAGCAGCGTACTGGCCAACTTTTTCTTTATCAATACCTTTAATAATGATGACGTTCTGTCCTTCCATGGCAGATTCAATTCCTTCCGGATCTTCCATCTCTACCGGGTGGGAGTAACCAAGAGAAAGAACCAGCTTCTTACCCTGCTTCTGTGCTCTGTAACCTACACCATTGATTTCCAGTTTCTTCTCATAACCGGCAGTTACACCGACGATCATGTTGTTTACTAATGTTCTGGTCAGACCATGCAACGATTTCATTTTCTTTAAATCATTTGGTCTTGTAACCACGATATTACCGTCTTCTTCTTTGATTGTCATCTCAGACGGTAAAACTCTTTCAAGAGTTCCCTTAGGACCTTTTACAGTCACTTTGTTATTTTCTGCGATTGTGACAGTTACACCTGCCGGAATCGCGATAGGCATTCTTCCTATACGTGACATGCCGTTTACCTCCTTAAATTTTCGGAAGGAACCATGTGTTCCTTCTGTTTTCAGATGCATTGTTCCTGCGTTCCACTGGTTTTTCGTGCATTATACCGCACCCCACTGCGTTTCACAGGGAAGTTCTTCTCCCGCTGGTCGAAGAACGGCTTTGCCCGATAATGCGGGGCACGCCGTCACACTAAGCTCGACAATACCTCGCTAAGTGTTCAATGCCTACCATACAAACGCTAATACTTCTCCGCCAACGCCTTGTGTACGGGCTTCCTTATCGGTAATTACACCCTGGTTTGTGGAGATAATAGCTGTTCCTAAACCGCCAAGTACCTTCGGCAGTTCTTCCTTGTTTGCGTATACACGTAAACCTGGCTTTGAAATTCTCTTGATACCTGTGATGATTTTTTCGTTTTTATCTTTACCGTATTTTAAGGTGATCCGGATTGTCTGGAATGCACCATCTTCTACAAGATCATATTTTTTAATGTAACCCTCTTTCACAAGGATATCAGCAATAGCTAATTTCATCTTGGATGAAGGTATATCTACTGTATCATGTTTTGCAGTATTTGCATTACGGATTCTTGTAAGCATATCTGCGATTGGATCGCTCATTGTCATTTTGAAATTGCCTCCTTCCTTATTTTACCAGCTTGCTTTTTTAACGCCTGGGATCTGACCCTTGTATGCTAATTCACGGAAGCAAATTCTGCAGATTCCGTATTTTCTTAAATAAGCATGTGGACGACCACAGATTCTGCAGCGATTGTATTCTCTTGTGGAGAATTTTGCAGGTCTCTGCTGTTTGATCTTCATTGAAGTCTTAGCCATGGATTATTCCTCCTACTATTTTGCAAATGGCATATTGAATAATGTCAAAAGTTCACGGGCTTCTTCATCGGTTTTAGCGGTAGTAACGAAAATTACGTCCATACCTCTTACCTTGTCAACTTTATCGTACTCAATTTCAGGGAAAATAAGCTGTTCCTTGATACCAAGGGCGTAATTTCCTCTGCCATCAAATGCGTTAGGATTCACACCTCTGAAGTCACGTACACGGGGAAGTGCAAGGTTGATCAGACGATCAGCAAACTCATACATTCTTTCGCCGCGCAATGTAACTTTACAGCCGATCGGCATACCTTCTCTGATCTTGAAGTTAGCAACTGATTTTTTAGCCTTTGTTAAGACTGCCTTCTGTCCGGAGATGATTTCCAAATCTCTTACTGCAGAGTCTAAAATCTTGGCATTTTCCTTTGCTTCACCAATACCCATATTGATGACGATCTTGTTTAACTTCGGCACTTCCATGATGTTCTTATATCCAAATTTTTTGATCATAGCATCTACGATCTCTTTCTGGTACATCTCTTTTAATCTAGCCAATTTTTATTCCTCCTCTCCGAATTAATCAATTACTTTACCGGTTGCTTTTGCAACACGGACTTTTTTACCGTCTTTTACTTCAAAACCGACTCTGGTGGCTTTTCCGTCAACAACAAGCATCACATTGGAGATATCAAGTGCAGCTTCTTTCTGAACGATACCGCCCTGTGGGTTACCCGCGCCTGGTTTCACATGCTTTGTAATCATGTTGCAGCCTTCAACTACCACTTTGTTATTCTTCGTATCTACATGAAGAACTTTGCCCTGTTTGTCTTTATCTTTCCCTGTGATAACCTTTACCAGGTCATCTCTTTTAATTTTTTGCACAGTCCGACACCTCCTTATAATACTTCCGGAGCTAAGGAAACAATTTTCATGAACTGTTTCTCTCTTAACTCTCTGGCAACCGGCCCAAAGATACGAGTTCCTCTTGGAGTCTTGTCATCTTTGATAATTACGGCAGCATTCTCATCGAACTTGATATATGAACCGTCTTTCCGGCGCGCACCCTTAACGGTACGTACGACAACGGCCTTTACAACGTCGCCTTTCTTCACAACACCGCCAGGTGTTGCATCTTTAACGGTGGCAACGATAACATCACCAATATTAGCATATCTTCTTGTAGATCCGCCCATAACACGGATACAAAGCAGTTCTTTTGCACCGGTATTGTCGGCAACATTTAATCTGGTTTCCTGCTGAATCATGCCTGTTACTCCTTCCTGGAAATTAATTATTTCGCTCTTTCGATAATCTCAACAAGTCTCCATCTCTTGTCTTTGGACAGCGGTCTTGTTTCCATAACTTTTACTGTATCGCCCATATTGCAGTCATTCTTCTCATCATGAGCTTTTAATTTATACGTTCTTTTTACGATCTTGCCGTATAAAGGATGTTCTACATGGTCTTCAATCGCTACAACGATGGTCTTATCCATCTTGTTGCTTACAACCTTACCAGTACGGGTTTTTCTAAGATTTCTTTCCACGTTCGGTATTCTCCTTTCGATGTTTATGGCCTCCTAAGGCCCTATCTATAAGTTTACACACAGTCGTGTGTGTCATGCTTTAAAAATAAGCTGCAACTTAAGCTAATCTAGCCTTCTCAGTTATAACAGTCTGGATTCTGGCAATGTTCTTGCGGACCTCTTTGATTCTGCTTGTGTTATCAAGCTGATTGGTCGCATTCTGGAATCTTAAGTTGAAAAGCTCTTTCTTTGCAGCTACTAATTCTTCGTTCAGTTCTGCAGCTGATTTTCCTTTTAATTCTTCAACATACTTATTAATTTTCACTGTCATTCACCGCCTTCTAAATCTGCTTTAGCAGCAATCTTACATTTGCATGGTAACTTATGCATAGCAAGACGTAAAGCTTCACGTGCTGTTTCTTCAGGTACTCCAGCGATTTCGAATAATACACGGCCTGGTTTTACTACTGCTACCCAGTATTCCAGGGCGCCCTTACCGGAACCCATACGGGTTTCTGCTGGCTTTGCTGTTACAGGTTTATCCGGGAAAATCTTGATCCAGACTTTACCGCCACGCTTGATGTAACGGGTCATGGCAACACGGGCTGCCTCGATCTGGTTCGATTTGATCCAGCATGGGTCTAAAGCGACTAAGCCAAATTCTCCGTTGCTGATCTTATTGCCTCTTAACGCTTTACCAGCCATGGATCCACGGAACTGTTTACGACGTTTCACTCTCTTAGGCATTAACATTATTTATCGCTCCCTTCCTTGTTTCCTTTAGTTGGAAGTACTTCGCCATTGTAGATCCATACCTTAACGCCGATCTTACCATAGGTTGTATCTGCTTCAGCGAAACCATAGTCAATATCTGCTCTCAATGTCTGTAACGGAATGGTTCCTTCGCTGTAGAACTCGGTACGAGCCATATCAGCACCGCCAAGACGGCCTGCAACGGCAGTCTTAATACCTTTTACGCCAGCCTTCATAGAACGGCCCATGGTGGATTTCATGGCACGGCGGAAGGATACACGGTTCTCTAACTGCTGTGCGATGGATTCAGCTACTAACTGAGCATCCCTGTCAGGTCTCTTGATTTCTTTGATATCAACAAATAATTTCTTATCTGTAAGCTTCTGAACTTGAGCTTTTAATTTTTCAATCTCAGCGCCGCCTTTACCGATCACTACACCTGGCTTTGCTGTGTGGATAATAATTTTCACGCGGTCAGATGCCCGTTCTATTTCGATATCAGATACACCGGCGCTGTATAATTTCTTCTTAATGAACTTTCTGACTGCATAATCTTCCACTAAGTTATCTGCAAAATCAGCTTCAGCATACCATTTTGAGTCCCAGTCTTTAATAACACCGACTCTTAAGCCGTGTGGATTAACTTTCTGTCCCATTATTTGCCTCCTTATCTTTCATTAAGCACGATGGTGATGTGGCTCATTCTCTTTTCGATCCTGTAAGCGCGGCCCTGTGCTCTCGGTTTTACTCTCTTCATTGTCGGTCCCTTATTTGCGAAGCATTCCTCTACGTAAAGTTTCGCAGGGTCCATTCCGTTGTTATTCTCAGCGTTGGCAGCTGCTGATTTTAATAACTTTTCTATTAAAGCAGAAGCATATCTGGGATTGTAAGTTACAATACCAAGTGCTGTCTCAACGTCTTTGCCTCTGATGGCATCTAATACGAAGCATGCTTTCTGAACAGAAACCCTAGCGTAGGATAACTTTGCTGAAGGTCTGGTGTCCTTTTCGGCATTTCTTTCTCTCTTAATCTGGCTTCTATGTCCCTTAGCCATTGGTGAATCCTCCTTTCAACTTTAACGCCCTTTGGAAATCCGCAGATTACCCGAAGGGTGTTTGCCTCTTTATTACTTACGGCCTGACTTTTTCTCGTCTTTGCCATGTCCTCGATACGTTCTTGTAGCAACGAATTCACCCAGTTTATGTCCAACCATATCCTCTGTAACATATACCGGAACATGCTTCCTGCCATCATGAACTGCAATTGTATGTCCAACCATCTGCGGGAAGATAGTAGAACGGCGGGACCAGGTCTTGATTACCTGCTTCTGTCCTGCTGCGTTCATAGCATCTACTTTTTTGAGTAAATGAGCATCTGCAAATGGTCCTTTTTTAAGTGAGCGAGCCATAGATTCCTAACCTCCTTCAATTATTTAACGGTCTTTCCATCTCTTCTTCTAACGATTAACTTGTTAGACTGTTTGTGTTTCTTTCTGGTCTTTAAGCCAAGCGCTGGTTTGCCCCATGGTGTACATGGACCCGGACGTCCGATTCCGGTCTTGCCTTCACCACCGCCGTGTGGATGGTCATTAGGGTTCATAACGGAACCGCGTACGGTAGGACGGATGCCCATATGACGTTTTCTACCAGCTTTACCGATATTGATCAGGTTGTGATCACCATTTCCTACTACACCGATGGTAGCTCTGCAGTTGATCGGAACCATTCTCATCTCACCGGATGGCAGACGAAGTGTTGCATATTTTCCTTCTTTAGCCATTAACTGAGCTCCATTTCCAGCAGAACGAACCATCTGACCGCCTTTTCCCGGATAAAGCTCAATGTTATGAACCTGAGCACCAACCGGAATCTTGCTTAACGGCAGGCAGTTGCCGACTTTCGCTTCTGCAGTCTCACCGCTCATAACCTTCATGCCGTCTGTTAAGCCAGCCGGAGCAAGGATATAAGACTTTGTACCATCTGCATAGCAGATTAATGCGATGTTGGCAGTTCTGTTCGGATCGTACTCGATTCCGATAACAGTTGCTGCAATGCCATCCTTGCTGTTTCTCTTGAAGTCGATGACTCTATATTTTCTCTTAACACCGCCTCCGCGATGTCTGACAGTGATCTTACCCTGATTGTTACGTCCGGCTGTCTTGCTGATCGTCTTGCTGATCAGGGACTTCTCAGGAGTTGTCTTTGTGATCTCGCTGAAATCAGAACCGGTCATATGTCTTCTGGAAGGGGTATATGGGTTATACTTTTTGATTCCCATGATTGTTTCTCCTTTCTTCTTTATTGCCCATGTTTTTTGGGCATAAAGGTATGCCTGTTAGGCGTTTCTTCTTTATTGCCCATGTTTTCTGGGCATAAAGGTATGCCTGCAAGGCCTTTTTTCTTTAATTGCCCATGTTTTCCGAACATAAAGGTATGCCTGTTAGGCCTTTCAACGCCGCCTGGCGTATCTTATAATCGTGATATAATGATCATCACATAGGCTGGTTGATGGCTTCTATAAAAATGCCTACAGCCCCTCGAAGATTTCGATATCTTTGCTGTCAGCTGTCAACTGAACGATAGCCTTCTTTGTCTTAGCGGTCTTTCCGAAGGTCATTCCCCTTCTCTTGGTCTTTCCGTCTAAGTTCATGGTGTTCACGCTGGCAACCTTGGTGCCTGGGAACATCTTTTCAACAGCTTCCTTGATCATAGTCTTGTTCGCATCTGTGTGTACTAAAAACGTGTACTTTTTGGACGCCATTGCGTTCATGCTCTTCTCAGTTACGACCGGCTTGCGGATTACGTCGTAATACTTAATATCTGCCATTATGCGTACACCTCCTCGATTGCTGCAACAGCAGTCTTGGTAGCAACAACTGTGTTGTACTTTAAGATATCGTATACGTTGATCGTGTTAACAAATGCAGTCTTAACAGCTGCAATGTTTCTTGCACTCATAACTGCATTTGTGCTGCCCTCGCCAACAACAACCAAAGCCTTGGATACCTTTAAGCTATTTAAAACATTCTGGAACTTCTTTGTCTTGATCTCATCAAATTTTAATTCGTCAACAACAATAAACTTATTCTCATTTACTCTGCTTGTAAGAGCTGATTTAAGAGCAAGTCTTCTTTCTTTCTTGTTAAGTCTGATCGTATAATCTCTTGGAGTAGGTGCGAATACGATACCGCCGCCTGTCCACTGTGGAGATCTTGTTGAACCCTGTCTTGCGTGACCGGTTCCTTTCTGCTTCCACGGTTTTCTTCCGCCGCCGGAAACTTCAGCACGTGTCTTTGCTTTCTGTGTGCCCTGGCGCTTATTTGCAAGCTGGCTTACGACTGCCATGTGTACGAGATGTTCGTTAACATCTACACCAAACACTGCATCGTTTAACTCTAATGTGCCAACTTCTTTACCTTCCATATTGTAAACAGATACGTTTGCCATCTGTGTGATCCTCCTTTCTTATAAAAGCATTAATTAGCTGCTTTTACTGTTTCCTTGATTGTTACTAAAGACTTCTTCGGTCCTGGTACAGCACCTTTAACCAAAATCAGGTTGTTATCAGCATCAACCCTGACAACTTCAAGGTTCTGGATTGTTATCCTCTTGTTGCCCATCTGGCCAGGCATCTTCTTGCCCTTAAATACCTTGCTCGGATCAGAACAAGCACCGTTGGAACCTGCATGACGATGGAACTTGGAACCATGAGCCATAGGTCCTCTGGACTGTCCGTGTCTCTTAATAGCACCTTGGAAACCTTTACCTTTGGAGATTGCGGTTGCATCGATCTTATCGCCTGCTGCAAATATCTCTGCTTTGATTTCATCTTTTACAGAATACTGGTCAGCATTCTCAAACTTAAATTCTCTAACGTATCTTTTATAAGATACACCGGCCTTATCAAAATGGCCTTTAACCGGCTTGCTGACAAGTTTTTCTCTCTTATCAACGAAACCAACCTGTACTGCATTGTAACCATCGTTCTGAGTGGTCTTAACCTGTGTTACTACACAAGGACCAGCCTGAAGAACCGTTACCGGAGTTAATACTCCATTTTCATTGAAGATCTGTGTCATTCCGACTTTGGTAGCTAAAATACCCTTCTTCATGTTTTTACCTCCTGTTTGTTAATTCTACAGCGGATTGCTTTCGCAATCATCCTAGAACAGTCCAATATACGTGGAACACTATGACTCCGTCTGGCGGTACCATGATTGCAGCGCAATCATGATCACCATTCGCAGCTCGCCGAAAGTGTAAACACTTTCTTCTCGCTTTCGCTCATGGAGATGTTGATTCCTTACAGGAAAAAGTGCTGCTTCTATATTAAAACCCTTCTGGACATGCATTGAACACTTAGCATCTGTCTTTTAGATGCTTACGTGTGAAAGTACTCCTTGACACTCAGCGTGCCCCGTTTTATCGGGTATAGCGAGATCTTTCACGAACTTAGTGACAATGGAGTTTCCATAATATTTCAGATGAAGATTATTTGTTCTTCATCTTGATATCAATGTACACACCTGCCGGCATTTCCAGTCTGGATAATGCATCAACAGTCTTCTGGCTTGGTGTAATGATATCAATGAGTCTCTTATGCGTTCTCTGCTCGAACTGCTCTCTGGAATCTTTGTACTTGTGAACCGCTCTTAAGATGGTTACCACTTCCTTCTTGGTTGGTAACGGCACCGGTCCGCTCACTTTAGATCCTGTCTTTTTTACAGTGTCGATGATTTTGCCTGCAGACTGATCAACTAACTGATGATCATACGCTTTTAATGTGATTCTCATTACTTGACTTGCCATAAAAAAAGTCGCCTCCTTTTCGCACTTAGTAGAAGTACGACAAGCGGTGACTGTACACGTTCCCGTGTGTGTCCTCCAGGACCCCACACTGACTTTCTGTATATAAAACAGAATTTAAATTGTACAGTGACTTGTCGCCAGTTTCCTAACTTGACATTCGCTCCACGGAAAACCTGCTTTTGTAAGCAGCAACCTCACGTTTCACAGCTATCATGCCACAGCCTTTACAGAATAGCATACTTTTTTTAACTTTGCAAGCATTTTTTCTTAAAAATAGCGCAAGACCTGATTTTTCAAGTCTTACGCCATTTTCAACTTACTTTCTAATTCCAGACTGGTTCAATAGGTTCTCTTCCTCCGCCGGATGAAGCCTCACCGTCAACCGATAATAAATTTCCACTGCTTCCGGTTTTATATTTTACTCCGTCTGAGCTCTTTACCGTCGTACCCTTTGCCACCCTGCCTGAAGAATTCACTACATAAGTTGTGGTGGTATTTCCGGTAGGAATCGCAACAGGCTCATATTTGTTTCCGTCTTCTGAGCGCTGCAGTTTACCCATATAATACAGATACCCATCTTTTACGCCGGTATAACCCCGGCCGCTGTCACTGAAATAATAAGTACACTCGCTGCCATCGCCTTCCGTAACTTTTATCTTTCCCTTCTGCATGGTGCTGGTTTTTTTATCGCCAAAATAAAATGCAGTATATTCTGAGCCGCTTCCGATCTGCAGTTTCTGAAGTCCGAAAACAGGATTTCCAAGATTATTAAACAGATAGGTCTTATTGTCAATCCTTGTCAGGTCACGTGTACTGGCCTCTCCCTCCTTCGGTCCGGCTTTCGGAATACCGCTGCTGGAAAAATAAAACCATTCCACATTCTCTTCATACCCCTGGATATCCTCCGGCGGCTCTACCGAATACCAGCCGTTCACTCTCAGCTTTCCATTGCCGTCACAGTACTTATAGTTCTGAATATCATACTCTGAACCATCCACTCCCACATACTTCCAGCCTGCCTGTAAAGCTCCGTCGGAATCAAAGCAGTATGATACTCCGTCAATCTTATAAGTATCAAAATCACCGGACATATCCCTTGGTACATATTTCTTTCCGTCGTCTTTAAAATAATACCAGTATTTACCGTCATCATTATCACCGGGAGTGACACGGTCAGGATCGTAATCACTGTTCGGCGAAAAGAGCTTCTGCCATCCCGTCCGCATGGCTCCGTCAGTACCGCAGTAATACATATCATCCAAAACCCATCCCGTCTGCATCTCACCGTTGTAATCAAAATAATACCACTTATTATTGATCTTGGACCAGTTGTCCATAATGGCTTTTCCGCTGCTGCCAAAGTAATACCACTTGTATTCGGAACTTCCGGACTCCTGGAACTTCATCCATTTGTCTGTCACGAGGATTCCGTTTGAATCCACATAATAAGTGTTCTCAACCCAGGCGTTCACCGCCATCTCACCATTGCTGTTCAAATAGCGCCACAGGTTGTCCGCACCCTTCTTCCAGGTATTGGTGACTTTATTATCGCTGTCATCATAATAAACCCAGCTGTTTCCCAGTTGTTTCCATCCTGCTGCTGCCCATGCTTCCATAGACACAGCACCAATTGCCAGCACAGCAACTGCTGCCAGTACAAAGAGGCCTTTTCTTCTCATTTTTTCACTCCTTACAAGGATTTCCATAATTACTATAATTTATTTTAACAATTAATCTTAGATTATTCAACCCTTTTAATCTTTCAATTCTATTACAAAATTATTTCTTTGGAATTATCTTGCTCCGGAACTGATCTGCCATTGAAAAAAGCGGGTCCCGCAAAACCGGATCCCGCCTGATATTTCTATATAGTTCAAATGATGTTCGGTTTCATTAAATCTCACCTGCATCGATTATTGCATCCGAGGCTGTCTGAATTATTGCCGCACTGTCTGCACCCGCAGTTAATGCACCCGTTACACCGGTTATTGCAGCAGCAGTTATTCCGGCAGCGGTTATTCCGGCAGCGGTTGTTCCAGCAGCGGTTGTTCCAGCAGCGGTTATTGCAAAACCAGCCGCAGCCATTAATTCCTCTCCAATTGCACCAATAATTACACCCGCGGCAGCCAAACGAGAATCCCATTCGAAGGCAATTCATAAGTTTTACACCTCTTTATTTATCATTACACTATATTATATAGGACGGTCAGACAAGGTGTGATTAACCTTGACGCTCCAGGTTCCATCCAGTATAATCATAGAATCATCTGATTAAACTACCATTTATTATTTACAGAAAGAAAGGGCGGCACCAATTATGTGGATTGCAGACGGCTGGAAAGATTATGAAGTAATAGACTGTTCAGAAGGAGAGAAACTGGAACGCTGGGGAAAGTATCTCCTTGTACGTCCGGACCCGCAGGTCATCTGGTCCACTCCCAGGACAGAAAAGGGCTGGAACAGAATGAACGGCCATTATCACCGGAGTGCAAGGGGCGGCGGTGAATGGGAATTCTTTGACCTTCCTCAGCAATGGACAATCAGTTATAAGGACTTGACCTTCCAGTTAAAGCCTTTCAGCTTTAAACATACAGGACTTTTCCCGGAGCAGGCTGCGAACTGGGACTGGTTCGGAGAAAAAATAAAACAGGCCGGACGGCCTGTAAAGGTTCTGAATTTATTCGCATATACCGGCGGAGCTACTCTGGCAGCCGCAAAAGCAGGGGCTTCGGTTACTCACGTTGATGCTTCCAAGGGTATGGTAGGCTGGGCTAAGGAAAACGCCCGCTCCTCAGGACTGGAATCCGCTCCCATCCGCTGGATCGTGGATGATTGTGTGAAATTCGCAGAACGAGAAATCAGGAGAGGCAGCCATTATGATGCCATTATCATGGATCCCCCTTCTTACGGAAGAGGACCAAAGGGGGAGATATGGAAGATTGAGGATTCCATTCATCCTCTCGTAAAGCTCTGCGCCCGGCTCTTATCCGATAAACCGCTGTTTTTCCTGATCAATTCCTATACCACCGGGTTGTCTCCTTCTGTATTATCTTATATGATCTCCATTGAAGTAGGACAGACCTTCGGCGGTACCGTACGGTCTGAAGAAGTAGGACTTCCGGTTACCCATACCGGCCTGATCCTCCCCTGCGGCGCATCAGGCAGATGGTCGGCAGATGTCTGATACCTTTTCTTTTAACGGCCCCCATTAAACAGGCACCATACGGCCGGCAGATAATGTCTTAAAAACCGCCCTATCTGAAAACTTAAAAATATGCAGATAACCGGCATGAGAAGATAAAGTCCAAACGGTACTGCCGGTATAGCCGGGAGCAGCAATGCTCCCGTTTTATTTATCAGACGTACCAATGCAAAATGAATGGCATACAAAAAGAAATTCTGTTTCATCCATTCTTTTGCTTCTATAAGCAGCTTCTCCGGTATAAGAAGCCATAGTCCTACCGGAACGAGAAGCCGGAAGCATACGACGGAAGCCGCTATTTCTCCCCTGATATCCCCAGGGAAATCAAACCCATATAGTAAATAACCCGCTGTGAGGATCAAAATACCTGCTGCACATTTTTTATAATTCCAGGAACTTTCCGTTATATATTTCCCATGGACCGCTGCAATTGCTCCGAAAGAATAATAAAGAAGGGCATCCAGATTTATAAATGGAAGTACCAGACCCAGGTAGATTGCAGACAGGATCCCCATAAGGAACAGACAGCCGATCTGCCACTGTTTTATCAGAATATAAATCACAGGTGCCAGAAGGATCAGCAGAATCAGCTGATTTAAATACCAGAATACATAATTATAGGTGTAATGAAGGACTGCCTGTGCTGCATTGGAAATGGTAAAGGGAACCTTTCCTTTTCCGATCACTTCCGTAACCACCGGAATCCGGCTTCCAATCACATATCCGAGATAGTAAAGAAAATTCCACATAATATAAGGAACCAATACACTCCGTATTCTTGAATTCCACTTCACCCAAAGCCGTTTAATGGTAAAGCTGCGGAAGAAAAGATAGGAGGAAATCAAGAAAAACCCAGGTACCGCAATCTGTGCTACCGTATTTCCTAAAAACCGTTCCATTAAGTCAGTCTTATAAGCGGTTTTTGTATCTCCTAAGAAGAGTATTGCATTATAGGAATGGACCCAGATTACCAGAAGGCTGTACAGAAATGTAAACCAGTTTATCTTATTACGAAAATAACGTTCTTCCATATGGGTCCTCCTTCCGGCATTTTTTCTATTCTATCACAGGACCGGAATTATAATCAATATTCTTTCCCGTAAAAAAGTATAAGAGCCGGAAGGAAAAGAAAAACTTTCATCCGGCTCTTACATTCTCAGCACATTTTATCCAGAACAGATGCAGATGCTTTTTCGTTATTCCTGTTGCACCGTTCAAAATACCTCCTGTAATACTCCGTATACATTAAGTCTATTAAAAAAAGCTGACTGATCTCCGAAGATGTGGACCCGCCCTGCAGCGGTCCTTCATTGGCACCGCACAGGAGCGTCACATCAGAAAAGGCGGTAAGAGGCGATTTGATAAATCTTGTGATGCAGATGGTCACAGCTCCTGATTTTTTTGCCAGTTCTGCTACATGAATGGTATCCTTGGTGGCACCGGAGTAGGAAAAAATCACCGCAGCCTCTTCCTCACTCATCATGGAGGCCGCCATGGCCTGCATATGGGGATCTTGTATACAATATACTTTCGGTTCGATCCTTAAAAATTTATTAGCAGCCTTCATAGCAGATATCATGCTGGTACCCACTCCAAAAAAGCAAATCCGTTTTGCCTTATAAAGTTCTTGAATTACCTGATTGAACTTTTCCTCATTTAAAAGTGAGTACGTCTCTTCCAGTGCACTCATATTGATATTCAATACTTTCTGAGATACAACTGCAAATGAATCCTCCAGACTGATATCCCCTTCCAGCCGGCCCTGACCTGTCTTTTCATCATGAAGGCTCAGGGAAAGCCTCATCTTAAATTCCTGGTATCCCTTTAATTCTAAGGTCTTGCAAAACCGGAACACACTGGTATCCCCCACTTCACATGCCTCTGCCAAGTCCGTAATAGACATAAATAACACTTCCCTGGAATTTTGTAAAATGTAATCAGCCACTTTCTTCTCAGCCTTTGTAAATTGATTGTATTCTGATCTGATCTTAGTTAAAAAATCCCCTTGCATAGTTTACACTCCTCTTTATCATTTTGTTTTAATTTTCTCCCGCACGGCATCCGGCACCGGCAATAAAGTATCTGGTAATATCTCTGGGCCGGGTAATGGCGGTTCCCACCACTGCCGCCAGAACACCTGTAGACATTGCTTCCTTTAGCTGCTCCGGTGTCCAGATACCGCCTTCCGCAATTACGGGCTTTCCGGTATCTCTTACCAGACGTTTCATGAAATCCATATCAGGAAGTTTTAAATTCCTGGTATACTCCGTATAACCTCTTAAAGTTGTTCCTATCATATCCGCCCCTATTAAAGCCGCATGAATCCCTTCTTCATAATCAGAGCAGTCGGCCATAAAAAGCTGATCCGGATACTTTGTACGGATCTCTGTAAAGAAATCATCCAGGTTTTTTCCTTCCGGACGTTCTCTTCTTGTGCAGTCTACAGCTATAATCTCCACACCGCATAAAACCAGTGCTTCGACTTCCTTCATGGTTGGGGTGATATATACTTCACTTCCTTCATATTCCCGTTTCACGATACCGATGACAGGAAGATTCACTGTCTTTTTTATTTCGATTATATCTTCAACGGTATTGGCGCGTATTCCTACTGCACCGCCTTCCCAGGCAGCATATGCCATGCGCGACATGATGTATGAACTATAAAGCGGTTCATCTTCCAGAGCCTGACAGGAAACGATCAGACCACCATTTAATTTTTCTAAAACTTCCATATTCATAATCATTTTCCTTTATAATCTTCTTTTATTCAATGCCTTAATCATAACACATGTAAAAACGACATTTCAATGACTGCCTGTTACAATAGTTTTTTCAGATTAATTTCACAATTCAGACACAATAAAATGTTAATATGGATGAAGAGTAAAGAACCGCCCGGACAAATCCCTGGCTGTTCTTTTAAAAATTTTATAAAAATTAAAATATTTTTCACATAATATTTAAACCTTCGGCGTAGGGTTTATGATATAATAGGAGCAATTTTAATGACTGCTTCAAGTTAAGGAGAAAGATACCATGAAAAAAATAACACGCGCTGCCTTCCTGTCCCTCACTTTTCTTCTTGCAGGGCTTCCTCTTGTCAGCAGCCCTAATAAGCCTATAAGCGTGACGGAAACAGCTCCCAATACGCTTCGCACCTTTTCTTCCGATAACGGACAAACCCTTCATTCCCTGGCTCTGGGACCAGGTCTTATAAATCTGTCTCCTGCAGATGAATTTTCTACCTACCAGTGGGGTTTAAAAAATGATGGTGAATTCCGTCTGGTTGAACTGGAATCAAAATTCAAGGCTGTAGACAATATTTTTGACAGTCAGACGCTAAATTCGGGTATGGGCATTTCACAGCCTGGTCCCGGGGATTATGAATCCAAAGTGACAGATGCAGTTACCGGCATTGACATTAACATACAGCCAGCCTGGGAATTGTATGATCAGGCCCCGGATAAACGCTCGGTCATCGTGGCCATCATCGATACCGGCATTGATATAAACCATCAGGAGCTTCAGAATGCCATCTGGACTAATCCCGGTGAAATCGATGGTGACGGCATCGATAATGATGGAAACGGATATGCAGACGATGTCCACGGCTGGAACTTTTTTTCCGGAAATAACCAGGTTTTTGCCGGAAGTGAGGACAGCCACGGAACCCATGCGGCCGGAACCATCAGTGCGGCCCGCGGTTCCTATGGCATAGCAGGTATTACGGATAACAATTATGTAAAAATCATGCCATTAAAGGCGTTAGGGGGAGAGGAGGGAATCGGAACCCCGGAGGCAGTCATACAGGCAATCCACTATGCCGAAGCGAACGGAGCTTCCATCTGCAATCTGAGTATGGGAACTTCCGCCTACAGTAAAGAACTGGCTCAAACCATACAAAATTCCGGAATGCTGTTTGTAGTTTCCTGCGGAAACGGCGGAATCTCGGGTTTGGGATATGATACAGACGTCTATCCGGTATATCCGGCCTCCCTCTCATACGACAATGTTATTTCCGTAGCGAATCTGCTGTTTGACGGCAGCTTGAGCAGGGATTCCAATTACGGCGCAGCAAGCGTTGACATTGCCGCTCCGGGAAGCTATATTCTAAGTACGATTCCAGGAAATGCCTATGGTTTTATGAGCGGTACTTCCATGGCTGCCCCCATGGTGACAGGCGTAGCTGCCATGCTTTACTCCTATCGCCCGGATATTACTCTCTCTGATGTAAAGAATATTCTTTTAACTTCCAGCAGAAAACTGGACAGCCTTACGGGAAAAATGGTCAGCGGAGGGCTTCTTAATGCTTATGGAGCATTGACCTGGCAATAGAAGTTAAAAAAGATACTGCAGCAAAGGAACTTATGTTTTCCTGTGCTGCAGTATCTTTTTCTGTCTTTACTGATTCTCCAGTGCTCTCCACCGGAAGTCAGGAATGACATCGGACCATTTATTAATTCCAATGATCTGTTTTGCAAACTCCGTTGATTCCAGAGTATATTTCTTTTTATCAATATCCCGGAAAACCTGCCATATCTTACGGCGCCTTGTTGCCACGATATCATCTCCACGGTCCATTCTGCATTCCCACAGACCAAAGGATAAGCCGCTTCTTACTTCCAGAGGGGCATCCACCTGACGGCTTAGAATATAAGCATCAATATACGGATTGCTGTCCACCATGTAATAGGAATAAGCATAAGCCGCTGCCTGTATATAAGGGATACTGCCTCTTGTCGGACTTGTTGCCGTAAAGCCCTGTTCCGTCAGAATGATATGGCGTACCTGCCCGGTTGTGGACTTTAAGGCATTCTGAGCCATGTAATCGGTCAGGGTCGTCAAATTTTTAAAGTTGATGACAGGAGAATTAATGTCATTGGTTATCAGACCTGTCTGGTCATCATCCCAGAATTCCGGCTCTGTCATCGGACATGGGTATGGATGGTAGGAAAGTCCCCAATCCAGCTGTCCCTGCTCGTTTGCAATGGAATTAAAGGTATCCAGGACGGCTTTTCCGCCATATTTTACTTTGTTATCAATCTCATTGTTCCAGTTATAATCAAGAGAATAATATACCCGGTCGCTGGCGCTGGTACTTTTAATCGCAGTGTAGAAAACCCGGAATGCTTCCTGATATGCCTGCACATAGCGGTTAATATCCATGGTCCCAACATAATTCCATTGCTGGTTATTGATTTCATTACCAATAATCCAGTTGGAAATCTTGCCATGGTTCGGGTCCGATCCGTCGTATCTCTCTGCAAGGAAAGAGGTAATGGCTCTGGTCTGGTCCAGACCGCTCTGCGTTGCTACATTAAACATATAGTAAAATGCATTTGCGTTTTTTTTGGTTCCAGGATAGATCAAATCCGGTGTGGCATCGTTCCAGCCGTTTAATATGATGGCAGTCACCGTCATACCCTTTCCGGATAAGGCACTGATCGTATCGTCATAGCCCTGAATGACATTCTTGTCAAAATGATAGGTCTTCCCATCATACTGATAGTCGATCCCCTGTCCAAGTATCTGGTGAAAGGAAATATTGGTAGCAACATGCTTAACGCCTAATTCAAAGGCATCTCCCAGCATATTCAGCTGAATGTTCAGCCCCTTTTTGGTAAGCGGAGCATTAAACGGCTTGGTATTCACAGCGACCATCTCAGGGTTTGTAATATAGTGAGGTTTGCTTATTTGGATGTACTTCGTACCATCCCAGACAGCTACAACGAACTTGCTGTAAAGCCTGTCCTGTGCCGTACTGCGGTTCAATGGAAAAGTAAATGTAACCGTTCCTCCTGGTGCCGCAGAAGCCGCATAATCCGTTCTGCCATCCAGATTAGTCTGGTAAGGCTGCATCTCTACCAGATAGAGAACGCCATCCGTACCTTCCATACCAGCATTATTCGACACCTGAACCGTCACACTGTTCTGGTCAGAATTTATCAGGCAGGATTGTATGGTTGCCTGTACTCCGGCAGTTTCCACGTCTGCCAATGAGACAAAGGCAGAAGCACAGCAGAAAAATGCAGCTGCAAGCAGCCCTGTCATGGTCCTGCCCATATTAATTTTTATCATCTTCGCATCCCTCCATGTTGTCTTAATCAGATTCTATACAATAATAACCAATTTCCCTGATATTTACAATAACGTTTTCATTACGGATTTGTAAAAAAAACTTAAGGCAATTCCATAATCTTCCAGAATAGAACGTCTGATTAATAAACTACGAAGCAATGAGCTGTGACAACATCCATCCAGTTGCATGTATTCAGTCGGTTCGTAAAAGTATCTACGTTTTCCATCCCAGGATAAAATGACATCTGATATGCCTTCTTCCAGTCTTTGTAACTTACCGAATATTCAAATGAATCCGGAAGAGAAAGACGGCACCGTTCCATATTTTCCAATGCATGTTTGGTCTTATTTTTCAGTTCCTCCAAAACCTTCTCCGGGGATATACAGATAGCAGCGCCGCCAATTCCGCGTTTTGTCTTTACCGTTGTTATATCAGGCACCAGTTCACGTGCCGAATCACAGATAGCTTCATCACCGGACAAAAGGATCACGGGAACTCCGAGTGAAGCAGCCGTATAGCTGTTGAGCATGAATTCACTCATCACTCTGCCGTTTAAAAAAATCTGTCTGCTGTTTCCGGTGGATGTATGGCTTAAGGCAAATCCCGGATCTCCGGCTGCAGCATGGTAGCCAATATAGATTACTGCATCAAAGGTGGCATCCAGACCGAACATCATGTTATAAGGGTGTCCGCTTTTTCCCCGTATCAAGACTACATAGGATGGCATGGACAGCGGATCAATATTGGAAGCATCCCCATGGCCGTCTTTCACCACAATCTCTTCTACTCCAGCCTCATGAGCTGCCTCACAGACCGTAAGCACCTCTTTTGTCATCTGTTGTGCAAACCTTTTATAATCGGCTTCACTTTTATGGGTTTCGTCAGGAAAATTTACACCGGCACAGCCTTCTATATCGGCACTGATAAATAGTTTCATGATACTTATCTCCTTTTTAAGCGGCTAATTATTGTGCTGCAGCCGCCTTCTCATTTGTTTAATGCTAATTATATCACAGAAAGGATTTTCTTACCAGATACATAAATCCGTTAACATATAAAGAAGCTGCCAACTGTATATTGATAATTGGCAGCTTTCATGTGATAAACCTTATATGCCAGACATTTTTCTACACTCATCTGCGCATGTCTGGCATTGTTGTGCGCAGTCCTTACAATGTTGGTCTTTAAACATATTGCACTCATTTGCACAACTATCGCAAATATTCGCACAAATACCACAATGTTCTTCAGAATATTGACCGCTCATTGACATCATTGAGGCTGACATCTGACACATCATAGCACATTCAACCAACATGCTGACACAATTCTTTCGTTCGTTTAAATCAGGCTCATTTAAACATGCATGAAAACATTCATAACAAGCCTGTGTACACTTATCACATGCATCGATACATTCTTGGTTCTTTTGAGTTTCCATTACTAACATAAGCTATACCTCCAATATTTTTCAAGATATAATATCCCCAAATTCTTATATTATATTTATAGTTTTAAAAAATCCGAGAAAATGGATATATTGATTTCAACTGCCAATTTTTAAATATAATGATATCTACTAATTATATTATTAATTGCATATATTAATCATGAAATGAAAACGGAGGATGTTTATGGATATCCATGTAGTACAAGAAGGAGATACTATTTATTCAATAGCCGAAAAGTATGGTGTAACAGTAGATCGATTAATTAAAGATAATGGACTGGATAACACAAATAGCTTAGTGGTGGGACAGACAATCGTAATCACATATCCTGAACAGACACATATTGTGCAGGAAGGTGATACATTGAATAGTATTGCAGATACTTACCAAGTATCTATTATGCAGTTACTGAGAAATAATCCATATCTTACTAATAGAGAAAATATTTATCCGGGAGAAACAATAGTGATAAGCTATCGCACGAATGGAAGTATTACAACAAATGGTTTTACTTATCCTTATATAAAAAAAGAATCACTTTTTGAGGTGCTGCCCAGCCTGACTTATTTATCGATATTTAACTACACTGCAACTGTAAAAGGGAAAATAAAATCATACTATGATGATTCAGAGATAATCCAACTGGCAAAAGAATATGGTGTAGTTCCTTTATTAATAATAACAACCTTAACAAATAAAGGAGAACCCAATATCAAAATTGCATTTGATATTTTACTTAATGAAAAAAACTTGGAAAATCATATTAACAACCTGCTTGATATAGTAAAAACCAAGGGGTATTATGGTATAAATTTAATTTTTAGTTACTTAAAAGAGATTAATTCATCAATTTATCTTAACTTTATAAAAAAATTATCAAACCGTCTTCAAGGCGAAGGATATCTATTATTTATAACGTTTAATCTAAAATTCCAAGAAGCTAATGAAGAATTAACCGATTTTTCTGCTATGAGCAAAATTGTGAATGGAGTGATATTTTTAGAACTCGTCTGGGGGACTAATTGGGGTCCGCCTTCACCAGTCAGTAATATTAATATAACAAGAAATTTCATAGAATCTATAATATCCTCAGTACCAGCTGATAAAATCATTCTAGGAACAACGACAATCAGTTATGATTGGCAGCTGCCATATCAACCAGATGTATCAGGCGCATTTTCTCTTACAATAGATTCAGCCATAAATTTAGCTTATAATGTAGGCGCTGTAATAGAGTTTGATGAAACTTCTCAAACACCTTTTTTTCAATATTATCAAATTATCACTGGTTATCCCGCCCAGCATATCGTATGGAGTATTGATGCCAGAACCATTGATGCTCAGGTTAAATTAATAAAAGAATACGGTCTTAATGGTATTGGAATCTGGAATGTTATGATATATTATTTTCAAATGTGGACAATTATTCATTCACAATATGAAATAGTAAAACTTTTACCTTACTTATAATCTTGATTTTATAAAAACAAAACGCCTGACCCCTTATAGTAAAAGGGCCAGGCCAAATATCTTATCTTAATTATTCAACGATAGAAACAACTCTTCCAGAACCTACTGTACGGCCGCCTTCACGGATAGCGAAACGAAGACCCTGCTCCATAGCTACCGGATGAATCAGCTCAACAGTCATTTCTACGTTATCACCAGGCATACACATCTCTGTGCCGGCCGGTAATTCGCAGACACCTGTAACGTCAGTTGTTCTGAAGTAGAACTGTGGTCTGTAGTTATTGAAGAATGGAGTATGACGGCCACCTTCATCTTTAGTTAAAACGTAAACCTGAGCAGTAAACTTGTGATGGCAGGTAATGGAACCTGGCTTGCAAAGACACTGTCCTCTTTCGATTTCGTTTCTCTGAACACCACGAAGCAGAGCACCGATGTTATCACCAGCCTGAGCCTCATCAAGTAACTTACGGAACATCTCGATACCAGTTACAACAACCTTACGTGTTTCTTCATGGATACCAACGATTTCAACTTCATCGGATACATGTAATGTACCACGCTCTACTCTACCGGTAGCAACCGTACCACGGCCTGTGATGGAGAATACGTCCTCAACCGGCATTAAGAATGGCTTGTCAGTTTCACGAACCGGATCAGGAATGTAACTGTCAACTGCAGACATTAATTCAAGAACCTTGTCGCCCCATTCGCTTTTAGGATCTTCAAGAGCCTTTAATGCAGAACCCTGGATGACTGGTGTGTCATCGCCTGGGAATTCATACTCGTTTAACAGTTCACGGATTTCCATGTCTACTAATTCAAGTAACTCTGCATCGTCTACCATATCGCACTTATTCATGAATACTACGATGTAAGGAACGCCTACCTGACGGGAAAGCAGAATATGCTCTCTTGTCTGAGCCATAACACCGTCGGTAGCAGCTACAACTAAGATAGCGCCATCCATCTGAGCAGCACCGGTGATCATGTTCTTAACGTAGTCAGCATGTCCTGGGCAGTCAACGTGTGCATAGTGTCTCTTCTCTGTCTCATACTCAACGTGTGCAGTAGAGATTGTAATACCACGCTCTCTCTCTTCCGGAGCTTTATCGATGTTTTCGAAAGCTACTGCTTCACCAGTACCTAATCTGTCATGAAGAGTCTTTGTGATAGCAGCTGTTAAAGTAGTTTTGCCATGGTCAACGTGACCGATGGTACCGATGTTACAATGTGGTTTGTTTCTTTCAAACTTAGCTTTAGCCATTTTATAACGTCCTCCTTAATTTATGCTCTTTTTGAGCTTAATTTTATGTTAGGCTGTTTTTTATTATATGCTATTTATGCACTATTTTCAAGCCTATTTGATGGATTCCAGACTGTTTTACTGCCTGGAATCCAGTGGAACCTGTTCGAAATTATTTGCCTTTTTTATCAGCAAGAACTTTTTCCTGTACATTCTTTGGAACCTGCTCATATTTTTCGAAAAACATAGAGAAGTTACCGCGTCCCTGTGTTCTGGAACGTAAATCTGTGGAATAACCGAACATCTCGGATAACGGTACATAAGCTCGAACCATCTTACCGCCGCCGATGTCTTCCATACCTTCGATACGGCCGCGGCGGGAGTTGATATCACCGATAACATCGCCCATATAGTCCTCAGGCATGGTTACTTCCACCTTCATAATCGGTTCAAGAAGAATAGAACCGCCCTTGTTCATAGCATCTTTAAAAGCCATGGAACCGGCAATGTGGAATGCCATTTCACTGGAATCGACTTCATGGTAGGAACCGTCGTATACGGTTGCTTTTACACCCACTACCGGGAATCCGCCAAGGACACCGGACTTTGTCGCTTCTTCAATACCTTCACCGACTGCCGGAATGTATTCCTTCGGGATCGCACCGCCGACTACAGAAGACTCAAATTTAAATAATTCTTCGCCATTTGCATCCATTGGTTCAAAGTGAACCTTACAGTGTCCGTACTGTCCGCGGCCTCCAGACTGCTTCGCATACTTGCTGTCAACATCAACAGCCTTTGTAAAGGTTTCCTTATAAGCAACCTGAGGAGCACCGACGTTTGCTTCTACATTGAATTCACGAAGCAGACGGTCTACGATAATCTCCAGATGAAGCTCACCCATACCGGAAATGATAACCTGACCAGTTTCCTGGTTGGTCTTGGCACGGAAAGTAGGATCCTCTTCCGCAAGCTTTGCTAATGCCTCGCCCATCTTGCCCTGACCGGCTTTGGTCTTTGGTTCGATAGCGATGTCGATAACTGGCTCCGGGAATTCCATGGATTCCAGGATTACCGGATGCTGCTCGTCACAGATAGTATCACCTGTAGTCGTTACTTTGAAACCAACTGCAGCAGCGATATCACCGGAATATACCTTATCAAGCTCGGATCTCTTGTTGGCATGCATCTGAAGGATACGTCCAACACGCTCCTTCTTACCCTTGGTTGCATTCAGCACGTAGGAACCGGAATTCATAATACCGGAATAAACACGGAAGAACGCCAGTTTTCCAACAAACGGGTCTGTCATGATCTTGAACGCAAGAGCTGAAAACGGCTCTTCATCGGAAGAGTGTCGTTCGATTTCATTGCCGTCCATGTCAACACCCTTAATAGACGGTATATCGGTTGGAGCAGGCATATATTCCAGAATGGCATCAAGAAGCTTCTGTACACCTTTGTTTCTGTATGCACTTCCGCAGCATACCGGAATAGCCTGACATTCACAGGTTGCTTTTCTTAATGCTTTCTTTAATGCTTCTATAGATGGCTCTTCCCCTTCCAGGTATTCCATCATTAAATCATCATCTAATTCGCAAATCTTCTCTACTAACTCAGAACGGTAAATCTCTGCATCATCCTTCATATCCTCAGGGATATCAAGAATGGAGATATCATCACCTTTATCGTCATTGTAGATATAAGCCTTCATCTCAAACAAATCAATGATTCCCTTAAATTCATCTTCTGCACCAATCGGCAGCTGAATGCAGATTGCATTCTTTCCAAGACGGGTCTTAATTTGTTCTACGGCACCATAGAAGTCCGCACCCATGATATCCATCTTGTTGATGAATGCCATACGGGGAACATTGTAGGTATCCGCCTGACGCCATACGTTCTCGGACTGTGGTTCAACACCGCCCTTTGCACAGAATACGCCCACGGCGCCATCCAGTACACGTAAGGAACGCTCAACCTCTACTGTAAAGTCAACGTGTCCTGGAGTATCAATGATGTTAATACGATGTTCCAGAGCACCTGGCTTAACCTTGCAGTTTTCATGCATGGTCCAGTGGCAGGTTGTAGCAGCTGAAGTAATTGTGATTCCTCTCTCCTGCTCCTGTTCCATCCAGTCCATGGTTGCAGTA
The DNA here is from genome assembly GCA_964402355.1 of uncultured Lacrimispora sp. Lineage (GTDB taxonomy): Bacteria > Bacillota > Clostridia > Lachnospirales > Lachnospiraceae > Lacrimispora. Next base: position 46,869 of record CAYOCB010000020.1, read on the forward strand.
CCTTCATGAGTATCACCAATTTTGTAATTTACACCAGTATAATAGAGGATACGCTCTGTCAATGTAGTTTTACCTGCATCGATATGGGCCATAATACCAATATTTCTGGTTCTGTCCAATGGATATTCTCTTCCAGCCAAAGCTTTTTCCTCCTATTAGAATCTGTAATGAGCAAATGCCTTGTTTGCCTCAGCCATCTTGTGCATATCTTCTTTCTTCTTTACAGAAGCACCGGTATTGTTTGCGGCATCCATAATCTCATTAGCAAGTCTTTCTTCCTGAGTCTTCTCGCCTCTCTTACGAGAGTACAGAGTAATCCATCTCAAGCCTAATGTCTGTCTTCTCTCCGGTCTTACTTCGATCGGCACCTGATAAGTGGCACCACCGATACGTTTTGCCTTTACTTCAAGTACAGGCATAATGTTGTTCATCGCTTCTTCAAATACTTCAACAGCTGGTTTACCTGTCTTTTCTTCTACCCGGCCGAATGCACCGTATACGATCTTCTGGGCAACACCCCTTTTACCATCTAACATAATGTTGTTGATCAGCTTTGTAACAACCTTGCTATTGTAAAGCGGGTCTGCTAATACGTCTCTCTTCTGAGTATGTCCTTTACGTGGCACGTTACTTCCCTCCTTAATATCGCCGCTGTCATCCTGTTCGGATTCGCAGCCATTCATTAGATCCTAGGTACTCACAAACATTGAAGTTGCGTTCGCGCTCGGTTTCTATATATATAACCCTGCAACCTACAGGTTCAATATCTAAAGTCCGGCACTGAAAATTCAAATGTGTGGTTCTAATTACTTTTTATCTTTTGGTTTCTTGGCACCATACTTGGAACGAGCCTGTTTTCTGTTGGCTACGCCTGCAGTATCCAGTGTACCTCTTACAATGTGGTATCTGGTACCTGGCAGGTCTTTTACTCTGCCGCCGCGGATTAAAACAACGCTGTGCTCCTGAAGGTTGTGACCTTCACCTGGGATGTAACTTGTTACTTCGATACCGTTAGAAAGACGTACTCTGGCGATCTTTCTAAGAGCTGAGTTAGGCTTCTTAGGTGTAGCAGTCTTAACCGCTGTACAAACGCCTCGCTTCTGTGGAGCAGAAATATCAGTCGCCTTTTTCTGTAAAGAGTTGTAACCCTTCTGCAGTGCTGGTGCTGTGGATTTCTTTACGCTTGTCTGTCTTCCCTTTCTTACTAACTGGTTAAATGTTGGCATTCCATTCACCTCCTGTGATATTGTCTGTGGTTGCTGTCTTATTCAGCTTAATTTACGCACAAAAATATGACGCGTTTATGCACGCCTAATTATTATATACATATTGTTTTTTTCTGTCAAGGATTTTTTTACAGGTTTTATTTCTATGAAAAACCCCGGAGTACGAATTTATAAAATCATACTCCGGGTTCCTGCCCCATAACTGCATATATCCTACTGGAGATCTTTAAGTGCCTCTGTAATAGTCCCATCCATCTCATCCACATACTGATCCACAGTCAGCTTTCCTGCCAGAACATCTATAAGTCTGTCTCTTAAATCGGCCTGGACAGCCCCTGTAAATGCCTGATACCCCCATTCGGCTCCGGGCTGGGAATCCGTTGCCGCCAGTTCTTTTGAAAAAATATCAAAATACTCTTTTCCATAATCATAATCCAGGTTCTCATTTCCTTTTACCTGTGACAGATAACTGTTCTCTTTACAGTACTGTGCATTGTTTTCCGCTTTTGAAATCCACTCAATAAACTCAGCTGCCTCTTTTTCCACCCCTGTATTCTGGAATGCGGCCAGGTATTTTCCTCCAGGTACAGAAGAACGCCTGACTTCTTTCGGAAGATAAGTAACGCCCCACTCAAAGTCTGTAATCTGGTCCTTATAGTTTGCAATCATCCAGCTTCCAGAAAAGTGCATGGCTACCTGCCCTGTCCGGAATAAATTATTGGGATTCTCTGATCCCAGCCACACAGATGCCGGTATAATTTCTTCATCGTGAAGTTCCTTAAAAAAGTTTACGGCCCGCTTTGTCTCCGCCGTATTAAAATTAGATTCATTTAAATCTGTATTTAACAAACTGCCTCCTGCTTCGTAAAGCAATGTGGTAAAACGCTGGGGAGACTTATCAAACACCAGACCGTATTTGCAGTCACTCTTCTCCACAACCGTTTTCATCGCCTCTTTCCACTCATCCCATGTCCAGATTTCGTCCTCCGACTGGGGAACAGCCACCCCGGCCTTTTCGAATGCCGTCTTATTATAAATCAGCCCATTGGCAGTCACATCCATGGGCGCTGCCAGGACTTTATTATCAAAAACAAATTTTAAACCTTCCCCAAAACTGTCAACAAATGCGTCTTTATCGGACACATACTGCCCCAGATCTACCAGCTGGTTCTGGAACGGACCTAAGTTGGTAAGCCTGGCCATTGCCGGAGCTTCCTTACCGTTGAGCATATTTTTGATTTTACTTTCCAAATCAGCATAGGGAACCTCAATCAGTTCAATTTTAATATTGGGATTCTCTTCCATATACCGATCAGCAAGCTTCATGAAAGATTCTCCCTCTTTTCCATCACTAAACCATACCACATTAAGAGTTTTTACCTGGCTGCCCGTCTTTTCCCCTCCTCCGGAACAGCCGGTGAGCATCCCAAGCCCCAATGCCGCTGCTAACACCAATGATACTGCCTTCTTCATAAATACCCTCTCCTTTTTCATTTGATATTCTAATTTTATCAGCTGCCTTGTGCAAAAAACCGCACATTTAAAATAGAAAATTATTCATTATTGCTCTTTTTGGACTGTGCATATTTTTTTGGAGTAATCCCTGTTAATTTTTTAAAAACTGCAATAAAATGACTGTCGCTGTTATAAGAAAGCCTTAAGGCCACGTCCGTAACAGAATGGCCTTCTCTTAAAAGAGCTTTCGCCGCTGTAATTTTCTGGTTGGTCACATACTGCATAAGCGTAAATCCCGTTTCCTTTTTAAAGTAATGGCTTAAATAATACCGGTTTATATAGAATCTGCGGGATATTTCATCCAGATCCAGCCGCTCCTCCACATGGGACGCAATGTATTTTTTCAGCTGTTCAATCCTTTCCCGGTATAAAATCGGATCCTTGAACTCCTGACTCCTGGAATCCTCCTCCCAGTCTCTGTTGTTTTTATTCTTTTCTTCTTCGATAAAAAACCGGTACATCTGATTAATGGCGGTTATCAGTTCCAAAATGGACAGTTTCACCCTTACGGCAGATTCGGCACTATTTTCTGAATTCATATTCCTTTCAATGTTTCCAAACATCTTCTCCACTTTTTCAAGCTTTTCTCCACCCAGATGAAGCTTATGTATAAACGGGTCCGGCCTGTTCTCAAAAAACATGGCAAAATCATACTGAAACACATCAGCCATACAGAAAAGGATCTCCGGTTCAAACATGAGGACATAACGGTTATGGGTTTTTCCTTCGGCACCGCTTGTTCTGTGATACTCTTTGTTATTAATAAAAAACAGATCTCCCGCTTTTACATGATACATGCGGTTTCCAATTTCCATTAACGCTCCATCGGTCAGAAACAGGATGATTTCATATTGGTTGTGAAAATGGAATCCCTGCATAGCCCAATTCTCTGAGCTTCCATGAAAATAATACAGCGAATCAAATTCTTCAAAAAAAACTCTTTCCTTCATTTCCACAACCAATCCTTTCTAATGCCAATAGGAAAGCAGTGCCTCCTGAAGTACCAGGATCATCAGAGCCTGTCCATATGTCATGGGACAGCATGGAATCGTTTTATAGAATTCACTGTCCATACCAATGGGTGTTCCATACGATACATTTAAAACGGTTCCGTCTTCATCTATATAATCCAACAGGCTTTCCAAGGCTTTAAGAATGTTTTCCCAGTATTCTTCCTTTTTTAAAATCCCCAGCCGTACGCCTTTCATGATCCCGTACAGGAAGGCAGCACTCGCAGAACATTCAATATAAGAAGAAGCATCATTTATAATTGTATGCCATAGTCCGTTTACCGGATCCGCATACCGTTTAAGTGCTTTAACCTGGTTCTCATATACATTGTGAAAATATCGTTTTATCCCCTCATCAAGAGGAATCTCCTCTAATAGTTCCATAACTACTATAGTATACCAGCAGTTTCCCCTTCCCCATAAAATACCGCCGTAATTGTTATTCTGCTTAAAATTATAACCATGGTAAAAAAGCCCTTCGTTTTTATTCAGAAGGTACTTAATATGGCTTAAGATCTGGTAATCAGCTTCATCCACATAATCCTTCCTGTTCAACAGCCTGCCGGCCCTTGCCAGAAAAAGCACAGTCATGAATAAGGTATCAATAAGAATTTCGTTATCATTGGGATTTCCTGTAATCATATGCTGAAAACAGCCGTCTCCGGTACGTATGAGCTGCTTATCCTTCATGATCCAGTCTGCCCAGTCCTGAATGAAGGTCAGATACTCTTCTTTTCCTGTCTTCTCATAAAGATAGGTAAGGGTCAGCATGGGAGATGTAGTATTCACATTCCGTTCCAGAATCCCTTCTTCTAACCGTTTATCATACCAGGAAATCAAAAAATCCAGAACTTCTTTCTTACCGCTGACTTCATAATATTTATAAAGTCCGAAAATTCCAACCCCCTGAGGCCATTCCCAGCAGCTTATGTCGATCAGGCTGATGGGGTACATTTCCTTTATTCCATTGTTCTTTAATGTCATCATCTTCCGTGATACAAGATTCAATTTTTCTTCAATCACTGTTTTGTCAATCACGTTTTTTATTCTCCCTTAATGTTAATTTTCCTTCTACCCCTAACGGGTATTCATATACGGGTCTGCCGTTAACCCTTAAAAAAAATTCTTTGTCAGCCAGGTACTCATCTCCCCTGTCATCAACCACCAGCGCACCGTCTCCATTCAACTGGATTTTTATTTTCTTAAAGGCTTCAAAAACTCCGTTAAGGCTGCCATATTCGCTTATATTTCCGACTCTCACCACCCATACATTATCCCTTCCCCTGCTTATGAACTCACGGAACCGGTTGGGCCCCTCCTCCTGCATGATCAGGCCATTTTGGGCCTTTACTGCCACATATGCTCCGTCTTTCTCAAGTACAAGCACACCTTCCTCTCCCCTATAGCGTGAAAAGGCACTAATAGGGATATAGGCATGAGTATAATCAATTCTTTCCCCTTCTTCGATATGGTATCTTAAGATTCCAGTATCCCGGTACTGGACACCCAAAGGAAGCATTCCATTGCCTGCCCAGAAATTCGGTCTTCCGTTTCCATAGGGGAACGATTCTCCCGGATGGTTAATAAAGGCCTGAGCCACCTCATCAATGGCGGCCTGCATGATATGTTCCTGATACCCTTTCCGGAAAGCCTTATAGCCCACCGCTGTGGATAAAAGTGCACGGCTGTTTTTATAAAGATACAGATTCACATGGCCTTCGAATCCCTGAGTATTCTGGAATATCAGCTCCTGATCCTCTTTAAGAACCGCATAGTGCCTGTATTCCTCAGGGGCCTCATAATCGCCTAAAACCAAAGAAATATACCCAATGCAGGCTCTGTTTAAATACCCTGCATTGTATGCAGCATACAGTAACGACGTGGTTCCGGCGTTATAATTGCCTTTCATTTCCTTTTCATAGGTCCTTCCAAAACTGGTCATGACCGCTCCTTTATGGGCGTTGACAGCCAGGGAATAGAATATCATATCCAACGCTTTTTCAGCCTTTTTATGGAGGGTGCTTTCTTGATCCGTCAGATTATAAAGGGTGCCGATTCCAAGTACATCCACAGGAATATAAGCATTGGAATTCCACTCCGTAACGAACTCCCGGAAAAATTCATGAAACCACTGGTGAAGCAGTTCTTCTCCTCTGGCCTTTACTTCTGTTCCGGTTTTTCCGCTGTTGGTAAATATGCGGTCCGGCAGAAAACTTCCTGCCAGATATTGGCAGCAATGGAACAACAGCGCATGATTTTCACTGAAGAACCACATCACATCATCCCCTGGTTCATCAATCCAGTACCGGTAATTTACCATGGCCTCTTCCAGAGCTTCCTTTAACCGTTTTGATATCTGATTCTGAAAAGTGCAGTAGATGTAAAGCATCATAATAAAATGAAAATCTGAACAGTCCTTTCTGTTCCTGACGCCTTCCAGCTCCTCCATAATAATTTTTTCTGCTCTCTGATATTCTCTGTCTGCCTGAAACAGAGCAGCTGCCTTATAGGTGTTTTCAGGCGCAAATTGGATTATGGTTTCCAGGGCGCACCGTTTTCGATCCTCTGTTTGTTCTTCATGATGATGCAAAAAATCCTTTCGCACAAGCTGATTTCCAATTTTGCGTTTTATGGTAATTTGATTATAGTTAAGACAAGCTGTAAAATAATAGTAACCAGGCGGCATCTCATCCGTTTCAAACAGTTCAAGTCCCTTTTGACCAGGCTCCATCCGGTAATGCTTTGTCTTAATCATCTTCCAGGATTCCTGCATCTTTTCAATAAATTCTCCTGGTGTCACAATAACATCAAGATCAAGACAGCTCTCAAATGGATTGGTAATATTCATTTTAATCCGTTCGCTTATGTATGCTTCTTTATCAAAGCTGATTTCATGAAGCATCCGTTCCATTTGCATGAGAACGGTCTTATCCGCCTCTCCGGGCACTGGAAGTAAAAGTTTCAGCCGGGCCTCTCCCAACCGTTTCATCCGGAAATAGTAATCCGTATCCCTTTCAGCCAGATCATCCAGGCAGACTATTACTTTATTAGGGCCCTGCTTAAGAGGTATGGATATCACTGTCTTTTTTACCAAATTTCTGGTAAAGGGTGTAAAATCCGTAATAAGTTTATTATTTACCCACAGGGTAAGCCCTCCGCATGTCTCCAGCTCAAAATCTGCATTTCCGCCTTCTACGGCCCACAATTCCACATAACCATACATCCGCAGATAAGTTGGCTGATAATAAAATCCGGAAGCATCAACTCCGGTATTGTCAAAGGGAAAATAAAGCTTTGCCGGCTTTGTCTGACCAAATATGGTAACAGAAACACCATCGCCAGTTCCACACAGATCCAGATACGGTGGAATCTCTTCCTTTCTCTTTGCTATAAATTCCTTTCTGCAGGGATTCTCATGAATAGCAAAGCCCTTTTTCAACCATTCATTTACCCTTCCGTTTAATGTAGATTTCGTAAACTGCTGGATTTGTGTATGTACCCCTGTGACCAGAAAACGGTTTACAAATCCCTCCGCAAACAGCGGATATTCCATGTATTTCATGTTTATCATTCCTCTCAAACTATTCTTTTACCCCACCTGCCGTCATACCGCCAATGATATATTTCTGTAATGTGATAAATACTACGATTACCGGAATCATGGAGATCACCGACATGGCCAGCAGACTATTCCAATCCACAGAATATTCACCGGAGTAATTTGCCAGAGCCAGCTGAATGGTGTAGCGTTCTTTGCTGTTGATAACAAGCTTCGGCCACAGATAATCGTTCCACCTCCACATGAAGGAAAAAATACAGAGTACGGAAACAACAGGTTTGGCAAGGGGAAGCATGACCCGCATCAGGATGTTGGATTCCGAAGCTCCGTCAATTCTGGCCGCTTCCATGTAAGCATTCGGGATTCCCATGTAATACTGCCTCACCAGAAAAACCGCTGTTGGAGAAGCCACTGCCGGAATGATCAGTCCCCATAAGCTGTTGTAAAGATTGGCAGCAACAATAACCTTGAAAATAGGAATCATAATGACTTCCAGGGGCACCATCAAGGTTGCCAGCACTACTCCAAAAAGAATTTTTTCTCCTTTAAAATGGTATTTTGCAAAGGCATAACCGGACATGACATTAACCACTATGGTTAAAAACGTAGCTGTCAGACTGGTAAACACTGTATTAAAAAAATAAATGCCGAAATGCCCTTCCTCCAGCGCCCTTCCATAATTGTCAAGGGAAGGGCTCTTACCAAGCAGACTGGGCGGCCATGAAAAAAGCTCCCCTGTGCTTTTAAAGGATGAACAGATAACCCAAACAATCGGCATCAGGAATAGGAAGGAAAGGAATAATAAAAGCACCCACTGCAGCGCCGCCAGAAAGCTATTCTTCATTTTAGTCTGCATCCTGTTCTCCTCCCTGATTCATTTTGAACTGTATCACGGTGAACAGCGCCAGCATCATAAACAGTATCATGGTCATGGCACTGGCATATCCCATCCGGTTCTTTTCAAAACCTGTTTCCTGGATGGTCTGTACCATGAATTTTGTTGCTCCTGCCGGACCTCCCTGTGTCAGAGCGTATACCAGTGGATAGGTTTTGATAATCGTAACGGTGGAAAGCACAATCACCAGAAGGCTGGTAGGCTTTAAAAGCGGAAGCGTTATATAGCAGAACTGGTGCCAGGCCCCTGCGCCGTCAATTCTCGCTGCTTCATAATAAGTTTCGGAAATAGACTTGATCCCGGAAACGAACATGACCATATAGTATCCTGACAAACTCCAGGCAGTCACAAAAATCACAACCCCCATTGCGTTATTCTGGTTTGTCAGCCATTTTACCGGACTCTTTCCCATGGCAGCCAGCAGATAATTGATGACTCCGAAATCCTCTCCCAGCAAAAACCTCCAGGTCAATCCTGCAATGATAGTGGAAATCATGGTTGGCCAATAAAACACCGCCCTGAAAAAATCACTTCCCTTCCTCTCTCCGGTCAATAGAACCGCTAACCCCAGAGACGATACATAAACAAAGGGAACCGAAACTACGGTAAAGAATATGGTCCTAAGAAAAGATTCCCAAAATCCCCTGTCTGACAAAAGCCTGGCATAATTTTGAATCCCAATAAATTTCTGGGGATTCACGCCATCCCATTTTGTTAAAGATATCCACAGGCCATTTATGGCCGGAAAGAATAAAAACAGGCCAAAAATCACCAATGTGGGTGCCAGCAAGAGATAGGGGAAGATTTTTTGTTCTAAGCTTCTCATTTATCAAGCCTCCTCTTTTTCATGATTATAGCATATAAAAGAGGAGAAAAGTTTTAATTATTTATGCAAATATAACAATTTATTGTCATGTTTTATACTTTCAGTAGAATCAAAAAAAGTCCCTGGCGGTTAATCCCGCCAGGGACTTTTAACATCTTATTCTTCTATCTCAATCTCTTCAATATCCAGAACTTCTTCCGCCTCATCAAACTTATCATCTGACAGGATAATCTCATCATCTTCTGACAGCATGATCTCATCATCTTCCTCCAAAGCAGCATCGGTGCTGAGACTGATGGTACGGTAACGTTTCATACCGGTACCAGCTGGAATCGGTTTCCCGATAATAACGTTCTCCTTCAGACCGATCAGGTGATCGACCTTGCCGTTAATGGCAGCTTCTGTCAGAACCTTTGTGGTCTCCTGGAAGGATGCAGCGGATAAGAAGGAGTCAGTTGCAAGAGATGCTTTGGTAATACCAAGCATTACCTGTTTTCCTTCTGCTGGATTCTTGCCTTCTGCAAGCAGCGCTTCATTTAAGTCATTATAATCAAGGACATCCATGGAAGTTCCCGGAAGTACTTCGCTGTCTCCGCTCTCCTCGATCTTGATCTTCTTTAACATCTGTCTTACGATCATCTCAACGTGCTTATCGTTGATTTCCACACCCTGTAAGCGGTATACACGCTGTACTTCCTGGATCATGTAATCCTGAACAGCACGGACACCCTTGATCTTCAGAATATCGTGAGGATTTACACTACCTTCTGTCAGCTCGTCACCTGCCTCCAGTACCTGGCCATCCTGAACCTTGATTCTGGAGCCATAAGGAATCAGATAGGTCTTGGAATTTCCGGTCTCATTGTCAGTGACTACGATTTCACGCTTTTTCTTGGTATCCTTAATGGTTACCACGCCGCCGAACTCAGCAATGATCGCAAGGCCTTTCGGTTTCCGTGCTTCAAAAAGCTCTTCGACACGGGGAAGACCCTGTGTGATATCGCCGCCGGCAACACCGCCGGTATGGAAGGTACGCATGGTCAGCTGGGTACCCGGCTCACCGATGGACTGGGCAGCAATGATGCCGACTGCCTCACCTACCTGAACCGGCTGTCCGGTCGCCATGTTTGCACCGTAGCATTTTGCACATACGCCTAAATGGGACTTGCAGGTCAATACCGTACGGATCTTAACAGTATCACGGCCCATCTTTCTTAACACATTCATAACCGCAGCCGCACGTTTCGGAGTACACATATGATTTGCTTTCACAATCACTTCCCCCGTATCCGGATCAGTAATGGTTTCAGCAATAAACCTGCCAGTCAGTCGTTCCTGCAGGCTTTCTATTGTTTCCTGGCCATCCATAAAAGCCTTGATCTCCATAAAAGGAATATCTTTGCCTTCACAGCAGTCGATCTCACGGATAATCAGATCCTGGGATACATCTACCAGACGTCTGGTCAGGTAACCGGAGTCGGCAGTACGCAGAGCCGTATCGGAAAGTCCTTTACGGGCACCGTGAGCTGAGATGAAGTACTCCAATACGTCAAGTCCTTCACGGAAGTTGGACTTAATGGGAAGTTCGATGGTGTGTCCGGTCGTATCGGCCATAAGTCCGCGCATACCTGCCAGCTGTTTGATCTGCTTATCAGAACCACGGGCTCCGGAATCGGCCATCATATAAATATTATTATATTTATCAAGGCCGGTCAGCAGGTCATGGGTCAGCTGATCATCAGTCGCCTTCCATGTGTCAATTACTTCTTTATAACGTTCTTCCTCTGTGATAAGACCACGGCGGAAGTTCTTTGCAATCTGGTCAACCGTAGACTGTGCATCTGCAATCAGCTTCGGTTTGCTCTCCGGTACGGTCATATCGGAAATAGATACGGTCATAGCGGCTCTCGTGGAATATTTGTAACCAATGGCCTTGATATCATCCAGGGTCTCTGCTGTCTGCACAGCGCCATGGACATTGATGACTTTTTCAAGGATCTGCTTTAACTGCTTCTTACCAACGTGGAAATCCACTTCCATCAGCAGTTCGTTATTCGGATCAGATCTGTCAACAAAGCCAAGATCCTGAGGAACGATCTCATTAAAGATAAAGCGCCCTACGGTCGATTCTACGATTCCTGTTTTCACTGTTCCATTGGGCATCTTCTTGCTCACTCTGGCCTTGATCCTGGAATGCAGGGTAACTGCCTGGTTCTCATAAGCCAGAATCGCTTCATTCACGCTCTTGAATACCATTCCTTCCCCTTTGGCTCCAGGTCTTTCCTGGGTAAGATAGTAAATACCAAGAACCATATCCTGGGATGGAACGGCTACGGGACCGCCGTCGGATGGTTTTAACAGGTTATTGGGTGACAATAACAGGAAACGGCATTCTGACTGAGCCTCTACGGATAACGGCAGATGGACTGCCATCTGGTCACCGTCAAAGTCAGCGTTAAATGCGGTACAGACCAATGGATGAAGCTTGATAGCTTTTCCTTCTACCAGTATCGGTTCAAATGCCTGGATACCCAGCCTGTGAAGAGTAGGTGCACGGTTTAACATTACCGGATGCTCTTTGATTACATCCTCAAGCACATCCCAGACCTCTGTCTGAAGACGTTCTACCATCTTTTTCGCATTTTTTATATTATGGGCGGTTCCGTTGGATACCAGCTCCTTCATAACGAAAGGTTTAAATAATTCGATCGCCATTTCTTTCGGAAGACCGCACTGGTAAATCTTAAGCTCCGGTCCGACTACGATAACGGAACGGCCGGAATAGTCAACACGCTTTCCTAACAGGTTCTGGCGGAAACGGCCCTGCTTTCCTTTCAGCATGTCAGAAAGAGATTTTAAGGCACGGTTTCCCGGTCCGGTTACTGGTCTTCCCCGTCTGCCGTTGTCAATCAGGGCATCAACAGCTTCCTGAAGCATACGTTTCTCATTGCGTACAATGATATCCGGAGCTCCAAGCTCTAACAGACGGGCAAGACGGTTGTTGCGGTTAATAATTCTTCTATACAGGTCATTTAAGTCAGAGGTTGCAAAACGGCCGCCGTCAAGCTGCACCATGGGGCGGATATCCGGTGGTATTACCGGAACCACTGTCATGATCATCCACTCCGGCTCATTGCCGGAATTGCGGAATGCTTCCACTACTTCAAGCCTCTTGATAATTCTGGCACGCTTCTGGCCTGTCGCTTCTTTTAACCCCTTCTTTAACTCTTCGGAATCCTTTAAAAGATCAATGGCCTTAAGAAGTTCCAGAATGGCTTCCGCTCCCATTCCTACCCGGAAGGAGCCATAGCCGTACTTTTCTAATTCTTCACGGTATTCCTTTTCCGACAAGACCTGCTTATACTGTAAACCGGTATTTCCGGCATCCAGCACCACATAAGATGCAAAGTACAGTACCTTCTCCAGGGTTCTCGGAGAAATATCGAGGATCAGTCCCATACGGCTCGGGATTCCCTTAAAATACCAGATGTGGGAAACAGGGGCAGCAAGCTGAATATGACCCATACGTTCCCTGCGGACGCTTGCTTTCGTCACTTCAACGCCGCACCGGTCACAGATAACGCCTTTATACCGTATTTTCTTATATTTTCCACAATGACATTCCCAGTCCTTGCTCGGTCCAAAGATCCGTTCACAGAACAGGCCGTCTTTTTCCGGCTTTAAGGTTCTGTAGTTGATTGTCTCAGGCTTTTTAACCTCACCATGGGACCAGTCCAGAATCTTCTCCGGAGATGCCAGACCGATCTTTATGGCATCAAATGTCATTGGGTGGTAAGTTTCATTATTTTCAGGCATGAGCGGTTCTCCCTTCTATTATTCTTCGTCTGAATCTTCAAAATTTGCGTCATCGAAATCCTCATAAGAATCGTCGACACCGTCTGCTTCCTCATCTTCATTGACATTTACCAGCTCTTCATCCTGGAATTCCTGTTTCTGATAACCAAAGTCACCAAAGGATTCTTCATCACGGTAATGTCTGTCGCCCTCGATGATGGCTCTTAAGTCTGTCTCTTCATATTCGGTGCTTTCCGCAATCTGAACCTCTGTATTATCGTCACGCAGCACTCTTACATCCAGCGCAAGGGACTGAAGTTCCTTTAACAATACCTTGAAGGATTCCGGAATTCCCGGTTCAGGAATATTCTCACCCTTGATAATTGCCTCATAGGTCTTTACACGTCCCACCACATCATCAGATTTTACGGTCATGATCTCCTGCAGCGTATAGGAAGCCCCATATGCCTCCAGGGCCCATACCTCCATCTCTCCGAAACGCTGGCCGCCGAACTGGGCTTTACCACCCAGAGGCTGCTGGGTAACCAGAGAGTATGGTCCGGTGGAACGGGCATGAATCTTATCATCCACCAGATGATGCAGCTTGAGATAATGCATGTGTCCAATAGTAACTGCGCTGTCGAAATACTCTCCCGTACGTCCATCGCGCAGACGGACCTTGCCGTCACGGTTGATTGGAACACCCTTCCATAATTCCCTGTGGTCAAGGTGGTCGCCCAGATACCGTATTACACCAGAATTTAAAGTACCTTTATATTTTTCCTGGAAATCCTCCCACTCCATGTTCACATAGTCGTTGGCAACATCCAGGGTATCCATAATATTAATTTCGTTTGCTCCGTCAAATACCGGGGTGGACACATTAAATCCAAGAGCTCTTGCAGCAAGGCTTAAATGGATTTCCAGCACCTGACCGATGTTCATACGGGACGGCACGCCCAGCGGGTTCAATACAATGTCAAGAGGACGGCCATTGGGAAGGAACGGCATATCTTCTACCGGAAGCACGCGGGAAACAACACCCTTGTTGCCATGACGTCCGGCCATCTTATCACCGACAGAAATTTTTCTCTTCTGGGCAATGTAAATGCGTACAGTCTGATTCACGCCCGGTGAAAGCTCATCGCCGTTTTCTCTTGTAAATACTTTTGCGTCTACGATGATTCCGTAAGCGCCGTGAGGCACCTTCAGGGAAGTATCCCGGACTTCTCTTGCCTTTTCACCGAAAATGGCGCGCAGCAGCCTTTCCTCTGCGGTCAGTTCTGTCTCTCCCTTAGGCGTAACCTTACCAACCAGTATATCACCGGCACGTACTTCCGCACCGATTCTTATGATTCCTCTCTCATCCAGATCCTTTAACGCATCTTCGCCCACACCGGGAACATCGCGGGTGATCTCTTCCGGCCCTAACTTGGTGTCGCGGGCCTCAGCCTCGTATTCCTCAATATGAACAGAGGTATAGACATCTTCCTGAACCAGTCTCTCACTTAAAAGAACCGCATCCTCGTAGTTGTAGCCTTCCCATGTCATGAATCCGATAAGCGGATTCTTACCAAGAGCGATCTCACCGTTCTGGGTAGATGGTCCGTCGGCAATTACCTCACCCTTCTCCACATGGTTGTTCTTATAAACGATAGGCTTCTGGTTATAACAGTTGGACTGGTTGCTTCTCTTAAATTTTGTCAGACGGTATACATCTTTTCCTCCGTCTGAATCTCTCTTTATAATAATTTCATTGGAAGCGGAACGCTCTACCACACCGGCATTTCTGGCTACCAGACAGACACCGGAGTCTACTGCAGCCTTTGATTCCATGCCAGTCCCTACTACAGGGGCCTCTGTCGTCAGCAGCGGAACCGCCTGACGCTGCATGTTAGATCCCATCAGCGCACGGTTCGCATCGTCATTTTCCAGGAATGGAATCATAGCAGTCGCAACGGAAAATACCATCTTAGGCGATACGTCCATAAGATCGATGTTTTTTCTCTGGAATTCGGAGGTCTCTTCACGGAAACGTCCGGAAATATTCTTATGAACAAAATGGCCTTCCTCATCCAAAGGCTCATTCGCCTGCGCAACCACAAAATTATCTTCTTCATCAGCAGTCAGGTAAACAACTTCATCAGTGACCATCGGATTATGGATATCGGTCTTATCCACCACCCGGTAAGGAGCTTCTACAAATCCATACTGGTTTACCCTTGCATAAGTGGCAAGAGAGTTGATCAGACCAATGTTCGGACCTTCCGGTGTCTCAATCGGACACATACGGCCGTAATGGGTATAGTGAACGTCACGAACCTCGAATCCTGCACGGTCTCTGGAAAGACCACCGGGTCCCAGGGCAGACAGACGTCTTTTATGGGTAAGTTCCGCCAGCGGGTTGTTCTGGTCCATGAACTGGGACAGCTGGGAGCTTCCGAAGAATTCCTTCACTGCCGCAGTAACCGGTTTGATATTGATTAAGGACTGAGGGGTAATCCCATCCATGTCCTGGGTCGTCATTCTTTCACGGACTACACGTTCCATTCTGGAAAGACCAATGCGGTACTGGTTCTGCAGCAGCTCGCCCACTGCACGGATCCTGCGGTTTCCCAAATGGTCGATATCATCGGAGTTTCCCACTTCTTCCTCTAAATGCATATTGTAATTAATGGAAGCCAGAATATCTTCCTTTGTAATATGTTTGGGGATCAGCTCGTTTAAATTCCTGTGAACCGCCTTCTTAAGAGCTTCTTCATCATCACTGCCAGCTTCTGACAGGATTTTTTCAAGGGCAGGGTAGAATACTAATTCTGTAACACCAGCTTCCTTCGGATCGAAGTTCACATAGGAAGCCAGGTCCACCATTAAATTAGAAAGCACCTTCTGCTTATGTTCCACCCCTTCCAGCCAAACGAATGGAACAGCTGCATTCTGTATATCCGATGCAAGCTGCTTGTCTACTGTCGTTCCGGCCTCTGCTAAAATTTCACCGGTCGTGGTATCCACCACATCCTCAGCCAGTACATGGCCGGTAATGCGGTTCTTAAAATGAAGCTTTTTATTGAATTTATATCTTCCGACCTTTGCAAGATCGTATCTTCTGGGGTCAAAGAACATACTATTTAACAAACTTTCAGCACTATCAACAGATAAAGGTTCACCTGGGCGGATCTTCTTATATAACTCCAATAAGCCATCCTGGTAATTATCGGAAGTATCCTTACCAAAGCTGGCTAATAATTTCGGCTCTTCACCGAACAGTTCAATAATCTCTGCGTTGGTGCCGAAGCCCAGCGCACGGATCAGTACGGTAACCGGAACCTTTCTGGTTCTGTCCACACGCACATAGAAAATGTCATTGGAGTCCGTTTCATACTCCAGCCATGCACCCCGGTTCGGAATAACCGTACAGGCATAAAGCTCCTTACCTACCTTATCGTGTTCGATACCATAATATATACCTGGGGAACGTACCAACTGGCTTACAATAACTCGTTCGGCACCGTTAATCACGAAGGAACCGGTATCTGTCATAAGCGGAAGATCACCCATGAAGATCTCATGTTCATTAATTTCATCTTTATCCTTATTGCAAAGCCTTACTTTAACCTTTAAAGGTGCCGCGTAAGTTGCATCTCTTTCTTTGCATTCTTCAATTGTGTACTTGATATCATCTTTACATAATGTAAAATCGACAAATTCAAGACTTAAGTGTCCTGCAAAGTCTGCAATCGGAGAGATGTCCTCAAAGACTTCCTTCAATCCTTCATCAAGGAACCACTGATAGGAATTCTTCTGAATCTCAATCAGATTCGGCATCTCAAGCACTTCTTTTTGTCTTGAGAAACTCATTCTCAGGCTCTTACCGGCCGGGACCGGACGCATTCTGCTTTTCTCCATTGACGTTTCACCCCTGTTTTCTTTCTAATATTTCTGTTTTGGGCATAAATGTCCCTTCAAGGCACACCAAGCCACAATAGTGCACATTCCATAATATCACAGGGCTGTCAAGGTGTCAAGCATTTTTTGCTTGTATTTTCCATAGAAATGTGTTATACTATTATAGATAGGCCCAATTTACAAAATGAACTATTGGAGGTATTCCCGGTGAGCACATTTTTAAACGTATTATTAGTGATTCTTTTCATCGTAGTCGTGGCTCTGGCAGTCCTTTATTTTCTTGGCAGAAAGCTGGAAAAGCGTCAGGTGGAACAGCAGCAGGCACTGGATGCTGCGGCACAGACCGTATCTATGCTGGTTATCGATAAGAAGAAGATGAAGATAAAAAACGCAGGGCTTCCGAAGATCGTGTATGAACAAACACCAAAGTATATGCGCTTTACGAAGCTGCCGATCGTAAAAGCGAAAGTCGGCCCAAAGGTTATGACGCTGATTGCAGACGCAAAAGTATATGAAGTGCTGCCGGTCAAGACAGAGGCTAAGGTTGTTGTAAGCGGTATCTACATAACCGAGATCAAGAGCCTTCGCGGAAAAGCGGTTCCGGCCGTACCGAAGAAGAAAAATTTTTTGGACAGGTTTAAGAAAAAAGGAAAGTAAAAAAATACAGACTTATAAGCTGAATGCCGGATTGCAATATTAATTGTAAATCCGGCATTTTTTATTTAATAGGAAAGTTCTCCGAACTCCCCTGTTAAATAAAAAGCACTCCGTGCAGGATGCGCATTACGCTTAAGAGGAATATGTCACTGAAGTGACAGCGCATCAGCGCTAGAGTCTGACAAGTCAGACTCTTTCTTGTATGTTTCTGAAATTGAAAAGCAGTCTGAATTATCAAACCACTAAAAGACATTGCCTCATGATAAAACAATCATGAGACAATGCCTGCAGCATTAAAAATCATTTAAGAACTGATGAATTAACTTTCTACATATACAGTTTCAATTTCCTTACTGCTGTTAACCTTATAGCAGCGGTCATCTCCATCTTTTGCTTTGCTCTTGCTCTTCTGAACATTGCCTGCTGTATTAACCAGTCTGTATTCTATCTGATTGCCATCTTCATCAGTCTGACCATCTTTTGCATTATTCTTTACATCATAATACTCATCATAATCGTCTTCATCTCCGGTAGGAATAGAAGAAGTTACGCCCATCTCATCCAGGAATTCTTCTGTCGTTAATAGCTTGACCTCAGTATATCCATCGCTGGATTTTACAGTCTTGACTACGGAATACTTGTCATCTTTGTCAGCCTTCAGCAACATACCGCCAAGGTAATATTTATCATCATCGACGCCGAACTTGCCCTGACCCTTTGTGCTGCCGGACTTGTTGAACAGGAAGGAGAAGGAATCCCCATCAATGTCCAAATTCTGTTTTCCGGTCTTCATGGCTCCGTCATCACCGTCACCGAAGTAGTATAGTCTATAATCTGCATCAGTATATAACCCAGATACATTGTCCTTGAATTCATCTTCTGTATCAAAGTTGTAAGCACTTAAGTCATCGTCACCCTCAATATCTGCAATATCAGTTGTGCTGTTTCCTGCAAATTTAATCGCAACCAGACCATCCTGCATTACCCCATATGAATCAAATGCATACTTTTTACCATTGATTGTCTTAATCTCAGAAGCGACAAGCTTACCATCTTTATCAGAGTAGTACCAGTTAGTCTCATCGTCATCATAATCACCCTGGCTCAAATAAGAATCCGGAACGACCTGGAACCATCCTTTTGTCACTCTTGCACCATTTTCCGGGTCTCCGTAGTATCTGTAACCCTCGGTGTATTTTGAACTGCCCTGCGTAGTCTCACTGTCTGTTGCTGTTCCTGCAGTTGCCACTGTTGTACTTGGTGAAGCATCCCAGTTAACCCATTCAGCATTCATACGGCCATCTACATCAAAGCTGTATTTCTTCCCATTGATGGTCTTGCCCTTCTCCTTTGTCATTTTCTTACCATTTGTCTTAAAATAGAAGTAACGGGTCTGTTCCTCATCATCGAACAGATTGTTGCTGGATACACCAGCACTAGTATCATCATAGTTGTTATCAGTAATATCCAGATACTCCCACTGGCCTGCTCTCTGAGCACCGTCATTTTCATCGCCGCAATAATAAACACCGTCGCGCCAGTCATCATCACCAGTTACTCTTTCGCCGTTGTCATCTATCCAGCCATACAACATTTTTCCTTCATCATCAAAAATGTACTTCTTTCCATTGATAGTCTTATAGGAAGCATTATTGCCGGTTGAGGAACTCTTGTATGCCTTACCATTAGATCCGAAGTAGTACCAGTGATTCATCGGTTCTTCTTCATCATCACCGTCATAATCATCGTTTTCCATGGATACCCACTTGTTAGTCACCATTGCACCATTTTCATCGACATAATAGTAGTTATCATCATACTCTACCAGATAATCAGCAGCCATTTCTCCGTCTTCATTAAGATAGAACCAGTTATCTCCTGATTTTTCCCACTTCTCGGTTACTGAATCTCCGCTCCTATCATAGTACACCCATGTACCATTTTCTTCCTGCCAGCCGGTTGCTGCGAAAGAAGTCATGGATGCGCCTAATGCGAGCAGCGCTGCTGTGGATAATACAGCAACTAATTTTGTCTGCTTTTTCATAAAAATGCACTCTCCTTTTTTCTTTTTGAAATACTTCTTGAAATTCCTAATTGCATCACGAGGTAATTATACTTCTAATATTGGAAATTATCGAAAGCAAACGCCATTTTGTGTGTACTTTATCAATATTTTTAACTATTTTTTCGAATTTTTCTTGATTTTTTAATACGTAATTTATATACTTGTGGTAAACTGTTTTTGCATCATTATACAAGGAGAGAAAAAGATATGACGAAAGAAAATACCATAACTGATTCAGAAGCAGAAAGCAAAAGTGCCTTTGAGCAAAGTATTAATGATTTTCATAACTATCTGGAATTCAATAACATGTCTTTCAATACTATTCACGTATATATATTCGCAGCGAAACAATTTCTGGAATTATATCATGTAATAAACCACGACAATCTTATGCTCTATAAATGTTACCTGATGGAACATTATAAACCTCAAACAGTGAATTTAAGAATCAGGGCACTGAATTGTTTCATGGAGTCTTTAAAGTTACCGTCCTCAAAAATGCTGATGATACGAGTTCAGCAGAAAACATTTCTGGAAAATGTCATCAGCCAGGCAGACTACGAATATTTAAAAAAGTGTCTGATCCGATCGGGTAACATGCTGTACTATTTTGTTATACGGTTTATGGCAGCCACCGGTGTCCGGGTCAGTGAACTGGTTCAGATTAAAGTAGAACATGTTAAATGCGGCTACATGGACATTTATTCTAAGGATAATAAGATCAGAAGAATCTATATTCCCAAAAACCTGCGCATGGATGCGCTTAAATGGCTCTGCCAAATTGACCGGGTCAGTGGTTTTGTATTCTTAAACCGATACGGCGAGCAGATTACACCAGCCGGAATCCGCGGCCAGCTAAAAAAATTCACCGTTCTTTACGATCTGGACTCCAAGGTGGTTTATCCCCATTCCTTCCGGCACCGTTTCGCCAAGAATTTCATTGAAAAGTGCGGGGATATCTCCATGTTATCCGATATACTAGGCCATGAAAGTATCGAAACTACTAGAATCTATCTTCATAGAAGCAGCACAGAACAGAAACAGATTGTGAATCAAATTGTGAATTGGTAGGGAACTATGTTAAATGAAGAATTGCTGAATGAATTCAAAAAATACCTGAAGAAAAAAAACTTATCGAATAATTCTATAACAGCCTATGCGGGCAGTATCCGCCTTTTTTTCAGTATTTATAAGGAAATTACGCCTGAAAATCTGCAGCAGTATAAAAACTACCTGATTTCCCGCTATCGGCCTGCGACCATAAACCAACGGATCTATGCTATTAATCATTATTCACGTTATCTGGCCGAAACGAATGAAGAAGATTATATCCCAATAGCTTCTTATCATCTCCCTTCCGTTAAAGTCCAGCAAAAGTCTTTTCTGGATACCGTTATTTCAAATGAAGATTATGAGATTTTAAAAAATAAATTAAAAGAAGAAAAAAAATACTTCTGGTACTTTATCGTACGCTTTCTGGCCGCAACAGGCGCTCGTGTAAGCGAACTTATCCAGATTAAAGCAGAGCATCTGAACCTGGGATATCTGGATCTGTATTCCAAGGGCGGTAAGGTCCGCCGCATTTATTTTCCGGATTCCCTATGTGAGGAAGCACTGGACTGGTGTAAAAAGCAGGATATTCAAAGTGGCTTCCTGTTTTTAAATAAAGAGGGACATCTGATTACTCCCCGTGGAATTAATTACCAGTTAAAACATCTGGCAAAGCGCTACGGAATAGATCCCGATACCGTTTATCCTCATTCCTTCCGTCACCGCTTTGCCAAAAATTTCCTGGCTAGCTTTAATGACATTTCTCTTTTAGCCGATTTAATGGGACACGAAAGCATTGAAACCACAAGAATTTATCTAACCCGTTCCAGCAAAGAGCAGCAACAGCTTCTTGACGAAATTATCACATGGTAATCACATTTTTTCCTGTTTTTGTTTATTTTTTAATCTTTTTACGATATAATCTCGAAAAGGAGGACAGAGTACAATGATAATTTCTTTTCGTTTTAAGAATTTCCGATCTTTTTTAAATGAAACATTTATTGATATGAGAGCCGTCAGTTACAAAGAACTTCCCGGCCATCTGATCCATGCCGATAATAGAAAACTGATAAAGACCCTGGCTGTCTATGGGGCGAACGCCAGTGGAAAAACCAATCTGTCTCTGGCCCTCGCCAGCTTTCACTCGCTTATATTCTGGCAGCTTTTTTCATTGAGAGATATCCCCAAAAGGCATTTCATGTCATTTCTGCAGATATGCAAAATGGACAGGATTATCCCCTTCCAGACAGATGAGGACAGTCACCAGCCCACAGAAATGGAACTTTCCTTTATAAGCGGTCAGCGGGTTTACGATTACGGCTTCTCTATCTGTGAGAATAAAATTCTTACAGAGCACCTGATGGTAGACCACCATATTGTATTCACCCGGAATGCCGGAGATCTTTCGATTGGACGTCTGTATGAAAAATCGCTGCGTCAGAAGGACAGACTCCGCCCTCATGATAACCGGTTATTCTGTCCGGTCTTGTCATGGCTGGACATTCCGGAATTCACAGCAATTATGGAACCGTTTGAGAACTTTTTTTTGAATCATATCATTTATTATTATGACTTCCTTGAACCATTCCAGATTGCCGGACATGTATGCATGGAGAGAAATTTTTGCAATGTACTCGAAAACCCTGAAGCACTCAATTATGGATTATCGCAGATTCAAAAGCTTGGAATTCCTGTGGAGGACTTTATTATTGACAGGGGGATACCCAAGCTTGGATACCGTTTTAAATCCAGGTTCACCGGCCAGTACCAAATAAAATATATGGACATTACAAAGGTTTCCATGGGCACGTTAAAATATCTGTCCTTATTTATAAGAATTTACCTTTTATCCCAAAAAGGAGGGGTTCTGATCATCGATAATTTGTCTAATGAATTTCATCCTGCTGTTACAAAATTCATTGTAGATTCTTTTCAGCAGGAAAAGAACACAGATATACAGCTCATTTTTACAACCAATGATATCTCTATATTAAATAACCAGCAGTTCCGGCGGGATGAAGTCGCTTTTGTGGATATCAATGAGTATCAGGAGTCCAGGGTCTATACACTGGCTGATATAAAGGTCCGGTCTGATGCCAGTTTTTCCAAAGATTATCTTCTTGGAAAATATGGTGCGATACCATTAGTTAAAGATTATATTTTTTAAATTGAAAAAAGATATACGCCGGGATAAATGTCTTCTCTCAATTTAAAAGGCGAAAATCTGCGGTAGCCTTTGAGTGGACATCCAGCACAATGTTGCATTCCGAAACATGCTGATAATTGATGTCCAGGGAATAGGCTACCCGGACCTTTAAGCTGTCCTCTTCCTCATCGACCCTGATATCGTTGGTACTGATCCCGATCATCAGCTCTCCAAAAGGTGTCGCATAGCAGGACAGGTTCTTCTTGTCCTTTTCAAATGTCATATGAACGCTGGAACTGCCGCGTTTGATGATGTCCAGCCCTGACCGGTGAATCTTGATGGTGTTCTTTATCACACCCTCTACCCCTTCCTGTATCTCATCATACAGGATGTAATGGTTTCCATTTTTTAAAAAATAATCCCCGGCAGTTATCATCTCTACCGCATTGTTATCTTCTTCTGCGATCTGCATCCCGCTGATGCTGATCAGAACATCTCTTGTCATAGTAAAACTCCTTTAAAATTGCTCGATATTTATCTGCTTTGTCTCTTTTACCTGACCAGGAAGGATGGAAGTGGCAAAGCTCGTAAACTTCTCTGCCAGATCACTGACATAGAATAGATATTTCTCAGTAAAATCACCCTGGGGATCGCATAAAAGCCCATCCTCTTCCAAAATCTGCCTTAACTCCAATGCGGTTTCATAAGCGGGATTCACAAGCGTTACCTCCGGACCCATAAGTCTTCCGATGGTGGAACGCAGCAGCGGATAATGGGTGCAGCCAAGTACCAGTGTGTCAATATACTTTCCTTTTAATTCACTTAAATATCTGGATGCGATTTCATCTGTAACCGAATCGTGAAGAAGGCCTTCTTCCACCAGCGGGACAAATAAAGGGCAGGGTTTTCCGGTTACTTCAATATCTTCCCGCATCCCCTTCATCACTCTGGTGTAGACCCCGCTGTGTATCGTCCCCTCTGTTCCGATAACGCCTATTTTACCGTTTTTCGTAGACTCAATAGCAGTTCTGGCTCCCGCATGGATCACTCCGACTATGGGGATATCCAGTTCCTTCTCTACTGCTTCAAGAGCATACGATGTAGCGGTATTGCAGGCGATTACAATCGCCTTTACATCCTGGGTCAGCAGAAATCGAATGATCTGTCTGGTAAAACGGATTACCGTACTGCATGATTTATTGCCGTATGGAACTCTGGCTGTATCTCCGAAATACACGATCCTCTCATCCGGCATCTGCCTCATGATTTCCCGTGCTACCGTCAGCCCGCCTACACCGGAATCAAATACCCCTATAGGGGAATTTCTGTCTGCCATAACACTTCTCCTCTATAACTGGCAGCGGCTCATCGCATGTTCCATCAGTCGGTCAACCAGTTGATCTTTATCCATTCCAGCAGCTTCCCAAAGCATGGGATACATGCTGATCGCTGTAAATCCAGGCATGGTATTGATTTCATTGAATACCACACTTCCATTTTCTTTTACAAAAAAATCCACCCGTGCCAGACCATATCCGTCTACTGCCTGGAAAATGGCTTTTGCATCTTCTTTAACCTGCTCAACGGCCCCTTCAGGAAGAACAGGATTTAATACGGTTCTGGAATCCGAATTGTAATACTTGGCATCAAAATCATAGAATTGTGCTGCTGCCAGAATCTCACCTACGCCAGAGGCTTCCACAGGAATATTTCCGCCTCCGAACACGGCACACTCGATTTCCCTGCCGACGATCATCTCTTCCACCAGTATTTTCCTGTCATGCTCTGCAGCTTCCAGCAAAGCAGCGGTAAGCTCCTTCTGATTATCCGCCCTGCTGACACCCTTGGAAGAGCCTGCATTGGACGGCTTAACAAATACCGGATAGGAAATTTTACTCTCTACCTTATCCACAATGGCATCCATATCCTTTAAGTCCTGGCGCATTACCGGCACATATGCCGCCTGTCTGACCCCTAAATCTTCTATAATGATCTTCGTATACAATTTATCCATGGAAACAGCGGAAGCCAGTACGCCGCAGCCCACGTAAGGGATTTTAGACAGTTCCAAAAGCCCCTGGACCGTTCCGTCTTCTCCATATAAGCCATGGAGAACCGGGAACACCACATCGACCTTCACAGTCTCCGTTCTTTTTCCATCCATTATTATTAAACATCGCGCGGTGGCATCCGGTGAAATAACAGCAGAAACTACACCGTTTCTCCATGTGCCGTTTTCTATTTCCTCAACGGATTCTGTCTTAATCCAGCGTCCCTCCTCTGTAATTCCAATCAGAATCAGCTCATATTTTTCTTTATTAATATGGTTAATAATATTGATGACCGACATACAGGACACGATGTGCTCCGATGACTGGCCGCCAAACAGTACAACCGCGGTTTTCTTATCCATACATATCTCCTTACTAATTTCTCAATTTTACAGCGTTTATATTATAGCACATATGGTTACAATTACAAATAGATTCCAGAAAAAAGGAGGAACCCCTATGAAACAAAAACGTGACCTGTTCTTATGTATCACCTGTTTATTGCTTGCACTTTTACTTACCCTGGCTGAGGGACGTCAAAAAGATGAGGCCCTTGCCGCACGCATTGCTCCGGAAATCCTGCGCTTTCACGTCCTGGCAAACAGCAACAGCCCAGAGGACCAGAAGCTTAAATTAAACGTACGCACCCTGCTTCTTAATTCAATATATGAGGGCCTTGGAGAAAATGCATCCCTTGAAAAAACGAAAAGCTATGTTCTATCCCACAGGGACAGCCTGAAAGAGGAAGCAGAACGATACATGAACAAAATGGGATATGACTACCCCGCACATATAGAACTGACTGATTGCTACTTTCCCGTGAAGACTTATGGAGATATGGTTTTCCCCTGCGGAAATTATGAAGCCGTCCGGGTAGAAATTGGCAAAGGAAAAGGACACAACTGGTGGTGTGTCCTCTATCCTCCGCTTTGTTTCGTGGATTCCTCTTATGCAGTTGTTCCGGAAAAATCCAAAGAGACACTCCGGGAATCCATTAATCCGGCCGATTATGAAATGTTAAAGCAGAAAAGTCCGAAAATCCATATCCGCTTAAAGCTGGCCGACCTGCTTATAAAAAAGCCTCAGCCTACTGCTCCGAAGTCATGATAATACCATTTACCGCCCACTGGTAGGTATCATAGGCCTGATACAAGGTGTTATAGGCGCTCTGCTTAGTGCCTTCTGCCT
>CAYOCB010000021.1:0-66115 GCA_964402355.1 uncultured Lacrimispora sp.
CTGGACCGACCGGCGCTACTGGTGCCCAGGGGCCGACTGGACCGACAGGCGCTACCGGCGCTCAGGGACCGATCGGACCGACTGGACCGACCGGCGCTACCGGTGCTCAGGGACCGACTGGACCAACTGGACCGACCGGCGCTACTGGTGCCCAGGGGCCGACTGGACCGACAGGCGCTACTGGTGCCCAGGGACCGACTGGACCGACTGGGCCATCGGTACAACTAAGAGGAATCCAGGTACAGCTTACTTCAGATATAGCTGTCGCTGATGGAGATCCTGTATTATTTGATACCATCCTAAATGATCAAAGCCTTAATGTTTCTTACGACCCTGTTTCAGGAATTGCAACCATTACAGCAGAAGGCAATTACTTTGTATCCTGGTGGGTATCTACAGACGGAGCTGGCGCATCCACATTTGTAGAATTTACTGTTGAAGTAAATGGCAGTGGTGGTGTATCTGCAAGTTCACCGATCGTAACCGGTCAGTTAAACGGTATATCACTTGTTTCAGTGGGAGCTGCCCCTGCAACAATAGCACTTATTAATACGACTGGGCAAACCGTATTTTATGGTTCAACCCCTGTCGTTGCAAACATGGTTATTACGGAAGTTGCTCCGTAAAATTATTCTTATAAATGCGCCGAAGGATAACTCTTCCGGCGCATTCTTTGTATCCATCAATTATGACCACCCGTTTGACGGATGGTCATGATTCTAAAAGGCAACACAGTTTACATGAGCGGTGCAAATAATCTCAATGCCCGGCCGCCAAATCTCAAATACCATGGGTATTTTTTACAATCTTCCAGTGTAATATTATGACACTGTGCCAGAGTGTTTTGAAAATCCCGCTCAACGTCCCGGATTACATCATTCCGATACAGATATGCTGCGCATTCAAAATGCAGGTAAAGACTACGAAAATCCATATTAATAGATCCCACCACAGCCTTTGTATCATCACTGGTAAAGACCTTGGCATGCATAAATCCTGGTGTATATTCACAGATTCTGACTCCTGCTCTTATTAACTCCTCATAATGAGACCTGGCTAGAAGATAAGCGTATTTCTTATCCGGTATGCGGGGGGGGATAATAATGGTTTCCACTCCCCTCTTTGCAGCAAACATAAGGGCCTGAATCATTTCATAGTCCAGAATTAAATATGGAGTCATGATATGTACATAGTAACGGGCTGAGTTTAT
Organism: uncultured Lacrimispora sp.; assembly: GCA_964402355.1. Taxonomy (GTDB): domain Bacteria; phylum Bacillota; class Clostridia; order Lachnospirales; family Lachnospiraceae; genus Lacrimispora. Next base: position 1,211 of record CAYOCB010000021.1, read on the forward strand.
GATATCCAGATAAACCTGTTCTCCTACCGTTTCCTGATCCAGAGGACTGTCTCCATATGGTATCACAAATCCGTCCATATTTAATTCCAAAGGATAATAATACTCTGGATCTTTTAAATATTTTCCATAATCCTCCGGTACCTTTTCTGAAATATTCCAGATCTGCAGAAACATCATGGTAAAACTGGTGACAGCATCCCCCTTCAGCATAATTCCTGTATCCTTCCAATGGCCGAACCGGACCTTTCGGTTTATGTATTCATCTGCCAGATTCACCCCGCCTGTAAAGGCCGTATGTCCATCCACCACAAGAATTTTTCTATGATCCCGGTTATTCTGGTATGTTGTTAAAACCGGTTTAATTGGGGAAAAAACCTTTGTCTTGATTCCTTTTTCCTGCAGTTCCTTTTGGAAATTATACGGAAGGAGCATCAGGGAACACATTCCGTCATACATGAACCGGACCTCCACTCCTTCTTTTACTTTTCGTTCCAGGATCTCCAATATTGAACTCCACATCTCTCCACGTTCCACAATAAAATATTCCATGAGGATAAAGCGCCTGGCTTTTTCCAGTTCCTCCTTGATTTTTTCAAACATGGCTTCTCCCGAAGGAAAATATTGGACATTGGTATTCGTATAAGCCGGGTAATGTACGGCATTTTTAATATAGGAGGCCAGATTGGCATTACTCCTGCTTACTCTTGACAACTTCTCCATGACCTGCGGATTCTGGGTCATAAAGCCCTCCGTGTTTTCTATATTAATACGCAGCTTTTTATCAATAAGCTTTCCTTCGATTTGAAACTCCAAAAAAAGGTAAAAAAGGATTCCGAACACAGGGACCGCTGCAATAGGAACCATCCATGCAAGTTTAAAACTCGGATTTTCCTCTTTATTAAGAATGTAAATGATAACCAGAGCACCGAGCAGGGCAAAGCCTCCATATAAATATATCATATAATGATCCAGAAAACGTGCCCCTGCTATTAAAATGACCAGTTGAACCATAAGAGAAATAACCGCAAATGTCGTCCTGCCAAAGACTATTCGCAGCATTCCCCTGATTTTTTTCATCCTCTGTACCTCCTGTCTACGCTTAATCCAATGCCTGTCTGATATCCTCAATGATGTCCTCTATATTCTCAATCCCCACACTGAGCCGGATCATGGATGGATCTACCCCTGCCTCAACCAGCTGCTCATCTGTCAGCTGCCTGTGAGTATGGCTGGCCGGATGCAGAACAGAAGTCCGGGCGTCCGCCACATGTGTCACAATAGCCGCAAGCTTAAGTTTATCCATGAACTTCACTGCAGATTCTCTCCCTCCCTTTAAGCCAAAGGAAATTACGCCGCAGGTACCGCCAGGCATATATTTTTCAGCCAGATCATAATACCTGTCCCCCTTTAAACCAGGGTATTTGATCCAGGCTACATCTTCCCTTGATTTTAAATATTCCGCTGCCTTTAAAGCATTCTCACAGTGACGCGGAACCCGGAGATGAAGTGTCTCCAGGCCGAGATTCAGAAGAAACGAATTCATCGGCGAAGGAACGGAACCCAGATCCCTCATAAGCTGTGAGGTAGCTTTTGTAATATAAGCCAGTTTTCCAAATTTTTTAGTATAAATAATACCATGATAGGATTCATCCGGTGTGGTAAGACCGGGAAATTTTTCTGCCTGTGCCTCCCATTTGAAATTTCCGCTGTCAACGATACAGCCTCCTACGCTGGTGGCATGTCCGTCCATGTATTTTGTGGTTGAATGGGTCACGATATCCGCTCCCCACTCAAAAGGGCGGCAGTTGATCGGTGTTGCAAAGGTATTATCAATAATAAGCGGAACACCGTGCTTATGAGCAAGTTTTGCAAACTTTTCAATATCAAGGACCACCAGGGAAGGATTTCCTATGGTCTCCGCAAATACCGCTTTGGTATTTGGCTTGAATGCCTGCTCCAGTTCTTCAAGCGGAGCATCAGGGTCTACCAGTGTAGATTCGATCCCCATCTTTTTCAAAGTTACGGTAAACAGGTTGGTAGAACCCCCATAGATCGTTGCCGAGCTGATTACATGATCTCCCTTTTCACAGATATTTAACAACGCATAAAAATTAGCTGCCTGTCCGGAAGAAGTCAGCATTGCTGCCGCTCCCCCTTCCAGTTCGCAGATCTTGGAAGCTACAGCATCATTGGTAGGATTTGCAAGCCTTGTATAAAAATACCCCTCTTCTTCCAGGTCGAACAGCCTTCCCATCTGATTGCTGTCGTCATATTTAAATGTTGTACTCTGATAAATCGGTAGCACTCTTGCTTCTCCGCTCTTAGGCTGCCATCCGCCCTGAATGCAGACTGTCTCTCTGGAACGTCTATTCTGGCTCATATTTCTTCCTCCTGTAATCCTATGTACTATGATTCTCCTAGTGTATCATAAATGGTTTTAGAAATAAAGTCCCAATCAGCTTCTTGAATTACCTGATTATTTACAGTATAATAGCAAATAATTAAAATTGACAAAAGGAGACCTTTTATGGAAAAATCAAAAGTTTACTACACAGATTTTCATGCCACTTTCCAGGAAAACCTTCCCCAGAAGCTCAAAAGGCTGATAAAAACCACCGGTATGCTTGATAAGATTGACTTTCAGAACAAATATGCGGCTATTAAAATCCATTTTGGTGAGTTAGGAAACTTATCTTTTCTCCGGCCTAATTATGCAAAAGCAGTGGCCGATCTGATTAAATCCCAGGGTGGAAAACCGTATTTAACGGACTGTAATACCCTATATGTAGGAAGCCGTAAAAATGCCCTGGATCATTTAGATACTGCTTATGAAAACGGCTTTTCTCCTTTTTCTGCGGGATGCCACGTTTTAATTGCCGATGGATTAAAAGGAACCGACGACATTCTGGTTCCCATTGACGGTGAATACATTAAAGAAGCTAAAATCGGACGGGCGATCATGGATGCCGACATCTTTATCTCCCTAACCCATTTCAAAGGCCATGAGAGTACAGGATTTGGGGGAGCCTTAAAAAACATCGGAATGGGCTGCGGTTCACGGGCCGGCAAAATGGAAATGCATAACTCCGGAAAGCCTCATGTAACACAGGAAACCTGTGTGAGCTGCCATGCCTGTGAAAAAAACTGCGCCCACAGCGCCATCACCTTTCCGGAAAAAAAGGCCGCTATTGACCATAAACACTGCGTTGGCTGCGGCCGCTGCATTGGAGTCTGTCCGGTAGATGCCATAAAAACAGACTATGATGAGTCCAATGATATCTTAAACTGCAAGATAGCAGAATACACTCAGGCTGTCATTAAGGACCGGCCAAACTTCCACATCAGTCTTGTCATGGATGTATCTCCAAACTGTGACTGCCATGCAGAAAACGATATCCCCATTATCCCTGATGTGGGCATCTTCGCCTCCTTTGATCCGGTAGCCCTGGATATGGCCTGCGTAGACGCCGTGAACCGGCAGCCAGTTATCGCAGGAAGCATATTGGAAAAGCATGGCAGCCACCACCACGATCATTTCACAGACACTCATCCGGACACAAACTGGAAAACGTCTATTGAACATGCAGTAAAAATCGGTCTGGGAAATGCAGAATATGAATTAATCAGGCTTTAAAATTAAATTACTTACCCTTAATACGATGGAGAATATCAAAATACAGTACTTTTGACAATGCATCCGAAGCCCTAATGGGAAAAATTTGTTGATACGGTCCCATCCTCACCCAGTGGGACCTTATCCCTTCCGATCTGCCACACAGAAATTTCCGAATCGACCGCCTTTTTTTCCGGAATATTTTTTGCTATGATCAGTTCCGGCCAGACAAATGTGGTGTCCACAGCCTTTCCATCAAAACAAATTCTGGAATAAGGCGTAAAATTCTCTCCAAAAATCAATACATTGGAATCATTGTAAACGACATGATCAATGGTGATATCGTCAATTCCCATTTTCAGTTTTGTTGGCTCATAGGGACTTTCTCCTCCATAGACCTCTCTTCCTCCATACAGAATGTCATATTCAAGAGTCTTCATTGCCTCCAGATAGCTGTCCTGATCAGTTCCTCCATTGTTTAAATACTTTTGGTGAAACCGCATCATTGTCCCCTCCTGGATACCCAGCATATCCAAAACATGGGCTGCGATCTGATAGGCCTCTACATTTTTTTTCTCCAGTGGAAGGTTCATATTGTTCCAGATAACATATTCGGTCTGGAACAGGGAGTGGTTTTTCATCTCCTCCTCTGACCACTCAAAACCCGGCAGGTGATCTCCGTACATAACCAGTACAATCGGTTCTTTTCTGGTTCTTAAGGTGTTGACCAGAGAGCGGATAAACTGATCCATTTCTCCTATCTGCTGGCAGTAATATTCAAAATCCGGATATTTTCCATGCCCCTGTACTGATATGGTGTAGATGAAATCAGGGCCAGGTGTGGAATCCAGGGTTTTGATAATCTCTCCGGTCAGAATCTTATCCTTACACCAGCCGGCAGGATTCCGTTCTATATTATTCATATATTCAATTGGAGTGAACGTATCAAACCCAAGCTGTGAAAATACCCGGTTCCGGTCATAAAAAGTGGCTTCATTGTTATGGATTGCATGAGCACTGTAGCCTAATTTTTTTAAATCAAATGCCAGACTTTCACAGCAGGTTTTTTTTAATACCGTTTTATACGGATACTCACCAGGCCCAAAAAAATCCAGATTCATTCCCGTAATAGATTCAAACTCTGTATTTGCAGTCCCCGCTCCAACCGATGGAACGCTTATATAACCGCCAGGATAACTCTTTTGAAGCTGATGGAAAAACGGGATCGGATCATATTTAACAGGATTGTTCTTCCATAAGGATGGGTCAAAAAAGGATTCCAGCTGAATCATGATCACATTGGGCTTAGTATCCTCAGAAATGGCATAAGTATTCTCCGGAACAAGTTCCTCATCCCGGATAGCCTCTACGGCATCACTCCCATATCCTTCCGGTTTCGCAATTCCTGTATTAAAAAGGGAATTCGAAAAGCAATATGGGAATCCAAAGGTCTGGTAAGCCTCTCCGATATTACCGAAATGTACAGCTACCAGGCCTGTCTTCATAGCCGCACTTGTCAGTCCCAGTACAATGACCGCACTCAGAGCTATGACTCCTGCCCCTGTTCCATAACGGACCATCTCCCTTGAGACAGGAGCTTTATGCCAGACCATAATCAGAAAGGCCAGTGCCAGTATAACCCCAAACCCAATCAGTATGATCTGGATCCAGGTAAAGTATGTAGTGGCCAGACTTACCCCATATTTCACCAGCCTGAAATCCGCCCCAGTAAAAGGTGTTGTGCGGTAAATGAGCAGAATTCCGTTTACCACTCCCATAAACAGCCAGACTGCCGATATGGTAATGCATGCAAAGACCTTTCGTTTCATTACAAATACTGCTGTAAAGGGCAATGCTATAATAAGAGTATTTAAAAGAAAAACAGGCAGACTGTCCCCTATGTAGAAACCAAGGCTTATGAAAGATTTTCTGCTTGCCATCTCTATAAAAATATTTATCATGGCAGAAAAGAGAATAATCTTAATAAGCCATTTAACATATGTTTTCATGATAAGCTCCTTTAATATTTAAGAATCGGCTTTAGTCTACCATATTTTACAAAAAATTTACATACTTTACTTATAAAAAAGGAAAAGAAAGACCGGCTTTTTCAGCCGGCCTCTGATTTTTGATTCTTATTCTTCTGTAGATTCAAATGCGTCTTCATTTAACGCATTCATTCCAACTGTAGGATCTTCTTCATCTGCAGAAGCAACCTGCTCTTTCTTCGCTGTCTCATCTTCTTCTGCATTCTTTTTTGCATCAGACTCCTTAACAGGAGCGCCGCACTTTCCGCAGAAAAAAGAATCCTTGGAAACTTTAGCTCCACATTCCGCACAGATACGGGTTCCTTCGCTTTGGGTCAGTTCAATCTCCAGAGCGGCAATTCTCTCCCGGCTGGCCCTGACAGCTTCAAAAGCCTTTGCATAAGATTCCTCCGGCTCTTTCTCAGCTTCATAAAATTGTTTGCCGATGACTGCATAGGCTTCTTCTAATTTTGTTTTCTCTGCACTGATCTGTGTCTTGAGCTGAATTGTTTCAGTCAGTGCTTTTGCCTTTGTTGCAACCTCTTTGCCGGTATCACTAAGTGTCTTTCCCAGCTCTTCAAAAAATGCCATCCGCGATTCCTCCTTTGACTTTGCTCCTATTATTTTAACTTCATTGGAAGAAAAAGTCAATGAAAGACTGCTTACGCATCCCTTTTAATCTTATCTATCTCTTTTTGCAAAGACTCCGGCAGCCGATCTAATGGAATGGAATAACTGATTTCATCCGCCTTTCCTCCATCACCTGTTATGGCAGTAAAAAGTATAACATTCTCTTCCCATCTTAAACTGAAAGGATTCATGCCGGAATTATCTTCTATCACCGCCTGATCCATCATCTGCCTGATCTGATCCTGATCCGTGACCGTCAGGTTTTGCGTATCTTTGCCATCATAATATTTATAATCAATAAACTGTCCGATATCTATACTGATCTCATTTACATAATCCGGGCAGTTCCAGCTGTCCACATCCACCTCACACTCTTTTAACAGTTCCAGTGTCTTATTAAAGGAAGGATAAATTGGATAATAACCTCTGGAGGTGACATCACTGTATTTCCAGGAATTCTGTATCTCTCCCTGTTTTATTTCCGCCTCTGCCTGTTTTCTGGTCAAAAACTGAATGGTGGCAACTGGATTTTCCTTCTGCATCGTTTCCACTTTTAAATTTCTAAAGTCCTCCTGATAAGCCAAAAGTAATTTTTCAGTCATGGCTTTATCTGTTCCGTTCCTGTCGCGGCTGACAATATTGGTCTGTTCTCCACGGCTGATCCTCACCCAAACAGTATTGTCAGGTGACTGGGCAAGAACCGGATATACTGCATTAAGAAAATCCGGATTTTCATAAATTTCTGCAATTTCAGGAAGGATCTCATGATTCCGCAAAGCATAACTTCGGTAAACACTTTTTCCGTTTTTTAAATTGTATTTTACAGAAAAACAAAAATTTCTGTATCCGTCTTCCGGGTAGTCATCTTGTAATTCATTTCCATGATACATTTCCTGGTTTTTCTTTACTGCTTCCCTTACCAGGGTCAGGACCGGAGCTGCATTTTTAAGTTCCATATTGTTAAAAATATAATCGTCAGAATCCTGATATTGCCAGAAATAGTCTCCCCTGGAATCCTGACTTGTGTAACCATACGAGACCCAATTATCTGAATCCGACATGGAAACCGCAACAGATTCAATGGAGCTTTCAGCCGGTATATACCGGTCATACCCCAACAGGTCATACCTGAAAACGCTGAAAATCACTGCTGCCAATACAGCAGATGCGATCATCTGCTTCCAGTGAGAGAACAGTTTGCGGAAATCAAAATGATATATGATCTCAATAATGCAGTGTGATAAAAACATTCCGCAAAGCAGTCCGAATACTGCCCAGCCTATGCTGGAATGCATAAACCAGAAGAAGATACTCCCGCATAGGGAAGATAACACTACGATAGGAATTCGGATTATGGGTCTGCTTACCTTAAAGGCCAATGCCTTTCCAGCTGATTCCGATCCTCTTTTTTTGTATAACCAGAAAGTCAGGAACGACACAATCACCGTCACACCCAGAACCGAAAGAATCCTGACTGCCTTTACACCGGCTGAAACCGCCGATCCCAACTGGTCTATATTGGTCATAAACAGAGCAAAAGCCGAACATTTATCCAAAAGGAAATTAAATAATTCTTCCCCGCTCCGATAACTGGTTTGAAAGAACTGGTTCACGCAAAGCTCTAATACCAAAATAGCGCATAAAAAATAGAAATGAAATACACCGGTTCCAAGAATCCCTACCAGTATGTTCCCGGTCAGGATCATGGCCAGAACGGTTACGGAATACAGCATGGTATAGTGGAGCATGAAAAGCAAAAAGCCGCTTAAAGCAGTTCCAGTAAGCTTAGCAGGATCAATCCCGTTTACTGCAATGACCCCCATGCTTATGATCAGATTGGCACCATAAACCACTGCAGGGATCAGAATCCCGTTTATGTAGTATGCCCAGTATAAATTCCTTCTGTTCACAGGAATCCCATGATAAAAATCTACCCTCTGCCTGGAATGCAGATAGGAAAAGCTGGTTACACCCATTATAAGTGACAAAATTATGAGAAGTGCGGCAATCCAGCCATTTTGGAAACCAAGCCATTCATTTAAATCGGCTATAATATTCGGGTAATTCACTTCGCTCTGCTTTAAATACTCAGAGACCACCAGCGCATTTCTCACCGGAAAAGAAAAGAAAAACGCCAGAAAGGCCAGTGCAATGGTCCAGAGACGCCTTTTGGCATCTTCTTTCATTAGATTAAAAAATAAGTTTTTTGATGTCATATCCTGCCACCTCCGTCTCGCTTATAAATATCTCTTCCAGAGATAATGGTATAATCTCGTAAAATACAGGCTGGTATGACTCCATCTGCCCTTCCACTTCTTCTCTGTTTCCCCGCACGGTCATGGTGTAGAGTTTTCCCCGTGTTTCCGTCTTAATCCGTTTCAAAGCCACCATATCATCCGCAGTCATCCCGTCTTTTAAAACGCACTGCACCTTATGGATGTTCAGTTTCATATCATCCAGGTCTTTGGAAAGGAGGATTCCGCCTCTGTGAAGAAGGCCTACGTGATCACAGATATCCTCTAATTCCCTTAAGTTATGAGAGGCAATGATGGGAGTTAAATTCCTCTCTGCCATATCATTTGCAAAAATACTCTTTACTGCCTGACGCATAACAGGATCCAGTCCGTCAAAGGTTTCATCGCAGAAAAGGTAATCTGTATTGGAACAGATACCGCATAGTACAGAAAGCTGTTTCTTCATACCCTTTGAGAACGTATGAACCTTCCTCCTGATATCCAGACCAAAACTTCCCAGCAGATTTTGAAAACGCTCCCGGCTGAATTCCGGATATACTCTGCTGTAAAATTCCATCATGTCAAGAGGTGTGGCATTATTAAAATAGTACTGGTCATCTGAAATATAAAAAAACCGTCTTTTAACCTTTTCATTTTCATAAATCTGCTCACCATCAATGGTAACGCTTCCTTCATCAGGCTTTAAAATTCCGCTGAGCATTCTAAGAAAGGTACTTTTCCCTGCTCCATTTGTTCCAATCAGGCCAAATACACTTCCAGCCCGGATCTGAGCGCTCACATGGTCCACTGCCATGATATTATCAAAATTTTTAGTCAGATTCTCTGCTTTTATCATCCTCGCTCTCCTCCCCTGCCATATATTCCTTTTTTATCCATTCTTCCGCAATCCAGGTATGTGCCTTATCCTCTGTAAGACCTGCCCGTTTGGCTTCTTCAATCCAGTTTCCCAGTTTCTTTTTCAGCTCACTGTTCTTCAGCGCCCGAATGGAACTGGTATCCGCTACAAAACTTCCTCTTCCTTTTACGGAATAAATAAACCCCCGCCGCTCCAGCTCCGCATAGGCCCGCTGTATGGTATTGGGGTTTATGGAAAGTTCTGTCGCCAATGTACGGACAGAAGGCAGCTGCATATCCTGTTCCAGAACACCACATATCATAAGATCCTTTAACTTCTCGACAACCTGCTCGTATATTGGCCTGCGGTCTTTGTAATCAAGCAGTATCATAGTCTACCTCCCTTAACCGTATTAATACATCTAATACAGTGAGTATAGCAAAGCACCTCCGATTTGTCAACCAGAGGCGTTAATTTTATTTTCTTCTATCTTCTACAATAAGAATACGGATTGCATTAAGCGCATTGCTATAGTTAAAGACGTACAAGGTGTAAGACACATTGCCTCTCACATAAATATTTGTAGTTATCAGGATATTTCCTGTATAAGCACTGCTGTCTGATACGACAGCCTTGTAGTATCCTGTTGTAAGATATTGAAAACTGGTCACTTCCGTATAATTTACATTTAAGAATGTAACTATTCCGTCATCCAATGAAATATTAACTCTGGGGTTCGTCATAGAAAGATTGCATACCCGGAAGCAGCCTGTATTTATACCGCCATTGCAGATCATATCTGCAATTTCCATAAGGTCCGGTCCGGAATCTGTATTAATGACCGCAACGGTAACTGCACCATTAAGAGGAACATTTATCTGTTTCTTAATGTATACATAACCATTCTGTTCGGCGACGGTTACCTCCTGCAAGCCGTAGACCACCCGGCCATACTGGCTCAGTTCTCCATTATTCAGCCCGTATACTGCCATCTGATTATTTATAGAGATAAAAAACGGCTCATAGCCAGCTGCCGCATTGAGAAACCGGACTATCCCATTTTCTTCGGAATCACAGAAATAACAGGGGATAACCGGTCCGGGAAGGACCGTGACAACAGAACTCTTATCTGTATCTGTATCATTTTGCATATAAGATAAAATGCCCATATGATTCCTCTTTTATGAAAGCTATATAGTCAGTTTATTCCCTCCCCAGCGCCCAGTGCCTGTCCTTTGTTCAATTCTGCAGAACTGCTTAAGCAAAAAGCCTGTGCAGCTGTCGCATCACATGCCTGTATGCCGGAATCAGAAATGCATCTGCCGCAATCCAGGCTATGGGACTGGCAAAGCATACTGCCCAATAGCCAAACAGAGGAACCAGGCAAAAACCAGCAAATGATCGGGCAATCATTTCACAGACCCCTGCTATGATAGCCAGCTTTGAATACCCAAGTCCCTGAATCATGAACCGGACAATGTTAACAAGGGCCAGCGGAAAATAAAAAACAGTATTTCCAATGAGAAACCATCTTGTTTTTCTCAGTATTTCAACCTCCCCTGGGTCTACAAAAAGAAGTGCCACAATATCGCTGAAAAAAAAGAGTATCGTAAAAGCTATGACTGAGTAGACAGCGCCCAGAATCACACAATTTTTTATGCCCTGGTCAATACGATTAAGCTTCTTTGCTCCTACATTCTGTCCGCCATAGGTAGCCATAGTGGCTCCCATTGCATCAAAAGGACAGCAGAAAAACATACTGATCTTACTTCCTGCCGTAACGGATGCAACTGCTACCGAGCCCAGGCTGTTCACGGCTGTCTGAAGAACTACACTTCCGATTGCCGTTATGGAATACTGAAGTCCCATGGGAATACCCATGCTGCAGAGAATTCTCATTGATATTTTGTGAGGTTTCCATTCATCTCCCTTCATTTTTAAAATGGGATATTTCTTTATCATATAAAGCAGGCATAAAATACCGGAAACGCCCTGTGATATCACCGTTGCCCAGGCTGCTCCGGACACCCCCATTTTTAAGACCAGAATCGTAAATAAATCCAGTATAATATTCATGGCTGAAGACATCAGAAGAAAGATCAAAGGGGTCGTGCTGTCCCCCATGGATCTTATGATACCGGAAAGCATATTGTAAAGAAATGTTGCAGGAATGCCCATAAAAATAACGAATATGTATGCATTCGCCCCTTCCAGGATATCAGCCGGTGTCTTCATCCATATCAATATGCAATGACATAAGACACAGACCACACTGGTTATCACAAGAGAAAAAATCAAAGACAGCCAGCCGCTGTTGGCTGCAAATCTCCTTAGAGCCGTTTCATTCCTCTCTCCGAATTTCTGGGCTACCGGTATGGAAAATCCACTGCATACTCCTGTACAGAAGCCAATAATCATAAAATTAATCGATCCCGTGGAGCCAACTGCTGCCAGAGCGTTCACTCCTAAATATTTTCCTACAATGATCGTATCCACCATACTGTATAACTGCTGGAATAAAAGGCCAAACAGCATCGGTATCAAAAAGCTTAAAATCAGCTTCATTGGGGATCCTGTTGTCATATCCCTCATTTTCTTGTCAGGCATTCCGTCAATTCCTCATTTCTTGTCGTATTTAATGTTATCCATCATCATAATTTACACTTTCAACAGGATTTTTGCAAGTGATTTTAAGTTAAAAATCTACTTATAAAAACTTTCGTTAAAATTAACACAAATTCATAATTATTTAAAAAATATATTATATATTATTCCATTATTATCTCTTTGCCAGATACCACTTTTCTATATAGTGAATATGTAAATTACAAAAAAAGGCAGATACTCAATCATTATGAATGAAATTTAGGAATATATATAAGAAACCACCCATATGGCAAAAAAATAATCTGTCATATGGATGGTTCTCTACCATAAAAATAATATATAACGCCCGGATGATTTCATCCGGGCGCATATTGATTACAAAAACGTCAATTATTCATTTCCGTATAAAATAACCAGCTTCTGCAGATATTCAAATCTTTCCTTGGCATCTGCCTCATTCTTAGCAAATAAATCAGCTGCTCTCTCAGGATTCTTCATAGCTAAGGATGCATAACGTACCTCACCCTTTAAGAAATCCTGATAGGTATCCAAAGCAGGAGCCTTGCTGTCTAAGCTGAATTTCTTCTCAGCAGCCGGATTGAAGCGGAAGTTGTTCCAGTAACCGCACTCAACTGCCAGTTTCTCCTCTGTCTGAGCTTTGGACATGCCTTTCTTGATACCATGGTTGATACATGGAGCATAAGCAATGATCAGGGATGGTCCCGGATATGCCTCTGCCTCAGCAATTGCCTTAACAGTCTGAGCATAATCAGCACCCATCGAGATCTGAGCTACATATACGTATCCGTAGCTCATTGCAATGGAAGCCAGGTCTTTCTTCTTTACATCTTTACCACCGGCAGCAAATTGTGCAACCGCACCTGTCTTTGTAGCCTTGGAAGACTGTCCGCCAGTATTGGAGTAAACTTCTGTATCGAATACCATGATGTTGATATCTTTGCCGCTTGCAAGAACATGGTCAACACCACCGAAACCGATATCATAAGCCCAGCCGTCACCACCGAATACCCACTGGGATTTTTTAGCCAGGAAGTCCTTATCTTTGATGACTGCCTTGCAAAGTTCACAATCACAGCCTTCTAATGCAGCAACTAACTTATCTGTTGCAGAACCATTGGTTGCTCCTGCAGTAAAGGTATCCAGGTACTCTTTGCATGCTGCCTTGGCCTCATCAGAAGCCTTCTCTGAGTTCATAATTTCCTGAACCTTAACCTTTAAGCCGTCTCTGATAGCATTCTGTGCCAACAGCATACCATAACCGAATTCCGCATTATCCTCAAATAAGGAATTGGACCATGCAGGACCCTGGCCGTTGGCATTAACGGTATAAGGTGTGGAAGGTGAAGAATTGCCCCAGATGGAAGAACATCCGGTTGCGTTTGCAATATACATTCTGTCACCGAATAACTGGGTAATCAATTTTGCGTAAGGTGTTTCACCACATCCTGCACATGCTCCTGAGTACTCAAGAAGCGGCTGCTTGAACTGGCTTCCCTTAACGGTGGTCTCTTTGAATTTATCAATAACTTCCTGCTTGATCGGCAAGGTCTGACCGAAGTCAAATACTTTCTGGGTCTCATCACAGTTAGCTTCCATATTAACCATGGTAAGAGCCTTCTCGCCCTTCTTTCCCGGACAAACATTTGCGCAGGATCCACAGCCGGTACAGTCTAATGCAGAGATTGTCATTGAGAACTGATATCCCGGCATACCGGTCATAGGAAGGGTCTTCATCTCAGCAGGCTTACCAGCTGCTTCAGCCTCAGTTAATGCAACCGGACGGATAACTGCATGAGGACATACATAAGAACAGAAGTTACACTGGATACAATTATCCGGATTCCAAACCGGAATGTTAACAGCAATTCCACGCTTCTCATATGCGGAAGAACCGGATGGTGTAGAACCATCAACATAATCCTTGAAAGCAGAAACCGGTAATGCGTTGCCTTCCTGAGCACTTACCATTGTCTGAACATTGTTTACGAAATCAACAACATCCTTTCTGCTGCCTGAAACAGTCTTGTAATCCAGACCTTCATCCGTACAGTTCTTCCAGCTTTCCGGAACTTCAATCTTTACGATGCCCTTAGCGCCTGCATCGATAGCTGCCCAGTTCTTCTTAACAATTTCTTCGCCCTTACGTCCGTAAGTAGCCTTAGCAGCTGCCTTCATCAGTTCATTTGCCTTTTCTGCAGGAATGATACCGGTTAATTCGAAGAACGCAGACTGAAGGATGGTATTGATACGTGTTGGCCCCATACCGGTCTCGATACCGATCTTCACACCGTCGATGGTATAGAACTTAATATTGTGATCAGCAATGAATTTCTTAACCTGTCCAGGTAAATGCTTCTCAAGTCCTTCCATATCCCATGGGCAGTTCAGTAAGAATACACCGCCGTCTACCAGTTCCTGAACCATATTGTACTTACGTATATAGGAAGAATTGTGGCATGCCACAAAGTTCGCTTTACGAATCAGATAGGTAGACTTGATCGGCTTATGTCCGAAACGCAGGTGGGACATGGTAACACCGCCGGACTTCTTGGAATCATAATCAAAGTAAGCCTGAGCGTACATATCCGTATTGTCGCCAATGATCTTGATGGAGTTCTTGTTAGCACCTACGGTACCATCTGCACCAAGACCCCAGAACTTGCAGTTTGAAGTTCCTTCCGGAGTTGTAACAATCGGTGCACCTGTTTCAAGAGAAAGATTTGTAACATCATCCACGATACCAATGGTAAACGGAGTCTTTGCCTTATTTTCAAATACTGCCACGACCTGTGCTGGTGTCGTATCCTTGGAACCCAAACCATAACGGCCTGTCAGGATCTTAACCTGATCAAACTTGGTTCCCTTAAGAGCTGTAACTACATCCAGATATAACGGCTCACCTAAAGAACCTGGCTCTTTGGTTCTGTCCAATACGGAAATGGTCTTAACCGTATCCGGAATTGCTTTTACCAGGGCTTCTGCACTGAAAGGTCTGTAAAGACGTACTTTAATCATACCAACTTTATGGCCGGCCGCTGTCAGATAGTCAATGGTCTCTTCGATTGTATCATTAACAGAACCCATGGCAATGATTACGTGGTCTGCATCAGCCGCTCCGTAATAGTTGAATAATTTATAATCCGTACCGATCTTTGCATTAACCTTGTCCATGTATTTCTGAACAATTTCGGGAAGTGCATCATAATAAGGGTTGCAGGCTTCTCTTGCCTGGAAGAAGATATCCGGGTTCTGAGCAGAACCTCTCTGACATGGATGATTTGGATTTAATGCATGACGGCGGAATTCGTCAATTGCTTCCATATCAACCATCTCTTTTAAGTCTTCATAATCCCATGTTTCGATCTTCTGGATCTCATGGGATGTACGGAAACCGTCGAAGAAGTTGATGAACGGAACTTTGCCTTCGATTGATGCCATATGTGCAACAGGTGTTAAATCCATTACTTCCTGCACACTGGATTCACACATCATAGCACAGCCTGTCTGACGGCATGCGTATACATCAGAGTGATCACCAAAGATAGATAAAGCATGGCTGGCAATTGCACGTGCGGATACATTGAATACGCCCGGTAACTGCTCACCAGCAATTTTATAAAGGTTTGGAATCATCAGTAACAGACCCTGAGAAGCAGTATAGGTGGTGGTCAGCGCACCTGCTGCTAAGGAACCGTGTACTGCACCTGCAGCACCTGCCTCAGACTGCATCTCCGTTATCTGTACTGTCTGACCGAAGATATTTGTTCTTCCATCTGTCGCCCATTCATCTGAAGCTTCAGCCATAGGTGAAGACGGGGTAATTGGATAGATAGCCGCTACATCAGTAAATGCATAAGATGCATGAGCTGCTGCATGGTTTCCATCCATGGTTTTCATTTTTCTTGCCATTCTTGATTTCCTCCTACAAATGTGAATAATGTATAATTGGGTTCCCAAAAGGGGTAGTGACCTGTCTATTATTATAACAATTATTTAACAAATTGCAAATATTAAAACTGGAAAATAACGTATTATTTTCGAAACAATCCCATAAAAAGGGACTGGAGAGAAAAATCTGTCCAGTCCTGTCTGTTTATTTAATCGCTTAATGGATTCGGCAAAATAATATTCTGGCTGTTGTCACCGGCAGTTGCTTCCGTGGTGGAAGACGGTCCCTGGGTCTGGGAAGCCTGGGTCTCCTCATTGGTCTGCTGCACTCCCGGCCCCTGGTTTTCGGTAGTCTGATTTGTAGTTCCGGTTGTCGGTACAGTTCCCTGAGAATTTCCGGTACTGCTCTCAGAATCAGAGCCGGACGGGTCCGTAGCCGGAATCACGATTCCGGATGTATTTCTCTTGATCGTAGCCGGTTTGCCCCGATAAGTGCTGTTATGGAAAAATTCGTCACTTACCACAACGCCTTCCTTTTTGGTTACAAGATTTGTCACCCATCGGCTTCCTTTTGTCTCAGCCTTAACAATTTTTTCTTCATCCGGCTGGAGTGTCTGGTCCTCCTCGTAAACAGGAGCAGGAGCATCCAACTCCGCCGTCTTCTTAGAAGTCATGGACAAAGTAACTCCATCTTCCAGAATTGGAATTCCTATAATGGATATCTTCAGCTTCCGGTCCGCAAAACTGGTCCGGACGGCAATGGCGCTGCTTGAATTATTGATAAACTTCATGTCAGGACCGCCGTAACTGACCATGGCGTCTTCTCCCGGTGTCACATACGATGGTTCGTAGCTGTGGGCATGGCGCTCTGTAGTCGTAAGACCGGCGAATACGACTGCATTGTATAAAGTAGATGAAACCTGACATACGCCGCCGCCCGGTTCTTCAATCAACTCTCCGTTTAAATACGCACCGGCAGGACGGTACCCCTTTGCCGAAGAACGCTCACCTGTGGTCTTATTAAAAGAAAATTCCTCGTCCGGCTGCAGAATCAATCCATTTAACGCACTGGAAGCCAGTTCAATATTCTTATTCCTGTCACTGTTAGCAGTTGTAGTCGTGGTATAGGTTCCAATGACCTTATATAACTCTTTTGCCTGGGCTTCGGTTATCTTTGGAGCCACCTCATTTCCGGAAGCCTGAATGACTGCCTGGAAGTTCTTTGCCTTAAGCCGGGCCAGAATATCGGCGGACAGCTTATCCTGATCTATCGCAAATCCGTTCTGCTCACCGGAATAGATGAACTTTCCCGTACTGCTGTCAAATCCGGAGACAGCACCATTTTTAGCTTCCACATCCCATTTTTCCGCAATGGATTTTACCTCACTTTGGACTTTCTCTTCCAGTCCATCCGTATCAAGGCTGTAACTTTCTTTTGGTTCCCCTGTATAAATCTCCTTCAGCAGAGTTTCCACTTTATCATCCATCAGGTCTTTCAGTTCGTATTCTTTATCTTGACAGGTAACCTTCATTCCCCAATGAAATTGTTTATCAATGGCTTCCCTGGCCTGTTCCCTTGACATGCCAGTGATGGCAATTCCTTCTACCTTAACTTCTTTCTTAAGTTCCGTTTCAGAGACCGTGGTCGAATTCACTTCCGTTTCTTTTGCCCTGTGACCGGCCAGCTTGACAGCAGCCATAACACAGATTACGGATGCAACTGCAAAAATTATTCCCAAAAGTATTTTTGTTATATCATACTGTGGGCCCCTTTTTCTTTTCTTCCCCCGCCTTGACTGATAGGAACTGTTCATCCGATAGGACTGGTTTGTCCTGCGGCCCGTACCTGATACGCCTCTTTTGCTTCCGTTTCGGGAGGAATAAGTTCTTCCACCGCTTCTTTGTCTGTTATCTACCTGACTCATTTAATTCACCTTTTTACATGATTATGTAGCATTACATTGAGTAGTATACCATACTTTGTGGGAAATGCTATTACGATTTTATGAATTTTCTTAATTATTTTTCGCCTTTATTCTACATTTTACAGAAATCAAAAAACATGTTACTATAGTATTACCAAACTATTTCATTCTGGAGGTTTCTATGAAATATATTGATCTGCATGTTCATTCCAATGCTTCGGATGGTACGTATACCCCTTCTGAAGTGGTGGCTCTGGCTGTTAAAAAGCACCTGACGGCCATTGCCCTGACTGACCACGATACCATTGCCGGTCTGTCAGAAGCACAGGCTGCCGCTGCCGGACTGCCAATCGAAATCATTCCCGGGATCGAGCTGTCCTGTGTGTATAACGGAGATGAAATTCATATACTGGGACTTTATGTTGACCCCTCGGACCAGGAGTTCCGTGCCGAGACCGATGCACTGCAGGAAATAAGGGAGAAGAGGAATGCGGAAATGATACGTCGTTTTCAGGCTGCCGGTATCTCCGTCTCCTTAGAAGAGGTAACGGCAGGAAATCCTGACACAGTCATAACCAGAGCTCATTTTGCCCGTGTTCTTTTCGAGAAGGGTTATGTAAAGGACATGAACCAGGCATTTAAAAAATATCTGGATTACGACGGACCTTACTGCCCCCGCAAAGAGAAAATCACTCCGGAGCATGCCATGAACATACTCTTAAACTGCAAGGCATCCCCCGTTCTTGCCCACCCATACCAGTATCATCTTGGAGATAAAAAGACCGAAGAACTGGTAAGTTATCTAAAGGACCTGGGACTTCATGGCCTGGAAGTCTATCACTCCTCCAACAATCAGTACGAAAGCGGCAAGTTAAAGAAGCTGGCTGATAAATACGGCCTATTCCCCACCGGAGGTTCTGATTTCCACGGGAGCAATAAGCCTGATATCAGCTTAGGCTGCGGACGGGGAAGGCTGCGGATCTCCTCTCTGCTTCTTCAGGATATCAAAAGGATACGGCAGGAGAAATACCGTATCATATGAATAAGAAATGAGGTGTTTTTATGGAAGAGTTTTACCGGACAATCGAAGAAACCATCCGTATGACCGGCTATACAGGCCCGGTAAATGGAGAAGAAATCTACGATGATATCTGCGATGAAATGGAAGGAAAAGAACCGGGGGCTTATATTTTCATGTCCAAAAAGACAGATGATACTTTTTTTGAATATAAGGTCCAGATATTCGAGGCACAGTTCAACCTAAGTGCCATCGACATTCATACGCCATCCCGGATCTTCCATGCGGATTTCGACTAGAATTCCTGTCTGGAGAGCCACAAGTCTGTCAGGGAATACCTTACTTTTCCTCTGAATCCCGTGGTAGTTTCTGCCATGGCAAGAGAATTGAGAACTGCTTCCTCCGTCGCCTCTGCAGCAGCAGTAAAGGCTGTTTCCAGGGCACTTTCCCTAAGAATACGGATGGTCAGCAGTTCTTTTTCCATCCTTTCCGGTATCCTGTTGGCCGTAGTGAATCCGATCATGATATCACCGCTTCCATGCCCCATATAGGAACCGGTTCTGGAAAGTCCTACTCCCCCACGTTTTAGTATCCTTTTAAGCTGACGGTCTGAGACAGGAAGATCCGTGGCGACAATGGTCATAATAGAACCTCTGTCAAGCACTGCCGGTTCTGTCAGACGGACAATTTCTTTCCCTGCCGGCTTTCCGCCTACAATCAGATTTTCTGTGCTTCCGAAATTGGACTGCACCAGTACGCCTAAGGTATAAGTTTCGCCTCCGATCACAAACCTTCTTGAGGCAGAACCGATTCCACCTTTTAATCCAAAGCAGACCGTCCCGCGGCCGGCTCCCACAGCCCCTTCTTTAAAATCTCTTAATGCCCCGCTGACTGCCGCTCTCACTTCCTCTGTTCCCACAACTCTGTCACAGATTTTATTTAATATAGAATCATTGCACTCTCCTACCACAGGATTGATGGAAGTAACCTCTATCCCTTCAGCACTGCATCGTTCCAGCATAAGGTCTACCAATGCATCATGGACCTTTCCCACATTCAGTGTATTAGTCAGGGCTATGGGAGTTTCCAGAGTCCCAAGCTCTTCCATCTGAATGATCCCCTGGCTTTTTCCAAATCCATTATGAATATAGGCTGCTGCAGTCAGCTTTCTCCGAAATGGATTGTCCTCACATGGCAGAATAACAGTAACTCCCGTCTTATGCTCTTCGGTATCTATTGTAGCATGTCCCACTGTAACGCCTTCCACATCCGTTATTTTATTAAGCGGTCCCGGAGTCAGCTTTCCCGTAACGATACCGTATTCCCGTATTCTTTTCATAGAACTTTCCTCTCTTTCATAATTATGTTCTTATTATACATAAAAAATATTACAATACATCCATTTTCTGCTTTTTTTATATTGTATCAAAGAAAAAACATTGCTATAATGAGGTTGTAGGAATTGACAATAATTTCACGGTTATTCCCAAAGGAGGAATTCATATGAAAGTTCAGAATATTACAGATGTAGAGAAATTTTTTAAAGTAATTGAACAATGTAAAGGTACTGTTGAGCTGGTTTCATCAGAAGGTGACCGGATCAATTTAAAATCAAAATTAAGCCAGTATCTTTCCATGGCTACTATTTTTTCCAACGGCATCATCAATGAACTGGAACTGGTTGCCCATGAGCCGGAAGACGTAGAACGGCTCATAAAATATATGTATCAGGGCGAATAAGGGAAATGAGGGCAGCCTGAACCAATCCGTGGCCAGGGGTGCCCTCTCTATGTTTCTGCTGTTATCTCATAGCCTTCTGTCTTTTCAGTTTTTTCTTTTTTACCAGCTTATCGTTTACAATTCCCCGGAGGATGGCATAAATAACGGAACAAAGCGGTATGAACACCAGCATACCTGCGATCCCCATCATACTGCCGCCAATCGTAACCGCTACCAGGACCCAGATTGAGGGCAGTCCGACGGAATTCCCCACTACATGAGGATAGATAAAGTTTCCTTCGATCTGCTGAAGTACCAAAAATATAATTAAAAAAACAAGAGCATCCAAAGGCCTTACCATCAGCATGAGGAAGGCCCCGATCGCACACCCGATAAACGCCCCGAACATGGGTATCAAAGCTGTGAATGCGATCAGAACGCCAATTAAGAGTGCATACGGAAGACGGAAGATTGCTAAAGTAAAAAAGAACATGCTCCCCAGTATAACCGCTTCCAGACATTGTCCTGTCAGAAAATGTGAAAATGTGTCCGAAGTCAGTTTAAGGATCTCAAGTGTCCGTATTGTTACCCTGTCCGGAAGAAAAGCTTCCATCAGTTTCCGAAACTGGCGTGCCAGTATCTCCTTTTGAAGAAGTATATAGATGGCAAACACCAGACCGATCCCAAAGGTAGTCACTCCGCTTATAATGGACATGGCAGCGGATACCGTAGAGGACAGAACAGTTCCCGCACCATTTGATAAGAATTTAATGATCCCTTCCAGAAAGGATTTCCAGTCTATCTGAATGTTATTGATGGAATCCGCAATTTCCGGGTATTGTGCAAACAGGTTCTCTGCCCCCTTCTTTATATCTGTAAGAAACGCCGGAATGCTGTTTTGCAAGCCTAGAACCGTATTAAAAAGCTGGGGCATTACCACAAAAACAACAAGAAGCAAGACTCCTGCCACCATTACCAGAGTGAGACAAAGACTGGCAGGCCTGCGCAGCCTGCTCCCCCTCTTACCTGGCAGTAATTCTTCTATTCTCCGCATTGGTACATTAAGAATAAAGGCCATAACGCCTCCTAAAAGGAAGGGGGAAACAAACCCTAACAGTTTCATGCCCAAAGCAATCAGGTTCCGGTAGTTCCAGCCTGCAACTGCTGCTGTTATGGTAAATACAATCAGCCATCGGACTTTTTTAATCGTGCTGTCATTTAATTCCATCTTATTCTCCTTTTATGATTCCTCGATAAATGCCTTATTTATTTCTTCAGAAGAGGCCTGAAAGGTTCCCTGTGCCATCAGGGCACTTCCGCCTCCGCGGCCGTTTAATTTTCCGTTTAATGTCTTGGTTATGATACGCATGTCCCTGGTACCGCTTCCAATGGCGTACTGAAAACAGTTATCTTCTCCGGAGCATACCAGAACCGTACTTCCTTTCTTTCCTTCATACAGTATGGTACAGAACTGTCTCAGCTGCACCGGAGTCAGGCCGTTTTCAAATACTGCAAGAGGGGAATCGGCCACTGGATAATCTTCTGCCTTTCTCTCAAGAAGCTCTTTGGAAAGCCGGCTGATGCTTCCATCCTTTCTGACTCCTTCTTCTTTTAATTTTAAAACAGCCTCAAGAATGCTTTCCGCTTTTGCCGAAAGCAGGGAGGAAATACCGGATACCGACTTCTGTTTTCTGCAGTAATCGAAAAACGCCATCCTTCCGCACAGCATGGAAACCCTGACTCCGCCCTTGTAATGAATCATACCAGTTACCTTTAAAATGCCGATTTCTCCAGTTGTCATCACATGAGTACCGCAGCAGGCACACACATCACCATCAGGAATCTCTATGATGCGCACCTGACCGGTCAGTTCCTTTTTGCTCCTGTAATCCATTAGGGAAAGCTCTTTTTTAGAAGGATAACGTTCCAGGACCGGAACGTTCTGCCAGATCAGATCATTTGCCTCTGCTTCTGCAGCCTCTATCTGTTCCATGGTAAGTACCCCGTTGAAATCAACGGTTAACTCATCTTTACCCATATGAAATCCTACGTTATCCAAGCCATAGTGCTTATGTACGATTCCCGATAACAGATGCTCTCCTGTATGATTCTGCATATGGCAGAATCTTCTCTCCCAATCTATGATTCCCCGCACAGTACAGCCGGCTTCCAGCGGCCTGTCCGTCACATGTATGATTCCTTCTTCTTTTTCCCTTACATCTAAAACTGCTGCTTCTCCCAGGGTTCCCTGATCCGCCGGCTGTCCGCCGCCCTCCGGATAAAAGGCTGTCTGGTCCAACAGGATTTCAAAGTGCCCATTCTTTCCGGGCCTGCAATCAGCTACCTTCGTTTCAAAAGTCTTTACATATGGTCTGTCATAATATAATTTTTCCATGGTTTTCTCCTTATTTCTCTATTGTTACTAATTATACACAACTATAGGATAAGTTCAATCAATGTATTTAAAAATTTATGAAAATTTTGGAAACAGTGGCAAGCTGATTCTCATACACTTACAGTGTAAACAAATTAATTGGAGGAACCAATATGAGTGATCTGGCAGCAACTAACTGTGGATGCGAATGCAATAACGGAGGATGTGGATGTGGCTGCAATAATAACAATGGATGCAGTTGTATAATCTGGATCATCCTGATCCTTTGCTGCTGCGGCGGTAGCGGTTTCGGCGGCTGCGGCGGTGGTTGCGGCGGCGGTTGCGGCGGTGGTTGCAATGATGGATGTAGTTGGATTTGGATCATCATTCTTCTGTTCTGCTGTGGCGGTTGCGGCGGCGGTTGCGGTTTTGGCTGCGGAAATAACTTCTGCTGCTAAACAAAACATAAAACAGGACCCGATCCTATATCATAGGATCGGGTCCTGTTTTCATTTACGCAGGCAACGAGCCAAACGAACATGTTTACATGGTCACTTGGCGACTGCCGCAATAACCGGAGAAACTCGCAGGGCGTGTTTCTTCCGGTTTATCACTGTCCCTGGTTTTTATCCTGTCCAGGCTTTAAAAAGGGATTCTGCCCTCCTCCACTCTTTCCTGAATTTTTATTCTGTTTCTGTTTCATGCATTCATCATCAATTTCATACACTGCATTTCCTTCTATAATCAAACGATTTCTCATATCTAAATCACTCTCCTGTAATACTAATATATGCAGCTGCATATATTGTCAACAAGAAAAGCAAGGATCTCATGCCATGAATAATGAACAAACTCCTCAACCAAACGACCTGGATTCCCTAATCGGCGATAATCATCTCCAGATGATGAAGGCCGCACTGCCCTACATGAATGTCTCCCAGCAGCGTCTCATTTCCTTCTTCGTCAAATTCAATGAACTGCGCCGCACCATCGACCTGTTTGAAGACGGCGAAGTAGCTGCCATGGGAATCTGTTCTGTAGGTGAACAAGATCAGTCCAACTCTCCGATTGAAATGCTAAATACCATAAAGCCCTATGGCACACCCCCGGAGCAGGATTTAATAGACCTTATGATTAACTTTATCCAGGGCTTTCGACTGTCAGGCTCTTTCTCTGATACAGTTCCCAGTTCCACGGTACCAGGTTCCGCTGTTCCAAGCTCCACTGTTCCAAGTTCCACGGTTCCAAATTCTACAGTTCCAAATTCTACAGTTCCTGTTCAAAATCAAAGAGAGAGACAGAACACACCGCCGCCCCCTCACCGGCAAAATAACCCCTTTGGCCGCATGCCTATAGAACAGCTGAAGAATTTCATGCCGCCTGAACAGCAGTCCCGGCTGGAAACCATGCAGCTTATGATGTCCGCCCTGCAGCAGATGAATTAAATGTTACTTATTCTACAGAAAGGATGCATAAAAACCTATGAACTTCAATTGGAAACAGGACCCCAGATTAAAAAATATTAATCCTCAAAAACTATCTCTGCTTAATGAATTTGCTAAACGGGTGGAAACAGCTCCCAAGGACCAGCTCATCCCCACCCTGCTGAATATAAATATGGAAGCAAAACAAAAAGGAATTCAATTTACGGATCAGGAAACGGATCTGCTCATTTCTATAATGAGTGCTAATATGAGTCCCAGCGAGAGGCAGCGTATGGATACCATACGGATGCTTTCCAAGAATCTTTCCAAACGGAATCATAAATAATTCAAAAGGAGTCGGATTTTCCGACCCCTTTTTTTAAGAACCAGTGGTGTACAGTAGGTGTGACTATAATTACACCAACCGTAACCGGAAGATAGCTATGGAGTATATATAAATGGTCACATAGCAACAACAGCATCAAAAACAAAATCAAATACAAGTTACTATTCTGCTTATACAAAGTGGGGTAGCGGTAAAAAAAGTGATGATTGGACTGCTGAAGGTATTTTTAGGGTATTCGATGATAATGGTTCTAAAATTCACGAACAAGAGTTATATGTAGACTAAATTACATAGGCCATAAAAATGAATAACTAAACAAACCGTCTATCGTAATAAAGTATAGACGGTTCGTTTTATATAGATAGACAGAATGGTAATATTACTTTATTATGGATATAACTGTCTAATTTACTAATGCAGAGAAGCAACAATAAAAAGTCGCATTCTATGGAGGGAAAATGAAATATAAAGGAAAATCTGGTGCAGTTACAATTATTGGGAATAATGTATTGCCTGTTAAAGTTTGTGATATAAAAAACGGCAGACCTAAAGTCAAACGATCAGAAACAGATGATTATTATGAGTTCACTCTTATCTATTCATTATTTCATCGAGTAAAAAAAAAGTATGACAAGAAAACTCTTAAAGAGCTAAAATAGTTCAATAGTCAGGAAGTAAAGCTAAACAGTGATACCAGGTGGGTGGCAAAGGCACACGAGAGTTCTGTAAAATTGCGATCAAATGAAGATGGGCCGTATCGAGTGATTGGGAAGCTATCCGACGTAATATACCAATCCTGCCGGTGTTTTCCCGCCAGATAAATTACACAGTAATTTAAGCAAAGCGGTCTGGCCCCACAGTGCCTCCCTCAGACATTTTTGCGATTTTTTCAAGGTCGGCATTGTGGGCATGTGGGGAAGCATTTATAACTTGAATACATTTGAACGCTAAATAAGGACACTAGAACCGTATTTCTACAGTCATAATGTCCTTATCTTAATGCTCAAATTGTTCAATTTCTTTCTTTGATTTTTACACCAGTTTCTTTACTCCATTACACCAATCGTATACCAAATGGGTAATAAAATTTAATAAGATATAACAAGTTATAATAGGCTGAACCCTTATGAAATCAAGGTTTTCGGCTTATTTAAAGGTTTTTTTCAAACGGTTTTATTTGCAGACAATATTCACAATTCTTCCAGGAACATAAATTTCCTTGACAATTGTTCCGGTTATCTTATCCGGAATCTGAGCCTTACCTGCCATAATGGCATCTTCCTTTGTTACATCCGCAGGAAGTTTTACAACTGCCCTGGTTTTCCCATTTACCTGAACAGCGACCTCGATCTCGTCTTCCTTCATGGCTTCCTCATCGCATTCCGGCCATTTTGCATGGAAAACGGTATCACTTCCGCCAAGCTGCTGCCACAGTTCCTCTCCGATATGAGGCGCAAACGGAGCAACCAGAACCACAAAGGTCTTCAGTGTCTCTATGTCTATACCGCCGGTTTTTTTTGCCAGATCAATCAGCTTATTATTATATTCCATAAATCCGGAAATCACCGTATTTAAATTAAACTGATTGAAACGCTGCTCAATATCATAAATCAGTTTATTGCGCAGACGAAGCATTTCTCTGGTCGGCTTTATCTCTTTATCTTTACTGTCCATTACCAGATTCCAGAAACGGTTAAGGAAACGGCTGACGCCTTCGATTCCCCTGTCATCCCATTCAGCATCCAGTTCCGGCGGTCCAACGAAGAGCTCATACATACGAAGGGAATCACAGCCATAATCACGTACCAGATCATCCGGAGATACTACATTGCCCTTCGATTTGCTCATCTTGATACCATTTTTTCCGGTAATCATACCCTGATTGAAAAGTTTGGTAAATGGTTCATCAAAATCCACAACACCGATGTCGTTTAAGAACTTGGTATAAAAACGGGAATACAGAAGATGAAGCACTGCATGCTCAACGCCGCCGATATACATATCTACCGGAAGATATTTGTCAGCTTTCTCTCTGGATACCAGTTCCTTTTCATTATGGCTGTCTACATAACGAAGGAAATACCATGAGGAACCGGCCCACTGAGGCATGGTATTGGTTTCTCTCTTAGCCGGAGCACCGCATACCGGACAGATTGTATTCACCCATTCTTCAATGGCAGCCAGAGGTGATTCTCCTGTTCCCGTGGGCTGATAGCTTTCCACCTCCGGAAGAGTAAGCGGAAGCTGGTCTTCCGGAACCGGTACATTGCCGCAGTGCGGGCAGTGGATAATCGGAATCGGCTCACCCCAGTAACGCTGTCTGGAGAATACCCAGTCACGAAGCTTGAAGTTTACAGTCTTCTTTCCAAGGCCCCGCTTTTCTATTATAGCCGGTGCTTCTTTTTTGAGGACAGAGGATTCCATGCCGTTCCACTCGCCGGAATTGATCATGGTTCCGTTTGCTTCGGTATAGGCCTCGGTCATGTTTTCAATTTCCATGCCGTCTTTAGCAATAACCTGTATAATCGGGATACGAAACTTCTTTGCAAATTCAAAGTCCCTGTCATCATGGGCAGGTACGCACATGATTGCGCCTGTACCGTAATCGGCAAGTACGTAATCGGAAAGCCAGATCGGTACCTTTGCGCCGCTTAATGGGTTAACTGCATAACTGCCAGTAAATACACCGGTCTTTTCTTTATCTTGAAGACGGTCTACGTTAGACTTCATGGAGGCATCATAAATATACTTTTCAACTGCCTCTTTATTCTCAGGGGTGGCAAGACCTGCGGCAAGTTCATGCTCCGGTGCCAGAACCATAAAGGTAGCACCAAACAACGTATCTGGTCTTGTAGTATAGACAGTAATGGTTTCTTCTCTTCCGTCAACCTTAAAATCAACCTCTGCTCCATAGGATTTGCCGATCCAGTCTGTCTGCATCTTCTTAACCTTTTCCGGCCAGTCAAGCTTATCCAGGTCATCTAATAAACGGTCTGCATAGGCAGTGATCTTTAACATCCACTGTCTTAAATTCTTCTTTGTGACCGCAGTACCGCAGCGCTCGCAGCAGCCGTTTACTACTTCTTCATTTGCAAGACCGGTCTTGCAGGAGGGACACCAGTTGATGGGAAATTCCTTCTCGTAAGCCAGACCTTTTTTAAACATCTGTACAAAAATCCACTGGGTCCATTTATAAAATCCGGGATCTGTGGTGTTAACTTCCATATCCCAGTCATAAACAGCCGCTATCTCATTGATCTGCCGTTTAATGTTGGCTACATTTTCCGCTGTGGATTTTGCCGGATGAACACCCATCTTTATGGCATAATTCTCCGCCGGCAGACCGAACGCATCCCAGCCCATGGGGTGGATGACATAATGCCCCTTCAGTATCTGATACCGGCTCCACACATCAGAAATCACATAACCTCTCCAGTGTCCTACATGAAGACCACTTCCCGATGGATACGGAAACATATCCAGACAATAGTATTTCGTTTTTTTTCCATCATCTATATTGATGGGATTCTTAGTCCAGTTCTCACGCCACTTCTTCTCAATGGCACTATGGTTGTATGATACTGCCATAATAAAACTTCCTCCTTTTGCAAAGGGATTCTCCCTGTTTCAAGTGTACAAGGGCGTATCCGAAACATGCTCTGCGAGTTTCTCCGGTTATTGCGGCAGTCGCCAGGTGAACATGTTTGCGGTTTCCAGCCAGGGCAATACGCTTAGGGTGCCTTCTCGGTTGGAAACCGCAAACATATTCGTCTGGCTCGTTGCCCGCATAAAAAATGCGCCTCCATCCGTATAAAACCGGCTATAGAGACGCAGGATCTGCCGCGTGGTACCACTCTATTTCATACAAAACTGTATGCCCTCAGCTGGATATGAATTCATATCCGCCCGCTGTAACGGTCGGGATTCCGGCAATACCTACACAGAAAACCTGATTTCCTTCAGTACGCTACTCAAAGGCCAGTTCAGCGGTCATCCCCAACCGGCTTTCACCAAACGCCGGCTCTCTGCATGCTTCTGACAGCTTACTACTCCTAATCACAGTATTTATGCTAACTGTAAATGTAGCATAATTGAGGTAATGTGTCAACCGTATTTCAATAAATCTCTGTAATAGCAAAGATTACTGCTGAACCCAGCAAAAACAGCACCATTCCAGTGTTTAGAAAAATGCTGTGAAAAGCACCTTTACCCCAAATTTCATCTGTTCCTTTATCTAAGACAAGTTTCCTTTTATTCATAAAAAAAAGAATGGTTCCAGCTGCGGCCGCAGCAAGTATAAATACCGAATATACAGCAGAAACCCAGACATGATCATCTACATGGAGCGCTACAATGGACCCAAGAAAATTAATGAGCATATGGAAAATGATCGTATACCGGAGCCTTCCCGTCTGAATATAGAGATAGGCAAACACCATTCCGATTCCTAATGCATAAAAAAACTGATAGAAATTGCCATGGCTTAACGCAAAGACAACTCCGGATACTATAATTGCCGCCTTATCCCCATACTGCCTGATCCGGTTAATAAGTACCTTCCGATACAGGAACTCCTCACATATGGGTGCCATAACCACCATGGTAGCAAAAATAGTCCAGCTGCTTAAGCCCTCCATAATCTCTGCCACCGGGTTAACCATGGGCTTTCCCTGAATGGCACATACAATCCCCATAAGTGCCTGGCCGATCAGATTTCCAAAAAACAAGGCACTCATGCAGACCAGAAATGCGGCTGCCAGCTTTCGGGCCCCGGCGCTTCTCTCCATTGGCCTGCATAAAACAGGCATATCCTTTACTATGATATAAGTGATAAGCCCTCCAACAATATAATTAGCCAGAGAAACACCGAATATATACCAGTCTCCTAATGTTACTTCTAACCCGAAGCGGGATAATACAGCAGCAATGGTACCTATCTCAATCTGTAAAATAAACGTTACAAACAGAAATGCTCCATATCCGATTCCCACTCTTGAAAATGCCTTCCATGCATTTCTACTGTCTTCCACTATGTGTACCTCCTGTAAATAAGTATCAGTTTAGCACAATTCGGATAAAAGCGCAATTCTTCATCAATCAGCATTTTTAAAGAAGCATTTTGAACAATAAATCCGGAGTCTGGCATTTTATGAAATGTCAGGCTCCGGCCTTTTAAATTAATCTATACATCAATCCTGTCAACCTTGGAGGCACGATCCTCTATTTCTCTCTTCTGAACGTCTCCCGGTGCCAGTTCATATCTGCTGAATTCAAATTCAAAGGTTCCGATGCCTCCGGTCATGGAACGCAGATCCGTATTATAACCGAACAGCTCGGACATGGGCACATCCGCCTCAATGACCTGTTTTTCATGATGGTTGGAATTCATTCCCAGGACACGGCCCCTTCTGCGGTTCAAATCTCCCATTACATCTCCGGTAAATTTATCAGGAACCGTTACCTTTAAGCAGGCAATGGGTTCAAGAAGAACCGGATTCGCTTCCATAAATCCTTTTTTAAAAGCCAGAGTTGCAGCCATCTTAAAAGCCAGTTCCGATGAGTCTACCGGATGATAAGAACCATCGGTCAGAGTTGCTTTTAATCCTACGACCGGATAAGCGGCAAGCGGTCCTTTTAAAACGCATTCTGCAATTCCCTTTTCGACCGCAGGGAAATAATTCTTCGGTACCGCTCCACCAAATACACATTCATCGAATACATAAGGAGTTTCCTGATCTCCGGAGGGTTCAAATATCATCTTAACATCACCATACTGTCCGTGACCGCCGGACTGCTTCTTATATTTGCCCTGAACCTCCACTTTCTTACGGATGGTCTCTCTGAAAGCAAACTTAGGCTTGCTCAGTTCGATATCTACCTTATAGCGGTTTAAAAGCTTGCTTACCACCACCTCCAGCTGCTGGTCTCCAATAGCGTATAAGAGAGACTGATGGTTCTCCATATCATTGACTGCCTTTAAGGTCCAGTCCTCTTCCATCAGCTTTGCAAGAGCGTTTGATACCTTGTCATCGTCGCCTTTTGTTTTGGTTTTATATCGCATATACGTATATGGAGTGGAAATTTCCGGCTTATGATATACGATCGGTGCAGTGCGGATAGCTATGGTATCACCGGTCTGAGTCACGTTCAGTTTGGATACCGCTCCAATGTCACCGGCCTTTAATTCCATAACCTCAATCGCTTCTTTTCCTCTTAACAGATAAAGCTTTCCGACTTTTTCCTCTGTATCCTTATTCACATTATAGATAGCAGAATCAGGCTTCAGGGTACCGGTGCATATCTTAAGCATGGAATATTTTCCGATAAATGGATCTACGATGGTCTTAAATACTCTTGCCGACAGGGAAACATGATCGTTATACTTGGCCGTAAAACGTTCGCCGGTGGATACATCCACTCCTATGCATTCATATCGGTCGGGAGAAGGGAAATATTTGTCAATGGCCTGAAGTACCATTTTAGCGCCCTGGGCATTGAATCCGGAGCCCAGCATAACCGGTACGATATTACCTTCAATTACATGTTCCCGAAGTGCTGAAGAAATCTCGTCCTGGGTAAATTCTTCACCGGAGAAGTATCGCTCCATGTACTCCTCACTGGTCTCTGCCACAGCCTCCATAAGTGCTTCACGGGCAATTCCTAAATTCTTCTGGGAATAATCAGGAATTTCACATTCATCATAATCACTGTTAACGGTAAAGCGCCGCCCCGCCATCTTTACCACATTTACAAAACCTACGAACTTTTCATTCTCACGAATCGGGAGATGGAACGGAGCTATCTTCCTTCCGAACTCTTTTTCCAGCTTCAGTAATAATTCACGGTAGCTTGCCTGGTCATCATCCATATTGGTAACGAAAAATAATCTTGGAAGCTTGTACTTTTCACATAGCTCCCATGCTTTATATGTGCCGACTTCAATGCCGGCCTTGCAGTTTACTACAATCACTGCAGCATCCGCAACGCTGATGGCCTCTTCGACTTCACCAACAAAATCAAAATATCCGGGAGTATCGAGTAAGTTGATCTTAATCGTTCCATCCTCTCCTTCATATTCCAAAGGAATCAGGGAAGTGGAGATGGAGAACTGTCTCTTAATCTCTTCTTTGTCATAATCGCTGATGGTATTGCCATCGGTCACTTTTCCCATTCTGCTGATGGCTCCGGTCACAATCGCCATAGCTTCTGCCAGCGTAGTTTTACCGGCGCCGCCGTGCCCAAGTAAGGCGACGTTACGGATTTGATTGGTTCCATACACGTTCATAAACATTCCTCCTGTTCGGTATTTAAGTCTATGAGGATATTTTACTAAAAATGTCTTATAATTGCAAGCGTAAGGTGCAATTTGCACAAATATTTTTCGCACTTTATCCTTTATTCTGCAAAAGAAAAGAGGGCCTGAGCCCTCTATCTGCGGCAGAAAAGTCAGACCACGTTTTATTAAATGGCCATAGCTGTCTTAAGAGCTGTATCCAGCGCACTCTTCTCAGGTATGCCGGTCTCAATGTCCGGAACCGCTTCCCGGACTTTCTCTTCCACCATATTTCTTATCATATCATTTTTAACCAGAACACTGCCCCAGAGCCAGAGATTTAATCTTTCTCCGGAACATGTTAAATCCATTTTGCCTATGGTATCCCGAATAAGGCTCCACAGCGCCTGTGCGCATTCCCGATGGAGCCGCAGAGCTTCACGGTCACCCAGAGCCGCCGCCTGGAATGCAAACAGGGACAGTCTGGCAATTTCTGCCTTTTCCATAAGATTGGCATTTATAAAATCATCCATTTTATCCAGGGTATTTAAACCGGTGGCATTTATGATAAGGGGGGTGAGTACAGGACATTTTATCCGTCCTGACAAATCATCTGCCACGGCTTTAATCGTCTTTAAACCCAGATCAAAAGCACTTCCTTCGTCACTTACTATATGATTCCAGCCTCCGGTCCGAAATATGTTTCCTTTTCTGTCCCTTCCAAAACATACGGAACCGGTTCCTGATATGACCACCACAGATGAGCTTTCCGTCATATGAAGAAATATCTCGCAGTCATTTAACACAAGAAGCTTTTCATTTGGAAATCCCATTTCTGTAAAGCTGGACCTGCAGCCGCGCTCGTCCGACGGTGAATCAATTCCGCTGGCTGCCACACAGATTCCCAGGCAGCCGTCCGGTGCCAGCCCCAGTTCTTTTAAAGCCGGGAGCACCAGTTCCCGGTATCGCAATCTGCTCTTTCTTTCACCATCCGTATTGATGGAACAGCCAGGTGCTGTAAATTCTCCCAGAACCGCCCCGTCTGTACCGCAGATTTTAAGCCGTCCGCTGGTTCCTCCGATATCCAGTCCCGCATAATATCCTGTCATGTGACCATCCTTCCTCAAATATACTGTGTCTGATCATGATTCTCCATAAACCTTACTTTCAAGCCGCCTGCTGTCAGCGTCTGATCCTGTTCTTGAAATTCCGGCCGTAAGCTCCCGGCATATGCCGCAAACTCCTCAAGCGTTTTAAAGTCATGACTGCTGCCGCATACGCAGAAGTATGCGATTATATCCCCATAGGTTCTGTATTCACACTCAAACAGCTGGTCATCAACAGGTTCCATCACGCCGCTGCACCACAGTGCTGCAAAACCGTCTTTTTGTCTGCCAAGGAGCCAGTGGTCTGAGATTCTGATCTCCTGGAATTTCGGAGCCGGGAAATAGGCATGGACAAAATGAATGGGATGTTCTTCTGGAATATGATAAACCGCTCCTAGCAGGTTACCGTTCTGGGAGAGAGCCGGCATCACACCATTTCCATACCAGAAGCCTGGCCTCATGGAACTGGAATCGCAGGTTCCTCCCGGATGGTTGGTGAAGATATCCGTCTCCTTATCAAGCGCCGCATACCACATATGCTGCTGATATCCGTATACTCCCGGCTCAAAACATGTGGTACCGTGAAATCTCTCATTAAGGGATTTGGTGTACTCACAGGAAGAGGTATCCGCATCCCCTTGAAGAGTCAGGTTCTCCCATCGTTTAAATCCAGGGTCCAGTCTTTTAGACTGAACAGAAGTCAGGCAGTAATCCGCAGTTTTTTTAAGACAGATCAGGGCATTTCCGGTGGAATAGCTGATATCTGCCTGATTTTCCATAAGCTCTGTCAATCCGGATGGCAGGTTATAGTTACTGCTCGCATAAAAGCCAAGCCAGCCTTCTCCATAAGAGTAGGGAACCTCAGGATTGATCAGATTCATCAGCGCCTGGGCACCCTGTTCGAACGGATGGACCACTTCCCGGTATACACGGCCCATAGGAGCAATGACAACACCGTCAAAGGTATGACTGCAGAGCATTTCAAGCAGCCGGTCCGTTATACCTGCCGCCCGCCGGGAAATATCCGGCTCCGAATAATCAATCACGTTTAGCAGTGCAGCAAATGTAACACACATGTATACCGTACTTAAGAATTCCTCAAAACCATGTTCTTCCACGTCTTTAAGCCAGCACTCTACCCTTGCCTTTCCTGTTATATAAAGCTCCGCACCGGTCATACCGGCCCGCACAAAGTACTCGTCCGGATACATTTCTCCCACATTCATGGCACAGGTATAGAACATCAGGGAATGGTTTTCACTCCAGAAGCACATGGCATCAGAACCGTTCTGGTCCATCCAGTATCTCCAGTTGAGGAGTACATCCTTTACCCGTTCTGACATTTTTTCATCGACCGGGTAATTTTTCAAATACCTTACCAAACCGCAGACCAGAAAGTCAGAGCAGTCATATCTGCGTTCAATCTGATCCAGAGTTTCATATAGAAGTTCCTTATCCCGGCCGGTTTCCATGCCAAGGGCTTTCCTCGCAAGGATGTTTGAAATGGAAAAGCCGAATTTATCCCCTCTGGACAGGCTTTCCGCTTCTCCTATCCTCCGGAATACAGCTGCTTTATTATCCTCATAATCCATAAACCGGGAATATATCGGCTTCTGTGCCAGAATATTTTCCACCGTTCTGGTAAGAACAGCATAGTTTCCCCTGACACTGACTAAGATCACCCCTGGTTTTTCCTCATCAAGGATCACCCGTTCCATACCGCTTATCTCCTGCCATTCCTTCCGGCTGTCCACCTGGGCAAAATCCGGGCTCTGGCTGTCATAAGCCAGCCAGGTTCCTTCGGGAGCGTTTCCCTCATAAGTCATGACAGAATCCTTAATGCGTATAGAACCCAGCCAGTTCTCTGTCTGAACCAGTTCATCGGTTTTCTCACTATCCGGCAGCACAATGGTTATCTCATCGCTGTGGTCCAGGATCTGGATTCCAAACAGGGTTCTGGTATCCCGCACCCCCAGTGTCTGGAGGCTTAAATAAATCTGGTTGATGCCTTTTTTTAAATGCAGCTCCATCGTCTCTTTCCGTATGGGTTTATACACCGGAGTATCCATGTGGCAGACATGATCGTTATTGCACCAGACATCCATAGCCGCATAGGACCAGACTGCCGCATTCACGGTTAAATCCTTCTTAACGGCAATTCCCGTAGCGGCATCCAGTTCCACTTTCTGCAAAGTGGAATAGAAGGTGCTCTCATCCACAAACCAGTTGCCGTAGTGATAATAGTATCTCCATGGCATACCCAGCCGGCTGTTCTCACCCAGAATGACCGGCAGGGCAGGAAGGTCTTTATTCTGATCCGCTGCGACAGACCTTAAATGTTTCTCATATCTCAGCTGATTATCATCCGTTTCATGATTGATAAAGTCTGTTTCTCTGGGGCCTGATACCAGGTAACTGGTAAGAAAGCCCATTCTGTTTAAAAGTATTTTTTCCATGTTCTTATCCCTTTACAGCACCGGCCGTCAATCCGCTCATGAAATAGCGGCTGGTACACATATAAATAACTATGATCGGTATAATTGAAATCGTAGAGCCTGCAAACATCAGGTTCCATGCCGCAGTTCCATCCCCGCTGTTTTTCAGCATGACCACACCCACCGTCAGGGGACGGAGCTTGTCATTGGACATGGTGAACACCAGAGGCATAATGTATTCATTCCAGCCGGTCCTAAAGGAAAGAAGTCCGATGGTAGCAATCACCGGCTTTAATAACGGCAGTATGATTTTATAATAAATCTGGAAAAAGGTACAGCCATCCAATTTAGCAGCCTCGTCGAGTTCTCTGGATATGGTATTCATATATCCCCTTACCAAAAAGATGTAAGTTGCCTGTCCCATACCAGTGGATATCAGGATGATGCTGATCAGGGAAGTGTTCATTTTCACCTTGACCGCAAGCTCGAACAACGGCCTTAAGCTTACACTTCCTACATTTACAAACATAAAGGCAACAAAAATGCTGTATAACAACTCTTTTCCTTTAAATTTTTTTCTTGCAAATACATAACCGGCCATGGTGGTGATAAAGATGGTTGCGGCCATTACACCAAGACTTATGATCAGGCTGTTGATGGTATAAACCGCGAAATTGGCTTTTTCCCAGGCCTGTTTATAGTTATCAAATATAAATGTTTTCGGCAGGATGCCGGTGCCTCCTAAAAGCAGTTCATTATTCGCCTTAAAAGAACCCAGTGCAATATAGATGACTGGATAAAGGGTAATAAACGCAATAACTAAAAGAAACAGAAACAGAATGCATCGCACTGCTTTTGTCTTTTTTGAATAAACGGTATGTGTTTTTTCCATAACTGCCTCCTTATACCACATCGTCCAGTTTTCTTGCAAGGTACATGTAAACGGCTGTGATCACTCCAATGATCAGAGCAGCCACGATGCTGAGTACGGTGGCATAACCGATCTGCGGTGTTGTCTGGGAACCGAATATCAGCTTATAAATGTAGGTAAACATTACCTCAGACCTGCTGTTGGGTCCTCCGTTCGTAAGTACCAGGATGGATTCATAATCCTTTAATGCAGTGGTGATGGCCAGCATTAAGATAACCTTTAAAACAGGACTTAACATAGGCAAAGTTATATAGAGAAAAGACTGTACCCCATTTGCCCCATCCATCTTGCAGCTTTCGTATATTTCTTCAGAAATACTGGAGAGGCCGGACATAAACAGGATCATATAGTTACCGAAACCGCCCCAGACCGCCACGATGATAATGGAGATCATGACAATGGATGCGCTTCCCAGCCAGTCAATGGGGGAATGTATCATACCGATTTTCTGCAGATACGCATTCAGAACACCGTTATAAACTGCAAAAATAAAACCAAAAATCAGGCTGTAAACCGCAGAGCTGATAACCGTAGGCATGAAGTAGATGCCCCGGAAAATTTTACTTCCTTTCAATTTCTGATTTAAAAGAACAGCCAGAAGAAGGGATAATGGTATGATGATGACCAGTTTCATAAAGGCATATTCAAAGGTATGAAGGACACTGCGCCAGAAAATGGCATCCTGAAACATTCTGGTAAAATTTTTAAATCCCACATAGTAAGCTGTAAATCCGTTGTAATCATAAAAAATATATCGGAAAAGCCAGCAGAATGGATAAACAGATATAACCGCCAGCAGAAATACGGCTGGAAGCAGCATAAAAATGGAGGCAAAATCCCCCCTGCTGCCGGCCCGTTTTACTCGTTCCGCAAAGCTTAATTTATTTTTCATACGAAGTATCACCTTTCTTTAAAACAGGAGCTGCTTTTAGTTTGTCTAAAAACAGCCCCCTTGCTCCTGACACTTATTTGTCTAAGTACTCAATCGTTCCTGCATTGGGATTCATCGGATCAAAATCCTTGATGACCAGTCTCTTGATCTTGCCCATGCTTACATCATTGTCAAGCGCTTCATTGTATCTCTTGTTTAAGTCTGCAATGGCATCATCTGCACTGACATTGCCTAAAATGGCATTCCAGAGAGTTGCTGCGTAATCATCTCCCTGGATCGCAACAGCCGGAACAGCCGGATAGACGCTTTCGTAATCCTGTAATTTAAAATCAGCCAGCCGGCCGGTCTTAGAGGTATCGATCCTGCCATTCATATAGTC
The DNA here is from genome assembly GCA_964402355.1 of uncultured Lacrimispora sp. GTDB lineage: Bacteria > Bacillota > Clostridia > Lachnospirales > Lachnospiraceae > Lacrimispora. The sequence continues at coordinate 38,909 of CAYOCB010000021.1, forward strand.
GGAAATCGGAAGGCAGTAACCGCCCTCTAAGTACCCCTTTAAGAAATCTTCACTGGAGAAGAACTTGATAACTTCCCATGCTGCATCTTTATTCTTGGAAGAAGAAAGCATCATGTAACCCTTCTGAGGCTGAATGGTCAAAGCACCCTTTACTTCTCCGTCAAGAGTCGGAACTGTGGATACACCCCAATCAAATTTCGTTACAGGGAACTGATCGGTAAATACGCCTGCTTCCTGAGATGCGTTGCCCCAAAGAGCAAATGCACCTTCTGCAAACTGTGCTCTCATGGCGTCTACCCCCTGGGATACAGAACCCGGAAGAACACTGTTGTCTTTGAATAACTGGCTGCATTTTTCAATTACCGGCTTGTAGCCGTCAAAATTAAAATTACCATTTTTATAATCATAACGGTAGATACCGCTTGTTTCACAGGTTCCTTCGATCCATCTGATGAACGGAACACTTGAGGTAAAGCCAACGCCATAGATCTTACCGCCGCCGTTATCTGTTATCTTCTTAGACAGATCAATGACACCGTCCAGGGTATCCGGAAATTCAGTAATGCCGGCTGCATCCAGTAAGGATTTGTTATACTCCATTCTTACACCGCTTCTCATACCGGTTGGAATCCAGTACACATTGCCGTCGATCATATCGATTCCTTCATACTGAAGCTTGCTGGACCCGGTCACCTTCTCAAATTCCGGATCTGTAATTCTGTCATTCAGCGGTTCAAGGATTTTTGCATCTGCAAAGGTTTTTAAATCAAAGCCGCTCTGTCCTGCGCTGATACCTGCAATATCCGGTGCCGTACCAGAGGAATAAGCCATCGAAAGCATATTGGCATAATCGTCTGTCACTACGGTCATCTCAATCTTGATGCCCTTGTCATTGCTTTCATTAAACTCATTGATCTTTTTGTCCACATATTCAGAATCATGACGGTCGTTTGTCCATACCTTGATCACTGTTTCTTCCCCGGAAGCAGCCTTTTGGGTCTCCTTTTTATTTTCTGCCTCTCCTGCTGCTGCCTCTCCTGCCTGGGTCTGTGCCGATGTCGTTCCGGCTGTACTTCCTCCACCAGAACAGCCAGTAAGCGAAGCGGCTGCTAAAACTCCCGCCATCATGAAACTTAAAGCTCTTTTTTTCATAACTTGCTCCTTTCTTTTATCTATCCATCGCATATTTGCTTTGATGTTATTATTCTAACTGTTCCGGTTTTATTATTACATGACATTTTCCATGTTATTTGTAACTTTTTTTAACATTCTCCATTATGAGGCTGCTGCACAGGAATATGAAAGAGGGGATCCCTCCAGTCATCTCAGACTTAAGAAATACCCTCTTTTCCTGTGTTCCTGATTCCCTCTTCCAAAATCCCGATAATCACACTATTTTTATAATATGGAATTGTCTGAAACTCTATATCCACGTCACCATAATAGATCTTAAGCCTGGAATAGACATTATGGAGCCCGATATGATGCCCGTTCTTCATTTCATCGCAGCGGACTGCCTCCCGTGCCTTATCAATATCAATGCCGCATCCATTATCCGTAACTTCAATCATGATCCTTTCTTTATTCCGGTAAAACCGAACATCCACAGTAGGAATGCACACCGCCTCTCCCCACATTTCATCCTTAAACCCATGCTTTATGGCATTTTCCACCAGCGGCTGCAGGATTAATTTGAGGATCCGGTACTCGCAAAGCCCTTCCTCAATAGAGGAATGAAAAGAAATGGATTGATTGATCCTGTGGTTCATGATATTGATATAGGCTTCCACATGAGCGATCTCATTTCTCACCATGATGAGCTCATCCCCATAATTCAATCCAATCCTCATGAAAGTCCCAAGATTATTGATCATGGACGACGCCACCAGGGTATGGTTATTGAGCACCTCCAGATTAATCCCCTCCAGCGTATTGTACAGCAGATGAGGATTGATCTGTTCTGCCAGAAGCTGTATCTCCAGCTGATACTTCTCATGTTCATCTTTCTTAATCTGGCTGATTTGAGACTGAATGGTACAGTACATGGAATTCACTGCTGTATTTAACTGGCCGATCTCATCCTGATATTTGGTTCTATAAGGTTCGTCATATCGATTTTCTTTAATCTGACCGATGCTCTCCATCAGCCGCTCCAGCGGTGATGTGATAAACTTGGACAGCAATGCAGAAAATACCACCGAGAATATCAGTCCCGCACCGCCCATCAGGACAATAAACTGATTCATGGCTGCGATTTTTATATTTAACGACTCCTTGGAAAGTACGCCAATAAGCTGGAGGTCTGAAAACGGAAGCTTCCTGGAATAGACCACATTATCTGTTAAATCCGCAATCTGGCGAATCCGGGCATCCTTATTACTTTTCATGAGCCCTTTCATAAAGTCCCTGTTTTCTAAGACCATCCTCATGGATTGTGGATTTTTAAGGCTTATATTTTTTCCCTTGGAATCCACTACAAAATAAGAGCGTTCAAAATAATTGGCATTTGAAAGAGACAGCCGGCTTTGAAATTTCTGTAAATTTAACAAAACCACCAGTCTGGTAGCTGCCTCTTCCCCCTTTGTGGTAATCACTACATTGTCACCTGGTACCAGAGTGGATAAAGGAATTACTATGGGAATTACATCCTGCTGCTGCAGAAACGGGCTCTGGCAGTTAGGCAGCCAGGTGATTTCATCGATTGCCCCATAATCCGCCAGGAAATCAGACAGGTTTTTCTCCGGTCTGACTCCATAAGCGTATACCGTATGACAGGTTCCGTCCCTGTTTACTAAAAATACCGACTCTATCATGCTGTTACTGCTTAGCAGGTTAATCAGCCGGTCCTGTATCCCTTTCTGGTTTTGATAGCTGCTCTCATTCCGGCCGCTTATAACCACTCCCTGTATGGCAGGCGAGGAAGCAAAGTATGTGACATTAATAAGCAGAGTATCATACATATTTTTTAAGGACTCTGAGATTACATTCATGGTGTCCTGCATCTGCATTTCCACTTCTTCATAATACAGCTTGTTAAAATATTCTCTGGCAAAAATACAGATAAAAATAGTAAGCATGATATCAATGCTGAACATGCAGAGACGGATCTTTGCCGCTATCTTCATATCTCCGATTATCTTAAGGACCTTTTCTCTCAGCCGTTTTATCATATCTGCCTTTCCTTACAGCTTCTTATTGCCGTTTCTGTTATAATCCGAGGGGTTCACGCCTGTATACTGCTTGAACACCCGGTAAAAAGAACGGTAATCATCATATCCGATTGCAGCTGCCACCTCCGCAACCGGCATCATTGGCATCCGTTCCATAATACCCTTGGCATGTTCCATTTTAATGCGGATTACATAATCCCTGAAATTAATTCCTGTCTTACATTTAAAATAACTGGTAAAGTAAACATCACTGAGATTCACATGCCTTGCCACATCCTTAGCCAGAATCTTTTCTCCCATATGAGACTTGATGTAATATTCCGCTGCATGGATGATCTGGTTCTTCGGCGCAGTTTCCTTAGACGCCTGTTCTCTGGCACATTCCTCCAGAAAATCCTCTATATAAGCTTTCAGCTCTTCAAATGTCCGAATCGTATTAATAGAAAGGATTCCTTCCGATCGGGAAAATTCCCCCATGCCTTCCATCCTGTTCCCCAGTTCCTTCTGGATGTCTGTAATCAGATAAATGCACATTCCCCTGATGAAATTAGGCGGCGGCATGGATACATAGAAAAGCTGTGAAAAATATTCACGGCAGAATTCACGGATCTGATCCGTCTGATTCATGGTGATATCATACAACAGATTATGATAATCCATGTGGTTTGCTGCCGTGGGAGGAGGCGTGGTACAGAGGATGCTCTCATCAAATATCTTTAACCTGGTCTCATAAAAGCTATAGGATAAGCACATCAGGGCGGTCTTATAGGAATTGGAACATTCCGTTAGTCTGGTCCCTTCATTTCCGATTCCGATCATTAGGTCCATCGTAGAATCCCTGGTCACATGCTTTAAGCATCTGGCCGCAAGAAAACGGTAATCCACAGGCATCCCGCCTGGTTTATAAGCATGTATAATGGTCAAAAGTTCACTGGAGCTGGAAACCAGGAATTCATATCCGGTATCCTGAAGTTCTGTGCTTACAATATCCATCAGATAGTTTATCTGCTGGAATTCGTCCTCCTGTTCCATATCCTCTTTTCCCTGAATGGAAAAAACCATGACCCGGAACGGACTGTCATTCAGCTTAAGCTCCAGTTTACGGATCTCATCCCTGATCTCTTCATAAGAATAAAATTCATTTTTTAACAGTCTTTTTAAAAATTTCTCTTTTGGCTCTGATTTTACATTCAAATAGGCTGTATAGGAATGAATCTGGTCAGACTGCAGAATTTCCTCTTTCTGCTGTCTGATTTCCGTTACCAGCTCATCGATTTTTATCGGTTTTAAAAAATAATTCTTGGCCCCCAGCTGAATAGCTTTCTGGGCATATTTAAAATCTCCGTAACCGCTTAATATAATAAAGTTTGTCTGCAGTTTATCATTTTTAGCCTTTTCCATCAGCTCCAGTCCATCCAGCCCCGGCATACGGATATCAGTTATTACGATATCCGGCTGACAGGCCTTTATCATATCGTATGCTTCCAGTCCATCTTCTGCAATGCCCACGATGGTTATGCCGAACTGTTCCCAGGGTACGACCGTAGACAGTCCGTTTCGGATCGCAGCCTCATCGTCTGCAATCAAAAGCGTAATATTCTTATCTGCATCCATTATTCAGCTTCCCTTCTCAGTACTTCTATGAGCTTCTTTTCCATCCCCTGAAACCACCGATCCTCCGGATTTACCTGAAGGATAAAACGTATTTTACCCAGAAGTGTCTGAATATACCGTTTTTCTTCTGCTCTTCCTTCCGGAAATAATATCTCCTTCCCGGTTCGGTTCATGTGGGACCTTACCCCGTATTTTAAGCAGTAATGGATCTCCTGCCGCAGTTTCCTCCTGTAATCTTTTGAAACCTGGGTTTTTTCATTAACCACAATTCCCGTTACCGTCTGTCTGCCATTTTTGTACAGTATCCTGGTTTTCTTCTGATTCAGTGCAAAGCCCATGGTATTTAGAAAACCAGATACCTTTCTGATAACAAGTTCCGGATCAAAATCCCCGGAAAAAGTCATATCATCGCAATATCTGGTGTAAGAGATCCCCCTGTCCCCGCACCACTGCTGCATATAATCATCATAAGGCTTCATTACCAGGTTTGATATGGCTGGCGATGTAGGTGCCCCCTGAGGCAGAAAATCTCCGCAGCAGCACAGTGCGGAAAGCATAGTTCCCACTCCCGGCGGGAAATACTGACCCGGAAAAGCACCGGAAAGAACCATTGGAAATGAAATACTTCCAAAGAAATCATTCACATCCAGTTTCACCACTACTTTTTTTCCTGTGTGTACTATGGCATTGGGCACCACACCTGCCCCCTTATGGTAGGCTGTTGCACAGGCAGAAACCGTAAAACCATTAAGAATATGGTGCAGGATATTCTTTTGTATTCTCTTTAGCAGCTTATCCGGTACCAGCAGCCTGCGTCTTGTCCCATCCTTTTTGGGAATCCATTCCGTACGATAATGACATTCCGTATGGTTGCTGACAGCATAAAGACAGGCCGTCACTTTCTCATCCGGCCAGCTGGTATCTCCCAGCAGACGGAAAGATAACAGCATATCCCTGCAATGCTCCGGTGTGCAGTACTTCCACAAATCTGTCTGTACCATCCATTCCTCCATTGAATCAAACACAGCAGAAGCAATACAAAAATGATGCCGTAAGATGCGAAGATGTACAAGCTGCAGGCGTCAGGCACATGCAATGTGCTGAGGTACCTCGCAGCAGATTAGGGTCTTTTTTCCCTGATAAAGTTATCCCGGCAGCGACTCGCTGCCCGGCCGGCCGTTCCTACTGCCGGAAAAGCTATTGCTTCTGCTGATCTGCTAACCATTCTAGCACAATGCTTTAAAATATTCTACTATATTTACTGTAAGGAATATTGGGATGTCATACCATAAAATAATCATTTACTTTAAAGTGTCAAAGTTTAACGTGTAAAAGCGTTGACAAGTTACACGCTTTCTATTACAATGGTGATTAATCATTTGTAAAGAGAGGGAAAGAAAATATGATCATCATCATGAAGCCAGGCGCTTCCGAGGAAGCTGTCAGCCAAATCAGAAACATAATCGAATCAAATGGACTGCAGGCCCATTTATCAAAAGGAACCGAGGTGACTATCGTGGGCGTTGTAGGTGATAAGACAAAACTGCAGGGTGCTAATATCGAAATGCTGGAAGGAGTCGATAAAATTGTGGCAGTTACCGAGACTTACAAACTGGTAAACAAAAAATTCCACCCGGAAGATTCCACCATCACCGTCGGGACAGTAAAAATCGGTCCCGGACATCTTACCTTAATGGCTGGTCCCTGCGCCATTGAAAACCATGACATGGTCCTTGAAACCGCTTTTGCGGTAAAAAAGGCCGGTGCCCAGTTCTTGCGGGGCGGTGCTTATAAACCCAGAACTTCCCCTTATGCATTTCAGGGACTGGAAGAAGAAGGCTTAAAATACATGAAAGAGGCGAGGGAGGCTACCGGACTCAATATTATCTGTGAGGTAACAAGCCTGCGTGCCCTTGAAACTGCCGTAAAATATGTGGATATGATCCAGATCGGTGCACGGAACATGCAGAATTTCGAGCTGTTGAAGGAAGCAGGAAAAGCAGGAGTACCGGTTCTGTTAAAGAGAGGCCTTTCCGCCACCATCGATGAATGGCTGAATGCTTCGGAATACATTGCTTCCGAAGGCAATCCCAATATTGTTCTCTGTGAACGCGGTATCCGTACATATGAAACGGCTACCAGAAATACACTGGATATCAGCGCGGTACCTGTTATACGCTCCAAGAGCCATCTGCCAATCATTATAGACCCAAGCCATGCTACCGGAGTTCGTGCCTATATCGAACCCATTTCCAAGGCGGCGATTGCTGTAGGTGCTGACGGACTGATTATTGAAGTCCATCCCTGTCCATCCTGTGCACTGTCCGATGGTCCTCAGTCCCTGACCTTTGAACAGTTTGAAAACCTGACGGTAGCATTAGAGCCTTATGCAAAGCTTGCAGGAAGGAGTCCGTTATGAGTGATGCCGTAATTGCCTTTATCGGGCTTGGTCTCATCGGCGGCTCCATTGCCCGCGGGATCAAGCGTGAAGAACCGGATACCAGAATCATGGCCTATATGCGGACCCGTTCCAGGCTATTAAAAGCAAAGGAGGACGGCATCGTAGATACGGTCCTTAACGGCATCGGAGAAGAATTAAGGGAATGTGATCTGATTTTTCTCTGTACTCCTGTTGAATACAATGCAAACTACCTGTCGGAAATCCAGCCATTTTTAAAGCCGGGAGCCATTATCACCGATGTGGGCAGTACCAAGACGGATATTCATGAAGAAGTCAGCCGGCTTGGCATGGAAAACTGTTTTATCGGAGGCCACCCCATGGCCGGATCAGAAAAAACCGGGTACGAGAATTCAACCGACCACTTACTTGAAAACGCTTATTATATCATTACTCCGACATCCGCTTCCACCCAGGATCAGATAAACCGGCTTGTACGGATCGCCTCCATGACCGGCTCCATTCCCATTGTCCTTAATTACCATGAACATGACTTTGTAACCGGTGCAATCAGCCATCTGCCTCATATCGTGGCCTCCAGTCTGGTAAATCTGGTAAAGGATTCTGATAATGAGCAGGGACTCATGAAACGGCTGGCTGCCGGGGGATTTAAAGACATTACCAGAATAGCTTCCTCCTCTCCGGAAATGTGGGAGCAGATCTGTATGACAAACAGCCGCAATCTGGCAGTTATCCTGGAACGTTACATTGCCTCCTTAAGCCAGATTCTGACTGAACTAAAGGCAGGGGATACGGACTATATCTACCAGCTTTTTGAAACCTCAAGGGATTACCGCAGTTCCTTCTCGGAGAAAATCCCCGGTCCCATATCCCCGGAATATTCCTTTACGGTTGATATAGCCGATGAAGTGGGGGCTATCTCTACCTTATCCGTTCTGCTGGCAGCAAAAGGCATCAGTATAAAGAACATTGGCATCAACCACAACCGGGAACACGGAGAAGGAACCTTAAGAATAGTATTCTATGATAAGGAGTCCATGGATCATGCCTGGAAACAGCTGGAACGGTATCATTATGATCTGATTTCAAATTAAGAAAGGAAACCTATGAAATTTACGAAAACCTCCTCTTTAAAAGGAGAAATAACCATACCGGGCGATAAGTCCATATCTCACCGCAGTGTGATGTTCGGCTCCATTGCAAAGGGGACAACGGAAATCACCCACTTCCTTCAAGGGGCAGACTGCTTATCCACCATCTCCTGTTTTCAAAAAATGGGCGTGCAGATAGAGAATAAGGAAGATACCGTCATCGTCCACGGCAATGGACTCCATGGCTTAAAAAAGCCGGAAACGGTTCTTGACTGCGGCAACAGCGGAACCACCACCCGCCTGATTTCCGGACTCCTGGCAGCCCAGGACTTTGACGTGACCCTGACCGGTGACGACTCCATCAGAAGACGGCCCATGAATCGAATTATAGAACCGTTATCCATGATGGGCGCCGATATAAACAGCATGAATGGAAATGGCTGTGCACCGCTGTCCATATCCGGCCGGAAGCTTCACGGCATCCATTATACCAGCAAAGTAGCCTCCGCCCAGATAAAATCCTCCATCCTCCTCGCCGGACTGTATGCAGAAGGAGAAACAAAAGTAACGGAACCTTATGTATCCAGAAACCATTCCGAAATCATGCTGAACTGCTTTGGTGCAGATGTCAGAACAGAAGGCACTACCGCCTGCATTACTCCAGCTAAAGAGCTCTATGGAAATAAGATTACGGTTCCTGGAGACATCTCTTCTGCCGCATACTTCATCGCAGCAGGACTGCTGGTTCCGGATTCTGAAATTTTAATAAAAAACGTTGGCATCAATCCTACCCGCGACGGCATCCTTCATGTCTGCCGGAATATGGGTGCCGATCTGACACTTTTAGAAGCCAGCAGAGCTTCCGGCGAACCGACTGCCGATATCCTGGTAAAATCCAGCTCACTTCACGGCACTGTCATCGGCGGAGCCATCATTCCCACTCTGATTGACGAGCTTCCAGTCATAGCCGCTATGGCCTGCTTTGCAAAGGGAGAGACGATCATTCAGGATGCTGCGGAGTTAAAGGTAAAAGAATCCAACCGGATTGAAATTATGGTACGGAACCTGTCCGCCATGGGCGCCGATGTTACAGAAACAGAGGATGGAATGATTATCCGCGGCGGAAAGCCCCTGCACGGTTCTGTCATCGACAGCAATGATGATCACCGGATTGCCATGACCTTTGCAGTAACCAGCCTTTGTGCCGAAGGAGAAACCGAAATCTTAAACGCAGAATGCGTGAATATCTCCTATCCCGGTTTTTACAAAGATCTTGCACAGCTTCGGTCTGTCCGTCCATAAAACGAAAGTGCCGGGATCCGTCATAATTTCACCCGGCACTTTCATTTATAAATATTGGGGCAACTGCGAAGAGGAAAGGAGTACAGCGTATCATACCACCTTAATCTGACACATCTTCATTGCGTTTAATGCATTCACATGACTTTCCGGAGTAACACCGGCACAACAGGAAGAATCTACCAGAACCGGGGTCTCCGGAAGAAACGCCTTAATAAGCAAAGCATTGGAAATCACACAGATATCCGTACACAGCCCCACCAGTTCAATGGACTCATATTCCCGTTCCGTCACATATTCCCCAATTGTCGTACTTCCAAATGTATTCTTCTCAAACCGCTTTCCCTGAAATTCCTTTAACGAAACGTCAAGCTCCCAGCCATCAGTCCCCCGTACGCAATGAGCCACCGGAAGCTTTTTCCCTTCCTGCGTGTCCAGATAATTGTCCTCATGGGTATCCAGCGTAAAAATAACCTCATCCCCCGCTGCTTTATATTCTTCTATTTTTCTTTTTACATTGGGGACAATCGCCACTGCTTCCCTGCTTCCCAGTGAACCATTAATAAAATCTTTTTGCATATCTACTACAATTAATAATTTTTTCATGGCTAAACCTCCTCCAACAACAATAATACTTCCATGTTATCACAAATTATCGCTAATAAAAAGAGATTTTATCGATTTTTAGAAGATCCTGCAGTCTGGCAGCATTGACAATTATTACCTTCCCGTAAATGTTTTCAAATAACAGTTGACAAAATCACTTTAACGCATTAAGATATTGATAAATAAAATAAACCGTTGATAAAGAAAAGTATGCTTTCCTGGCAATATTACAGAGAGCCGCCGGTGGTGTGAGTGCGGTATAAAGCTGATAGCTGAATGGACTTTTGAGGGCAGTCCTGAACCATTGATTCAGTAGGGGCTGACGGAAACCACAACCGTTATTCCCGTGGCATATATGTTAGTATATGAAAAGTGGGCTTTTATAAAGCCAATTTGAGTGGCACCGCGGATTGTATAATTCGTCTCAAGTACGTTTTTAGTGTACTTGGGGCTTTTTTATTTACGCGGGCAACGAGCCAGCCAAACATGTCTGCGGTTACCAGCCATGGGCAATGCACTTAGAATGTCTGCCGCATTTGGAAATTGCAAACATGAAATCATTAAGGAGGAAATATTATGAAAAAATCAATTAAAACCCTGTTATTTGCAGCCCTTGCCGCTGCAGCGCTCGCCGGCTGTTCCTCAAAGACAGCCCCGGAGACAAAGGCTGACAATTCGGCCACCCAGACTTCTGCAGCCTCAGAAACCGGAAATCCTGTTGAAAGTACTAAGGAGGAAGTTTCTGAAAACAGCCCATCCTATACCATCGGTATCGGGCAGTTTGCAGAGCATGGTTCCCTGGACAACTGCCGGGAAGGTTTTCTTAAGGGCCTTGCCGAGGAAGGAATCGAAGAAGGAAAAAACCTGACAGTCATGTATGAAAATGCGCAGGCTGACGGAGGCACTGCCAGCCAGATCGTCAATAACTTTCTTTCAAAAAAGGCAGATTTAATCTGTGCGATCGCAACCCCAATGGCACAGGCAGCTTACGGCGGAGCAAAAAAGGCAGATGTTCCTGTCATTTTCACAGCAGTTACCGATCCGGTTGCCGCTGCATTAGCGAATGAAGATGGTACCCCTGCCGGAGAAGTGACCGGTACCAGTGATAAACTGCCGGTAGAAAAACAATTGGAAATGATTCGTAAAATTCTTCCTGATGCAAAGACTATCGGTATCCTTTACAGCACCAGTGAAGTCAACTCAGAAACAGCTATCAAAGAATACAAGGCTGCGGCATCCGCTTACGGATTTGAAATCGTAGAAGGCCCGGTCACTGCTACTGCCGATATCCCGTTAGCCGCCGACAACATTCTTGAAAAAGTTGACTGTTTAAATAACTTAACAGACAATACCGTAGTCAGCTCTCTTCCTTTGATCTTAGACAAGGCGGCTAAGAAAAATATTCCTGTATTCGGAAGCGAAGTAGAGCAGGTTAAAATCGGCTGCCTGGCGTCCATGGGACTTGATTATGTGGATTTAGGAAAACAGACCGGTAAAATGGCTGCAAAAGTATTAAAGGGAGAAGCAAAGGCCAGTGAGATGAATTTTGAAGTGATCAAAGATGCCGCTTTCTACGGCAATTCAAAAGTTGCGGAAAACCTGGGAATCACACTGCCATCTGAGCTGACAGATTCCGCTGCTGAGATTTTTACAGACATTAAACAGTAATCAAAAAAACACAGGAACATTTTGGAGGAAGTAAAATCATGTCAATCATACTTGGCGTTTTGGAAGAAGGCCTGGTCTATGCCATCATGGCACTGGGCGTATACATCACCTATAAGATTCTGGATTTTCCGGATCTTTCCGTGGATGGGACCTTTCCCCTGGGAGGCGCAGTAACCGTTACTTTGATCCTTGCAGGAGTAAATCCGGTGGCAACCCTTTTTATCGCTTTTGCCATCGGCGCACTGGCGGGATGCATCACCGGTTTTATCCATGTAAGATTAAAGGTAAGGGATCTTCTGTCAGGTATCATTGTCATGACTGCCCTCTATTCTGTGAACTTAAGAGTCGCAGGAAAATCCAATGTTCCGTTTTTTAATAATGATTCCATTTTTGAAAACAGGTTTATCAACAGGTTCTTTCCGGCAGGACTTTCGGATTTCAGTGTAGTTATTATACTGGCGGTAATCGTGCTGGCAGTCAAGCTTCTGCTGGATCAATATCTGAAGACCCGCTCCGGTTACCTGCTGCGCGCTGTGGGGGACAATGAAACTCTTGTCACCTCTCTCGCCAAGGACAAAGGCATGGTAAAGGTCGTTGGACTTGCTATCGCAAACGGGCTTGCTGCCCTGGCTGGTTCTGTATACTGCCAGCAGAAGGGATTCTTCGAGATCAGCATGGGAACCGGAACCATCGTCATCGGTCTGGCGAATGTTATCATCGGTACAAAGCTCTTTAAACGGGTCGGATTTGTCAAATCCACCACCGCGGTCATTATCGGCTCCATCATTTACAAGGCCTGTGTCTCTGTTGCCATCTATCTGGGTATGGAGGCATCTGATTTAAAACTGATCACTTCCATATTGTTTTTAATCATTCTGGTGCTCAGCAACGGGAAGGAAAAGAAGGTGAAAAATCATGCTTGAACTTCAAAATATCAATAAATATTATAATCAGGGAACTGTCAATGAGATGTGCCTGTTCAAGGATTTTAACCTGACCATTGAGGACCGCCAGTTCGTATCTGTTGTTGGAAGCAACGGCTCCGGAAAGACTTCTTTATTAAATATTATCTGCGGAAGCATCCCATTAGACAGCGGTTCCATCCTCATTGGAGACTTGGATATCACAGGAATGCCGGAATTTAAGCGTCAGCGTCGTATCGGAAGAGTTTACCAGAATCCTGCTATGGGAACATGTCCCAATATGACGATCCTTGAAAATATGGCTCTTGCCGATACCAAGGGAAAACCCTTTAACCTTCTTCCCGGAACCAATAAACAGAGGATTAAATATTACAGAGAACAGCTCCGTTCACTGGGGCTTGGCCTGGAGGATAAACTGCATGTAAAGGTTGGAGTACTGTCTGGCGGACAAAGGCAGGCCATGGCGCTTTTAATGTCCACCATGACTCCCATTGAGTTCCTGATTTTAGACGAACACACTGCGGCACTGGATCCCAAAACCGCCGAAATCATTATGGAGCTGACGGATAAGATCGTAAAAGAAAAACATCTGACTACCATAATGGTAACTCATAACCTGCGTTATGCGGTAGAATATGGAAACCGTCTGCTGATGATGCATCAGGGCGCTGCGATCATTGATAAGGAAAGAGAAGAAAAATCCAATTTAGACGTAGATCTGATATTGGAGAAATTTAATGAAATCAGCATTGAATGCGGAAATTAAAAGTTTATTTAAAAAATCCGGTCAGATTGATATGATATCTCTGTCCGGATTTTTTCTTTACATACTGGATATGTAATATTTATATAATTCATACTCTAAATTTTATCTATTTTTCACACAGCCAGACAGACATCTCACCCTTACCCCGGTTATTCCAGCAGCAATAGGGAATGGCTTTAAAAGTATCTTTCATATAGGATGGTCCTTCATCCTGATAAAGTGAATCACCTGCTCTGGAGTAATCAATACGCATACCTTCCAGTCTGGCACACAAGATTCTTCCAAACTGCGTTACATCAAATTCTTCTTTTGGCTCCACCGAAGCATCTATGATAGCCGATGCCAGATACCTGCCGTTATCTGCTTCTTCCAGACAATATACCATAGGCCCTTTCATCAGGCAGACCTTCCCGATATTATCACGTACCCTTGGATTGCATCTTACAAAGCGGAAAGGTACATCAAATGTCACTGATATCTGATCTCCTGCTCTCCATTTTCGAGTCAGATAAATATATCCCTTTTCCAGCTGGCAAGCCTCCCTGATCCCATTCACTTTCAGCTCTGTTTTGCCGGAATAGGAAGGTCTTCGGACTGCTATGGTAAATTCCTTCTCATCTTCCTCTGGAGTCACCTCAATTTTTACAGTTCCATCCGCCGGATAATCAGAATGAAGTTCAAGCTGCACATTCCCGATGGACAGATCCGCTTCCAGCCTGCTGCTGATAAATAAGTTCACATAGACTGTATTCTGGTCAATGGCATACATATAATTCCCCAGGGAAGCAAGGGTCCTTGCAATATTAGGCGGGCAGCAGGATACGCCAAACCAAAGCTGCCTTGTGGTTTTTACATGGCGCAGTGTCGGGTTTTTCTCTGCTATCTCAGGTACCACTTCTAATGGATTTACATAAAAGAAATGCTTTCCATCCAGAGCAATACCCGCCAGAAGTGTGTTGTATAGCGCTTTCTCTACGATATCCATGTATTTCCCATCCTTCGTAATCCCAAACATCCGGTTGGAAAACATTGCAAGCCCTACTGTGGCACAGGATTCCGAGTAATTTGAATCATTGGGCAAATCATAATCAGCAGTAAATCTTTCCCCATATGATGCAGAACCAATACTTCCAGTTACATACATCCTTCTTTCCACAATACTATTCCATAGGGTTTCACACTGTTCCAGCAATTCTTTATCCTGATATTCAAAAGCTAAGTCAGCCATGGCACTATACAGATAAACCGCCCGTACCGCATGCCCTTCTGCTGTCTTCTGTTCTTTTAAAGGCATATGGGATTGATTATAATCCAAATCAAAATCTTTGAATTCCGGAAAAATAAAATTCTGGTTTTTGATACAATCTTCATTTAAAAAATAACAAGGCCTTTCCCCTCTGGTTCGTACAAAAAAATCAGCCAGTTCCAGATATTTTGTTGATCCTGTTATCCGATAGAGTTTCACCAGTGCCAGTTCTACTTCCGGATGGCCCGGATAACCGTGGATTTTTCCCTCTTCACGGCCAAACACCGTGCACATATAATCAGCAAACCTGCACATTACATCCAAAAATTTTCTCTTGCCGGTAGCTTCATAATAGGCTACTGCTGCTTCAATCATATGGCCTGCAGTATAAAGCTCGTGTCCTTCAAATAAATCAGACCACCTGGTCTTTCCTGTAATTGTATAATATGTATTTAAATACCCATCATCACACTGGGCTCTGGCAATTAAATCAATGGCACTGTCTGCTGCCGCCTCTAGTTTTGGGTTTCTTTCTTTAGCAAGGGAATACGAGACCGCTTCCAGCCATTTGGCAGCATCCGTGTCCTGAAATACCGCACCATTATGCTCACCCGTTTCATCACCGCAGGCAATACGAAAATTTCTGATGCAATAGCTTTTTTCAGCGCCCTCTACATGATCATTAATCAATTCCCATTGAAACGGCAGAATCACTTCATCTACCAGATCAATATACCGACTCCAAAATGAATCATTAATTTTAATATTTTTTAAATCTACATTCGTCAATTTACCAGCCTCCATACCTTTTCCTCTCTCTGCTTATAATTTTTATTCATGGCTTTCTGCCCAAAATCATCAGTTAAAGCGGATATTTGCTTTGCTGCCTGCTCATAACCTTATTCATTCAGCTTCTTTACAGACTCACCATCTATCATGGTACAGGGGAGGGTAATATTAACATCACCTACGCTGATTCCATTAATGCTTTCAAGCAGCAATTCCATGGAACGGTATCCCATTTCCTGAAGGGGCCTCTCCGCTGTTGTAATTCTTGGTGTTACATAATGGACAATATCTGCGTTATCAAATCCTGTTACCGAAATGTCATCCGGAATTTTAAGCCCAAGTTCTTTCGCGGCATCATAGACTCCCACTGCCATATCGTCATTCATCGCCACAATAGCAGTCGGAAAATCTTTTTTGTCAAGAAGCTTTACAGCTGCTTCCTTACCTTCCCGGTATTTCCAATTTCCGCACACAATATTTTCAGCCTTCAATACTAAACCAGCCTCATTAAGAGCTCTTTTAACCCCCTTAAACCGGAGTGCTGCAGGTTCTGAATCCTTAAGTCCGTTTATCACTCCAAAATCTTTATGTCCGTTGTCTATCAGCATCTTTGTCATCTGGTAAACCATTTTTTCGTTGCTATAACGCACTGAGGATCCTTCCCCGTCGGTATAACAATAACAGTATACTACCGGTTTCTTTATATCCTGAAGTACATGGCTTATTTTACGGTCATGCATACCGACATAAATAATCCCATCCACCTGCATTCCTATTAAAACATCTACAGCTTTATCAATATCCTTCTGATAATTTGAAATATGCTCAAACTGTGATTCAATTTTACTGAGAAGTCTTAAATTACTTAATATTGTATTATATCCTCTTGCTTCTGCGATTTCATTAATACCATCAATGATATAAGCAGTGTGCCAGACTGTAATATCTTCAACAATAACCCCTACCAGAAATGATTCATTTTTGCGAAGGCTCTTTGCCAGGATATTGGAACGGTATCCCGTTTCTTTTATTATCTTTTCCACCCTTTTCCTGGTCTCATCACTTACCTGAGCCGTATTATTAAGTACATATGATACCGTAGCTACCGATACACCTGCCATAGATGCAATTTCTTTTAATGTCATGGTAAATATTACTCCCTCTTTTTATTCTTACTTTTTTACCTTTCTAACTATCACCCTATGGCGGAATTTTTACTTATCTGAAATCCAGAAATTAATTTCAAACCTATCCTTTCAAACCGGAAGTTTTAATTCCCTCCACCAAAAACTTCGAACCAAACAGATACAGAAGCATGGGGGGCAAAATCATTAGAGTCGATGCCGCCATAATCGATGGCCAGTTAATAACAAATGCATTACCAGAAGTATACATAAATGTTGTCATTAATGCAATGGTCAGCGTTCTCCATTTATCACTGTTAATATAAAAAACCGGCTGGGTCAGCTCATTCCACCAGAAAACACTGGACAATACACCGATTGTCGTAAATGTGGATTTTGACAAGGGTAATAGCACTTTAAAAAACACACCCAGTTTGGTACAGCCATCTATGGTAGCTGCTTCATCAAGTTCCTTTGGTATGGACCGGAAAAACTGCCGGAAAAGGAATACATTATAAGGATAGGCAAAAAATGCCGGAATGATCATTGGAAGCAGGGAATCCAGCCAGCCAATTTTTCCAAACATAATATACTGGGGAATAATCAAAGCAATATTGGGGATCATCATTGTTCCAACAATTAATGAAAATATTAAATTCTTTCCGGGAAAATCCATTCTTGCAAGAGGATAGGCTACAAGAGAGGAAGAAATTAACGTCCCGAATGTGGTTCCAGCCATTAAAAGAACTGTATTGCGTACATATAAATAGTAATTTGAATGGCAAAAAATATATTTAAAGTTTTCCAACGTTATAGTCTCAGGGATCAGATAAGAGGAGGTCGTAAACTCTGTTATCGTTTTAAAAGCTCCTGAAAATACCCATATGATTGGTGAAAACATTATAACAGCAACCAGAATCTTAAGTATAAAAATCAGAATCTTGCCTGCTCTTTTCTTTGCCCTAGCTGAATTCATATTCTTTCCTCCTAATTTTCATAGTAAACCAGCTTCTTTGAAACTGCAAATATACCAATACCGAAACAACAGGCTATTACGAACAGAACGACTGACAATGCACAGGCATATCCTACCTTCATATTGCTGAAGGCCTCTTTGTAGATTAAAAGGCTCAGAACCTGAGTCATCCCATTGGGATCTCCGCTTTCTCCTGTCAAAGGATACAGTAATGCAAAAGAACCGTTTAATGCACTGATACAGCCCATCACCGCATTAAATAATACAATGGGTGAAATCATCGGAAGCGTCACGTCAAAAAACTTTTTAAACGGGCTGGCACCGTCAATGTCACATGCTTCATAAAGTTCCCTTGGAACATCATTTAAGCCTGACCGGAAAATCAACATCATCTGCCCGGTATTATAGGTGAATAAGGTAATGAAAAACAAGGCAAAATATATAGTATGGCTGTCATATAACCAGTTAACTGAAACATTTTTTAAGGTTAATTGTGAAATTATTGCATTTAGAAGACCTGCTTCCTTTCCAAAAATGGTACGGAACGTATATGCCAGTGCAACCGTCGGAATTACAGACGGAAGAAAATAGCAGAACTGAAAAATACCATTCAGTCTCTGTTTATAATTTAGAAGCATCGCCATAATCACTGCCCAGATGGTAGTAATTATCATCATAACAACCGAAAAAAACAAGGTTACTTTAATGGAATTCCAGAATGTTGCGCTCTTAAACATATTTGCATAATTTGCTAATCCTATAAAGTTTGAAATACCATTCAGTTTCCGGTTTGTCAGACTGACTGCAAACATAAAGACAATTGGAAATAAGGTAAAGCATACAAATCCTATAAACCAGGGAGCACAAAAAGCATACGCTGTAAGGTTATTCGATAGCTTTTTTTTCTTTACCGGCTTCCTATTTTCATTTTCCATAATCAATTACATTCCTTTCGCTTAAGGCACAAACGGTCTATCATTCAGACTGTTTTATTTACAAAGAGCTGCCGTAAAAAACCGTTATACATCTATATCCGTTCCAGTCTTCAGAGATTTCGGAATAATTTTACGGCCGCTCCTTAATCAGGCAGAAATTTTAATAGCCAATTGTTTCCTTTGCATACTGAGAGGCATTCTTAACTGCATCTTCCGGAGTTTTCTGCCCTAATGCTGCCGCATTGAATTCACTGACAGCATTGTTCGTCACACCGGATGGTAAGCATGTATATCCGAATACACCCGCTTTTAAAGAATCCGTTATGGCATCCCAGTTCTCAATCGTAACAGCACTTTCTACCTTCCAGGCACCTTTATCTGCTATGGATTTAACAGCCGAAGGATTGCCGCTTGATTTTGAGTTAATGGTCTGTCCTTCTTCACCCATAAGATATTCGATTACCTTAAAGGCCGAATCCTGATTCTTGCTCTTTGCATTTATGCTGTAAAAACCGGTATGCAGCGTATTGTATTTCAGTTTATTGGTAGGAATCGAAGCAATATCCCAGTTAAAAGCCAGTCCGCTGCCATAAGTTCCAATATTCCAGCTTCCCTGCCAGCTCATAGCCGCTTTGCCGGTTGCAAAAAGGTCCGCCGTATCTGAGGACGGCTCCGGCATCGTTCCATTTTTAACCATCTGAGCTGTATCTGTAACAAAAGAAACCGCACCGTCACCAATTACCATCTGTCCATTGGAAGAATCATAAACCTTGTCGCCCGCACCGCCAATACCTGCCCACCATGTCTGAGTATTCGGCAGTGTGCAGCCATAAACATCAGTAGTGCCGTCGGCTGCCTTCTGAGTAAGCTTTTCTGCTGCCGCTTTAAAATCCGCATAGGACCAGTCATTTGTCGGATAGTCAAGGCCGGCTGCATCAAACATATCCTGATTGTAATACAGCAGTTCAGTGGCAGCACACCAAGGTAAACCATAGATTCCGCCTAACCCCTCTGACAGTTTCGCTACCGCATCAATAAAATCATCCGTCTTTATAGTGGATTTCGACAGGTAGTCATCTAAAGGAATAATACCTCCTACCTTGGCAAAATTCGCAATATCATTTTCCCAGATAACATATATATCTACGGAATCGTCCCCGGTAGATACCATCTGGTTTAATTTAGAGGAATAATCACTTTCCGGTATTACTGTTACCTCCACATCGATACCTGTTGCTTTTTCAGCATGGGCATACATATTAAGTGCTTCGTCTTTTTCCGGCTCATTCCAGACTGCAATCGTTACCTTTTTACCTGTTTGGTCCGATTCAGCCTCAGTTCCTTCACTTGTGTCTGCTTTAGTACCGGCAGCCTCAGTTCCCCCTTGCGTTTCTGTTCCTTTTGACCCACAGCCAGCTAAAGAGGCTCCAATCAGAGTTGCCGATAACAGCAGCGCCAGTAATTTCTTTCTTCTCATAATAAACCCTCCAATATATTATAATTTTATTTAATCGTTTAAATACTGATTTTTATTTTAGCTGACCGGCATATATGTCCATCAGCTGAATATTTTTTATTTAAACGTTTAAACTGTGATAATTAAAAAATCGCACAACATTATGTACAACTTCACTATATATCTTTTTTATTTGTTTGTCAATATTTTATTTTAAAATTGCTTTCGTTTCTATTTATTCGTCATTTTGTATATTTAAAGGTTTAAATGCGACTGAATTCTACTTTACTCTAATACCAATCAGGGTTTGTCTTGAAAATGAAAATGGAGCAGGATTCTAAGAATCCCACTCCTGCTGTTGATATATTACATATCTTATCCTTATCTGCTCATCTCACTCTGCGGTCCTTTGTCGTTATGCTCTCTTATAACGGTGTCGACTTCACTGAGGTCAGATGTAGGCAGATCACCCGGAATCGTATTTTTTAGAGCGGCAGCTGCATTGCCGTACTGAACAGCCTTCATACAGTCTCCTCCGCTGCTCAGCAACCCATAAAGGGCACCTGCAATGTAAGCATCACCACTGCCGATCCGGTCCACAACGTCAATATTGTGGTACGGCTCTTCCTCATAATATTCTTTTCTTGCAGCATCATATATGATAGAACCGAAGGTGTGGCTCTTCGGACTATGCACAATCCTCTGTGTGGAAGCTACAATAGAAATCGGATACTCTTCTGTAAAGCTCTTCATCATCTCCTTTGCCGTTCCTTCTTTCTTAAAGGTCAGTCTGGCCGTGTCTTCGGAACAGAAGAAAATGTCCACAAAGGGAAGAATCTGTTCAATGCATTCTCTGGCCTCATCTCCGGTCCATAAATTACCGCGAAAATTCACATCAAAGGAGATAATCGCACCGTTTTCCTTGAATTTACGAATCATATCAATGGCCGTCTTTCTGGTATTTTCGCACAAAGCCAGCGTGATTCCCGTTGTATGGAAGCAGGTAGTCGCTTTATACATATCCTCTGGAAAAGAGGATTCATTGATATGGAAAAAGGAGCTGTTCTTGCGGTCATAGATTACTTTAGGTTTTCTCGGATATGCTCCATACTCATAATAATACAGTCCCAGTCTGGCATTGGAGCTATGATCATAAACAAAATAATCATCACTGATTCCATAGGAACGGACTTTATTCTTCACAAAATTCCCCATATCATGAGCCGGAAGCTGGGTAACCACGCCGGTATGAAGTCCTAAAAGAGCAGCTCCTACCGCAACATTCAGTTCTGCGCCGCCGACCTGCTTTTGAAAGGAGTCGCCCCGGACCAGCCGTTCCACACCTGCAGGAGACAGACGTAAAAGCAGTTCTCCCAGGCTTAATAAATCAAATGGTCTGTCACTCATATTGATATTTCCTCCATAACTTGTCAAGCGGATATTCGCAATCCGCTTCGCTACTTGCTCATAACCGAATAGCAGCTATCGCTGCTTGTCAGGTGGAGCTTGTACTCCACCTGACGCAAGCAAGTCCCTACCCACTACTTAATGCTTTTTTCATTTGAATTAAGGGACTTACTTGATTCGGTTAAAAAGGGGGTCATTTCTAAAATGACCCCCGATGTCTTATCTTTTTCTTTTTAAACGGCGGGTAATTCCCTTGCCCTCAGACAGTCCGGCGAGCATTATCTCTGAACACGTCCTGATCCGTCACCACCTGCCAGATTCTCAACGTCTTCTCTTGTTACCAGGTTAAAGTCACCAGGAATGGTATGCTTTAATGCGGAAGCAGCAACCGCATACTCTAATGCGCCCTTAAAATCTTTTCCGTCAACCATACCGCAGATTACTCCGGCCGCAAAGGAATCTCCGCCGCCTACACGGTCAACGATTGGCGTAATGTGATATTTTCTGGAATGATAGAATTCCCGGGACCCGCCATCCATGATACATGCTGACCAGCCATTATCCGATGCTGAATGGCTTTCACGTAAAGAACTGATTACATATTTGAAACCAAACTTGTCAATCATCTGATTAAAGATATCAACATAGCCCTGTAATTCCAGCTCGCCTGCAGTAACGTCAGTGTTGCCTGGCTTAAAGCCGAGAACCTTTTCTGCATCCTCTTCGTTTCCGATGCAGACATCAACATACTGCATTAAATTTGTCATCACCTTCTGAGCCTTTTCGGAAGACCACAATTTCTTACGGAAATTCAAGTCTACGGAAACCGTTACACCGTGTGCCTTAGCTGCCTTTAAAGCTGCCTCAGTCAGTTCTGCCGCCGCATCACTTACTGCCGGTGTGATTCCAGTAAAATGGAACCAGTCAGCTCCCTTAAAGATCTCATCAAAATTGAAATCAGATGCAGCTGCTGTGGATATAGAAGAATGTGCTCTGTCATATACAACAGTAGAAGCTCTCATAGCGGAGCCTGTCTCTAAATAATAGATACCAAGTCTCTCTCCGCATCTTGCGATGTTCTTGGTCCCTACATTGTATTTTCTTAACGCTGCAACAGCGCATTCACCGATCGGGTTCTTCGGAACTGCTGTTACGAATTCAGCGTCATGGCCATAATTTGCTAAAGATACTGCCACATTTGCCTCACCGCCGCCGTAATTTACATCAAATTCATCTGCCTGAATAAACTTTTCATTGTTCGGGGTAGATAATCTTAACATGATCTCACCCATAGTTACGATCTTTGCCATTTTGTATACTCTCCTTAATTCTGCTGTTAATGTTCTATTATCTGCGTGCTGCTGCCACAGCCTTTACGAATTCTTTCGCTTTAGCGGTGACTGCTGCGAAATCGCCTGTCTTAGCACCCTTGGTTAAGCTGCTGCCTGTTCCAACGGCATAAGCGCCAGCCTTGATCCATTTATCAACGTTGTCAACGTCAACGCCGCCGGATGGCATGAACTCTCCCTGTGGAAGGGGGCCTTTAAAGGAACTGATGGCTGCCGGGCCCATAATATTGCCCGGAAATATCTTAATTACATCACAGCCGCACTCCAAAGCGGTAATTGCTTCGGTTGGCGTCATAACGCCCGGAAGCATGGGCACTCTGTAACGGTTGCAAAGCTTGATGGTCTCTGCATTTAAGCCCGGGCTGACTACATAGTTCGCTCCTGCAAGAATGGCCGCTCTTGCTGTTTCCGGATCCAGAACGGTTCCTGCACCGATTACGACATCTGCATTGTTACTATATTTTTCAGACATTTTTGCGATGAATTCAATTGGATTTCCTTCATCCATTGTCATTGTGATTTCAATGAAATTAATTCCCCCGGCGATGATTGCATCAACAACTTTTTCGCCCTGCTCCAAGTCTTTTGCACGAACAACAGCAACCAGGCAGTCTTCTTTCATCTTTGTTAAAACCTGTTCTTTTTTCATGTTTGCTCTTCTCTCCTTTTTAATTCGTATATACGAATACACTTCATATTTACGATTCTTATACTTGAAATATTAATCGTTTCTCACCATTTTGTCAACAGGTATTCCTTATATTTTTCCAAGATAACCTAATAATCGGGAAACTTCCATACCCTTTTCTGAAACCAGTTTTCCAAGAGCTTCATAATCCTCTGCCGGCTTATAGAGACTTGAAATGCTGATAGCTCCCAGGACATTGCCATCGCTGTCAAAAACAGGTGCCCCCACGCACTGCATATGTTCCTCCATTTCTCTGGCATCAAATGCGTAGCCTCTCTCCTTAACCTTCTCCAGTTCCGCAAGAAGCTGTTCTCTGTTTTGGATTGTCCGTTCCGTGTATTCGGTAAATCTTATCCGGTTGATGATCTGCTCTCTCATCTCATCTTCACTGTAAGCCAGAATCACTTTCCCCAGAGAGGTACAGTACATGGGATTTTTTGAGCCAACCGTAGCCGTCGTGATTATAGGATTCTCCGGTTCGAACTTGCATATGTATACAACATGATGATCAGAAGGAACTCCGAAAAATACAGTTTTACCGACTTTTTTGGAAAATGCCTTCAGAACCGGTTCAATGATTCCGATGAAATCCAGATTATTGGTATAGTTGACCCCTATTCGGTAGGCCATCAGACCTATGGTATAATTCTGTTTCTGTCCTCTGGTCACATTCACCATGCCCATCTCCGCAAGAGTTGTTACAATATCATAGGCACTGGTCTTCGGGAGGTTCAGCTTTTCGCAGAGATCATCTAACGTGGCTCCTTCCGGCGTTCTGGAAATCAGTTTCAGGATCTCCACTGTTCTTTGTGTCGTTCTGTTCAGTTTCATGGTATGGCCTCCATTTCTACGTCCTAGTATACTACTCCAGGCCGTAAAAAAGCAAGATTAACTTCGCATATACGAAGTATTTGTAAGTGTTTACAAAAATACAAGTTTTTTCTCCAGGATTTTATGAAAACGGAAATTCAGGGATTGTAATATCTATCATAATTTTGTATAATAGACTAGGTATGTAAATACTTACAATTGCAGGAGGTGATGTTTCTGAATATCTATGATGTTTCCGAACATGCTCACGTTTCGATCGCCACTGTTTCCCGTGTCATTAACGGGAATCCGAACGTCAGCGAAAAGACCAGAAAGCGGGTACTGGCTGTCATGGAGGAGCTAGGCTATACCCCCAATGTATTTGCCAGAAGTCTGGGATTAAATACAATGAAGACCATTGGAATCATGTGTGCTGATTTATCCGATCCATGGCTGGCAGAAGCCATCTATTATCTGGAAAAGGAACTCAGATGCAACGGATATGATTCGATTCTCTGCTGCAGCGGCTATCTTCCGGAAACCAAAAAGAAATATCTGGAACTGCTGCGCTCCAAACGGGTGGATGCCATCATCCTGACCGGTTCCCATTATATAGAAGCGAAACCAAAGGATAATGCCTATCTTCTTGATGCCGCACGGGATATCCCCATCATGATGGTCAATGGAAGTCTTAAAGGAGAACAGATCTACAGTACGGTCTGCGATGACCATGCTGCAGTCTATGACGCTGCTGCAAAACTTTATCACTCCGGCCGCTCTTCGGTGCTCTATCTGTATTCCGGAAACTCCTACAGCAATCTGTGCAAGCTTTCCGGCTACCGCTCCGCTACCTCAGATGCCGGGTATCCCATCCGGGAAGAGCTTATGGTATTATGTCCCAAAGATCTGGAAGCGGCAGCAGAACGCCTGGACCAGCTCTCCCAAACCGGGATCCATTTTGATGCAGTGCTGGCCGCCGAGGATATATTAGCAGTCGGAGCGGTTAAATATGCAGATCAGGCCGGACTAAACATTCCGGAAGCTTTCAACATCATCGGATACAATAACTCCATTCTGTCGCGATGCACCACTCCGGAAATCACTTCCGTTGACAATAAAGTAGAAGCTCTCTGCACCACGACCGTAAATACCCTGATGAAGGTGCTGAACGGAGGAAACGTTCCGGCGAAGACCATGATTACGCCTGAACTCATAAAGCGGGGTACCACTAATTTTTAATTTTATATATTCAAGGAGGATTCTCTAACATGAAACAGTTTATGGACAAAGACTTTTTATTATCTACCGATACTGCAAAAGCGCTTTATCACACTTATGCAGAAGAAATGCCGATCGTAGACTACCACTGCCACATCAATCCACAGGAAATCTGCGAGGACCGCAAGTTCGATACCATCACCCAGGTATGGCTGGGCGGTGATCATTACAAATGGCGGCAGATGCGTTCCAACGGCGTAGATGAAAAATACATTACCGGTAATGCCAGTGACCGGGAAAAATTCCAGAAATGGGCGGAAACCATGCCAAAATTAATCGGCAACCCCCTGTATCACTGGAGCCACCTGGAACTTCAGAGATACTTTGGCTATACCGGATACTTAAACGGGGATACCGCAGAGGAAGTATGGAATTTATGCAACGAAAAGCTTCATGAAGATTCCATGAGTGTACGCAATCTCATACGCCAGTCTGATGTTAAGGTAATCTGCACCACCGATGATCCGGCCGACACACTGGAATGGCACCAGAAGCTGGCTGCTGATCCCACCTTCGAGGTAAAGGTTCTTCCTGCATGGAGACCGGACAAGGCCATGAACATCGAGAAACCGGAGTTTCCGGCTTACATGGCTAAATTATCTGCCGCAAGCGGCGTGGAAATCAAGGATTTTTCATCTTTAAAGGCGGCCTTAAAAAACCGTATGGAATTCTTTCAGGGTCTGGGCTGCTGCGTTTCCGATCATGCCCTTGAATATGTGATGTATGCTCCGGCTGATGAAGCTGAGCTTGATGTTATTTTTGCAGAAGGACTTGCAGGAAAGACAGCCTCCAAAGAGGATGAATTAAAATATAAAACTGCTTTCATGCTATTCGTAGCAAAAGAATACAACCGTATGGGATGGATCATGCAGCTTCACTATGGGTGCAAGCGTGACAACAACGCACTGATGTATGCCAATTTAGGGCCTGATACCGGTTATGACTGCATCAACAATTACGCACCATCCGCACAGATGGCAGATTTCTTAAACGCATTAAGTGCAACTGATGAAATCCCCAAGACCATTATCTACTCCTTAAATCCAAATGATAATGCTTCCATCGGTACCATCATCGGCTGCTTCCAGAGCAGGTTTCCAGGCAAAATCCAGCAGGGATCCGCATGGTGGTTCAATGATCACAAGATCGGCATGACAGAGCAGATGACCTCTTTAGCTAACTTAGGCTGCCTTGGAAATTTCATCGGAATGCTTACCGACTCCAGAAGCTTTCTGTCTTATGCCAGACATGAATATTTCCGCAGGATTCTCTGTGAACTGATCGGCGGCTGGGTAGAAAACGGAGAATATCCGGATGATCAGAAAGCGCTTAAAGAAATTATCGAAGGAATTTCCTATAATAATGCAGTGAAATACTTCAGATTTTAATAAATTGTATATACCTGAGGCAAAGGGACTGCAGCAAACATCATCAGAACCTGATGGATTTGCTGCAGTCCCTGTCCTTTTTAATCAGTCATCTTTACTTTTAAATCTTTAAATATCTAGGTTCATTCCCTGCAAACAATCCCCGGTGTACAATCGAGTAGGGGAGATTTTCTCTCCCCTCTCACACCACCGTACATGCCGTTCG
>CAYOCB010000022.1:0-66026 GCA_964402355.1 uncultured Lacrimispora sp.
CATACCGCCGATAGGCGGTCATCATTTAAGGCAGTACTCATGGTTTACCGTATACATAAAATATGAAGAGATGGCGGATAGTAATATTATTAATTTCATTTTGTTTATTTATGAGCTTAGCATTTGTATATATAAAAAGTCATAATAATGTTATACTTGTAGGAGTCGATAAAGATTTTTGGCCGATGACTTATCTAACAAATGAGAAATTCTCTGGATTTGAAATAGATTTGGCAAAAGAGGTTTTTAAAAACGCTAATTTAAATTACAAATTCAAAGCAATTGATTGGTCGAAAAAAGAGGAATTAATGAATAATGGAAAAATAGATTGTATTTGGAGTGGTATGTCATTAAATGAGGATAGACTAAACACATATTCATTTACACCAATATACTTAACAAGCAAAAGTATTATTGTTACAAATAATCTCCCATATACATGTATCAATTCTTTAACAGATATTAAAGGGAAGCGTATTGGAATTTATGTTATTTCTTCTTCTGCCTATTATTTTAGTAATTCAAAGTATTTTGATTTAGTTGCTGAAGTTAAATATTACGATTCGTTAGATACACTATTTACAGCCTTACAGAATAATGATATAGATGCAATAGTGACCGACGAAATATATGCTCTTGCAAAAATAAAAAAAAATAAGCAGTCTTATAAAATTTTAGACGCAATGTTAGGAAGTGAATCATTCGCTGTTGCATTTCCATTAAACAAAAATAAAGATGTTTTATTAACTGTTTCTAATTCTATTAATGAAGCTGTTAAGGATGGAACTATCGAAGAATTATCCCAAAAATGGTTCGGAAAAGATTTGCATGAAAAACAAAGTAATTATAATTGGCATACAATACGGTATGTCCGTCCCCTGAAAACAGTTGTTAAATA
Organism: uncultured Lacrimispora sp.; assembly: GCA_964402355.1. GTDB lineage: Bacteria > Bacillota > Clostridia > Lachnospirales > Lachnospiraceae > Lacrimispora. Next base: position 899 of record CAYOCB010000022.1, read on the forward strand.
TTCCAGCGACTTGAAATAGGTAGCCACCTCTAAAAAAATAAAAAATCGATTAAAAAGGTATAATATTTTTTATACTTATGTTAATGCACCAAATTATATAGAGTACAAAACCAAAAAGGGCGGATAGCAACTGCTATCCGCCCCAATATAAGATTGTTCCTATGACCCAGTCTTAAAGGATAAGGATTTTTTAAACATAGATTATTCCATAGTATAAGGCATAAGAGCGATATGTCTTGCTCTCTTGATTGCAACAGTAAGTGCTCTCTGATGCTTTGCACAGTTGCCAGTGATACGTCTTGGAAGGATTTTACCTCTCTCAGAAACATATCTTTTTAATTTGTTAACATCTTTATAATCAATAACGCCGTTCTTCTCTCCACAGAATACACAAACTTTTTTTCTTCTGCGCATGCCGCCTCTCTTGAACCTAGCGCCATCAGCTTTATCATTCTTGTTATATGCCATTGGTACTACCTCCTGTTAGATTTAATTGAATGGAAGCCCTTCGTCTTCGACTCCATCCGGGATATTCATAAAACCATCACCGATTGCACTGGAAGGTGCCGGTCTGGAGGTCGGCTGATAACCGCCGCCTTCTCCGGAAGCTGCTCCCTTGCTGTCAGCGAATTCCTGATCATCTACAATGATATCTGTTGTATAAACCTTTATGCCGTCTTTATTCGTATAACTGCCAGTCTGGATCCTTCCGGAAATCAGTACTCTCATCCCCTGACGGAAATACTTCTCCGCAAACTCCCCTGCCCTGTCAAATGCAACGCAGTTGATAAAATCAGCAGTCTGCTCATTGCCGTCCTGATTTCTGCGGCCTCTGCGGTCAACGGCAAGGGTATACCTTGCGATTGCCATAGAACGCTCACCCTGGGAATATCTTACTTCTGGATCACGGGTCAATCTGCCCATTAGGATTACTCTGTTCATACGATCACGCTTTCTTTATCTATTATGCCTCTTGTCTTACGCATAAGTATCTGATAACCGGTTCCATAATACGAATGTGTGCTTCTAACTCATTCGGAGTTACGGAATCGCCATCAAACTGGATGAAGTAGTAGAATCCCTCTTTCATTTTCTGAATTTCGTAAGCTAATCTCTTCTTACCCCATTCATCAACTTTGGTTACAGCGCCGCCGAAACGAGTGATATAACCCGTAACTTTTTCGATGGCTGCTGCTCTCTCTTCATCTTCGAGCTTTGCGTTAAGAACAACGGCTAACTCATATTTGTTCATGCTTTTTACCTCCTTGTGGTCTCTGGCCCCTGCTTTCAGTTTCAGGAGCAAGGATTCTCTGTGTCACGGTTTAATATTATACCGGAAATCTATCATAAAAGCAAGCTTTTTTCTTATATTTCCGACACTTTTTCCAATGAAAGATGCCATTTTATGACTTTGGCGTCCCATCATGAGCTTTCAGCCCTCTGGTATTCTTCTCTACCAGCTTCCTTGTTACCATGATCTGATGTCCGCAGCCCATACACTTCAAACGGAAATCCGCACCGACCCGGAGGATCTCCCATTCCTGGCTCCCGCATGGATGCTGCTTTTTTAATTTTACAATGTCTCCAACTTCATAATTCATAAAAACACCTGCCTTATATGCTGCGGATTGCCATGATTATTACTATTTTAAAATCGTGTTAATCTGCTCCAGCTCATCCTGTGTGAAATCCAGGTTCTTCAAACATTCCGTATTGTCTTCCAGCTGTCTTACGCTGCTGGCTCCGATAAGTACCGAGGTAACGGCCTTTTCCCGGAGAACCCATGCCAGTGCCATCTGGGCCAGTGTCTGCCCTCTTTTTACAGCTAAATCATTCAGCCTTTTAATCTGATTCAGTTTTTCACCGGCCAGGTAACGCCCGCCTATGGTGGTTCCTTTTCTTGATGCCCTTGATCCTTCCGGAATTCCGTTTAAGTACCGGTCAGTCAAAGCACCCTGAGCCAGCGGGCTGTAACAGATGCAGCCAACGCCATTTTCCAGCAGAGTCTTTAACAGACCTTCCTCTGGTCCCCGCTCGAACATGTTATATCTTGGCTGTCCGATCAGGCAGGGGACTCCCATATGTTTAAGCATCCGGACCGCTTCCTCTGCCTCATGCTCTCCATAATTAGAAATGCCCACATACAGGGCTTTTCCCTGTCTGACAAGATCCGCAAGTGCACTCATGGTCTCCTCAAGCGGTGTCTCAGTATCCGGTCTGTGATGATAAAAGATATCCACATATTCAAGTCCCATACGCTTTAAGCTCTGATTTAAGCTGGCGGTCAGATACTTTCTGGAACCCCAGTTTCCATAAGGCCCCGGCCACATATCAAAGCCTGCTTTGGTAGAGATCATCAGTTCATCCCGGTATTTTAAAAGATCACTTTTTAAAATCTTTCCAAAATTCTCTTCTGCTTTCCCTGCTGCCGGGAATCCATAGTTATTAGCCAGGTCAAAATGATTGATGCCCATATCAAAAGCTTTTAACAGTATCTCTCTTTGATCTGGCAGCGGTTTTTCCAATCCAAAATTCTGCCATAAACCCAGAGAAACCCTGGAAAGCAGAATTCCGCTTCTTCCGCAGCGCTTGTATTCCATCTTCTCATACCTGTCTTCTGCTGCCTGATACATGTCTTTTCTCTCCTTCTCTCCTTCATTTACAGACCGTCAGCCGTTTACCGCATCATAAAGTAACTGGCCTATGCTTCCGCTTATGACCAGATCCGCTCTGCCATCCATTGGCGTAACTGTCTTATTGATAAGTACCATTCGATTGCCTCTGTAATAATCGATCAGACCTGCCGCCGGATAGACGGTCAGGGAAGTTCCTCCCACAATCAGCATATCGGCATTAGAAATATAGGAAATCCCACGGCTTAACACACTTTGATCCAGACTTTCCTCATAAAGCACCACATCCGGCTTTATGATTCCTCCACAGCTGCATCTGGGGATTTCATCCGGTCCCATGCTATCCAGCATGTCTTCAAGACTGTAGAACTTCCCGCACCGGGTGCAGTTATTTCTCTTTACAGAACCATGAAGCTCCAGCACCTCTTTACTGCCTGCCGCCTGGTGAAGCCCGTCTATGTTCTGGGTTATGACCGCCTTGCATTTCCCCATATTCTCAAGCTTGGCAAGAGCCAGATGGGCTTTGTTCGGTTTTGCTGACGGAAACAGCATCTTATTGCGGTAAAACCGGTAAAATTCTCCAGGGTTCTTCATATAAAAGCTATGGCTGATGATTGTTTCAGGAGGATACCTATACTGCTGATGATACAAGCCATCCACTCCGCGGAAATCAGGAATACTGCTTTCCGTAGAAACTCCCGCACCTCCAAAAAACACCACATTCCGGCTGTCTGCTATCCATTGCCTTAACTGTTCCAGTTCCTTCATACTCCCACCCTTTCTTTTCATAAATCCAAGGCGGATTCAAACGGACCCGCCGTTTAGCATGATCTATCTGCTGTCGTATCTGTTAAGCGGTTCCGTTAAGTGATCTCATCAAAATAAATGCCCTTTAAAGGACGAATCCGTTCCACCATGGTTCTTCTGTCTTCCGGTACCGATGGAAACCCGTATCCGAAGAGCCAGGAAGTTATTTCGCCGATCCCCATGGATAAATGGGGCCGGATCCCGCTTTCCTCATCTATGCGGATCATATTTGATCCCTCCAGTCCCAGTCTCCACCGGAACACCCCTGCATTCTGACGGACAAAATCATCCTTTACCTCTATAAGCAGTTCCATCTCGCTGACTGCACAGTCCTCTTTCAGGCGTATTACCGAAACAAACTGTTCCAAATGAATAATCCGTCCCATGACTGCCGGTTTTAATGGTCCTGTTTCCTTTAAATAATCGGGCAGGCAGATCAGTTCTCTCTGATTGTCTGCCGTCTCTCCATAATAAGCCCACACACCGGCCAGACGCTCTCTGTCATCCCTGGTAAAGAGAAGAATCAGGTCACCCTTATCACTTCTGACTTCCCTGCATAAATTCCGGTAATATTCTTCATCCCGCAGAGCATAGACCTCATATTTTTTCTCCAGCTGCTTACCTACGAATCTTGCAGCCTCCCTGCTGTCATCAGACCATTCCATAAAGGCGCGGCGGCTGAGCCGGAAACTGCCCTTTTCGTTTAGCCCCCGCCCAGGCAGATCGCAGATATAGGTGAAATCAAACGGGTGGTAAATCACAGGATTAACAGGCACCAGAAAACAAAACCCCATCCGTTCCATATACATATCAGAAAAACAGCGGCCAAGCAGCCTGCTCATATATCCCTGATGGCGGAAACCCGGATCTGTGGCAACCCCGGCTATATAATCCACTTTCCATATCCGGTCCTTCACCACAACCTCGTAGGGATTGCGGTGAAGCATGGCTGTCAGCTGCTCTTCTTTCCACGCAGTCAGAATCTTGTTCTTACGCACCCTGTCTGAATAATAGTAATCCAGAAAGCTCTGGGAATCTTCAGAAAACACCTTTTCCCACAACGCCCGGCTCTCACTCTTCTCTTCCTGCTTCAAATACCGTATCATAATTAAAAACCCTTCTGAGTCACTCCATATTTTCTTGCAAAGTCAATGGGGTAGTAGGACATCTTTGCTTTCCTTAAGCCTTCCATTCCCACGTCATCTTCCCGGTTGACAAGTACCAGCTCCTCCGGATATGCATGAACCAGAAACTGCTGATTGATAAACTGGTAAAGCCCCTTAACTCCAGGATCGGCTTTTTCAATATGGATAACCGCCATTTTTTCCAAAGCATTATAGGTCCCTATGGTAAACGCCTTTAAATTTCCATCTATAAAGACTCCTGCCATTCTTACATTTAATACTGAGCAGTTCTTTAAAATATCATGGATTCCCATTACCTCATAATCAAGCTGATTTAAGAATTCCGCAGCCTCCACTTTATTCTCCCACCACTCATCCAGGAATTGAAGCACAGCATCCCGGTCTGAACAGCAAAGTGCCCTGTATTCGTACCTCCCTTCATATTCCCTTAAAAAGGAGTTTAAATGGTTCTTCTTCTTATGAAGCTTCTTCCCCGCCAGAGTCCGCATGGCTTCTGCGTCATAGAGATAATCCTTTAAATCCACCTGTTCTTTTATCTCAAACAGCTCCGGATCCGGTTTCAGATATTGAACTGCCTCTTCATCCGCAAGAAAAATGCGGAGCGGCTTTTTTAACACCTGGTTAAAATATTCTTTCAGTTCATTAAAATAATGGGGAAGGTCTTCTTCCCGGCACATTGGCATAGCCGAAAAAGGTTCTCCATCCTTTTCCATTAAAAACTGTAAAGCTTTTCCGTCACTGACCGCATATTTCACATGATAATAATTTCTCCATATAAAACTGTCCAAATATACGCTGTCACATGTTTTATTAGGCCGTAAGGCATAAAACTGGGCTATTTGAGAAATATCCTTTGCCTCAATCGGCTTAAACTGTAAATTCATAATCTTTCCCTTCTGCTTATATTACTAACTTTTCCTTATAAAATCAGTATTGCACTTCGGACAATGGATGCTGATCCTTCCCTTTCCTCTCGGAATCCTGATTTTCTGCCCGCAGTCCGGACATTTATAAATGTGGTATTTCCTGTTCTGCGATAGTTTGAAACGCAATCTGCGGGTCCTTTCTGAAACCTGGAACCAGATACGTTCAAATTTCTGATTTTCTTCAAATCTCTTTCCGATGTTCTTAGAAAACATACGGGAATAGCACAAGATCAGACAGATTAAAGTTACGATATCCACCAAAGGACTCCGGATAAATATTCCAGCCAAAATAAAAACAATGGCCGCTCCATTTAAAAACTGCCCCAGTTTATCTGTACCATATCTTCCAATCATGAACCGTGCATAACGTTCCCTGAACCGATTCATCGTATGTTTACCGCCCCTTCCTTATTTTGCCTTAACTATAATAATGTATTGGTTGAAAGTCAATGTTACCGGGGCATATTTCATAATCTTTTCAGATTTTCTCCCTGGATTTATCCCGGAACTGCTTTGGCGTCATTCCATACCGCTCCTTGAACAGCCTGTGAAAATAGCTGCTGTTTTCATAGCCGATGTCTGCAATAATCTCCTCCACCGGTTTCGATGTTGATGCGAGTAAATTGGCTGCCCGGTTCAGCCGGATCAGCTGAAGGCACTCCTTGAATGTCATTTGAAAGTATCGTTTAAACAGGCGGCTGATACAATAAGACGGCTGCATAGCCATGACAGAAAACTCCTCCAGCGTCGCAGAAGGATAATTGTTTTCTAAATATTGATATGCGGTCAGAACGATTTGTTCTTCATACTGGGCCATATCATGAAATTCCACTTTATCTGCATCGTGCAGCAGCTCCATGATCAGGATCCCCATGGTGGCCTGATCAATTTCCTGCCTGCCCTTCCGTTCCCCGATGAGAGACCAGATTATATTTTCCAGCAGATTCTGGGCAGGCAGACTGTCCCGAAGGTGAAAGTGAAGATAGTCCGCCACCGTATTATTCCGGGAAGCAGCACCGGCTATAAAATGGCGCAGTACGCTTCCATCCTCTATTATCAGGGCAGGGTGGTAAAAAAATTCCGGCAGAACGATAAAATGCAATGCTATATCTGTCTCTCCTGCCGGTTCTATGGCGTGGATGGTCCCCGGCCTTATGAGCAAAAGATCATTGGTTTCCAGACGAAGCTCTCTGGCTCCGTTGATTACAAGGACCGTTGATCCAGAGTACATGTAGACCAGTTCCACATAATTATGGCGATGTTCCGGTATTGCCGTATAACGGGGCTGACAATACATATCCATAAGCCGGCCCTTTCCAATCACCAGATCCTTGCCTGCCATATGGCTGCCCGTTTTTTTTTCATACTGGGATAAAACCGAAGATGTTTCTGTCAATGTACCGTTTTCAGCTTCCGATGCTTTCATTAAATATTTCAGAAGATCTGCATTCATATTACCCCTCCAAACGGCAAATTTCTATGTCTTCCCATATAATATTATATCATCATTCCCTCATTATTTGCAAGAAAAGACAGTTTTTATACAAATTTCGTCATAGATTATTAGTTCCACACTAATTTATAATTTAACAATGTGTATATTTCAATGTGACTAGATTTCTTTTTTATGAGGGGAGTAATATGAAGAAGTACTTAATCCGTTTAAACGGTATAGAAGAAGTGACCGCATTTGTGAAAGCAGTGAACCAGTTTGACTGCGATATGGACATATGCAGAGGCAGTGTTATCATTGATGCAAAGTCTTTTCTCGGAGTCATGACTCTTTGTACAGGCAGTGATCTGGAGCTGATAATCTATAAGAAGGATCATGACGATATCCTGGCTACTGTTTCTGAGTTTCTTGTAGAACAAAAAACTGCGTGACCAATACATAATAGATGTAAAAAGATGTCCGGTAAGCATTCGAGCTTACCGGACATCTTTTTATGCCGTCTTTTTCCTTTTGTCAAACTCTGCTTTCAGTAATGGATAGAAAACGCTTATGAGGGCTATAAGCAGGAACAGCAATGACAGCGGCCGGGTAACGAACGGTGCATAACTCCCTTTGGCATAGCTGACGCCTTTGCGGAAATAGCCTTCCAGATTCTTACATAAAATAAAGGACAGAACCACAGGGCTTAAGGGAATTCCGGCAATATTAAGGAATATGCTGATCAGGCAGAGTGCCAGCATCATATAAACGTTGAACATGCTGTTGCTGGTACCATAGGCACCGATATAGCATATGGTCAGGATCACACTGTACAGATAATGATACGGTATTTTCAAAATATTGGGAAACCAGCGCTTTGTCAGCAGCTGGATCAGGAAGGTGATAACGGCACTGACCAGGACACAGGCAAATACAAGGTATGCCACCCCTCCATGCTCGCTGATCAGCAGCGGACCTGCCTGGAGTCCATGTATGGTGAGGCCGGACAGCAGCATAGCCGTAATTCCGTCTCCTGGAATGCCAAGGGCCATCATGGGAATCAGGGCACCGCCGATGGAGGCATTATTAGAGGTCTCAGAGGCCCAGATGCCGCCTGCACAGCCTTTTCCGTATTCCTCCGGATGTTTGCTGCTGGCCTTGGCCTGTCCATATGCCACCATATTGGAAATACCGGAGCCCATTCCGGGCAGGAACCCGATCCAGAGGCCGATAAAAAAAGATCGGAGGATGACACTGATATTCTGGACTATATCCTTTATGGTCAGTCCCAGACCTTTAATGGGACTGGTCCTGATCTCAGGCATTTTTCCCTGCCCTTTTGCATAATCACGGATCACCTGACACAAAGCAAACATTCCCAGCATCTGGCAGATGGTATTGACACCGGCATCCAAGCTATGGGTTCCGAAGGTAAAACGCGGGATCCCTGTCACGGAATCCATGCCGAAGCTTCCCATCAGCAGTCCGGCACCGGCCCCCATAAGCCCCTTAAAGATATTTCCCTTTGATAAAGATGCAACAAGCGTAATCGCACAGAAGCAAAGGGAGAAATATTCCCATGGTCCCAGCTTTAGCGCCAGTTCTGCTATCATCGGAGACATAAATGTTGCTATCAGAACAGATAATACAGATCCGATAAACGAAGCCGTCATACCAATTGCAAGCGCCCGGGAGGCCTCTCCCTTCTGAGTCATGGGGTATGCATCAAAACAGGTTGCAATTGCCGAGCTGGAGCCGGGAATCCCCACCAGAGTTGCTGAAATAAAGGTACCGGATACTCCGCCTACCCACATAGCAAGAAGCAGTACAAAAGAGGTTTCTGTGGAAAGTCCGAAGGTGATCGGCAGCAGCAGGGAAATTCCTAATGTCGCCGACAAACCGGGGATTGCTCCAAATATAATACCGATAGAGACAACCAGCACTATCAGCAGAAGATGAACCGGCTGTACGCAGACCAGAAATGCAGATATATATTCAGACATTTACATACCTCCTTTCCACAGAATGCCCGAAGGCAGTTTAATACTGAAGCCTTTTACAAACATCAGATACAAAACAGCGGTTACTGCCAGTGATATCGCTATCCCTACAACAGGTTTTACCTTTCCCTCACCTTTCAGCATGTAAATAAATGCCAGCATGGCAAAGGGGGTAGAAATCAGAAAACCGGTCGTGTGCAGCGCTATTCCATATCCCAAAAGCAAAAGGTAGGCAACCGTTATCTTTTTGACTCCGCCTATGGGGAAATATGGTTTTTCTTCCTGACCTCTATTTTTTAAACTAGTTATAATCAATGCCAGGGAACACACAGCAATGATGGTACAGGCTATATATGGCATCATTCTGGGACCAGGCTCCAGGGCATTGGGAACCTGGCGGACAGTAGCTGCCGTTATTACAGCAAAAAAAACGGCTCCGCACAATCCGGTCACGCCGGTATAAAAATCTCTTCTCATCGTAACACCTCAGTCATAGTGATGCCCCGGAACGGAAATCCGCCAGGGCATCTGTTATTCTGTTTCTTCAATTATTCCGAATAAATTCCCAGAGACTTAGCTACAGTAACCAGTCTTTCATACTCGGACTTCATGATTTCCTTGGATTCCTCAAGATCATGCCATTCCGGAACCTGGCCCAGGCCTTTGATGCCATCGTAGCATTTCTTATCTTCTATAACCGCTTTTAATGCCGCATTCATCTTCTGTACCTGTGTTTCATCCATGCCTGCAGGCCCCATTACATAGTGATGGACTCCCCAATAGCATTTCTCATAGCCCTGTTCCTGTAAGGTCTTATAGTTTTCCGGAAGGGAATCGTCAAAATCGGAAATTGTTCTTCCGTCATCAGCCAGAGTTCCAATGACTTTTAATTTACCTGCCTGTTCATATTCACGGGCATTTCCCACTCCCACAAAACCGATATCGATAAAACCGCCGGCCAGGTTGGTCAGCCTGTCACTTTCAGAAGCGCACTCAACCGCATTTAACTCGACACCGCATTCCTCCATGATCATACCGAACTGGAACCGGTTATTGCCGCTGGAAGACTGGCCTGCATTGATCTGGCCTGGATGCTCCTTTGCATATGCAATAAATTCGTCAAAGGTGTTATAAGGCGCATTGGCAGGTACTGCAAGAGCAGAATATCCGTTATCCTGAAGGCATGCGATCATGGTCAGGCCATTGATCGGATCTAAATCCGAGGTGCCGGTTATATGCTGAATGCTCAGGGCAGCCGTTGCCAGCATGATATTAGAACCGTCATTCTCTGAATTTGCACAGGTTTGATGTCCAACCGTATTACTGTCATAGTTGGAAACCGTGGTGACAATCCCCAAATTTCTGGTCATGGATTCTGCCAGGAAACGGATAGCCAGGTCGGAACCGCCGCCTGCCTTTCCCGGAACGATCCAGGTAATGGTGGTATCCGGGAAACCGTAATCCTTATCTGCATCTGCCGTATTCTCTGTACCGGCCTGGGTGCCTGCCGCCGTAGTATCTGCCGATGCGGCAGGCGCAGCCGCCGTCGTCTGGGACCCGGTACTCTGACCGCAGCCTCCTAAAAGTGCCCCCGCCATACAAACTGCCAATACACTCCATAAATTCTTTTTCATAATAACATTCTCCTTTATCTTAAGATTTTTTATTTGTTATCTGCATAAAATATCTGTCTGCTCTCTAAAAGCCCGTCTTTTTCCAGCTTCTTTATGTCCATCCTCTGAGGATTGCCGGCCACGTCGGTCTGGCAATAGAATTTTCCCTCCTTCTCCTCCGGCTGGAAAATTGTATAGACGCCTACCGGCCTGCTGATCGGTTCGTGATATTCAATGAGTTCATCCTCCCCATAGAGGCATCCAAAGATCGCATTTAAATAAATTCGTCCGCCGGAGGAAAATCTGACCTTGTGCTCTCTTGCCATATCCCGGATGCGGATCAGGTCATCCATTCTGGACATCCTGCCCACGGAAGGCTGCAGATGGTCGACCCCCTTCTCAATGTAGGTTTCGTAAGCATAGGATATCCTCATAGACTCTCCAAAAGCAATCGGAACCGATATTCCCATCTCTTTTAATTGCCGGATCCCATTCATATCATGTGCATGAATGGGTTCCTCGAACCAGGCTGGCTTATAAGGCTTTATAAGCTCTGAGAACTGAAATGCGGTCTGTACGTCCCATTTCTGATTGGCATCTATCGCAATATCAATGGTATCGCCCAATGCTTTCCTGACCTTTTCCAGCCTTCTTAAATCCCGGTTCATATCGCCGCTTCCCACTTTGAATTTGACTGTGGTATAGCCTTCTTCCACATACCGGACCATATCTTCGACCAGTTCCTCATCCTCTAAAAGGATAGAACCGCCGCCTTTATATGCAGCCGCCCAGTCCTTTTCTGCACCCATGAACCGGTGCAGCGGCTGTCCCGCTCTCTGTGCCAGGATATCCAGCATCATTAAATCAAACATTCCTACTTCTACTGCCTGTCCGCTCTGGAATCCGCTGTTCCTCATTCTCCAGTACAGGTTGTCCCTCCATTCATTGTAGGTTTTCTTTTCTCCTGTCAGGATTATGGGAAGTATATCTTTAACAAAAGCTCTTCCTACGGATAAGTGGGCACATGCTCCTTCGTCATCATAAAGCTCTATGCAGCCCTGTTCCGGTGCGAATCTCCCCATACCGCCGGTACCGTCTTTAAAAGGTTTTGGCAGCGGAATGGGGTTGAAGTTATAGTATACAGCTTTTGTAAAACGAATCTTCTCACTATAATCAAATGAAAACATCTTTTTCCTCCTGGTATTTATCGTCAGGTCTATTATAAGCAATCGAACCTTTGCCATCCATTCGTATAGTCGACAAAATATCTCTTTTTTTTTATGCAATGGGTCTCTGTATTTCATATTGAAACTTTTCTATTTCACTTTCCATATATTTCATTTCAATATTATAACAATATGAAATATATCACTGGAAAACAGCTGGCTCTTATGATATAATCCGGATAGTTTCTGTCACTGTCATTGCAAAGAAAGGAATAACCATGTCAGGAATTGCTCTTTTTGTACCAAATCAGGAAATGTATACACAGGCGGAAGAAATTCTGAATGGATTAACGAACAGCCATGTCTCTCTGCTGAAGGTGATCTCCGCAGAGGATGCGGCTGCCGGGGCCGCCAATGCCATTGCACAGGGAATCAACATCATCATTGCAAGGGGACGCCAGGCCGTAGAAATCAGAAATAATACCAATGTCACGGTAGCCAGCATGGTAATAACTGCCCAGGAACTGGGTCTGCTTGTTATGAAGGCCAAACGGCTGATCAACCGCCGGCATATCACCATCGGACTTTTCGGCTGGGGAGATATGTTTTGTGATACCACCTATTTTGAACAGCTGTATGATATTACGCTGAAACGCTATGACCTGCATGAATATGAAGAATGGAGAAATGTGATCTTAAAGTCAGCGGATGACCGCCTTGACATCGTCATCGGTGACAAGGAGACCCTGGAATGCGCCAAGCAGATCGGAATTCCCGGCATATACCTGTCGGGTACCGGAGAATCCATCTTAGTGGCCATACGTACTGCAGAGTCCCTGTATCATATGGCCGAGATGGAAAAGCACAGCTATGCCCAGTTTTCCACGGTTCTGGACAGTTCCTCAAACGGTATCATAAAATTAAGCTCCAGCGGCCGGATCCTGATCATCAACAGAAGCATGGAAGTGATCGTCGGTCAAAGCCCTGAACCATTAATCGGTCTGACCATCGATAAACTTTTTCCTGAACTGAACATTGATAAAATAAATAAAGTACTGGAGGGCTCTTCTGATAATTACTCCACCCTCTTAACCTACAAAGCCCAGGAGCTTGTGCTGATCGTTGAGCCGATCGTGGTTGAAAACAGAATTGAAGGCGCCATCATGTCCTTCAACCGGCTCCGCCGTCTGGGGGATGCCGACAAGGAGCTTATGGAAAAACAGTTCTTAAGCGGATTTGTGGCACATGCCACATTCGATGACATCAGCAGGAGCATGAAGGGACTTGGGAAAGCGGTGGAGCTTGCCAAACTGTACGCTTTATCCTCCAGTCCCATGCTGATCCAGGCACTGTCCGGGCCGGAACTAGATGTGATCTCCCAGGGAATCCATAATTACGGAATGCGGAAAAACGGGCCATTTATCATGATCAATATGGCCGGGCTGACCGAAGCACAGCAGATTAAAGCACTGTTCGGCGATCCGTCTTCCAACGAGAAAGGCGCCCTGTTAAACGCTGACCGGGGAACTCTGGTGATCCAGGGAATTGACAAGCTGAGTCTTCCCATACAGTATAATTTCATCAGGGCTATCCGTTCCAGACGCCTTGCTTCAGACCAGAATCCGGCCAATTATAAAACCTTTGACACCAGAATCATTGCCTGCACCGCCAAGAATCTGTCCGAGCTGCGAAGGCAGTTTAAGTTCCGTTCCGATCTTTATTTTACCTTAAACTCATTGAAGTTAAAGATTCCGAATTTAAAGGACCGCCCCGAAGACATCGCCTGCCTTCTGGATACCTACACCCGGCAATATATGCAGCAGTATTCCCGCTACCACCTCCTGACCGCAGGAGCAAGGAAGCTTTTGCTTGAATACCCATGGGATGGCAACAGCATACAGATGCAGTCCTTCTGCGAGCGCATGATCCTTACAGCCCAAAGCAGGCGCATTACGGAAGAATATATCCTCTCCCTTCTGGATGAGCTTTATCATAAGGACACCAGCATTTACGGTGACAGTACGGACGTTGAAAATAAGGATGAGGAACCTTCGGATAATTCTGCAGATCCCATGTACAGCCTTATAAAAAGCACACTAAAAAAATACAACGGCAGCCGGAGGCTTGCCGCAGGGGAGCTTAAGATCAGTACCACCACCCTGTGGAGAAAAATGAAAAAATACGGCCTGATGGATCATGCGGAAGCTGACGATCAAACAAGGGAATAGGATTTCATGATCTGCAATAGCTTATCCTTTGACTGGTCATCAAGTCTGGTCAGAGGCAGCCTGTAATACTCCCCGCATATTCCCATCATAGACAGGGCCGCCTTAACCGGTATGGGATTGACCTCCATAAACATGGCATTCATGATATCCAGAAGCTTAAGCTGCAGTTTTCTGCTCTCATCCACTTCGCCGTCAAAATAATACCGGCACATCTGATGGATCTGACCGGGCATGATATTGGCCAGAACGGAAATCACGCCTTTTCCTCCCAAAGAAAGAACGGGCACTGTCTGGTCGTCATTTCCGGAGTAGATATCAAGCTTATCGCCGCATAAAGCGGCGATCCTGGCTATATGGGAAATATTCCCCCCGGCCTCCTTGACCGCCTGGATATTCGGATGTCCGGAAAGCTTCTGATAGGTCTCCGGTGCAATATTCACTCCGGTACGGCTGGGTACATTATAGAGGATGACCGGAATATCCACACTGTCCGCTACAGTGGTAAAATGTTCCAAAAGCCCCTGCTGCGACGCCTTATTATAATAGGGAGTCACCTGTAAAAGGGCAGATGCTCCCAGCGCCTGAGCCTTGCGTGACAGACGGACGGCATGAGACGTGCAGTTGCTTCCCGTGCCCATAATCACGGGGACTCTCTGATTTACATAATGGACAACCGCTTCTATCAGTTCCAGCTTTTCCTTCTCCTCAAGCGTAGCGGATTCTCCCGTGGTACCATTGACTAATATGGCATCTGTCCCGTTATCCAGCTGGTATTTAAGCAATTTCTCCACTGCGGAAAAATCTATATTTCCATGTTCATCCATAGGTGTTACAATGGCTGCTGCAGAACCTTTAAAAATAACATCTTTCATAGGCGTTCATTCCCTGATAAGAGATTTATAATAAAAAAATATGACAAACATCCCTTGTTGGTACCATACACCAATCAATTTTTCCATCATATAAAACCATTATAAGGAGTGATGACCGAATGCATAAATTTCTTCTTTTAGGCGGCGATTCAAGACAGCTTTATTTAAGCCGCATCTTAACAGAAAACGGATCAGAAGCAATTCTTCATTGTGATAATGAAGATTCTCCGTTCTCCATGGAGGAATCCATAAAAAACAGCAATATCATACTTTGTCCCATTCCATTTTCCAGGGATAAGGTCAATCTGTTTTCCAGGAATGAAATGAATGACCTGGGAATCCAGAAAATCCTGAGTCTTTTGACAGCGGACCATACCATATTCGGCGGAAATATCCCTGCTTTCGTTAAGGAATATGCCAAAGAGCATGACATCCGCTGTTTTGACTATATGGATATGGAAGAAATTACCATTAAGAATACGGTAGCGACAGCAGAAGGAGCAATTGCAGAGGCAATCCGTTTAAGCCCCGGCTGTCTTCATAAAAGCAGATGCCTGGTAACCGGCTTCGGCCGGTGCGCAAGGACTCTGGCTCTTAAGCTGAAGGGCTTGGATGCCCAGGTGACCGTGGCCGGCCGAAAGGAATCCCAGCTTGCTCTTGCCGCATCCATGGGCCTTTATACCATACCGCTTGCCGATATCTCTGATGATATAGAGACTTACCCATTTATTTTCAACACCATACCAGCCTCAATCTTCAAAAAAGCTCTGATTCAATCCATGAATCCGGACGTAACCATCATCGATATCGCCTCCGCCCCCGGCGGCGTTGATTTCGATTTCTGCAGGCAGCAGAATATCCGTGCCAAATTATGCCCCGGTCTTCCCGGAATCTATGCTCCCGAAACATCTGCAAAAATCTTATATGAAGCAATTGTTAAATGTTTAACGTAAAGGAGTCTCTTATGAAACTGGAAGGAATGAAAATAGGCCTGGCAATCACCGGGTCCTTTTGTACATTTGATAAAATAGAGAAAGAAATAAGGATTCTGTTAAATAAAGGCGCCAGCCTATATCCCATCTTCTCCACCAATGTGCAGACCACTGATTCACGTTTTGGAGATACCGGTGAATTCATTGATCGTATTTCTACCATGACAGGCAATAAGCCTGTCTTAACCCTGGAAACTGCTGAACCCATCGGCCCCAAAGGCTATCTGGATATTCTCCTCATCGCCCCCTGTACCGGCAATACCCTGGCAAAATTAGCCAACGGCATCACCGATACTCCGGTGCTTATGGCAGCAAAGGCTCACTTGAGGAATTCCAAGCCACTTGTCATCTCCCTTTCCACCAACGACGCCCTTGGAATAAATTTTAAGAATGTAGGGGAATTATTCAACATAAAGAACATCTACTTTGTACCCTTTGGCCAGGATAATCCTGTGAAAAAGCCTAATTCCATGATCGCCCATACAGATCTTATCGCCGATACCCTGGAGTATGCTCTGGAAGGGAAACAGATTCAGCCCGTTATCTATTAACTGACAGAAAGTACGGCTGCTGCAGCCATGCTTTTATTTCAGTAAATATCAATACAGAATATAATCAGAACCACAGAAGCAGTATGCCCTTGCAAAGGCAGATACTTTTGTGGTTCTTTATTTTATGCTATTCTTCCTGCCCCTTCTCTGCAGACCTTTTGTATAAAAAATAGGAATAAAGAAACGGAACAGCAACAAGTACCACAATGGTCAAAATGGTCAGGCAGGCCGCCAAAAAGGCATTCTCTGGATTCAAAAATCCTCCCACAATAAGAACAAAGCCCCCAATTATCCATAAACGCCCTGCCATACGATGGGTTTTGTTCCAGTTATCGGAACTGTAAAGCGTCCAGGGAAGCTTTATCCCGACCGTATAATTTTGTCTGATCTTTGGCAGATAATTCCCGAAGAATATTACTGTGACACCGGCAATCAGATGACCGATCATTGGAACCGATATCTTTGTTCCCATAGCAATGTACAGTGTTACCGGTACCAGAATAATAGACAGGATGGACGGAATCCATGCAGCAAACAGCAGAATCACCTGTGATACATTCGTTCGCTTCGGGTCATTATAAAGACGTATTTGAGTAAATATGTTAATCACCATAAATAAAACCGGAAGCCCAAATGCTGCCATAGCCTTTGAAACATAATTATTAGGAATTCCCGCACTGCTCCAGTGAACCGCTACCTGTTCCGGCAGATCGTTGTAAACCATAAGGGAAAAGATGATCGGCAGTAAGCAGACAAATGATGTTACTGTCAGTAAAAAACGGTTACTTTTTGTTATCATGATTCTAACCTCCATTAAATTGTGAAAGCCATAGCATTACCTCTTCAAAAACTGATACATTCAGTTCATAATAGATGAAGTTTTTATGCTTTGTTTCAAAAATAAGACCAGCCTTTTTTAACTGCGTCAAATGATAGGAAATTGTTGCACCAGTCATATCAAAATGTTGTCCAATATCTCCGGCAGACATACTGCCATCCTTCAGCATAACAAGAATTTCACGCCTTACTGGGTCAGACAATGCTTTAAATGTTTCAGGGAACCCCAATCTGTTTCACCTCGATATTTAGAATATTTTCTAAATAGATTCTAGCATATGGCACTGCTAAAGTCAACTGTAATTTAGATTTTTTTCTAAATAGTTTTTTCCATGTACTCAAAATCGGGTAAGAAGGAGAATTAAACAATTCTCCCGGCCTCCTACACTACCTTCGTCAGAGCGTCCGCCGGTTGCACAAAAACTATCTTTATGCATTTGTTAAGTAATACACTTTGTTTCTTTTACCATGTTACAACATGATCCACCACAACCTGTTGTTCGCTGGCAGTACGGCGCAGATATATGCGGGTGGTTTCAATGCTTTCATGCCCCATAAGATCTGCAAGAAGGGCAATGTCATTGTACTTTTCAAGGAAATTCTTAGCATAGCGGTGCCGAAAAGAATGAGGATACACAACCTTTTTATCAACTCCATATTTGACAGCATAGTTCTTCAGCTGCTGAGAAATTCCCCTGGTTGTTATTCGTTTTCCAAACCGGTTCAGGAACAAATATCCTGAAGAACGGCCAGTTTCCTTCAGCCATGCAAGAGTTTCTGATTTCAGCTTTTTAGGAATATACAGTCTCCTGGTCTTGCCTCCTTTTGTATATAAGTCGAAATATCCAATGACCACATGTTCTATTTTGATCTGTACCAGTTCACTGACACGTGCTCCGGTGGCAGCCAGATACCACACAACAAAATACCACTCCATATTTTGATCCTTTTTCAGCTGTTTTTTTAAAAAAGTATAATCCGCATTGCTGATAACATTTTCCAGAAAATTCTTTTGCTGTACTTTAACCGCCTTAAGCTGCAATCGTTCTTTCCTTAGAAATTCCAAATATTTATTTATGCCCTGAATACGCAAATTAACGGTTTGGGGCTTAAAAAACTCCATCAGGTAGCCTTTATAAGCCAATAGATTCTCTTTAGTAATACTGTCATAATGGGTGTGAAAAAAGTCCACTGTCCACAGGTACGACAGGATAGTGTTGTCCGAAAGATTTCCCTTTCTCAAGTACTCTTTAAATGCGTTTTGCATGTTCATATAAGACACCTCCGTATAATATTTGCGAATTACTGCCGCTTATATATTATATCAGATACAGGAACCTTTCTCTTATTAGTAAGAATAGGAAGGAGATAAAACGCACTTACCGGAAGTAACAAAAGAGCCGTACAGAAAAGTCCATTGACCATTCTGTACAGCTCTGTATTTATAGCAACAGATTCAATCCCCCAATCCTATCCATTTGATTGAATCACATTACTACCAGGTAAAAGGTTCTTCCCCCCATACCGCTTCTTAAATCAGGGCGGAAGTCTCAATCTCCTGCAGGCTTCCGCCCCTTTTCTTTTATTACTTTTCATCAAACTTTACTTTATCATAATGGCAGTACAAACCATCATGAAAACCGGCCCGATAACCGGCCCAATAAGCTTTTCTTACTTTCCATTCACAGCGATCACAATAATAACAGCAATGATATTTCTTATCGCAGTCATCGTATTTTTCGCAATCATTATAATAGTCCTCATGGATATCGCATTTGATGTCACTCATATACAACCCTCCTTTTAATATTATTATAATATATTATATGGGACAGGCTGACAAAGTGTTAATAGCCGGGCTTGACTATAATCAGACATGTCCGGTACTGCCGCAAACAGAGATTTTGTCTGTTACATAGCGTTTTACAAATTCTTTTCCTCTTTTTCCATATGCTTTCGGATCTATAACAGATTTATTTTCATATAAAATTTCTTTTACCCCTTCACTATAAGCAATCCGTAAATCAGTTGCATAATTCACTTTACAGATTCCTTCCCGAATGCATGTCCGCACGGTCTCATCCGCTACTCCGGACGTTCCGTGAAGCACCAGCGGTATGGCAACCTTCTTTTTAATATCTTTCAGTATATCTACCCGGATATCAGGAACACCGGAGTAAACTCCATGTGCGGTTCCGATTGATACGGCAAGATAGTCAATTCCTGTCCGTTCAACGAAATAAACTGCTTCGTCCGGTGAGGTAAGGCCGCTGTCTCTGCCGTCCAGATCATCCTCTTTTCCTCCAACACGGCCCAGTTCTGCCTCAACCGGTATCCAGGATGGATGACACGCTTCCACAACTCTCTTCGACAAGACTGCATTCTCTTCCAGCGGATAATGAGAACCATCAATCATAATAGACGTATACCCCTCCCGGAATGCCTGCATGGCCAGTTCGAAGCTGCTGCCATGATCCAGATGAAGCGCCACCGGCACAGAGGCCATTTCAGCCGCCGCCTTAACATTGGCATAGTACAGGTTCAGCCCTGCATACATGACAGTAGAAGGTGTTGTCTGCAAAATAACAGGTGACTGCATTTCCTCAGCTGCTTCAATGACTGCCATGACCATTTCCATATTTTCCACATTAAAAGCGCCAACCGCATAATTTCCTTCCTGAGCATCAAGTAACATTTTTTTTGAAGTAACGAACGACATTTTCTCTCTCCTATTCTTGTGATAACAATGCTACAACCTCTTTTTTTGTCTTACATTTATTCAGGCTTTCAATAAATACAGGTTCCATCAACTTCTGCGACAGGGCGGACAGCAGTTTTAAATGTATATTATCTTCTCCGTCACAGGCAGCAATCATAAAAATCAAATATACCGGTTCTCCGTCTATAGAATCATAAGAAATACCCTCCTTTGACAATCCGACTGCAACCCTTGGTGTATTTACAGACAGCGTTTTTGCATGGGGAATTGCAATTCCGCCTCCGAATGCGGTAGATGAAACAGCTTCCCGTTTCATGATTTCAGCTTTAAATGCTTTTACGTCGTTTAATACCCCATCTGCATTAAGCATGGCTATCATCTCATCAATGGCATCTTCTTTTTCCGTTTTTTCCAGAGAAAGACATACTGTTTCTTCTTTATATAAAAGCGCTGAAGATGCTGATCCGCTTTTTTCTTCTGCTTTCCCCCCCTTGTCTGAAACAACCGGAGTGATAAGAATATAAAGAATTGCCCCAATCACAGATCCTAACAGAATACAGAGCACCCAGGCAATTGGTTTATTGACCAATCCCAAAATCAGGAACCCGCCATGAGGTGCTGGTACTTCAATCTTCATCAGATACGTAGTAACCGCTGATATTGAAGAGCTTACCATCAGAATCGGAATCACCTTTAACGGATTCTTTGCTGCAAAGGGAATAGCTCCTTCTGTGATATGTGTACAACCCAGAATATAATTCACCAGTGCCGCTGTCCGGTCATCCGCTGAAAAACGGTTTTTCTTAATCGTAGCGGCAATTGCAAAGACCAGCGGAGGCGTTATACAAGCTGCGGATACTCCTGCCATAAAAAAATAGTTTCCCTGTCCAAGAAGAACGGTTCCTGTCACATAAGCTGCCTTATTCACCGGGCCGCCCATATCAAATGCACTCATGCAGCCGATGACAATTCCTAAAAAGACCGGACTGGTATCCTGTATTTTGGATAATGCCTCCATCATCCAATGGTTGAGTGCCGCACATGGCTGGCTGAAAAGCATCATCAGAATACCGACACCGCCAACCGTTACAATAGGTACGATAAAAATAGACTTTAACCCTTCTAACTGTCTCGGAAATCCGCTTAAAGCTTTTACAACTGCAAGTGCAAGATAGCCGGCAAGAAATCCTGATATGATTCCTCCAAGAAATCCTGCATCCGTACTTCCTGCAATCATGCCTCCCACAAAACCGGCGATCAAGCCCGGACGTCCGCCAACGGACTGTGCAATAAATGCACTGAGCACTGTGACCATAAGTCCCATAGAATAACCGCCTACGGATTTTATCAGAGCTGCTGTCCCGTTGTATTGGTCCGAAGCCGGATCAAATGAATAGATTCCCCACAAAAATGAAATTGCTGTCAGCACACCGCCCGCCACAACTAACGGAAGCATATGGGAAACACCATTCATCAAATGTTTATAAATCTGATGGGCAGCAGAAAGACTCTGTTCCTGGCTGCCGGCTGTATGTCTTGTCCCCTTGCGGACAGGTGCTCTTCCATTCATGCAGGTTTTCACCAATTCCTCTGCTTTGCTTACTCCTTCCGCAACCGGCACCTCCAGCACCGGTTTCCCGTTGAAGCGTTCTAAATCCACGTTTTTATCACAGGCGATAATAATCGCATCCGCAGAAGCAATATCAGCCGCAGTCAATGGGTTTTCCACCCCTATGGCCCCATTGGTCTCTACCTTAATCTCACACCCCATTTTCTTTGCTGCCTCCTTCAAGGCCCTTTCAGCCATAAACGTATGGGCAATCCCTGTGGGACATCCCGTGACCCCAAGCAGTTTCATACTCATTCCACCTTTCTCACCGTAATTTCTTTTGCATATTCATCTACTTTATCCATTAAGCCAAGGCCGTTGCTTTCTGCCACATTTGCGCCGACCGCAGCTGAACGTTTCAATGCCATCTCAATCTCATAGGGTCTCTCCAGCCATATACTTAAGAAACCTGCCAGGGAGGCATCTCCGGCACAGGCGGAGCTTACCAGTTTCACTTTTTTTGTTCCAGCACGGTAAATAAATTTTCCGTTATAAAAATAAGAACCTCGTTCTCCCAGTGTAAGGAGAATGTTCTGAGCACCTTTTTCATGCAGGCAGTGCAGCACATTTTTGATATCAGCCTCGTCTTTCATGATAATTCCGAAGATATCCTTTATCTCTTCATCATTTGGCTTGATTAAATACGGCCGGTAATGCATCAGTTCATTCAAATAAGAAGAGCTGATATCCAGAATGACGGCAGTGTGCCTCCTCCGGCAGATTTCCAATATTTTATCATAAAATTGATTCCTGACCCCTTTTGGGAGACTGCCGCTGATAACTAAAGTCTCCAGATCAGCAAGTCCTTTTATGAGCTTACACATATCCGTCTGCTTATCCAAAGGTACATAAGACCCCTCATTTACAAATTTGTATTCCTGATTTCCATCATTCAAAAAAATATTGATCCTGGTTGTACCTTCTACCCAGATTGGATATGTTTCAATGAAACGCTTCTCAGTTTCATCTATTATGTACCGTCCTGAAAAATCTCCAAAAAAGCCGAGAACTGCGGACTGCATTCGAAATCGTTTTAAACAGTAACTCACATTCAGCCCCTTTCCATTGGGTGTATAAACGGCACCAAATGTGCGGTTGACTATTTTCCCCTGTATCCCATTCGATAAAATATTCATATCAATCGCCGGATTTGTAGTCAAAGTATAGATCATCTGTCGCACCTCACTTTTCTTTCAGAATTGCTGTTCAATTGCTATTATAGATAAAGACAGCGTGAAAATCTTTTCAGAATATGAAAATTACGGTATCTGTGAGGCCTTTTCATTTTCATAATTTAAATATAAATCCCCCGTTTCAGCCGCCATTTTTTTAAGATATATAAATCTTAAATTCAGGGAAACAAAAAAAGACTGGTATCAACCAATCTTTTTGTAAGCTAAAGTGCAGCACCCTGCATAGATATTTTATTTAAGAATTACTATGATATTTTATTTTTCCAGCAAAACTGCTGCATAGAATCTGCTATTTAATGGTAACTTTTATAGCACCTTTATAAGCATTACCAGCAATTCCGATATAATTTGTACCAGCCCTTAGTTGAACTCTGACCTCCCCGTTCCCGTTTTCAGCCAGTACGTTTTTTTTCAGCTCCGGGCCAATGTAAATAAGCTGGCACTGCCCGGCCATCTTGTCAAACTCATAGCATACGGTAACTTCGCGGCAGTCTTTCTTTTTGATATCGGTATTGCCAATCAATATATCCTGACCGTTAAAGCCGGAGACATCCGCACTGTATGTTGCCACAAAAGCAGAATTATCAGAGGTTCGTTTTCCATCAAATGATTGATAAGGCGTAATAAGTACATTGCTCTTGCCGATTGCCACATCATCCCCCAGCTGTAAAGCTCCGCCCTTGAGATTATCCGCCAGCATATCCAGGCCTGAACAAGCAGTACAGGTGAGAATGACAAGAGCCACAAGTATTATTCTGAGGACTTTTCCAACAGTCTGCATAGGCAGTTCTCCTTATTGCTGAAGGTTCAGTAAGAACGCCAGAGCAACGATGCACAGCATCATCAGTACCCACAAAACGCTGATTATCATAGCCGTAATATTTACGGCACTCCGGCTTTCGCTGTTTCGCACACAGACAACGGAAAGGCATAGTCCCAAAAGTACAAAGACAATGTTTGCTGCGGTCCAGATACCCTGAACCCCATCTGATAAAGTGAACTTAAACAAAATCGGAATGAAGGTTGCTAATGGCAGAACACTGCTGATCAATGCAGCAATACTCAATTTTTGAAATTTTTTCTTTTCCATAAAGATTACCTCATTTCTTTCTTTCCAAATTGGGTGACGGCCAGTGCCAGTGCCAGTACAAAGACCAGTACCGCACAAGGCAGGAACGGGAACAGTGAAAGTGCAGCATCGGAAGCTTCTGTGGTATAATCATGCAGAGAGCAGGAAACCAGATAACCACTGTAACAATACGGATAGACGATCCAAATGGGTGTATTGGCAAACAGTACGCCGGGAATGACAAGGAGCAGGTTTAAACCCACAGAGAGCAGCGGCTTTTCAAACAAAACTGTAATCGCCCACATTACCGCCACACAGGGGAGCATGGTAAAGAACAGACCCACACACCATTTAAACAGGTAAAGCACCGGCAGCGTTTCTGATATTCCCATAATGCCTGTAGCAATCAGACCCGCAGCAACAAATACTGCAAGGAATACAAACATCTCCATGAAAAGATAAAACATAAGTATGCAGAATTTTGCCAGTGAAAGCTTATACCGGCTGACCGGAAGAGCCAGCATTTTCAGTATGCCGTTATTCTGTATTTCCCGGCCTGCAATCATCACGCAAACCACAATCATGGAAAACGGCAGCAAATAATAAGCATAGACCAGTGCACTTTGAATAAACATAGCAGGCCATGCATTGGTATATTCCGGCGTAAAATAACTGCTCAAATTGGCAATTCCTGATGTCACTACCAACAACGGTGCAATAAAAATCAGGGGAACAATTCTAGAGCGTTTCACTTTTGTAAACTCAACTTTGAGTAATTCAAAAAAATTCATTTTACGGCCTCCTTACTCATAGTGCAGATTCTTGGACATCCATAATCCCGCACCAAGGAAAAGGATGGTTTCGGCCACAGATATAATTACTACGATCTTATCGGGCTGTGCGTTCATAGCTACCGCCGGTTTCAGCATCACGATAAAGGGATGCACCAGCAGCAGTCTGACATTTGATGTTGCCAAAGCCATGCCGCTCAAAAATCCGGCTACCCCAATGCCAAGGGGAACCCATATATTTTCAAAGCGGGAAGAAACCAGCAGCATAAAGGACAGCATCGGCATGGAAGTAAGAAACGAATACCCGGCAAAGGCAGTGAGTGTTCCAAATTCAAACGAGCCTTGTGGCAGGTCTGTCATTCCGATTTGCGCAAGGGCCAGATTCTGCAGTACGACCGCAGTAAAGAACAGCACAGCCAAAATCAGAAATTTACTAAAATACATAGCCGGTACACTGGCAGGAAGCATATAGATTTTCTTGACAGCATTGCCCTTAAACTCCATGTTGTAGATCATACAGGCAGCAACCACAATGCCAAACATATTCAGTACCATTATCATCCCGTAGAGCTGTGTCAGCAGAACATCCATCGGAGCCAGCGGCAGGGCCAGCAGCGTATCCTTCCGTACAAGGAAATTGACAAACGCATAAGCCGCTCCCAAAATCCCGACTGCCAGCAGCAAGGGGATAACGCCGGTTCTTTTTTCCTTCCGAAGTTCTATCATAAGCGTTTTCATAGCTTCGCCCTCTGCTTTCTGTCCGCATTGTCCTTGTCTATCATAGAAAGGAACATATCCTCCAGATTATCCGCTTCAAATCCGGCCTGTAATGCACACTGCCGCAGTTCATCCATACTGCCTTCAAACAGCAGGCGCCCGTGGTTAAGAATGCCGATGTCGTCCGCAATCAGTTCAATTTCCGACAGCATATGAGATGAAATCAATATTGTGCAGTCGTAGAGATCGGGCAGCGATTTCACCAGATTACGGATTTCATGAATGCCGGAGGGGTCAAGTCCGTTGGTCGGTTCATCCAGAATGAGGATGGGGGGTCTGCCTAACAGCGCACCGGCAAGTCCCAAACGCTGTTTCATGCCCAGTGAATATTTCTTTGCCAGCCGGCCGCCAAATTCTGTAAGGCCCACCAACTCCAGCGCATCTTCCACCGTTTCTTCCGGCAAGCCTAAAATCCTACGGATGATATCAAGATTCTCCCGGCCTGTCAGGTTTGCATAGAACGAAGGGGATTCAATGAAAGAACCGATTTCCTTAAGGATCGCCAGCCGGTCACCGGGAAAGTGTTTCCGGTCAATGGTAAAGCTGCCTTTCGTGGAAGCGGTCAGTCCTAACAGCATTTTCATGGTGGTGGACTTTCCAGCTCCATTCGGGCCCAGGAAACCATATATGCTGCCTTTCCGAATGTGAAGGGATACATTGTTGACAGATGTGAAGTTTTTATATTTTTTCGTCAACTGGTCAGTTGTAATAATATAATCCATAAAAACATCTCCTTTCGATGCTTTTATGATACTACTCTAACCTGACATCTACATTCCCGCCTCCTTACTTTTACCTTACTTTTTGGGAAGATTACACGCAAAAACCGGCCTGCTGTGATATAATGGCCTCATTGGAGGGTACGCTATGGACAATTCATTTTTATACATGAAAAAGCTTCTGCTTGTTGATGACGAACCGGACCTGCTTAAAATGGTAACTGCCATTCTGAAGGATGATGGCTTTGAAAATATCATAACCGCTTCTTCAGTTGGGGAAGGCGTTGCCGCTGCCGAAAAGGAAACACCGGATCTGGCAGTCCTGGATGTCATGCTGCCGGATGGGGATGGATTTTCCTTAATGCAGCAGCTTCGTTTATTTACCGATGTGCCTGTCATTTTTCTGACAGCAAAAGACGAGGCGGCGGATAAGCTGGCCGGGCTGGGGCTGGGTGCGGACGATTATATTGCAAAGCCGTTCCTGTCCCAGGAATTGCTGTTGCGTATTTATGCGGTATTGCGCCGGTGCTACAAGGAAGAGGAACCTCTAATAAAGCTGGCTGGATGCACCATTGACTTCAGCCGGGCCGAAATCCACAAGGCCGGTGAGATCATCCCCCTAACCGCAAAGGAACATTCCTTATTAGAAGTCCTTGCAAGAAATGACGGAAAGATCGTCACGGTAGACGCCTTGTGCGAAGCTCTCTGGGGTGAAAATCCTTTTGGATATGAAAACAGCCTGAATGCCCATGTGCGGCGCGTCCGTGAAAAGATTGAAGCAGACCCGTCAAAGCCGGTTTCCCTTATCACAATAAAAGGGTTGGGTTATAAACTTAATACAAGGAAGTGATGTCATGAAATCATTTGCGAAATATATTTCAAAATGCCTGATCTCCTTTGCAGCCGTTATTCTGGTACTGTTTTTTATCAATGTGATAGCCTTTGGACTGACCTTCGGCCGCGCATTGATGAAAGATTACGGGGAAACTTCCCCCCAGAATTTATTAGAAGAAACCGCAGCGGCCTGTACAGAAGATGGACTTTCCGAAAAAGCTGCCCAAAAGCTGAAACGCAATCATATATGGGCTATGTTCCTGAATCAGGAGGGCAGATGTGTGTGGTCAGCAGATACACCGGAGGAACTTCCGGAATCCTATACCATTCAGGACGTTGCCGTATTTTCCAAGGGTTATCTTAACGATTATCCCGTATTCATCCGGAATACCGAAAACGGGCTGTTGGTTTTGGGTTATCCAAAAGACAGTTACACAAAAATTATCGGTAATTATTTCTCATTACAGGCAATCAGGCTCCTGCCGCTTTATGCCACGGGTATACTGGTGATAGACTGTCTGATTTTATTTGCTGCCTATTTTCTGTCCAAACGAAAGATTTTTAAAAACACGGAACCAATTATTTCCTCCCTGAAAACGCTTTCTGACGGCAGGCCGGTATCGCTTTCCATTAGCGGAGAATTGTCGGAGGTAGCCGACAGCGTAAACAAATCATCCCGGATACTCAGCAGGCAGAACCAGGCGCGGGCCAACTGGATCAGCGGTGTTTCCCATGACATCCGAACCCCGCTTTCTATGATAATGGGATATGCGGAGCGCATTATGTATGATGAGACTTCAAGTGAGACGGTTAAAGAACAGGCGGAAATTGTGAGGATGCAAAGTGTCAAAATCAAAGAACTGGTACAGGACCTTAATTTGGTGTCCAGACTGGAATATGACATGCAGCCAATAAACAAAACCCAGGTACGTCTTCGTTCATTGATGCGCTCATATGTGGCAGAGCTGCTGAATGCGGGTATATCAGATACCTATTCCATAGAACTTGAAATAACTCCTGCTGCTGAGACAGTCACATTTGAGTGTGACGCCCGGCTGATTTCACGGGCAGTTGCTAATTTAGTACAGAACAGCATTCGCCATAACCCGAAAGGGTGCGCCATTACCCTTCTTCTGGAGAGCATGGAAACCTCTTTTTCTATCACAGTTGCAGATAATGGTGCAGGACTGTCGGCAGAAAAGTTACGGGAACTGGAAGAAAAACCGCATTACATGGACAGTACTGATGAGCGGTTAGACTTGCGGCATGGTTTGGGACTTATACTTGTCCGGCAGATCGTGGAAGCACACGGCGGAGCAATGCAAATAGAAAGCAAAGCACTGCAAGGATATAAGACAGTTTTAACCTTTCCCAAAACAGAAGGGATCAGCAGCCAAAAGGAAAAATGAGTGAAAAGCCTGCTTTTCACTCATTTTTCCTTTTATACTGTTGTATCCAAGGTTTCATACCAAATAGCCCGTGCTCCCGGTGCAGAGCAGCAGACACACGTTCAGACGGATCATCACCTGATTTATAATAGGGAAAACTTACGTGATAAAGGAGGAAAAGTTACAAGTTCCCGTTATATTCCAAAATAAATGCTATTATGTAACCAGAATCTTATTTGGGGAACATTAAAGGAGAAGGGAGAAAAAATCATGAGAAACGATATTCTTGAATTGACAAATCCAATGGAAGAAAAAGAACTGGAGCAAATTTTAGGCGGTGGCAGCGGTGTTATTAAAACCATCAGCCATGAGTGCGCAATGAATACCTGGCAGTTTATATTTACATGCTGCTCATAAAACAAGGAGGAAAAACTATGAGAAACGAAATCCTTGAATTAACAAATCCGATGGAAGAAAAAGAACTGGAGCAGATACTTGGCGGCGGTGATGGGGTAATCAAAACGATCAGCCATGAATGTGCAATGAATACCTGGCAGTTTATATTTACATGCTGCTCATAATACTATAAAACTTAATGAATGTTCTCAAATAGGATTTATGAATAGGCCGCTTAGAAAAATATATATCTAAGCGGCCTGTGTAATAAATAAAGTGTCTTGAGAGAGAATTTTAAAAATCAGGAGAAGAATAATATCAGTTATCACCGGAGGGGATCATATGGATAAAAAATTTGGCAGATTATATATAGATTATATTTTTCAATATATTATCAAGAAAGCAGAAGAAGAAGATAAGCTCGATTTCAATATTGAAGAATTTCAGTATATGAAGGAACTGATCGGGTTAGAGCTGTTTAAAAGGAGTTTTAAATCTTTACTTTATTGTATGAATGTAAGCCGGGTGGAAAGTAATCTGGAAGGCGATACACCTGAGAATCGTTATCTCTGGTTTTGTAATAACCAATATTGTATTGATGCAATGGAAAAGATGTTTCCGTCTATGAAAGAACAGTTATATGAAGAAGTAAAGGAAAAATGCCGCTATATTTTAGAAGTAATTAACTTATTTCATAGAAATAAATCCGCCGTTTGCCAGTATTTTTTTCATACGGAATCGGAGGATATTATAAACATAAAAAATTCCGGGGATTGGCATAACAATAAGTGTGTATTAGTGATAACTTTTGCATCAAAGAAAAAAATAGTTTTCAAGCCTACCAAAGGAGATAACTTAAATTTTCTGAAGGGGCTGTTAAATTACTTTTTTGAAGATGAATATACCAGGCAGTATGACTGTATATGTGACAGTGCCGGAACATGGGTAAAGTTTGTTGAATATGAAGAACTATCTAACAAAAATGGAGTAAATCAATTCTATTTCAATTATGGAAAGCTCTTATTCGCTGCATACTTGTCAGGTATGAATGATATGCATTATGAAAACTTGATTGCTCATGGTAAATATCCTGTAATTACAGATGTTGAAACAATTTTTTCATCCTATCTGTTTTTTGATACGCACAACTTTGAATACGATGCACAGTATAAGGCAGTGCAGCGATTATTATATGGGGTTATGGCGACTGGTTTAATCCCCATATTTTCTATGACTGAATATTTCGGAGGCGATGTCAGCTGTTTATCAAATAAAGGTATAAAAATAATTGCTGAAAAAGTAAGGAATGAGTATCGAGATGACATGCATATTTATACGGAGCCAAAATTAATCACGCAATTTAATCATCTGCCAACGAAAGATACAGATCCGTTATTCTATGGTGATCAAATATTAAACGGGTTTGAACAGGCCGAAGCGCTGTTCAGAAAGAAAAAAAATGACATTTTAAATTATATTCTGGACAATTTATATAAGATTGAATCACGTATTATTCTTAATATGACTAAGGGATATTCCAAAATAGTAACAATAAAGAGCGACCCAAGGTATCGGTATGATCCGGAATTATTTCATGGATTACTGGAAAATTTAAAGAGAAGCAATCAATTTAATCAGGACGTTTATATGTATGAGGTAAAAGAATTATGCAAAAGTAATATACCCAGCTTTTACTGGAATCTGCCTTTGAACTATGTTTACGGATATAACGGCAATACGAAAAAGAAGATATTGGACATGCATGAGTTTAGCCTGAAGAAAGCATACGATATTTTGGAGTATCAGACAAACCCGCAGATGTTATCAAGGCAAAAACAACTTATCTGTGAATCGATCACATCGAGTATTGCTTTGGGTATTGAATATAAAAATATGAAGGTACGCGTTAAAAAAGATATCCTTTTAGAGAATCATAAACCACTGAGAGGAAATATCGATGACAACCGGATTATTGGCGATGACGGTACAGTCAGCTGGATCGGGCTTATGGTAAATGATAAGGAACAATTGGAATATGCGGTATTAGATTGGTCTTTATACTCCGGATTGGCAGGAATCGGTTATATGTATCTTTCTGAATATCTGAATAATAAAGATCCATTTACAAAAACGATTATAGAGAAAATTTATAATACATTTAAAACAGCTTATAATCTCGGTATGTTTAATGATTATAATATTTCTTATTTCTGCGGTTTGACCGGGATTTATGCCTTT
This sequence comes from uncultured Lacrimispora sp., assembly GCA_964402355.1. Classification (GTDB taxonomy): domain Bacteria; phylum Bacillota; class Clostridia; order Lachnospirales; family Lachnospiraceae; genus Lacrimispora. The sequence continues at coordinate 31,834 of CAYOCB010000022.1, forward strand.
ATAACCAAAATAAAGGAAAACAAAATTATAAAATATGAAGAAGCAGACCTGTATATTACCCAAATCAAAGAGTTGATGAAAAAAAATATATCCAAAACAAATTGTTATGATACTTTATCGGGCTTGCACTCTGCAGTCATATATTTCTTCTCCCGGTATGAAACAGACGAGTTTGCAAAAGAAATTCTCCCGGCATTAACGAATTATTTTTTGTCTGGTTTTGATGCAGGTGTTATGGATAAAAATTTTAATTATGCCAGTTTTGCACACGGATATTCAGGGATTATGACATCCATTATGTGTATGAACAGAATTGAAAAGCAGGATGCACTGGTGACATTGGCACGAGAGTTATGGGAAAAGGAAAACCGGTTATATACTGAAAAGTATATGTGGCAGGACTTAAGGAGCAGTAAGGAAACATATTCTCATTTTTGGTGCCATGGTTCTTGTGGAATCATGTATTCCCGCCTGATTTGGAAGAAATGGAACTTTATAAATGATGGGATAATCGGAATGAGTGAATCAGACCTGGATAACCTGCTGGATCAGTATAGAAAAGTAATTGAAAGCAAAGCACTGAATTCACAAAACTATTCTTTATGTCATGGAAATTTTGCTTTTATAGATTTCATCCTTTCGTATGAAAAAGTAATGGGAAGAAAATCTAAAAAGGAAAATTACATTCTTCAGACCATGGAGGAAGCAGAAAAACAAGGATATAGTTGTATAGGAGCGCCCGGTGCTATCAATGCGATTGGATTTATGGTGGGAGAATCTGGAATACAATATTTGCTGAATCGTTGTAAAAATATAAAATTGCCTTCTGTACTGGCAATAGAAAGTATATAAGAATGAGGTGATCAGCGTGAAAGTTATATTACAGACAAATCAATCGGATTGTCTTCTTGCGTGTGCAGCAATGATTATGGATACATATAAGTGCAGAATTCCAGTTTACCGGTTAGTGGAAAAAGTAGAATTGTCAATGGCCGGAAGCAATGTTCTGCAGTTAAAAGAGGCGTTAGGAGAATATGGCTTTTCCGTAGAAGGCTATAAAGTTGATAGCGACAAATTCAACCAGTCAATTTTACCCATCATAGCGTATGTAAATAAAGGTCATTTTATTATTATCAATAAAGTAACGAAACATAAATTGATAGGAATTGATCCAGCTATAGGAAGAATTGCTTATTCTCATGCAGAGTTTAAAAGTATCTATAGCGGTGTTGTTATAAAAATTTCTAAAGCAAGGGAACATGTAAAAAATGTGGTAGTAAAGCAACGGGAAATATTAGGATTTTTAAACAATAATAAATTAATAAAAATTTTACTGGGATTATTGGTCACTTCAATTTTTACACAAATTGTAGCTATGAGCTATTCATATATGTATTCTGCAGTGGGTAAAAACAATTCTTATTTAAATCTGATCTTAGTATTGATTGCAGCAGTTGCTCTATTAGGAGCAGGCAGTATGATTCAGGGATATTTAACAAAAAATTTTAATATTTTATATGAACAAATATACGGAAATAGATTAGTTGATAAACTGATCAGTAAAAGCTATAAGTTTTTTACGTTCAGGAGTAACGGTGACTTATTATACCGGATCAACGCCAGGGGAATGATTAAAGACGCTTTGCTTTTCAAAATAGTCCCCTCTTTTATAGCACTATGTACTATTATTGTAGTGCAGGCAGCTTTGTTTCAGAAAAATCTATTTCTGGGCGGACTTTTTTTGACTGCTAATATTTTATATCTGGTCTTTTATATAGGTATTAGTAAAGTAATCTATATGGAAAGCAATAAATATACACAAAAATTGATTAAGCTCAATACAACAAGCGAAAACATAATCAGAACAATCTCCACAATTAAGGTTTTGGATACAGGCAGCGTTTTCATGCAAAGATGGCATAGTGAAAATGAAGAACAGACAGAGCGTTACGGTCAGTTGGTCATTTTGCAAAGCATTCAAAATGTATTGACTAATATTTATACATACGTTGTTCCAATAGCGATTAGTATTATAAACATAGTCTGCAACAGAAATACTGATGTTTTCAGTCAAATGGCATTATTACCTCTGCTATATTTAGTAGTCCAAAATGTAGTAACCATCGGGCAGGCATTTAATTCTTTATATACGGTTTTGCCGAATATAGATAAGACAAATGAATTACTGGATGAGAACTTTATGCAGGACAATAAACGAAAAGTTTCCAATCTGGATAATGATGAAGAAATATCTGTTCGAAATATGTCTTATTATTACGGGAGTTTCAGATGTCTGGAAAATGTTAATTTACAGATTAAGAAGGGCAAAAAATATGCTGTTATTGGAATATCCGGAAGCGGAAAATCTACATTACTAAAGGTTTTAGCAAATCTTTTTAATGATTATCAGGGTGAAGTGGTATTTGATTCTGCTAATGTGGATAAACCAATATATCTTGACCAGGACACATCCATTCTGGATAGCAGTATATTAGAAAATGTATTATTCGGTCAGCAATGTACCAATGAAAGGCTGGCCAGGATCAGCCAGGCAACAGGGTTAAAGGATATTATCAGCAGACAGCCGCAAAATTGGGGTTCAGAGATATCCAAAGGAAAAAACCTGTCCCGCGGACAGGAACAGAGAATTTGCCTGGCAAGATGCCTGATTAAAGATGCCAGAATATATTTACTGGATGAAGCAACAAGTAATATTGATGTTATTGATGAAGAAAAAATTATGAATAACCTGATCGGTCCAAATGGTATTTTAAAAAGCAAGACTGTATTTATTTCCACACACAAATTAAGTATGATAAATTATGCTGACGAGGTGATCTATATAAAAGATGGTACTGCATATCAAGGAAAGCACGAGCAGATGTTGCAAAGGTTTCCTTCTTATGAAAACTTTTTTGAATGATTTGTATTGGTACTCTTTTGATTTACAAAGCAGATAAGTAGTTTATACATACAGCAGCATACGGAATATTACTAAAAGCTTGGTAAATTTTATGTAAAATATTACCGGGCTTTTTTATATCCAAAAACAATTTTGCGTAAAAAAGTTTTATATGAAATAAGCAGATTTTAGCTAAGGTATACCGATTAATTGATAATTAATCTGTTGAAGAATTTAATAAATAATGTCACTCATATAATAAATATTTAAATACTTATAATTTTTGTAAACATATCCTTTAAAATTAGGTAAAATAATACTAAAAAGGAATGATTACAACATGGCAGAAAACCGTATCCGAGAACTACGAAAGAACCATAATCTATCCCAAGAGGCTTTTTCCGTAATATTCGACACAACACAGCAGACTGTCAGCCGTCTGGAGAACGGTGCTTATGACATCCCCTCCGGAATTCTCATAGAGATGTCCGCATTCTTCAATGTTACCACGGATTACATTCTCGGGATTTCCGATATAAAGCATGATCTTAACGGGCAGATTCGCATGAACCGGGAGATGGACCAGTGTTATGAAATCGTGCTCCGTTACCAGAATTTGTCCGCCATAAACCAAAAGACCATCCAGATCATTCTGGAGCGTCTGGAGCAGACACAGAGAGAAACCAATGAAATGCTGAAAAGCAGCAGGATAAAGGAAGATGGGAAAGATGCTGAGAATAGCGATATGTGATGATGACACCACATTTGCCAGCAGCCTGGAGACTACGGTGGTGCAGGAAGGCCAGTACATGGGAATTCGTGCGGAAACGGACGTGTTCTCCGACGGGGAAACTCTGGTGGCAGGTATACGAAAAGGATTCCGTTATGAGATAATTTTTATTGATATAGAGATGGAACATGTAAACGGGATTGATGCGGCACGCTGCATCCGGGAATTAGACCGGTCCGTACTTCTCATCTATGTATCAGGATATGACCAGTATTTAAAGGAACTGTTCGAGGTAGAGCCGTTCCGCTTCCTCTCCAAGCCGCTGGATAAGAACCGTTTCCGCCGTTACTTTCGGGATGCGTGTCAGCGCATCAGGGAATCGGATGCCTTCTACCAGTTTACATTCAACAAAGAGATTCGCAAAGTGGCACTGAAGGATGTCGTATATTTCGAGAGTCATAATCGGGTAGTTCAAATATTTCTGGAAAACGGTTCCAACGAGCAGTTCTACGGAAAACTAAACGATGTGGAAAGCAGCCTGACAAAAAGCCAGAAGTTTTTCCTGCGGATCCACCAGTCCTTTCTGGTAAACTACGATTACATAAAAATGATGAATTTCTCCAGCATTATCATCCTTTTAAGCGGGAAAGAGATAGAACTGAAGATCAGCGAGGACAGACAGAGAACCGTCCGGCAGCTCCTGTGTGAGATTGCCGGAGGGAAGGCGGCAGCCTGTTATCACCGACAGGTAACCGGAACAGACAGCTCTTACTAAACCTTTACCGGTATATTGAAATATAGTCAATAATGATTCTGCAGATCATATAAAGTGCGATTCTTGATGAAACTTCAAATTCTTTAATCGCCTGGTGAGAATGTTTATAACCTATAAGTGAAAACCTGCTGTATGTAATTAATTTTGACTTTTCGTTGCAGCAGCAGGAAATCACACAATTTCCTTTTTGACTGGCAGTAGCAGCCGATGAAATCAACTCCGGAGTTTCCCCATTTAAAGACAAAATAAAGAGAACATCCTGCTCTTTTAATTTTGCAGCCTTTACCCGCATAATATTGGGATCATCCGTAAAAAACACATCATAATCAAGAAGCCGTAATTTTAATGAAAACTCCTGACCAACATAAGTCGTCAGCCCTCTGGCAAAAACAGAGATCTGCCGTGCAGCATCCAAGCATTTAATGATTGCTAAAATATCAGTCAATGATATCCGCTCATGTACTGCCTGCGCCTCAATCAGCGTTTTATTAAAAAGCTCATTCATACTTTGTATCTCTTCACTCTTTGCCTTATTCCCGGATCGGTACCTCAATTCATTAAAACCATTCAGCCCGCATTTTCGTATTGCCCTTGAAACAGTTGACGGTGATGAATAGGTCTCAAATGCAATATCTACAATAGACATTTCGGATAAAGTATCCTCGTGGCTATTGATAAAATTAATAATTTCAAGTTCCGTTTTCGTTAACTTCTCTATCGAGTTCGTGTCAATTGAGATAATCATGAAAACCCCTCCCAGCATCTTTTTATCAGGTAGTCAGTAACTGTTGTTAAGACGGAAATAATCAGAAGAATGAACCGGTACCGCTCCTCTGAACCATCTGGCTGATTCCGCCTTTCATGCATTTTCTGTTGTCGCATATCTGCTACTTGTATGCTAAAAAAATATCAGCGGCTTTCTTTTTGCTTACGTATTTCGAAAATCCGCCTCCTTTAGTTGCATTTATGCTACTGCATAATATTAGAATAGCTCATTAAAAGGAAAAAGTCAACATAAAAACAGGAAATATGCACCTACAGCTGTTGCATTTTTGCAACATCTATGTTATGATACTATCAGGAGGCAGGAATATGTCAACAACCGGACAAAGAATCAAAGAAAGAAGAAAGCAATTGGATATGAGCGCAGACGATGTGGCAAGCCAATTGAACGTTTCAAGATCTACTATTTTCAGATATGAAAATGGCCATATAAAAAAAATCCCTGCAAATGTTTTAGAAAAATTAGCTGAAATTTTAAAAACAACTCTTGCTTATTTAATGGGCCGGGAAGATGATTCTATAAATTGTGATAATCTGAATATTTACCATTCTGGCTGGCAGAGAGATTCTGTTAAAGATGATGGGATAATAATCAAAGAAGCTGCTGACTACAGCTACCAGATAGATGAGCGGTTCATCCCAATTGGTCAAACTGTTCTATCAAACGACAGAGATCAGATAGCCGCCATGGCAGAAATCTATTTAGCACTGACTGATTCAGGTAAAAAGAAAGCTTTTGATTATATGACAGACTTATCTGAGCAATCAAAATACAGGAAACAGCCTGACTCACTCAATCCGCAACCCCCTCATAAACGAACTGGTCCTGAAGAAACCGGTGATATGAAATAACATGATGAACCTTAATGCTGTTAATACCTGGTGTTATTCATGAACATTAAAATCTGGGCCGCTGAAATCTCAGCGGCTCATTACTGTTTTATAAAAATTCTGCCGCATGCGGATAACTAATACCATTCCAATGGTCACAGTAAAAACGGCTGTAAGAAAATTATGGAAATCCTGTCAAATATATATTAAATACTCCCCTGTACTTTTTAATCCAGTTCTCTCCCCTTAAGATATATTATCCCTTTGTGCATGATTATAAACGGGCACGTCCGTTATTACAGTCCCCCCCTTCCGAATGCATGTCTGCATGATCCCAGCCGCTGCTCCTGAGGTTTCGCAAACACCATTATACAGGGAATAATCATGAAAATCTTTTCAAAATTGGGACAATAACGTTATCGTATAACGATATGTCCGCGATTCTCCGGGCTTCAGAATCATCACATTTCTTTTATCTTCAAATAAATCCCCCTCATCATTACAGGTAGAAAGACCGCACCATGGCTCCATGGCAACAAACGCCCCGCCAGAAGCTGACCAAAGGATTAAATATGGAAAATCACAAAATGCTAACTCTATGCCATGTGTTTTATCCTTGTGGATAAGTTTTACTCTTCTGGAATGCAGATGATCTAAAATGACTGCGTCTTCATCAAATAATTCTTTTGTTAAGCTTAAAACTTTTTGCTTTTTTAAGAATTCTTTTCTTCTGTCCAGATCTATTAACCCGGTTCCCATAACAGGAGTTGGTATTGTACAGGATTCTTCATGCTCAAACTCTATCAAATAATCCTCAAATCCTGCTGATTCATCAATGGGACAGCAAAATCCTGGGTGCCCGCCTATAAAAAACGGCATATCCTCTTCACCGGTATTTGTGACAATATATCTGGTTTCTACAGATGGTCCTAAAAGTTCATAACGAATCACCAATGTAAATGGAAACGGGTAAGACTCCAGTGTTTTTTCATTACTCACCAATGTAAACTGAGCTTTTTCTCCTGCCGCAAAATCACAGGTAAATAGCATTTTCCTTGCAAAACCATGACGGAGCATAGTTACAGCTTTTCCATTCCTTAATTGAGCCTGATTATTCCGCAAACTCCCGCAAATGGGGAAAAGCACCGGAGAATGACCTCTCCAGTAATCCGGATATCCCTGCCAGATATATTCTCTCCCACTTTTAGACTTTATGGATACCAGTTCTCCACCTGTTTCACGGATATTCGCAGATAAAATAAAATTACTAATTTCATGTATCATTTACTCTTTCCTTTCACCCTTTCCGCCACAGCCGAAGTAATTTTCTTACCATCTTATAATCTTTTTATAGTTACTCTTCCTAAGATTTTATCTAAGTCAGCCGGGTCAAAACATCCGGTCTTCATTGACAGTGCATTTGCTGCGGAGACAGCAATGGAGTAGGCCAGACAGTCTTTTGGATCATCTTTACGATACATTGCTGCTGCAAAAGCTGCTACCATAGAATCACCGCATCCAACGGTATTGACTGCATGAATTCTCTCCGGCTTTCCATGAAAGCAGCCATCCTCACAGATGAAAAGTGCCCCGTCTGCTCCCAGTGAAATCACCACATACCGGATATTCAATTTTCGAAGTTTATTTCCGCTTTTTATCAAATCCTGCATGGATTGCAGCTTACTGCCAGACAGCTCTTCCAGTTCCGCCTGATTAGGCTTAACAAAATCAGGTCCTGCTGGTATTCCTTCCTTTAAATAGCTGCCGCTGGTATCAAGAAAAACAGTTTTATTGTATTCCCTGGCAATTCGTATCAGCTTTCCATAAATATCAGAAGGAAACCCTTTGGGAACGCTGCCTGACAAGATAATTATACTGCTTTCCTGAATCGTAAAACGGAAAAAATCCAGAAAAGCTTCCTGTTCTGTTTCCGTAACCGCACAGCCTGGTTCTAAAAATTCAGTAGAGGAGCCATCTTCAGCCAAAATATTGATACAGCTTCTTGTCTCTCCGTTTATACGAAAGAATTCATGTGCAATTCCATCCTGTGTCAGCAGATTTAAAAGGTAATCGCCATTGCAGCCTCCCACAATTCCGGAGGCTTTGACCGGAGCGCCGCATAAACTGACCACACGGGCTGCATTCAATCCTTTTCCACCTGCACTGTTTCTGCAGCCGGATACCCGCATTACGGTTCCCGGACTTAAAAACCCTTTTATCTGATATGCTTTATCAATGGATGCATTCATCGTTACTGTTGTTATCATTCGCTGCCATTACCTTTCACTGTCAATTAATATTTTTCCCTTTACCGTTCCAGGTGTCCGGTACATTTTAAATGCAGGAGCAATTTGACTAAGAGGAATTACCTTGAAAATCAGAGAAGGAGAAAATTTCAACTGTCCGGTTTTAAAATAATGTGCAGTCAGTTCCCACTCCTTACCTGGAAATGGCGGGCTGTAAGACATCCATGATCCAGTCAGATAAAATTCCTTCCGGTTCAGATTCTCCCACTCTTTTATGGAAAAGGTTATCTCGTTGGACGGTGTTCCAATGAGACATACGTTCCCTTTATTCCCGGCCAGTTCGAACGCCATTTTAATCGTTGCCGTATTCCCGGCAGTCTCAAAGATATATTGATAGCCCTTCCCATTGGTATATTCCATTGCCTGTTTCATGAATTTTTCAGATTTGGTATTCACCGTTTCATCTGCTCCGAGTTTTTCAGCCAGTAAAAGCCTCTCCTCACTAATATCAAATACCACCACTTTAACAGCGCCAAATATTTTAGCCCACTGCATCGTAAACAATCCAATCGTTCCTCCGCCAAGAACCGCTACAGTTCCTCCGCCTTTGTAATCCGTACGATTCAGACCGTGAAGCGCTACAGTAGAGGGTTCAAAAAAAGCTCCCTGTTCAAACGTGACCTCATCACTGAATCTGACTGCATTCTTTTCCGGAACTACTACGTATTCAGCAAAACTTCCATATACTCTGGAACCGATAAAACGATAGTTCTTACATAGCGAATAATTTCCTTTCTGACAGTCTTCACAGGAAAAGCACGGAATCAGAGGAACGCCAGCCACACGGTCTCCAACGGATACCGACTGTACGCCTTCTCCTATGGCTTCAACGGTACCGGAAAATTCATGTCCCAGTACATTAGGATAATAATGGCAGGCATCACCATTTACTCTTGGAATATCCGAACCGCAGATACCGGTATACTTGACCTTAATCAATACCTGCCCGGATTTCACCTGGGGTGTTGGAATTTCTTCATACCGGATATCATTCTTTGCATGAACGACTCCTGCTTTCATAAGCGCTCCTTTCTGCCTCTCAGGCTGTCTTCCAATTCCTTTTGGCGTTTCTTGGAAAGCATAACAGCAAAAGCCAGACATACTCCATAAATAACGGATACTATAATAAGACCCGGAACATTTTTCTGTGCAAAAATCTGTGTATAGATATAGGTAATCGGACAGCCTCCCTGATCCAGTGCACCAACTAAATTTGCACCGTCTGTTGCATTCGTAGTCTGTGCCAGTTTCGTTACCCAGGGAATTGTTTCATTGGCAACCCAGATGGTAAAGAACATAATTACACTTCCGGATATAATCGAACGGAACAGATTCCCTTTATGTACAGCAACTGCAATTGCGATAAAAAATCCAATGGTTGCTAAATCCCCAAATGGAAGAATGGCATTCCCAGGAACAATCACCGCTATTAAAATTGTGAGAGGGATAAAAATAAGTCCTGTTGTTACTACCTGAGGATCTCCCAGAAGAATTGCAGGATCTAACCCGATATAGAAATCAGAGCTCCCGTATTTTTTGGACAATAACTCTTTCGCTCTTTCTGATAAAGGCATAAGGCCTTCCATAATGCACTTTACAACCTTTGGCATCAAAACCATAACTGCGGACATCTTAATTCCCAGCGGCAAGGCTTCCTGGGGACCATATCCGGCCAGAAACCCGACACCGGCACCAAGAATCCCGCCAATTACGATTGGTTCGGCTAAAATACCAGCCTTTTCCTGAAGGGAATCAGCAGAGATATCAATATTCTTAATCACAGGTATTTTATCCAGAATGAAATCAATGACGCAGGCAACAGGTGCCATATAGGCAGAAGTACCGTGGGGTACTGTCAGCCCATCCAGTTCAAAGTAATCAGTCATCAAAGGAGCCCAAAGATCTCCAAACTTATAGGAAACAGCAGCATGAACGATTACACCGGCAATACCAATGGCGAAATTACCGGTCACTGCATAAGCAATCGCACCAGTAAAGGTCATATGCCATATATTCCATATATCAATATTTACTGTTTTAGTCATTTTTAACGCTAACATAATAAGATTCACTCCGATTGCAACCGGAATTGCAACGGTTGCAATGCTGGAAGCCCATGTCATTGGAGATGCTCCCGGCCATCCGATATCCACCACACTTAACGTTAAACCAAAATTCTGTGACATTGCCTGAGCTGCAGGACCTAATTGTACATTCATCATATCAACAATCAGCCCAAGCCCGACAAATCCTACACCGATCATTAAACCGGAATGGATTGCTTTTCCGATTTTAACACCTACACATACACTTAAAACAGCAATAACGACAGGCAGCATTACCGATGCGCCCATATCAATTATGTAATGAATGATGTCACCAAATATCCCCATATAAATTCCCCTCCTATTAAAAATCCTGCCCCTTTAATACAGCCAGAATTGCCTGCTCGGTTTTCTCAACACCTACTCCTGAAATAAAAGGCATTCCTGTTAATAAAGGCACTCCATAGTCCCTTTTTACCTTTGAAGTCGTAACAATTAAATCTGCTCCCGTCAGATAAGAATCAATTTCAGATATGCGTATCTGGCAGATCTCAACATCAATTCCGTTTTTCTTACACAAATCCACCACCTTACTTGCTGCAATAGTTGAAGTGGCGACTGCCCCACCGCATGCTACAATAACCTTCTTCCTCATTTAATACATCTCCTTTTCCTTAATTGCATCAATCATCTGATCCTCCGATTTTGCATTCAAAAGCTTCTTTAGTATGTCTTCATCCTGAATGACTGCCACAATACTTTGAAGTTTTGTCAAATGCTGTTTTGGATCGTCAACAGCCAGCATAAATATTAATTTAACCTCCACTGCCTCCTCATCATTCCCCATTTGATGAAAAGGCACCTGTTTTTTTAATCTGGCAATCGCAATCTTACCATTGTTCACATGATCAACTGCTGTATGAGGAATTGCAATTCCTATCATGCCTGTATCTATCCCAGTCGGAAATTCTTTTTCTCTTTTTTTCAGTGCTTCTACATAACCTGGTTTGCAATGACCTGTTTTCACCAATGTCCCACCCAGAATATCCATGACTTCATCACTGCACCGTACATCTAAATCAAGAAATATCAATTCCTTGTCTAATTCCTGCCACAGCATCTTTTTCTCTCCTTTCCTATATTTTCTTTCTGGTAAATCATAACACCAAGTATTATCCAAAAACAGTCAAGGTTTTTTCAAAGTTTATGCAAAAAATTAGATTAGTTTATTTCTTTGCACTAATTATGAAAAATAGTAGATTATTAAAAAAAGCGGATTCCAATGAACCACGCCTTTCTTACTACATTTCCAACATATATTCATAACGTTCTATGATTTCAGCAGCAGCCTCTGCATCAACCGCCTCTCGAAGAGCCTTTTTGAATTCTTTATTCTGCAGCATATTAACCAGATTAAAAAATGCTTTTAGGTGGGATTTTTGATCAACTGCTGATAAACAGCAGACAAAATCAATTGGATTAAACGCTTCATCTCCAAATGATACAGGTGTTTTCAAACGAATAAATGACATCCCAAGTTTCAAAGTTCCCATCTCAAGGCCTTCATGGGGAAATGCAAACCCTTCAGAGATAATAACATACGGTCCGTTTTCTTCAATGTTATGTATCATTGCATCAATATACCGTTCTTCAATGTATCCTTTCTTCAACAGGAATTCCGCAGACCGTTTTACTGCCTCTCTCCAGTCCGCGCATTCAACATCCAGAGCAATAAAATCCGCAGTCAATAAATGGTGAAGATATGGAGAATAAACATCTCCCGTATCTTTTTCTCCAAGATAATTTTCCAGACACCGTTTTATCTCATCCATACACGGCAGCTCGGCTTCTGACAGATATTTATGAAGCACAGGCTTAACCGATTTTATAATGCCTTTTACTGTTATCTCTTTTTTTTCTTTACGAATTGGCAAATGCCTTCTATTTCTTATGTTATCTATCTTACTGCCCACACGAATATAATCTTCATCATTGAGAAGAGGACTGATAACAATATGCTCTGTCTTACATTCTTTCAATGGCACCGTGGAAATAATTAAATCTGCCTGTTCCGGCGTAATCAGCACAGCCTCATGAAATGATACAATATCTACTACCTTAAAGTTAAAATGCTTCTTTAATCTGGCAAGGAGCAGCTGAGAGGTTCCTATCCCTCCATTGCAGGCCAGAACTACGTGAAATGCCACATCCTTATTCTTCTTTCTTTCTATAGCAGCACAAATATGGATGGTGATATAGATCAGTTCAATTTCCTCAATCTCTCTTTTTATATATGGCAAAAAGAGACTGGTATGTTTCTTTACCGCTGCCAGGATGTCCTGGTTATTCTTCACAATATCACGGAATGCATTATTATTCGGCAGATAATTAACTTTATTATTAAACATGGAGTGCAGATGATTGGATAAATTCTCATAAAAATCATAATCATCGCTTAAATTAATATCTAGTTCTATAGATACATTTTCAATCAGCTTTCGAGTGAGAAGCTGTGTCTTAATGGTATTCCGGTCTATGTACCCTTTCTGCTTTAAATAGCGGACTTCTTCCAACATCTTACCTAAAAAGAGGATTTCATCTTCCGTAAAAGATATATTGCAGTATTGAGAAATATATTTCAGAATATCCTGTGCCATCCGGTAACGTTTCCCAGTGGAAGGATACCCTTGCGGTTCCATGTATTCACCTAGTTTATTCCGCTGTATCATAACCCGAATATAATTGGTTATTAACTGGTAAGACTCCTCTGTCAAATGAAATCCATGCAGTTTTTCCTGCTCCGTAATTATCTTACAAATAGTAATCACATTCCCTGCCAGCAGGGAAAACTTTGCCTTCCCCTTTGCCTTCCCCGTTTCCTCCTCCGGCAAAAATGTCTGCTTCTTTTGTATCAGACTAAGGATAAATTTTCTTTTCAGACTTTCCTTTCCCTGCACCCATAGCCCTTTATTGGGGTATGAGATCAGCTCTAAGTCTGCAGCCGTCAATATTTGTTTAATCAAATCCAGGTCTTTGATAATCGTTGCCCTGCTCACATACAAAAGTTCTGCAATGATAGACAATGTAATGTAGTCAGAAGAAGAAACCAGAATGGATGCGGCCAGAAAACTCCGTTCTTCTCTTGATAACTTATAGGAATATAGATCTTGTTGGGGAATTAACTGTACTATTCGTCCAAAATCACTTTGCCGGATCACAAATTCTTTTTCAAGTGAAATCGGATAAAGACCATTCTCAATTAGTAATAAATTGATAGAATTGATATCATTGCGCAATGTTCTTTTAGAGATATTATAATACTGACTCAATTGATCCAGACTGACTTTCCTGTCGGTTGCCAGATCATTGATAATCGAAACGATTCGCTTATTCATACTTTACTCCCGGCTTTATCTGTATCCGTCACCATGCTGTATATGTATTGCTTTCTCAGAAGAGACAGCAGAACTTCCCTGCCGCTTTCTGATAATATTGCAGCCGCCCTTCCTGTCGCACTAATGCGCCTTATGTATTAAAAAAAATACTGACAGCCTCCTCTTTGCTCAAAGGTATTATTTTAACTATTTTGTTCATTTCCTCAACAGTAAACGTGTTTCCATTCCTTTTCATCTTACGATAAAATGTACATCTGTTCATTCCTATTGTATCTGCAATTTCCTCCTGCGTAATACCAGACTCTATAATCTTTCCTTTCAGCATTTGGGTATTCATAGAATCCACCTCCCTTACAGTCGCACATACGCTACTTAATAACAATAGGATAGCTCAATAAAAATAAAAAGTCAATATAGGAATTGCATAATTGCACTTATAGAAGTTGCATTTTTGCAACATTAGTGATAATATACATTAAGGAGGTGCGAACATGTCATTAACCGGTCAAAGAATAAAAGAAAGACGCAAGCAATTAGAAATGAGTGCGGACGATGTCGCAAGCGAATTGAATGTCTCCAGATCTACTATTTTCAGATATGAAAATGGCAATATAGAAAAAGTTCCTGCAAATATTTTAGAAAAATTAGCTGATATTTTAAAAACCACACCTGCTTATTTAATGGGATGGGAAGGATCTGCTGAAGATGATATAAATTTAAAAAAAGCTGTTGATGAGGACCACCAGACAGAAGAAAGATTCCAATCCATCGGTCAAAAAGCACTGCCAGGTGACAGGGATAAGATCGCCAATATGGCAGAAATGTTCTTAACACTGACCGATATAGGAAAAAAGAAAGCTTATGATTATGTGATCGACTTATCGGAACAGTCAAAATATGTTAAACAGCCTGACAACCAACAAACTGACTGTGAACAGTCCGAGTTTCAAGTAACCGACGACGTGAAATAAATATAAAAGTTTAAACATACCACCTCTTGTCTAATCGCATCTGGAGGCTTATAATTACCTCGCTGCCAGTTCCGAGAGGAGTACGGTTTTTCCTTATCGGAGGTGTCTAGATCTTACACTGATTATCCCGGTAACACGCTCCGTCTGGTGGCTTAAACCGTTTGTTCTGTTAAAACGGTATCTAACTCTCAAATTACATTCACCAATAACAAATTAACCCTGCTTATTAAAAAACTTTATAATGCAGTTTACACCTGCTAATGCTTTTTCATCTTTTATAGCCTATAAAACATTTGTATTATGGCTAAATACCATTGGATAAATGTCATTCACATTCATCTTGCGGAGTAAACTGCAAGCAGTCTGGTATGGGGTTGTAATGTAATTATTAAAAAATCAATTAATAATTAACTAATTTCAATACATCCTTCTGTGTCCCTAGGCCTTTTACTTCTACTAAACTTCATAATAATTATTAAATATATCTGTGTCAATTACTTTAACCTCAAATACCTTCTTTATACTAACACCAAATTTTTTTCAATAACCTGCATCCGTAAAATTTGTTCCATAAACTACTCTGTCCCAAGAATTGAAAGCGATCCATGTTTTTATGAAAGCAGAGTAATAGTCAATTTTAATTGAATTAATCCATTCTTTATAATTTCCCATCACACAATCCCTTCAAGCATTGCCATTGTTTTATTCTCACCTTGCTCAATTGCAACTTCAACGGCAGTTTTGGCAAGCGCTAAAAACTCTGAAGATTTTTTGCGCAAAGCAAAGGATTCTTTTATTTTGTCCGTGATTTCAAGTTGCTGGTCCATTCCAAGAACAGGAATTACAACATCAGCTATTTCTGATGGCTTCCAGTGCTGAATGATAGATCCTCCTGCATCGCGTTCCGCTTGCATTTGTACTACTTTTGAGTTAAGCACCAGAGTTAAAAAATCAGGTAATATTTCATTAGAGTTTTTAACATTTAAATGCAAAATTGCTCCAGAAGTTACACACCGCATATCTTCTTCTACTTTATATGCTATTCCTACGCTACCATCTTTTGAAAGAAGTACGGTATCTTTTTTAGGGTAAAATTCAAAGATGTTTTTGACTGTATCATGCGGTATTTTGATATCAGGCTCGCTAATTTCGTATTTAGATAGGTTGCTAACTCTAACAAAAGGGATACCTTCATTACAGTAGTAATCAGAACCAGGTTCTATGGATTTCTTGATACCTACTATATTTCCTAGCTTCTTTTGGTTATGGATAGACACGGCTTGCATTATTTCCTCAAACTTTGGTTGATAATACTCGCTATCAAGCCGTCCGCTTTTACAAAAAGAAGCACTAAAGGATCTCACAGCTATCCCCGTTGTATCTGGAGTATAGTTTTCAAGCCCTAAATATGAATGCAATAGGGTTTCGGCAGATTGGTATTTCAATTTTGATTCATCTAATAGCGAATAGAAAAGTTTAACAACTGTTTCTATCTTTAGTTGAAGATTATCGCTTAACACAGGAATTTTGAATCGTTCTATTTGTGAAAGGAATACATGCTGCTGAACGCTTCCTCTTGCTTCACGCAACAAATAGTTCTGCCCAAACTTTGAGCGCAGAAAAGCAAACAAATAATACGGATTCAATGCTTCACTCAAATCAATTTTAGCAATATCTTGGTTTGAGTTAAGTGGATATTGTAGATTCTCACTTGCAAATGCCACATCACCAATAGTGCCAGACATTGATAGCAGTACCGTTTTAGGCTTTACTTCTGATTTCCAAAGCAATTTATGTGATTTTTCTGATATATATACCATATCAGAAAAATCTATAGTACCCCCTTTAAGGTTTACACCTCTCACAAAAGGAATGCCTTCTTTTAAATATTCGACATCATTATTAAGCGAGTACGCTCCAAAACTTCTAAGTGAATTTACCATATTTAACAGTAATTCATTCTTCCTACACAAAATAATTTTTTCTTCTCTTAAAAATTCCTTACTAAAGTAAAAGCTATCTAACCTAAAAATATCATTTGCTATATTTACATACGAAAATGGTATCTCGGTTGCTTCCAGCCCATCCATTAAAGCCTTATATTTTGCTTCGTTGAAAGATTCAACAGATGGGCTTATTGAAAAAAACTCAAACTTTCCTTTTTCGCAAATTCTATAAAAGCTTCGGCTATTCCATCCGGATTGATATCTTCATGGTTATACAAATCGTGCTTAACTACTAAATGGCCATGACTATCCAAAACATTTTCTGCATATTCGTCTACCCATATTTTACAGATATACTCAGCTTTGCTTTCGTCTGACATTTGCTTAAATTGTGCTGCAGTTATCGGAGCATTCGTCAATCTGTGAAAGTATTTTGTTGCTTCATCTACTGATCCGTATTTTTTAACAAACTCTTCTTTTTTATATTTTTCAGTGAAAAATATGCCGCTTTTAACGTCATGAACTTCTACATAATCTTGTTTTACATATATTTTATCGCCAGAATTGTCCTTGCCAAGTTCCTGCATGGTAGCAAAAAAGATATTGTAATCTTGAACTTTTGGACATAACACATCATCCCACTTTTGCACAAACAATACGCTTGTTTTTGTACCTGTGTGGGGTCTAAATGTATTGCCATGTAAGCCGACAACTGCCAAGATACGGCAACGCTCGGCGATAAAATTTCTTATCTGTTTGTCACTGGAGTTATTAAAACGTCCCTGTGGCAGGACAATAGCCATTCTTCCGCCGGGTTTTAAAAAGTTAAGGTTTCTTTCAATAAACAGAATGTCACGCCCAACCTTTGTTTGCAATTTACCTTTTGCATTTTTTCCAAGCTCATACCGTGAAATAATTTGATTCTCTTTAATATCCCCAGCGAATGGAGGGTTTGCCATAAGTACATCAAAACAAAAATCGCTATAATCTTTCGAACCTTTCGGCCTTAAATCTTTAAGTTTTTCAAAACCTTGATTGAAAACTTTGTTCCACTCATCCTGCTTCCTAACCTCATCCCAACGAGAATAATCTAATGTATTTAAATGTAAAACATTTGTTTTCCCGTCTCCTGCAATTAAATTCAATGTCCTTGCAACACGTACTGCCTTTTCATCAAAATCAATCGCAAAAACATTGTTTTCCACATATTCTATCTCTTCATTTGAACGTTGCTCGGTAGTGAAATTTCGTCCTTTGGGTAAACCTTTTCTTTCTCGTATTATATCCCATACATGAAAAATCGAATGTACTGTAAATCCTGAGCTACCAGCCGCTGTATCAATAACAAATTCGTCAGGTTGTGGATTCATCATTTTAACACACATATCAATGACATAGCGAGGAGTAAAGTATTGGCCTTTCTCTCCTTTGCTTGATTTGCTCATTAAATATTCAAAAGCATCATCCACAACATCCAAATTTGAGTTAAAAAGTTTAACATTTTGTAACGATGCAACACAAATAGAAAGATGGGAGGGGGTAAGTAAAATTTTGCTATCTTCATTAAAAACGCCTGACCATTTTTTCTTTGCTTTGTCAAAGAGGTCATTGATTTTTTCCTTCAATTCAAAATCTGTATATCCACTGTTTCTGAACTTCAAATATGCTGTTTTATCACGAGATGCCATTAATTCATCATAGAGCTTGGTAAAAATCAGCTTAAAAACTTCTTCGAATACGTCTACACCGGCATTTGCCAACACTTCATCTTCCATTTCAAGGATAAGATCTTTTAATGATTTCTTCTCATTTTGCAGCTTATCAATTTTCTCTAAGTCTGTATAGGTAAATTTTTCATTGATTATATCTGCTAACTTTTGTGTTGCCGACGGTATATTTGTAATATCCTCAAAATAGTTTGGATCTTTTCGATTGTAGTACGAAATCTGATTACCATTTGTCCAAACACCAATAGGTGCACCTGTAGCATTACAATAAGATTTGAGTTGTTCTTTACCGTCTGTAAGTTTAGGTTTTTTCAGCTCAACAATTATGTATGGTACAGTTGGACGATCTTTGTCCCAAATAGTAATGTCAGCACGCTTCACTTCACGACCAAAGTGAATTGGCGATTCAAGTGTAATGCGGCTATCAGGATATTCATATGTATTTAATAATTTATAAAGAAACAATTGGCGCACAGCCTCTTCCGGTGTTAATTTTATGTCTTTCTTTCGAATAAGACAAGTGATATACGGAATGTCAATACCTTTTACTGGCTTTATGAAAATACGGTTTTCAATAAACTTTCTTTCGACATCGGTAAACTGCGTATCATTATAGTTTGAGTTTTTAAATATTTGATTAAGTAGCATTACCATTAGCCCTCCTGCTGACCTTTATTATTAACCGCTTAATAATTTTTATAATTATTTGTTCTCCACAGCTCCGCCGGATTTAATCCACAAATCAACTTCGGATTTCTTGAACCTCCATAGCTTATCCACTCTGCTGCAGGGAATAGCTCCACCTTTTATCCATTTGTGAATTGTATCTTTCGTGAATCCTAAATGCTCTGCAATTAACTTAGTAGAAACCCAGGGCTCATTTATATTATTTCCCACTTTTCAGCCTCCTTGCTAACGCTATTTTATTATAGCAACCAATATGGCTTCTGTATATAATTTTGTTGAATCTTATACTATTTGATATGATTTTGTAGCAGATATTCTTTTCTTTGATTTTTTAACTCTATTAATTCATTAATCGTAAGTACCCATTTGGTACATGCCCTGTAATCAGATATTTCTTCTCACTTTTATACTATATTATATTTTAATATTTTGTCCAAGAAACAACTCGTACATTTATATCACTTTACATTATTATAAACCCAATCTCTAAAACCTGCATTTCTAGCCGAATTATACACAGGTAATAAGATATTTCCAAGATTTGTTACAAATTCGATCTTTGATATATTCTCCCTATACAACTTCATCATAACATCATCACTATTCACATGCTCCCTGCTGCATTTTATAAATTCCTTATGTACAACCTCATACTTCCACATCATTTGGTAAGAAAAATACTCTTTCTCACACAATGCTGGAAAGTACTTATCCCACTCCGGAAGGTTATTGCTTTTACTGCTATTTATACTTTTCGTGGTTGGATGCAAATTCCAAAACTCATCATGAGCCACATAGGACCATGGAATGAAATGGTCAATCGAAAGTGTTTCTCCCGTCAATACCTGATTTCCATAAATATCAGAAACAGGAGTGATCTCCATAACTGTTTTCCAATATTTAATGACTTTATTCAGCTTCCTATCTTGGGGCGGATCTAATTTACTGGAAATTCCCGGAACATTCGGATTTCTTCTCTGTAAATACATAATCAAATTATACTGAATCCACCCCTTCAAAATCTCCTGATTTTTTCTTATATAAATACACCATTCCGGTCGTACACAAATAGAAGTGTCCATTCCGCAGATATCCGTATAATAATATATCAGTCTATTTTCCTGATTCATTCTCACTGCAAGATTTTGTTTTGAAATATTCCATTCACTCCCTGCAAAATTTTCAACAAAAGGAGCCTGCAAACGATAAGGAACAAAATAAGTCAGAGTCCGTTTCATGCCAGCCACTTTCTTATCCTTACACTGTTCCAGATAACGAAGAATATCAGCCTTCTTTTCACTGGTTTTCAAACCGCTGATTTCATAGATATAATGTACTAAAGCTTCCAACGTGTCCGATGGCCCCAGATTTAATTTATATTCAGACACCATATACCAGGAATCTGCAATCATTTCATTTATCAATTCGTTATATGTCAGCGTCTCTTTCCCAGAAATCACTTTATTCACGATAGCCTGAAACCAAAATATCTTATAAGATTCACTCATCTTATCAAACAATCTTCCTAAACGCTCAATATTTAAATTTTCAGAATATGGCAACTGCATCCTAGTATTCTCCACTGTGATTATTTACATTAAAGATTTCTCAGCTCCGGCATCTCAAGACCCAATGCCCTGATAAAATCTTTTTCTGTCTCCAACTCTGCCTCTGCAATAAACCGAACAAATTTCTCCGGTTCTGTGTGCGCTCCCTCCAAAGCGTGAATATAGTCATTTCTTATATAAGGAGAAATGACACAAGGCAAATATCCCTTTTGTATCAAAGCCGTATTCATCAACAGCCTGGCCGTCCTCCCGTTCCCATCTTCAAACGGATGGATAAATATAAATCTTCGGTGTAATTCTGCAGCAAAAGTAATCGGATCATAGTTGTTCCGCTCTTTCCCTATCCAGTCACACAAATTTTTTATTTCCTGCTCTATTTTATCCGGTGCACAAACTGGAAAGGATGAGCCTGTAATAACGACACGTACCTTTCTATATACCCCAGCCTTACTTTCGGATATACCAGAATAAAACAGCCGGTGAAGTTCCTTAATATCCGACTCCAGAATTGTTTTCTTATCAAACAGAGAGAACATGTAATCATAGGCGTGGCTATGTCCATAAGCTTCCAGTGTTTCTCTAATAGATTTTCCTCCAATGGTAATTCCATCTTCAAGAAGCACCTTTGTTTCACTGATTGTCAGTGTATTTCCTTCCAAAGCGTTTGAAGACCATGTTGTAGAAATACGAAAGAAATTGCGAACCTGATTCAGCATATCTCCTTCAAACGGCCTGGCTTTCCTAATGATCTGATGGCATAATTCTGCTTTTTTCATAAAGTTATTATCCAAATTTTCTCCCATCCTTTCCCGATTCATTTATTTTCAGCACTGATAGCAATGTCTCTATTTCAACCACAACCTATTGATCAGGAAACTTAACCGTCAACGATTTTGCAACATTTTTTAAAGCGATTTACTAATATTATACCATAATTTACCTTACGTAAGATAATATCCTATCTATTTTCTGGAAAAAAATATTCCTAATGTTAACAGCTCCAATGGTCTTCAACCAAGGGAGCTGTTAATGACATACCATATTCCAAAAAACATAACGTTTGCGGAAGGATTCGAACCTTCGGTGCATATGCTGCACACCACCTTAGCAGGGTGGAACAATAAACCTCTCTGACACGCAAACAGAAGTGGACGGGGTAGGAGTCGAACCTACGATGTTTCCAATGTGACAGATTTACAGTCTGCTGCCCTCGCCACTAGGCATACCCATCCATATATGACTCCCGCCGGATTCGAACCCGGCATTACCTTGTGAAAGGCCGTTGACCTGACCATTAAACCAGGGAGCCATGTGTAGATTCATCTGAAGATAAATCTAATTAAGTACTTTTCATATCATGCGCTGAACTGTATCTGCGCATCCGAAATTACTAAGATATCATCAATCGGCACCTTGAATACGGCTGCCAGAACCACCATATTGTCAATAGTTGGCAATGCCGTCCCGTGCTGCCACTTGTAAATTGCCTGTGGTGTCGCAAATCCGAAAATATCCTGCAGATTCTTAACAGTCAATCCCGCATTGATTCTTAAATCAGTAATATTCTGTCCCGTCATAACCATATCAATGGTTGGGGTATTAGACATTTCATTTTCCTCCTGTTCCGGCAACCGCCAGAACAGCCTGGTCTAGTCAGATGCCTTAAAGTTATAGATTGGTTTTATGACATCAATGTCGGTTACTGAATCCTTAATCACATCTATGATGTCATCGAAAGACTTATATGCCATTGGTGCTTCATCTAAGGTAGATTCATTTACGGAAGTTGTATAGATTCCTTCCATCACATGTTTGTATTCCTGCAAATCCAGGCTTTCCTTTGCTTTTCTTCTGGACATAAGACGCCCTGCTCCATGTGGTGCAGAATAATTCCATTCCGGATTTCCTTTACCTGCAGCAAGTACACTGCCATCTCTCATATTTAAAGGAATCAGGACCTTTTCACCTTCATGTGCTGCAATGGCACCTTTACGCAGAATCATTTCCTTTGTATCTATATAATTATGAATGGTATGGAAAGCATTACTTCCACTCATTCCGGTTCTTTCCAACAATACTCCTGCAATTCTTTCACGGTTACGTCTGGCAAATCTCTGACAGATTTCAACATCATGCAGATAATCTTCAAAATAAGTTCCATACAGGAAACATAGGTCCTCTGGGATGTCAGTCTCTCTTTTGTTCCATGAAATTGCTTCCAATGCTGCCTGTATTTCTTTTCTCTTCCCTGCTGCCTTATATTCTGCAATAATATTATCCCGCTGCCGGAAGTATGTTTCTTTTCCTTTATTTAAATCGATTGCCAGCTGCTGGTAAATATCAGCAACCTGTTTTCCCAGATTCCGGCTTCCGGTATGAATAACAAGGTATTTTCTTCCATCCTGCGCCTGATCCACCTCAATAAAGTGATTTCCGCCGCCTAATGTTCCCAGACTTCTCTCTAACCGTTTGGTATCTCTTAAGCTTCTATAGCAGCGAAGTTCTGACAGTTCAAATCGTTCCTGTCTCCCCTCCCACACATTCATACCAGATGGTATAAAATGTGCTGCATCATCTAATCTTTCAAAATCAATATCTGCTTTCCCAAGATCTATGGTATACATACCACATCCGATATCGACCCCGACAATGTTTGGTACTGCTTTGTCATGTACTGTCATGGTTGTTCCAATTGTACAGCCTTTGCCTGCATGAACATCCGGCATAATACGGATCTTACTTCCTTCAGTAAATTCGTAATCACACATTCTTCGAATCTGTTCTATTGCCTCATCCTCTACAACTTTTGCATAACAGAGTGCCCTGTTTACTTTTCCTTTGATCTCCAGCATTTCAATAACCTCCTTCTGACTTCCACCATAGGATTGCCCCATATGGGATTTGAACCCACGACACCTCGATTAAAAGTCGAGTGCTCTTCCATCTGAGCTAATGGAGCATAAAAAATACCGCCTATCGTTCACACAAGATAAGCGGTCCATAAGAATCTAAATCGGTAATGATACAAATGGTTTTAATCGATCAATCACACAGACAATCGCCTTTTTCTTATCTTATATGAGTATACAAATATTAAGCCCTGTTTACTATCCAGTGCCGTTTCATAATGTTTACTATTAAAATAAGATTTTAAGATAATTGCTGTAGTCATCGTTCAATTTCCTTCCTGGACTTATAAGTCCGCTTTTTTTCTTACACAAATATAGCACAAATTCTGGACGTTGTCATTATACTTGTGGTATAAAACTCCGATTTTTCCTGCTCAATTATGAATTCCTGCCATCTCAACTTCCCTTGTTAAATTTTTCAAATCCCTTACCGACTCCTCTATCGTATCACAGGAGACTGCCATCTCAACAATCCTCATAATCCTTTCATAACAGTTGTCCGGTTTATTTTCAAATCGCCGGATATACTCTTCGATTCTTTTCCGACTTGGAAAATACGTATGGTTCAGAGCATATAGGGCCTGCAGCAAATGATCTATAGAGTTCTCCAGCACCTGATGATAAAACAGCACTTCTTTTCTCAAAATCACTCTGCCTAAGTCCTCTTCATTAAGCGCCCGGAAGATATGATGTTGAAACAGCTTTTCAAACAATTCAGCCGGATGTCTCTTCACCATTTCTTTCATGTCCGTCCAGACAGAATCTTCTTCATATAGGATATTTATTGTTTCAACGCTGGCTAATCTTCCTGTTGGATAAAAACCACCTGACATTCCCAAATGCTTTCCCTGTAATGTCTCTTCCAGATATGTATCCATCTCTTTCAAGGTAAAATACATGGGCATAACTTCAATTCCATCAATTACCAGTATATCTCCATACCCCCACATTCCACCGCTGCATACATTCATGGTACATTCTGAATATTGTCCCGCAAAGATGGAATATATCCGCTCACGCTCTTCCTTCACCGGAATATCTGTACAAAGAACAAACAAATCAATGTCACTCTGTCCAGGTACCAGCTTTGCATTTATGTCACCTGTTTGCGCTATGCCTTTCACATTTTTACATTTTGAAATTTCACATACTAAATGATCTTTTGTCTGCAGAACATTCATGTCCATTTCCTTTCCATTTTCATAATAGATTTCACTAAGTCCGCACCTTACTAAGTAAATCATTAAAATACTCAATCATTCCATTCACACCGTCCATATCATAATAACCTTTCAGCTTCAACTGAGTGGCTCCTGATAAATTACCCAGGCAATGGCAGATATGGTAGAACTCCATTCTTTTGGGATCTAACTCTTTTTCCAAATATTCAAAGAGATTGCCGAACCGAATGATATCAAATTCTGCTGTTTGCATATGATTGAGCTGTCCGGCATATCCACTCTTAATGCTGTGCAAATTGGCTATGCTGCTTTTTAAAGAATCTAATGCCTTTGGCAGATGCTCTGAATGCTGTGACATAATACCTTCCATATCAATGCCATCTATATATTCTGCAAAAGCATATTCATAGTTTTTCTCTCTTTTACTTCTATCCATATAATAAAGCTTTGGTGTAAGAACGCTATGTTGTATCATAAGGTTGTTATTTAATTCAAACAATTGTGCACTGCTGGAATAAAAAACATCTTCTTTTTCACTATAAGTAAAATATGATGTGCTTTTATCCCATATATAAATAATAAAATGGAACCCATTTTCAGCCTCAGCCAAATATGTATGCTTTTGTGCTCCACCCAGAATGCGTGTCAGCCGATTCAAAATAAATGAATTTCCAAAAAACTCTTTTGTTTTTAAAGCCATGAATTGTTGAACCATTTCATTTTCCATATTGGATTCCTTTTATTGTTCCATCAAGTGGTATTGAATACCAAGATTCCCGGTTCGCCCGGTTCTCATCCCAACAGTTCCCTGGCTTTCTCCATTCTTTCAACAACGGGTACTCCAAAGGGGCACCGTTTTTCACAGGCTTTGCAGGCGATGCAGTGGGAAGCAGTGGCTGAAAGATTGTTATAATGGGCACGTACTGTAGCAGGCACCTCCTCCTGCATTGCTGCCAGATCATACAGCTTATTAACCATGGCAATATCTATGTGAACAGGACAGGGAGCGCAGTGACCGCAGTAGGTACACTGACCGGAATAAGCATGGTAAGGTGCACTGGCCAGAACACTGGCATAGTCTTTCTCCTGTTCTGAAGCAGTCTCATAGGCAAGAGCCTCCTCCACCTCTTTTGCCGTACTTAATCCTGCCAGTACGGAAGCAACTGCCGGACGGGTAAGCGCATAGTGAAGGCACTGCACCGGAGTAAGCGCCACTCCAAAAGGCGAATTTTCCGCGGAAAACAATCTTCCTCCCCCATACCCCTTCATTACGGTTATACCTACACCCTCCCGTTCGCAAAGCTGATAAAGCTCCGCCCGTTCCGGAGCGATACCGTTTAGTTCCTCCTGATATTCCTTCCGGAATAAGTCATTCATATCTTCCGTTGCAGGCATCATATCAAATGCTGGATTTAAGCTGAAAAGAATCATCTCTATCTCTCCGCTTAAAGCAGCAAGCTTTGCAACAGCAGGATTGTGGGTGCTGAGCCCGATATGGCGGATTACTCCCCGTTCTTTCAGCTCACGGACATAACCGATGAACTCCCCGTTCATGATCCGGTAAAACTCGGCAGATTCATCCACAAAGTGAATCATACCAAGATCAATATAATCCGTTTGAAAGCGGTTCAGAAGATCTTCAAAAGCTTCCTTTACTTTTTCTATTTCCCTGGTCCTGACATACTGGCCATTCTGCCATGCAGCGCCTAAATGTCCCTGTATGATCCATTGATCCCTGCACCCCTTTATTGCTTCCCCAAGATTGGTTCTCACGTTTGGCTCTGACATCCAGCAGTCTAAAATATTGATTCCATGTGACCCGCAAAGCGTGACCACTTCTTTCACTTCTTCTAAGCTGCGCCGCTCCAGCCATTCAGCTCCCAGACCGATCTCGCTGACCATTAACCCTGTGTTCCCCAGTTTCCGATACCTCATGCTACCCCTCCTAGATTCATTTTTCCATACACTCTATGATTTATCCTGAGTATAGCATGTATCCCAGATTTTATCCAGATCTTTGGAACACTGCCTTTCTCTCCTGCTCCAAAACCTCAATACTCCATTCATACTGATACTTCGCTTTGGTGTACCTGATATTTCCGATAACCTCTTTGTATATTAATTTAGAAATTCAATCCTGTCTTATACGCAGTTTTAAGATGCTCTGTCACTCGTTTCTTTCGTTGTTTTTCATCCCGATGAGTAGTACCATCAAATATAATCATTTCTTTCTCAACTGCCCTGTTTCTGATCCTATCTCCCAGCATTACTATCCTCATAGCATTAGATTCACCTGTCTCTTCAAGAGATTCCAATGTTTTTCCCGCACTTAAAATAAATAATGCTTTCTTAAGAACTTTCATTTGGGGATTCGGATTATATGCAAAACCACTCGTCCATACTCTGTCAAACCACCCGACTAATTTTGCAGGAGCCTCTGTCCAAAAAACAGGATATATGAATACTATTGCATCAGATTCCTGTATTTTTCGCTGTTCTTCAAGAACGTCGTCCGCTGCTATAATTTCTGTTCTGTAAAATGCTTCTCTTTCATACTCGTCTTCTGAAATTTCCTCATTAAAATTCATCTCATATAAATCAGAAACAACAAATTTATGATTTGCGTCTTTTAATCCTTTTAAAAATTCTTCTTTAACTCTATAAGTAAAGCTATTCCTGCTTGGATGGCAGTAAACGACAAATACCTGCATATAATTTGTCCTCCGTTCTTTGTATCCTATTTGGTTCCAAAGGAAATTAGCAATGTCCGGGCATTTAACGCTGAAATATTAATACTATCTTTTTCACACTCTTTAAACCCATGTTCTGCCATAAATGCATTGATATGCTCGCTGTATCCATCTCCATCGTGTTTTGGGCTTACAAATTCAACAAAATCGTTGACTCGAACAGATACGTTTCTAAGTCCAAGTTCCTCCATAAGAATAGGAACCTTAATTCCTGTCAGATAATCACGTCCGTTATTTTGCATTTCTTCCATCCATTTGTTTTTTATAAATGCATCTCTTTCATTAACAGAAATATCAAATCCTTCAATGTATAACCCAGCGTTTTCCATTCTTCTATTCACTTCAATACATATAACCTTTCCGTTATCTACAGTTGAATCAATCATATTTTTCAATACAAACCTATATCGTGGAATATGACGCAATACCGCCTGGCATATAGCTAAATCGTATTTTTTTGCCGGAATATAATCTACAAGATCTGCCTTAATAAATTTTGTTTCAAAAGGAGAATTCTCAAACAGTTTTTCAGCACTCTTCAGCAGTTTCTCACCTAAGTCAATGCCAGTATATGTACTTCCTTCTGCTAATAAAGGCAGTAATTTCATTCCCAGATAACCATAACCACACCCAAAATCAATAATATTGATCGGCTGATCTAATTTCCAGACACATTTTACTAAAAATTCAAAATAGTCATCATTCCAGAATTGCTTTCTGGACAGCCATACCAAACCACGTATCAGCCATGGTATCCCAGCTCTGCTTATTTTGAACCAGTATTTTCTTGCTCATGTTATATAACTCCATTGATTTATATTTTTATAATGCTTATATCTTAGATCGTCTTATAAACGATGGCCCAGGTTACGAAGCTATTTATTCTCACATCAAGACATCATAAATACAAAGTCATTTAATACTAATTAATATTCTTTAAAAGATGCCGGATCTGCTCCTTGGAAACACCCACATTTTCAACTGCATCAAGTTTTAAAGCACCCAGTCTATATGCAGGAACTACCCATACACCGGAATGTTCAAAGGCAAGTTTGTTAGACTCGTCCAGCTTGCCACTGTAACTTCCCAGCCGGAGTGACTGCCGAAAGTCATCAGCATCAACCAAATCACTGACGTAATCAGTAAGAGCATCAATATCTTCAATATTAACATGCTCTTTCAGAGCTGCCTGGTACATTCGTTTATGATATTCCAAAATATCAACTCCATTATCAACAGCATAAAAATATCCCTGTATACACAAATCGCTGTGGGGACCATACCGATCCGGTCTGGGATGAGATTCGCAAGGATGCCAGACTAAAGTAACATCCGGATAGTCCGGGATAAGCTCCTTTAAGTGGTTATGTGCCTTCAGACAATACGGACAGGCATAATCAAAAAAGACATGTAATGCATACTTCATTATTAGCCACCTCTTATTTATATAATTTATTCATAAAATATCCGTTGTTTTCCATACTTCCTTTCATACCAAGAGATATTAAAGGCTTTAAAAAATCATAAATGCTCTTTTCATTGCTTCTTAATCAGCCACTCTTTTGCCTTTTCCAGATCATCCATGCAGATCATCATAAAAGTGGTATCTTTATTTCTCTTTTTAATATATTTTTTTATTTTTATATTTAATCCCACAAATACTACTTTCCGCAGCTGCTTCTTTAAACCCGAAAATTCATCCAATATCTGCTCCATTATCTCTCTGTCAACATTCGAATCATTTAAAATAACAGCTATAAATGAACTGGCGGACGGCTTTTGAATATGCAGCAGATCCTGCATAAATTTCTGCTTTAAAAGCTCCGTTTCATTATAAAGAGAATCCAAATGCTCACACCAGATTTCTCCTCCATTAAAAAATACGGAAAAGGATTTTTTCTTTAACCCAAGTTCATATTTCTCCATAATACGATCTTCCATCAGATTTTACGTTCCATACAAATGGAATCCTCCATTCCAGCATACTGGCCATAATTAGAAATAATCTTATAGCCTGCCTTTTTGTACATACAATGGGCCGCTTCTAACAACCGGCCGGTTTCCAGAACACACCAACCATAACCTTTTATTTTTGCTTTTGCCTCTAATCGCCGTATCAATTCCCCACCTAATCCCATATTTCGGTGTGATGGATTCACATAAACCCGTTTTAGTTCCACATGATTTTCATCAAACATTTTAAATGCACCACATGCCACCGGTTCTCCATCGTGATATGCCACGATCACATCATGGATGCTGTCTCTTTGATTGTACTGATCATATTGACTTCTTTGATGATGACTTCCCACAATCTCATCAAGTGCTCGATCCAGCCTGCCGCATAACATTGCAAAGTCCGGATCGTCTCCATCAGTGTCATGAAACTCCACTTCAGACAGACTCAGTAACTTCTCCCTTCCCTTTTTGCTGAATTTATGAACCACAGCTTCATAGGCTTCATCAATCATCTGAAACAGCATATCCTGATCAAAAAACCTATCTAATTCAACCGTATTCCAATATGGCTGCTGAACCGGCGGACAATGATATCCCCTTACTATAATCCCCGGATAAAGCTGCCGGTAAAGATCTGCCTTTTCCGGCTCACATTTTAAGGTAATCTTATAGAATTTTTCTTGTGGGTTGAATTGTACAAATATTTTCCCCATAACCTTATAACAGATAGGATACTCTCCAAACGGTCTGGTTTCATATGCAGCTGGGTGATTCATGCAGTAATCTTTTATTGCCTGAGTGTCTAATTTAGAACTTGTTTTTTTAGATTCCTTCTTCATCTCATATTTCTCCATTCCATTTTTCACGATGCAGCTTGTTCACTCAATCACTGGGATACAATAATGCCGGCCATTCCATTTTTTTACTATTCTAAGTATAGCAAAGTATAATTTAAAAAAACATATAAATTCAAAAAAATAACCTTAATTTCAATGTATCCCTTCTTTCACCTGTTCAGATGGTTCACTTTATGATCAACCATTTGGAGGTTCCGGATATACGTGCCTTTATACCCGTTTTCAATTTTTACCCATCGAAAACGGAACAACTATTCCAATAAAAATAGATGCTGGCACCTTCGGAGCTAAAAATAACAAGCTAAGAGTTTCATGTATAGACGCAACTACAAATAAGACCGTGGCTAGTCAAATAATTCCTACAATAGAAAACCAGTATAATACCTTCAAAAATTTAAATCGATATGATTATTATTATTTTCAAATTTTATAATACTGATCCAGAATAAAGCTTGTATATTGCTCCATCATTGGAGTAACGATCTTAAGCATTTCATTCTGTTCTACCATCTTAAGCGCCTCTCTCTGGCAATAAAAAACTACCAGCTTAATACTGATAGTTAATGATTTTTTATTTACTTAATTTTATTAGCTTCACATAATACTCATACTCAAAAGTTAGTAAAAGTTATTTTTCAGGCTCAAAAGAACAATGGACGTGCATCACCTTCCAATTATTATTAAAACATTCTAAATACATTGTGGTACGAACTCCTGGAACAGGAAAGCTTTTATATCTGGCCATAAAACACAAGCATGCTGAATCAGTTTTATGAAACACATTAAAATTTTCAATAATAAGCGGCTCTACTCCTCCAGACTCTGTTGACTTTCCATTCTTGAAGAAATCAGATATTAAACGTAAATGTTCTTCCAAACTGTAAGTATCATTATTCTTATGATTATCAAAGTAAATGAGAACATTATTGGTTGAATTATAGAATTCTTTTAGTTTATTTATATCTTTGTCATAAAATGCTTTATTATAATTATTTAGCAGATCAATAAAGAACTTATCATTATTATTATTTCCCATAATATCTCCTTTGCTTCATTTAAATTATAAGTAATTTAAATTCCTGTTACAGTATCATTTTATCAAAAAACTACCAACTATCAATATTAAATTTCCAATGTACCGTATTTCCTTTCTCAAACGCTTCACAGTTCCATAAAAATCCCGTCACAATTACTATTATGTATTTGATCTGAATCTTAAAGCTCTCAACGGCAAAGAGTGTTCAAATATTCTTAGTAAAAGTGAACCCCGCTCCAGTGCCAGCGTTTCATTTAAGTACCCAAAAGGACCGAGCGATTCTGAACTGTAAAAAGAAAACATTTCTCCCGCTCTTAAATCCCTGTCTCGAGATTCATTCATTAAGCTATCATATAAAGACATATATGGTACACCTGTATCTCTTGGCATCTTTAATAAATTAATCCCTTTTTCTTTTATATACTTTGATAAATTTCTTGTGGTGATATCCATTTTGCTCTCCTTTCATTAGCTTCTTGTGACACACAAACATTACAATCAGTTTCTTGTATGTTAATAGTATTTATTAGATTCTTGTGATTTTTATTGACTAGTTGAAATTACTATGATATTCTTGTGACACGAGGAGGTATTTAAATGCCAAACGATATTGGGATCACATTAAAAGATTATAGAAATGCTGTTAAGATGAGCGTTAAACAAATATCTGATATACTAACCAGTAAAGGTTTTAAAGCTTCTGAATCTACAATATATAGTTGGGAAAACGGAAATAGCCAACCCACACCAGGAGCTCTACTCACAATGTGCAAAGCCTATGGAATCAATGATGTTTTAACAGCATTTGGATATGATGGGCATAAAGAAGATGGAAGCCCTCAATTAAACATTAAGGAAGTCGATATGGTAGAAAAATACCGTATCCTTGATGACCATGGTAAAGATATCGTAGATACCTTATTAGAGAAAGAGTATTCTCGTTGTGAAGAAATAGATAAAGTCATAGAGTTAGACAAGTCCTACCTAGAACCCGTGGCCGCCCACGAGCGTACAGATATAGAAGTAACTGAGGAAATGAAGCAATATGATGATACTTTCTTCGATGAATAGGTTGCAGAAAAAAAGAAGATTTAAATAGCCTGTGGCTTTTTAATAGAATTTTACTTTTAGGAGGAAATGAGATATGAAATGCCCGAAATGTGGAAATGAGAATTGTCAAATTGTTACGGAAACGTCATCATCAGGAAAAGATTTTTCAGCCGGAAAAGGTTGCTGCGGAGCATTGCTGTTTGGTCCGATTGGAATACTTTGCGGAGCTTGCGGGAAAGGTAAAAAAATCACTTCCACAAATTATTGGGTCTGCTCAAGTTGTGGTAAAAAGTTTAAGGCATGATTCAGAAAAAGGATCTTCTCTGGATAAAATCAATGGAGTGGTCAAAGAAATATTGTGGCTGCCATCAAATACCGGACCGAAGCTTTTTTTTCAAGGGATATCAATTGCCCTTATGTGCAAGATGTACGGGAATAGCTCTAGGACATATCGTAGCTTACATTATTGCACCTTTTTATATATTTAGATATTCCATTCTAATATTAACGATTCCTATGGCGGTAGATGGAACCGTACAATATTTTAGCTCCTACAGATCAAACAATATTAAAAGACTAGGAACAGGATTCTTATATGGATTTGCTTTTACGTCAGCAGTATTTCGAACTGTAAATTTAACTATTCGTTTTCTGAAAAAGAAATAGCAAAAACCGCCCGGTGCTACCGACACCGAACGGCTTCACATAGATTCTCTTACCAGGCATATCCTGAAAGATATATTCTACCTAATCACTAGAATAATATCATTTTCGGAGTGCGCTGGCAAGGGGCGTATTTTTTGTACTCAAAAATAAGTTGCACCGGTCCACACAGGATATTTAAAAAGCACCGGCGCAACTCACGAAAGGAAATGATATAACATGGCAAAAGCATAAAAACTCCCTTCCGGATCCTGGCGCTGTCAGGTCTCTGATTATACTGATGATAAGGGCAAAAGGACACTATAAGTTTTTCACCTGTGATGACCCCAGCCCTGCAGGACGAAGGAAGGCTGAATGTATAGCTGCACAATATGCTCAGGATAAAGAAACAGGATCACGATCAGAAATAACATTCGGACAAGCTCTAACTGATTATATTGCTATGAGAGAACCAGTTGTTTCTCCTCGTACCATATTAAATTATAAAAGACTGCAGAATAAAGATCTGAAAGTTTTATGCGATATAAAAATTGCTGATATCACCCAAGAGCAAATACAAGAGTTTGTTAATCAGTATGCAAAATCTCATTCTCCCAAAACAGTCAGGGATAATCATGGATTATTGCAGCTGTCATTAAGCTAGAACGTCCGGAATTCCTGGGAATCCCAGATGCATATATCATGAGCCGAGGCGGTTGGGATAATGATGGAGTGTTAAAAAATGTATATCGTCATGCAATGACAGGAAAAACAGAAGAAATGAACAAGATAGCAAACACTTATTTCAGTGATATGCAACACGAAATGCAACACGAAAAGAAAAATCCCTAGCATTTACTAGGGATTTAGAGAGGCGACAACCAGATTTGAACTGGTGATCAGGGTGTTGCAGACCCACGCCTTACCACTTGGCTATGTCGCCATATAAATTAAATAACTATTTTTAAATTCAGTGACCCCAACGAGATTCGAACTCGTGTTACCGCCGTGAAAGGGCGATGTCTTAACCGCTTGACCATGGGGCCGTACACCATTTCGTTGTCCTCATAGTCTAGCTGAGTGTAACGAACTCCCCGAGTAGGACTTGAACCTACGACCCAACGGTTAACAGCCGTTTGCTCT
>CAYOCB010000023.1:0-61165 GCA_964402355.1 uncultured Lacrimispora sp.
ATTATCGCATAGATGCAACTAATTAACACGGTACTGGTTATTTACCGTATACTATTTTATCATTCCTTTTCATTTTCATATAAAACATAATGTATATGTAATTTTCTTGTTATTAATAGATGACATAACTAAAATTAATAATTATTGGATATTTTATCTATAATCATTTTTATGAGCCTCCTTTACAAGATGTATATATTTATTCTATAAAGAGACTGTTACAAAATAACATTTTTCAGTTATTTCGTAACAGTCTCTTAAATTATTTGTTACACAAATACTAAATTCAAAGTATTAATAAAGAGTAAACTAGTTATATGTACATTAAATATTTAATATGTGACATTAGTGACTTGCTTTATAAGAAAATTCATAAGAACGAGTTTTGGAACCAAGATATCTGACTTTACCAGCAACAGGTTTAGAATAGGAATCTCCACTAGTCTTTACTAAGTAGGTTCTTCCACTATCTGTAAGTTTTACGCTATGATTGCTTTCGAAATAATCAAAACTCGATCCTTCAGAATAGTTATGATTAGTTTATTCACCATGATTTCCGTTTTATATTCAGGTGTTGCTTATGCAGCTTCAGGCTCTGTCTATAAGAAAAACGACGGGGTAACTGTAGGATTATCTTACACTAGTTATATTAACGGAAATGGCTAACTATTAAACGTTTTTTTTCTGATACGGTGCTCATAAATTACCTCCTTTTTAAGTACTAGTTTACTTTTATTAATAAAATTATTATATACTATGTTTTCTTGACTTTATTTTACATGTAATAAATTCAAGAGTTTATGTAATTATTTTTTTTGACTCTTATAATCTGAATTAACATATATGTATAAAAAGTTGTCAGCTTCCTTTTAGTAGAAATGTTAGTATAGTTATGATATAATGTTTGCATTATAAAAATGAGGTAATTATAATTAATAGATTAGACTATGAAATATTATAAAAATGCAGATATAAGACATGTTAGGAGCATTCCTGTAATTCAGAAATAACGCCAATTGAATAAAAAGAAACCTCGACGTAAGATTAAGGTATCATCTTTCCGGATGAAAAACACCAAAATCAAACGGAGGTTTCACTATGAATTTAACACAGAATGACAGATTAAATCAAGTAACTGCTGACACATTTCTTCGTTGGCTTGATGAATTAATGAACAAGATCAAAATGAAGAAGATACTTGTAGGATGTGAACTTACAGGATGCTATTGGCTGACTTTTCAGAAGTTCTTAAAGGATCATGACATTCAGCTGGTTACAGTGAATCCCTACAGTGTAAAAAAGAGTAAGGAACTTGATGATAACAGCCCGGAAAAGAGTGATTTAAAGGATCCAAAGACAACCGCAGGACTTGTAAAAGATGGACGCTTTTCTACATCCTATCTTCCAAGCGGAATATATTCAGAGTTGCGAGAAGCAAGTGTTTGCAGGGATCAGATC
The DNA here is from genome assembly GCA_964402355.1 of uncultured Lacrimispora sp. Lineage (GTDB taxonomy): Bacteria > Bacillota > Clostridia > Lachnospirales > Lachnospiraceae > Lacrimispora. The sequence continues at coordinate 1,459 of CAYOCB010000023.1, forward strand.
ATGAAACAGCATGATCGACTCTCAAATCAGATTCAGGGTTGGTTACAGAAGTACTTTCCAGAGAATCTGGAGAGCTATAAGGATTTTGATTCGATGAGTGGATTGATGGTGCTGCAACAGGCACCGTTGCCAGGACATTATAAAACTTGGTGTAGGCGGAATCAATGAAATTTGGCGGAATGCAAAGGTTCGTGCGGCAGGAATGAAGAGGGCAACGACCCTGGCAGAAGCTGCATAATCAAGCGCCGGTCTGGAAGGTGGAGAAGCTGCAAGATTAGAGATATGGATCCTTGTAAATGATTACATATCAAAGCAGGAACAGCTTAGCCGGCTTGATGAATATCTGAACCAGAAAATAATGGAAGTACCGAATGTGGAGAAACTGCTCGCCATAAAAGGAGTAGGGTTGAGTACGGTGATAGGCTTTGTATCAGAGGTCGGTGATATCGGACGTTTCACTGATCCAAGACAGATACAGAAGCTTACAGGACTGGAGATAACAAAAAACAGTTCTGGTAAGAAAAAGGGTCAGCCGGGAATCAGCAAGAGAGGCAGAAGAAAGCTGCAAAGGACGATGTATGAATCCACAAGAGCATTGATCAACTGGAATCCAGCATTTCTTGAAGTATTCCTTTATTACAGGAATCGAGAGAAGAAACCACTTGGAGGCATGCAGGCAAAGATTGCAGTCGCATGCAAAGCAATCCGAGTATTTTACATCACCATGAAAACTGGCAGTGACTTTGAAGAAGAAAGATTCAGAAAAGACATCATAAGACCAGAAGCAGCTTAAAGCAAAAGAAATAAAGCACACTGTAACAGTGTACGTCCGCCAAGGTTCAATTGGTACTGGATTACAGGAGTGCTCTCTAGCAATGACAAAGCAGAGCGAAGTCGCTATAGCATATTTTATAGGGCATGATCCTGTTAGACATGAGAGGTTAGCAGCCATAGGGAAGAATGGGACACAATTCGCCTTCATAAAAAGGATGACGTTTTCTTTTGTGCACTCTTCTACCTGGAAAACAGACACTTTGCATCAGAAAAGATGTGGTTTTTTGCCCCAAAATTAATGCGGAGTCATTGTTACAACTTTTAAACCAATTTCATAGAATGGCTAAAATAAAAGCTTTTTTGTGAAAAATATATAATAAAGTATAGAGAGATAAGAATATGGAAAGCTGTAAAGAAGGCAAGAATAGCATTATTAAACAAGGAAGTATCTTAGCTATAGCATCAATTATAGTCCGATTTATAGGGGTACTTTATAGAATTCCAATGGCTAATATCATCGGAGAAAAAGCTATGGGGATTTATTCCGCCGCTTTTGAGGTTTATAATATAATACTTATTTTATCTTCATACAGTATGCCACTGGCTGTTTCAAAGTTAATTTCAGAAAAGGTAATTCGAAAAAAATACAAAAATGCAAATATATATTTACTTAACTGTTTATTATTTTCAATAATCGTTGGAGCGGCTGCCAGCCTTTTTTTATTTTTTAATGCTACTTGGATTGAAAGTATTTTATTAAATAAATATACAGGAGTATCTAAATCATTAAGGATCTTAGCACCTACTATATTTATAGTATCCGTAATGGGTGTGTTTAGAGGGTTCTTTCAAGGTAAAAGCTCTATGATTCCGACTGCTATTTCTCAGGTAATAGAGCAAATAACAAACGCTATCGTTAGTATTATTGCTGCAGATTATTTGATTAAATTAAATTATACGTCAAATGAAGCCGCGGCTTGGGGAGCGGCAGGGGGTACGCTTGGTACTTGTATAGGTGCATTATCGGGGTTATTATTTCTTATATTCATTTTTATATTATATTTTCCTAAAATACGTAAACAACTAAGGAAATATAAAAAAGAACGAACCGATAGTATATTTCTAATATATAAATCAATATACTTCACAATAATTCCAATTATATTAAGTCAAACAGTATACCAGATAAACGGTGTTATTGATTTATCTTTATTTAATAATATTCTTGGCAGCAAGGGGATTTCAGAATCGACAATCAGTACATTACAAGGAAGCTATAGCACATTATATAAGCTATTAATAAGTGTACCGATAGCAGTCTCCAGTTCATTTGGAGGATCAATGATTCCAAGTATAGTAAGTTCTTATAGCAATAGAGAGTATAGTAATACAAGGAAAAAAATTACAAGTGCAATGCTTTTTAATATGAATATTGCCTTTCCAAGTGCAATTGGATTGATAGTTATAGGGAAGCCTGTATTAAGGATTCTTTTCCCAAGCTATAATATTGAATTAGGAGGAAAATTGTTACTTGTAGGTGCGATTGCTATAATATTTTATGCTTACTCAACGATAACCAGTTCTACTTTGCAAGGAATAAATAAAATGAAGATTCCAGTTATTAATTCAGCGTTTGGCTTATTTATTCATGTTATTATAGTATATATTTGCTTAAACACTTTAAATTTAGGTATATATTCACTAATAATAGGTAATGTTATATTCCCTTTCATTGTGACAATTTTAAATGGCTTTGCTTTAAAAAAATATTTGAATTTTTCTGAAGATAAAAGAAAGATTTTTTTAAAACCTTTTATTTGTTCAGTTATAATGGGGATGATTTGTTTAAGTGTATATAAGTCAATATTTTTTATTTTAAATAGTAATTTCTTATCCGTGCTTATAGCAACAGCTGCAGCTATTTTTTCTTATTTTTATTTAATATTAAAGATAAAGGGAATAAATGTTGATGAAATAAAGGAATTTCCTGCTGGTCATAAGCTATATTTGTTAGCCAAAAAACTACATTTGGTTTATTAATGATAAGCAGAAATTTTACCACCCTTGACTCTCCAACGATGCGAGGGCTTAAACTCCTTTTGAAGATTGATATGAATTTTCTGCTCCCATTGTCAAGAAGGTGGCACATATTAAAAAGCAGGCGGTATTTATTATTCAATTGCATATACAATTAAAATGAATTATAATTGTTTAGTAAGTTTGAAAGCTTTTTTTAACCGAATCAAGTAAGTCCCCCACTTCAAATGCGAGAAGCATTATGTGGTGGGTGGGGACTTGATTGTGTCAGGTGGAGTATAAGCTCCACCTGACAAGCAGCGATAGCTGCTATTCGGTTATGCCCGGTGGAGCGGGGCACACTGTGAGCAAGTAGTGAAACGGATTGCGAATATCCGCTTGACACAGGCAATTCCTCCGCTTGACACAGGCAATCCTCCGCTGGTAGGTTTCTGACAGTAGGATGATGTCGATAGCCGTAGACGAATTAATTAAAACTGTATTTAAAAGGAGCAAAAAGAAATGACAAAAATCTATTATCAACACAGACAATAAATCTTTCACAACAAGGAGAACATCTTTTGATTAGAATTTAAGGAGAATCACAATGAGATCAAGAATCTTTCTTTTGAGTTTTTTATTAAGTATTTCACTTAGCGCATGTGCAGCCAACAAAACCGAACCGGCCGCTGCGAGCAGCGGCGACCCCGGCAGCCAACAAATGACCGAAGAGTCAACTGCTGCCAGTACGCCTTCTCCCAGTACACCTGCTGCCAGTACATCTTCTCCCAAAGATGAAAGTTCTTTACCTGCAGATACATACAAGGCGGTTCTGCAGAATGAGGTTGATTTTATCAGTTCGGAAGATAATAAAAAATTTTCCATGAACGACTTTTTAAATAGAAATTCTGAATATGAAGGTATCTATAAAGTGACACATTTTACTGTACTCGACATGGACGGAGATAAAATACCAGAAGTGGTGCTTGAATTATCATTAAATGATTATCCAGAACAGTATGAGATTTTACATTACAGCAATGGGTTAGTTTATGGCTGCAATTTTGATTACCGGTGCTTTGAAATGCTGAAAGAAGACGGAACGTATAGCTATGCGGACAGTGCTGCAGATGTGGGCGTTGTAAAGATTCTAAGCTTCCAGTCAGAATCTGTTAAAACGGAAACATTAGGATATGCTCAGACCGATTATAGCGGCAGCAATGCGGAAATTTCATATTTCATTGATAATGCTTCGGTTACGCAAGAAGCTTTTAATACATTTTTGGATCAGCAAAATGTGAAAAAAGATGCGCAATGGTATGAGTTTTCATCTGAGAACATAGAGGGAAAAGTCTGCATGGATTTGAATACGAATCTTATGCCTGCAGCAACGGATAATCAAACAAGCTACTATGGTGAGTGGAAGGTTCAGAAGGTTCTGGCTTACGGTATCGGAACTTACAGCAGTGATGATGCCGAAAAGCTTGTTGGAATGAAATTGAATTTTTCCAAAGATGAAGCGGATGTTTTTACCGACCAGCCATCCGATACCGCGGCAGTCATTAATAATCCGGAGTACCAGGAGACAACTGAATCAGGCAGTGATTTTCAAGCAGATTACCAGATGAGCTTTGATACGCTGGGAATCAGTACCGAATCTGTAACAGAAGTGCAGATAACCAGCCAGGATGAGATTGACGGCGTGTTTTTAATAAAGGACAGCGACACCATTATAATGATAGCTGGCGGAACTTATTTTGAACTTGTAAAGCAATAATTTCATTATTTTAGTTCTCATTATATTTATAATAATAAACAGAAGATACAAAAATATAAAAATTGTGGAGAAAATAGTGATGAATATTGAATTTAGAAAATTCAGTGAATTTCATAGAGGAATTATATATGAATTACTAAAAGATGGATATTCATTTGAAAGCAGATATGAAAGGGATTGTACAGCAAACTGGAAGGAAGCAGATGATTTTTTCTATGATAATTTACAAATAGCAGATGAAAGTGGATTTATTACAATTTTGAATGATACGCCAATTGGTTTTATATGCTGGGACCCAAGACATATTCCAGAATACATAGAAATTGGTCATAATTGTATTGCAACGAAGTATAAAGGAAATAAGTTTGGAAAAATGCAATTACAGGAAGCTGTTAAACGAATGAGTAATAAGAATGTTAAAAAACTTGTAGTTACTACAAATGAACAATTACTGTCTGCACAAAAGAATTACGAGAGCGTTGGTTTTAAATTTGTACAAAAGCGTAATAACCAATGGAATCAGGAATATGCTGGAAAATTGATGGATTATGAAATGAAATTGTAAAAAAGTGAATTACAGTCTGTACTGATCTATGCTTCTGGTAACCGGAAATGAGACCGGCAGATAAGATGTATGAGAGGAAAATTATTTGCAGTTAAGGGTAAAGAGGGAGGGGATTAACATGGACTTATTTGATATATTGAATTCAAAAGTTATAAAAGCGCTTGAAAAAAGAGCACAAATAGTTGAAGCGATCAATGGCGGAGTATTAGATATTAATCAGATTCGTATACTTTCCGCCGACCTGGATGACAAAAAAATTGCTGTTATTTTAGAAGCACTGGAGGAAGTGATAAGAAACAAACCCGATGCGTCTGCGCTGGAATGGTTACAGTTTGCTGAGCAATACATAGATGCTCAATCAAACAACCTGAAACGAGAGGCATCGAGAGTTGTGGGAAATATCGCCCATTTATTTAAAGATGATCTGACAGTTTCTATACAAAAACTTCTTAAAAATACAAGCAATGAAAGCACGGTGGTTCGTTGGGGGAGTGCCTATGCCCTTGCTAAAGTAATTGTTCTTCCTCAATTTTCCCACAGTCAGCTTTATAGTCAATTAACCGATATTTGCGAACATGAATCGGAAAATGGTGTAAAAAATCAGTATATGAAGTCACTCAAAAAGGCTGCAAAACTGAGGAAATAGTTCATGAGTGACATGGTAAAGTTCATTAAAATAAATTAATTTTACGGAGTATTATTATGATTTATTTATCTCATTTTTCTTTTCCTGATATAGAGCAGGAATATAGTATTGTTATGGGGGAAAGTAGAACATGCTATGATACTTTTTATCCATTTTATATTTTGTCAAAGAAACAACTTTCCATGTTGGATTTTGAAACGGTCACGATTTTGTATGGAGGCAATGGTTCCGGTAAGACGACGGCTCTTAATGTTATTGGAGAAAAGTTAGGACTTACAAGAGATACACTATTTAACCGAACTAATTTTTTTGAAGACTATACGAACCTCTGCTCTTATAAACTGGATAATACTATTACGAGTGAAAGCAGAATCGTTACCAGCGATGATGTTTTTGATTTTATGTTAAATTTAAGAACTCTTAATGATGGAATTAATCAAAAAAGGGAGGATTTATTTCAGGAATATCTGGATGCAAAATATTCCAGTTTTCAGATGAAATCTTTAGATGATTATGAACAGCTGAAAAAAGTCAATAGGACACGCAGCAAAACACAATCTCGTTACATTAGAAACAGCCTCATGGATAATGTGAGAGAACATTCCAATGGAGAAAGCGCATTTATCTATTTTACTGATAAAATTAAGGAAAACGGGCTGTATCTTTTAGATGAACCAGAAAACAGTCTGTCTCCTGAACGACAACTGGAGCTTGTAAGATTTCTCGAAGATTCTGCACGTTTCTTTGGCTGTCAATTTATTATAGCAACCCATTCTCCGTTTCTTCTCTCAATGAAAGGGGCAAAGATCTATGATATGGATGAGGACCCGGTAGATGTTAAAAAGTGGACACAGCTTTCGAATGTCCGTGCATATTATGATTTCTTCAAAAAGCATGAAAGAGAATTCTGATTGAAAACCAATTGATGGTATAGGGTATGTTTATAAAGAACCAGAAGGATCTAATTATCTATAAGCAATAATCCCTTTTTGAAAAGGAGTTGGATATGGTGAAAAATAAGAACCATGTAAGTGAAGCAGGATTGTATCTGGTACAGCCGTCCGAGGAATACAGGGATAAGATTTTGGATTTTAGAAAAGAATTTTTTCAAACCGGAGATACTTTATATGGTACACAGAAGTTACAGAATATGAGTAGTTTTACAGAATGGCTTTTAAAAGTGCAGAATAACCGGTATGAGGAAACAGTAGAGGAAGGTAATGCTCCCTCCTATGAGTTTATGGCAATTAGAGCGAGTGATGAAAAGTTAATCGGTATGATAAATGTAAGGTACAATCTTAGAGAAGAGATGTATATGTATTATGGAAATATTGGATATTGCGTTCGAAAATCAGAACGGAGGAAAGGTTATGCTGCTGAAATGCTGAGACTGGCATTGCAGGAGGCTAAGAAATTAGGATTAAATAAGGTTCTTCTGACAGTTGATAGTGATAATACATCATCTATAGCGACTATGAAGAAAAATGGTGCAGTATTGGAAAATGAAATGCCTTACAAAGGAAAAATCACACAACGTTACTGGATTGAATGTTAAGGGGATAGCTTTTATTGCAGAACTTATGGGCAAAGCACAGCCCGGCTCTGCCGGTAAAAAAGAGCGGATTTTTAAGCCCGCCTGCACTTTGAAAAATAGGATTGAAAGAAAGGGTGAAAAATGTATTGAATTATAAAAAACCTGTGTTTTGGGTAAGCGTTACGGCAATTATAATTGTCATCGTGGTCGGCATTTTTCTTATTGTCAGCAGACAAACGGAAGTGACACCTGCAAATTCCTCGAATCAAGGGGATGCAGCTTCCTCCGCTCCTTTTGGGACATCAGAAGAGACCTATACCACGGAATATGACAGCGTAAAAATTGAATTTCTTTCTGAAAACAAAGGATTTAAGTCGTCTAATGTATTTGAAGCAGCCTATCCCCAGATAGTTGCATATATTGATTCAACCATAAGAACAAGCAGGCCCTCCAAGCAGAAAGATGATCTGAAAAACAATCATACAAATCAGTATACGATTAAATTGTCAAATGGGATCAGGGGATATAGCTGTGGTCTTTACTATGATACACTCTATGATAAAGCCTATATCTTAAAGGACGGTGATCCCTTTGATATAGGATCAGATTTTGCACGCTATATTGATTCACTTTTTGAAAACGCAAATATTACTTTCAATATAGATAAAACTGATGCAGCACTTTTTAAGGAATACGGCTGGACGCTGGATTATCAGATCAGCCAGATGAAAAACAAGCTCAGCAGCATAAGCACTTTGTCTGATTTTAATTCCAATGCATATTATTTTGCGTATAACAACGAGCTTTCAAAGGATATCGGGCTTAATATGAGCCAATACTCTAACACGGCAGACCTTGACGTAAAAGTTTATAGAATTCATGAGAGCATGCCGCAGGAGTTTTATCCGATACAGAATTGCAGAGGTATCGTCGTTAGAGCAGACGATAAAATCATCGGTGCGTTCATCAGCGCCGGGCGGCACAGTACGTTTAATGCCTGCAGCCTGAAAGGAAACAGCTTTGAAAAAGCGTCAGGCAAAACGTTTAACGAGTGGCTTGCAGACAAGATTAAAGCGGATGGTACCGAGGAAAGGCTGTCCCAATTAGAGCCAGAACAGGTTATCAGGGAATATTTCATGGCACTGAACAATAAAGACGCTAAGAGTGCGGAATACTGTATTTCGAAAAGGACGCTGTTGGAAAATTTAACAGCAAATATGCGAAATGAGGAATTGTTTAACAAAGGGACAGGCCTGCCTTTAACTGATGCCGATATAGGAGATAAATCTAATTTTGGCAACCTGAAGTCCGCAAAACTGTCTAAAATTGAGCTTATAGAAGCAGCCGACAAAAATAAGAGGACTTTTAAGGTTTATGTGAATCTTCAGTACAGCGAAAATTTGACCATAAGCAACGGAAATCAATCTTGGGATTGCGGTATGATTTATGAGTCTCCTCAAACGGGATGGAAAATTGAAGATTTTGGGCATTAGAGGTTATTTCTACAGGAATGCACGAGGACTGCCGTTGTTCCGGCTTGTATCAGTGTACCGGATGTCTATTCAGCTGCAATTGGTCATGCAATCCTATGATAAAATGGGGAGAATTATCAAGGGCGGAGCTGTTAATACGGCTCCGCCTTTAAGTAAATTATAATTTCTGTACGATAAATATAATATCATATACGCTTAATTTGCTCTCAAATGCCAGATTGAAGTTAAAATTTGATAATAAAATTCTTAAGCTGGGAGAAATGGCATTGGTATTATATAATAATTGGATTGATAGCTGGTCATCCAGAACCGCATTTGGATCATTTGGTATGATCCCGTTATAATTCAGGTTGATAACGTTTGAATTTGTCTCATTAAGAATATTAAATAATATCTGGTAGGTGGACCCAAATGCGGGCGGAGGAACCGGAAGCAAAAAGCTGGCTCTGAGTGATAGTTCTATATGGTACAATCCTGGACCAGGCAGGTTTAGTGTATCATTTGTAACCGTTGTTGTTGTTAAAGAGTATCCTGCGGTTGTATATAGCGGGTTAATTCCTTCATTCGATAAGTTTAAGGCTCCGCCTGACGCCAGTTCGTTCGTATAATTTCTGTCAAAAAGCTGTACGTAACTTTGCTGTACAGAAATTTCATCCTCTACAATGAGAAGTGCTGCTTTTACTGGTACAATAGTAGAATAATAAAAATCTGCGTTACCTGTGTTTACGAGTGAGACAGTCATAGGTGCAGTTACTGCTTCAATGATTCCAAAACCTGTTACCTGGCCGGTTTTAATTGGTGAATCTCCTTTGAGAGAATCACCTTGCGACGTGATTAAGGAAAAAACTGCCCCCTGACTGTAGGAGGATTGCGTTGTAATCCACCAGTTCAGCGTATATCTGCCGGCTTCCATAAAAGTGATAGTGCCAGTTGCATCATTATACATAATATTGCCTGCAGTAAAAACAGTTGTGTTGAAAATCACATTTTGGCCGAATTCAACGATACCATCAAGCTGTCGCTCTAATTGTAAAGCTATATTGCTCATTTTAAATCACCTCTTTATTGAATGTTAAATCTTGAAAATGAAGAGAATCTATTAATAATATATGAAATTAGTATTTTCCTGTTATAATGAGTGAGGGAGATTTTAAATACCGGAATGGTCTATTATTTTCACCAGGGCCGTAAAGATCGAATCATTGAAGGAGGGTTACATATGGGTGCGAACATGATTGTCACTGTCATCGTCATTATTTATCTGCTGCTCATGCTGTGGATCGGCTGGTATTCGTCCACCAAGATTTCAACCAATACGGATTTTCTGGTAGCGGGCCGTCGTCTGGGGCCGTTCTTAATGGCAGGAACCCTGGCTGCTACGGAAATCGGAGGGGGAAGCTCCCTTGGTGTAGTACAGAATGGCATGTCCGGTTTTGGGTTCAGTGCATCCTGGTACATCATCACGATGGGGATCGCATTTGTTATATTAAGCTTTATTGCTCCCAAATTCCGGGCGGCTTCGGTTAAAACCGTGCCTGAGTATTTCCGCAGGCGTTACGGAAAATCATGCGGTCTTATTACAGCCGTTATCATGCTTCTTCCCCTGGTGGGACTTACAGCCGGGCAGTTTATCGCTTCTGCGGTAATTCTGTCTACCATGCTTGGCATTGATTATCAGGTAGCAGTTATCATTGTGGCAGTGGTTGTAACTGTTTATTCGATTATGGGAGGTTTATGGAGTGTTACTTTAACTGATTTTGTCCAGGTATTCTTAATCGTGGCCGGTATGGTTATCGCAGTTCCTTTTGCCCTGCGGTATGCAGGCGGCTGGGGCAGCGTGGCTTCCAATATTCCGGCAGGGACCATGAACCTGTTTCAGGGTTACGATCTGTTCGGAATCATTTCCCTTGTCATCATGTACACGGCAACTTTCTCTGTAGGACAGGAAGCGGTATCCCGTTTTTATGCGGCAAAGAATGAAAAGACAGCTAAAAGAGGTGCCTGGCTGGCGGCACTTATTAATTTTATCTATGCGTTTGTACCGACGATCCTGGGCATTATCACCCTGGCACTGATGAATATGGGAAAATTCGATTCAGAGCAGTTTGCAAAGGCAGGTGCCCGTTATGCGCTTCCGATTCTGGCAATCAATACCATGCCGGCTATTATCTGCGGACTTTTATTCGCCGGAATTATTTCAGCTACCATGTCAAGTTCGGATTCAGACTTATTGGGGGCAGGCTCTATCTTTTCCAATGATATTTATAAGGCAGTGCTGAAACCAGATGCTTCCAGCCAGTCTATAATGAAGGTAACAAAGCTTGTAATGTGCCTGGTGGGGGTGGCTTCCATGTTTATTGCATTATTTAATACCCAGAGCATTGTATCCATTCTGATGTTCTGCTTTACGCTTCGTGCCGCCGGTTCCTTCTTCCCTTATGTCATGGGGCACTATTGGAAGAAGGCATCACCGGCAGGGACTATTGCATCCCTGATAGCGGGAACTGTGGTGGTTGTGTATTTAGAGCATATCTCCGGAGGCATGCTGCTGGGATTGAAATTCAGCCAGCCGGTCATTCCTGGATTGGCTGCTGCGTTTTTCTGCTTTATCGTTTTTTCTTTTATCTTGCCGCCTAAGGAAGAGACTACGGAACTGGCGCCGGAGGCCGAAGATTAAATAGAAACTGCGCCCCCTGTCTGATTGACAGGGGGCGCTTGGCTTCTGTAGCGGATTTTACAGGAACAGCATTTCAAACAGAAGCAGAATGGGGATTTCCCCTGACGTGGAATTTCCACTTCCCGGTCCGGTATTCCCGAAAGGATATGAGGAAGTTTACCAGCCAGCCTATTGGAACCGCATACCATACCATGGCAATTCCGAAACGGGGTGCCATGGTTATGGCAATGATTACCCGGAGAGCCAGATTTGCAAAGTTTGCAATGGTAAACATTTTCATATCGGCAGCTCCCCGTAACAATCCATCCGTACACATTTTCAGTCCGATCAGTACAAAGAAAAATCCCATAAACTTGAGGTACCCGGTTCCGGTCTGATAGGCAAGCTGTGTACCGTTCTCTCCTAAGAACAAATGAACGATAGGAGAATAGAAGCATTCAAGTACAACAGCAATAAAAAATGCAAAAAACAGGACATAACCGATAGCAGCATGATAACCCTTCTGCACCCGTTCATACCTGGCGGCACCGAGATTTTGTGCAGTATAGGATGACATGGCATTCCCCATGGCCGCCATTGGTACGATGCAGATGCTTTCTATCCGCATGGCCGAGGAGAATCCGGCAAGCATTTCGCTTCCGAAGCTGTTAACGACCGACTGGACCAGAAGCATTCCGATGGAGACAGTTGACTGCTGAAGGATGGAGGGCAGTGCGACCTTTGACATCTCTGCAAAGGAGGCGGGATCAAATTCTGTTTTCATATGGGAAGCGTATTTCCTGAATTCTAAAACAAGCAGCCGGAAAGAAAAAATGACGGTTATTCCCTGCGCCAGGAAGGTTGCCCAGGCAACACCGCTTACGCCCATACCCAGCGAACATACCATATAAACATCCAGAAGAATGTTAAGCAGGGAAGAAAATATCAAAAGATATAAGGGAATGCGGGACCGCCCGATTGCATTAAAAATAGCTGACAGGACATTGTACATGAACAGGAACGGAAGTCCCCAGAAATAGATTCTTAAATATTCCGATGCCATATCCAGGATGTTGTCAGGGGTATTGAGAGAAACCATGAACTTCCTGCCAAAGAACAGTCCGATGGCTGCTAAAAAAAGACTTAATAATAAAAAGGATAACAATGCAGTGTAAGCGGATTGTATCATCTTTTTATAATTCCCTTCTCCCAGGCTCCGGCTTGTTATGACCGAGGCCCCCACACCTCCTCCGATAGCGATACAGATGAACACATTAGTAAATGAGTAGGAAGCCCCTACTGCTGCCAGGGCATCCTCGCTGACGAAGCGGCCCACGACAACGGAGTCTACCATTGTATAGAACTGCTGGAACAGATTTCCTATGATCATCGGTAATGTAAAGGCAGCCAATGCCTTTACCGGCTTGTCATTTATCAGGTACTCCTTGTCCATAATAAATACCTCACATCCTATAAGTTAATGTCTTCTGCCGCATTCGTATTCGCAGACGCATTCGACTGCTGAATTTTCCGCTGCCTGGACAGAATTTATCTCAAGAGTAAATTGTTCTGAAATCTGTTTCAGGAAGTCGATATTAACGAGATAGTGCATGTAATAGCCCTTTTTCGTTCCGGATACGATCCCTATCCCTTTCAGGACGTTCATCTGCTGTGAAACAGCAGGTTCACTGATGCCGAGCTTTTTGGATATTGCCCGGACACAGTAATGCCGTTCCATCAGTAGTTTAAGAATTTGATACCGGGTCGGGTCGGTTATGATATGCAGGGCATGAATATAATCCAAGATTCTTTCTCCTTTTAATTAAGCTAGAACTTAATTTAATATTCTTTTAATAAATTAGCTCATTTCTGTGGTTTTGTCAAGACGGATTCAAGCTTTTATGATACAATCCTATAGATACGAGGGGAGTTGACAAAATGACAATCATTTCAATAAGAGAGCAGCCGCAATACGCACAAGAGGCAGTATCGTACTTTCAAAAGCACTGGGCCAATGAAAACAGCAAAATGGTCTATGAGGACTGTATCTTAAGCTGCCTTGAATCAGATGCCCCGCTGCCTCAGTGGTATCTTCTTTATGATGAAGAAAACATTGCAGGCTGCGCGGGGCTTATAACCAATGACTTTATCAGCAGAATGGATCTATACCCCTGGCTGTGTGCGCTGTACATAGAAAAGGATTACCGCGGCCATTCCTATGGTTCCCTGCTGATAGAACGGATTAAACAGGATGCCAGGGAAAGAGGATACCGGAATTTGTATCTTTGCACCGGCCACATCGGTTATTATGAGCATTATGGCTTTGAATATGCTGCAGCCGGGTATCATCCATGGGGACATAAATCCAGGATTTATCAGGGAAAGCTATAAAGCCTTTTTTTCAGAGTGTACGATCAGCTGCATTTCCTTTGGGGAAGCCTCCTTTCCGTAAAATGTGGAGAAGGTATTTATGATTTTCATATTCCGTTCCTGTAAAATATGTTCAAGCTCATGGATGGAATACAGCCTGATAGGGTCTCCATATAGAATCTCAGTTTTTTTTGCCGGTTTTCCATAGGGGATATCCCGTCCTCCGAAAAGCATGATCCGCTTCCCTGCATCCCACTCAAATCTGGACAGGGCGATGGCTTTTTCGCCATTTTCCCAATGGCTGGCTGGAAAAAAGCATTCTGCATGTTCAGCGTTGCAGATATCCATCATATGCTTACCGCCGGGTTTTAAGGCTCTTGAAATGACATCGAATATCTTGAGATTTTCAATGTCATTTTCGAGATAACCGATGGCACCGTCCGCCAGATTTAAAACAACATCGAATTCATTTTCAAAGGTTATTTCCCGAATGTCTGATAGAATAAATCTGGCATTCAGTGCTTCTTTCCTGGCAGCAGCAGCGGCGTCTTCGACAAATTCCCTGGTTATATCAACTCCAACCACTTCAAATCCCTTTCTCGCAAAACTCAGTGAATGCCGTCCGTAACCGCATGCCAGGTCAAGGATGCGTTCCGTTCCTTTAAGTCCCAGGGTCCTGATGATAAAATCCACCTGATGTATTGTATCTTCCGTCCAGGATTGTTTTTTTATATCCAGGCTCCATATTGTTTTATACCAATCTGATCTCTTTGCTATCATAGTTTCATTCCTTCATTTTTTTTTGCCGGCTTATTAAGTATACCAATTAATTAAAAAAAATGTAGACTTGTAATTCCTTTTATGATACAATAGATAATGGAGTGCGGATAAATATAAAAACAAAAATTTGTGCAGTATGTATAAAAAATATACTTTATATTGATGTGTTTGCAACTGGATTTCTGCAGATATTCATGATATACTTATATATAGTAAATAGATTTGTAGTTTGTGACTGGTAAGGCAGGCAAGATCTACTGGGTTATAATCACGTATCGGAATTATGTGGTGGTCCTCGTAGCTTGTCTTTTTTGTTATATTGAAGGGGAATATGAAGATTGAGAAGGTTTTGAATAACAATATGGTATTAGTATATAATACCGAGGGGAAAGAAATCATACTGAAAGGAAAATCCATCGGGTTTGGGAAGAAGAAAGGCGACGAGGCAGATCGAAAGCTTGTGGAACGGGTATTTGTACAGAATGATAAAAAGGATGCCCGTTATTTCGAGGAGTATTTTGCAAAGCTTCCCCAGATGTATTGGGAAATCAGCGAGCAGACCGTTGATTATGCAAAGAATGAGTTTGGAATGAAGCTGGATTCCCGAACCATTCTGCCGGTGTGTGATCATATAGCCGGTGCGGTGGACCGTTACCGGAGTGGGACGATTCTCCGCAATGCCATGCTTTGGGAAGGAAAACGGTTTTATCCCAATGAGTTTAAGGTTGGACAGTATGCGGTAGATTTAATCCGCAGGCGGCTTCATATTTCCATGGAGGAGGATGAAGCCATGTTCCTGGCATTTCACTTTGTATACGGGCAGTTAGACCGTCAGGAGGCAGATAATCTGGAGATCATTACCGGGATTATCAAGGATATCGTGAATATTGTGGAAGCTGCCTATCAGATAAAGCTTAACACGGAAACATGGGATTACAGGCGTTTCGTAACACATATACGATTTTTTGCCCAGCGTATGCTGCAGAACAAACAATATGAGGAAACAGATGAGGAGTGGTATCAGCTGTTAAAAAATAAATACCGAAAATCATACAATTGCATTGTTAAAATAGCAGATTATATCCATGACCGGTACTATTATGAGGTAGACCGGGAAGAAATGATGTATCTCATGATACATATTGAGAAAGTAACCAGACAACTGGTATAGAACAGATGACTGGGACTGTTACCGGACCCTGAGACGGTCTGGGCAGGACCCTGCACGAAGTAGACTGTATAAAGCTGCAGCCTGCTTTTGCAGGGTTTTTTTTATTTGGAATGATCAGGCGTCATCAGAAAGCCGGAAGATGCCTTTTCAGATAAATAATAAAATTAACTTTTATATAAGGAGGATTAAAGGATGGCATTTGATTATGGGAAAACCGCTGAAACCATATTAAATAAGGTTGGCGGTGAAAGAAATGTTTCAGGTCTTACCCATTGCATCACACGACTTCGGTTTGTGTTAAAAGACGCAGACATTCCTAAGGATGCTGAAATTGAAAAAATACCAGGAGTCATGCGGGTAGTCCGTCAGGGCGGACAGTATCAGGTGGTTATCGGCAATGAAGTGGGAAAGGTTTATGATGAGCTGTTAAAGCTTGGTAATTTTGAAGAAAGTACCGGGAACAAGGATAACGGCTCCAAGGAAAACATCATTTCAAGGCTGTGCGGATTTGTAGCCGGCTGTATGACTCCCCTGCTTCCGGCTATGCTGGGCTGTGGTATGATCAAAGTGGTTCTGACTCTTCTTACCACATTCAATCTGGTTGATACGGCAGGAAGTACCTATACGATCTTAAATGCAGCAGGAGATGCCTTTTTCTACTTCCTGCCAATTTTACTGGCAATGACAACGGCAAAGCGGCTGGGGTCCAACATATATCTGGCTATGGTCGTAGCGGCTTTTCTGGTTCATCCCAACATTACAGCTCTTCTGGGAGCAGGGAATACCACGTATTTCGGACTGCCGGTAACTTCGGCTAATTATGGGTCTTCCGTACTTCCTGTACTTCTTATGGTACCGATCATGGGGTACATAGAGCGGTTTGCGGATAAGATATGTCCGGATATGGTAAAGATATTTTTAAAGCCGTTGATCGTAATCTTTGTTTCTGTACCAATCGCACTGGTTGTCATAGGTCCTATTGGAAGTATCCTTGGAAATTTCCTGGCAGACGGTATCAATTTCTTATACACGAAAGCAGGCTGGCTTACAATCATGCTGATAGCCGCTGCTATGCCGTTTATTGTTATGTCTGGTATGCATTATGCACTGGTTCCTCTTGCAACGATCAGTATAGCAAGCCTGGGATTTGATGCGATTTTAAACATTACCATGTTCTGTTCCAATCTGGCACAGGGCGGGGCAGCATTAGCTGTTGCAGTCAAATCAAAGGATAAGGATATAAAATCTACGGCTTCTGCATCAGGTATCTCTGCAATTGTAGCGGGAGTCACAGAGCCGGCTATGTATGGTGTGACATTAAAGTATAAGACGCCTATGGCCGCTGCTGTCTGCAGTGCCGCTATTGCAGGTTTTTATGCAGGAATCACCCATCTGGTTGCTTATACCATGGGCGGCTCTCCTTCCAGTCTGACTTTGATTCAGATGATTGGCGGGAATGGTTTTGGAAACTTACTAAATGGTATTATTGCCCTGGCAATTTCTTTGGTTGTGTCCTTTGTCCTTACCTTTATCATGTATAAGCCGGAGGAGAAAACCCAGGAACCGGTATCTGCATCAGAGGCTTCCGAACAAGAGAAAAAACCATTGGTAGAGACCATAGAATTGGCCAGTCCTGTTACAGGAGCCGTGATTCCGTTAGCAGAAGTGGAAGATCCTGTGTTTTCAGGAGGCGTTTTAGGAGAAGGGGTAGCCATTAATCCGGTTGAAGGAAAGGTATTTGCTCCAGCAGATGGAACCATCAGTGCTCTGACTGAAACCAAACATGCGGTTGGCATCACCACGGATACAGGATTGGAAGTATTGATTCATGTGGGTCTTGATACCGTACAGCTGGCAGGGGATGGCTTTACCCTTCACTGTGAGATGGAAGATAAGGTAAAGAAGGGTGACCTGATACTGGAATTTGACATAGATAAAATAAAAGAGGCAGGTTTTTCGTTAACGACTCCTGTTATTATATCAAATATGACAAATTTTGTCAGCATGAAGGCCAGTGAACAAAAACAGGTAAAGGCAGGAGAAACTCTGATTACGATTGTATAAGTCCGGAAAGAAGGAGGTTTAATATGTCTATATTTACAAAAGATTTTTTGTGGGGCGGAGCAGTAGCTGCGAACCAGTGTGAAGGGGCATGGAATGAGGGAGGAAAGGGAATATCTGGGCCTGATCTATGCACCGGAGGTTCCCATACAACATCCAAGCGGATTACCAGGACTTTGGAAGCGGATACCCTTTATCCAAGCCATGAAGCCATAGACTTCTACCATCATTATAAAGAAGATATTGCCCTGTTTGCGGAAATGGGTTTTAAAGTATTCCGGTTTTCCATTGCGTGGACCAGGATTTTTCCAACTGGTATGGAAGAAGAGCCGAATGAGGCCGGACTTGAATTCTATGACCGGGTAATCGAAGAATGCAAAAGTTATGGCATCGAACCTCTGATTACCATTTCCCACTATGAAATGCCCTTTGCCCTGACTGAAAAATACAATGGCTGGGTTTCCAGAGAATGTATCGGCTTGTATGTGAAATACGCCACTGTGCTGTTCAAGCGGTATAGGGGAAAGGTAAAATACTGGCTTACCTTTAACGAGATCAATGCTGGTACCATGCCTTTGGGCGGATTTCTCTCCCTTGGTATTTTAAATAAAGGGACAACGGACTTTACCAATCAGGAAGATATTCCAGAGCTCCGCTTCCAGGGTCTGCATCACCAGTTTGTGGCCAGTGCCCTGGCAGTGAAGGCCGGACATGAGATCGACCCGGCCTGTAAGATCGGCTGTATGATCTGTCATGTGACCACCTATCCGCTGACCTGTAATCCGGATGATATTCTGAAGGCACAGAAACAAAATCAGATTTTAAATCAGTTCTGCGGCGATGTACAGGTAAGAGGAGAATATCCCGTTTTCATGAAGCGTTATTTTAAGGAAAACGGAATAGCCATTCAGATGGAACCGGGAGATTTAGAGATTATGAAAGAGGGGTGTGTGGACTATTATACGTTCAGCTACTATATGTCCAATTGTACCGCGGCATCACCGGAACAGGCAAAATCCTCCGGAAACTTAATGGGCGGAGTGAAAAATCCATATCTGGAGTCCAGTGACTGGGGCTGGCAGATCGACCCCAAAGGACTGCGTTATACCTTAAATGAACTTTACGGCCGTTACCGGATTCCGTTAATGGTAGTGGAAAATGGTCTTGGAGCTTATGATAAAAAGGAAGACGACGGAAGCATAAAGGATGATTACCGCATTGACTATCTAAAGAAGCACATCGAACAGATGCGGGAGGCCGTAGAGGACGGTGTGGATTTAATGGGCTATACTCCATGGGGCTGCATTGATCTGGTCAGTGCGTCAACCGGAGAAATGGCTAAGCGGTATGGGTTTATCTATGTGGAAAAATATGATGATGGAACCGGAGACTTATCCAGAAAGAAAAAGAAATCCTTTGACTGGTATAAGCAGGTGATTGAAACCAATGGAGAGGTTCTGGGGTAAAAAACAGGAGGTTAGCACCACATACGAGGATATTATCGCTGCCATGGAAGCGGATACCAGCATATCAAAAGAGATCAAAGAAAAAATGACCGGACATGTGATGAATGGACGCTGGTTCAGCAGTGCCCAGGATGAATATTATAAAAATGAAAGCCTTTGGAGTGATGTAGAGTAAAGGCAGTAAAAAGACTTCTCTTTTCCGGTTCGATTTTTCGGACGGAAGCTGAGGAGTCTTTTTTTCATCCTTTCAATTCTAATAAGAAAAAGCAGTAATAATTCGCATATCTGAATAAAATTTAAAATAATTTGTGAAAATATAACAAAAATATATACAAAAAAGCGGCAATATTGACACATATTGCACATTGTATTATAATGTAATTACATAATTAAGAATCCAATTCATATATGTGAATTGTTAATGAATAGGAGATATTACCATGGCAGTAAAATCGGCAGAACGGATTTTAATAATACTGGAGCATTTACTTGGATTTCCCAACGGACTGACCTCAAAGGAAATCAGCGTGCAGTTAGGAATTGCCCCCAGCAGTACCCATGAATTATTGAAGACTTTAACGGACAGGGATTATCTTTTGGAGGATGAAAACAAGAGATATACGCTGGGGCCAAAGCTGATTCATCTGGGGGCCAATGCCTCTTCTTATCTGGATATTAATAAAATAGCTCTTCCAATTCTTAAACGAATCATGGAAGAGCTGGAAGAAACGGTGTTCATGGCAATCCTTTCTCAGGATGAAGTAGTTTATGTGGCGAAAGTCAACAGTAATAATACGGTCATGACCAATGCGAACCTGGGCAGCAGAAAACCTATTTATTGTACGGGTCTGGGGAAAGCGTTCCTGGCATTTAGGTCTGTGGAGGAAAGTAAAAAAATCATAGAGAATCTCAAGTTTGAAGTATTTACAGAAAATACGGTAAGAGATAAAGAACAGCTGTATCATCAATTGGATGCTTTCCGTAAGCAGGGATATGCCATTGACGATGAGGAGATTGAGGAAGGATTATATTGTATTGCAGTTCCTGTATATGATGCAGAGTACCGGATGACAGTGGCCATAAGCGTATCCGGTATGAAAACCAGGATGATGGGAAAAAAAGAGCGTGTGGTAGAGAGTCTTCTCCGGCTTTCAAACCGGCTTTCCAGAAAGCTGGGATGTAAAACCGAGAATATAGAAATATAAAGAAAGGAGAAAGGATGAAGAAGCTATATGGAGTATGTCCTCCTGTTATTACGATTTTTAAGGAGGATGGAAACATCGATTATGAAGCCAATAAGAAACATGCGGACTTCCTGATCGAAAAGGGAGTGGATGGGTTATCCTATCTGGGAACCTCCGGTGAATTCGGCGTTCTTACCATGGAAGAAAAAAAAGAATTCCTGAAAGTAATGACCCAGCACGTAAACCACAGAGTATTGGTAATCGCCGGAGTAGGGAGTACAAGCCTTAAAGATACCGTTGAACTTTTAACCTATGGGGAATATCTGGGTGTAGATGGATTTCTGTTAGTGAACCCTTATTTCAGTGTATATGATGAAACCATGGTTGAGTCTTATTATGAATATGTGGCAGCCAAAACAGAACTTCCGATTATTATTTATAATTTCCCTGGTTTAACTGGATTTAACTTTTCGCCGGAACTTGTTAAGCGTCTGGTACAAAAATGTCCCAACATTACAGGCATAAAGGATACGGTGGAAGATTCCGCACACTTGAAAGAAATGGTTAAAGTGAGGGAAGTGAATTCCGGGTTCACAGTATTCTGCGCTTATGAAAATCAGGCGCTGGGCGTCCTGTTCTATGGTGTTGACGGTTTTATTAATGCAACTGCTAATTTTGCACCGGAATTTACCGTGGGTCTTTACCGGGAGTTTAAAAATGGATATCTGGAAAAGGCAGGCGGATATTTCTGCAAAATGTGTCATGCCATGGACATGTATCAGTACAGTAAACCGCTGTTTCTGGCATGTAAGCAGGCAGTATACAGCCGTGTACTGGGATATGACGGAGGAGAACGACTTCCGGCACTTCCGTTAAGGAAAGAAGTAAAAGCAGAAATCGCTGGTAAGCTTTCAGAAATGGGATTATAAGGAGGAGAGAGAATCACTATGGGTTTAATGGGAAGAAAAATAGCTGCTGTCCGTGCATATGTGGTGGAAGGCGGCGGTGCAGATTATCATGATCAAGGTGAAGAACACTGGATTGTAAAGCAGATCGCTACACCAATGAGTATTTATCCGGAATACAAAGCTACCCGCACCAGTTTCGGTATTAATGCGTTAAAAACACTGGTGGTTGAAGTTGAAGCGGATAATGGGGAAACCGGTTTTGGCATTACTACCGGAGGATATCCGGCTGCATGGCTGGTCATGAATCATCTGGATCGTTTTGTGGTTGGAAAGGATTCCTGTGAAATCGAAATTATTTGGGATCAGATGTACCGGGCTTCCCTGTATTACGGAAGAAAAGGCGTTGTCATGAACGCAATTTCTGCGGTGGACCTGGCGTTGTGGGATCTTTTAGGAAAACTTCGAAAAGAGCCGGTATATGCCATGCTTGGCGGAAAGGTCCGAGAGGAACTGGAGTTTTACGCTACCGGCCCAAGACCGGATCTTGCTAAAGAGATGGGCTTTATTGGAGGAAAATTGCCTCTGGTATATGGACAGGCTGATGGGGAAGAAGGTTTACGTAAGAACATAGAGCAGGCAAGAGAAATGAGAGAACGCTGCGGGGAGGATTTCTGGCTCATGTGGGACTGTTGGATGGCTCTTGATCTGCCTTATGCAAAGAAACTGATGAATGCGTCAGAGGAACAGGGATTTAAGTGGATTGAGGAATGCTTTAATCCGGATGACTACTGGTCCTATAGGGACTTGAAAAAAGCCGCTTATTCCAAGAACATTCTGGTTACCGGCGGAGAACATGAAGCGTCCAGATACGGGTTCCGTGCGTTGATTGAAGAATGCGATCTGGATATCATTCAGCCGGATGTGGGCTGGTGCGGCGGTATGACTGAACTGGTTAAAATAGGCAATCTGGCAGAAGCTCATGGTAAGATGGTCGTACCTCACGGAAGCGGTGTATACAGCCATCATTATGTAACAACGAGAGTCAATTCTCCCTTTACCGAGTGCCTGATGATGGCTCCTAAGGCAGATAAGGTACTTCCACAGTATTATCCGTTAATTAAGAATGAACCGGTACCTGTAAACGGAAGGCTGAAGGTGGGAGATGGTCCGGGATTTGGGGTTGAATTGAATAAAGAAGGAAACAATCTGGCAGAAGTGAAAAAGGGGACAAGACTTTAAGAAACAATAGGGGGTTCAATTATGTCAATTGGTTATTTGGTGTTTTCACTGGTACTGGCTATAGTAATGATCATGTTTCTCATTATCAAAGTTAAGCTGAATCCGGCTATTTCGCTGGTGCTGGGCGCATTGCTTTTAGGAGTAATGTCCGGTTTGTCACTTATGGATACCATTGATGGGATAAATAATGGATTTGGCGGTATGCTTGGCAGTATCGGTTTTCCCATTGGCTTTGGTATCATTCTTGGGCAGTTGGTCAGTGATTCCGGAGGTGCAAACGTTATTGCAGAACGGCTGGTTACTCTGTTTCCGCCGAAATATGCATTATATGCCGTGGCTTTTGCTGCCTTTGTACTTTCTATACCGGTATTCTTTGATGTTACATTTGTGATATTGATTCCGATCGGGATTGCGCTGATGAAAAAAATCAACAAGAGCATTGCTTATATCGTTGGAGTAATCTCTATTGGAGCGGGTGTTGCCCATACCCTGGTTCCGCCTACACCCAATCCATTGGCGGCAGCATCCAAAGAGTATTTTAACTTCGACCTGGGAATTATGATTGCAGCGGGCAGCATCATTGGATTTATTATGGTAATGATTGCGGTAACGATTTATATTAAAATTTTAGAAAAAGGAATATGGAATGTGAATAAGGATGAAACTGGAGAAGGACCGTCTGTAATGGAAATGGCAATACCGGAAAAGACTCCTTCCTTCGGAGTTTCCATGATTCCCATACTCCTTCCGGTAGTGCTGATCCTGATCAATACGGTTCTGGATATGGTTATGGAGGAAACGCCTGTATTCATTCATTTTATCGGGACCAAAACCATGTCTCTTTTACTGGGAGCTTTAGCTGCCTATGTGATATCTGTCAAGACTCTTGGCATGAAAGAGACAGAAAAATCTGCTACGGAAGCATTAAAGTCAGCGGGAATTGTATTTCTGATTACCGGTGCGGGAGGTTCCCTGTCAAAGATTATCAGTCTTGCAGGCGTAAATGATGCCATTGTTACATTAATAGGCGGTTTATCCTCTAACGTTTTCGCAGTATTGATGATTGGGTATATCCTGGGACTTTTGTTTCGTCAGATCACAGGCTCTGGTACCACAGCGTCCCTGACCTCCATGAGTATCATGACAAGTGTTGCCGCCACCGTTTCCATACACCCGGTATTTATTGCTCTGGCCTGTCTGGATGGTGCACTGTTTGGATGTACCATCAATGACAGCGGGTTCTGGATTGTTACCAATATGAGCGGATTTAATGTAACAGGAGGGGCAAAGACCTATACACTGGGACAGGCAATTGCATCCGTTGTGGGTATAGTAATTATTGTTTCTGCGGCATTGTTATCCACTGTGTTCGTTTAAAGGAGCTGATTGTATGTTGAAAAAATTAAAATGGGCAATAACAGTTGCACCTGTTATCACCCGAAAGTCTGAATCGCCTGCTTTGTGATTCAAAACATACTTAATCATAGCATAGATCACGTTCATATGCAATGAACAGTTCTCATGTCACAGAGATAAACTTTTACAAAAAAGCCGTGTCAAAACAGTCATGTTAGGATCTGTTTTGATGCGGCTTTTTTTCTGTACCTTATTAATGGGTACATTTTTTTACGAAAGAAAAAGCAGAGCAGGAAATTATTCTCTTATATTTTGTCTTTAAATTTTATATAATCTTATCATACAGGTGCATCAGACAGGGGGTTGAATTATGGTTAAAATTTTTCTTGCAGAGGATGAAAAAATCGTCCGGGAGGGAATTAAGAATGGGATTGCTTGGGAAAAATACGGATTTGAGTTTGCAGGTGAGGCTCCGGATGGGGAGCTGGCATATCCGCTGATCATAAAATCAAAGCCGGATATCTTACTGACGGATATCCGCATGCCCTTTATTGATGGACTGGAGCTGGCTGAAATGGTAAAAAAGGAGCTTCCGGATTTACATATCATGTTTT
This sequence comes from uncultured Lacrimispora sp., assembly GCA_964402355.1. Classification (GTDB taxonomy): domain Bacteria; phylum Bacillota; class Clostridia; order Lachnospirales; family Lachnospiraceae; genus Lacrimispora. The sequence continues at coordinate 26,069 of CAYOCB010000023.1, forward strand.
TCAGCGGATATGATGATTTTGAGTATGCAAAGCGCGCCATCAAGATAGGGGCGGCGGATTATCTCTTAAAGCCTGTCAGCAGCAGCCAGCTTCTGGAGGCCCTGGAACGCATGAGCGAAGCAGTCATGCAGGAGAGGAGCGATAAAAATTACAAGGAAGAGTTCTTAAAGCAGCAGGAAGAGAGAAAGAGGATTGAGCGGGACAGGCTTTTTGATACCATTGTGTCTGGAAAACTGAGTCTGCAGGAAATTCTTCAAAAGGGACAGGAGCATAACCTATCTCTTTGCGCCCCTATGTATAATCTGATTCTGTTTCAGGCAAGGGGATCTGACAGCCAGGAGCAGTATTCGGATCAGGGAGTCATCTTTGATGATAGGATCAAGGCGGCGTTTGAGGGAAGGCCTGATATCATCAGGTTTAACCGTCTGTCAGAAGGATATGCATTTCTGATCAAGGGAAACGATCCGGAGGAATTGGAGGAAAGAGTAACAGCTTGTTCCATGCTTTTGACCCGCCTGGTTAAGTCAAGTCCCGGAATGGAGTATTTTGGGGGAATCGGGATACCGGTGCGCAGGCTCAGTGAGATAAGAGCCTGTTTTAAGGCGGCCAGCCGTGCTTATGCATGCCGCTATATGCTGGAATATAACCAGATGCTTACTGCGGAAGAGGCAGTCCGGCTCCGTGATGATTCGGGAAGCATCAGCCTGGAAGGGATGGATATTACAAAGCTGAGCCGGGATATTGTGCCCAATTTTTTAAAAAATGGTTCCATTCCGGAGGTTAAATATTTTGTGGAGGAATACATAGAAGCCTGTGGGAATAATTTTGAATCCCTGATTTTCCGGCAATACATATTGATGGATGTCTATCTGGCGGTTATTGGCTTTGTGACCCAGCTTGGTTTTGACCCGGAACAGGTCATTAAGGAGTTCGGAGATGCAAAGGCCCTGCAGCCTTCCGCAGGCTCGGAGAAAGCGGCAGTCCAGTATGCCCAGGCAGTCCTTAAAAAGGCCATAGCTCTGAGGACCACCTGTTCCCAGAAAAAATACCGGCTGGTTCTTGATAAAGCAAGGGATTATATTGAAAATCATTATAAAGATGAGGACATTTCCTTAAATGTCGTGGCTTCCAGCGTAAATATAAGCCCCAATCACTTCAGTACCATATTCAGCCAGGAAATGGGAATCACCTTTGTGGAGTATCTGACCAGGGTCCGGATGGAGGCGGCAAAAGAGCTTCTTTTGAAAACAGATCTAAGGACTTCCGAAATCGGATATCAGGTAGGATATAAGGATCCTCATTATTTTAGCTATCTATTTAAGAAAACTCATGGGATAACACCGAGAGCATTCCGGTCAGGAGGAGAAAATGAAGCACAAAAGTGATTCGGTCAAAGCAAAGATCAAATCCATGCAGGCAATTGTATTTATCCCAATCATCATTATGATTGGGATATTGCTGTATATGCTGTCATGGCAGAACCGGCAGTACCGGCAGAGCATCCGGAACCTGACCATGGCTACGGAGTTTAATTTTGACTTTAAATCCAATATTGACTATAAGATGTACCGTATTGTGATCGGAGCGGATACTTTTGAATCCTTAAACCCGTATGAAGATCTGGATAATTCCAGGCGGATCTTTGAACAGTTAAAGGTTTCCACCCCTCAGGAGACCAGTAAAAAAGGACTGGATGGAATCCTGATCCTGATTAACATTCTGCAAAAACGGATCGGAGACATCGAAAACAGCAATATCATCGGCGACTATGACCGCAATATGGACCGGCTGGATAAAGATATCTATGTAATTACCGATCTCATTGAAGAATCCATGTCAGATTATATTTACAGCCAAACCAAGACCCTGGAATCCATGCGTCAGAAGCTGGATGCACAGACCCGGAAGATCATCGCTTTAAGCATTGTGGTCTGCGCATATATCATCATATTTCTCATTGCTTCCTTTTCTTCCTTTGCAAAAAGGATTACAAAACCCATTGAAGAACTGTGTGCATATACCATGGAGCTGGCAAGCGGGAGCTTAAAGGCCAATGCACCCAAAAGCAGAATACGGGAAGTCCAGATGTTAAGTGACCAGTACGACCAGATGGTGGTCCGCATTTTGGGACTGATCGATCACGTTAAAAAAGAACAGGAACAAAAGCGGAAAACTGAGTTAAAGCTTCTCCAGGCCCAGATCAATCCTCATTTCCTCTATAACACCCTTGATACCATCGTCTGGCTGGCAGAGGGAAAGCGGCATCAGGAGGTAGTGGATATGATTACCGCTCTTTCCTCTTTTCTGAGGATAGGACTTAATAATGGACGGGACTTTATTACCATACGGGGAGAGGCGGAGCATGTTAAGAGCTATCTTCAGATCCAGCATTTCCGATACGAGGATATTATGGATTATGAGATTGATTTTGAAGAGCAGATCAAGGAATATTCCATTTTAAAACTTACGCTGCAGCCCATTGTGGAAAATGCACTTTACCATGGAATCAAGAATTGCAGAAAAAAGGGCTTTTTAAAAATCAGCGGCTGGCTGGATAAAGAGGATATCTTTTTAAGAGTGGAGGATAATGGAATCGGTATGAAGCCTGAGGCGCTTATAAAGCTTAAGAAGCTGGTAAGCAGGGGAGGGGAGGATGTGGACCTGCGGGAGGGCATTGGCATTGCCAATGTGGCAGAACGGATCCGGCTGAATTTCGGTGAAGCTTATGGGCTTCAGGTAGAAAGTGAATACGGAGCAGGAACGTCTGTAACGGTGAGGATTCCGGCTGTACAAAAGGAAAACAAATAAAATAATCAACTTTTTTCCGAAAAAATCCAACATCAGGGAGGAATAAGACGAAAAAGTGTAAGAAACTCAACTGTTTACAAAAGATTTTGCATTGAGAAATAAATTGATAATATATATGATACAGATAGGTACATAAGTAAAAAAACTATATTATTCTGGAGGGAAAAGATATGAAGAAAAGATTTCTGAGCTTGATGACGGCTGCAGTGATGACCGCAGCCATGGTTTTATCCGGCTGCAGCGGAGGAGAGAAGACTGCGGCAACGACTGCGGCGCAGACCAGTGCTGAAACAAAGGCTGAGGCGGCAACGGAAGCAAAGGCCGGTGAAACCACGGAAGCCAAGGCAGAAGAGAAAAAGGATTCAGACGATCTGATCGTGGTAGGTTTTTCCCAGGTCGGTGCGGAATCCGACTGGAGAACTGCCAATACGGAGTCTATGAAATCCACGTTTACGGAAGCAAACGGATATAAGCTGATTTTTGATGATGCCCAGCAGAAACAGGAAAACCAGTTAAAGGCTGTCCGTAACTTTATCCAGCAGGATGTAGATTACATCGTGATCGCTCCGGTAACGGAGACAGGCTGGGATACTGTTTTGCAGGAAGCAAAGGATGCCGGAATTCCGGTAATCATCGTTGACCGTATGATTGATGTGTCCGACGATTCCCTATATACTGCCTGGGTCGGTTCCAACTTCCTTCAGGAAGGTTATGATGCAGTGGCATGGCTTGATGATTACTTAAAAACAAATAACCGCCAGGACGACGATATCAACATCGTGACCCTGCAGGGTACCATCGGTTCTTCCGCTCAGATCGGACGTACAGATGGTGTGGAAGAAAAGATGAAGGATCATCCGAAGTGGAAGATGTTAGAGCGTCAGACCGGTGAATTCACACAGGCAAAGGGACAGGAAGTAATGGAGTCCTTCTTAAAGACTTATGATGATATTGATGTTGTGATCGCAGAGAATGACAATATGGCCTTCGGAGCCATTGATGCGATCAAGGCAGCAGGTAAGACCTGCGGGCCTAAGGGTGATATCATCATTATCTCCTTTGATGCAGTTTCGGCAGCCTTTGATGCGATGATCGCAGGTGATATGAATGTATCCGTAGAATGTAATCCGCTTCATGGTCCCCGCGTGGCTGAGATCATTCAGAAGCTGGAAAAGGGTGAAAGCGTTGACAAGATCTCTTATGTAAATGAAGGCGTGTACCCGGCGGATACTGCAGCACAGGAGAAGCCAGAACGGGCATATTAAAATAATCTGACCGAAGATGGCATAAGAAAGCTGGCAGCAGGATAAACAGGTGCAGGGTTATGGAGGACGGTGGTTATAAGTCCTCCGCTCCGCACCTTTTTTATTCCCTGATTTTGCCCTGGAAGGCAGACAGGTGGAGGAAAGGAAGGGGTTTCTATGCCCAATGAAATCGTATTAAGCATGCGAAACATATCAAAAACATTTCCCGGCGTCCGGGCTCTGGATCATGTGGATTTCAAATTACGAAGCGGAGAAATCCATGCACTGATGGGAGAAAACGGAGCAGGGAAATCAACCCTTATAAAGGTCCTGACCGGGGTTGAAGAGTTTGAATCGGGAGAGATCCATATTTCCGGTGTGAAAGGGAATCTTATCAACCATTCTCCCCAGGAGGCCCAGGCCCATGGAATCAGCACCGTATATCAGGAAGTTAATCTCTGTCCGAACCTGTCTGTGGCAGAAAATCTGTTTATTGGCAGAGAACCGATGAGAGCTGGAATGATCGACTGGAAGACCATGAACAAAAAGGCGAAAGAGCTTCTTAAAAGCCTTGATATCCTTATTGACGTAACGAAAGCTCTGGAGAATTATTCCATTGCTCTACAGCAGATGATCGCCATTGCCAGAGCAGTGGATATGTCTGCGAAGGTGCTTATTCTGGATGAGCCTACATCTTCTCTGGATGATTATGAAGTGGAGAAGCTGTTCAGACTGATGAACCGCCTGAAAGCGGAAGGAGTAGGCATAATCTTCGTAACTCATTTTCTGGAACAGGTATATAAAATCTGTGACAGGATAACGGTTCTTAGAAACGGATCCCTGGTAGGCGAATATGAGACGGAGAAGCTGCCCAGAGTACAGCTGGTGGCCAAGATGATGGGGAAGGATTTTGATGACCTGGCGGCAATTAAGAGAAGCGGGGAAGCGAAGGAAAAGTCAGAGGACGTGGTCATCGATGCAAGAGGAATCGGAAAGCAGGGTTCCATAAAACCTTACGATCTGCAGATTCACAAAGGGGAAGTCATCGGACTTACCGGGCTGTTGGGCTCCGGCCGTTCCGAGCTTGCCAGAAGCCTTTATGGTGCAGATAAAGCGGATTGCGGGGAACTGAGGGTAAAAGGGAAGCCTGTATTCGTTAATACACCGTTGGATGCCATGATGGCGGGCATGGCCTACCTTCCTGAAAACCGGAAGGAGGAAGGGATCGTAGCTGATCTGTCGGTGAGGGATAATCTGATCCTGGCTCTGCAGGCAAAGAGGGGAATGTTTCATCTCATAGGCAGAAAAGAGCAGGAGGAGCTTGCTGATAAATATATAAAGCTTTTAAAGATCAAGACTACCGGTATGGAAATTCCCATCAGGCAGTTAAGCGGAGGAAACCAGCAAAAGGTGATTTTAGGAAGATGGCTGCTTACAGACCCTGACTTCCTCATACTGGATGAGCCGACCAGGGGAATTGATGTCGGAACCAAAATGGAGATCCAGAAGCTGGTTGTAAAGCTTTCGGAGGAAGGCAAGTCTGTGATGTTCATTTCCTCAGAGGTGGAAGAAATGCTTCGTACCTGCACCCGTATGGCAGTGCTCCGGGACGGGCAGAAGGTGGGGGAACTGGGAGAAGCTGAGCTGGACCAGAATCATATCATGAAGGCAATTGCAGGAGGTGGGGATGATGAATAAACTGACAGCGTTTGTGAAAAAACTGACCGGATACCGCTTGTTTCTTCCTTTGTTCTGCCTGGTTCTGGTGTTGTTATCCAATTTAATAAAAACGCCTACCTTTTTTCAGGTGACAGTAAAAAATGGTGTGCTGTACGGATACATTATTGATGTTATCAACCGGGCCAGTGACCTGGTAATCCTGGCCGTGGGAATGACCGTGGTGGTAGCGGCTTCAGGCGGTGTGGATATATCTGTGGGAGCCGTTATGTCAATGGCAGGTGCTGTTTGCTGCTATATTCTGGCAGGCGGCCAGCAGTCGGTCAACGAATTTCAGAATCCTTACATACTGGGCGTTCTTGCTGCAGTTTCAGCAGGGATTCTATGCGGATGCTTTAATGGATTTCTGGTGGCGAAAATGAATATTCAGCCCATGATTGCGACCCTTATCCTGTTTACGGCGGGGCGGGGGATCGCACAGCTTATTACCAGGGGACAGATTACTTACATTCGGGTGGAGTCTTATAAAATGCTGGGAGCAAGTATCCCTGGAATTCCCATTCCGACTCCGGTATTTGTGGCACTTTTCGTAGTGCTTATTACTAATGTTCTGCTTAAAAAGACCACTCTGGGCCTTTATATCCAGACAGTAGGAATCAACCCCAGGGCCTCCAGGCTCATGGGAATCAAGTCTTCCATGATCATCTTCCTGACCTATGTGTTCTGTGGTTTTTGTGCCGGTGTATCTGGTCTGGTGGGTTCCTCCAGGATCTATTCGGCTGACGCCAACAACATCGGGCTTAATCTGGAGCTGGATGCCATTCTGGCGGTGGCATTAGGCGGCAACAGCCTGGGCGGGGGCAAGTTCTCCCTTTTAGGAAGCGTGATCGGTGCTTACACCATTCAGGCCCTCAGTACTACCTTATATGCCATGGGTGTTTCTCCGGACCAGATTCCGGTATATAAGGCTGTGGTGGTGGTCATTATCGTTGCCCTGCAGTCAACGGAGCTTAAAAAATTCGTAAAAAAGTTCCAAACAGGCCGATTTGCCGGAAAGAAGGTGGCGTAGATGAAGAATAAAGGGAAATTAGATGGAAAGATGTTCCTGCTTATCATAACCATTGCCCTTTTTGTGGTAATGTACATAGCCGGAATCATGGTTTTCAAGAGCAAAGGTTTTGCAAAGCCTCAGGTATTTTTAAATCTTTTTATCTCAAACGCCGGTCTGATCGTCATAGCGGCCGGTATGACCATGGTCATGATAACAGGCGGCATTGACATTTCCGTCGGCTCAGTGGTAGCCCTTACCTGCATGATGCTGGCGTGGTTGATGGAAGTAAAAGGAATCGGAGCTGTTCCGGCTCTTTTCATTGTACTATTCATGGGCATTATCTTCGGGCTGGTTCAGGGATTCCTGATCGCTTACCTCAAATTACAGCCTTTTATCGTAACTCTGGCCGGCATGTTCTTTGCCAGAGGCATGACCGCCATTATCAGCCAGGAGATGATCAGTGTGAAGAATGAACTGTTTCTCAAATGGGCGAAAAATAAAATCAATCTAACCTTTCTCGGAGGTACGGTAAACAAAAAGGGTGTGGTGAATTATCCCTTTGTCTATCCCAGTGTTCTAATTGCGTTGGCAGTTCTGGTCCTGGTATTCTTGATTCTAAAGTATACAAAATTCGGACGGACGGTTTATGCGGTTGGCGGAAATGAGCAGTCTGCCCTTATGATGGGGTTAAATGTAAAATGTACTAAGCTTTTGGTATATGTGATCAATGGATTTTTATGTGCATTAGGCGGTTTTCTGTTCTGCTTAAATACCTGTGCAGGTTTTGTAGAGCAGGCAAAGGGCTTTGAGATGGAAGCCATTGCTTCGGCAGTTATCGGGGGCACTCTGCTGACCGGAGGCGTGGGAAATGTTTTCGGCAGTCTGTTTGGGGTTTTAATAAAGGGAACCATAGAAACATTCATTACCTTCCAGGGAACGCTGTCCTCCTGGTGGACGAAAATAACCATAGCGGCGCTGCTGGCATTCTTTATTATTCTTCAGAGTCTGTTTGCAAAGGTGAAGGAAAAATAGACTAAAAGGAAAGCCTTCTGATTTCAGGAAGTCTTTCCTTTTTTTATGATATAAAGAGAGGTGCTTTTCATGACAATTACACGATGGATTTCTATGCACCTACTTTTTGCTTACCTGTGATGTTTACACCGGATACCGCAAGGCAGGATATTCAAAAAATTCTACGACGAGAATACTGCCGACTTGTTTTTTCATAAGGCAGTAAAGGCGGCATTTGATGAATTGCAGATGAAAAAGCTGCCAACAGTAAATGCCTTATAAGTGGAATATGCTGAGCATCTTTCCAAGAAAATAAAGATTATTTTAGGTATAGAACTGCTAAAAAAGAAATGAGGGAAATTCTCAATGCAAAGACGAATATTGAAAGGTTTTTGGATATTCAGCAGGATTCGAAAATAATAAATCAGAAAGAACAACAGCACTATTTAAGCTAAAACAGCTGACTCTCTGTAATATTTTTCAACTAAATATATATAATTATTTTTCAAAACCCTAAAATCAGGAATATGACGGCTAGATTAATACTAGAGGAACAATATCTACAAAATTATGAAAAGTGTTGACAAAAAAAGCTAAGATGCATATACTGTTAGTGATGACTAACTCCTGCTTGTCTGTATGAATCTTCTTCTGCATCGGTGCAGGATTTTTCTCAAAAGAAAGACTCAATTGTTATTTCTTTAGGCAGCACGTCTTGTAACGGCAATTTTGATCCTACAAGAAAATGGAATAGTACATATGATTTTTTTATAGTTGCTTAATGACTTATGATCAAAAATTGGATCTGGTTACTGATATTGCAGAGGAAAACCTGTGACCTAATAACTTGAGGTTCTAAGAACCTCAAAAAAATTATCTATAAGTTAGTAGTGACTAACAATGAATAGTAAAATGAATAGTATTCTAATTGAGGAAAAATAAAAGAAAGGAATTTGAAATACTCAGGGAAAAACATTTAGTGCTGGCAAATAGTTAAAAGTATTTGTGTTTATAGAATAATAAAGCGGAAGGAAGGTTGAACATGAAAAAATTAAGTGAGGTAAAAAAAGGCGAAAAAGGGAAGATTGCCTCCCTTCAAGGAGATTCTCGGTTTTTAAGCCGTATCACTTCAATTGGGCTCACAGTGGGAAGCGAGGTTGAAGTGATGCAAAATCAGAAAAAACAGCCGGTATTGGTTTATGGCAGGGACACCATAATTGCGGTTAACCGAGGTGAATGCGAAAAAATCATTATGGAGGTGTCCGCAAAATGAGTGATAAAACCATAGCGTTACTTGGACAGCCAAACTCAGGAAAATCTACATTATTTAATGGTCTTACCGGTTCTCGTCAGCATGTAGGAAATTGGCCGGGTAAAACTGTCGAAAAAAAGGAAGGTGTTTTTAACTACGACGGAATAAGCTATGCCATTGTGGATTTGCCGGGTACATATAGCCTGTCTGCCAATTCTGAGGAGGAAGTTGTTACGAGGGATTACATAGCTGGCAATAAGGCCGATTTGATTTGCATCCTTGCAGATGCCTCTCAGCTAGAGAGGAGTTTGTTTATGCTGGCGGATTACACAGGTATAAATAAGCCTGTGGTATTGCTTCTCAATATGATGGATGTAGCGATTCAGCAGGGGAAAGCCATCGATAGTCAAGCTATTTCAAAAAAACTGGGTGTTCCAGTGGTACCCATTACGGCTTCAGATCGAAAAGGTTATGACGAATTCTATAAAATTATTGAAAACCCGCAAAAATCACTTTCAATTCTCAAAGGAAAAGAGTTAACAGACATTTTCCTTGAGATTATTGGAGAACCCTTTAAGCAGCTGCTGGAGTTGTTGCCGAAGGATGGAATAGGCACCTTTTCTTCCTCGTGGTTGGCAGCAAAGTTGCTGGAAAAGGATGATCATGCAATACAGCTTGTAAAATCCAAGGTTGGTGCAAGTTGCTGGAACCAGGTTGAAACTGTGCTTTCTAGTGTGAAAAACGGTAATTTATTGACAGCAGACTGCAAATTTAAATGGATAGAAATATTACTTAAAAATAGTATAAAAAAGCCAGCTAATAAGCAAGCGAGGCTGAGTCGCTTTGACCGTATAGCCACAAGTAAAATTTGGGGGAAAACGCTTGCTGTGGGAATCATAGTACTGGGACTTGTTCTATCTATGGTAATTGCGATCCCTTTTATGGGGATATTCCAAAAGCTTTCGCAAATTGCTTCTGCGCAGCTTTCGACTGGGCTTGCTGCTATAGGTGCCCCGGCAGTGGTGGTTTCACTGCTCTGCTATGGTGTACTGACTGCGGTAACTTTTGCCTTGATGATGGTGAGCTTTGTGTTTGGAATAAGCCTTGTGTTTGGATTTATAGAAGAAATAGGGTACATGGCCCGCATTTCCTATGTATTTGATAGCACCATGTCCGTGCTTGGACTACAGGGAAAGGCAATTATGCCATTCCTGGTAAGTTTTGGCTGTAATATTGGGGGGGTGAGCGGAAGCAGAGTCATCGATTCCTGGGGACAGCGTGTGACCACCATAGCACTTTCGTGGGTTGTTCCTTGCGCTGCTACATGGAGCGTTGTTGGGATGGTGAGCACAGTTTTTTTTGGAAGCAGTGCTTTTTTGGTTGTGCTTTCCCTGTTTGCAGTGGCCTCATTGCACATGACAATTACTTCAAAGCTATTTGGCAGGTACTTAATTAAGAAAAGTGACAGAACTGGACTGATTATGGAATTGCCACCATATCACAAGCCGCAATACAGAAATCTGTTCCGGTTTGTTTTTGTGCGTATGGGAGATGTACTTAAACGTGCACTAAAGACCATTATATTCGTAGCAATTATATTCTGGGCTTTATCCTATACATCAGATGGTAATGTGGCAAACAGTGTGATTTATAAGATAGGAACCTTTATTGAACCGGTGACCATGTGGTTCGGTTTACGCTGGCAGACCTTCATGGCGTTCTTAGCCGCTGCTATGGGTAAAGAGGCAGCCCTTGGTGTATTGGCAGCGTTGTTTAATTCTCAGGGCCAGGTTGCTGGCATATGGGATGTCATTTCAAAGCAGACGGTAGTAAGCACATCTGGGCTTGGAAACGCCATGCTCTCTGGCATTTCTAAGGCGGAGGCGTTAGCCTTTATTTATGCATTTTTCTTTAATGTACCGTGTCTTATGGCGGTTGCGACTACACTGCAGGAAACCCATTCTCTTAAGTGGACACTGCGTATAGCAGGCTATTACACAGGCGTTGCACTGCTGATGTCTGCCATCGCATATCGTGTAGGAATTTTAATATTTTGAGGTGAATGATGAATGAAATTTTAGAACTGCTTAAAAAAGGAAAAACTTTTTCTTTTCAAGAGTTGGCTGACAGTTTGAATACCAATGTTCAAACTGTCAAAGTGCAAATAGATTATCTGGAAAGACAGGGATATATAAAAAAGGTGGAACTGCATACAGGCTGTGGCGTTGGCTGCAGCAGCTGCGCAGGCTGCAGCCAAGGAACACTGGGTTCAAACATGTGGGAACTGACTCGATAGTACAGGGGATGCCCACCGGGGATATGGATGTGGATATTGCAAGAAAATAGGAGGACATAAATATGTTAAAAGAGAAAAAGAAATTCATATTAACAAGATTTACACCCTATATGGGAAAAAAGAAAATTCTTTTGCCTTTAGCCCTGATTTTGTCAGGATTATCGGCAGTTCTTAACATCGTACCTTTTGTGTTGGTATGGTATATTACACGGGATATTTTGTCAAATTCCCAGTCAATTAATTTATCAAGCATCAGCTCTTATGCGTGGCTTGCCTTCGGAAGTGCAGCAGGGGGAATATTGGTATACTTTTTTTCGCTCTTGTGCTCCCACTTGGCGGCCTTTCGCGTAGAAATTGGGATGCAGAAGCTTGGAATGAAAAAGATCCTTGCTATGCCATTAGGCTTCTTTGATCAGCATTCCAGCGGGAAAATACGAAAGATTGTCAATGATGGTGCAGGAACCACTCATAGCTTTTTAGCGCACCAGCTTCCGGATATGGCAGGAAGTATTGTTTCACCTATTATTCTTATGATCTTGATTTTTACCGTAGATTGGAGAATGGGAGCAGCTTCTCTTGTGCCTATTGTATTGGGGTTTATAACCATGCGCTTTATGATGAGCGCAGAAGGCAAAAATTTTCAAAAAATGTATTTTGATTCCTTGGAGGAAATGAGTTCTGAATCTGTAGAATATATTCGAGGTATTCCTGTGGTAAAAACCTTTGGTCAAAGTATCTTCTCTTTTAAGCGTTTTTATGACAGCATCATCAAATATAAGGAGATGGTTTACGCATATACATTGCTTTGGCAAAAGCCCATGTCATTTTACAGCACAATAATGCAGTCAGCAGCATTCTTTTTAATCCCAATGGCTATTTTTTTAACAGGAAGAGGAGAAAATCTTGCTCTTGTCATTGCAGATTTTGTTTTTTATATCCTTATATCACCAATTTTTACCATGCTCTTAATGAAATCCATGCACTTTCAGCAAAATACCATGATTGCAGAGCAGGCCATCGACAGGTTGGATCAGCTTTTGGACTATCCTGGTATGGGCTATACTGAAAAAGGAAAAGGAATAAAAGAATACAGCCTGGAGTTTAAGAATGTGGTGTTTTCCTATGCAGGCAGCGATAAACCCGCTATTGACAAAATCAGCTTTAAATTAAATGAGGGGGAAACCGTTGCCCTTATAGGAGCTTCCGGGGGAGGAAAAACCACAATTGCAAGGCTGGCTGCAAGATTCTGGGATGCGGATGAAGGGGAAGTATTGATCGGAGGCATTAATGTAAAGGAAATTCCTAAAAAAGAACTGATGGATAGTATTTCTTTAGTATTCCAAAACACAAAGCTATTTAAGGATTCTTTAAAAGAGAATATTGTTTTTGGAAAAGAAAACGTTACAAAGGAAGAGCTCAATAAAGCCATTAATTTTTCTCAGTCAAGAGAAATTATCAAAAACCTTCCGGCGGGACTTGATACACTGATTGGTTCCAAGGGAACCTACCTTTCCGGTGGGGAACAGCAAAGAATTGCCATTGCAAGAGCTATTGTAAAGAATGCGCCTATCGTGCTGCTTGATGAAGCTACTGCCTTTGCGGATCCGGAAAACGAGCATTTAATTCAAAAGGCTTTGAAAGAGCTAAGTCGTGGAAAAACCACCCTCATGATTGCACACCGTCTTACAACTGTGCAAAATGCGGATCGGATTTTGGTTATCCAAGGCGGGAAGATTGTGGAAGAGGGAAGCCACAAGGAGCTGCTGAAGCAGGAGGGCATCTACAAAACAATGTGGGAAGAATATCAAAAATCTGCAGCTTGGAAAATAAAGGCTAAAGAAGCAGCACAAGGAGGTCAATATGCTTAAGTATTTTCAAAATAAATATGCTTTATCGGAAAAAGGGGCAAAAGATCTTTCGCATGGGATTATTTGGACTATCATCATGGATATCAGCTTTATGGCTCCGGTGATTATAGGGTTTAAGTTTTTAGATGAATACATGAGTCTGCTTGTGAATTCATTGGGTGGGACTAAAAATGGCATTACATACTATGCCGTCATGTCGATGGTTTTTTTCATAGTAATGCTGGTCATTGGGTATTTTCAATATGATTCAACCTATACAAAAATTTACGAGGAAAGCGCCAAAAGAAGAATCGGTCTGGCTGAAACGCTGCGGAGGCTGCCGCTGGCTTTTTTTGGGAAAAAGGATATTGCGGATTTAAGCGCAACCATTATGGATGATGCTACGCAGATTGAAATGCTCTTTTCCCATTCGGTACCTCAGATTTATGCAGCAGTAATAACCGTTTTCATCACGGGCGTGATGATGTTTTTTTACGACTGGCGGATGTCGATTGCCGTTTTTTGGGTAGTCCCGGTTGCAGCCTTTGTCTTCTATTTATCAAAGAGACTTCAAAAGAGCATGCATGCAAAACTGTATGATATAAAAAGGGATATTTCAGACAAAATCCAAGAGGGGCTTGACTCAGCCCATGAAATAAAATCCTATAACAGAGAAGATTCTTTTTCTAATGCTTTAAATATACAGCTTGATTCCCTTGAAAAATTTATGATTAAGGGGGAGCTTTTAATTGGAGCATTTATTAACCTGTCCTATGTCTTTTTAAAGCTTGGCCTTCCCAGCGTAATCCTGTATGGTGCATATCTTTTGGCGGCGGATGATATCGGCATATTCACTTATCTGGTATTTTTAATAGTGACAGCGCGCATATACAATCCCATCATGGATGCAATGAATAATTTTGCACTGTTCCTATATCTGGACGTACGGATTAATCGCATGAAAGAGATGGATAAAATGCCAAGACAGGATGGAAGAGATAGATTTAATCCAAAGAATTATGATATAAAATTTAAAAACGTTAATTTTTCTTACCAGGATGGCATGCAAATTTTAAATAATGTCAGTTTTACTGCAAGGCAGGGGGATGTGACGGCCCTCGTAGGACCTTCTGGCGGAGGAAAGAGCACCATAGCAAAGCTGGCTGCAAGATTTTGGGATATAGATAAGGGTGCAATAACTTTGGGTGGAGAGGATATCTCACAGATTGATCCTGAGACGCTTCTGAAGCATTACTCCATCGTCTTTCAGGATGTCACACTGTTTAATTCAAGCATTCTGGAAAACATTCGTCTGGGAAAGAAGGAGGCTGGTGACGAGGAAGTCATTAGAGCTGCAAAACTTGCCCAGTGCGATGAGTTTGTCAATAAACTGCCTCAGGGATATAAGACCTTGATCGGCGAAAACGGGGAAAAATTATCCGGCGGCGAAAGGCAGCGTATATCCATAGCCAGAGCGATTTTAAAGGATGCTCCGATTATACTGCTCGACGAAGCTACTGCTTCGCTGGATGCGGAAAATGAAAGTAAAATTCAAAGTGCCCTTGGAGAACTTGTAAAGAATAAGACGGTTTTGATTATTGCCCACCGTATGAGAACGGTCTTAGGAGCGGATAAGATTGTCGTGATCAAAGACGGTGTTATTGCGGAAGCCGGTGCACCTTTGGAATTGAAGGAAAAGCAAGGGTTATTTTCAACCATGTTAAAAACACAATATCAAAATAGTTAGTGCAGTTTTGTTAATAGAGCAGAATAGATGGAGAATAGGACAAGAAAAGAAGAAAATGTGTGGAAGAGGTATGATTACCATTTGCCAATGCACCTTTATGTAGAACGGTAGTGGGGTTATAGACAAAACCGAACGAAAACTGGGCTGAAAAAGTAATTTTTCGCCCAGATTTTTGTTTTTCATAGATGGAAGGCGGTGCCTATTGCAGCGAAGTGGGATTTTTATTATAATTCTATGGAAAGGTAAATATGACAAGGCATGTGGGAGGGGATTTCTTGTATCGGTTGGTTATTGTGGATGATGAAGAGAAAATTGTGGAAGGGATCGCCAATCTTTTTCCGTGGGAGCAGATTGGTTTTGATGTGGCATACTTTAGTAAGGGAACGGCAGCCCATGATTATATATGCACCCATCCGGTGGATGTACTGATGAGTGATGTGGAAATGCCGGATCTAAATGGAATCGAATTGTGCGGGTTGGTCCAGGACAAGAATATTAAGGTAGTTTTCATAAGCAGCTATCAGAATTATGAATACCTTCGAAGTGCTATCCAGTACCAGGTAGAGGATTATCTGTTAAAACCTATTAAAAGCGGGGATTTATTAAACTGCTTTGGGAAAATCAAGGAAAAGCTGGATAAGGAAAACCAGATAAGCACAGAAGAAACACCAACCTATTATGAACAGATCGTGAGACAGGTAAAAGGATATATAGAGGAGAATTACAAAGAAGCTTCCCTGGACGAAGCAGCAGTTTTAGTGAATTTAAGTCCAAGCTATCTGTCCAAGATATTTAAAGAAAACTTCGGGTTTGGATTTTCCGATTATCTGATACGGGTACGAATGGAAAAGGCCTGCGAACTGTTAAATGACATAAGCTACAAAAGCTATGAGATTGCCTATTATATCGGCTATGATAATCCTAAAAATTTTTCAAGAGCATTTAAGGCTTATTATGGAAAAACGCCAAAGGAATACCGTAACAGCAGAAACAGCAAGGAAACGTAGGGCGGGAGGTCAGAATGCAGAAGAAATTTTTTATGAAACGGTTTCGGAATTATTGTCTGCTTTTAATCATTCCTACTTTTTTTATATTTGTAATTTCTTTTACCATTGTTAATCAGCAGATTAATAAAGAACTGGATGCCAGAGCCAGGAATACCCTGTCAAACATCAATACCAATCTGGATTTTGTAGTCAGCAGCGTGGTGCTTCAGAATGATCAGCTGACTAACAATTCTTATATGGTGCTGGCCCTGAAAAAGCTGTTCAAGCGGGAGCCGAACATCCAGTACAGCGACGCCATTTACCTGAGAAATATCAAAACAATGATGCAAAGTATTATACAGTCGTATCCTTACATACAATCCGTGTATCTTTATCTGGAGGGTTATGACTGCTTTTTTTCATCTCAGGAAGGGGTTGCCCAGTTCTCAGATGAGGAGGACAAGACCTGGAGAAACGTCTATTTAAGCATGGATAAGGGAACCAGAAACCGGATCGAATCCCGTTATATCACTTACAACGGAAAAAAGAAGCAGGTCTTAACCATATATCAGAGAATGCTGCTTTTAGACGGAACCGTTGTCATGAATATTGATGTGGAGAAATACAGGGAGCTTTTGGATAAGATCCTGTTAAATGAAAACGAGACCGTGCTGTTTTATAATCAGAATGGGGACCAGCTATTCTCCTGGAGTAAAGGGAATTTGAAGATCCCGGAAGACTTTTCTATATCAGACTATCAAATGGAAAAGAAGCAGAATAAATGGATCCATGCAGGGGGAAACCGTTATCTCCTTCATACGGAATTTAACAACCAGTACAGCCTGCATCTGGTATCTATGATTTCTTTTGAGGCCAAAAGTACCAGCATCCTTCAAATGCTGAAGCTGTTTGGCGTGATTTTTCTTTTCAATTGTGCTGCCATGCTCTTTCTGGCTTATTTGACTACCAAAAGAACCTTTCGCCAGCTGTATTACATGATTCAGGTATTCCATGATGCGGAAAGCGGGATTTACCCCACAGAACCAAAGAAGGAAATGAAGGATGAATACGATGTGATTATGAATAACATCATTTACCTGTTCCTGCAGACAGTCCGGTTAAATACCAGCCTAATACAGAAGCAGCATGAGCAGGAAGTAGCGGAGCTGACAGCGCTCCAGCTTCAGATCAATCCTCATTTTCTGTTTAATACCCTGCAGAATGTCCAGATGGAGATTCGAAAACTTAATAAGGATACCGGACATGTGAACCGGATACTGGAAAACCTGTCTGATATTTTAAAATATGCCCTGGCTGACCCCATGGAGAAGATTACCCTGAAGGAAGAGGTTCAGTATTTAAAAAAATACGTTGCCATTCAGAACTTCCGGTTTGGCGAACACTTCATTGCTTATTACGAAATCGAAGAAGAACTTATGGAAATGTATGTTTTCCGGCTGATGCTGCAGCCGCTTGTGGAAAACAGCATTCTTCACGGCATACGCCATAAAGAAGGAGAGGGGTATGTAAAGGTTCAGATCTTCAGGAAAAACAGCCGGATTCATTTCAGGGTTGTGGATAATGGAGTCGGCATGTCCAAGCCAGAGCTTAATAATTTAAGAAATTCCATGAAAGAAATCAATGTATATCACATTGGCCTGGCGAATGTCAACAGCAGGTTAAAGCTTCATTTCGGGGAGGAAGCCGGAATACGGATAAGGAGTAAGAAGGGCTGGGGATGCGTCATGGAATTTGTCCTTCCGGAACAGGTTGTATCATAACAAAGTCCCGGAAACAGGCAAT
The DNA here is from genome assembly GCA_964402355.1 of uncultured Lacrimispora sp. Lineage (GTDB taxonomy): Bacteria > Bacillota > Clostridia > Lachnospirales > Lachnospiraceae > Lacrimispora. Next base: position 43,791 of record CAYOCB010000023.1, read on the forward strand.
TATAACAACATACCTGAATCAGCATTGCAATGGCTTGGTTAAAAGTTCATACAGTCAGTGGTATATCAAAATATGAATCATAATCGCAAGGAATGATACTTTTTTAAGGAAATTCGATAAACAATGAAGAAAAATAAAAAGGTATCTGCCTTTTGATTACCTTTTTTTTCGGCTACAATAGAGCTATCAAAAAAAGGGGGTTACAATCATGATGAAAAGAATGTTGGCTTTGTTTATGGCAGCAGCTATGGCAGCAGGATCTATGATGGGCTGCTCCGGAAAAGGAACGGCTGAAACTTCGGCGGGGACTTCTCAAGGGGCTGCATCGGAGACGGCAAAGACCGCGGAAACCGATAAGGCTTCTGTTTCTGATGAGGATGAAAAAATCAGCCTTCGGTTTGCATGGTGGGGCGGAGATGAAAGGAATCAGGCAACCTTAGATGTCATTGACCAGTTTGAAAAGCTTCATCCCAATGTGACCATAGAGGCGGAGTATGGTGGAAATGACGGATATCACGACAAGCTGGCAACCCAGCTTGCTTCCGGTACAGCGGCAGATATTGTACAGGTAGACCCGGAATTCTTCCCGACATATGTGGCGGCAGGTGATTACTTTATTGACTATAAAGATTATGGAATGGATCTGTCTAATTTTGAAGAATCATACATTTCCCTTCCTGTTAACGGGCGTTTCGATGGCAGGCAGCTTGGTCTTCCAACCGGAATTTCAGGGGCAGGGATTCTGGTGAACAAGGATCTGGCGGATGCCATTGGTCTGGACTTTACCAAGAAATACACCTGGGATGACTTGTTGGAAATGGGAAAGAAGGTACGGGAATACGATGACAGCATGTACCTCCTCTGTGCTAATAAAGAATACATTACAAATCTGGTGTTCTATAATTATATAAAACAGTTAGTCGGAAAGACTTTGTTCGATCCGGATACCAAGGCTTTAAATATCACAAAAGAGCAGCTGCAGCAGGTATTTGATTATGTTCAGAAGCTGTATGACGAAGAGGCAGTGGCTCCGGCGTCCTACCAGGCCTCTTACAGCGGCGATAATCTGCAATCCGATGCCAATTGGATTGCGGGTAAATACGTGGCGTCCCTTACCTATGTTTCGACGGTTGATGTGATGGCGGCTGCGAATCCTGACGCAAACTATTACATGAGTGAACTTCCGGCTCTGGAGGGCTGCTCTGAGGCAGGCTGGGGCTGTAATACGCCACAGGTATTTGCAGTAACATCGACCTGCAAGCATCCGGAAATGGCTGTTGAGTTTATGAATTATTTCTTTAATGATGATACGGCAATCGAAACTCTGGGCTGTACAAGATCGGTTCCGCCTACTGAGAAGGCAAGAAAGCTTTGTGCGGATAAAGGAATGTTAAGCAAGCTGGCAATGGAGGGAGCTAATATAGCGTCAGCTATGGGAGGAACGCCAAATGATAAAACTTCCTCCTCCCAGGAGTCCAAGGCGATCCTGTTCGACTCGGTTGAAACCATAGGCTATGGGGCAAATGACCCGGCTTCGGTAGCTGCAGACGCCATGAGCCTGCTTTCCGGACTGTCCAAACAATAGCAGGATTAGGGGTGCTGTAAGGCACCCCTTTTTAACCTTATCAAGGAAGTCCCCCGCTTCTTAAAGCGGGGGTATGGACTTGCTTGTTTCCGTAGGAGTCAAAGCTCCTACGGAAATACCACGAAGTGGTAATAAGGTTATGAGCAAGTAGCGAAGCGGATTGCGAATATCCGTTTTGACCATTACCGGCAGCTTCCGACATCGTTTGTTTTAGGAGATTGATATGAACAAGAAAAGCATAGGGCTTACCCATTATAAGAAAAGAGATTTACAGGCATTTTTCTATATTATGCCGTGGCTTTTGGGATTTTTGATCCTGCAGCTGTACCCTTTCGTTACATCTCTGTATTATTCCTTTACTGACTATACCATAGGTGCAAAGGAAAACTGGCAGGGAGCTTCCAACTACGTGAAATTGTTTGTGAAAGATAATGAATTCTGGAATTCCCTTCGGGTAACACTTTTGTATACACTTTACACGGTTCCCGGAAAGCTGATCATGGCACTGGCCGTAGCCGTATTTCTAAACCGGGAAATCAGGGGGATTAATTTGATCCGGACGCTTTATTACATTCCATCTTTATTTGGAGGAAGCGTTGCCATTGCCATCCTATGGAGGCTGATGTTTCTGGATAACGGTGTGATCAATGCGATGCTGACCTTTCTCCACCTTCCGAATATTCAGTTCCTGGGGGATACCAGATATGCGTTAAAAACCATCTGTTCCCTGGAAATCTGGCAGTTTGGCTCTTCCATGGTTATGTTCCTTGCGGCATTGAAGCAGGTACCCAAATCTCTTTATGAGGCGGCTGAAATCGATGGGGCAGGAAATGCAAAACGGTTTTTTCAAATTACCGTGCCGCAGATAACACCCATCATTTTTTTTAATATGATCATGCAGATGATTCAGGCCCTTCAGAATTTTACCTCCGCTTTTGTCATTACGGAAGGAGGACCATTAAAATCCACCTATGTGCTTGGAATGAAGCTGTATAAGGAAGGCTTCTCCTATTTTAAAATGGGGTATGCCAGTGCGATCTCCTGGGTGGTATTTACCATTATCATGATTTTTACGCTGTTTTTATTCGGAACCTCATCTGCCTGGGTTTTTTATGGAGATGAGGGAGAGTTTTAGGAGGAGAGCAAATGTTTAAGAAGCGAAGCAAGAAAACGAAACTAATAATGGACTATCTGGTTATCTTTGTGCTTGGGATTATTCTGCTGTATCCTATTATCTGGATGTTTTTTGCCACATTTAAATCCAATGACGAAATTTTCGGTTCCATAAAGCTTTTACCGGAAAGTTTTCAGTTAAACTATTATATGGAAGGCTGGAAGGGGAGCGGAAAGGTAAACTATACTGCATTTTTCATCAATACCTTTGTTCTGGTATTGCCTACCACCATCCTGACCGTCAGTTCCAGTGCACTGGTAGCCTATGGCTTTGCCCGGTTTCGGTTTCCGGGAAAGAAAGTCTTGTTTGCAGTCCTGATTGCGACTCTGATGCTCCCCAATTCCGTTATTATCATACCAAGATATTCCTTATATAATTCGTTTCACTGGATCAACACCTACCTGCCCTTTTACGCTCCGGCAGTGCTGGCCTGTTACCCGTTCTTTACCTACATGCTCATACAGTTTTTAAGGGGGCTGCCAAGAGAACTGGATGAATCAGCCTATATCGACGGCTGCGGAACCTTGCGGACTTTCATGCAGGTATTGCTTCCATTGATGAAGCCGGCGCTTTTTTCGGCCGGGCTTTTCCAGTTTTTATGGACTTATAATGATTATTTTAATTCTCTTATTTTTATTAACTCTGTTAAGAAATTCCCCATATCCCTGGCCCTTCGGATGTCCCTGGATGCAGAGTCCGTGGTTGCCTGGGGGAAGGTGATGGCCATGGCCTTTGTGGCTGTCCTGCCCGTAATCCTGCTATTCTTTGCGGCGCAGAAATATTTTGTGGAAGGAATTGCTACCAGTGGATTAAAGGGATAGAACTTCCTGGGGCTTCAGAATATCGTACTGGATCAGGATTAACAGGAATGGGGGATATGGCCGTTCTTTTTCTGCTCCTCGTATCGTTTCCGGCTTTTGGAAGGCGGCATGCCGACGATAGACTTATATACACGGTTAAAGTGGGTGACGTTTGAAAAACCCACTTCTCTGCTGATATCCGTTATGTTCTTATCCGTTTCCATGAAAAGTCTCTGGGCCTGGATAATGCGGAGATTGTTAATATACTGTATGATGGTGCTGTTGGTATAACGTTTAAATTCCCGGCACAGATAGTAAGGACTGATATAGAAAAGAGAGGCCAGATTCTCAAGAGTGATGTTCTCTGCGTAATTCTGGTGCAGAAAATGGAGGATATTTGTGATACGGCTCTGGTTTTCCGGTTCTGTGGAAGCTCCTTCCCATCTTGTAATTTTAATAAGAAGCTGGTTTAAAAGCATCTGCATGGCTTCCTGGCTAAAACCTGCTTTCTGCTCCTGCTCCTTAAGAATTTCCATTAACAGTAAATGAACGGACTGACTGGATTTTAAGTCAGCCCGGTAAACACCGGCTGTTGTACTTATGGCTTCAAGAACCTCCGGAATGAGGATCGTATCCGGAGTAAAATACACCAAAAGCCGTTTAAAAGGAACATCATTTTCCCCATAGGAGTGGTGCATGGCATAAGGAGGGAAGAGGATGAATTCCCCGGAGCTGATGGAATAAATTCTGTCATCAACCACATGGAAACGTTTTCCATATTCCAGATAATATAATTCAAAGTATTCGTGATAATGGGATTTCGCCATATTATCATTGACGCCCTGCATGCGTTCACTGGCAATGCGCCGTCCTCCGGCCATCATAAAACCTGCTGCATCAATCAAGCTTCTCCCTCCCTGAAATTTGTATTTTATTTATTATAACTTTTTCCACATGGGATAGCAATAAAAATTCTTTTGGAAAAAGCCTTGAAATTTATGATGATTTATGTTAATATAAATTCGGTTAGTCAATACTAACTATATGGGAATATTCTATACATCAGACTAACCCTCTGAAATTATCCTTCACAGACCCATGAAGGATCATGACTCCTACAAAAAGGCCGTCCCTGTTACCGCATGACAGGGACGGCCTTTTTGACTTATTAAATTCGTATTCAGTTACATTCCAATCATGTCAAACTGTTCAAATGAGATGATTATTTTGTGATCCTTTTTCGGATTCTGGTATTTGATCTGAACAGATTTTAAGGTCTGGCTGTAATACCAGCCGCATTCTGCTGCTTGGAATTTTTTACGGCAGAGGAAATGAGGCAGTTCCCTGCCGTCTAAGAAAACCCGGTATGGGGCCTTTTCTCTATGGATTATATCTAAGTACATGTCTTCTGTTCCGGTCTGATAGCTTCCATGGTTTTTAAAGTCCAGTATGGTCTGTTCTCCGGCGGTCATGGTGATGCTGGTTTTTAAATAACTGCCTTTTAGATAATCCATGGTAATACCGTCATCATCATACAGAGTAAAGCTGTTGTTACAGTCTGGGGCGCAGATTAAGTGAATTCCTGTGATTTTTCCGGTGGTCAGGTTATTCAACTGGTTTAAAGCCATGGGAAGAATGCCGCCGGCCCGTAAGAATAAGGGGATGCTTTCCAGGGTCACGGGAATTTCTATGGTCTGTCCGCCTTCGTAACGCTCTCTGGTATAAAAGTCATAGAAAACTTCCCCTTCCGGCAGATAAACCTTTCTGGCAGCAGCTCCTTTTTCCACTACATTGGCAACCAGCAGGGAATCTCCGATCATAAAATCTACCCCTTCATCATAGCACCTGGGGTCGTTCTGAAAAGCGCTGCACATGGGTTCCATAACAGGAAGTCCATTTTCGTGAGCCCGTTCCATCAGAGAATACAGATAGGGAATCAGGCGGTAGCGGAACTTGATGGCATCCCGGATATAACCGGTGCAGTTTCCGTACATCCAGGGTTCAGTTACGGTATTGTCCGTATTTACAGAGTGAACCGAAAACCTGGGCTGGAATATGCCGTTCTGCACCCAGCGGACCATTAACTCCGGTTCCGGTGACGGACCATAGAAGCCCCCGATGTCACAGCCCTGGTTGGCAACGCCGCTTAAGCTCATTCCCAGAATGGTTGCAATGTTGTATTTTAACGCATCCCAGCAGGTCAAATTATCCCCGGCCCAGGTCTGGGCATAACGCTGGATTCCGCTGTGTCCGGAACGGCATACGATAAATGGCCTGGTATTTTCAAAGGTTTCATGGATGGCCTCATCGGTGATGTGGCACATGAGGTTGGACATGACCGATTTTAGCTGGCCGATGGTGCCGCCCTTTCCTTCAAAATCGCAGCGGCTGTCTTTATCCACCATGCTGTCATATTCACAGTTATCGTTCCAGACAGAGCAGGTCCCCATTTGAAGAACGTTTTCCTTTAACATTTCTTTCCAGACCTTCCGGGCTTCCGGTTTTGTGAAATCAGCAAAAACACCTTTGCCGCCCCACCAGGTGCCGATACCAGGCTCATCCTTTAAGCTGTCCTTTACAAAAATCCCCTTTGCCTTCATTTTTTCCAGATCCGGATGAGCTAGAAGAATCCCTGGCTTTACATTAGGAGAAACGGTAATTCCCCTTTTTTTCATCTGTGCAAAAAAATCTTTGGGATTTTTAAAACGTTTATTATTCCAGGTGAAAACGCAGCGTTTCATGCCGTGTTCGGTTTCTATAGAGGTGTAACCGGAGGAGAGCTGGAAGCCGTCTGCCGGAATGTCCTCTTCCTTAGTTGTGTCGATGAATTCCAGAATGGCATCGTCACAGTCTGTCTCCAGCTCCGGATAGTACATGGAGGAACCCAGATAGCCTAAGGCATACCGGGGAAGCAGGGCGGATTTTCCGGTAAGGTCCGTATAACGTTCGACTATTTCCCGTATGGATGGGCCGGCAATGAGGAATAAGTCAATATCCCCTCCATCTGTACGGAATCTGCTGTGGGGCTTCCAGTAATTGCTCTTTTCCCGCCCCATGTCAAAATCGCATTCATAGGTATTATGATAAAAGTAACCGGCGGCTTTTTTTGTATTGCGGTTCAATTTGATATAGAATGGAATGTGTTTGTATAAGGAGTCGGTTTCTTTTGGGTTATAGCCCATGGCATCCTTGGGATTCATGGTCAGGAATCTCTGGGCCTTGTTCCATTCTCCGCTTTTTTCTCCAAAGCCGTAGAAGCAGTCATCCGGTGAGATCTCACTGGTATGGATACGGCGGCGGTTGCTGTCTTCCATGTATCCCAGGTCCACGATATCGGAATGAATGCAGGTCCCCTCTTTATCGTAAACACAGATGCGGAATGGATTCTTTTCCACAACTACCTTTAAAAGATTTCCTTCTATAACAGCGGAGCCTTCTGAATCAGTAAGAACGGCATCGGCAGGTGTGATCCGCCTGCGCCATCCTTTCAGGAAACCGTCCATGCGGTCTTCCCACCCGGTCATTACAAGACTGTAGGATTCTTCCGGAAAGCCGCCGTCAAAACCGGCCCTGATCCGCAGGATGGAATCAGTAAGGAACATTACACGGATTTCGATGGAATTGGTCATGATACCATAATAATTTTCTGTTTTCTTTACTTGATTCACGTAATTGCATAGTTTCATAGGAAATCTCTCCTTTACTGGGATTAAAAATGTTTTATGACACTATCATAAAGAAAACAGGATTAAAAAACCAGACAAAAATTGCGGAATAAATGCAAAAACTATACATATCTTGCACTCTTTTATATGAGTATATCCGTCCGCAGGGCTGTTTGTGCAGGTCTATATATTGTACAGCTTCAGCAGATCCTCAGGTGATGAAAAAATATAATCTGCATCAGGCTCTAAATCAGATGAATGGTTCCAGGTCACAAGTCCAGATGCAAAACCGGCCGCATTTGCACATGCAATATCTGTCGGCATATCCCCGATATAGATGCATGAATCAGGGGGTGTACCGGACTTTTCTGCATAATAAAGAAGCGGCTCAGGATCCGGTTTGTGCTGCAGTGTATCGTCTGCACAGACAATCAGATCAAATATTTTTTCAAGGTTGAATTTGCGGAAATAGCTTTCATATTCCGTTTTCTTTCTGGAAGTGACCACGCCAAGATGTAATCCACTTTTTTTCATAAACTGCAGCATGTCTTTTGCACCGGGGAAAAATACGGTCTGATCTGAGAACCTGCCGTAATTCTGTATCCATTTATTTTCAAAATCCTGATCTACAGATGCATCAAGCAGTTCAAGGGCATCAAGAGTCGGAATTCCCAACACGATTCGCAGATGTTCAAGAGAATACTCAAGGTCATATGTTTCAAGTGTGTACCTCCAGGTCTTCAAAATGGCATTTTCTGTATCAATCAGTGTTCCATCTAAAGCAAATACGATATGATTGTATTGCATAAGCTTCTCCTTTGTGGTGAGATCAATCAGTTGCAGTGCATAATTCAGATATAACGTTCGATAGGTGTCACATTTGCTGTCCTGAGCCAGATATATCATATTTGAAATCATGGTGCGGCAGGCACAGCTGTGTACGATAGGAAGAGACATCAGCTAAGACCTCCTTTTGATAAGGCGCCGGTATCGGCAACAACAGTATCAGAAGATATAAATATTGTAAGAAAAAATCCAATCATAAACCCTGAAAGACATCCGGCCAGATAAAGCATAAAGTGTTCACCATAATAGACCGGTAATGTTATAAGACTCGGAAAAACAAAAGCGGGAGTTTCGATTTTGGAAAGTCCAGCCAGCAGCCCGCCAACGGCACCGCCAATGCATCCAAAAAGGAAAGGCTTCTTTCTGGGAAGATTTATATTAAATAATACAGGTTCCGTTATTCCAAACAGTGCAGAAAGAATTGCAGGGGCACATAATGACCGGAAAGAAATATTTCTGCTTTTTACCATAACAGCAAGTGCTGCACCGGCCTGAGCAAAAACAGCAGGAGCCATGATCGGAAGAATACTGTCATGCCCCGTAACTCCAATGTTATTTATTGCTACAAGAATCAATCCCCACTGAAAGCCGAAGATCACCATCGGCTGAATCAGTGCGCCGAGCAGAATACCGGCGGCTGCAGAGGATAAGGAGTAAAGCGATGCATAACCGGCTGCAAGAGCATCTCCGATTATGGCACCGATTGGTCCGAAAACAAAAAGTGTGACCAGACTGACAATACTGAGGCTGAGAAGCGGGGTAAGAAAACCTCTGACCAGTTCGGGGAGTGTCCGTTCAAGAAAATGCTCCGTAACAGCCAGAAGAGCAGTCGCCATGATAATTGGAATGATGCTGGAGTGGTAAGTTACAGCTTTAATCGGAAGATTGAAAAAATGAAGAGTTGTACCCATTTCAAAAGCTTTTGTTAATGATGGATACAACAGAATCAGGGCAATGACTGTACTGTAAAACGGATTGGCACGGAATGTTTTTGCTGAAGTAATTGCCAGCAGTACTGGAAGAAAATAAAAGGTGCTGTCGGATATTGCATTCAGTATGAGATAGGTTTCACTGCTGTCAGAAAGAAAGGAGGTCGTTGTCAATATAAGCAGAGCACCTTTCATAATTCCGCCTGCGCACAGTAAATTTATAAGGGGCATAAACATATCAGAAATGCCGGATATCAACTTGGAAAGTAATTTTTTATTCTCATCATGCTTCACTGCATTTGACCATCCTTTCGTTTGACCATTTCATTTATGCCTTGCAAGTATAATTATAACGAATAAAATACGTTGCGTCTTTCTGATATGCGACATATAATATAATTATTGCGACCGTAGGATTCATGCTGGATATACGGGACAAGGAGATGACGAAGCATGCTGACGACCGTTAATACAATTCCTTTGAATGATGAAGGAAAAGAAATCATGAAGCGTGGTACACCAGGTTTTCCCTGCAATGCTTACATCGGTGATATTCATCATTATATTGGAGGCGAAATATCGCTGCATTGGCATAGTGAGCTTGAAATGTTTGTGCTGGATGAGGGAATGGTGCAGATCATATTTGCAGATCATTCCTATGTACTGCGGCCGGGCGAGGGGTATTTCGTGAATTCAGATATCCTGCATGGAATAATCTGTAATACGGATCAGCCCTGCTGGTACCGCTCTGTTGTATTTGACCAGTCCGTTATATCAGGACGTACCGGAAGCGTGTTTGATGAAAAATATGTCAGCCCTTTTGTAAGGGGAGGTGCATCATCCTGGGTATTTAATCTGAGAGATGCAGGCAGTGCGGCAGTGATTTCTCTTTTCAATGCAGCGTTCTATGCCTGCGAATTGGAGCCGGAAGGCTATGAATTTACAGTAAGGGATGCAATGTCGAAGATTATCATGTTATTGAACGGACACAAGGAAAAGCAGGCAGTCAGGGTTGAGACCATGCAGGAACAGCGCCTGAAGCAGATGCTGAACTGGATTGATGAACATTACATGGATAAAGTAACCGTTAAACATATTGCGGGTGCAGCCGGAATATGTGTACGTGAATGTCAGAGGACATTTGCAGCAGTTATCCAGGATACTCCGATAAGATATCTGATGCGAAGGAGAATTGCGATTGCAGCTGATATGCTGAAGTCTTCAAACGCTTCCAATAGTGAGATATGTGCACAGTGTGGTTTTGAAAGTCAGAGCTATTTTACAAAACAGTTCCGGTTTATTATGGGAGTTACTCCTAAACAGTATCGTAGAAATGTACGCGCTAATTGGCAGACAGTAACTGGGAGAGTGTAATATGGTCATGGAAACACATTGGCAACAGAAAATCACTGCCGAGTATGAGTGATTGGAAAAAACCTCGGAACCCGCATAAATGAGAAAAATTTACGCCCGCAGGGCTTGTTTTTTCAGCTGCCTTATGTTATTATATGTATAGTTAGTTAAAACTAACTATATGTGAATATTCTAACATCAGACTAACCCTCTGATCGCATCCTTCATTTGACCTGTGAGGGATCATGACTCCTACAAAAAAGCCGCTCCTGTTACCACATGACAGGGACGACTTTTTTGGTATCAGCCTGTCATTGACAAAGGTTTTGGCAGATGCTATTATGAAAAAAAGGTTAGTATAAGCTAACTTTTAGGGAGGAAAGGAATGAAAGATATTACAAATAAAAAATTCTGGCAGAAGGTATCCGGTGCATATGGACCATTCATGAAAAAGAATAACCGGATGTATGAGGAGATCTGTGAAAATATGTATTCGGACTTGAATACGGACATGAACGTACTGGAGCTGGCCTGTGGAACCGGACAGCTTTCTTTCCGGGTCTCAGAAGCGGTAAATACTCTGGAAGCTACCGATTTTTCTGAGAATATGATTAAAGAAGTGTTAAAGAATAAAATTCCGGGAAACCTGCATTTTTCGGTTCAGGATGCCACCAATCTGCCTTATGGGCCGGAGACTTTCGATGCGGTGGTCATTGCCAATGCCCTGCATATTATGCCTTGTCCGGAAAAAGCTTTAGAAGAGATAAAACGGGTATTAAAACCGGAAGGACTGCTGTTTGCTCCTACCTTTGTTCAGGCAGAGGGAAAAAATTCAGCGTGGAAAACCCGTCTTCTTGAGGCTGTGGGTTTTCGTACCTATCACAAATGGAATGCCGGAGATTTGCTTTCGTTTGTTTCTGAACACGGTTTTTATCCTGTAAAACATAAAATGATCGGCAGCGGATTGCTGCCATCCTGTTATCTGATGGCGAAAAAGAAAGTATAATATACGAAAGGCAGGCGAAAATGGAAATCAGGCAATTGGAATACTTTGCTGCAACAGCGGATTACCAAATGTATTGGGCTATTTGGGAGTCCTTTCAGAAAGGGGAGCTTCTGGGGACGGTGGAAGATGTATGGGGAAACCGGCTTCAGGTCTGTTTTTCGGAAAATGACGGGATTGTTTTGTATGAAACCGTTGGGCTGGGGGTCAGGGAAGGTGATTCTTTAATTGCGTATGGGGAGTTATGCTGACTGGATAAGCAGAGAGAGTCTGTGGATAAACTGCGGAAAATCAAACCAAAAGAAGATTGCCGACTAAGGAAATATTGGTAATATGCTTAAAGGAGTAACCGAATACAGGGTGGTGCCTTCCAGCTTTTATGTCTTTGTCAAATATGTTCTCATTTAGTGATATCATACTATTTGCAACGTTCATCTTGGCATTGCTGACTTACATAAATAAGTTAAAAAAATAGCCTACCCTGCTGCAATCAGGATAGGCGGTGTCCGTTAGGACATTAAGCTTAGTCTGGGAGCTACCACCTTGTGTGGCGGTTGCTCTTTTTGTAGTTATAATATAGCACATATAAACAAGCATTGCAATGGTTTCGTTTTAAAGATAATTATATGTATAGCAGGTTTGATTAATTGATTGGATAAAACGGCGGAAGCTCAAGAACTGCATCCGGTTGTAATAACCCAGGCATTAGGGTATAATTGTGAAAGAATTACAATTTTGGAGGAATTACATGAAATCTTTAATCATAGCAGAAAAACCGTCGGTAGCCAGGGACATTGCCCGGGTGCTTCGCTGCAGCAGGAATCAAAATGGAGTAATAGAAGGGGAGAACTACGTGGTAACCTGGGGGTTAGGCCACCTGGTCACGCTGGCAGGCCCGGAGGATTATGACCCTAAATATAAAGAGTGGAAGATGGAAGATCTTCCCATGATGCCGGATTATTTCAAGCTTGAAGTTATCAAACAGACCGGGAAACAGTACCGGGTGGTGAAATCCCAGATCCACCGGAATGATGTTGGAGAAATCATCATTGCAACAGATGCCGGAAGGGAAGGAGAGCTGGTTGCCAGACTGATCCTGGAAAAAGCAGGGAATAAGAAACCGATTAAGAGGCTCTGGATATCTTCTGTTACGGATAAGGCTATAAAAGAAGGGTTTGCGAAATTAAAAAACGGCCATGAATACGATAACCTTTACGATGCTGCCATGTGCCGTGCAGAAGCGGACTGGTTAGTCGGAATAAATGCGACCAGGGCGCTGACCTGCAAGTACAACGCACAGTTGAGCTGCGGGCGGGTACAGACGCCGACCCTGGCTATCATAGCAGGAAGAGAAGAAGAGATCAGGAATTTTGTTCCAAAACCTTACTATGGAATTACGGCCAAATGTACAAAGCCGGTTCTTTCGTTTATCTGGCGGGATGAGAAATCAAAAGGCTTCCGCTCGTTTGACCGGGAGCGGATGGAAGGGATACTGAATAAGCTTAAGGAGGTTGGTGAGGGCGTGATCACAGATGTGAAACATGTTCCAAAGAAAACCTATTCCCCCCAGCTTTATGACCTGACGGAACTTCAGAGAGAGGCGAACCGCCGGTTCAACTATTCTGCCAAGGAAACCCTGAACATCATGCAGCGGCTTTATGAAAACCACAAGGTCCTTACTTACCCGAGAACGGATTCCCGGTATTTAAGCTCGGATATCGTGCCTTCTATTAAGGAAAGGCTGGAGGCATGCGGGGGCGGGCCGTACCGGAAGCTGGCAGGAAGGCTGATGAACCAGAAGATCGAGGCGAAGCCGTCTTTTGTGGATAATAAGAAGGTATCGGATCACCACGCCATCATTCCGACCGAGCAGTTTGTCCAGCTGGATCATATGACTGTGGAGGAACGGAAGATTTATGATCTGGTCATACGGAGATTCCTGGCGGTCCTTTATCCGCCTTTTGAATATGAACAGACTGAACTGACCCTGGATATAGGGGGAGAAACGTTTGCTGCTAAAGGAAAAGCTGTAAAAAGCCAGGGCTGGAGGGAAGTTTATGAAAACCAGGATGAAGACGACGAGGACCAGGAGCTTAAGGAGCAGAATCTGCCTCTCATGAATAAAGGAGACCGGGTTACAGGGATTACGATTGTCATGACTGAGGGAAAGACAAAACCGCCGGCACCCTTTAATGAAGCCACGCTGCTTTCTGCCATGGAAAATCCGGTCTCTTATATGGAGTCTAAGGACAGGGATATGGCGAAGACACTGGGGGAAACCGGAGGACTTGGAACTGTGGCTACCAGAGCTGATATTATTGAAAAACTGTTTTCTGGTTTTCTTTTGGAAAAACGGGGGAAGGATATTTATCTGACCTCTAAGGCGAAGCAGCTTCTCACCCTTGTACCGGAGGACTTGAAAAAGCCGGAGCTGACGGCGGATTGGGAGATGAGACTGTCTGACATTGCCGGCGGGAAATTAAAACGGGCGTCGTTTATGAAGGATATCCGGCTGTATTCCGAGGATCTGATCGGGCAGATCAGGTCTGGGGAAGGGAAGTTTACCCATGACAATCTGACCAATACCAGATGCCCGGTGTGTGGGAAGAGGATGCTGGCAGTTAAGGGCAAAAACAGTGAGATGCTGGTCTGCCAGGACCGGGAATGCGGACACAGGGAAGTTGTTTCCAGGACTAGTAATGCAAGATGTCCGGTGTGTCACAAAAAGATGGAACTGAAAGGCAAGGGAGAGGGGCAGATTTTTGTCTGCAAATGCGGGTATAAGGAAAAGCTTTCTTCTTTTAAGGAGAGAAGGGCGAAGGAAGGGGCTGGGGTTTCGAAGAAGGATGTGGCAAGATATTTGAATAAACAGAAAAGGGAAGAGCAGGAACCGATTAATTCGGCGTTTGCGGATGCATTTGCGAAACTGAATTTACGGAATGATAAAGAATAAGTTTGATGGTGTGTCCCGGGAGGGCGCAGTGGTAAGCTCAAATCTGTAGTAGTTAGCTCGAATCCGCTGCGCTATTTCCCGCTTAACGGCTGGCGTTGTAGACATGGAAAAATATAAATGGAGGATGTCTCACTAACTGTAAAAAATGGCCATAATTTTGTCCGTAAGTTATATAATTTTTTGAAAATATGTTAAAATATATTTCAGCTACAGCTGGCCGTCACGGTAAAGTGGCGGCCACTTATAAACAAAAATTAGTTATTTTAGTTAAATAAAACTTATAGTTCTATAATATTGTGATATCTAATTATTCATGGGATTTTATAATCCAAAACCTTCAAAAAGTCGGTTATATAAAGTCTTTTAGTGGTGACTTATAAGAGTTGCCATTGCTCGATCAAGGGGCTTATTCCAATTTAGCATGAAAACTCCACTCTTCTTTTTTAGTTTCTCAAATTTTTAATTCAATGCAATCATTTCTGTATAGCACAATGAGTGCTGTTGATATATTTTTTCGCTGAAGTTTTTACCATTAATAAAAAGTAACCTTTGCTTTTTTTAAAGATTCCTCTTCTTTATCTGGCCGAATCGGAAACCCAAACTCTTTAATCATTTTAGGAGCTTCCACAACAGCATCAACGACCAGACCTACTTGTCCTTTACTCGTGCTTCATTACAATCTTGAGTGTAGCAAATATACACAATTAGTAAAATACGTGCTGCGTGAGATAGTGCCACCCTTCCATATTCTGTTTCCATGTCAATATCAGAAGTAAGATATTCCTTTAGTTCACCTATTTCTTTTAGTATTCTCTTGCCACAATCGTAGCATCATTTTTCAGTGTACACAGTTCATGTGCCAGTGCACATCCATCTAATTACTCTAGTGCCCAAATTGCTATACGCAATCAATTTGGGTGTTTAAAATTCTGATAAATAAAATGCGGATACAAAAGCTTACTAAAAATCAAAGAATATTCAAATTTGCATAGATGATATTAGGTGAAATATCTGAGAATTGTTGGCTTTCCTTATACAAAGACTATAGTGGTACACCTTGCCTATGGAATATACCTATCATTCTGAGTGCTTTCCGATATTTTTGTGGTTACGAAAGTAGAGTAATTACAAAACATTACAGTTTGATGTCATAGTGTGACAGATAATATAAAATTATAATTGTTTCAATTATAATAAATCATAAAATAAGAACGAGGAGGGGTAGAGTAGATATGTTAGAAATAGATACAAATACTTATAAAGTTCAAAGAAGCTATTCAAATTTTACCGGACCGCAAAATGTTATGTTCGACATAACCCAAAAGTGTAATTTTTTTTGTCAACATTGTTATAATGAAAGCCGCTCCAATTATAACGGAGATTTGGATGACGAATCGATGCTGAAAATAGTAGATCAGCTTATAGAAGTCAATCCGGTTTTGGTTTGCCTTTGTGGCGGCGAGCCTACAATGAGATTTGAGTTGGTTAAGAAAATCGCTAGAAAGCTAACTCTACATGGGATTCCAGTCAATATGGTTTCTAATGGTTTCTTACTCAATGAAGAAAGATTAAAGCAACTTTATGATAGTGGTGTCAACAATATTCAAATTAGTCTGGATTCTGATAAACCCGAAGTGGTAGATGAATTTAGAGGACATAAAGGTGCATTTGAAGGAGCAATAAATGCGATAGACAATATAATAAAACTTGGTTATGTACCTACTGTTGCATGTATTCCGACGAAATTGAATTATAAGGATATAGGACGAGTAGCGGAGATACTTTTTAAAAGAGGTGTCAAGTTATTAAGATATATGCCATTAGTTCCAATTGGCAGAGGAAATCGAAATCTTGATAAATTAGTTATGACAGCGTCAGATTATATGGAACTGTACGGTATAATAATGAATTATCAAAGAAAGTTGCCTGATTTTGAGTTTAAGTATGGCGACCCGTTGGAACATATTTATTTGTTTAGAAATAATCCGGAAGCTATGACAGCAGCGTATGAGGTCAAATCAAATGGAGATGTTTTACTGAGCTCGTATTTACCATATACATATGGGAATGTAATGAAAAATACATTGACAGAATTGTGGAATAGTGGGTTGAAGGACATCTGGAGAAGAAAAGATTTTTTAAAAGTTCTTACAAAAATTAATACATTAGAGGATATATGTAATCAGGAACATTTTCCATACAGGGGTGAAGACTATAATTTGTTTTATGAGGAGGTAAAAAATGATTAAGTATATTAAACATTCATACATGGGACTAAAAAGGAAGGAAAAAGATGGAAGTTACTTTTGTATACCACAGACTACACAATTCCCCATTTTTATAAATCCGACAGCGTATCAGATATTTGAATTGTGTGATGGTAAAACTACAGAAGAAGTAATTAAAGAAATGCTGGAGCAATATCCTCAGGCAGAAGAGAAAATTATTCGAAAAGACGTTAAAAACACACTATGGTATTTGTTTAATATTGGCATAATTACAAAACCAGATAATGTAGAAAAAGTGATTGAAAATTTTTGTTCTCATGAATTGAGAATATTAGATGAACAGGACTATTTATTGGCATTTAACTTTATACAAGAAATATTAAAATCAAAAAATGAGGAAAATATTTGTTGTGAAAACATTGAAGTTAGAGGGCTGCCCAAAGAAAATGTATCCATGTTTTATGATTTGCCACAAATGAGAATGCGGAACGTAATGGGGAAAGAGACTTATTTTCAGTTACACAAAGTTGATGGTAAAATAGAAGTTGTACTTGGGACAACTATACATAAATTCAGGAAAGTAGTTTACGTTGAATCATTATTTGCAAAAGATATAAGTGATTTGATTGAAGCATTAAATCTAATCTCTGGATATTATAGTACACTTGATTTTGAAAAAATTAAATTATATATAACAACAACTGGTAAAGATAGCAAATATGCAAATATATTGACAGAAAGCGGTTTCATTCAAGAAGCGACTTTAAGCTCAGAGGCTCGAAATTGGATCGGCTACAATTAACTAGACAGAAATTTTAAGGGCATATATGATAGTATTA
>CAYOCB010000024.1:0-57734 GCA_964402355.1 uncultured Lacrimispora sp.
TGTTTTTTAGAATTTTCAGGGTTTTACATACTGTTCAATCTTCTGTTTTCAAAGTTCAAGTGCATCCTTTTCATTCAGATGCGAGCGCAGAAGGAGGGATTTGAACCCTCGCGCCGCTACTAACGGCCTACTCCCTTTCCAGGGGAGCCCCTTCAGCCACTTGGGTACTTCTGCAGTTAGCTGATTCTTTTATGTTATTCAGCGGCGAAACCTGCCAACGGAGAGGGTGGGATTCGAACCCACGCGCCCTTGCGGACAAACGGTTTTCAAGACCGCCTCGTTATGACCACTTCGATACCTCTCCAAATGCGCTTTTATATTCTAATAGAAGTACATACTTTTGTCAAGTACTTTTTTCTATATTACCCAAATCTCTTGGAGATTTCTTTTGTTTTTTTGTTGTGCTCATCAGCGGCAACTTGGATAGTTTATCATTGTTTATCTATTCTGTCAACATATTTTTACAATTTTTTTTAATAATAATTACCTATTCTACAGATACTTTAAAAGCCTCTGTTTTGCCTCCTCAGCAGTATTAAAATTTTCTTCTTTTCCTATCATATAACGGACCGCATCCTGCCATACTTTTACTGGATAATCCGTTGCCGGAATACCGGCAACAACGAAACGGCAGCGCCCTTTGAAAATACAGCCCCGCAAATCTGACAGATACATGCAGCCTGACTCTGCTGCAATCCGGTCCAAAAGCCCGTCGCTGGCATATATGTCCTTATCTGTCCTGTTTTCTCCAGTCTTCATCTACCGTACCTTCTTCCCTTCTTTTCATCTGAAGCCGCTGCTGATAATATCCGAGAGTCAAACAATCCTTATTACGGATTTCCCGGCCCGGTCATACAGTCAAAACGGATATTCGCAATCCGCTTCGCTACTTGCTCACAGCGTACCCCGCTCCATCGGGCATAACCTTATTACCACTTCGTGGTATTTCCGTAGGAGCTTTGACTCCTACGGAAACAAGCAAATCCATACCCCCGCTTTAAGAAGCGGGGGACTTCCTTGATAAGGTTAAATACTTTATACATGTAATAATATTGTAATGAATGCAACATGTCAAGTGATGGATTGCATTAATTACTACACATATTTTATCAAATGCAATACTATGGAATCAGGAGGAGTTACCCATGTATATAGATTTTAATTTTTCCAAACGCCTCTCGGAGCTAAGAACCCAGAAAGGCGTGTCCGCACGTGATATGAGCCTGTCTCTCGGACAGAATCCCACATATATCCATAAAATAGAAAATGGACTAGCTCTTCCGTCCATGATGGGTTTTTTCTATATATGCGAGTATCTGAATATTGAACCAGCTGAATTTTTCTCCCATGAAATAGACAGCCCGGCTAAAGTTAAAGAACTTATGGATGATGCACAGTATTTGAACCGTGAACAACTTGACCACCTTCATCTAATTGTAAAGGACCTTTTAAAATCAGGAGGAAAAAAATAAAGGAAGCTGTATTTACAGCATTCCTTTTAATTTTTCGTATCTTTTTTTTTAAGAAGTACTTCCGCAATTACCATATCTTCTGGTGTTGTAACCTTAATATTGGCATAATCACCACGAATCAATTTTACTTTTTCTTCCGTCATGGTTTCTACTACCATGGCGTCATCCGTTACCCCTTTTTGATATTGTACCAATGACATCAGCTTTTCATAAGCTCTAAGAATAAGTCTGTATTCAAAGGCCTGAGGTGTCTGGATCTGCCAGAGCCGGCTCCGGTCCGGAGTCAGGGCCGTATATTCAGCCTCATCGGCAATCTTGATGGTATCTTTCACAGGCATCCCGACTGCACAAGCCTTATATATTCTGACCGCTTTTGAAGCTGCATCTATGATATCACTGGTTACACATGGTCTGGCACCATCGTGAATCAGAACATAATCACAGTCTTTTACTGCCTTAAGCCCTTCATAAACAGAGAGGTACCGCTCCCTTCCGCCTGTTCTGACTGCCGTTACTTTTTTAAATCCATATTTTTCCACGATTTCCGTCTGACAGTACCCGGTCTCTCCGGGTCCTGTCACCAGGATAATATCATTTACAGAACTTTGTTCAAATGCAAGTATGGTGTAATAAAGCAGGGGCTTTCCTAAAAGCTTTAGATATTGTTTATGCACCTGGCTTCCCATGCGCTTCCCTTTTCCTGCTGCCAGTATGACGGCTGCTGTTCTTTCCATCTTCCGCCCTACCTCTCCCCCAGCTTCAGATTGGGAACTGCATTCAAGTCCCAGCCGGCTCTGGCTCCGTTGATATATTCATAATAAGCAGCTGTGCCGATCATGGCCGCATTATCCGTACAGAAAATCGGAGAAGGATAACAGAAGGAAATACCGGTCTTTTCACAGGCTTGGCGCATCCCTTCCCGCAGCGCAGTATTCGATGCAACGCCGCCGGCTATGGCTACCTTTTTAAATCCATATTCCCTGGCCGCTTCCACCGTATGACTCACCAGTACATCCACCACTGCCTTCTGGAACGATGCCGCAAGGTCCGGAACACAGATTTCCTCTCCCATCATATTGGCATGGTTAATATGGTTAAGCACCGCCGATTTTAAGCCGCTGAAGCTGAAATCATAAATACTTCCGTCCACCTTCGCCCTTGGGAACCGGATTGCATGGGGATTTCCCTCTTTTGCCGCCTTGTCGATCTTAGGACCTCCCGGATACCCCAGTCCTACCGCTCTTGCAACTTTATCAAAAGCCTCTCCTGCCGCATCATCTCTGGTGCGTCCAAGAATTTCAAATTCCCCGTAATCTTTTACAATAACCAGATGAGTATGTCCTCCGGAAACAATCAGACATAGAAACGGCGGTTCCAGATCCGGGTGCTCAATAAAATTGGCAGATACATGTCCCTCAATGTGATGAACACCCACCAACGGTTTTTTCGCAGCATATGCAATTGCCTTTGCCTCCGCAACCCCTACAAGGAGTGCTCCCACCAGACCCGGCCCGTAGGTAACTCCGATGGCGTCCATATCCATAAGGTCCTGTCCCGCTTCCAGCAGGGCAGTCTCTATCACCTGATTGATCTTTTCAATATGCTTCCTGGATGCGATTTCCGGTACGACGCCTCCGTATAATGTATGGAGGGCTATCTGAGAGGATATCACATTAGAAAGGACCTCTCTTCCATTCTTTACCACGGCTGCAGCCGTCTCATCACAGGAACTTTCAATTGCAAGTATATAGACATCTTCCTCTGTATGATTCTTCTTCATTGCCATTCCCTCATTCCTCGTCAAATTCCAGTTCCACTGTCCAGGCATCCCTTGCAGCCTTTGAACGCGGAAATATTTCCCGGACTTTATCTATATAATCCTCTGGTCTTGTAAGCGAGGGACTGTAATGGGTCAGCCACATCTGTTTCGGCTGGGCTTCCTTTGCCAGCCTGGCAGCCTCATAGAAGGTCATATGCTTGTACTCTCTGGCTTTTGTTTCCTTTCCATCCTCTCCATACATGCCTTCACAGATAAAAAGGTCGGCATCCTTTGCAAATTCCGCAATGACAGGAACCGGCCGTGTATCCGTGCAGTAGGTAACCTTAAGGCCCCGTCTGTCCGGGCCCAGTACCATATCAGGCGTCAGAATCCTTCCTCCGTCTTCCATGGTTTCCCCTTTTTGGAGACGGCTCCAGAATTTCTGTGGTATGCCGGCAGCTTTTGCACGCTCTACATCAAACCTGCCTGTCCTTGGAATGGAGACAGCATAGCCATAACAGACAACATTGTGGTTCACCCGGTAAGCATCAATTACATAGGGCCCGATTTTCATCTTCTCCCGGTTCTCGGAAAATTCGATGAATTTTAATTCAAAAGGCAGTTCCGGTGCTATAGTCCGAAGTGCTCCCACCACACGTTCCAGGCCTTTGGGTCCAATGAGGGTCAGGGGTTCTGTCCTCTCCGCATTGCCCATGGTGAGAAGAAGTCCCGGAAGACCGCTGATATGGTCGGCATGAAAATGAGTAAAACAAATGATGTCAATAGGTTTCGGGCTCCAGCCCTTTTCCTTTAACGCAATCTGGGTTCCTTCCCCGCAGTCAATGAGAAGATTGCTCCCGTCACATCTGGCCATCATGGCCGTAAGCCACCGATATGGCAGAGGCATCATTCCTCCGGTTCCCAGTAAACATATATCCAACATAAAATTTCCTCGCTTTGGCTTCAATCAATAAGCGGCAATATGATAGCCGCCTCATAAAATCATATCACAAAGCAGAGGGAATTAGCAACTATAAATATTCCACCTGTTCCTCTACCTCCACAGGAATTTTAAACTCCCTCACGAACGCATCGTAACAGTCCTCACACAAATCAAAATGATGGATCTCCCCATCCTTCTCTGAGAAAAAGTCCCAGGTATGGTTAATGCTTAAAACGCCCTCTCTGATTACTCCTTCTGATACAATCATTTTTTTGCCGCAACAGTTGCACACAACTGTTTCAAGCTGACCGCCGTTTTTGTACTTTCTCATCTTACTCTCACCTTTCCTTTTTCGCACTTTCCAGATATGCCCTGTTTCTGTTTTGCTTATTCCGAAGATAGAAAAAAGGGCATCCTAACTGGATACCCCTACATTATAAACGGTGTTTTCCCTTATTTTTAGTGGTAAATGTTTCATATACGGCGGTTTAGCATGATGATGGCATCCTCACATGGGTCCCGGTAATAGTTTTTTCGGGTGTATTCCTCTGTAAAACCATAGGATTTATATAGGTTCCTGGCTTTTTTGTTGTTTTCACGTACCTCTAAAGATATGGAATCCGCTTCCATTTTTCTGGTATATTCCACCATTCGGTCCATAAGTTTCTTAGACAGGCCCCTCCCCCTGTACTCAGGCAGAACGGCCATCCGCAGCAGTTCCCCTTCTCCGGCAATGATGCGGAAAACACAGTATCCTGAAATCGTTCCCTCTTCTTCCAGAACCAGCCAGGTATCAAAGCTGTTTTCCAGCCCTCCTTTGATGGATTCAAAGGACCAGGGATCAGAGAAACAGATCCGTTCTATGGCAGAGACGTCCCCGGCATCCTCCGGCCTCATTTCACGTACCATGACTTTTTCCTTTTAAGATTTCCGCTTCCCGCTCCCGTTCTGCCTGGGGCTTTCTCAGGTAATCCGGAGCATGCTCGGCTGCGCTTAAAATCCTGCCTTCCTCATAATACCGGCAGCCAAGTGCCGCTACAGCCGAAGCCCGCTGCCGGTTTAAATGAGCCGGGGCAAAATCAAAGGGAACCTTCATCCGATCTTCGATCTGGCTCTTATATACAGGAACTCCATCCCCCAGAAAGATCACTTTCTGCCCGGCTGTATTCAGCTCCTCAATCAAGTCCCCAATATCTGCGGCAAATGGTTCTTTAACCACAGAGAATCCATGGCGGTTGTCATAAATCCCGGCATACACCTGATTCCTTCTGGCATCCATGATGGGGCAGACCGTAAAGGCACAGCCATATAAGTTATAGGCCATAGCGTTTAACGTCGGTACGGAAATTAAAGGCTTCTTAAGCGCCAGCCCCAGTCCTTTGCCAGTGGCAGATCCAATCCGCAGTCCGGTAAAGGAGCCCGGCCCTCCGGAAACCGCAATGGCATCTGCTGTATTCAGATCCAGTTCCACCATGTTTACTATTTCATCCAGCATGGGAAGAAGGGTCTGGGAGTGTGTTTTCTTAAAATTCACCGTGTACTCTGCCGTCAGCACACCGTCCGTCACAACAGCAACCGAAGCTACCAGTGACGAGCTCTCAATTCCAAGTATTCTCATCTACATTCCCTCCACGGTTATCTTTCTGTAATCGAACCCTTTTTCCAGATTCTTTTCAATGGTTACGGTTATCACATGGTCCGGAAGTATCTCCCTGATCAAATCCGGCCATTCAATAAGGCTTACACCTTCCCCATAAAAACAGTCCTCATATCCGATTTCATCCATTTCACTGACATCACCGATCCGGTATACGTCAAAGTGATAAAACGGAAGCCGCCCGTCATCATACTGCTTTACAATTGTAAATGTAGGGCTGTTTACGGGTCCCTTAACTCCGAGACCGGATGCAAAGCCCTGGGTGAATACAGTCTTTCCAACTCCCAGATCCCCGTTTAAACAGTATACGGAGGAAGGCACTGCCTGCTCTCCCAGTTTTCTTCCAAGTTCAAAGGTGTCTTCCGGGTTCCAGCTTTCTATTACCATAATCTATATCCTCTTCCGCCTTTCGGGAGGCAGCTTTTCTTTTAATAATCCCCGGAGAGCTTCCTTATTTTCTCCGGTAACGGAATCAGGCAGCAGATAGGCATGTACCCGGTCCATATAAATGATCAGCATATCCCGGAACCGGTCCACCCGTCCGATATTCTCCCAGGAAATCTTAAGGTTATCCTTTCCTTGGGAAACCAGGATTTCCTCCTGCCCGAAGGATAGGGTCATAGGGGTCCGGATTATGGGTTTCTTTGCCTGTCTGGCCGCCTTCAGATATAGAATCGCCGGCTGCCATACTGTGAACATCAATGCGCAGATGACCAGCAATATCCGGTAAGGAACGGAATTGGAACTCCAGGTGGCTGCAAGCAGGAACAGGGCTGCCACGCTGAAAATGATATTGAAGATTCCCTGCAGCCCCCGATAGGAATGGTACATGGAAAACTTCCACAGATCCTTTGCCGTAAGCTTTACTTCTATTACAAGTGGATTTCTCTGTTCCACAGTTTCCTCCTTCCTGTGCGTCTGCACGCACAGCCAGCCCATTTTACAGCTTCATGGTAAGGGCGATCCGCTTCTTTGCAGCTTCCACGCTGATGACTTTGACTTCAACAATGTCTCCCACACTGACTGCTTCCAGGGGATGCTTAATAAATTTATCGGACATCTGGGAAATGTGGACAAGACCATCCTGATGGACGCCGATATCCACAAAGGCACCAAAATCAATGACATTTCTGACCGTTCCCTTTAAAATCATGCCGGGTTTCAAATCCTTCATCTCCATTACATCGGTGCGGAGGATGGGCTTTGGCATCTCATCACGAGGATCACGTGCCGGCTTTTCCAGCTCTTTTACAATATCCCGCAGCGTAATCTCACCAATCTCCAGCTCTTTTGCCAGAGCTTTATAGTCCGGAATCTTTTTTCCGATCCCCTTTAAACCGTCATGAGACAGCTCCGACAATTCATAGCCCATCTTTTCCAGAAGCTTCTTTGCCGCATCATAGGTCTCCGGATGGACACTGGTTCCGTCTAACGGATTCTTACCTCCCTGGATCCTCATAAAACCGGCGCACTGCTCGTATGCCTTGGGCCCAAGCTTCGGAACTTTTAGAAGCTGGCTTCTGCTCTGAAAGGCTCCGTTTTCTTCGCGGTATACCACCATGTTCTTTGCTATAGCCTTTGAAATACCGGATATGTATTCCAGAAGGGAAGCGGAAGCGGTATTTAAGTCTACCCCTACCTTATTCACACAGTCCTCCACTACTCCCTGAAGGGCTTCGCTTAAATGCTTCTGATTCATATCATGCTGGTACTGGCCCACGCCAATGGACTTGGGGTCGATCTTAACAAGCTCTGCCAGCGGATCCTGCAGTCTTCTTGCAATGGAAGCCGCACTTCTCTGGCCTACGTCAAAGTTCGGAAACTCTTCTGTGGCAAGCTTGCTGGCTGAATAGACAGAGGCACCAGCCTCGTTCACAATAATATACTGGACCGGTTCCGGGATTTCTTTTAACAGTTCCACGATCACAGCTTCCGATTCTCTGGATGCCGTTCCGTTTCCCACTGAAATCAGGGATATATGGTATTTCTTGATCAGCTTCTTTAAAACGGACCTGGCTTCCTCCACCTTATTCTGGGGAGCAGTCGGGTAGATCACGACGGTATCCAGGACTTTTCCTGTCTCATCCACAACAGCCAGTTTACAGCCGGTCCTGAATGCCGGATCCCATCCCAGAACTACACGGCCGGTAATGGGAGGCTGCATAAGAAGCTGTTCTAAGTTCTTCCCAAATACCTTTATGGCGCCGTCCTCTGCCTTTTCCGTCAGATCACTCCTGATCTCACGTTCGATAGCCGGAGATATAAGGCGGTCATAGCTGTCCGTGATCACTTCTCTTAAAACCGGACCGGTATAAGGGTTGTCTTTACAGATCACCTGCTTTTCCAGGAAGCGAAGGATCTGATCCACCGGTGCAAGGATCCTGACGGTGAGTATTTTTTCCTTTTCTCCCCGGTTTAAGGCAAGAATTCTGTGACCGGCTGTCTTCTTAATGGTCTCCTCGTAGTTATAGTACATTTCATATACGGACTCAGCTTCCTCATCTTTTGCGGATGACTGGATGCTGCCCTGATTCACGGTGGCATTCCGGATATAGGTACGGTATTCCGCATTGTCCGAAATCCGTTCCGCCAGAATATCCTTTGCACCGTCAATGGCTTCTTCCGGGGTAGAAACGCCCTTTTCAGCGGAAATGTACTTGGCGGCAGCTTCTGTTAAGGGAGACCTGATCATCTGAAGCATAATCAGGTCTGCAAGGGGCTCCAGCCCCTTCTCCTTTGCAATGGTGGCACGGGTCCTTCTCTTTGGTTTGTAAGGGCGGTACAAGTCCTCGACTGCCACCAGAGTCTGGGCTTCTAAAATCTTCAGTTCCAGTTCAGCCGTCAGTTTATCCTGTTCTCTGATGGAGGAAAGGACCTGTTCCTTTCGTTCCTCTAAATTGCGCAGATAGCGTAGACGTTCATCCAGATTCCGAAGCACTTCGTCATTTAAGGAACCGGTAGCCTCTTTCCGGTATCTGGCAATAAACGGAATCGTATTGCCTTCATCAATGAGCTTCACTGCTGCTTCCACCTGAGCGCGGCCGATAGAAAGTTCTTCTTGTAATGCTTTTATAATATCCATGCTTGTCCCCTTATATTTCATAGTTCATTCAATTAAACTATTATAATTCATCAGTCCTTGTTATGCAAGACCTGTCTGGACATGCGGCCATTTTCGTGCTACAATCATAAAATAGTATGCAAACGAGGTAAATTACCAATGGAAGAAAATCATAACAGCAATAACGGTATGCTGCCGCAGATACCGCCTGCCGGTTCATTTCTGGCTTTCTGGTCCGTCCTTTTAGGAGGCCTGGGGTTAGTAAGCGACTGTTTCTGCTTTCCCCTGTTCAGCATCTGGAACCTTCCGGCAGGCCTTTTTTTCGGTCTGGTGGGAATCGTATGTGCCATCCTGTCCAGACAGGGAAAACCGTTTACCCAGCAGGCTCTTTTAGGCCTGATCCTGTCCATCATTTCCGTAGTCTGCGGACTGATCATGACATTTTTTATTATTTTTATTTATGATATCATGGATACCAATACGCTGTTGGGAGAATATTTCAGACAGGCTTTTGAAACCACCGCCCAGTCCCTGGCGCCAAACCTCCCGGCCGCCCAGTAGGGATCATCTCATAACAGGAAGTAAATCCACGCCTTTTACTACCAGCATATAATTCTTAAAAATCCAATTGGCCAGCACGATACCGGCTCCTATCAGGATAAAGATTCTTTCCCTTTTACTATGATCCACAGGACGCTTCCGCTTTTTGGAGGCGGTCCTCAATATAATCTCCAAAAGGATCACGAAAACAGTATAAAGGACCAGCGGATGATACTGAAAACTCATCCGCAGGTCCCCCCGAAGCAATGCCCGGACTGCCCGTGTACCGCCGCAGCCCGGACAGTAAAGTCCGGTAAGCGAGTGGAACATACAGGGAATCCCTGAGTCAAATACTTTTTTTATCCAATTCATTTGTTTCACCTTTATTTAATCTGCCAGATCAAAGGCATCATGTACCGTCCTCATGGCCCGGTTCACGTCTTCTTCGTCGATCAGAACCGTTATCCGTATCTCGGAAGTTGCGATCATCTTAATATTGATATCAGCGTTTGACAAAGCCTCGAACATCTTTGCCGCCACTCCCGGATTGCTGGTCATCCCTGCCCCGATAATGGAAATCTTCGCAACGCCTTCCTCACTTGTCACATCCTGAGCGGTTATGGACTCTTTGTTGTCTCTTAAAAGAGTCAAAGTATCCATAAGATCGGTCTTCGCTACGGTAAAAGATATATCTTTTCTCTCTTCCCTTCCTATGGACTGGATGATAATATCTACATTGATATCGTTCTTTGCCAGCAGGTTGAATATTTTAAAAGCGATTCCCGGCACGTTTTTCACCCCGATAACCGAAATACGGGCTACGTTCTTATCTGCGGCCACTCCGCTAACCAGCATTCTTTCCAATTTTGTTTCCTCCTTGACAATGGTACCTTCTGCTCTGGTCAGGCTTGAACGGACGACTAACTGAACTCCATAGCGTTTCGCCATCTCCACAGACCGGTTATGCAGGACCTTTGCTCCCAGAGAAGCGAATTCCAGCATTTCATCATAAGAAACCTCGGGGAGCTTTCTGGCGTTAGGGACAATGCGGGGATCCGCCGTGTATACCCCTTCCACATCCGTATAAATTTCACATGCATCAGCATGAAGGGCTGCTGCAAGGGCAACGGCCGTAGTATCGGAGCCTCCTCGCCCAAGAGTCGTTAAATCATCGTATTTATTAATTCCCTGAAACCCTGTGATAATTACAATCTTTCTGGCATCCAGCTCATGCCTTATGCGTTCCGTATCGATCCGTTTCAATTTGGCAGACCCATAGGCGGAGGTCGTGTGCATGGCCACCTGCGCCGCATTTAACGAAACGGCAGGTACCCCCAGAGCATTCATGGCCATTGACATAAGGGCCACGCTGACCTGCTCTCCGGTGGCCAACAGCATATCAAGCTCCCTCTTAGGCGGATTGGGATTTATCTCACGGGCTTTTGCAATGAGACCGTCGGTGGTCTTTCCCATGGCGGACAAGACCACTATCACCTGATTGCCTTTTTCATATTCTTCAATGCAGCGTTTGGCCACACTCAAAATTCTCTCTTTGTCTGCGACGGAGCTCCCGCCAAATTTTTTTACTACTAACATTGCTGCCTCCTGGCGAAAAGTCAAAGCGGATATTCACAATCCGCTTCGCTGCTTGCTCATAACCTTATTACCACTTCGTCGTATTTCCGCAGGAGCTTTTAACGCCTGTGGAAACAGACAATTCCATACTCAGCTTTAAGAATCGGGAAAGTTGCCTGATAAGGTTAAAATTCTGCACGGATGCGCTGCCTGATTCCCGACAGCTCTTTCGCTTTCTTTTCGTATTCTTCTTCGGTCATGACCTCAGTAAGGACTGCAAATTCATCCATGTGTTCCAGCTCCGTAATATCCACTTTTCCGAATACCGCTTCCACTTCTTTTAATCGCTTTGCGGCAATTCCCTTGATTCTCAGAAAATAGCGGAAGGAAATACTGTCCATAGGTGCAATGGCAAGGCTTTTTTCATCCCAGCCCATTTCCACATGATGGTCATGATTCTGAAGGGCTTCGATAATGTCTGCAATCACGGCACTGGCAGTGGGAAGCTTTCCAGCCCCGCTTCCATAAAACATGGAAGTTCCCAACATATTGCCTTTTACCAGAATGCCGTTATAGACATCGTTTACCGAATATAGCGGGTGGTCTTTTCCGATCATGACCGGAGCTACAAATGCGTGGACCGTTCCGTCCTTGATCCGGCTTGAACCAAACAGCTTCACAGAGGTTCCTAAGGCATCTGCATAACTGAAATCCACATCCGTTATATTTGTTATCCCTTCTGTATAAATATGCTCATAATTGACTTCGTGTCCCGCCGCCATGGCTGTCAGGATAGCAATCTTTCGACAGGTGTCGTGCCCCTCCACATCCGCTTCCGGGTTCCGCTCCGCATACCCCAGATCCTGGGCCTCTCTCAAGGCAGTTTCAAAGGTTTCACCATCTTTGTCCATCTTTGTCAATATGTAGTTGGTAGTTCCGTTTAAAATACCGGTAATCTCTTCCATTTCCTCACCGGCAAGGGAAGTATAAAGAGGACGGATAATCGGAATGCCGCCGCCTACACTGGCCTCGAACAGGAAATTTACATTATGCTCCCTGGCAATTTTTAAAAGCTCAGTTCCATAAGCTGCCACCAGGGCCTTGTTGGAGGTAGCTACATGTTTGCCCGCCATTAAGCTTGCCTTCACAAACGGATAAGCCGGATTCAAGCCTCCCATGGTCTCAATTACCATGGAAACTTCCGGGTCCTTTTCAATCACGGAGAAATCGTGTACGATTTTATCAGCAACCGATGTTCCGGGAAATTCCCTTAAATCCAGTACATATTTCACCTGGACCGGTTCACCTGTCTTTTTAGCGATTATTTCTTTGTTTTTTTCTAAAATCTCTACAACACCGGAACCGATGGTGCCGTATCCCATAACTGCTACATTCTTCATCTCTCTCTACTCCCTGGCTAAAATTTTTACATTGTGGATTCCATTCTTCACTTCCATATCCTCGACCATCTTTGAAACATTCCCGGTGCTTTCCAGCACTTCCACGCTCAAGGTGAGTGTGGCCACCCCATTAACCGGAATGCTCTGGTGAATGGTAAGGATATTGGCGCGGTACACAGCTACCACATGAAGCAGGTCAGACAGCAGGCCTGGTTCGTCATCCATCTGCATCACAAGTGTTATAGTTTTCCCCTTCGTATTGTCATAGAACGGAAAAATATCATCTTTATACTTATAAAAAGAGCTGCGGCTGATTCCGACCCGGTCAGTCGCCTCCTGAACGGTGATGACACGCTCCGATTCCAACAGTTTTTTTGCCTCGACAACCTTCAGCAATACTTCAGGTACAGCTTTTTGCTTTACCACAAAATATTTACTTTTCTCTTCCATAAAAAAATATCTTCCCTTCTGTGTCCGCAACGGAAATACATCTGTGCTCATAGGGAAGATATTATCATATTTATGCTGGCTATGCAACTATTTTTCTATTTATTTTCTTTGGTTCTTAATAAAGTACATGATCAGGCGCTATTCTGCATTGCTGTCATTTGCCTTTGCTCCGGTACTCAGCCAGCGCAGATATGCATACATGAACTGGTCCAGATCTCCATCCAGAACGCTGTTTACATTACCTGTTTCCGCATTGGTCCTGTGATCCTTAACCATGGTATAGGGTTGAAGAACATAGGACCGGATCTGGTTGCCCCAGCCGATTTCTGTCACATCCCCCCGGATCCCGGAAAGTTTCTCTGCATTTTCCTGCTGCTTTAACAGATAAAGCTTCGCCTTCAGCATCTGCATGGCCTTGTCCTTGTTCTGAAACTGGGAACGCTCATTCTGGCACTGGACTACGATTCCGGTAGGAAGATGGGTAATACGGATCGCAGAGGAAGTCTTGTTGATATGCTGTCCGCCGGCTCCGCTGGAACGATAGGTATCAATGCGAAGGTCTTCTTCGTTTACCTCCACATCCAGATCCTCTTCGATATCCGGCATGACATCACAGGATACGAAGGAGGTCTGCCGTTTACCGGCTGCATTGAACGGAGATATCCGAACAAGACGGTGAACTCCTTTTTCCGATTTCAGATACCCATAGGCATTCTCTCCGTTAATCTGCACTGTAACAGACTTGATGCCCGCCTCATCTCCGTCAAGATAATCCAGGACCTCTGTGGTGAAGCCTTTCTTCTCCGCCCACCTTGAAAACATACGGTACAGCATGCTGCACCAGTCACAGGATTCGGTACCTCCGGCACCTGCGTTCAGCTTTAATATGGCATTGTCACTGTCATATTCTCCGGAAAGCAGGGTATTGATCCGCATCTCCTCCAGCTTTTCCTTAAATCGTTCCAGCATCTCTCCGACTTCCGGTATCAGGGAAGGATCATTTTCCTCATTTCCCATTTCAATCATAACGCCAATGTCTTCATATTGCTGCTCCAGATCCTTATAACCCTGGACGGTATCCTTTAAATTTTTTGCAAGCTGTACAATCTTCGTGGATTTCTCCGGATTTTCCCAGAAGCCCGGTTCCTCCATGGACTTGTCAAGCTCGTCAATCCGCTTTAACTTATTATCTAAGTCAAAGTGAATCCCTCACTTCCACTAATGGTTTATCATACGTTGTTAATTCGTATTTGTACTGATCTAACTCTACCACTGTGTCACCCACTTTCTGTTTTTGATATTTATAATATAAAATTGGGGTCCGCTTCCCTATATGGGGTGCGAACTCCAATCTTACAAAATACTATACTAATTTACGTCCGCAGCACTGCTTGTACTTCTTACCGGAACCGCATGGGCACGGATCATTGGGATATATCTTGGCTTCCACCTTCTTGACAGGCGCTTTTGGCGAACTTTCATCCTTATTGGTTCCTGTCACCTTTGCTGCCGGTTCTCTCTCTACCTTCTGCTCCACCCGGATGTGGAACAGGATCCTTACGGTATCTTCCCGGATGGCTGCTGTCATCTCATCAAACATCTGATAACCGTTCATCTTATATTCCACCAGAGGATCCCTCTGTCCATAGGCCTGCAGACCGATACCCTGGCGCAGCTGATCCATATCGTCGATATGGGACATCCATTTATTATCAATCACCTTTAAGAGAATGACCCGTTCAATCTCACGGACCTGCTCTGCCTCAGGGAATTCAGCTTCCTTGGTTTCGTAAAGCTTGATAGCCTCTTCTTTTAACATGTGCTTCAGTTCATTTTTACTGATCTTATTATCTTCCGGAAGCGTAACCGGCTTAAGCGGAATCACCGGGAGAAGCAGCGTGTTAAGTTCATTTAAATCCCACTCTTCCGAAGGCTGATCCTCACTGACAGAAAGATCCACGGCATTTTCAACAATGTCCGTCACCATCTTTAAAATAACATCGCGCATGTTGTCGCCGTCCAATACCTTTCTTCTCTCTTCATAGATCACTTCGCGCTGATCGTTCATGACCTCATCATATTTGAGAAGGTTCTCACGGATTCCGTAGTTATTGGTCTCGATCTTCATCTGGGCTTTTTCTATGGCATTGGAAAGCATCTTATGTTCAATCTGTTCGCCTTCCGGCACGCCAAGAGCATTGAACATGCCCACCAGACGTTCTGAACCGAACAGACGCATCAGATCATCTTCAAGGGAAATGTAAAATCTGGACTCTCCCGGATCTCCCTGACGTCCGGAACGGCCTCGCAGCTGATTATCAATACGGCGGGACTCATGACGCTCCGTACCGATGATCTTTAAGCCTCCTGCTGCCTTTGACTCATCATCAAGCTTGATATCCGTACCACGGCCGGCCATGTTGGTCGCAATGGTAACCGCTTTATGCACACCTGCATCCGCTACGATTTCCGCTTCCAGCTCATGATACTTGGCGTTTAACACCTTATGGGGAATGCCGCGGCGCTTTAACATGCCGCTTAACATTTCTGAAGTTTCAATGGTAATCGTACCCACGAGAACAGGCTGTCCCTTCTGATAAGCCTCCTCAACTTCGTCACAGACTGCCCCGAATTTCTCCTTCTTGGTCTTATAGACCGCATCCTCCTGATCAATACGGGCAATCGGACGATTGGTGGGAATGGCGATAGCGTCCATGCCGTAGGTATTGCGGAATTCTTTTTCCTCGGTAAGGGCGGTACCGGTCATACCGGATTTTTTTTCATATTTATTAAAGAAGTTCTGGAAAGTAATGGTCGCCAGTGTCTTACTTTCTCTGCGGACATTTACATGCTCCTTCGCTTCAATGGCCTGATGGAGTCCGTCAGAATAACGTCTGCCCGGCATGATACGGCCTGTAAACTCATCGACGATCAGTACTTCATCATCCTTAACCACATAATCCTTATCCCGGAACATCAGATTATTGGCGCGGAGAGCCAGGATAATGTTATGCTGGATCTCCAGGTTCTGGGGATCGGATAAATTCTCGATATGGAAGAACTGCTCTACTTTATCCACACCCTGTTCGGTTAAGTTCACAACCTTATCCTTTTCATCCACAATGAAATCCCCGGTCTCTGTGATCTCCTCTCCCATGATGGCACCCATCTTGGAAAATTCACCGGAAGCCTCGCCGCGTTCCAGCTGACGGGCCAGAATGTCACAGACCTCATATAATTTTGTGGACTTTCCGCTCTGGCCGGAAATAATAAGAGGAGTCCTGGCCTCATCAATCAATACCGAGTCTACCTCATCAATAATACAATAGTCTAAGTTTCTTAATACCATCTGTTCCTTATAGATGGCCATGTTATCTCTTAAATAGTCAAAACCAAGTTCGTTATTGGTTACATAAGTGATGTCACAATTATAAGCAGCACGTCTCTCGTCCGAATTCATGGAATTGAGCACCACACCTACGGTCAGCCCCAGAAACTCATGGATTCTTCCCATCCATTCCGCATCACGCTTAGCCAGGTAATCGTTAACCGTTACAATCTGGACACCTTTGCCCGCCAGCGCATTCAGATATGCAGGACAGGTGGATACTAAGGTCTTTCCTTCACCGGTCCTCATCTCAGCAATACGCCCCTGATGAAGAACGATTCCTCCAATCAGCTGTACCCGGAAATGTTCCATATTAAGAACTCTCCGTCCTGCCTCTCTTACTGTGGCAAAAGCTTCGGGCAGAATGTCGTCAATCGTCTCTCCTGCTTCCAGCCTCTCTTTAAAAAGCTTTGTATTATTTTTCAGTTCTTCATCGGTTAATGCGACCATGGCCGGCCGCAGGGATTCTATCTTATCTACAATGGGATTAACTATTTTCAATTCTCTCTCACTATGAGTTCCAAATATTTTCTCAACGAGGTTCATGATTCATTCTCCTACTCTTTTTAACAATATACACCGTACAATCCTGTATATTGTAGCACTAACTACTTTTTAATTCAATGAATTCATAAAAAATTAACATTCTGGTTACATTCGTACCCAGGTATTTCCTTTTTCCACAACAATCACCGGCAAAAGCCGGAAAAATTATGGTTAACCTGACACATTGCACAAAAAACCTGTTCGAATCCGTACTTTTCCACATTATCCACATTTCATTGTGTATTTTTCCCCCACTTTTATCCCCACCAGCAAGTCCCATATTTATTGAAAAAAACAGTTATGCACCAAGTTATCCACATTATCCACATTTATTCTCCACTTACTTCCAGATTTCCCAATGGCAGTTGACTCCATCCGATTTTTGTATATATGTCATAAAATTCTCTTTTTCGACGAAAAATTCCTGATTTTCCTTGACTTTTATTTTATGCCATCTATAGTTTTTCAATAAATTCGCAAAATAATAAGTAGAAACATTTCACATGAAATTTTTATTAATTATCTTATAATTTTCACAACACAATTGAATTATTCTCATAAATATGATATACTATAACCATCTCAAGAAAAAGGAGCTGATGACTTATGCGTTTTACAATTACTGGCAGAAATATTGAGGTTACATCAGGGTTACGTGAAGCTGTTGAGGATAAGCTTGGAAAGCTGGACCGTTTCTTTGCCCCTGCAACAGAAGCTATCGTAAGACTCAGCGTGCAGAAAGAAATGCAGAAAATCGAAGTGACTATCCCACTCAAAGGACATATCATAAGAGCAGAGGAATCCAGCACAGATATGTACGTTTCCATCGACCTTGTGGAAGAGATCCTGGAACGGCAGTTGAAAAAATATAAAAACAAGCTGATCGACAAAAAACAGTCTGCTCCTTCCTTCTCCGCAGCATTTATGGAAGAAGATACAAGGACCGATGATCATGTGGATATCGTTAAGTCTAAAAAATTCGCAGTGAAACCCATGGACCCGGAAGAAGCCTGTATACAAATGGAACTTCTCGGTCACAGCTTCTATGTTTTCTTAAATGCAGATACCGATGAAGTAAACGTAGTTTATAAAAGAAAAGGCGGATCATACGGTCTGATCGAACCGGAGTTCTGAAACCTTCATAAATAAAAGACAGCCAGGTAACATTCCTGGCTGTCTTTTATTTATGAAGGCAGCGGCCCGGTCGAACCTGTTTACAGGTTTACCTGGCGGCTGAGATAACGTTCTGCACTGGTAATTGCATTGGCCCCATCGGAGACGGCGGTAGAGATCTGTCTGAGCTGTTTGGTGCGCACATCACCAGCTGCAAAGATTCCGGGGATATTGGTTTCACAGTCCTCTCCAGCTTTGATATATCCATGGTCCATCTCTACCAGACTGTCAAATGCGCCACTCTGGGGATTGATTCCCACCGCAATGAATACACCGTCAACTGCAAGCTTCTTTGATTCATCGGACCCGGTGTTCTTTATGGTTAAGGACTCCACCTGATCCCCGCCTTCTATCTCTTCCACCACAGTGTCCCAGATAACCTCCACATTTTCCTGGGAAAACAGCTGTGTCTGCAGAGTCTTAGCTCCCCTTAGCTTATTCCTCCGATGAATTAAGTACACCTTTTTACACATTCTGGATAAGAATATCGCATCCTCAATAGCCACGTCTCCGCCGCCTACAACTGCGGCAACCTTATTGCGGAAAAATGCCCCGTCACAGGTAGCACAATAGGAAACTCCCATTCCTGTAAGTTCCTCTTCCCCGATAACGCTCAGCTTCCGGTGTTTAGCGCCAGTAGCAATGATAACCGTCTTAGTCACATAGGTCTTTTCTTCTCCGACCACGGTAAATTCTCCATCAGAAGCCTCAATCCGGAGCACCTCATCCGTGGAGAACTCTGCTCCCAGTTTTTCGGCATGCTCCCGGAATTTCATACCAAGATCATAGCCGTTAATTCCCGGAAGCCCCGGATAATTATCCACCTCATAAGTATTAAGTACCTGGCCGCCGCTTGCCAATTCCTTTTCGATCACAATCATTTTTAGTTCAGCCCTTTTTCCGTAAACAGCGGCTGAAAGACCAGCGGGACCGGACCCGATAATGACTACATCATAAATCTCATTCATATTATCTACCTGCTTTCTCTCATCTATCTGATATCTGATATTGGGTTTTCTATAATCATTATATCTCACCATACCCTAAGTATGCAATGCCTGGTCTGTGATAAACTCACATAAGACCTCCATTGCATTCTGTCTGCCAGTTTGATAAAATATAGGCATACTATACTGACAGAAAGGGGGATTTTATGGCTAGAAAAACAGTACTGATCACAGGCGCATCCCGTGGTATCGGAAAAGCCATTGCTGTTAAATTTGCCAAAAAGGGTTACAATGTGGCTATCAACTGCCTGCACAGCGAAGAGCGCCTGCTCCAGACCAAAAAGGAGCTGGAATCTTACCAGATATCCTGTCTTTCCTATATGGGAGACATGGGGGATATGAGCCATTGCCAGGCCTTCTTTGAACAGGTACACAGGCAGTTCGGTTCACTGGATGTCCTTGTCAATAACGCCGGGGTTTCCTATATCGGCCTTCTGCAGGATATGAGCACCGAAGCCTGGGACCGGATCATCCGGACCAACCTTACTTCCGTATTCAACTGCTGTAAACTGGCTGTTCCCGGAATGGTGGATAAAAAACAGGGGAAGATCATCAACATCTCTTCTGTATGGGGAGATACGGGAGCCTCCTGCGAGGTGGCCTATTCTGCTACCAAGGGAGGTATCAACGCTTTTACAAAAGCTCTGGCCAAAGAGCTGGCTCCAAGCAACGTTCAGGTAAACGCCGTTGCCTGCGGGGCCATCGACACGGAAATGAACCAGTTTTTACAGGAGGACGAGCTGATCGCCCTCATTGATGAAATACCGGCCGGCCGGCTTGGAAAAGCCGAAGAGGTTGCGGATCTGGTGTACCATCTGGGCTATAAAAACTCCTATCTGACCGGGCAGATCATCGGCCTTGACGGAGGTTGGATTTAAGAGAGCGTTCCATGCTCTCTTAAATCCGCCTGTTTATACGTGATATTTTCCAGATTTTGTTCCATAATGCAAACGGTCCGGCACAGAACTTCCAAATCCTCAGCCGGAATGCCTTTATGCAGTTCTACCTATTTTACTTATTATAACCCTTAATAAATCATATGTCGTAACTCCAATGCTGTATACTAATTCCATCAAACGTCAATCAGCCGCTCAATGGTTCATTATTAAACAGACCGGCTTTGAATGATAACTGGAATATACAGGAATGTCAGGTCTAAACGTAAAATTGCCCGGAAAAAAGGGTTCTTTCTTCCGGGCATCTCATTTATCAGGCTGATTTTAAACTTCTGCTTTTTCTACCTGAACGATTGCTGTCTTCTGCATAGGAATCCTGCAGTTCTTATTATTGCCAAATTCAACAATAACTGTATCATCTGTCATATCAATGATGACACCGTAAAAACCGCTGGAGGTCAGGATGCTGTCGCCTACTGCTATGCTTGCGAACATCTCCTGCTGTTTCTTTTTCTCTTTCCTCTGCGGTCTGATAGCGATAAAGTACATGAAGCCAAAGATCACTGCGATATAAATAACCCAGAACCCAACGCCCATGGTACCGCCTGTTGCTAATAACATAACCATTTCCTCCTTATATAACGATCCGCCCGCCTGCTTGTCCTTCATTCTAAGAAAGTCCGATCCGCCTGACGGCTCTTAAAACGGCCGACTTTCTGAATTCAGGTATTCCTGCCTTCCTATTAGAAACTTATGCCCCGGATTGAACCTCCGTCATACCGGAAAGCTTCTGTTCCTTGTATTCCCCATACCGGCGGTTCTCGATTGCATTGCGAATCTCTTCCATCATTGTATTATAAAAATATAAATTATGCAAGACACATAATCTCATGCCCAGCATTTCTTTTGCTTTTAAAAGATGTCTTAAATAGGCTCTGCTGTAGGAACGGCAGGCCGGACACTGACAGCCCTCTTCAATAGGCCTGTGATCCAGTTCATACCTGGAATTAAACAGATTTCTCTTTCCCTGACTGGTGTATACGTGACCATGGCGGCCATTTCTTGAAGGATAGACACAGTCAAAGAAGTCCACGCCTCTGTCAACTGCCTCTAAGATATTGGCCGGAGTCCCCACTCCCATCAGATAGGTGGGTTTATTCTCCGGCAGATACGGAACGGTTTCATCTAGAATCCGATACATCTCTGCATGACTTTCTCCTACTGCCAGACCGCCTAAGGCATACCCGTCAAGATCCATGGCAGATATGGTTCTGGCATGGGAGACCCGGATATCCTCAAAGGTTCCTCCCTGATTGATGCCGAACAGCAGCTGTTCCCGATTCAGGGTATCCGGCAGGGAATTAAGCCTTGTCATCTCGGTCCGGCATCTCTCAAGCCATCTGGTAGTACGGTCGACGCTGTTCTGCATGTATTCCCTGGTGGCAGGATGAGGCGGACATTCATCAAACGCCATCGCTATGGTCGAGGCTAAATTAGACTGGATCTGCATGCTTTCTTCCGGTCCCATAAAAATCTTATGCCCGTCTATATGGGACTGGAAATAGACTCCCTCTTCCTTTATTTTCCTGAGACCTGTCAGAGAGAATACCTGAAATCCTCCCGAGTCTGTAAGAATCGGACGGTCCCAATTCATAAACGAATGGAGCCCGCCGTACTCTTTAATTAATTTATCACCGGTCCGTACATGAAGGTGGTAGGTATTGGACAGCTCTACCTGGGTCCTGATCTCATGGAGATCATCCGTGGATACGGCGCCCTTGATTGCTCCCACCGTACCGACATTCATGAATACCGGGGTCTGGATCGTACCGTGGACGGTCGTAACTTCCGCCCGTTTTGCACGTCCATCCTTTGCAATGATCTTATAATTCATTTACAATTCCTTACTTTGACTTCTTTGAGCTTTTAGCAGTTATCTTAATCTTGTCATTCTTTTTACTCTTCCGGGCAGTCATCACATACCACAGGGAACCGGTGATGCAGACAGAAGAATACGTACCGCATACGATACCGGCCATAAGCGGCATGGCAAACTCACGGATTGAGGAAACTCCCAGTATAAACAGGACAAATACCATGACGAATGTAGTAAGGGACGTATTAATGCTTCTTGTGAAAGTCTGTGTGATACTTAAGTTCACGAGCTCGTCCAGTTCCAACTTTGTCATAGTCTTTAAGTTCTCACGGATACGGTCAAAAATAACAATGGTCGCATTGATGGAATAACCAACAATGGTCAGCATACACGCAATGAAGGTAGAACCTACGGACCATTTAAAGACCGCATAGAAGGTCAGCACTACCAATACATCATGGACCAAAGCAAGAACTGCGCTTCCTGCAAACCGGATGTCCTTAAACCGGAACCAGATATAAAGAAGCATGCAGATGGTGGCAATAATGACGGCTACAATTGCATCCTGCTTCATT
Source organism: uncultured Lacrimispora sp. (assembly GCA_964402355.1). Lineage (GTDB taxonomy): Bacteria > Bacillota > Clostridia > Lachnospirales > Lachnospiraceae > Lacrimispora. The sequence goes on from CAYOCB010000024.1 coordinate 22,319, forward strand.
TCCTGGCTGATCGCTCCGGAAATACTCTCTGCCGTAATCTTTTCAGCTTCTACACCGAAATTATCAACCATAGCCTTATTTAAGGCCTCTCTTTCTACCACCGAAAGGGTCCTGGTCTTTATGATCACTTCATTGGTACCGGCCACTTTCTGGGTCTGGACATCCACATCCTTCGTAACGCCTTCTACTACCGGCACAACATCAGCAGAAATCCGGTCCAGAGACATATCTTCATTAAAGGTTACATTGGTAGAGGTTCCGCCCTTGAATTCCATGCTGTAATTTAAAATATTTCCAGTCTGGGATTTGTTGACTCCCAGCCAGGCAAGTCCTGCAAAAATCACAAGAAGGGATGCGGCAAACCAGATTTTCCTTTTGGAAAGGAAATTAATAGGCTTTTTATCCGCCTTAGTACCGTAAAACCTGGGGTCTTCAAAGCCCATCTGGAACAGCTGGTTTAATACGAACTTGGTGATAAACAGTGCCGTTATCATTGATAAGACGATACCAATGGCCAATGTGGAAGCAAAGCCCTTTATGGTACCGGAGCCTCTCCAGAACAGAACAGCCGCAGCAATCAGGGTCGTTACATTCCCGTCGACAATGGCTGACAACGCTTTATTAAAACCGGTATGGATGGCTGACTTAACAGTTTTTCCGCTTCCAAGCTCTTCTTTGATACGGGTAAATATAATGACGTTTGCATCAACTGCCATACCAATGGAAAGTATAATACCCGCAACTCCCGGAAGGGTCAGGGTCACCTCAAAAGCAGAAAGCAGGATAATGATAACGCCTACATATAAGGATAATGCAATGACAGCGGCAAGACCCGGAATTAAGTAAACCGCAATCATGAATACGGCAACAATCCCAAATCCGATGGCACCAGCCTTTAAGCTGGTAGCTATGGCCTCCTGTCCCAGCTTTGCTCCTACTACATTGGAACGGAGTTCTTCCAACTCAAGAGAAAGGGAACCGATACGGATGGTGGAAGCCAGTTTGTCCGCTTCATCATAGGATGTCATTCCGCTGATCTGGCACTGTCCCTGTGTAATCGGCTCCTGGACAACCGGATTGGAATACATCATACCATCGTAAATGATAGCGATCCGTTTGCCTACATTTTTAGTCGTCGCATCTGCAAATACCTGTTTTCCTTCATCTGTGAAGGTCAGGTCAACCATGTATTCCTTCATGCCGTTTTTGTCAGTGATTACCGGTTTAGCAGTAGCTACCTGATTACCGTTTAAGATTGTTTTGCCGGTTTCATCTACAAAAACTAAGGAACCGGGCTTTCCAAGCTCCTCTAAAACAGCATTGGCATCCGATACACCGGGAATATCCACATTGATACGGTTATTGCCTTCCTGATAAACTTCAGCTTCCGTACTGTAATTCTGAACTCTCTGCTGCAGCTTGTAGATAGTATCCGACATATCCTCAGCACTGGGATTTGCATCCTTTGCCTGATACGTAATACTGACACCCCCTGCCAGATCCAGTCCAAGTTTAATGTCGCTCATGGTTGTATAGCCGAAATAGCCGAACAGTCCAACCATGGCCAGTGCAAAAATCAGCCCTAACAGGCTCCTGCCTTTGTTACTTTTCATGACATTTCTCCTTTATTTTTGGAATATTACAACCTCAGTCTTCAGCCAGAGCCGCCTTGATCATAATGGCGCACTCGATCCTTTTCTTCTGCATTTCACAGCCGATATCATAGGCATCCGTTATGCTTCCATGGAAGTTATAGGAGTTGGCTGCACAGCCCCCGCTGCAGTAGAACCTTGCAAAGCAATCCCGGCACTTATTCTTAGCATAAACATTGCAAAGCTTGAACTCATCGCGAACCTGTAAATTGGTCACACCTGTATCTACATTGCCGAGAAGGAATTTCTCCTCACCGACAAATTGGTGGCATGGATAAAGATCCCCCCACGGGGTCACTGCCAAATACTCAGTTCCTGAACCGCAGCCGGACAAACATTTTGCCACGCAGGGTCCCTGATTTAAATCAATATTAAAATGGAAGAAATTAAACCCTTTTCCTTGTTTCTGCCTGTCGATGTACTGCACCGCAAGTTTGTCATACTCGTTAAGAATCTGCACAAGATCCTCTTGTCTGATCGCATAATCCTCTTCCGGCTGAGCCACCACAGGTTCTATTGACATACTGGAAAAACCAAGATCGGCAAATTCCAGAACATCCTTTGCGAAATCCATATTATAGCGGGTAAAGGTTCCTCTGATGTAATAATCCCTGGTTCCTCTTAACCTTGCAAACTTCTGGAATTTGGGAACAATGAGATCATAGCTTCCCTTTCCGCTGCGGAAGGGACGCATCCTGTCGTTTACTTCCTTACGCCCGTCAAGGCTCATGACAACATTACTCATTTCACGATTACAGAATTCCATGATCTCGTCGTTCAGCAAAACGCCGTTGGTCGTTATGGTAAAGCGGAAGTTCTTATTATATTCTTTCTCTTTTGAGCGGCCATATTCAACAAGTTGCTTTACAACTTCCCAATTCATGAGCGGTTCCCCGCCAAAAAAGTCCACTTCCAGATTCTTTCGGTTTCCGGAATTGGCAATCAGAAAGTCCAGCGCCTTTTTTCCGACCTCAAAAGACATCAAAGCCCGCCTGCCATGGTACTCTCCCTCTTCCGCAAAGCAGTACTGACATGCCAGATTGCAATCATGGGCTATATGTAGGCAAAGAGCCTTTACTACCGTCTTTCGCTTTTTAAAATCCACTACATAATCGTGATACACATCCCTGGTAAATAATTCCCCGGCATTGATGAGTTCCTGCATCTCCTCCAATGCTTCCTTTACTTCCAGCTCTCCGTATCTTTTAGAGAGACTGCTGCTGATCTCCTGCTTTACCTCTTCAGGAAGTTCCTCAGGCTCTTCCATCTCCGGCACCATTCCTTCGGCGATCCTGACGGCATCATACATAACCGGATCCACCGCATGTACAGAACCGCTGTTGACATCCATCACAATATGGAAGCCATTATTGATATATTGATGAATCACTTGTATTCTCCTTAGCTTATAGATTTAATCTTTAATCATGTCATGGCAGACAAGCGAAGGAACCCCTACCGTCATATGACCGTAGGGGCATCTGCTTATCTGCCTTATGGCTTACTATACAGTTCTCAAAAACTATCGGTTGCTGTTCTCGCAGCTCTGGTTTCCCACTGTACAGGATGTCTTACAGGCTGACTGGCAGGAAGTCTGGCATTCGCCACAGCCGCCTTTCTTCATGGATTCTTTTAATGTACTGGAATTTAATGTCTTTACGTGTTTCACAAACTTACACCTCCTGTATTTACCTAATTCCTTGAGATTATATCACATGTTTTATGTGAGTGCAAGATGAATTCCCCCCATGGAAACAGGCCTGTAAAAAATTTATTGTCCTGCCATTCTAGAATATCCTCTCCCTCCTTAGAATATACTGAACCATAAGACAAGACATAAGGAGTAATCAAATGGAAAAATCAAAGCTTCAGGTCACTCTTAGAAATCTGCTCTTCACCTACATACTGACCGGTATCCTGCTGGTGGTTCTGGCCTTCGCTCTCTATAGATTCCGCTTAAAGGAAGGCCAGATCCGTCTGGGAGTCAATGCTGTCTACATCGTCACCTGTCTCTTTGGCGGAATCTTAATGGGAAAGACTATACGGCAGCGGAGGTTCTTCTGGGGACTTTTGCTGGGACTGATGTATTTCCTCGTGCTCTTTGCCGTTTCCTTTCTATTAAATAAGGGATTAAACGGAACCATGAACCAGATTCTCACCACCATGGCCATCTGTGCTGTAAGCGGAACCGCCGGGGGAATGATTAGTTAGGGTTAGGAAATGGAAAACTGCAAATTTAGTTTATGGAAGAAAATGAGGGAAGGCTCCCCGGATACGCTCATGGTTTCGGACGGGATAGGTGTAAGGGAGAGGACACGGGAATATGAGGGCACCGACACCATTCATGGAGTTTTCTTTATGAAAACTCCATTCAGGGCGTCTAAAAAACGGACTTTGAAGGTCCGTTTTTTCCCTCATCTTCCCATGCCCTCTCCCTAACGCCTATCGACGTCCTGCAAAAATCGCCGTATCCGGGGAGCCTTCCCTCATTTTCCAGCCAGTGTACCGGGCAGCTTTCCATTTCCGCTGAGGGTATTGGCGAAAAAATAAATCAATAATTTTAATATAATAAAAAACTATATTAGATTATAATTTATCCAAGTTGTAATGTATATTTAATTAATTAAGATAACAGTTTAATAATATTATACATATCTTTTCTTAAAACGGAATAACTATTAAGCATTCCATCTGCTGTTTGATTACTTTGATCAGAAATATATTTTAATTTATACTTAATAGTATCACAGTCCTGCAATAAATCGATATTTCTAGTTAAATCCGCATATCTGATGGAATGTTTAATAGCCCGCTCAATCCTTGTTCGAAATAGGTAAGGTGATACATTTTCCATTTCTAAAAGCTTATTCCATTCAGCATTTATTTTGTCTAACATAGACCTTCACTCCTTTCAACGCCATTTTCAATAATTTTCGTTCATAATAAATCCATTTTTTTATTAATTCTATACTTCCCTTTTCTAATGTATTAAGTTTGCCTGTTTCAAATAATCTATATTTATATAATTCAATATATTCATCTAATGAAAATAATATCTGTTTTTTATATATATCTTTACATGTAATTATAACAGATTCTCGTCCAAAATCAAATCTATTATTCATATAAGATAATACAATGCATGTATTTCTGACTAATGATGCCAACACTGATAATTCATAATTACTATCAATATATTCATTCTGTAACTCTAAATCTATATCTTTCAAGATATCACAGTACTCTTGTAGATCTTTTTCCATATCCTTATATTGGGGAAGTGTTTTAAGTAATATTTCTAACCAATCAGTTTTACTATAAAGCTTAATACCTTCTTTTTTTATATGCCATAAAAAATAAGATCCTCTATTATACATTTTTTCAACTTTCGAAATTCTGTACAAAGAAATCCATTCAACAGGAATATCTAAAATCTTAGCATAATAGTCCTTTAATTCAATATATTCTTCTTCAGTGCAATCTTGAACTATAATCAATATATCAACATCACTAAACTGATCATCTTCTCCCCTGGCAACTGATCCAAATAAATATATTTCTTCAATAATATTTTGACCTGCCAATTTTTCAAAATTTATCTGTCTCATACTAGCCTCGCCTATTTATGTATCTAAATAATGCAGCAACAAAAAATCCCATTAGTATAATTCCCATACCACCCTCAGCAACTGAAATTATTTTATAACTTAGTTCACACGATGTATAATCACATGTTACCGTAAAAAAATTGGATAAGCTCATGTATATTGCAATAGGGATTGACATTTCCTTCGCTCCTACAACATTTTTAATATTTGTATAATAACCAAATGTGAAAATAATAAGAACAAGCATTATATTAAAAATCAATCTTGAAATTTTTTCTCCATATCCCCATAATATTTTATTGAGCTTACTTAATATAAAATCTGCCAACCCGGTTATTTGATCTACCCAATTATATTTGCGATAATATTTTTCATTTCCTTTATGCCAAAATTTTTTCAAATAATATTTCTCACTCGCTCTCTTTTCCTCAAAAAAGTATTTCCTATACTCATCTTCTTGTCCTAATTTCAAACATTCAAGTGATATATTTTTGCATAATTCCCATCTAATATTTGCTCTTTCAGATAAAGAATCAATTAAGTTCTTATATTTAATCATACAATTATCAAATTTGCAATAATCCAAAACACAATTAATAACTGTCACTTCATCAAAGTTGCAATTAATAAAAATAGAACTTGTAAAATTAACATTATCAAAATATGCTCTTTTAAAATAACAATCAATAAAAACATTAAATTTCAAATCATCTTCAGTAAACCTTGCCTCTCGAAATCCCATTTTAGCAAATGTTGAATTATTAATTATGAAATGCTTGCTATTCCAATTATTATCCGGTCTTTCATTTGCAAATATTTTATTTTCAACTTTTACACTTTCTTCTAATTCTGAACATTTTTGTTTAACTCGTCCTTCAAAATATTGCTGCATTTTCCCCCACCCCCATTACCATCATAATAAATTATAGATTCAATACATTTCTCTTCTAATACTTATATTTACATATATTTTACCATTATTACTTCAAAGATCAATATTATTGTATATAGAAATACAATGCAAATTAAATCAAACCACCAAATATGTCAGTACACAGTGGACTTTTTCAAAAACTTAGCCGGGAAAAGAGGCAGAGGGGGAGGGCCGGAGGGTGGTTTGCAGGCAGATCAGAACTTCTTAGGCCGGAAGGGTGCAAAAAGCATGGGCGAAAATTGGCCTCAAAGCCAATTTTCGAGGAAACCCTGAACGCGAATTTCTTTCAGAAATTCGGGTGAAGTTTTCCGATCCCATGCTTTTTGTATCCTTCCGGTCTTAGAAGTTCATCTGCCGAAACCCCAGCCGCCGGCCCTCCCCCTCTGCCTCTTTTCCCTCGAACCCCTGGCAAAAGTCTGCGTAACCGCCAGCCATATATTAACGAGGCAAATACATATGCACCTTATCAATCCTGTTTTTATCAAGCTCGTCCACAATCAGGCGGATTCCATTGAAAGTAACCTCTTCCCCCTGCTCCGGAAGACGGTCCAGCTGCCCGATGATCAGGCCGCCGATGGAATCATAATCGTCGGATTCCAGCTCCAGGCCCAAACGGTCATTTAAATCGTCAAGCTTCATGGAACCTTCTACCACATATTCACCTGGACTGACTTCTATCAGCTCATCTTCTTCATCCTCGTCGTACTCATCTCTGATCTCACCAACGATCTCTTCCAGCAGATCCTCCAGAGTGATCATTCCAGCCGTTGCCCCGTATTCATCAAGGACAATGACAACGTTATTGCAGGTCTGGCGCATCTCTAACATAAGTTCTGCAGTTTTTTTATATTCATATGTATAGAGAGGCTCCCGTAAAATATTCCGGAGGCTGAATTCATCTTTATTGTTTATAAGCAGAAGATCCTTCATGTTAATGATTCCGATGACATTATCACTGGTTTCCTCATATACCGGAATCCGGGTATACATCTCTTCCCGGAAAATTTCAATCAATTCATCGTAAGTGGCATTTACCTCTGCCAGAGTCATATCAATACGCGGAATCATGATATCACGTGCAACCGAATCACCAAAATCAAATACATTATTGATGATCTTCCTCTCTTCTGATTCAATCACCCCTTCCTCATGGCTGACATCCATGATGGTACGCAGTTCTTCTTCTGTGTAAGCCTCCTGTTTCCGGGTAGGATCAACATGAATAAAACGCAGAAATCCGGAGGAGAGAACACGGACAACATAAATGACCGGAGTCATGATGATCATAAAAATATAAATAAATCTTGCATATTTTAAAGATAGGTTCTCGGAATACAACGTTGCGATGGTCTTTGGCGAGATTTCGCCAAACACAAGAATGACAAGAGTGAGGATACCGGTTCCAATGCTGACCGCCCTGTTGCCCCATAAGCTCATCACCAGTGTGGTGGACATGGATGAGGCCGTTAAGTTTACCACATTGTTGCCGACCAGAATCGCACTGAGCATCTTACCCTGGTTCTCCAGAACCTTGGAAAGGGTGATGGCTTTTTTGCTGCCCGCCTCAGCCAGTGTTCTGATCCTGATTTTATTCACCGTAGTAAGTGCAGTCTCAGCCGATGAGAAAAATGCTGATAATCCAATCATGAAAAGTAATATAAGCAACTGTAAATAGTCACTCGAATCCAAAAAAATCAACTCCTGTTTTATAATATTTTATCTCTGATTCTACAATAGAAATGCGGCAGTGTCAAGAAGACAGCCGTTTTTTAATTTAAGCGGGCAGCCAGCCAAACACATGTCTGCGGTTTCCATCTGCAAAAAATACGCTTAGAATGTTTCACACGGCTGGAAAACGCAAACATGTTCACTTGACGGAGCCGTAATAACCGGAGAACCCGCAGAGCGTATTTGTTCCGTTTTACCGTTCTCTGACGGAACGTATAATTTCCGCCACAAGCATGATTCCAGCTCCTAAAAAAACAAACATATCTCCAAGGTTGAATACAACTTTCTTAAGTCTGCCCACCTGAATGCTGAAATAATCCACCACATAGCGGCGGATCAGCCTGTCGTACAGATTGCTGAAAGCTCCGCCCAAAGTCAGGGCCAGGGCCAGCTTTTGTGCGGTCCTCCCTTTTTCCTGCAGCAGGCTGGCAAGTATCCCACCGATAAAGGATGCGACTGCGAGAGGAACCATCTGCACCAGTTCCGGACAGTTCCTTAAATAACCGAAGGAAAAACCTTCATTGTGATTCTTATATAATAAGATTTTTCCGCCGCTCCCCTCAAGTTCTTTGGGAAAGTCGGTATCCTTTTGCTCCTCAATCCCGCTTTTTATGCTAAGATCAATGGCTGCCAATATAACAATCAAACCGATAAATACCATGGCGTTCACTCCTTCTGTCCTTATTATCTCCATTTTACCGTATTTTTTATCCTTATCCGGCAAATTCCGCTGATTCTCCCTAAGTTCTATCCTCTCATCTGGATCAACGGCCCGCCGTTCTTATCCAGATAGGCTCTTGTTATGACCACGGAACCGATATTGGGATCCTTGGGGATCTCATACATAATGTCCAGCATGAAACTCTCTATGATTGCCCGCAAAGCCCTGGCCCCGGTCTTTTTCTTAAGCGCCTCCTGTGCGATCCACTCAAGAGCATCCTCTTCAAATACAAGATTGACCTCATCAAGCTCCAGAAGCCTTCTGTACTGCTTCAAAATGGCGTTTTTAGGCTCCTTTAATACTCGGATCAACAGTTCCTTGTTTAAAGATTCCAGAGTGACCGTAATGGGAAGACGGCCTAAAAATTCCGGAATCATACCGAATTTTCTTAAATCCTCATTGGTCACTTTGGTCAGAATATTAGAATCTTTCTCATACTTGTCCTTTAATTCAGAAGAAAAGCCCATGGAGGATTTCTCCTTCAGCCGTTCCTTAATGATGTCTTCCAAATCCGGGAATGCTCCTCCGCATATGAACAGGATATTCTCCGTATGAACCGTGGTCATGGGTGTCAATGCATTTTTCTGATTGGAACCCACCGGAACCTCTACCGCACTTCCTTCCAAAAGCTTTAAAAGTTCCTGCTGGACGGATTCTCCGCTTACATCCCGGCTGCTGGTACTCTTCTTTTTTGCAATCTTATCAATTTCATCAATAAAAATAATGCCGCGCTCTGCCTTGTCCACATCATTGTCCGCTGCCGCCAGCAATTTGGAAACCACACTCTCAATATCATCGCCAATGTATCCGGCTTCTGTAAGAGATGTGGCATCGGCAATGGCCAGAGGAACGTCAAGCAGCCTGGCCAGTGTCTTAACCATATAGGTCTTGCCGCTTCCCGTAGGGCCGATCATGAGTATGTTGGACTTCTCAATCTGAATATTCCCCTCCTCATCCCTCTGTTTGGATTCTACCAGATAGACTCTTTTATAATGATTATAAACCGCTACGGAAATCACCTTTTTCGCCTGATCCTGGCCGATTACATATTCATCCAGCTTTTGTCTGATCACATGAGGCGCCGGAATATCCTTCAGGCTCATTTCCTGCTTCTGCTCTTTTTCCGGTCTTTTTTTAATCTTCTGTTTTTTGGGTATCTCCAGATCCTGGGTGTTTAAATTGCCAAGATCACTTAAGTTCAGATTCATATAAGGCAGATTCTGAATCTTGGACAGATCAAATCCTCCCTGGGTTACGGAATCAAACGCCTTCTGCATGCAGTCATGGCATAAGTTCATGCCTCCCGGCATGGAAACCATAGGGCCTGCCACCGTTTCCGGCCTTCTGCAGACATAACAGATTTTTTCATATTCTTCGTCTTCTTTTTTCTCTTTATCCTTATCAGAGCCGCGAAGTGTGGTATCTTCCATCTTCTCCTCCTGAAAATCTTTGTCGTTCAAACTATAATCTCCTTCTATCTGTAATTATATACCGCATATCTAATCATTATAAAGCATTTAAAACACTCCTACAAGTGCGGACCTGCAATTTAGACTTTTTTTATGATTCGCAAAAACTCCCCGGACTCAAGTCCGAGGAGCTTTTCTTTTTATCAACCCTGTGAATCTGCCTCTGCCGGTTTTTTACCCAGGGTTATTTCAACGTTTCTTTCCACATACTGTCCATTCTCAAGGGACTGAACGGTAATGGTTACGGTTGATCCGCCTTTATAATACTTAAGCATACTTGTCAGGTCATCATAGGTTCTGATTCCCTGGCCGTCAAATTTGGTGATGATATCTTTTTCCCGCAGGTCAGACTGGGAAGCTGCGCCTCCTTCTACGATCTTATAGATGAACACACCCTGAGGCATCCCCAGCTGCTGGCTGGTGGCTGCATCAATATTCTTGCACTGGATCCCAAGGTATCCCTGGTCTGCATCGGCTACCTGTGTTCTGGTCTTTTTGGTCATCAGGGTGTCAATGATATCCTGTGCTTTCGATATGGGGATCGCATATCCCATGCCCTCTACCTCGGTAGATGAGTATTTCGCTGAGTTAATGCCGATTACCTGGCCCTGCATATTTAACAGAGCGCCTCCGCTGTTTCCGGGGTTAATGGCCGCATCAGTCTGAAGCAGATCCTGATTGTCCCCATCTTCAGTCTGAACGGTGCGGTCAAGAGCACTGATATAGCCAACGGTAACGGACTGACCGTATCCCAGAGCATTTCCAATGGCAACCACTCCCTGGCCTACCTTCAGGTTATCGGAATTACCAAGCGTTGCAATGGCTATCTTCGATAAGGTATCGGCTGCAATATTCTTAAGCGGGACCGCAATAACTGCCAGGTCCCGGTCCGCGTCGGTTCCCTTAATGGCCGCATCTACTGCTACCTGATCGATAAAGGTGACCTTCAGCTCTTCCGCACCTTCTACAACATGGTTATTGGTCACAATCAGGAGTTCATCGTCATTCTTTCCAACAATGATACCGGAACCGCTTCCTACCCCTTCTCTCTGCATAGGGCCAAACCATGTCTGACTTTCATAAATCACCTTGCTGGTAATGGCAACTACGGATGGCATGGCCCTGTCTACGATCGTAGAGACGTCATTGACTGTGGTTACACTTGAGGTATTGGCTGCGGGGGCTCCGGTATCGGCTGCTGCCGGAGGAATGGTCTCTGCCTGGCTTATCTGAACCGGATTCTTATGTTCATAAGAACCGGCCGCCCAGTTGATTCCCACCATGGTACTTCCGGCAATCACTCCAAATACGAGTGCTCCGCTTACGAGGGCTGCTGCTTTCTTTACAAAACCGCCTTTCTTTTTGGGCTTTCCTTCTCCTGGAAGAGGATTTTGCTGTGCCATTCTGTGATACTGGTATTCCTGGTAGTGCGGAATATTCTGCTGGGTTTCATAGGAACTGTGTGTCTGAGACTGGCTGCCGCACTGATTTCCTGCGGATTTATCCAGATCAGGGTCCCTCATAATAAAATTAGTGGTTGCTTCTTCTTCTTTATGCTCTTCAGGATTCATGCGGCCTGTTTCCATGTTTTCATTTTCGTTATACATAAGATCTATCTCCTTTCCCGTAAATATCTTATCTCTTTTGATAATCAAAGTCTATCAATGAATTGTGACCATTCTGTGATAAAATTATATTGAATATGTGAAAATAGAAGAACCCCCGCATCAGATGCCATTTATAAGTTAAGGCTCTGTCTGCGGGGTTTCATCTCTGATATTCCCTTTTTAATTCATGTCTGGCGGTGCTGATACTACAGGGACCTCAGAAGCTGTTCCAGTCGTTCCGGAAGTCTGGGAATCGGTTGTCTCTCCCGGGCCTCCGGACCCTTCCGTCGTGGTTTGTGCAGTTGTCGGTTCATAGGGGGCTGTTGTCTGACTGGTTCCCGGACCTGCTGAATCCGTTGTGGATTCCGTGGTGCCGCTTGAAGGCTTCGTTTCCCCTGGCTTTAAAGCTCCTGTCGTCGTTTCTTGGGGTTTTGTCTCACCAGGCTTAGTCTCTTTCGTCACCCCCGGTCCGCTTTCCAATGTCTCCTCAGGCTTAACAGGATTTCCGTATTCATCTGTTTCCTCTATGGATTCACTCTCCATGGCCGTCTCTTCCGCTGCCGTGGTTTTCTCTATTTTCTCAGCTTCCGTGGTTTTCTTGGGAATATATCCCTCATCCGTAGGAACATGATCAATACTGGTTCCCTTTTTATACATGCCAGAATCCGCTGCTATCTTGGCACTGATCTTCTTAACCATATCAGACGGCTCGTAATCTTCCTTATCAAAAAGGAACTTATGAAGCTCTGCCACATTGGTTTCCAGTGTCTGGGGGATTACGCAGTCCCCCTTCTTCCCCATCTTCATATCCCCACGGGCAAATGGAAAGCCTCCGGTTTCCCCGATATGATATTTGCTGATATCCAGAATCAGTTCCGTAAAATCACTAAAGGTAAGGTTCGTTCCTACCTGCTCCACTTCCATCAGTAAAATTCTATTAAGCAGACCCAGATCAGCATTTTTAGCTTTCTCAAATGTCTTTTGAATAACAAGACGCTGACGCTCTGTTCTCGCATAGTCGGTATCCATCTTTCTAAGTCTGGCGTATGCCACAGCCTGTACGCCATCCAGATGGTTCATGCCGGCTGATTTCAAATGAACGGATGGGACTTCTGTCTTCTCTACTGTCTCCGTAATGAAAGAATTGATGTAACGGAATTCCGCTTTGCTGATATCAACATCTACGCCGCCAAGCATATTGATCCCGTCGGCAACTGATTTCCAGTTAAATGTGACGTATTCGCTGATATCCAGATCCAGGTTTTTATTAAGGGCTGTCAAAGCCTGGGCAGGGCCTCCATTGGCATAGGCAGAGTTTATCTTGTTATAAGTATTCCCATCATTGGTGTTCAAATATGTATCGCGAAATACAGAGACTAGTTTAATTTCACCGTTATCCCGGTTTATATTGCAGATTATAATAACATCAGCATTGGCCCCTTTATTCACATTGCCATCTCTGCTGTCTACACCGAAGATTGCAATGGTACGGAAACCTGTCATGTGTTTTTTCTGTTCGGCTGACATGACCTCATTGCGAACCTGCTTTTCATCAAAATTATCCGGCCTCTGAATGGTCCCCATCAATCTGGCCACATAAGCATAAGAGAAGATAAGTGCCAAAGTAATAATCTCCGCCACTGCCATAATGATGATTCGCCTGGTTTTTTTCTTTTTTCCTGCCTGAACTGTCAACCTGCTGGCGGCTGCATTCTTCGACTGGCTGTCCTGAGCCGGTATTCTGGACTGCTGCCTGGTTTTGCCGTCTCCGATCACGATCTGGCGGGCCGCTCCCTGAACGCTTCCCGCTGCCGTGCGGTTCCCTGCTGCCCTCTGGCTGGTTTCAGCCGCCGTCTGGGTGCGGGACGTTCTCTGGCTGCTTTCCGACGGAGTGTGGGAACGGGATATTCCCTGGCTGCTTCCCGATGAAGCCTGGGGGTGGGATACTCCCTGGCTGCTTCCCGATGCCTGGGAGCGGGATACTCCCTGGCTTCTTCCGGCTGGTGACTGGGGACGAGGTGTTTCCTGGCTCCTGCCTGACGCAGACTGGTGACGGGCTGCTTCCTGGCTCCTGTCCGGAACGCTTCCGGCCGTCTGCCTGGGACGGGATGTACCCTGGTTTTTTCCCTGACCGGCTCCGGTTGATGACTGCCCGCGGAACAATCTCTGACTGTTTTCTGATACCGGTTTGGAACCATAGGTTCCCCTGGTTCTTCCGTCAGCCGCATATTGTTCTCTGGCAGAACTGCCGTTCTTCCTTGTTAAGTTCTCCCGGTCCGCTGTCTGATCTGTTCTGTCATAGCCCGGCTCTTCATAGTCCTCATAATCATCATCCAGGTAGTAATCTCCATCGGACGGATCTGGTTTTGAATCAAAACCGCGTCTTCCCTTTCTGGTATTATCACGGCCTAATTCATCATCAAATTCATTTCTCATCTATTTAACCTCAATCCTAATCATGTCGTATCCGGTATCAGTACGCATTTTTATTAATAAATCCTTTGAACATGGTAAGAAACAGTATCTTTATATCAAACCCCAGAGTCCAGTTTTCAATATAATATAAATCGTGTTCAATTCTCTTTGTAATGGAAGTATCTCCCCGGTATCCATTCACCTGTGCCCAGCCCGTAATTCCCGGCCGGACCTGGTGCTTAATCATATAACGCGGAATCTCCTCCTTAAATTTTTCTACAAAGAGAGGCCTCTCCGGTCTTGGGCCTACCAGGCTCATATCCCCGCGAAGGACATTAAAAAACTGGGGCATCTCATCTATGCTTGTCTTTCTGATAAATCTTCCTACAGGAGTCACCCGGACATCATGAGGCGTCGTCCATTTTATTTTTTCTTCCGACGGGGCCTGAACTACCATGGAACGGAACTTATACATATTAAACGGCCTGTTATGAAGGCCCACCCGTTCCTGTCTGTAGATCAGAGGGCCGGGTGATGTCCATTTAATGAGGACCACTGTTACCAGCATAACAGGAGAAAATAATAACAGGGCAAACAATGCCCCCAGTATGTCCACCATACGTTTTACAAGAAAGTTGACCGGGTCAGTGAGGGGAACCCGGCGGATATTGACCACCGGCAGGCCCTGTAAGTCCTCAATATAGGGCCTAGTGGGAATCATATTGTTATAATCCGGTATGAATTTGGTATGGACACCTGATTTTTCACAGGAAGCCACGATCTGTTCCAGGCTTGCGTATTCGCTTATGCTTAAGGTAATCGCAATCTCATCAAGAGAATTCAGAGAAAGTATCCCATCCAGATCCCGTACCTTGCCAATGACATGGACTCCCTTATATCCGCTTCCCCATTCTCTGGTATCATCAAGAATCCCCTTGACCTGATATCCCCATTCCGGATTGAACAGCACCCGGTCAATGAACCCTTCCGCAGCACGGCTGTAACCGATCAGAAGGATGTGCTTCTGATTATAGCCTTTCGAACGCATGGAACGCAGCACGTAACGGATCAGATTCCGTTCCACAGTCTCCAGTGTGATGTTGATGGCAAAAAAGTAAAATACCATCCTGGTAGAGTAATAATAGAAAAACGGATTCTTTTTGATCAGGAACAGGATCAGGGTAAACAGCAGAATCCCCAGCAGATTGGCCTTGCAGATATTGACGAATTCATACCGTTTCGCCTGTACCCTCTTCGGAGCATACAAATGAAAGATACCGTAAAGCAGCAGATAGACCGGCAGGATTACCAGAAGCGCCGCAAAATAATACTGCGGTGCCAGAACCTGCTTGTAAGGGCTGAACAGCCTGTTTCCAAGCAGGAGCAGCAGCCATGCCAGCACATAGGACAAAACGATGACCAGTCCATCCAGTGCTACATGAAATCCGTTAAATTTTTTCTGATTATCCTTTATCATATCAGCAAAACCTTCCAATCGTGCATCGCACCATACTCTTCCATGATAATTTCCCGTATATTATACATGATATGTCAATATGATACCATTAAAATATTCTTAAATTGACCTGACAATTTTTAGTTTTCTTCGAAAAAATTCCCAAACATAGAGGAATGTTCCGAAGATCAGTTCCCCTTCGATCCGCAGGTAACTGCCAAGGTGAGACATGCGGAAACGGACCTTTTTGGTGCTTCCTGCCGTACGGATCCCTTCTTTTAAGCCTTCCACATAATCAGAAGCAAAGCCGATCTTCCTGAAAAATAAATATTTTACAAAAATTCCGGCCAAAAGGGGAATCAGATTCACCAGAAGCTGCAGAACCGGCATATTCTTGTAATTCAGATATACATTGTTCCTGGCCGCCAGCTTCACCTTGAAGGAATTATACCTGGATCCGCTGGTACCGCTACCCACATGGAAAACCACAGCTGCGGGGCAGTATACATTTTCATATCCGAAGATCCTGGCACGGTATCCAACGTCAATGTCTTCCAGATAGGCGAAATGAGCTTCGTCAAAGCCGCCGATCTCCTCAAACACGCTCCTCCGGTAAATAGCAGCCCCGGCACAGGCCGCAAAGACGCTGCGGGGCTTTGTATAGCCCCGGCTGCTCTGGCCAACGCCTCTCTGATAAGCCCAGCCCAGAATGCTGTACATATCTCCTGCATCATCCATAAGCTCCTTATGATAAAGCTGGATCATCTTGCTGCTTGCGGAAAATATCTTCGGTGACCGGTCCATGGCCCGGACCAGTTCTTTTACATAATCCGGCTTTGGTTCCGTATCATTGTTTAAAAGAATAACATAAGGCGTTTTTGCATTTCGGATCCCCACATTCACTGCTCCGGAAAACCCGGTATTTGAAGGAAGGAATACAGAAGGGACCTTATGCTCCTTAAGCCACTGAACGCTTCCGTCATTCGAACCGTTATCCACCACAAGAAGCTCAAAGTTCTTATCACTCTGAGCTTTCAGGGCATTTAAACAGGGTTCCATAAATTTTAATCCATTATAATTCGGAATAATGATGGTCACTTTTTTCTGCATTTTATACCTCAAGCCTGTAGGGTTCTCCGATTTTCTCCTTACGAAGATCCCGCAGGGCAAAATTGGATTTCCGCAGGGTCAGATTGGGATTATAATAAGGATCTCCATCCCGTAAAATATAGGGCCATTTATCTGCAAATATCCGGATCTCCCGGTTAAAGCGGGCCACCTTTTCCGGTGTGTCCTCAAGCCCTCTGGATTTTGACTCATAATGGTAGAACATGGCATAAGGCGCATAGACCACCAGCCTGCCAAGGGAACGGATCTTCATGCAATAGTCGATATCGTTAAAAGCTACAGCTAATTCCTCGGAAAAGCCGCCAACTTTTTCAAACAAAGACTTCCTGCTCATCATACAGGCAGCCGTCACGGAACTGTAGTCACGGGCACAAAGAGCCTGGTTGAAATAGCTGCTTTCGGCCTTGTGAAGTCCGATAAAGGTGTGTCCGGCAATACCGCCAAAGCCCACCACAACACCGGCATGCTGAATGGTGTCATCGGAATACAGGAGCCTGACCCCCACGATACCCACATCGTCTCTCTGGCAGAATCCCAGCATTTCATGAATGCTTTCCGGATTAATGATCTCCGTATCATTATTTAAAAACAGGAGATATTCACCCTTAGCAAAGGTGACGCCAAAGTTATTGATAGCAGAGAAGTTGAATTCCCTCTCCCACTTTACCACATGGACATTGTCAAACTCCTTCTGGATTCTTTCGTAATATTCAAAGGTTTCCTGTTCTGTACTGTTGTTTTCCACCACTATGAATTCCAGATTCTGATAGGCGGACTTCTCTATAATGGAACGCATGCACAGATCCAGATCCGCCGTATGGTCCTTATTGGGAATGACAATGGATACCAGAGGCTCTCCTTTTATCTGAAATGTGGTATGGTAAATGCCGTAATCCACTCCTTTTTCCACGGACAATGCCTTTATCCCCAGCCGCTCATAGTGGGCTTTAATGGCTCTCGCCCCGGCCTCAAAGGCATACAGCTTGCTTTCCGGATTGCTTGCGGTGGAATTCTGATGACAGCGCCAGTGGTAAAGAGCCTTTGGTACATGATAGATCTTCCTGGCTTTTTCCGTGCACCGGAAGATGAAATCATAATCCTGGGCACCGTCGAATTCCTCCCTGAAACC
This sequence comes from uncultured Lacrimispora sp., assembly GCA_964402355.1. Lineage (GTDB taxonomy): Bacteria > Bacillota > Clostridia > Lachnospirales > Lachnospiraceae > Lacrimispora. The sequence continues at coordinate 40,166 of CAYOCB010000024.1, forward strand.
TCCCACTTCCATGAGCAGATCATGGTTCACCACAAACAGGTGGCAGATATAGTTGACACTTGTTAAAAGGTCGGGATTAAAGTCCGGCTTGAAATGAGGTTCAAAAAGCTCTCCGCCGTCAATGTCCAGCTTGTCCTCATCGGTATAGACCACATCGATCTCCGGATCGGTATTGACCGCCTTCACACATTCAAACAGGGCATCAGGAGCCAGGGTATCATCATGGTCTGCCAGGACAATGAAATCGCCCTTTGCCATCTCAATGGCCGCATTGGTATTACCGGAAATTCCCTTGTTCTCTCCCAGGATCACATAACGGATCCGCTCATCCTTTAAGGCATAGCGCTTTAAGACCCTCTCTACCCCCTCCCCCCTGGGGCTTCCGTCTGCCACGCACACTTCCCAGTTTGTATAGGTCTGGGCCAATAAAGAATCCAGCATATCCGCCAGATAACGTTCCGGCGTTTTATAAGCAGGTACAACGACAGACAGCCTGGGCATATATTCCAATACGGTCTTCCTCTGGATACTCAGCTCCTCCTCCGTGGTTTTTGTCAGGGCAACCCATTCCGGATAGTCATAATCGCTGTCTATGCCCTGAAGCTTGTGCCTGGACTTTAATACAAAGGCCCGAAAACCGTTTTCCTTCCAGAAATCCACGGCAGACTGAAAGGTTTCCCTGTTCATCATGCCCTTAAGCTTCATCCGCTTCTTATGGACAGAGCTGTTTTGCTTTTCAATGATCTGGGCGTTAAACTTCACTCTGGCGGTTTTCCCGTCACAATGGATCACCAGGGTCCTATCCTCATTGTTCTCTCTGAAATATGGAATCCGGATATCAAACCCCAAATCCCTGTCAGAGGTCTTCTTAAAATAGTTCTGGCTCACATCATCCCGGCGGACCGGAACATATTTAAATTCCACCGGCTTTTCCTGACCGTTTAAGACTTCAAATTCCGCTTCTGTCTCCAGGGTCCTTCCGATGACCCAGCCGTTTAATACGATGGAATTTTCACGGATTCTGGCTACATCTATCTTATATTTCATCTCTGTTTCTCATCCTCCATGGAGGCTGCCATGAAAAGCATTTCCTCTTTTGTATTATTCTCTGTCTCATCCGGGAAATTAATCCGTTCCTCTTCAATGACAAGAGGCCGTTTCATCACACGGGCATTGATGGACAGGATATATTCCCCCACAAGGCCGATAAAAAAAATCTGCACCGATCCCAGAAAGCACATGCCAATCAGGAGAGGCGCCATGCCTGCCGGGAAACGGTCCCAGTACATCAGTTTCATGATCAGATAAATAAGAGCCACCATCAGGCTGGCAAAAGAGCAGATACTTCCGAATATGGTGGCCAGGCGCAGCCCGACCTTGGTATAAGAAGTGACGCTTAACATTGCCGCATCATAAAGGCGGTAAAAATTATTGCTGGTCTTCCCGGCCCGCCTTTTGGGCTGTTCGTATGGGATTTCCTTCCGTTTAAAGCCAAGTTCCGCTACGATTCCCCGAAGGAAGGGAGTCGGGTCATCTAACTGTCTTAAGACTTTAATAAATCTTGCATCATACAGTCCAAAGCCGGTGAAATGCTCGATCTGTTCCACATCGGAGAGCTTTTTAATCGTTTTATAATAACAGCTTCTGAGACAGTACATGATTTTATTCTCTTTACTGGATTTCTTGATTCCAATGACGATCTTATACCCGTTTTCCCATTCTTTCACATACCTGGGGATCATTTCCACCGGGTCCTGGAAATCCGCAGCCATCAGGATGGTACAGTCCCCGGCTGACTGGAGCATGGCATAATAAGGGGAATTGAACTGCCCGAAATTCCTGGCATTGAAAATCCCTTTGACCCCCTCATCCTGGGAGCACAGCTTCCGGATCCTGTCCCTGGTATGATCCTTTGAATCATTGTCGATAAAGATTATCTCGTATCGGTACGCAGGCAGTTCTTTTTTAAATACGCCGGATATGGCCTGATACATGGCCTCTGCGTTTTCTTCCTCATTGTAACAGGGTATTACGATACTAATTGTTTTCATATGTTCACTTCCAATCTATCTGAACCATCACCTTGATCAGATCCTCCGGTTTTTCTTTCATCAGCTGCAGCGCTGTTTCCACCTGATCCAGACCGTACAGGCGGTGAGTCACCAGCTTCCCTGGATTAATCCTCCCGTACCGGACCATTTGAAGAAGACGTTCAATCCTTACCCGGCCGCCCTTGGCAAGCTCGGTATGGATGGTCTTTCCTGCCATGCCGCGGCCGCCCGAAAACTTGGGAAACGGCAGGTTTCCGGTACCGCCGTAATAATTCACATTGGAAATGGTACCGATTCCGTATCTGGCCATATCCACCGCCTGGGCAAAGACCTCATCCCCGCCTCCGCAGATAATGACCCCGTCGGCTCCCAGGCCGCCTGTCCGCTCCATGACCTGTTCTGCCACATTGCCGTCCTTATAGCTTATAACCTCTGTAGCTCCAAACTCTCCGGCCAGCTTTACGCATACAGGCCTGCTGCCCACTGCAATGATCCGGGCGGCGCCCAGATGACGGGCTCCTTCTATGGCCATGAGACCGATGGGGCCGATCCCTAAGACCACCACAGTATCTCCGATCCTGATATCCGCATATTCCGCCCCTGTAAATCCGGTAGTCACCACATCCACGCACATCAGTGCCTGTTCCAGGGTAACCCCATCCGGGATCTTAGCCAGAGTCGTATCTGCATCGGGAATCAAAAATTTTTCCGCAAAAACTCCGGGGGCCGTTCTTCCAAGCTGGTGGCCGGAAAACGGAGCCGAAGCGTGCTTAAAATTCCCTTCCTGGATTCCCAGATCCCTCCAGTCCGGAGTGATGGCAGGAACCGCCACCCGGTCACCAGGCTTAAAATCATGGACCAATTCTCCCGTTTCGACTATTTCAGCCACGCATTCATGGCCCAGGATCAGATTCGGCGCCTTTCTCGATCCTCCGCCGTATACCGTATGGACGTCAGACGAACATGGTGTTACTGCAATTGGCCGGAGTATGGCTCCGTAAGGAGTTACAGCCGGCTCCGGTGCGTCATGCCAGGCAACTGTTCCCGGTTCTTTCAAAACAAACGCTTTCATAGGTTTTTCTTATATCCTTTCCAGATGATTGGATTTTAACGCCATTACCTGCACATTTCTGCCAAATTTTTCCCGTATGATACCTGCGATCTCTTCCGTATAGCCAGGGGCCACGATCAGGACCGCATCCACCGGATCTGTCTTGAAATGATCCGGTGCCACAATGGGAAGGTGGGAGGCTGGTGCATATTTTCCCTGCTTAAAGGGAGCGGAATCGATCATGTACTCTGCAAACCTGCCGATCTTTGTAGTGGAAGCAAGAGTAAACCCCTGATGGCTGGCCCCCCAGACGGCAAGCCTTTTCCCCTGGGCCTTTAACTCATCTGCAAGCCCCTCCATCTCTTTTCCTATGGCAGTCCTGCTCTCGATCAGACCCGAAACATCCACCATTGACGGCTTCCGGATATCTTCTGTCCGGCTGCCGGCTTTGGTTCTTCTCTTTTTCCTTACGATGACAGAAAGCGTGTCCCGGTTGACCATCTCTTCTTCCAGCACCTCAAATCCGGCCTCCCGGACTGCATACCCAAGGGTATCAAAGGTATAATATGCAAGATGATCCCGGATCAGCTCATAATATCCGTCATACTTTAAGATATATTCCAGACTGGGAACCGTGATTAACCCCACACCATCCTCTGCTAAGTTATCCGCAATGCAGCGGAGCATGTTCACCGGTTCGGGCTGGTGTTCCAGGAAATTAAAGGATAAGAACCCGTCATAAGGACCCTCTATACTGCCATCCGCCGGAGCCAGGACCTCTCCTTCCCCGGCAAACTGCCTCCAGACCGTAAGACCTTTTTCTCTGGCTGACGCAGCCAGGCTTTCCCGGTGTTCGATTCCGCAGGCCTTTACCGGAAATTCATCAAGCAGACCGAGAAATTCTCCCTGACCGCATCCTGCCTCGATCAGCTTCTTTCCCTCCAGATGATACGCATCAATAAAATGCCTGTACTGGCTTCTTCTTAAATTCACCATGGTGGTGGTAAAGCCGCCTGACCGGATCACGTCTTTATAATAAGGCACCGGCTCGCAGTCAAACTGCACCAGGCCGCATGCTTCACACTGATGCAGCGTAAGAGTGATACCCTGTTCCTTATCCAGTTCCTCTTTTCCCGGAATATCCTGAGCAGAAGCAGGCATATGGGAAAGTGTCATCAGTGATTTTTCTAAAAGAGGCTTTCCGCACACAATACAAATCCTATCTCTCATACCACAAAAATTCCTCCATGTCAATATTTTTCAGACTGAACGATCCGGCGGATCCCATCCGGAAAAGCCACTGAAGGCTCCCATCCGGTCACCGCTTTCAGTTTTTTTATATCCGGAATCAGATTCGCAGGACCTTCCGCATTGGGCTTTCGCCTTCCATAGCTGTAGCTTCCGTGCCGGCCCAGGACTTCATACATGATCCGGATATACTCCCGTAAAGGCCTGTTTTCCCTTTCCGGTCCCGCCACATTATAAATTCCGGAAACCGACTTCTTTTCCTGCTCCATCAGAAGTAACAGCGCCCGGATGCAATCCTCCAGATATAAAAAATTCCACATTTGCGTACATTCCCCAAGGGAAATATATTCCCCTCTTTCAAATGCCTTAAGACAGCTTTCAACCAGAGACCATGGATGATCTCCGGGTCCATAGACGCTGAAAATCCTGGTATGGATATATTCCATGTCGGATTTCCCATTCTGTTTCCAGTTTTCTGTCAGCTCCTTAGCCCGCTTTAAAAATTCCAGCTTGGCTCTTCCGTATTCGGAGACGGGACTGCACACCGTCTCCTCTGTCATGGTCTCGTTATGGATTCCGTATTCTGCCTGGGAGCCGCTGAACAGGAAGCGCCTGCAGCCAAGGCGTCTGGCTCCTTCCAGCGCCTTACATGCATCTGTCACGTTCTTTAGCTGTACTTCCCTTTTCATCCGGTTGGCACTTCCCGATCCATCCCAGCCAAAATGGTAAAAAGCCTGGCATGGCTCTCCGATCCACCGGTCCAGGTCCTGAAGTTCATCAAGGTTCCGTTCGATGACGGTAAGCCCCTGCCGCTTCCTGTCCAGGCTTCCCATATTCACAGAACCTGGCCGGACCACCGCAAATACCTGGTTATGCTCTTTTAAAAGCTGTTCGGCCAGTGCCCTGCCAAGAAAGCTGGTGGCCCCTGTTATAACAACATTCAATGGATTTCCTCCTGAAAGGTCAAAGCGGATATTCCCAATCCGCTTTGCTGCTTGCTCACAGCGTGCCCCGCTCCATCGGGCATAACCTTATTAACACTTGTTGGTATTTCCTCAGGAGCCTTTACTCCTATGGAAACAAGCAGGTCCATACTCCCGCTTTTAGAAGCGGTGGACCTCCTTGATAAGGTTAAATTACTGCCTGATCCGCGGGATGATCATGTTCCGGTCCATTTCCTCGTCGGAAAGAAATGGGGACAGATCCTCTAAAGGCGGCGAAACAAGCGTTCCATCCGGCAGCCGCTTTGCAGAGGATTTCGGTTCAAAATTCTGGTCCCGGCTTACAAATATCTCACAGATTACCGGCCCTTTTACGGACAGGGCCGTTTCAACGGAATTTCCAAGACCGCTGTTATGGTGTGCGGATATATATGGGTAGCCATAAGCCTTCGAAAGCTTTTCCATATCCGGAAAGCTTAAATCCCGGCTGTCTTCCCCGATCCCCACCAGCGGCTCACCGAAGAAATTCTTCTGGGTCTGGCGGATGGAATGGTATCCGCCATTGTTAATAAGGAATATCTTAATGGGCAGCTGGTGGTGTATAATCGTCTGCAGCTCCTGCAGGTTCATCTGAATGCTGCCGTCACCTGTGACCAGAATGATATCCTTTTTGCCGGATGCCATGCAGGCACCAATGGCTGCCGGGAGACCATATCCCATGGATGCCACAGCTGAATTGGAAATGAAACGCTGCCCCTTCCTGATGATATAGGCATGTCCGCCCACCACACAGGCAGAACCGTTTCCTACTACGGTAATCTGGTTCTCCAAAAGCCGGCTGCTTAATTCTTTAATAAATGCGTAAACATTGACTTTCTCTTCCTCACCATGGCCGTAATGCTTTGGAAGCACCACCGGATAAGTCTCCTTCCACATGCTGCAGGTTTCCTTCCAGGTCATGCTGCCGAGTCCCCTGCCGCCGGAAAACAGAGGCTGTTCTTTCGAAGCCTTGTATTCCGAATCCAGGAGTTCCTCCATAGCTGTCAGCAGATTCTTTACATCGGCAAGTATCCGCATATCGGCGTGAACGGATGGTTTCTTAAGCTCCTCCGGATCAATATCATTGACAATCACATAAGCCTCCCTGGCCCAGGTGGTATAGTTATACCCTACCTGCCGGATGCTTAAACGGCTTCCCAGGGAGAGAACCAGATCGCTGTTCTGGATGGCAAAATTCCCCGACCGGTCTCCCATACCGCCGCCGCGTCCTGTATAAAGAGGATGGTCATCATAAATGCAGTCCTGGCTGTTCCAGCCTGTAACCACCGGAATCCCCAGCTTATCCACCACCCGCAGGAACACATCATGAGCCTGTCCGATGCGGATTCCATTGCCTGCATTGATCACAGGACGGGAGGAAGACCTGATTTTTTCCAGAATGGGCCGGACCGTATCAGTTGTCACCTTTTCCGGCAGTACCTGCCGAGTTTCTCCGCAGCCTGCTTCATCCTCCCTGATTCTGGCTGCGCTTACACAGGCCCAGCCATCGCCTCCCCGTTCATAATCCTCCGGAGAAAATCCGGCCAGGTCCTCTGTTTCAATAAAGGCTCCCTGGACATCTAAGGGAATATCGAGCCAGGATGGGCCGGGGCGGCCGGACAGGGATAAGTAAATGGCCTTTTCCAGGCAATAGCGGATTCTCTTGGGGTCAATGACCATCTCACTGTATTTTGTCATACAGCCGACTGCCTTTGTTATGTCGAACTCCTGGTCCCCCATGGCCCTGATTCCCACGCCTGACCATCTGGCAGTCGTGTCATAGCGCACCTGACCGGATAAGATCAGCATGGGAATGGAATCCAGCCAGCCGCCAAGCACGCCGGTAATGGCATTGGTTCCCCCAGGTCCTGTGGTAACACAGACAGCAGCTATGCGGCCATGGATCCTGGCGTAAGCTTCCGCTGCTATGGCACAAGCCTGTTCGTGATGATTATATAAGCAGCGCATTCCCTTCTGATGCCCCAGAGCATCATTTAAATGCATGGCTCCTCCCCCGGTAACGGTAAATACCTGTGTGATCCCGGATTCCACCAGTTTTCCGGAAATGTAGTCGGATACTTTCATTCTCATGGATCATCTCTCCTTTTAGGTATGTTTATTATCTGTCTGTGATTATACCACAACAGCTTTTATTTTCCTATTAAAGTTTTCTTACTTTCTAATGGCTTCTGATTATCCGGATTTCTTTCCGGTAACAAAGCCTGCTCAGCCGGAAAGAGGGACCCCTGCCCTTTCTCATCCTTTTCCTTGTTCTGTTATCTCCTTCCATATCTGCCATGAAACCACACTAGGAAAGACAGCCTTATTTACGTTATAATCGCAGAGTAATGCAACGATGGATTTTCGGCCACGATAAAACTTATTGCAAAAAGGAGAGAACATATTAATGAAAAAGCATTTAAAATTGATGGCTGTATTATCCGCTGCCGGTGTTTTAACCGCAGCAGCTCCCACACTGGGATTTATCAACACAGCAGCAACTGCCTATGCCGGGGTGATTGGCTGGGTTGAAGAAGACGGTGTCTGGAGATTCTACGAAGAGGCCGACTATTATGTGACTGATTCATGGAAGAAATACGGGGATGACTGGTATTATTTGAACGAAGACGGCGAAATCGCCACTGATACCAAAATCGATAATTATTACGTAGATGCAGACGGAAAAAGAATCTCTAATCAGTGGATCACCGAAACCAATGATAACTATTGGGACTCCCCTGACGCTCCGGAATATTTCTGGCACTATTATGACAGAAACGGCAAATCTGTTGAGTCAAAATGGCAGAAAATAGACGGTGAATACTACTATTTCGACGATCAGGGTCAGATGCTTTCAGGTAAGGTTGAAATCGGTAACGATACTTATTACCTGGGAGATGAAAACGACGGTGCCATGAAAACCGGCTGGGTACAGCTGGTAAATGACAGCGATGATCCGGAGGAGTCACTCTCCTGGTACTATTTTGAAAAAGACGGCACCATGGTAAATAACCAGGTCGACAAAAAAATTAATGGCTCCTATTATACTTTTACAGAAGGAGAGATGCAGACCGGCTGGTACGAGCTTCCTGTAACCTCTACTCCATCTGAAGCGGCCGAAAATACAGAAAATACTTCCGCAGACGGATACCAGTACTATCTTGAAAGCGGTGCACGGGCAGACGGCTGGGAAAAAATTGAAGGCATTTCCGGAATCAGCGAAGAGGATGAACTCTACTGGTTCTACTTCAAAAACGGCGTGCCATTCCATGCAGACAAGGGTATTCAATTATTTACTGTGGACTCCAACAAATATGGATTTAATACAAAAGGTGAAATGAAGACAGGACTTCAGGTAGTCACTCTGGAAGATGACGCAACTGCCAACTTCTACTTCGGCAATTCAAACGACGGCGCCATGAAGACCGGTAAGCAGACAATCTACGATGAAGATTTAGGTGAGAACCAGATCTGGTATTTCCAGACATCCGGTTCCAAAAAGGGACAGGGATACCATGGTATCCTGGACGATACTGTATATGAATACGGTTTAAGAAAAGAAGCCGATTCCGATTTAAGATACGCTCCCGTTACTCTTGACGGAGTGAAATATCTTGTAAATGTAAACGGTTCCCTCCAGAAAGCCTCTTCTACTTCCAAATCCTCTGAAAAACCAGAGCTTGGAGCAGGATTCAAAGACTATAAGGATACCAATGACACAATTTATGTTGTCAATGTAAACGGTATCATCCAGTAAGATAAAACATAGTACAAAAGATTCATCCGTTCAAACATAAAAGAGGCCCGCACGTTTCTTACGCTGCGGGTCCTTTTTCTTTATGCGGACAACGAGCCGGACAAACAGGCTTATGTTACCCAAATAGGAAAAATACCTGAGCGTACTTTCCCTGGCTGGGTAACTCAAACAGGTTCACCTGGCGACTGTCACAATAACCGGAGAAACACGTTTTGCGTTTTTCTCCGGTTATTGTGCACCATTATTTCTGTTTTTTTTGTATAACTTCTATAAATTTACAATTTTTTATAATTTATTTATTTATCTGCGTTATAATTTGATTTATTTTACGTTACATATTATAGAAGTAGGCTGTCTTTTTATAAAAAGAAAAAAGGAGGAGACCAATGAGAGAACTATCCGTGTACTATTGTTCTAAATGCGGCTACTATGGGTATTATCAGCTTCAACGGAATGCGGTTTGCCCAAAATGCAGGACGAACATGGTACCTTTATCCATCAGCTACCAGGACTTCATGGATCTGTCCTGTGAAGCCAGGGACGAATTACTTTCCAATCATATTATTGCATCATCTTCTCCTTATGTCAGGCGCCTCTTGGCACCGCACAAAGCCAACAATAACAGGGAGATCATCGCCCGCATGGGAGACCGCATTACCGAATTAGAAATTGAAAATGAAAAGCTGAACAAAACCATTGAATGGATGCACCAGACAATTTGGGAACTGGTCCGCAAAAATAAAGGAATTGTTCCGGATGACAAGGAAAATTCCAAAACCGGGATAGACCCCTGACAGGGGTATCCCGGAAGTGCGCCGCACTCTTTTTAATATCCCCGGTCAGGCAATCTTATCAGCGCTTATGTAACGTCCGATCAACCTGTTAAGCGTCTGATTCAATTTTTCAATCACCTTATGGAGCTTCATGTTCTCTTCTGTCAACCTCGCATTCTCCCTCTCTATAATCTGAAGCTTCTCAGCGTCTGTCATATAGAAAACCCTCCTTTTTTCTGCTTATCTTGTAACCACTATAAGCTGTTTCTGACGATTTGAAAAGTAAAATTAATCGCAAAATTCGACAAAATTACATCACAAATAACAGATTAATCGTTTTCTACCTTAAACCCGTGAAACTATAGATACTATATGTATATACTTCAACCAAAAGACATACTACATCTAGGATAACTACTTATTAATGTTTATCGACAAAATTGGCAAAAAAATAATAGTATTGACGAATATTTTTTAATATCATAGTATATATTTTTTATCTAGTCAGAATTTTCACTTGTTTTATATGATATCCCCTGATATTTTTCCTTTACTAACGAAAAATTATATTTGCATTTATTATTATGTGCATTATAATAGAAATAGCAGTTAAAGCGGATATTCGCAATCCGCTTCGCTATTTGCTCATTACCTTATTACCACTTCGTGGTATTTCCGCAGGTGCTTGGACTCCTACGGAAATAAGCAAGTCCATACCCAATTTAAGAAGCGGAGGGCTTCCTTGATAAGATTGAATTTGGGGAATTACCTGCCAGGAATTCAATCCCCCTCAGACTATAACATGATCAGGAAAGGAAGTGTTATCATGCCTCTGCCTCAGCAGCAGCTGACCACAATTCATGAATACGAAGCATTACCGGAAGATTTAAGAGCAGAAGTCTTTGACGGGCAGATCCAGTACATGGCCAGTCCTTCACAGATACACCAGGAAATTTCACGGGAACTTCTTTTTATTCTTACAGATTACATCAAAAAGAAAAACGGACCATGTAAGACATATGCCGCTCCCTTTGATGTTAAGCTGAATGACAATCCTCTGACAATTGTCCAGCCTGATATTATGATTATCTGTGACAGGGATAAGTTAGACGGAAAACGCTGCAATGGTGCACCGGATTTCATCATAGAAATCGTATCACCAGGAAATTCGTCAGATGATTATATAAAAAAATTGTATTACTATAAGAATTATGGAGTTCGCGAATACTGGATCGCAGACTATAGCCGCCGTACCGTGACTGTCAATTATTTTGAAGGTGACAGCGTTACTGTTCAGTATCCTTTCAGTGCTACTATAAAAGTAAATATCTATGAGGATCTCTATATTAACTTCAGAGGGATCGAACAGCTTTTAAATTCATAATATTACAGGGCTGATGCACCAGCTGATGAAATCATCGTAAGCAATGAATAGGTTTACCACTTACGAATAATGAATGGTCATATGATTCTTTACCAATAATCCAACAGGATCAGCACCAAAAGACGAAGCTGTCGGCCAGAACATATGCAGGCACCCTTCACACGGATCTGAACTGCGAGTTTGGAAAATACAGAGGGATTCTCTACCACAAAGATCTTTCTCCCGACTGCGTCCATAGACTTAAGAAGACTTAGATTATGCAGAGTTAGTATCGGCGGTTCTCTTCTCTTCACATATTCCTCCATGCCCTTATGCAGTTCATGATCAGCAATAAACCCACGGAGGCCGTAACAAAGAACCCAGTTCAACAAATCGTCCTTTAAAATGCCACCCCGGTACAGCAGCTCTGCTCTTGCTTCCATGGTGCTTCCTATAGGGCCGTCTGCCCCAGAAAGGTTACGGATTTCATAAAGCAGATAATTCAAACTTTTTTACTTCATCAATATAATGGGAATATCCGATAACCACAGCGGCATATTCTCTGCGAGACAGTCCCGGTCGGAATGATGATCCCTTGTGACCAGGGCATGTAAGGGCTGCCCCTTCAGCAGACCGTCTCAAACCAGGTACTGGATTTCCTGTTCCATTTTGGATCTTGTAAGTGTTGATATTGTCCTAGCCATTTCTAATCCGATTATAATTAATTAGTATTGTTCCATGGTTAAAAGCAGCCACATCATCGGCAAAGAACCTTTGTTACTTTTTACAGAATATTGCTTTCCATCCGGTATTTCCCTAACTTCCAGGATCAGGTATTAGCTTTACATGTGTGAAAAATCATAACCTTTAATTTATTGCCCCAGGATCCCGGATTTTTTGCTTTTAGCATAAAACGGGTGTCTTCTCTGCTTGGGACCTAAAATCACGTATTTAGCCTCAGAGTGCTCTACACGGGCTATATAACAGCGTGAGCCTCCATTAATGAAGAAGTCCATATGTTAAATATCGTTTATCTCCAAATTCATCGATGGTGACCTCTCAGTTTCTCCGATAAAACCAATAGAGCTGTAAACACCCGCTAGCAGTCTGATAACAGGAACAAATTCTTTTATGTATATACCGTGGAATGAATAATCTGACATATACAATACACCTTCCTTTTTTTAATATTAACCAATAAATTTCAAATTAACCTTTTATACTAAAGGAATTATGTTCAGTCAACGGTATATATGACATAGCTTCTTTTTTTCATTTTTATTAACAACTAAAACAATAATCGTTCTAATTCCTTTACTATTGCTGCTTCTATATCAGTTGCCCTTTCTAAGCTATCTCCGCTAACAGAAAGATATACTTTTAGTTTAGGTTCTGTACCTGAAGGTCTGACAACCATGGAAGACTCTCCCTCTAGTAAGTATTTCATTACATTTGATTGGGGGAGTCCATTAATACCATTAAGGAAATCCTTAACTTCCAACACCTTCTTACCTGCCAGCTTTTCCATTCCATTTTGACGGAAGTTTATCATAATTTTCTGCATTTTCTGATATCCTTCTGCTCCCTCAAAGGTATAACTATGGAGTGTATTTAAGCAATAGCCATACTTCTCATATAAATCATTCAATACATCTACCAGACCAAATCCCTGAGCTTTATAATAAGCAAACATTTCACATATCATCAGAGAGGCATCCACTGCATCTTTATCTCTTACATATCCGCCAGTCAAATACCCATAGCTTTCTTCGAATCCGAAGATATAGCTTTCTTCCTCTCCTTTTGCCTCTAATAATCCTATCTGTTCACCAATGAACTTAAAACCGGTTAATACATCTATTACCTTTACACCATAATTTTCTGCTATTTTTTTAGCCATATCAATGGTTACAATAGTCTTAACCAAAATTGGATTTTCAGGCATCTTACCAAGTGCAATTCTACGTTTACAAATGTAGTCCAGAAGCAGCATACCTACTTCATTCCCACTCAACAACACATAATCATCTTTATAACGCACAGCTATTCCTACACGGTCACAATCCGGATCTGTTGCCAGAAGCAAATCACTTCCTAATCTTTTTGCGTCACGAAGTCCCAAATGCAGGGCTTCTTTAATTTCCGGATTAGGATATGGGCAAGTTGGAAAGTTCCCATTTGGCATTTCCTGCTCTTTAACTACATAAATATTTGTAAATCCATTTTTCTTTAATACTTCCCTTACACACCTTAATCCAGATCCATTTAATGGTGTGTAAACAATTGAAACCTTTTTATCTACCTCTTCACCGCATAAAGATTGAGAAGAAACTGCATAAATAAATTCTGTTATAACTTCTTCGGAAATATAAGATATTGTTCCTTGTACCACAGCATCATCAAAATCTACTGTTTTAACATCTGTAAAGATATCTAATGCATTAATTTCATTTAAAATTGCATCGGCAGTTTCTGTAGTAATCTGGCATCCATCACTTCCGTAAACTTTATATCCATTATATTTAGATGGATTATGACTGGCAGTAATTACAATGCCTCCTGAGCATTTCAAATAACGTACAGCAAACGATAGTGCTGGGGTAGGCATTAACTCAGGATAAATATAAACTTTTATTCCATTGGCTGCATATACTTCAGCTGCCTTTCTGGCAAAAACATCAGATTTTATTCTACTATCATAAGCAATTGCTACAACTGGTGAGTCTTTGCATTTTTTAAGATAATTACTATACCCCTGAGATGCCTTTGCTACTGTATAAATATTCATTCGGTTTGTACCTGCACCAATCACTCCCCGAAGACCACCCGTACCAAATTCTAAATCCCGATAAAAGCGATCTGATATTTCCTCCTCTTTACCGTTAATAATTTTCAACTCATTGGCTAAATCTTCATCTTCTAATTTATAATCTTTCCATCCATTCCATTTTTTTAATATACTATCATTCATTTATTTTCTACCCTCTTTCTTACTTTTCATTCAATTCTTTATTATTTCTCTCCAATAGTCCAGAGTCTCTTTTAATGTTGAATCCAGAGTAATTTGAGGACTCCAACCTGTACACTCATTAAGCTTTCTTATATCAGCTTCAATTACAGGCACATCCACTGGCCGCATTTTAGCTGGATCTACTTCTACTGAAACAGATATTGATGATAACTGTATGATCTTATTAAGAATCTCCTGAATTGATATAGCTTTTCCAGAACCTACGTTATAGATCTCACCAGGAATACCTTTTTCAATCAATATAACATAAGCCCTAACCACATCCCTTACATCTGTAAAATCACGTTTTGCAGCAAGATTTCCAACCCGCATAACCGGTTCACGCTTTCCCGCCTCTATTTCTGCTACCTGTTTACAAAAATCTGCTACAACAAATTGTGGTGTCTGATTAGGCCCTATGTGGTTAAATGCTCTTACCATCATAACATGCATATCATATGCTTTCGCATATAAATTTCCTATCATGTTTTGACATGCCTTTGTAACAGCATAAAGATTACCAGGCCTTAATGTATTATCTTCAACAATAGGAATCTCACTTTCTTTTACAAGACCATATTCCTCTCCTGAACCTATAAGAAGAATTTTGGATTTATAATCCAATTCTCTTATACTATTTAATACATTTAAACTTCCCTTTATATTTACATCAACTGTCAGTGCTGGATTTTCCCATGATAACGCCACTGAGCTTTGGGCTGCTAGATGAAAAATATAATCAGGCCTTACATCATTTATTAAAGTTTTAACTTCATCGTAATTAAGAATATTCAAGTCTCGAATATCTACTCCATTCCTGGAGATACATTCATGCTTCATCTTCGTAACTGTAATAGACCATATGCAGTTTTTCTGTATATGGTCTATTAAATAGTTTCCTACGAAGCCTGCAGCACCTATAATCAATGCTTTCTTCATAGTATTTTCCTCATTATTTATTTTATATTAGCAATCTTAATTTCTTTCTCAACCAGATTTCTATCATTATTAACCATTCTTTTCACTAACTCAGAAAAAGAAATGTCTCTCTTCCAGCCCAATTCTTTTTCTGCCTTAGCCGGATTGCCAAGTAACACTTCTACTTCAGCCGGGCGGAAAAATTTAGGATTAACACGAACAACTGTCTTGCCGGTTGCTTTGTCAATACCAATTTCGTCTACTCCATTACCTTTCCACTCTACTTCAATATCTACATGAGAAAAAGCTGTTTCAACAAATTCACGAACAGTTCTGGTCTCATTAGTGGCTATTACGTAATCATCAGCCTTATCCTGCTGCAGCATAAGCCACATAGCTTTTACATAGTCCTTAGAATGCCCCCAATCACGCTTTGCATCCATGCTTCCCAGTTCCAGACAATCCTGTACACCTAATTTAATTCTTACAACTGCATCCGTTATCTTTCTGGTAACGAATTCCAGACCTCGGCGTTCACTTTCATGATTAAACAAAATGCCGCTGCACGCATAAATATCATAACTCTCACGATAATTTTTGGTAATCCAATGACCATATACTTTCGCGACCCCATATGGGCTTCTTGGATAGAACGGTGTCTTCTCTGTCTGCGGCATCTCCTGAACTTTTCCAAACATCTCACTGGTAGAAGCCTGGTAAAAACGGGCTTCTGGTTTTATGGTACGAATCGCCTCAAGCATATTTGTAACACCAAGTGCATCAATGTCTGCTGTTGCTAAAGGTTGTTCCCAACTGGTTCCTACAAAGGACTGCGCTGCAAGATTATATACCTCATCGGCCTGGGATATCTTCATGGCATTGATTAATGATACTATATCTGTCATATCTGCATAGATAAAATGAATCTTATCTTTGATATGTTCTACATTGCCATAATCAACTACACTTTTTCTTCTCATTATGCCATATACTTCATATCCTTTTTCTAACAAAAGTTCTGACAAATAAGAACCATCTTGACCTGTTATGCCTGTAATTAATGCTTTTTTCATTACTTTATCTCCTTAGCCTTTATTATATATATTCTTCCCGGTTGCAAATTTTAAGATTCTCCAGAACCTTTTTTATATCACCGGCATGATCTTTTGAACAAATTAATGTAGCATCATCAGTATCCACAACAATCATATCTTCTAATCCAACGGTTGCAATCAGCTTCTTCTCCCCCTGAATTACGCAGTTATGAGTATTCACTGTAATAATGTTCCCATTTACTACATTTCCAAACTCATTTGATTTTTTAATTCGCTCCACCGCAAGCCAGGAGCCTACATCATCCCAACCAAAAGTGCCTGGCAGAATATAGATGTCTTCAGCCTTTTCCATTATACCATAATCAATCGATTGTGATTGAATACCGTAAAACTCTTTTTCCAGAATTGTTTCTTCCTGCTCTGAGCCTATTGCTTCTTGAATACGTTTAAGAGCCTCATAAGTATCTGGCATAAACTTCTGCATATTTTTCAAAATAGAAGATATTCTCCATATGAACATACCGCTATTCCAAAGGTATTCTTCTGACGCTAAGTATTCTTTAGCTACCTCAAGGTTTGGTTTTTCTACAAAACGATCCACCTTATAGGCTCGTCCTTCAGTCATATGAGAGTCGAATTTAATATATCCATAACCAGTCTCAGGATAATCAGGGGCAATTCCGATTGTAACCAGATTACTATTTTTCTCTGCTACATCACATGCATCCTGCAATGTACGTAAAAACATCTTGTTAAACTTTATTAAATGATCCGATGGAAATACAAACATCATAGCATCGTCATATTTTTTAGCTATATGCATTGCCCCAAGTCCAATACAAGGTGCTGTATTACGTCCTACTGGCTCACAAAGAACGTTCTGTTCTGGAAGCCCCGGTAATTGTTCCAAAACAAGCGCTTTATAATCTTTATTGGTTGCGATGTATACATCTTCTAATTTTACCATTGATGAAATGCGTTCTACAGTTAGCTGAATCATCGTCTTTCCATCATCAGTTAATGACAGAAACTGTTTTGGCATATTTTTACGGCTTTTTGGCCAGAAACGCTCTCCTCGGCCACCAGCCATAATGAGTGCTGTTGTGTTCATGTAAACCATTCTCCTTTAATGCATTGTTATAAATATTGTATAATACACTTATTAAAAAAGCAAATTATAATTTTCTTAAGCCTGTGCTAATTAATCGTGTGGTTATCTCTCAAAATAAGGCTAAATCAAGCATTTTTATAAATAAACAATAACTATATATTACTTTTTAATAACTTAACTCTTCATATAATGAAGTCTGGATTGTCAACAGTTTTCTAGACAACTTTTTTAAGGGTAATCATTCTATACTTC
>CAYOCB010000025.1:0-46572 GCA_964402355.1 uncultured Lacrimispora sp.
GGGAAGATGCTTATTTTATTACGGACAATCAAGAAGCATTACAAAATGAATTTATTAATAAAGGAGCTAAAATTGTTCGTCCGCTCCACATGACAGATTATAATAATATGGAATTTGTGTTAGAAGATATAGACGGACGGTGGCTTGCTTTTGGAATGAAACAAAAATAACACTTTCACCAGAAAAAGCAGGCGCTGATTTTATTATACTTGCAACTAATACCATGCACATTGTAGTACCAAGAATACAAAAAGAAATTCATTTGGGATTACTATTTTAACAAGTAGATAGTGCCTTACCGGTATATAATACGGCACTTTTGCATGCATTAATACAATTACCCATTATATTTATAAAGTTAATATGCAATTAAAACCAACAGACAAAGTTTAGTTTGTTTTTTTATAAATAACTATTACAAGGGTAAATATCAATATTTAATCGATAGGAGAAAAGAATGAAGTCATTTTTACTAATTGGACAATCAAATATGGCAGGTCGTGGATTTACACATGAAGTGCCTCGGATTTATAATGAAAGAATTATGATGCTGCGAAATGGCAGATGGCAAATGATGACGGAACCAATTCATTTTGATAGACCGGTTGCAGGCGTAGGACTTGCGGCATCATTTGCAGAGGCTTGGTTTAAGGATAATGAGGGAGAAAAAATTGGCCTAATTCCATGTGCAGAAGGTGGCAGCTCCATTGATGAGTGGTCGATAGATGGAACATTATTTCGTCATGCAATAAATGAAGCTAAATTTGCAATGGAAGATAGCGAATTGGCGGGAATGCTATGGCATCAGGGGGAAAGTGACAGCCAAGATGGAAAATATAAAGAATACTATGAAAAAATACAAAGAATCTTTCATGAATTAAGAAGAGAATTATCCGTACCTAATATTCCATTTATTATAGGCGGTTTGGGTGATTATTTGGGTAAGGTAGCATTTGGTGCAGGGTGTGTGGAATATCAATTCATAAACGAAGAACTTCAAAAATATGCACAGGATAATGAAAACTGCTATTATGTTACTGCCAAAGGACTTACATCTAACCCAGACGGTATCCATATCAATGCTATCTCTCAGAGAATATTTGGCATAAGATACTATGAAGCGTATCATAAAAAAGAACATATGTATGAACCATTAACAAATGAAAAAGAGTTAGTGGATCAATGTCATAATAGAAAGAATACGCCATCGGAAAAAACATATATAGAACTGGAAAAATTTACATTGGCAAAGATTTCTTATGAAGAGTTAATGAAGGCTTTTTCGTAGGGATATGCCAGCAACAAGTTCCGATTTCACGAATCATCTATGCTGTTGATTTTTTATATAATACACAGCAGGATTGATCAAAGGAGGGATTTATAAATGAGTGTAATTTTTTACGGTTTCCGATCTGCTTGTATGAGAACCCTTTTTCCTTATAGATCCGCTCATACTCGAACAGCTTATTGCAATACAAAACTCCCTGCACTGCCGGATGACTGTAATCCTTCTCATGGCCTTTCGGCATAGTCTCCAATAGGTATCTCCTGATGTGCGCAAAGCAGCAACAACGCCTGGCTTCATTTATTTTGTTGTAGCCCTGGTATGCATCTGCCATTAGATAAAATCCGGGTTCAATTCCCATTAGGAAATGGAGAATATGAAAAAAAGCAAAGTAAAATAGAACAGTTGGCTAATTCAATAGAATATAAAGGTGTTTGTATTTGGAGTGCAGTCATTATGTTTTTTTACTTGGATTTGGAGATGAATTGGTTGGAAGGCTTTCCGTGATAATGGCTATTATGATATCCCTTGTTAATTATTAAAATGGTGGAGGGATTTTAACAATTGATTATATATCTATCATTTATTAGGGTTCAATGCCTCATTTTAGCGTTTACGGTATTCACGAGGCGAACTTCCTGTGATTTTTTTAAAATGCTTATTAAAATTAGACAGGTTGTTAAAGCCGCAGTTGTAGGAGATAGTTGATATGTCATCTGTTGTTTCTGTGAGTGCTGTGCATGCGGCTTTAATCCTGAGATGGGTCAGAAATTCAATCGCACTGCAGCCAACGGCTTTCTTAAAGGAGTTCATGAAGTGACTTGAACTGATGGTGCATTTAGCGGCAAGCTCGTTGATCGTGATGGAATCCATATAGCAATAGGTCATATACTCCAGAGCCGGACGGATTAGAGAAGAATAACTGATATCATCGCCCTGAAAGGAAGATAGATTATCGTTTTTTTCAAAATACCAGTAAAGTTGCAATAGAGTACTTTTTAGTAAAAGGTCATCATAAGGATTGTTTTTGTTTGCATAGCTTACGATTGTCTCTGTCAGGGAGTGTATGACTGAATAATCCTGATGACTTGAGTCATATTTCATATTTACACGCAGTTGTCCTGTGATAAGAGGGCGTATACAATGGGTAATACTGCGATCATTGCTTTCAAGTCCAAGCATGCTGGCATGAAATACAAAGGCAAAATAATGCAGATTCATGTTGGAAGAAGGGCAGGCGGCATGCAGCATATTGGGAGGAATCATAATAACATCCCCATGGCTTACAGGAAAGTGTTCGTCTCCACAGATGAAGTCGCCCTTTCCCTGCAATACATAATCAATTTCAAACTCGTTATGCCAGTGCATAGGTACGTTGGGAAAAGAATCTGGTATATGGCAATCATAAATACTGTAGGGAACCAATGAGGAACTGTGCTGGCGCTGTTCTTTATTATCGAGAGATGCAGCGATCGTATATTTCATATCTGACCTCCATGGATAACAATCCGAATTACAGCCGAATTACAACTTAAATCATAGAATAGTATCAAAAATATATAGTATCTCAGAAGAAATGTAATCGTCTATAAAGTATTATATCATTGTAATCCCAAAAATCAATTGACATATAGGAGGATGTACTATGAAATTTTTAGATGATAATGGGGCATTGGTGTTTTACCAAAATGGCGAAATGGGGCGAATCGAAGCTTGGGGTAAAGATTCTGTCAGAGTACGTACCACCATGCTTGGCAATTTTAATGGAAATGACTGGGCATTGACGGAAAATGTTGAGAATATAGATAGCAGTGTAAAGATTGAAAGGGAAGATCATTGGGTAGGAGATGGAACCATTGATCAGAGAGAAATTGCTTCAATCACGAATGGTTGTATTAAAGTAGTTGTGAATTTTGTGGGTATCATTTCATTTTATAAAGATGACAAGTTGTTCCTTCGTGAATATTACCGTATGTATGATGGAACCATTTCTAAAGAGAGCCGTTGCTTGAAAGTGATTAACCGCAAGTGGAAGGGAATCATTGGTGGAACAGATTATTCCTTGAATGTAAAATTTGAGAGTAATAAAGGTGAGAAAATCTTTGGTATGGGCCAATATCAACAAAATGATATGGACTTAAAGGGTTGTGTATTGGAACTGGCACAGCGTAATTCTCAGATCTCGGTTCCTTTTGCTGTATCTTCCTTAGGATACGGCTTCCTTTGGAACAACCCGGCTGTTGGTCGTGTAACCTTTGGTAAGAACTATACTGAGTGGATTGCAAGATCTACCAAGGAGATGGATTACTGGATCACTGTGGCAGATGCACCGAAGCAGATTCTGGCAAACTATACCGCAGTTACCGGTCACGCTGACATGTTTCCGGAAGATCTGATGGGGCTTTGGCAATGCAAGCTGCGCTACAGAACCCAGGATGAGGTTCTGACTGTTGCTCGTCAGTATCAGAAGGAAGGCATTAAGATTGACCAGATCATCATTGACTTTTTCCATTGGACAGTACAGGGTGACTGGATATTCGATACACAGTACTGGCCGAATCCTAAGGCAATGGTGGATGAGCTTCACTCTATGGGAATCAAGGTTGCCGTATCTGTATGGCCTTCTGTGGATCGTAAGAGTGAAAACTTTGGTCCGATGATGGAAAGAGGTCTTCTGATCAAGACAGAGCGCGGTGCTGCGCAGACCTACGATTATCAAGGCGACTGTGTGGAAATTGACCCTTTCAATCCTGAAACACGTAAGTATGTATGGGAAGTATGCAAAAAAAATTACTACGATTTTGGCATCGATGCTTTCTGGTTGGATAACTCTGAACCGGATTATGGTGTGTATGATTTTGAGAATTACAGATACTGTGATGGACCTGCACTCAGTATCAGCAATATGTATCCTCAGATGTACAGCCGCTTATTTTATGATGAGATGAGTAAGGAAAATAAGCCTGTTGTAAATCTGCTTCGCTGTGCATGGGCCGGCTCCCAGAAGTATGGCAATGTGGTTTGGTCCGGTGACGTGCCAAGTACCTTTGAAGCCTTCGCTGATCAGTTACAGTGCGGTCTGAACATGGGACTTGCAGGCATTCCCTGGTGGACGACGGATATCGGCGGCTTCATGACAGATGATGTAAATGATCCTGATTTCAGAAATCTCCTGATTCGTTGGTATCAGTTCGCTGCATATTCAGCTGTACTGCGTATGCACGGGGACAGAGGCCCTTACAACATTCCACCGCTGGATAACAGAGACTGGGGTGGCGGCTGCCTTCATACAGGCCAGCCAAATGAGCTTTGGAGTTATGGAGAAGACAATTATAAGATCATGAAGAAATACTATGATATCCGTATCAGTATGCATGAATATATCAAAAAGCTTTATGAAGAAGCTCATACGAATGGCTCTCCATTAATTCGTACCATGTTCTATGAATTTCCGGAAGATGAGAAATGCTGGGAACTTCAGGATCAGTATATGTTTGGTGATAAATATCTCGTAGCGCCGATTCTTCATCTGAATGAATACAAGAGAGACGTATATCTCCCTGCCGGTGAGTGGATATTGACCTCTACCGGAGAAAAGTATACCGGCGGCATAACGGTATCAGTTGATGCACCAATCGAATACTCTCCGGTATTTGAACGCAAGGCGATCGGCTTATAAAACTCAATGCCATTGCTATTAGCCAGATGAAGTTACTGACAGAGGATCATAGGGTTAATACACTAGATAAAAAGCTGCGCAACTATCCTTTGCTTGATTTGTCTTTGCATCCACGATATTTTGAATATAAGGAGGTATCTTTAATGTTTGATATAAAAAAGTTTGGTGCATATATTTCAAGTCTTCGTAAGAAAGCAGACATGACACAATCTGAACTTGCTGAACGACTTAACCTGACCCGTCAAGCAATATCAAAATATGAGTGCGGAGACAGTTTCCCCGATATATCTATTTTAATTGAAGTTGCAGATGTTTTCGACATTACTCTTGATGAACTTATTAGTTCCGGCCATCCAACTGAAAAGGAAGCCGCCATTCTTGAAAGCGCTGTGGAAGGGCAAGATTTATGCAGTGAATTGGACAAGCAATGCATATCTGATATTGTAAATATCGCACCGCTGCTAAAGCCCAGTTTACTTGACAAAATGGCAAAAGGTCTTGCAAAACATGGAATAGATATTTCAAGCATTGTTTCACTTGCGGAATACATAAATGATGATGCAGTTGTCAAACTGCTGGAAAATGCAACATATGATACAATCAATGAAAATTTGCTTGAACGATTAATTCCGTTTCTTGACGGAAATTCAATTTCTATAATATTTCAGAAAATCCTTGAAGGTAATCTTGATTATAGATTAATCAGGATTATGCTACCTTACGCAGAATATATCTATCCTCAAGTTGAAGCTGCCGTTTTATATGGTGCTCTTAATGAAAAAGCGCTTCATATTCTAAGAGATTATGAATCCGAAAATGATAGATTAAACATTATGGCAAAGGAAATGAAAGGTAAAAGCTAAAATGGATGAAAAAAGAATTCAATTATTAAGGAAAGCACCTGTCAGCAATATGGAAAGTAAATAAGGAGATAAGCAATGTATTCAGAATTTAAAGAATTTAAAAATTATCCAATACCTGAAGAGGTAGATAAATGGGTAGAATCTATATGGAAAATGGCTAACTCAATAAAATGTGATGTTGAAGTTCTTTCTGACAATGGATTTTCCTTCAGTTTTGGGATTAGACATGTAAAAAACGAGTTTAGATATGTTAAATTCAAACCTGAAGGTATGGATGAGTTTTATGGGTACTGGCAGCCAGTAATGTCTGGACCAGCACCATTACTGATCCATACTCCTGGATATGGTGCAGAAATTAGTACTCATCCAGAACTTGTATCACAAGGATACAATGTTCTTCATATTTCACCACTGGGATATGCTACGCCAAATGGACCTGATAAAAGCAAACAGCGGGATGATACGTGGCCAGTATTAGGTGACACGATAATAAGTTATGCCGAAAACGGATATAAACAATGGCTTGTGAACTGTATATTAGCAATTCAATGGGCAATGGCGCAAACGGAAGTTATAGAAAACAGGGTTTCATTTTTGGGTACAAGTCAAGGCGGAGGATGTTCTTTGTTATTAGGTTCGATTTTTAAGGATAAGGGAGTAAGATGTGCAGCGGCAGATGTACCTTTCCTTACTAATTTGCCAATGGCGAAGAGTCTGGGAGCTATTACTTATAACTACGAACCACTTTGTTCAATTGATAATATAGATGGTGGATGGCAAGCTTTGGGATTTGTAGATACGATCTCTCATGTTAAAAGATTAAATTGTCCTGTATTACTAACTGCAGGTGGAAAAGATAATATCTGTCCTGCTGAAGCTATACAATCTCTATCTCAATTATTACCTGGTACTTGTTCTTATAATTACTTTGATAATTTAGAGCATAGATGTTCAAGAGAGTTTATAACTCTTTTATTATCTTGGGTACGTATGTATGCTTGACGATGTTGTACAAGAAATGTATGGAACAGGGGGTCACGTTATGGCTAAAAACGATAATATGCTGGCAATTCTGTGGATGCTGAATTCAGGCGTAAAAATGACTGCAAAACAAATATCTCAAAAATTAGAAATAAATATAAGGACAGTTTATCGGCATATTGATGCACTATGTGCCAGTGGAGTGCCTATAATATCAGACCCAGGTCATAATGGCGGTTATAGCCTGCTGAATAATTTTATCAGAGCGCCTCTGCTATTTAATATGGAAGAAAAAAAGGCACTCCTTCATGCTGCTGTTTTTGCAAAAGAAGCTGGATACCCTTCGAGTGAGGCATTAGGCAATGCGACATCAAAGTTGAAAATGTATTCGAATCAGGAACAGGAAAGTATACTCAACCATCATTTAGCCGGATTTGAAGTTATAAACCGTATGGTAAACCCTTCCATTCAGCCGATATTGGCGGAATTGGAGCAGGCTGTAGAAAAGGAATTCTCTGTAGAAATTGATTATCGCACAGGCCGTGAAGAGCAACCAAAGAATCGGATGATAGACCCCTATGGAATGGTTTACTGGAACAACAAATGGTATACGGTTGCATTTTGCCACCTAAGGAATGAAATACGAAGCTTTCGGGTAGATCGGATTTTACTAATCAAGTGTACTCAAATAATATTTAAGCGTCCCGAAGCTTTTTCGACCCGTGAATTTTTTATGAAAAACCTGTTACCTGATTTAGTGGGTAAGGAGGGGTTAATTTCTTTAATTATCGAAGGCAGGTCAGAGGCGCTTAATGAACTATGCATGCATTGGTTTTTAGGGCATCATCTGAAAGAGCGAACATCGAATCAAGCCATTTTTTTATTTGAGGAAAAATCAATTCATATTTATGTCCCTTATTTTCTCCTGCCCTATGGTAAATCCATTCAAATAATCGAACCACAGAGTTTGAAAGAAAAACTTGTTGCTATTGCATCGGAGTTAATGGAATATTATCAACTTTAACAGCTTCACTGACAGCAGATGTCAGTGAAGCTGTTCTATAATGAGGATAGTCACTGATTACCGATGGTTGGTATTCCTTGATGAATAAAATAAGGAGAAATTGCAAAATGAATAATACAGTATATCTTTATGTGTTTGACACAATGTCAGACTGGGAAATAGGTTACTTAACTGCCGAGCTGAACTCGGGAAGATATTATAAAAAGGGACTTGACCCATCAAAAATAGTGACTGTTGGAATTGAAAAGACGCCTGTAACAACAATGGGTGGATTGAAAATACTGCCTGACATCAAACTGGAAGAGTGCAGTATTGAAAGCACAGATGCATTGATTTTACCTGGTGGAGATACATGGACAGAAACAATGCACCAACCCATCTTAAAAATCGCCCAGAGGTGTTTAAAGGAAGGTATATTGGTTGCAGCGATTTGTGGTGCTACAATGGGACTTGCTCAGACAGGATTGCTGAATTCACATTGGCATACAAGCAATGATCTGGAATACCTTAAAATGATCTGTCCCACTTACACGGGCGAAAAGTATTACAAAATGGAGTCGGTAGTAACTGATGGAAAATTAATCACCGCAACTGGAATAGCTCCGTTGGAATTTTCTGTACACGTTTTGGAATCTCTGGGTGTGTTTTCTTCAAAAACATTAGATGCCTGGTATAGTCTTAATAAGACTCATGAATCCAAATATTTTTATGAGTTGATGAATTCAATCCAATAAAGATATAAGCATTAAACTGATATGTTATGATCATTTAAAGGAGGAGTAAAAATGACTGAAAGCATAAAATATAATTGTTCATGCGGAACTAGATTTCGGAAATGGTTTTTTGCAGCTGAGCAGCGAATCCGGCATATAAATTAGCCTTGCTGCCAGATGAGGACAATGCGTTAAATTCCTAAAGAATGCCATATTGCAGGTATCGTAGATGCTGTAGGAGGTAATTCGTATATAGTTGTATTTATTTTCTTTATTATTCCATTTGCATTGACCCAGGTAATGCAAAACCGGGGAATACGGTGGATATGACCAAAAATCCATGTTTAAACAGTCATGGGCTCTGATATTTATTTGTTGTATTGTTTCTGTTGGCTGGATAATGACAGTCTATCCATTATTTTAAGAAAGCCTTCTTATAAATTTTACCCTGATAGTAAGACGCACAAAAAAAGCTGTTCTTAATTATCAGGGTAATTTGTTATACAATGAAAGAAAGGAAATTGCAAAGAAGGAAAACAAGACGAATATTTGCAATAAATTTAACCGGCGGGCATTCTCAATATCTTTGGCGCGTATGAACTGGAGGATTTGAATATGCTCCTTGGTTGATTGGATATAGTGATCCAATTCTGAACTGGCGCTGCCTATGCTGGGACCATTCCATAAACTTTTCAAACTCTGAGAATGGAGGTATTTATGGATCAAGCTACTCTTTTTTTCGGTAGATGGATGGCGTGCATCCATACTCACGCTCAAATAATACATAGAAATTTGTTTTATTCCGAAAGCCCAGCTGTTTGCATATTTCTGAGACCGGTATATCCGTATTGCAGAGCATCTTAGCGCTTTGATGCAAGCGTGCAGACCGGTTGTACTCAGGTATTGTGCTGCCGTAATAGCGCTTGAAGACCCTGTTGATGTACTCACCGTTGTAGTTTAGCTGTTTGGCAATTTTTACTTTGCTGATTTTTCCTGTGGATTTATCTAATATTTGTTTTACTGAATACGCCAGCGAAAAGCCATCGTCAGCGCCCAAGTCGATATAGCTGGTTGTATAGTGTTCTGCATCCGCAAGTAAACCCAATAACCGGTACATTAAACCGCGGATAAAATGCTGGTAACCGGGTTGCTTGTTTTCAAACTCCCATCGGATGCCCTCTATTAGTTTACGGAGAGGGACATGACCATTAGCTGTGTGACGTGCAAGTATATAGTCCTTGTTTTGCTGCACGGTATTCTGCAGGCCCTTTTTGAAGAACTTTGAAAACATGAGCGTATGCGGCAGATTCATACCTTCCTCTAGAGGCCAATTGCTTAAAAAACCTGAACTTAGGACAATATAGAAAACCTTGCTTTCCGGCATAAAATGCTCTGCATGGCGTGTTGAACGGTTTAATATGCATACGTCCCAATTGTTTAGTTCACACAGTTGGCTTTCGATCTGCATTTCAAGCTTTCCGGATGACGCAACCATAAGCTCAAAATAATCGTGCTTGTGCAGTTTATGCTTCAGTGGGGCCTCCAGGTTGCTGGGACTAAAGTAAAAAGAATCTGTCGGCTTATAGCTGTAAGCAGTCCTGTGGCTCTTTCCATGCATGGCAAAACTGACTTCCTGCAATTCAACAGGACTGGTAGATACGATCACCTCCGGCAGCTGGTAATTGTACATCCGGTGCGAACCGGTTGCTGATTCAATTTCAACGTATATTTTTTCCCACTCATCCATTTTTATCCCCCTTATATCTCAAAATAATACTGATTTCTTAAACAGGTAAAATAATGATACTGTACTAATGTTATTATAATTTATGAGATCTCAAATACAACAATATTTTAAAAAAATTTGGAAGGGGGCAAGGCATATAGTATCCGACAGCAATGTCTCAGTGCGCAAAATCTTGTTCTTGCAGCCGTGGGCTATACAGCCAACGTCGCACAAAACGACTTCACCCTGAGTGGCATATTTGTATTGGTGTCGCTTGTTCCAGTACTGGTTGCTCTGCTTATGCTGATTATATTCGACCCTTTTTACAGGCTGCGTGAATCAGATGTAGAGAAGTATATTAAAGAAAATGCAAAAAATGAGGTTCAGACCGTTCCGGCGGAATAATTCAAATGCACTTAGAATAAACTTAAAAGGAGTACATATTATGCTTGTAAAATTCAAATTTCTTTCAAAAGCCCTTATGCAGCAAACCAACGTCACGATGGTGCTGCCCTCTTGGACATTGTTCGATGACGCCCGCGGCAAGGCGAAGAGTTACCAGCCAGGCACCAAGTTTCAGGTTCTGTACCTCTATCATGGCGGTACTGGAGACGATTCTGACTATGTGAATTTTTCCAATATTGTCCGCTACGCCGAGGATCACAAAATAGCCGTTGTTATGCCTGACGCAGACAATTCCAGCTACAAAAACCAGCCGGATGATACCTTGCCGTGGCCGGCCCGCTATTGGGAATACGTCTTTGAGGAGCTGCCTAGAGTGTGCACATCCATGTTTCCTATATCCACGAAGCGTGAGGATACTTTTGTAGGTGGTTTGTCCATGGGTTCCATGGCAGCCACCAAATGGGCGGTGTATGGTGCTGACCGTTGTGCAGCTGCTCTTATTATGTCCGGCGGTGGCATGGAAACTACTCAGATTATGTCTGTTGTGTCCCAAAGCGCAGGAGAGGGCGCAGAAACGGGATTTGCTGTGGACGTAGATGTCATGAAAGCTCGAGGCATTAAATTTGCAGATCCGGACAGTGAGCTCTTCAAAAATGCCAAGAAATATGCTGAGGCGGGCAAAGAATTGCCTAAGTTGTTTATGACCTGTGGTGGCGATGATTTCATCCGGATATTTGCGCGAGAAAGCAGGGATTTGTTTTCAGAATATGGCTATGACGTACAGTATGATGAGGTTCCCGGTTATGTGCATGAATGGGATTTTTGGGATTTATCCCTGCGCAAGGCACTGGAAGAATGGCTTCCGATTCGCCATGAAGTCATACTGGCAGAATAATTTGTTTCGAAAGGAGAAAGGTAGTCCGACGGGGATATTGATTTAATCACATACAACAGAAAGGAAGGGAATCAATATGAATAGCATTAAAACAATAGGAAGAAAGGATATTGAAACAGGTAACCCATATTCGCCGCCTAACCAAGGAATATTTAATAACCAAGGAACATTGGACACAAGCATTCCGGGTAAATACAGTGTGTATGTTCCCAGCAGCTTTTTACCTTATTCACCGGCTGTTTGGATATTTGGACCGGACAATATCAGTTCCGCTGCCTTCATTGAAGGTGAAATTGGACAGGCTTGGGTTAGTTATGCAGATGAAAATGGTATTGCTCTTATTGTCGCTGAACCGTATGAGGGTGGGCAGTGGAATCTCACAAACGCAGTCTCGATGCGAGATGACGATATATATTTAAAGGCCCTGCAGAACACAATACTTCAAAAATTCAACTATTTGCCTGCGGCCTTTGACTTGGATGAGCGGTCACTTTATTTAGTGGGGTATCAGCAGGGCGGCAGTGCGGCCCACAAATTTGCTATGATGTGGCCTCAGCTTCTGGCTGGTGTTGTAAGCATAGGGGGTTCTGAAGTATCAGAGTCGATTATTTCGTCGTATAGCAGTACGACCGCTTTCCCTTGGGCACAGTCACAAAATTCTGACGGCAAAGAAGTTCTCAATATACAAAACAGCAGTATTCCCCTGCCCGCGTGGATTATAGGCAGCACAAGCGGCAGTGAAGCAGTAAAACAGCATTGGATTACCTCGGCTGGAGCGCAGCCAGGACCGGCAAACGAATATGCCGATGAAACATATGTAAATGGTGAGGTAAAGATTTGGTACAGTCAGAGTGATGCCAACATAACGCCGAGTGTGTTATATGAGCAATTCCTTAAAGGGACACTGCGTTTTGCTCATGAGCCAGGCGGAAAACTGGAGCCGCGCATCAACTTTACAAATAATGGCATGACCGGTTTTTTCGCTTCTGAAATGGAAGTGGATGGGTACCTGCGCCACTGGCTAACCTATATTCCGTCGACCTATGACGCCTCTCAGTCCTATCCACTGATTATCGGTTTGCATGGTGGATCCAACGTAGGTGATGCCTTTGCAGGTGATTCCAGATGGCATGAAGCAGCTGAGAAATACGGTCTCATAGTTGTTTACCCCACAGCCTTTCCCTGTGAACTGGAGATGCATCCAGGAGTGAGTTGGATATCTACACCCGTTTGGTCTCAGGGAATTCCGGCTCCCTCAAATGCACCCGATGATGTTGCATTCATTAAGAAATTAATTCAGTTCACAAAAGAGAATTATAGCATTGATGCATCTCGTGTATACGCTACCGGGCATTCCAGTGGAGGCGGAATGACATGGCGTTTAGGAATGGAGGCACCGGAACAGTTTACAGCCATCGCCCCGGCTGGTTATACACTTTCCGGAAATCCTGACAATCAGGCTGGCGTAACTGTGGCTGAAATGGATGTACCGCTTCCTATTTGGGTGGTTATGGGCCGCTATGATGCTATCGTTACGGATATTTTTGAAGAGGGGAATTATAACGACCTTTGCGTGAAGTACTGGACTGGACGGTATGGCATTGATGCCAACGTGCTGACAACAAAGTATGATGAAGAGGGCAGATTCTTTACCCGCACTTGGACAAACGGCAAAGATGATATTCCACTTTTCCGATATACCACGGTCAATAATCTTCCCCATATTTATACCCCAGTGGCCTGTGGCATCCTGTGGGAGCAATATTTCAGTAAAATCACGATGGATGAAAACGGAAATCGTTACTTTGAAGGACAGGCTATTACATGAGGCTGATTAAGATTCAGTTTCATAAATTTATAAAGACCAATAATGCCTCTGGTTAGGTAAATCGAGACGCATGGCATAAACAATTAGAAAATCACTATGATTTGCTGTAGAATACGTATTGTGTTCTGCAGCATTTAATGTAAGTGCTTTGAAGCGATTACATTAATACAAGGGAGTTCTTTACAAATAAAAATAACTTTGATATTCTAATATTAGTGACCACATGGTCACTGCCATTAAAATAATATAATGACCATGTGGTCAAGGGAGAAAATTGTATGCCCAATAAGCGATTTTATGTACTGGATGAAGAAAAGAGAGTAAGGATTATTCATGTGCTGCTGAGAGAGTTTGCCCAGTATTCTTTTAACGAAAGCTCAACCAACAGAATTGTAAAGAATGCAGGAATAGGAAAAGGAAGCCTCTTTAAATACTTTCAAGATAAGAAAGAAATGTATTTTTATATATTGGATTACATTATGGACGAGCTTACAGGCACGTTGGAAGCTGATATAGCCAATCTTCCTGAAGACTTATTTGAAAGAACCATAAAGTACGCAGAACTGGAGTTTAACTGGTACATTAACAATCCTGATAAATCCAAGCTTCTGAAAAAGGCATTAGTAAAAAATGATACAGAGATTTACAAAGAAACTGAAAAAAGATATAACCTTAAAGGTGAGGAATTCTTTTACAAAATTTTTGAAGATGTTAAAACAGAGCAATTGAAAAGGGAAAAATGGAAGCTGCTTAACATTTTGAAGTGGTTTTTAAAAGGCTTTAACGAACAATTCATTAAAGAAATGCAGGAACAAGATAATATCTGTGACATAAAAGACACATATTTGAGAAACCTTATTCTTTATATAGAAATATTGAAAGAGGGATTACAATAGAAAGGAGCAGCACTTGATGTTTTACAATGCGAAAGGAAGTAAAGTGAAAGTCGGCAGGACAGATATGGACTATGTCGTCTTTGGATACGGGAAAAAGCCATTAATAATATTGCCGGGCCTGAGTGATGGGTTGAAAACGGTTTATAAACAGGAAAAAGTCTTAGCCATGTATTATAAGCAATTTGCGCAGAACTTCCGTATTTATATTTTCAGCAGGAAAAATAAGTTGGAAACAGGCTGTTCAACAAGAGATATGGCAAGAGATCTAAAAGTGGCAATGGATAAGCTGGGGATTTTTAATGCATATGTAATGGGGGTCTCCCAGGGGGGAATGATTGCTCAGTACCTGGCCATCGACTATCCTGAGATGGTTGAAAAGCTTATTTTAGGTGTAACGGTGTCAAGGCCTACAGAAACAGTTCAAAAAGTCGTGAAAAACTGGATGGAGATGGCCGGATCAAATGATTACAGAAGTTTAATTATTGATACAATGGAAAAGACGTATACTGAGAAGTATTTAAAAAGATTCAGGTTAATGTTCCCTGTTATCAGCAGAATTGGCAAGCCGAAGGACTTTGGCAGATTTCTTATACAGGCGAACGCATGTATTCATCACAATTCTTATAATGAATTGGATAAGATAAAATGCCCAACCCTTGTGATTGGCGGAGACAGTGACACGGTCGTAGGCAAAAACACTTCCCAGGAAATGGCCGGAAAAATTAAAAAAAGTAAACTGGTTTTATACGAAGGACTTGGACATGGAGCATATGCGGAAACGAAGGATTTTAATCATCAGATAATGAAATTTTTATTGTTGGGAATCCAGAAGAGGGATTAATTAAAAATAAGTTCTCGAAATTAGATTAATCTAATTCCAATGCAGATTGAAAACTGAATAATACCTTTACAGAGGGCATTTCCCAGGCATCAAGGTGTTGGAGCATCATGATGCCATAGAGGCGGCAGTACCATATCTTCGTAGAGCGGTGCCTGCCGTCTTCTAGTTTATAATCCTGTTTCTCACGCTTGTTGGAGCGTCCCACAGAAGTTCTTCTGGCATATTCCTTTTTCCATTCCTCACTATCTCTTGGCGGTATGTTGAAAATCCTTTCCATCGCTTACACAAAATCTAAAACTTAACTTAATAATAATTTGAAAATTATCAATAATTTCTTTGATGCGAAAATTATCTAAAAATGTCGAACGAAATTTGTTTTAATTAATAAAAAACAATGTTATAATTTGAAAAAGAATAAATAAAGTAGAGTTCAGACAAATATGATTATAAATATTAGAATAATTAAATTTAATTAGAACATTTACTCTATCATCACTATTAAGTGGTACAATAGCAGTTTATAATTCCTGATGCAAGAATTGTTGGAAATCGAATCCAGTTAATCTGTATCATTTTAGTAAAACTATATACAAGTATCTTTCGTAAAAGTTGGTGTATTCCTACCTGTGATAAGGTTCATGTACATGGATGATATATGAAAGCGTGTAAAAAATCTTTTAATAGATTTTGAAATAAGGTTATCATTCTGGTTATCTTGTGTTATACATTTATTCATAGCATGAGTCCTCCGGTTTATAATTGTTTCTGATCAATTCAATTATACCAAAACCAGAGGATTTGGTGCTATTTTTATGCCAGTTATTATTGGATTTTCAAGGTGCATAGGCACTTATTTAAGTGCGAAGTTTGAGTATATTAAAATTTCCACTAGTTAATATATGCTAAATTAGTAATTTCACAGCATTGTGTACAAAATAGGAGGAGGACATACATATGAGTTTACAATGTCTTGGAGCCTTACTACGTGAAGCGGCAAAGGACAGCGGAAATGGCATTACTTTTATTGAAGACTTAGAGCAGGAATTGTTTTTGTCATATAAAGCATTGTACAAAAAATCATCTGCTTTTCTATACGGTATTCAGCAAATAGGCATAAAACCAGGAGATCATATAATCTTTCAGGTTGATAACAATTATGATTTTATCATCGCTTTTTGGGCATGTATGCTTGGCGGAATCTGTCCGGTTCCGGTTACAACGGTCAGCTCAGAAGATTTATGTCTCAAATTAAAGCATATAATTCATGATCTGGATACCCCTTATCTGCTTGTTTCGACAAGAATACAAGATTATCTTTCCAAATCCAAATTTAATTGGGAAAGTGTGAACATTATCAGAGTAGATGACATAGCAACTGATAATGATAGACGTGGGCGAGAGTATGATAGCAAGCCAGAGGATCTCTGTTTTATTCAATATTCTTCCGGTTCAACGAACCAGTCAAAAGGTGTTATGCTAGAACATGGAAATCTTATATCCAATCTCAATGCGATCATATCCGGTGGAAAAATAAGTAAGGAAGATTCTAGCTTTAGCTGGATGCCTTTAACCCATGACATGGGACTGATCGGTTTCCATCTTGCGCCGATGTGGTTAGGACTGAATCAATATCTTATGCCTACAACATTATTTATCAGACGTCCTGTTTTATGGATGAAAAAAGTTCATGAACACAGAGTGACAATTCTTTCTTCCCCTAATTTCGGATATAAATATTTTCTGGACATTTGCAGTAAGGAGCTTATTGCATCTTTGGATTTATCTTCAGTTCGCTTAATATTCAATGGAGCCGAACCGATTTCTGCAGCCCTTGTGTACCGGTTTATCGACCGATTAAAAAGCACAGGCATAAAGAGTCATGTCATTTTTCCGGTATATGGTCTTGCAGAGGCATGCCTTGCAGTTACCTTTCCGCCAGTGGAAGAGGAGATAAAGACTATTTTTGTGAATCGCAGCAGCTTAGAAATTGGGAGCAAAGTTATAATTAGCGAAGCTGAGTCAGAGGATTCTACCGAGTTTGTCGATCTCGGATATCCAGTTGAGGATGTTGAAATCAGAATTGTGGATCAAAATTATTCCGAATTAGATAATGGATACATCGGACATATTTTAATAAGAGGTAAAAATGTTACTTCCGGTTATTATAACAATCCGGAGGCGACTGAGGAAGCACTCAACAATGAAGGATGGTTGAAAACAGGGGATATCGGTTTTATTCGGAACAGTAGATTGACAGTAACAGGTCGGTATAAAGATATTATATTTGTAAACGGCATGAACTTTTATTCACATGATATTGAAAAGACTGCCGAAGCAGTGAAAGGTATTGAACTGCGTAAAATAGTCGTTATCGGTGTACATAATAATAAAACTCAGAACGAAGATATTGTTGTTTTTCTATTATATCGAAAGAAGATAGGAGAAGACTTCCTGAATTTATCCCAAAAATTGAGGGAACATCTGAATAAGAAGCTGAATATTAAAATTAATTATATTATACCAGTACATAAAATATATACAACGACCAGCGGAAAAGTACAGCGTTATAAATTCCGCCAGAATTTTATAAACGGAAGCTATGATAATATTCTGAGCGAGTTAAAACAATTACAACAATTAAATGGCTCTCAGTTAGTACGAGCGGATGAAGAAGATGTAACGATTCGCAAAATACTATATATATGCAGGGAGGGGTTGCAGAATAAAGACCTGACTTCAAGAGATAATTTCTTTGAAATTGGTGTGGATTCCATCGCGTTAAACCGAATTATTTTTGCCCTGGAACAAGAATTCAATACTCACCTTCCGTATGAAGTGATTTATCAGAACCCTTCTGTTTATGAGTTATCGAAAGTAATCGCCACTGGCACCGCCGATGTGAACAAAATAGAGAAAGCAGGGAATGCAAGCAGTTATCCGCTGACCCCTCAGCAAAAGGGGATCTTTCTATTAAATAATATGGATCGCAAAAGTATCGCATATAACATAACATATTTATTAAAGTTGAACGGGAACATCGATAAAGTTACTTTGGAGGCTTGTTTTACAAAGCTTATTCAACGACATATTACATTACGTACTTACTTTGAATTAAATGAGGATGAACCAGTTCAGAAGATATCGAAACAGATAGAGTTTCATATAACAGAACTCAGACTGAGGCAGAGCGATACGAGTGAGGACGTGATTCGGGCATTTGTTCAACCCTTTCCGTTAGAAAAGCCTCCGCTATTCAAGGTTGGATTGCTTTCCATTACCAAAGAAGAAAAGATCATGATTATTGATACACATCATTTAATAGCGGATGGCACCTCTTTGTCCTTGCTCGTTGACGAATTTATATGTTTACTAAAAAATGAAGCATTGTCGGACATCAAATATGATTATCAGGATTATGCATTTTGGCTGCAAGAAAACAGACATAGGCAAGCATATAAGCTGCAGAAGGAATATTGGCGCAATAAATTTACTATAATCCCTCCTTCATTACCGCTCCCACTGGACTTTAAAAGACCGAAAATACAAACGTTTGAAGGGGAAAGTATATATTTTGATTTATCCGTTGAATGGAGCCAATGTCTGAAAGAGATTGCATCAGCAAATAAAAGTACGCTCTATATGGTATTGTTGTCTTTATATAATATATTTCTATATAAATACACGCTTCAAAAGGATTTTGTTGTTGGAACTGTGTTTAGCGGGCGCAACTACAAGGAATGGGAACTGGTA
Source organism: uncultured Lacrimispora sp. (assembly GCA_964402355.1). Lineage (GTDB taxonomy): Bacteria > Bacillota > Clostridia > Lachnospirales > Lachnospiraceae > Lacrimispora. The sequence goes on from CAYOCB010000025.1 coordinate 18,887, forward strand.
CAGGGAATGTTCGTGAATACAATTCCGATTCGGACAAAGGTGGAGAACGCCCTTACGTATACAGGTTATTTGCGGACAGTGAAGGAGAGCGTAATCGGTGCGTTGCAGAATCAGGATGTTCCATTTGAGGAGTTGGTGAAAGAACTTCACCTTGTCCGTGAGATTAACCGGAATCCACTTTTTGATACGATGTTTCTTATTCAAGATATGGATATGGAAGCGAAGGAGTGGAATGGATTAAAGATAGAAAGTTACCAACATAACAACCCCATATCAAAATTTGATCTGACCTTAATCGGGATGGAACAGAACAAGCAGATTCGCTTTCAGCTGGAATACAATACCGCTCTGTTTAAAAAAAATACGGTTATGAGAATGGCCTCTCATTTTCATGAGCTAATTCAAATAGTGACACAGACAAAAGGCGAAGTGATCATTCGGAACATGTCACTCTTATCGGATAAAGAACTGGATATAAGACTCCATAGTCCGAAACTTTATGATACGAATTGTAAAAATTCGGATCGGGTTTGTACTCTTTTTGAGCAACAGGTGGAGCAGCATTCTGAACGGATTGCATTGGTATGCGGCTCGCAGAAAATCAATTATGAGAGCTTAAACCGTAAGTCCAATCAGCTAGCGGCGCACCTGAGAAGAAACGGGGTAACGCCCGGTTCCGGAATCGTAGTCTATGCAGAACGGTCGATCCCGCTTATGGTCGGTATCTTGGGAATATTGAAGTCAGGAGCCGCATTTATACCGGTCGATTCTAAGCTTCCCCAGAGCAAAGTGAATTATATCATCCAAAACAGCAATCCACAGTATATACTCAGCACAAGTGAGGTAATGAAAGCCAGACAATCTACAGCCATTGACGAACGATGGATTAATTTAGAGGAAGATGTCTTTCTTGCAGAAGAAGCAGGGAATTTGCCGCAAATTAATCAACCGGAGGATCTTGCGTACATTTTATATACATCAGGAACAACCGGCAATTCAAAAGGGGTAATGATCAGCCGAGAAAGCCTTGGTAATTATATTATGTGGGCATCTAAAAACTATGTAAAAAGTGAAAGAGTGGATTTTCCGTTGCACTCATCCATATCGTTTGATTTAACAATTACCTCGCTGTTTACTCCGCTGGTAACTGGTAACTGCCTTTATATTTATCCGGGCAGTTCGAATGATATTGTGATTCAGGATGTATTGGATGACAATTTAGTACAGGTTGTAAAACTGACCCCTTCCCATCTGAATATTGTGAAACTGAACGACAATCGCGGTTCCAATATCAAACGTCTGATTGTTGGTGGTGAAAAGTTAAGGACTACATTAGCTGAGGAAGTATATGAGAGCTTTGGAGGGCAGGTTGAAATCATAAATGAGTACGGACCGACGGAAGCAACAGTTGGCTGTATGATATACCGGTATGATCCTGATTTTAAGCTGGGCGATTCTGTACCGATTGGGGTACCGGCAGATAATGTGATCATATATGTGCTTGATGCGGATGGAAATCCGGTACCAGAAGGGGTTTTGGGAGAGATATACATTGGCGGGAGTGGTGTTGCCAAAGGATATCTGGGGGACACAGAGTTAACGAGAGAGAAGTTTATTCAGGATCCGCTCAAATGTCACTATGATGCAAATGGTGCGTTATCTCGCTTTTATCGAACCGGTGATATTGCAAAGTATTTAACAGACGAGATAATTGAGTATATCGGCAGAGAGGATCATCAGGTGAAAATACGCGGACATCGTGTTGAACTTGGGGAAATCGAACACAGTTTAAACAATTGCGATCATATAAAGGATGCCATTGTATTACAGGAGAAGGACAGCAAGGGGGAAGAAATCTTAAAGGCATATCTTTCCACCGGGAAAGAAGTATTATTGACTGAATTAAGAGCCTATCTTTCTACCGTTCTGCCATTTTATATGATACCTGCTAAGTTTTATCAATTAGATACGGTACCCCTTACCATCAATGGCAAGATAGACGTGGAAAGGCTTAAGCAAATAGCCATAGAATTAAAGCCCGGAGAAGTGTATTCTTCTCCAAGCAATGAAATTCAAAAAATGTTGATTCAAGTGTGGCAAGAAGTGTTGTCGGTAGAAAAAATTGGCATACACGACAATTTCTTTGAGCTCGGGGGAGATTCAATTAAAGCGGTCAGAGTTGTAGCGGGTATGAACAACTATTCGATCCGCTTAAATGTGAAAGATGTACTGATTAACCAGACGATTGCGTCACTCAGCGAGCAGATAGATAGCAATGATAGAAACAACCATTACAGACAGGGGTTTAAAACCGGGACGAAAAAAAAGATGCCGATGGATAATTGGTTCATACAATGGATGGGGCAGCGGCCGGAACACTTCAATCAGAGCATAACCCTCGATTTAAAAAAAGAGATTGACATATCTTGGCTGGAAAAGGCGTTTAGCTATGTAATCCGACATCATGATGGATTACGGCTGAATTATTTAAAGGAGTCAAAGGAAATTATTTTCAATCAACAACATGAGAATCTGCAATTCAATATAACTAAATTGGATTTTACTCATTTGTCTCATGCACAAAAAGAAAGAGTCCTTGCAAGGAAGGGGTATGATTGGAAGCATTCCTTTAACGTATCGGAGGATTTACTCATAAAAGCGATGTATATCCAATGGACAGAAACGGAAAGCAAGCTGGTTATAACGGCGCATCATTTATTAGTTGACGGAATTTCATGGAGAATACTCTTAGAGGACCTATATAGCTGTTATACGAAGCTGTCACAAGGCGTTCCGCCGGTTCTTACCTTAAAAACAGCCTCTTTACAAGATTGGACAGAGGGGTTAGAACAATATAAATTATCCGACCAATATAAGGATTGGTTAGGGCAATGGACAAAACTGGATGAATCACAATTTACGATCCCCGTGGACTATCATACAAGTCAATGTACGATGAAGGATCAGGGTTACCAGAGGATTGTACTGAATGATAATAATCATGAACTTTTAGCGGAAGCGGGCAGAAAGTTTCGTACCAATCTGCTTCCATTTCTTGTGCTGGCGCTGGCGGATACGTTGAGAGACTGGACTGGGCATCAGGAAGTGCTAATGGAATTAGAGAGTCATGGACGTCATTTACCGGATGTGGATAGCTCCAAGACAATCGGTTGGTTTACATCGTTATATCCATTTCCTGTTTCGTATGTTGATGAAGAAAAAGAACAGCACATATCAGAACGCATTCTTGAAATTCGGGAGCGGTTGAATACTTATTCAGAGAATAGCATTGGATATGGACTGATGAAATATGGAATAACTACAGATGAAAAAGATGAGAAAAAGTTGCCCCAGATCCGCTTAAATTATTTAGGCTCTTTCAATGAAATGGTTCATAATGATTTGTTTGCGCTTTCACCAGCGGATAGCGGTTCCGATGTTGGATATGAAAATTATATAACGGCTAAGATTGTAATTAATTGCTTTACGGTCGGAGGACAGACTTATTTCCAATGGGAGTACAGCAAAAAGATGTATAATGAAGCCACAATTCTTAAATGGATAGGCATATTTGAAAACTATTTAACGAAAATGCTTTTTGAAATTGAGCAGATTAAAGAGGAGTCCTTTCATTCTGAGAATTATGATTTTACAGGTTTGAGTAAAGAAGAGCTAAATTTTGTTCTGAATTCTATAAATAAAGACAATGTCGAGGATCTTTATCCTTTATCAGCAATTCAGGAAGGAATGCTTTACCACTATTTTAACGAAACCGGGAGTACGGAATATAAAGAGTACCTTCATCTGGAGATGAAAGGAAAAATCGAAGAAGAAGGCTTTAGAAAGGCATGGCAGCAGGTTATAAAGGATTATGAGATGCTCCGCACGGTTTATCGCTGGGAAGGACTTGAGCGTCCGGTTCAAATAACATTGAAACAGTTTGAACCCGATTTGCGTTTTTATGATTTGTCACAGCTTAACGATTCTTTGAAGTACAATCGGTTAGAAGACATAAAAAAGCAGGATTTTAAGGAAACGTTCCTGCTTAAAGTACCGCCCTACCGCATCTTATTATGTAAGCTGGAAACGGATCGAAGTGTATTGATCTTTTCTAATTATCACATTATTACAGATGGATGGAGTACCGGAATTATTTTAAAGGAATTCATCGGACATTACAATCAATGGATGAGAAGTCAGAGCTTCGGTTTCGTTGCACCAAAAACAAAATATAAAGAGTTTGTAAAGTTCCTTACACATGTTCCGCAAGAAAAGCACAGAGCATTTTGGAAAGAATATTTAAGCAACCGCAAACCGGATTATTTGTTAAAGACAGGTTCGGGAAAATTATCCGATGTCAGCGGGGAAGGCAAGCGGGAGTATCCGATGGACAGAGGAGTATTAATTGATCTTGAAGCGCTTTCGCGAAAATCAAAAGTTAGTCTCTCAGTTATCCTATATACTGCATGGGGGCTATTGCTGAAAAAATATAAAGATTCCGAAGATGTTATTTTCGGTACAACGGTGTCGGGAAGATCGGCAGGCATTCCTCAAGTTGATCGGATTGTCGGGCTGCTCATTAATACCATCCCCCTTCGGATTAATTTTGCAGGAAATATGAAAATAGAAGAATTGCTTCATGCCGTTCAGAATAATATTCAGGAAAGAGAGGAATACGAACTGGATTCCCTCACAGATATCGGCTCATACGGAGGCATAAATCAGATATCAAATCTATTCGACTCGATTGTCGTAATTGAGAACTATCCTCTTGACCGCATTTTATATGACAATGAAGGTGAACTATCAATTGAAAAATATGCCATATTCGAGCTGTCAAATTACGATTTGACGGTCAGCTTTAATATATTTGATTCAGAGCATATTACACTGAAAATCGTATATCTATCCAGTAAGTTTCAAGATTCAGAGATTCAGAAAATCAGTGAAGATTATTTGGACATTATCGGACAAATCAGTAGAAGCAGGAAGAAACACATAGAAGAAATTACACTGCAATCTAATTTAGTCAGTGCAAAAGCAAAGTACAAGGACAGCTATGATGATTTCGATTTTTAATTGCCGGAAGGAGAAAATTATATGACAAAAGCAGAGATAGAAAAGGAAAGAATCCTGTTGATGCTGCTTCCTTTTTGGACACCACAAATTCCACCAGTGGGAATTGCGTGTCTGAAAAGTTACGTGGTGAAGTTTGGTTTCCATGTGAAAAATTATGACTTAAATATTGATTTCACACTGCGGGAGGACTTTGACCGCTATATCCGGGTTTTGGAGACTTCGTTGGAGCTGAAACCGGACGGGGCATTTTTTAATATTGCGAACGATGTACTGAGAAATCATCTTATGATGGAACAGGGGGACTTGGATCAGTCCTTCTATCTGGAACTGTTGGATGATATTATTTATAAGAACTTCTATAAGCATCTAAAAGAAGATGCGATGCTGGAATTAAAACAAATCGTAGGAGACTTTTACTGCCATCTGGAAAGTAAATTTTATGAAATTCTGGATGAAGAACAGCCCACTACATTAGGCGTATCTGTATTTAACGGAACGTTACCCGCATCATTATTCGTATGTAAGCTGGCAAAATTAAGAAACCCTAATATTAAAATCGTTGCAGGCGGAGGGGTATTCTCCGATGATATGGCATTAAACTCACCGAATTTTAATTACTTTGTAGAGAACACGCCATATATTGACAAAATACTGATTGGAGAAGGAGAGCGCCTGTTGTTAAATTATTTGATGAATCGGACGGATCCGAATCAAAAAGTATATTCTCAGGAAGACTTGAAGAATGAGGTCATTCTTCTGGAAAACTTGGATGTGCCTGATTTTCGGGACTTTGATCTGAGCCATTATATCCATTGCTCCACTTATGTATCGAGAAGCTGTCCTTACCAATGCAGTTTTTGCAGTGAGACAGTGAGCTGGGGTAAATACCGCAAGAAGAAATCATCACAAATAATCGCGGAAATGAAAAAATTGTATGCCAGACACAACAATCAACTGTTTCTTATGGCGGATTCCCTGCTGAACCCAGTTATTTCCGAATTATCGGAAGCGATGCTGAAAGAGGACATTTCTTTCTACTGGGATGGTTATTTAAGGGCAAATCCACATGTCTGTGATCCGGAGAATACCTATTTATGGCGCCGGGCGGGATTTTATCGGGCGAGGCTTGGATTGGAGAGCGGTTCGGAGCGAGTGTTGAAAATGATGGATAAGAAAATTACCATCCCGAATGTTAAGAAAGCGATTTCCAATCTTGCCAATGCCGGGATTAAGACGACAACTTACTGGGTAATCGGTTATCCTGGCGAAACAGAGGAAGATTTTTTGCAGACTCTTGATTTGTTGACTGAGCTTGCGGATGATTTATATGAAGCTCATTGCAACCCGTTTAATTATTATGTTACAGGGCAGGTGGATTCGGTCAATTGGAATGACCAATATAATACCTATTCTCTTTATCCGAAAAAATATCGATCACAGCTCATGTTGGAAACGACAGTTTTGGATTGCGAGCCCAGCAGGGAAGAAACTTATGATAGGGTCTGGAGATTTAATGAGCATTGTAAAAAACTTAAGATAGCGGATCCCTGTTCCTTGCGTGATATCTATGAAGCCGATGAACGCTGGAAGAGATTGCATAAAACCGCAGTTCCTTCCATTGTAGAATTTGGCAGGGGTAATTATATTGATGAAAGCAGAAAAGTGGAGAAATTGATATTTGCAAAGCCGATTGTTGAAGAATCGAACGATTGGGGATTTTAATGAACATCCAAAAGGAGTGGGAAAATGGATAATTTACATAATGTCAATATTGCCGCCAGTCAGAACAGCAGAGAGAGAGACTATTGGCTGGCAAAACTGGATGGAGTACAGAACAAGACATCATTTCCGACGGATCGATTATTGAGTGAAGACCATAAGAATATGGATACATTAAGCTTTTCAGTACCGGAAACTGTGGTTTCAAGTTTAAATAAAATAGCAAATGGTTCACAGGTGCGTCTGTTCGCAATTCTTACAACAAATCTTATGACCTTGTTGTATAAATATACTTCATCCCGAGATCTGTCCGTCTGCACCCCAATTTACCGACAGGATATTGAGGGTAATTTTATGAATACAGTACTGATTATTCGGGAAATACTCGAAGAATCGGTAAGTTATAAGCAACAATTGTTGAAAACGGCTAAAACAATATATGAAGCCAACGAAAATTTAAATTATCCGATAGAGTCGCTCTTGTATCAGATTGACAAGCTGACTGCAAGCGGTGAAAACTTACTGTTTGATATTGGGATATTACTTACCAATATACATGAAAAAGAATATTTAAATCGTATGAATCTCAATCTGATTTTTTCCTTTACAGAAAAAGAAAACGGATTGGAAGGAACTTTGGAATTCAATTCCTGTCTATATGAAAAGGCATCAATGCTGGCTCTTATGGAACATTATATTAATCTGTTAGAACGAGGATTGTCACAGCTTGATTTTCCGGTGGAACAGCTGGAGATGATTGGGGAGCAGGAAAGAAAGAAACTCCTCTATCAATGGAATGCAACTGAGATAGGGCATAATCTGAACGGTGGGCTTGTGGAATTATTTGAAGAGACTGCTCGTAAAAATCCGGATCACATTGCCGTGAAATATAAAGGCGAAAGTTATAGATATTGCGACTTGAACAAAAAAGCCAACCGGTTGGCAAGAACCATCAAAAAAACAAAACGAAAGCAAAACTCGATTGTCGGTCTTTTTATGGATCGGTCTTATTCTATGGCAGTCTCCATCCTTGCGGTGTTAAAGGCGGGAATGGCATATTTACCGATAGACCCTGAGTATCCGGCAGACCGGATCCTGTTTATGCTTAAAGATAGTGAGGTATCTGTCTTGCTGACTGATAAAGATCGGTTGGAGAATTTTGATTATGATGGTGAACTAATTAAAGTGGGGCGGGAAGAAAGCTATGAGGAGGAAGATACGGATCTTAACCAAACTTATTCTTTGGAAAGCTTGACCTATATTATATATACATCCGGTTCATCCGGAGTTCCGAAAGGAGTCATGGTAAAGCAAAAAAATGTATTGCACTATCTCAACTCCTTTTTGCAGGAATTTATTATAACAGAAAAGGACAGAGTGATTCAGGTTTCCTCCTATTCCTTTGATGCCTTTGTTGAAGAATTCTATCCCGCTCTGATTCGGGGAGGAACCTTAATTATTCCTGAAAATGAGATTATTATGGATGTACGAGCATTGGTTTCGTTCATCAATCAACATGGGGGAACCTTTATGTCCTGTTCGCCGCTCTTATTAAATGAAATAAATTCATTGGAAACAAAAACATCAATAAGAACCTTTATCAGTGGCGGTGATGTTTTAAAAACAGAATATATTGATTATTTGCAAAAGCATAGTCAGGTTTACAACACTTATGGCCCGACGGAAACAACCGTTTGTGCATCTTATTATAAATGTACTTCCGATCAGCTCCGTAAGTATGTGCCCATAGGCAAACCGATCGGGAATTACAAAATTTATATATTGGATCAGAACTGTAATATTACCCCAGTAAATGTGCCGGGACAATTGTGTATCGGCGGAGGCGGATTGACGGAAGGGTATTTAAAGCGTGAGGAACTGACCGAAGAAAAGTTTATTCCCAATCCGTATATTCCTGAGGAAAAGATATATCTGACCGGTGATTTGGCCAGATGGCTGCCCGATGGCAATATCGAATTTTTAGACCGAATGGATTCCCAGATTAAAATAAGAGGTTACCGCATAGAGCTGGAAGAGATTCAAACTGTATTGATGAGTTATCCATCGGTAAAGGATGCAATTGTTATCTTGAGGGAAGATAAAACGGATGACAAGTATTTATGTGGTTATGTAATCTCTGACGGTACAGCCGACAGCTCACAAATTAAGAATTATATGGCGAGTAAATTACCTTATTATATGATACCTGCCTATATTATGGAGCTTAAAAAGCTACCAGTTAATGTGCATGGAAAGTTAGATATGAATGGCTTGCCCGACCCCAAAGCAATGGGAGCGAATGAAGATTTACAGGCACCAACCGATCCGCTGGAAGTGAAATTAATGCAAATCTGGATCGAGGTGTTAGGTCTTAATGATACCGAAATCAGTTCCAATGTGGACTTCTTTGATTTAGGGGGGCATTCCTTGAAAGCCACAAGAATGATGCTGCGAATATTCAAAGACTTTAATGTACAGCTTCCGGTCAGCGTAATATTCGAAAATCCGACAATTAAGCAATTGGCAAACTATATCAGAAAATCCGATAAAAGCAGCCATTGGTCTATTGTGCCGGCTGAAACGAGGGATTTTTATCCTTTGTCCTCCGCTCAGAAGCGAATCTTTATTATGAATCGGATGCAAAAGGAGAATGTCAATTATAATATGACAAAAGCGATGCGAATTGAGGGAGAATTGGATTTCCAACGATTCGAAGAAGCTTGGAAAGAAATTATTCAGCGGCATGAAGCATTTCGGACAAGTTTCTGTTTCCATGGTGATGAACCGGTACAGATTATTCATGATGATGTACCCTTTTCCATTCGTTATAGGGAAGAAAACGGCCAATCAACAGAGGAACTCATTGCCGAATTTATCACTCCTTTGGATATTAGCAAAGCGCCCATTCTGGATATTCAACTGATCGGCAGAAAAGACGGAACACATTTGCTCTTGTTTAAAATGCATCATATTATCGCAGACGGTATGTCAGTAGACATATTAATCCGTGACTTCATGCGATTGTATCGTAAAGAAGAGCTGGAACCGGTTAAATTACAATATAAAGATTATGCGGTATGGCAGAATAGCAGACAGAAGGATACTTATTTAAAACAGGAAAAGTACTGGTTGGAGCAATTTTCCGGCTCAATTCCTGACATTGATTTTCCCAGGGACTTTTATGATCATTCAACGGAGTGCGCAGACGGAGGAAGGGTTTGGTTTGATTTGGATTGCGAGATTTATGATAAGCTAAATACCCTTGCGGATCAAACGAGCTCAACCGCATTCATGATTTTAATGTCAGCCTATTCAATTCTGTTATCAAAATACACAGTGGAAGAGGATATCGTTGTAGGCACTCCGTTTTTAGGTCGCTTACATAGTGATTTAGAATCCACAATCGGTATGTTTGTCAATATACTTCCAATCCGTAGCAAGCCAAATGGAAGAAAAATGTACATTGATTTTTTGCGGGAGATAAAGCAGACGATATTAAATGCACAGGTCAATCAAGAGTATCAGCTGCAGGATTTGATTGAAAAATTACAGATTGACCGGGGGAATGCATCTAATCCCCTTATGAGGTATCTATTTTCTTTAGAAAATTTTGAGATAACGGATGATTTTGAATTCGACCAATTAAAGTTTACGGATATTAAGTTTGACCCAGAATCCACGAAGTCAGATATCAGCTTGCTTGCGATTGAAACAGATTATGGAATGCGATTCGAAATTGAATACTTACCGATATTGTTTAAAAAAGAAACAATAGAAAAATTAGGAGCGAATTATATATCTCTGCTGAAACAAATAACAGATAATCCGCAAATAACATTAGAAGAACTTATAATTCAGCATACTTGGTATGCCATGGAAGAACAGCAGGATGAAGGTGATTTTGTATTCTAAACATAAGATTTCAATTACATAGGGAATGTGAACAATTGCAAAATTATGACAGTAGGAAAGGCGGTGAAGAACATGTCTTTGCAATTACTGACGACAGAACGTCTGAATGAGGAAAAGAAATTTTGGCTCAATAAATTATCCGGAACGTTGACGAGAGCATCCCTTCCGTTTGAAAACAGCAGAAGGGATAATACGCTGTATCGGCAGGGTAAATATTCAGTCAAGCTGCCCGATAAACTAACTGAAAAATTATTGTCCATCAGTAACGGTTCCGACAAAAGATTGCATATGATATTTATCTCCAGTGTTACTGCATTGATTTACCGATACAACAATACGGAAGAAATAATACTGGGAGCGCCCATATATCGGCAGAAAGAAAGAATGAGGAATCAAATGATACCTCTAAGGAACCGTGTTCAAGGAAATATGACTTTGATACAATTGCTTTTGGGGACAAAGGAAATTGTAACGGAAGCATATCAACACCCCAATTATCCCATCAAACAATTGATTCCTAAGCTAAAACTGGAAGAAGAGCATCCACAGGGAGGACTGTTTAATATCGCAGTATCATTAGAGCCTCTTCATGATTCAAGTTATTTTATTGAGTTACAGCTTCCAATGCTGTTTCGTTTTATCAAAAATAGAGAAGAGCTTGAGTTGGATTTAATATACAACGAATATCTCTATGACAAGGAGGATGTGATTAGAATTCAGGAACACTTCTTCCATCTTCTTACTTCTGGTCTGGAAAATAGGGATATTTCGATCTCAAAGCTTGAGATGCTTTCTGTAAAAGAGAAGAATTTGCTTTTACATAGCTTCAACAATACTCAGACAGAATATCCAGCGGATCAGACGATTCATCAATTATTTGAAAAGCAAGCTGCCAGAGTACCGGAGCAAATGGCCTTGATCTTCAATGATAAGACACTCAGCTACAGCGATTTAAACAAAAAAGCGAATCAAATAGCGACCTTGTTGAAAAATAAAGGGGTCGGGAGCGGTATGTCCGTCGGAATTATGATTGAGCGATCGTTTGATATGATCGGCGGAATGCTGGGCATTCTAAAGCTCGGTGCGGCTTATGTGCCGATCGATGGGGATTATCCGATCAACCGCATTTACTATATGCTGAAAGACAGCGGTGCAACGCATATTCTGACAACTTCGGCAACCAAAATAGAAGCAGAAAATGTTACTGTCGTGAAAGTGGAGGAAGCAGAAAAACTTGAGGCGGAATGCTTTGAATCCGATGGAAATCCAGAAAACACAGCATACATGATATATACATCTGGAAGCACCGGAAATCCGAAAGGAGTTGTGATACAACACAAAGCGGTCATCAATACTTTGTGGTGGCATTCAAAGTATTACGAACTCAGTGAGAAGGATCGGATACTACAACTGGCTTCCATTTCATTTGACTGCTCTGTAGAAGATATTTTTTCTGCATTAATTAGCGGTGCCGGACTTGTTTTAATTGATCGGTATGATCGTTTTCATATTGAGGCATTAAAGAGGCATATCATTGATGGGAAAGTAACTCATTTTACGACAGTACCGAGCTTTTATCATATGTTATTGAAGGAAATCGGAACCGAGCTAAGCTGTTTAAAGTCTGTCACCGTTGCCGGAGAAGCTTGCTTAAAATCACTGGTTCAGCTGCATTATCAAATTTTGCCAGAGGTTGCATTGTACAATGAATATGGTCCTACTGAAAACAGTATTAACACAACTGTCTGCAAATTAGATAAAAATGAAACGGCAGTGACGATCGGCAAGCCCATTGCAAATACAAAATGTTATATTTTAGATAAAGATAAGGTGTTGCTTCCGATCGGTGTATGCGGGGAATTATGCATATCCGGACCAGGACTGGCAAAGGAATACCGGAATAATAATGAACTGACAAAGGGTCGATTTATTGCTCATCCTTTTCGAGACAAGGAAAAACTTTATCGTACGGGCGATATATGCAGATGGATGCCCGATGGAACAATCGAATTTCTTGGAAGACAGGATGATCAGGTTAAAATCAGAGGCTATCGAATTCAATTAACAGAGATTGAAACGACCATATTGGAATTAAAAGCTGTGAGTCAGGCGGCGGTTACTGTAAGTGAGGAGCAGGAAGGCGTACCGGCTCTGTGTGCCTATGTGGAATCGAATCAGGAAAATATTATTGCGGAGCTTTCTGAATATTTGCGAAAAAAATTGCCTGAGTATATGATACCTCAGTATTATATAAAAATGAAAGAATTTCCAAGAACAACCAGCGGTAAATTGGACAAAAAGGCATTGCCGAAGCCGGCTGGGAACGGTGTACTTCGGCAACAATGTGAGGTTCCAACGGATGAGATTGGTATAAAGCTTGCAGGATTATGGGCAGAGATATTGAATATACCTGTAAAACAGATTGGAATGGACAGTGACTTTTTCGAGCTGGGCGGCCAATCACTAAAAGCTACAATTCTTCTTAACCGAATTCATAAAAATTTTTCCGTTGATATGCCGTTGGCGGTCTTGTTTCAAAGGTCAAAGCTAAAAGAGTTTGCTTCATATCTGAAAGAAACCGAAAAAACAAATTTCAGTGAGATTAAGCCGGCTATAAAACGGGATTCCGGCTATTATGCCGTATCGTCGGCACAGAAAAGACTATTTATCATCGATCAATTTAAAGCCGCAAAAGAAAGTTATCATGTCACGGGAGTTTTTGAAGCAGTAGGAAGCTTGGATAAGGAGCGTCTGAATCAGGCTTTTAAGATGCTGATTAACCGCCATGAAATTTTGCGCACTTCGTTTGAACTGGTTGATGGAGAGCCAATGCAGCTGATTCACGGCCATGTGGATTTCCAGATAGAATATAGTGAGGGTACTTTCGGTGATATGGATGAGATTATTTCAAATTTTATGAAGCCCTATGATTTGAAGAAGGCGCCTTTGCTACGGGTACTTGTAAACAATTATAGTGAAAGCAATTTTATCATTGTATTGGATATGCATCACATTATATCAGATGGTATGTCTGAAGATATATTAATACGTGATTTTGCTTCATTCTATGAGGGAATAGAATTGGAGCCTCTCAGTATTCAGTATAAAGATTTTGCCGAATGGCAGAACCGATATTTTAACTCTGAGCTTCTGAAGAAACAGGAGGAATATTGGCTTCATGTTTTGTCAGGAGAACTTCCAATACTGGATTTACCCGTTGATTTTCAAAGAACCTTGCAAAAGGATTACGCTGGAGACAGCATTACATTTACGTTAAATGAAAGGATTACAAAAGGTCTAACTGGACTTGCCGCGGATACGAATGCCACCCTGCATATGGTTCTCCTGTCTGTTTACAAAATATTGCTGTCCAAATATACCGGACAGAATGACATAATCATTGGTATGCCCATTGCAGGACGCAGACATTCCGATTTGGACAATATAATCGGCATGTTTGTAAATACATTGGCTCTGCGGCTCAATACCGATCAAAGTATGAACTATCGTGAGATACTGGGTATCGTCAGGGAATGTTCGCTGCAGGCTTATGAAAATCAGGATTACCAGTTTGAAATGCTCGTTGACCAGCTGGATTTGCAAAGAGATATAAGCCGCAATCCGGTATTTGATACAATGTTTGTGCTTCAGAATATGGAGGTAAGGCCTATTCAGTTTAAAGACCTGACGGTAAAACAGCTGAAATACCGTGATAAGACGACGAAATTCGATCTCATATTAACTGCGGTACAACGGGATGGAGAAATTATTATTGATTTGGAATACCGCACCAGTTTGTTTAAGGAAGAAACGGTGAGGAGACTTTCCGGATATTTTATTCGCATTGCGGAGCAAATATCTGAAAATCCTCAGATACCTTATGAAGAAATTCAATTGCTTTCAGAAGAAGAAAAAAATTTAATACAAAAGGAATTTAATGATACATCAGCTTGGTATCCAGCGGATAAAACAATTCATCAGCTGTTTGAAGAGCAGGCGGCAAGGACAAGCGACAATGCTGCTTTGATATTTGGGACAGAGTACATGACATATGGTGAGCTGAATGAAGAAGCAAATCGAATCGCTTCTTTGCTTCAAAGGAGAGGTGTCAAGAGTGGCTCGGTCGTAGGAATTATGATGGATCGCTCCTTTGCGCTAATCAGTGGAATGCTCGGTATATTAAAGGCCAATGCCGCATACCTTCCTCTGGATCCTCAATATCCGTCGGAGCGGATTGACTATATGCTGAGAGACAGCCATGCATACGCTCTGTTGACAACAAAGACTCAGGAATTACCTAAGACAAACATATCGGTTATATATACTGAGGATTCTGCGGCAGAAAACTATGAAATTGTGGCAACGGACACTGCTTCTTCTGAAAATCCAGCATACATTATCTACACCTCAGGCAGTACCGGCAAACCAAAAGGGGTGATGATCCGTCATAAATCCATCGTCAATACGCTTTATTGGAGAAGCCGTTACTACAATTATTCGGCGGCTGACCGAATACTCCAGATTCCGTCGGTATCTTTTGATAGCTCCGTTGAGGATATTTTTACAACGTTGATAAGCGGAGCTGTGCTTGTGTTAATCGAAGCGGAGAAAAGATTGGATATGAAATACTTGGAGAATACGATAACCAAGAATTTCATCACGCATTTACTGATGGTACCGAGTTTTTACAGAAGCTGTTTGGAACAGCTTAAAGATCGTATGAAAGGCTTGAAGGCAGTGACATTGGCGGGCGAGAGTTGTCAGAAAAAGCTGATTTCTTCCCATTTTACCTATTTGCCCAATACAAAACTGTATAACGAATATGGTCCGACTGAAAATAGCGTATGCACGACAATATATGAATTTGACCGTAACTGTTATGAAAGGATTGGCAAGCCGATTGCCAATACCCGTTGTTATGTACTGGATGAAAGGAAAGAACTCTTACCGATGGGAGCCTATGGGGAATTATATGTAGCCGGAAATGGAGTTTCGGATGGTTATATGAATCAGCCGGAATTGACTGAAGAGAAGTTTCTCATGTTACCGGATTTAGAACAGGAGCGACTTTATCGGACAGGAGACTTCGTACGCTGGCTGCCTGACGGCAATCTTGAATTCAAGGGCAGGATGGATAATCAGGTAAAAATAAGAGGATTTCGTATTGAGCTTGGAGAAATCGAGCGGGAAATAAATAAGATCCCTTTGATCAAAGCCTCCATTGTACTTGCCGTAAAGTCCGAGGATGAGAGTTATTCATTGACGGCCTATCTTGTTTCTGAACCGGAGCTGGATATGACAAGGCTGCGGATACAGCTCATGAAAACATTGCCTGATTATATGATACCAGCGTTTTTTGTCAGACTGGAGCAATTTCCAACGCTGTCAAATGGTAAAATCGACCAGAAGGCATTGCTTTTGATGGAGAGAAAAAGTATTACAGAGGAAGATTTTTTACCGCCTGCAACGAAGGAAGAGGAAGCCATTGCACGTATATGCAGTGAAATTCTAGGAGTTGATCAGGTGAGTATGTCCGACAACTTTTTTGAAATTGGCGGAAATTCAATCAAAGCCATTCAACTGATTTCGAAAATAGAATCGACGCTGTCGGTGGAGTTACCGATTGCGGAAGTTTTTGGCCAGCCGAATTTAAGAGAGCTGTCATCGTTAATCACTACACTACAGAAAAAGAATTTAATCGTGATTCCTCCGGCAGAAGAAAGAGAGTATTATGAGCTTTCACAGCAGCAATTGCGCTTATATACTTTACAACAGATGAATCCAGAATCCACTAGCTATAATATAAGCGGTGCAATCCGTCTGGATACAGAGCAGTTGGATCAGGAAAGGTTAGAATCTGCGTTTCATAAAATAGTTAAAAGACACTCGATTCTGCGGACTAATTTTATACAGACGAAGCATGGTATTGTACAAGTTCTCCGTAAATCAGAAAACTTCAAACCCGAGTATTATTTAGAAGAATGCCAAGATAAAAAGTCTGTGGTGGAGGATTTTATTCGACCATATCATTTAGAGAAGGATGAATTATTCAGAGTCAGGGTGATTTTTGTTAAAAATAATTACTTTATACTCTTTGACCTTCATCACATCATTGCCGATGGCATAACGTTGCAGATTATAATGAAAGAATTAGAAGCGTTCTATCAGAATAAGGAATTACCGGAAGTAAAACTGCAATACAGGGATTATTCACAGTGGCAAAAAAGCGAAGCGCATGGGGAGCTTATGATGAAACAGGAAAGATATTGGCTTCGGGTGTTTGAAGATCCGATACCTATATTGAATTTACCGACTGATTTTACAAGACCACCGGTGAAGAATGATAAGGGTGGAATCGTAAGCTTTCAGCTTTCCTCAGAGCAGTCAGAAAAAATCAGAGCTTTCACCAAAAGTACCAACTCATCCTTAATGATGTACCTTTTAACCGTGTATCATATTTTACTGCACAAATATTCCGGGCAGGATGATATCGTAATTGGAATACCGGTACTCGGAAGAAATCTTTCCGGTCTCATGGAGGTAGTCGGAAACTTTGTAAATATGGTAGCGATTCGGAATAAGTCCAAAGAGTCCATGAGTTTTATCGAATTTTTTAATTATGTCAGAGCAAACTGCATCTTAGCTTATGAAAATCAGGATTACCAGTTTGACAGCCTGTTAAACCGTTTGAATCCAAAGAATGATCCTTCTAGAAATCCTATCTTTGATGTGGCACTCAATATCCTTATGAATGAGGAAAAGGATGAGGAGCTTGAAGAAATTTGTGGGAATATGAATTATACCGATGTTAAGTATGATCTATTCCTTCGGGCGATTGATCGGCAGGAAACAGAGCTTTCGTTGGAATATGCTGATTCCTTATTTAAAGAACAGACGATAATCACCATGTCGGAGCATTTAAAGGAGATTATTGATCAGGTGCTGGATAACCCTTATTTGGAAATGAAAGAGATCCGGCTTTCTCATAAGTTCTGTTTTATTGATAAAAAGACAGCTTCGGAAGAGGTGGATTTTCAATTTTAACTGACACAACATAAGGTGTGGCTATAAGGAGAAAATGAATGAAGAATAATAAAGAATCAGTGGCTGAGGATGCAAAAATTTTATTGGTACATATGCCGTTTTTAACTCCCCTAAATCCCCCCCTTGGAATTGCTTGCTTAAAAGGGTATTTGATGGCATACGGATACCGAAATGTTAAACTTGTTGATGCGATGGGTGATATGATTTTAAGAGAAAAGGTATATGAATATTACCGAGTTCTTGAAAGCTTTATCCCGAAGGAGAAGAAAGGGAATTATTATAATGTGGGCTTTGATGTATTGATCAATCATTTTGTCGCACATATCAATCAGGGGCTTGCAACAAAAGAAGTGTATAACCATTTGGTTGAAGAACTCATCTATCATAATTTTTATGTTAAGGTTACGCAGGATCAAATTGACTCAATTAATCATACACTGGATGTGTTTTTTGAAGAAGTGGAGACCTATATTATAAGATTGATGAAGGAAGAGGCTCCGGCCGTTGTAGGAATTTCGGTTATAAAAGGTTCCTTAGCCGCATCCTTGTCTGCTTTTAAAATAATTAAAAAGAATTATCCTGAGGTTATGACGATTATGGGCGGACCGGTTTTCTCTCAGGAGCTGCATTATAATTCCCCGAATTTCGGGCGTTTTCTACAAAACGAGTACAGCAGCTATATTGACCATATTCTGATCGGAGAAGGAGAAATGCTGCTGCTGAAATTATTAAAGGGAGAATTGGATTCCGGAAAGAAAGTACATAATCTCGATGATATAAACTGTGAATTAATTCCCCTTGAAAATGCACCGCTGCCTAATTTTAAGGACTACGATCTCTCGCTCTATGCAATGATTCCGGCTTATACCTCCAGAGGCTGTCCATATAAATGCAGTTTTTGTGCCGAGACAGTTTATTGGATTAAATATCGGAGTAAGACAGCGGAAAAAATCGCTGAGGAATTCCGCTTGCTTTCCCAAAAATATAATCGGAAATTATTTGTCCTTTCCGACAGCCTTATTAACTATAATATAACCGAACTGTCCAATGAATTGATCCGAAGAAATATCAATGTATATTTTGATGTATTTTTAAAAGTGGATCAGGCCAGTCGCTCTCTTGAAAATGCTTTTTTATGGCGAAAAGGCGGTTTCTACCGGGCTAGATTGGGAACCGAGTCTGGTTCCCAACATATGCTTGATATTATTGGGAAGAAAATAACCGTGGAGGAAAGCAAACAGACGATCTATAATCTTGCGACCGCCGGAATAAAGACAACAATTTATATGATTATGGGACATCCTGAAGAAACAGAAGAGGATTTTCAGATGACCTTGGATTATTTAACGGAGATGCAGGATTATATCTATGAGACGGAATGTAATCCATTTCGCTATTATTTCAGCGGACAATCCAATGGGGATTCATGGGCTGAAAAAAGAAAGCTTCTATATCCGAAAG
Source organism: uncultured Lacrimispora sp. (assembly GCA_964402355.1). GTDB lineage: Bacteria > Bacillota > Clostridia > Lachnospirales > Lachnospiraceae > Lacrimispora. Next base: position 38,102 of record CAYOCB010000025.1, read on the forward strand.
AAGCTACGGATTTACTCATGGCAGAGGCATATTATGTGGATATCGCGCCATCCCGTCCCGTTGTTTATGAAAGAGTTTGCCGATTTACGGAGCACTGCGAAAAGCTGGGCATTCCAAATCCTTACTCGGTCAGCGATATATACCATGCCGATGAACGATGGAAAAGGCTTCAAAAAAATGCGGTTCCGGCCGTATTGGATATAAACAATAATAAATTTCAGGATGATAAGGATAACCTCGTGTTTCCGGTTAAAGTCGATGTTAATAGTATGATTACCAATGTTGATAGTGATTTCAGCTTTTAGAACGGAATCAAGAAGTATAATAGACGGAGGAGATGGTAGGATGGCGATACAAAAACAGACAGTAGCGATGGACAACAGCATGAGCAGGGAGAAAAACTATTGGCTAAACAAGCTTTCCGATTTGGCTGAGAACAACTGTTTTCCCTATGATCGGGAAGGAGCCGGCAGCGGTGCTTTGGATCAATCATATTCCTTTGAATTTTCAGCGGAATTATCGGCAAAATTGTTAAAGATATCAAATAATTCGGATCAGAATTTATTACTTGTTCTGATCTTAGGAACGGGCGTACTTTTACATAAATATAACGGCGTAAACAATCCGTTGATCTTGTCTCCAATATTCAAGCAGGATCGGGAGGAAGATTATCTCAACACAATGTTGCTCTATAAATTACAATTGGAGACAAACCCTACTTACAAAGAAGCTTTGATTTCTTTGAAACGTGAGATGCAGGAAGCGATCGAGCATATTAATTATCCATTGGTAAGACTTCCATTTTTGTTGAATGGAGAACAGACTGAATCCAAAATATTTGATACGGCCGTTCTTTTAGAAAATATTCAGGATGCGGATTATATTAAAGAAGGAGAGCCTAAGATTTTATTCTCATATAAACGGAAGCAGGAACAGATAGAGGGAACGATTCACTATCAATCCGACACTTATGATGAAAATACAATTCACAATATTGCGGATCGGCTTTGCCTGTTATTCCATAAATTTTTATCCGATTTTAACTTAAAGATACAGGCTTTGGATTTACTTACCAACGAGGAACGGAACCATATACTGAATGTTTTTAATCAGACAGATGCAGAATTGCCGGATGAACAATCTTTTATCAAAGGCTTTGAAGAAACGATCAAAAATAATCCGAATCAGATTGCCGTATCTTATAATGAATTGACAATCACATACGAAGCTTTAGACAAAAAAGCAAACCAATTGGGAAGAACTTTAATAAATTCCTATGGTGTTCTTCCGAAAACGGTTGTGGCTTTGATGATCGAACCTTCCATCGAGCGTATGATTGCCATGTTGGCGATATTAAAAGCAGGAGCAGCATTTCTTCCGATTGACACGGAATTTCCCGATGACCGAATCAATTTTATGTTAGAGGACAGCGGTGCTTCGGTCGTAATAACTCAAGATAAATGGATGGATAAGAGCCTTAATTGCAATCATATAATTCCAATTGACGGCTGCGGTTATGAAGGGGAAGAAACGCATTCCATTGACTTAGAATATGAAAATGAGGATCCAATGTACATAATCTACACTTCCGGATCAACTGGTGAACCAAAAGGCGTAATGATCACAAATGAAAATGTATTCCATTATGTCACATGGATGAAACGGCATTTTGATATAAAGGAATCGGATTGTACGATGTTGACCTCTTCCTTCGCATTCGATTTAGGGTATACGGTGGTTTTTTCAGCGATACAGAGCGGTGCCAAGCTCTATATGCTGGATAAGGATTCTTATTATGACATAGGTAAACTGCTTAATTTGATTGAAAAGAACCGTATCACCTATATTAAGCTGACACCATCTTTATTTTCCCTAATTGTCCAACATCCCGGACTGACAGCAGAGAAGATGAAATGGATGCGGTATATTATACTTGGCGGCGAAAAGATGGTATGGAAGGATGTGGAATCATTTCATAAGGCAGTTCCCCATGTTCAGATTGTAAACCACTATGGACCTACAGAAGGGACCATCGGCTGTATTACCCATAACTTGGATTTTACCGACAGCAGCCGCTATAAAAGTCATTCCATCATTGGCACCCCAATTGACAATATGAAGGCTTTTGTATTGGACCGGAACTTTTTATTGCTGCCTCCGGGATTCCCTGGGGAACTAGTCATATCGGGAAAAGGACTGACAAAGGGTTATATCAATAACAGTCCGTTCAATCAGAGGAAGTTCATAAGCCATCCGTGGGAAGACAATGGGATTATGTACCGCACCGGTGACCTGGTTTGTATGCGAGAAGATGGGACGTTAGAATTTCTTGGCCGAATAGACAACCAATTAAAGGTAAGAGGATACCGGGTGGAACCCGATGAAGTCAGACGTGTAATAGGAGAAATGAATGAAATCGAGGATTCTGTTGTTGTTCCGATTTACGAACAGGAAAAGGCCACTGGTCTGGGTGTTTATTATGTATTGAAAGAGAGTGTGGCGGAATTTGATGATTCAGCCATAAAAATGTATTTGTCCGATAGGCTGCCGTCCTATATGGTAGCTAACAAATACATGCGCATAAAACAAATACCGCTCACAAAGAATGGCAAAACGGATTATAGAGCCTTGCCCGCATTTACGCATAAAAAGAAAGGGGCAGGCACAAATCAGCTGCTCAACGATACGGAACAGAAGCTGTTAAAAATCTGGGAAGAGGTGCTTGATCAGGATGATATCGGAATTGATGAAAATTTCTTTGATTTAGGCGGGCACTCTATCTTAGTTATCCAGTCAATTAACCGTATTCAGCAGGAACTGAATTATAATATTAATTTACCGGACTTTTTTGCCCATCCAACGATTCGGGAGTTGGCGCAGATCGAAGAGCAAGCTAATGCTGGTTTACAGATACCGCAGATAACGAAGCGGAGTCAGAAAGATAGATATCCGATTTCCCCGATTCAATATCCAGAATGGTATTTGCAGAAAATGAATCCGAACAGCACCTTTTATAATCAGAATTATATGGTCGAATTAAGAGGCGTGTTAAATGTCCCTGCATTTTTAACCGCTGTTAATGCACTGATTGAAAGACATGATGTGTTTCGGACTTCTCTTGTTGAATTGGATGGAAAGCCGTATCAGATCCTTCACGATCAAATAACACCGGTGGGGCTGGATGATATAATTGATATCAGACAGAGTGAACAGAAGGAACTTGAGATAAATAAGATAGTTGAAATGTATTATGATAAGGTATTTAATTTTGCCGAAGTTCCGATCTTTAAAATCAAGCTGATTCGTGTAGAAGATGAGAGAGCGGTTCTTATCTTTACAACACATCATATTGTTTGGGATCAGATTTCCTCTTTCTGCTTCTTTGATGAATTATCCCTATGCTATAATTCTGTTTGCGAGGGTAAAGAAATCCACCTGCCTTCATTGGAGCTTAATTACATTGATTATACCGAATGGCTCAATGAATTGGTAGAGGGAAATTATCTCGAACATCAAAGAAAGTATTGGCTCGAAAAATTCGCTACGGTTCCCGAACCGCTGGACTTTACTACGGATCGCAAGAGACCGCCGATCCAAGCGTTTAAAGGAGTTCGTTCCATTAAGGAATTAAGTGGTAATACTTGTGGAGCGGTAAAAGAATTTTGCAAAAAGCATAATATTACAAAGCAGATTTTTTTCTTGTCGGTATTGAATCTGTTGATTTACCGTTATACTGGGCAGGATGATTTTGTTGTAGGTACGCCTATCGCAAACCGCGATACAAAAGAATTAGAAGGAATTATCGGTCTTTTTGCCGCGGCGCTTCCGATTCGCTGTAAAGTAGAAGCACAGGCTTCCTTTATGGATTTGATAGATGAAACAAGGGCAGTGTCCGTAGAAGCTTATGATAACCATCTGTATCCATTTAATAAGGTTTTGGAAGAATTAAAGCTGAACACGGATTTTTCCAGATCGAAAGTCATATCGGTTTTCTTCGGAGTACAAAACGATGAAACGGAGCTTTATGAAATCGAATTGGACGGTTTAAAGACAATGCCATACGGAATGGAATATGAGAATTATACAACGGCATTTGATTTCACCTTACAGGTGAATCATTCTTCCTCCTATATTAATCTATCGTTGCGGTATGATACCGATATATTTACCGGCGAAACCGGAGAGAGATTTTTTGATAAATATGTTTCACTGCTGGAGCAATGTATCACAAATCCGGAACAGAATATAAATGAATATCAGATGACGGATGAAAAAGATGAGGAGATTATATATAATACAGTAAATCGGACGGAAGAATATGAGATTCCTGATATAGGTGTTATGGAATTCATCGAAAAGAACTTCGCTTCTTTCGGGCAGCATATCGCCTTAGAGGAAAAAGATAAAAAATTGAGTTACGATGCATTGAAAAAGGAATCCGGCCAGATCGCTAATTATTTGACGAAAACAGGGGTTCAAAAGGGAGATAAAATCGGTCTTTTCATGCCTTCCGGCTTCGAGATGATAATCGGAATTATGGGAATACTGAAAACAGGGGCAGCTTATGTGCCGTTGAGCATAGAGTATTCCAATGCCCGAATCGAAGAAATATTGGAATTGTCTCAAAGTACATTGATAGTCAGTATGGCTGGATATGGTAATATGGAGCTGCGGAAGAACCCGAAATATCAATGGATTCATTATGACAGCGAATTGGAACGAATAAAGCAACAGCCCGTAGAATTTAAGGCCATCCCGATACATTCGGAAGATCTTGCCTATATCATATTTACATCCGGGTCTACCGGTAAGCCGAAAGGTATCGGGATTAAAAATAAAGGTCTCATTAATTTGCTTCATTCTGTTCAGAGCTTTTATAAACTCGGTTCAAAAGATGCAGTGTTGTTCCACACGCCGATTATATTCGATGCCTCTGTCTTGGATGTGTTTTTACCACTTTATTCCGGTTCTAAAATTGTTGTTCTGGAAGATAAAAAGCGGAAAAATATATTAAATATCGCACAATATATTGACCGCTACCATATAACCTTCATACAGTTTGTTCCGTTAATGCTTGACTCCTTGCTTCAAATATATGAAACAGATAAAAGCCTTCGCAACGGTTCACTGTCCTACGTAATTGTAGGGGGTTCAGTATTGAACAGAGGATTAAGAGATAAGTTCGAGCGTTTAATGGATGCAAAGTTAATCAATCATTACGGCCCTACCGAGATTACGGTGGATGCAGCATTTTACGATTGTTCTAATCCAACAGAAGCGGATATTGTTCCGATTGGCAGACCGATTTCCAATACAAAAATGTATATTTTGGATTCCGAAAGAAAGCTCTGCCCTGCAGGCGTTCCTGGGGAATTGTATCTCTCTTCTGTCGGTGCTATATCTGAATACCTTGGCGGCGCTGCTTCAGATTCGGATAAGTTTATCAAAAATAATTTTAATGATGGTATGAGCAGTAAATTATTCCGAACCGGTGACCGCGGAATCTATACCGAGGAAGGTTATATTACTGTTCTTGGAAGAGTGGACAATCAAGTGAAAGTAAATGGAAACCGTGTGGAGCTGGAAGAAGTTGAAATTCAATTATTAACAAATGAACATGTTCGAAATGCATCGGTAATTCTTGAAAAGGGTTCCGGAGACACGGACCAATTAACCGGTTTTGTTGAGCTTGAAGCAGAGGTTAATCGGATTGCGGTGGATGAACTAAGCCAATTGAGACTCTATACTCTTGACCAAAATTATGCATTAAAGAAAGAAATGGATTTGCTTCATTACGAATCGTGGCCTCGTTACTTCGCTGGTTCTATGGTACTTCAGGTGTATTGGAATAAATTATATCAAGTATTTCCACAATATCAGATCGCTTTACTGAATGAAGGCAGTGAGGTAACTGCAATTGGTAACGCGATTCCGATATTCTGGGATGGGACGGAGGAACAACTGCCGGCTGGCTGGGACGGAACCGTCCAAAAAGGATTTTCTGATTATGAATCGGGCATTGCCCCAAATACACTGGTTATGATTGCGGTTGCAGTCAATAAGAAATTTAGAGGAATGAAGTTAAGCAAGCGCTTAATAGATTCGTTTAAAGCAATTGCTGGTGACTCCGGCTTTGAACATCTTATGGTTATATTGCGGCCCATTGGCAAATCCAGTTATAAGGAGTTGTCATTAAAGAAGTATGGGGAATTGCGAAATGAAAAGGGCGAGTATATGGATAAATGGCTGAAGCTTCATGTTGCGGAAGGCTCGGAAGTTCTAAAGTATGAACCGGATTCCCAACTTGTCAGCGGTACGAGAGAGCAATGGGAGGAGTGGACAAAGCAAAGTATTGCTGATTCGGATGAATTATATTTGAATCACACTCTGCAAAAAGCGGAATACAAAGGTGATGAAATACATTATTACGATCCGGGAATCTGGCTTCGCCATAACATTCCGACCACTTCCACAGGGTATACCAAAATTTCCGAGAGTGATATTAAGAAGTACTTGGGCAGATTGATTCCGGCCTATATGGTACCGAATAATATTGTGTTTTTAAACCGAATTCCTCTTTTGCCTTCGGGTAAAAATGATGTGAAAGCGTTAAACAGAGTGAAACAGACTAATGGCAGAGAAGAGATGATCCCACCTCAAAATGAACAGCAGATGGAGCTGTTTCAAATCTTTAAAGAATTGGTTGGGTCAGATGATTTTGGCATCCACAACAGTTTTTACGATATCGGAGGCCATTCAATCACTTCGTTGTTACTTTTATCCCGAATTGAACAGCTGACAGGAATAAAAGTACCGGTGGTTGAACTTCTGAAAAATCCAACCATATACGATCTGGAGCATTATATCAACAGTATTCGTACCAAGCAGTGGGAGGCAAAGAGCTAATCATTTTGGAGTGTTTACAGGATGGAGAAAAATGTTATCATTTAAGACATTAATTGTGGGAAATGAAAAATTAAAACGTATCGGCAAATCCATTTATTATATGCCTCCTGACCACAGCACCGATCGACCCATTCTGGCTTTGATACAGGGGTGCAAGAGTGGAATGATTTTAGATGCCGGCAACTCTCCGAATCATGCCAGGCTGTTTTTAGACCGAATGAAGCCGTATCAAAAACAGCAAATTATCTGCGGAATCATCACCCATTGGCACTGGGATCACATCTTTGGTATGGCAGAATATGATTTCCCTTTTCTGTGCTGTGAGATGACGAAGGAGAAAATTGCAGAGCTGGCTGATTTAAAATGGGATGATGCTTCGTTGGATAAGAGAGTAATGGAAGGCACTGAAATACCGTTTTGCCGGGATATGATTAAATCTGAAATGCCCAAGCGGGACGATTTGAAAATTCGAATTCCGGAAAAGAGTTTTAATGAAAGATATAGCATTGAGCTTGGTGATTTGCTGTGTGTTGTGGAGCAAGTCGGGGGTGATCATTCCCCCGACTCCACCATATTATTTATACCGCAGGAAAGGGTACTGTTTTTAGGTGATTGCTTATATATGGATTTATATCATGGAGAGCGGAGTTATTCCTTTCTAAATATAAGAGAACTTGTTTCTAGGTTGCTGCGTTATGATGTGGACTATTATGTCGATTCCCATAACGGAATTATATCTGCAAAAGCCATGAAAAAGAGGTTTGATAAATTGCTCTTACTTTCGGAACTGGTGGAAGAACACGGAGAAGATATAACGAAGCTGAAGACGGCTTATCGACGGCATTATAAATGGATAACAGGAAATGACAATGATACAATAAAAGCATTTGTAAACGGAATACGCAAGCATAAGTAAATTTAACATGACGAAGTGTAACTGAAATAAAACAGCTTAGAGCTTTTAAAAGGAGAATTAATTTATGATAAATAAATTAAGAGTGGTTGAAGATGGTTATATGGAATTATTCTGCCAGAAAAAAACAGTGAAAGATATCAGTTATTTTAGCAATCAGATTGTGCCAGAATTGTATGACCATAATTTTATTCTTTTAGAAAACATAAGGAATGAGACGGAAACAATTGAATTTATTCGCAAACAATTAAAAGCGCTGGCGCAGTCAGACAAAGGACATCTAAAAATTGTAATCCACCCTGGAATTGAGGTTTCGAAAGGATTTTATGATGCCATGAATGATTTAGGGTTTGATGCGGACGATCTTTACTATATGACAGCGGATGAACATTCCGCAGGGGATTGGCATGGAGATGACAGCTGCAGGATTAAAAAGGCAATTACATCAGAAGAAATAAAAGCAGGTGTAGATTGTGCCATCACTTTTGCGGCGCAAAGAATGTCCATCGAGTTATCCAGCAAGAAAGCGAACCAGAAAAAGGAACTCTATGAAAAGGGATTGATGGATCTTTATATTTGTTATGACGAAGAGACTCCGATCGGTTTTTGTGATTGGTATGAGAAGGATCAAATTGTAAAATTAGAAGAAGTT
>CAYOCB010000026.1:0-46051 GCA_964402355.1 uncultured Lacrimispora sp.
ACCGGTAGCACCGTTCGGTCCGGTCGGCCCAGCTGGCCCCTGAGCGCCGGTAGCACCAGTAGGTCCGGCAGGTCCAGCAGGTCCCTGAATACCAGTTGGTCCGGTCGGTCCGGCAGGTCCGGTAGGCCCTTGTATACCCTGTGCACCCTGAGGTCCAACTGGTCCCTGAGGTCCAATTGGACCTTGTGGTCCATCAGGTCCAGGAATTCCTTGTGGTCCAGTGGGTCCGATACAGCCAGGGTATCCTCTGGGTCCTTGCGGTCCAGTTGGTCCGATAGGTCCATGGCATCCTCTGGGTCCTTGCGGTCCAGTGGGTCCGATAGGTCCATGGCATCCTCTGGGTCCAGTGGGTCCGATGGGTCCAGGGCATCCTTTAGGTCCCCTTGGCCCCGTTGGGCCGTAGCATATGCATCTGACATGGCAGTGATCTTCGTCCCAATTTCCATAATTGCTCATTATAATTCCCTCCAATCAAGGTGTAATACTAATTTTTATTGAGCTAGATCATAAATAAAGGTTTTATACATTCCTTTATACAATAGCATATGTGTATTATTGCAATTTGTTAGAAATTAACTGTCATAAAAATGCTCCTTTTTAATAAGAATGTCATTCCTTTTCTTACTAAAAAGAAGCCATTTAAAGATATAAATAAAAATAAACTACCAGCCAGTCTTTTCGTTATAACGAAAGATTGGCTGGTTTCCTGTCCCCGGTCTTGTTAACAGTAATACCATAGCATATCAACAGTAGACACTGTTTCTTATTGCATTAATCAAAGCAATCAATCCCAACTCATTACAATCCTTGATTAATCCCATCATGATAAATTTACTAAAGGATTTCTTTATTCCTTCATTATCATTTACATCAATTAACTGAATTATTTGGGTTATCAACTCTATATTTTCTTTATTCAAATCTTTTTTCTGGTAATATTTTATTAATAATTTTTCTAGTTCCATAACTATTGGATTATTAGACATGATTGACTGGATATTCAGTATTTGTTTATCATCAGTCTTTTCTGTTTCCGTTATAGTATTATCAATGATCTTCCCATCGCCATGAAAATTAATGTTAAAGTTTAAATTTATATTCCTTTCGACAATAAGTTCACGAATAATGTCGTAAACCTGACCGATAAATTCATCATTATTGGAAACGAAAGAGTAAACTTTACCAGAACATATCTCAAAATTAATATCTTTGGTATTTTTCTGATTCCAATAACAGTATGCCCAGGCCAGTATGCAGAGGGCCAGAGCCAGCAGCATTACAATTGTTTTCACAGGACTTATACCGGATAATGATATGAAAAACAAAATGAGAACTAAATGGACAGGAAATTGTTCTTTAAGGCAGTTCCCTATCCATACTTGAGAAATATTGGAGGTTTGGATCATATGATCTTCCCATCGTATGGTACTTCCTTCAATAACCATTGTAGAATTCTTAAATCTTTGATTGGTCTGAAATGTCATGAACTTCTCCTTTTTCTGCAATTTCATTGTCATTTTCTATGACAGATGCTATAAGAATTGGATTTGTAATTAAAATGGTACCAACTGTGTTCAATCCCATAATTTCTACAAATACGCTGTAATTGCAGCATTTGTAATTTATTGAGTCACAATCACAGGCTAATAATGAAAAAGTATTTGTTTCTGTACTGTCAATTCTTGTATAAATAAAACTTGAACTGACAGGAATCAGAGCAGCCGGGTATTTTTCGTGTTTAAACAGCTGGAACCGAAGATGCATATTTGCCAGGACGGTTGCGATATTACAGGAAAAATTAAACTGTATTGTAAAATTCCTGTAGGCAGAGGTATCCAAGTTAATGGAGATTATGTTATATGTAGTTCCCTGGGAAGTACCGGAGGGAATCACGATTCCTCCTAAAGCAGAACTCCTTAATAAATGACTGTTAGAGGCAGAATTATTCTTATTATTTTCATGTTTTTCAGGGATCTGCTGTATGCTGTTGAAATTTTTAGAAGGATAAGGCCGGGGATTCTTATAGAATGCGCTGTTAAATGGAAAATTATGACGATTAGGCATACCAAATAAGCAGTTATACATGGCCGCAGCTCCTTGCCTTTAATGCTTATAGACAGAGTATCCGGTCTGAAATGCCGAATACTCTATCTATGAAAGAATGTTTGTTTATGCAGATATTGTGTATACAGCTTTGGTTCAATTGCTTAGAAATTGGGATTAGCAGCAGCTGCCATCCACAATGAGTGCAGAAAGTGATGCATTGTTTATTGCAGTAACACCAACAGAAGCAACACCTGCAACAGTAGCAACTACGCTGTAAGTGCAACAGTCGTCGCAGCAGAAATCGCAGTCGCAAACAAAGAAGGAAAAGGTATCGCTGTCCGTTGCTGCAGTTGATCGTGAGAATGTCCAAATTGGTCCTACCGGAAGAGTAGTGATCTGACCTCTGCACTGTCTGAATAACTGGAAATTCAGGGTTATAACTGAACCTGTTGTAACGACATTGCTAGCAAACTCAAATTTGATATTTGGTCGTTTCAAACCCTTCGTATCTACGGTGACAGAAGCTAAAGTAAAGGTAGAACCGGCGGCCGTTAATGCTGGAAGAGTTACTCCCCCAATACTACCACACTTTAATATGGTTCTGGTTGGTTTGAGGTATTTTGGGGGGCATTCGCAGTAGCAGTTGCAATTGCAGTTGCAATCTTGACATTCGTCACATTCGTACTCACATATTTTCATGTTTTGTTCATTCATGATGTGACCTCCATTTTGCTTGATAATAAATTTGGGATATTTTAATATACCAACATGGTATACTACATTATATTAGAAAGAAAAAATTGTGCTACACTTTTGTCGGTAAATATTTCAACCCGGGTCATATTTCCTCTTATAACCAGCATGAAGAAAAGAATTTTGTCCCAGAAAGGATTTTTTTAAGTCAAAGAGTGTACAGTGTAGAATATGAAGTTCTTTTCTGAATGACAATGAAATTATAGAATACATCTATGTGTTTTCTGCCGGGATAAATTTATTTAATAAAGTGGAGTTTTTTGTATGAAGATGACCTTCCCTTCCTGATTAATCAGGTAGTAAAGGTGGCAGATATGACGATATTTTTTTAAACCTAAGTGAAAAATTCGAACTGGAAACAGACGGTTTGAAAATATTTTAAAAAGGCTGTAAAAAATGCAGTTATTGGTAATATTATTGATTTCAACCGAATACACAGCAGAGAATTTAGTAATATTATAAAATGGTTTGAAGATAGATAAAATCCTGTTAAAGAAGATAAAAATGTTAAACCTTCAATTATATATAGATTTATTCTGGTATAAAGGGAGATGGGCATGGGGTCCGCAGTATGACGACTGCATGATCCTATGCCTCCTTCATTTATTGTATAGTTAAGGATAAATCCTGTTTTTCCATGGTGACGAGTAACCGGAATACATTATGCTTCCAGGATGTTTTCAGGCGTTCATCCGTTATAGGAATGTCTTCTTTTCGTATGGAGGAAGCACCGGTGACGGTGAAATATGCCATTTTTCCGATTCTTACCATATTCCCATCAACCATTGGCTCTTCATAAAACATAAGGGATAATACAGGGTTTATAAGCTCTCCCTCGTAATAATCGGATATGGTTATTTCCTTCCCTTTATCTAATACCGCACTGCGTTTATAGGAATGTATTCTTTTATCCGGATATGCGGCAGCCAGATCCATGGATATGCAGCAAAGGCCGGTACCTAACTGGCAGGATACGTTTTTGGCTTTGTAATCTGCACCGTCTTTCTGCATGACTGCTGTTTTTCCGTCAAAGAAGGTGGGAAGGTTATGGTAACAGGACTGCATGGTCCAGATATCATAACGGTCCGGTGAAAAGGTTTTCTTTGTATAGGTCTCCACACCCAGGTCAATGAACAGCGGTTTCCCGTCTTTGTAAATAGTAAAGCTTCCTGTATCATTATGGTTATGGCTGTCATCATTGTCCCCGGCTTTTACCGCCAGACAGAGATGTTCATCCCGGGCTATGAAGATTCCTACACTTTCATACCAGAAGTCCCGGTGTGCTATGACGGGATTTTTTTCAAAAGCCATCATTTCCCTATGGGTGAAGATGGTCTGAAGACGGTAGAACAGGTTATGCTCATCTTTCGTGAAAGGATCTTCACTGTTCTGATAATCGGATGCAGCAAAGGACATGAGTTCTGTGTTTTTGGTCCGTTTACCAAAGAGGAATTCCCTGGCACCGCATCGGCCGGCCACAGGAGAGCAGTCGGCGAAATTTACATAATAGATGTTATCTATATGGACTGTCAGGATAAAGGACGCTATATTTTTTATTTTATCTGCATCGTATACAGGGAGAAACGCATTGCAGGTAATCCCATTAAGTACTTCCAGGCAGTTGAACAGGCAGAGTCCTGCGTGACGGTAATACTGGGCTCCTTCGTCACAGCAGCCGTCTTCCCCGTATTCCGCAAGAAAATAATCTATACTATTACATGCCTTCTTAAATATCTGTTCCTTTTCGGATTCCAAAAGCTCTCTGGTAAAGGCGGAGAGAAGTATGTTCTGTGTACACCATACGGTCCAGTTATTCATAGGGCTTCTTCCGTCTCCCATCCACCAGAAGTGCTGGTTAAGATAAGGTGTAAAAATCCGTTCTTTCAGATTCTTATCAATCATTTTTGAAAGAAAAGGACTGACGGAAAAAAGTTCCTGCCTTAACAGGTATTCTGCAATGGCCAGTACGGATGCGGTTTCCGCTGCAAACAGATCAATGACAGGGCGGGTGACATCGGGCAGGATGAACTGGGGAGAGTCGCGGATATAAGAGTTGTGGGCAGGAAGCTGCCAGGCATTTTCCTCACAGATTGCATATAATCCATTGATGATGCCGTCAAGAAAACGACCCTGATATTCTGCACATTCAGCCAGAACCAGAGCATTCAGAGCCGTCCGTCTTAAAAACTGTTTATCCTGATAGCGGCTTCTGTTGCCGTTCCTTGTAAATTCCATATAATCTGCGGCGGTGAGAGAGGGATAATCAAAATGCAGAAAGTCTTCGCCGTTTTTTATAAGACCCATTCGTAAATCTTCAGGCAGGGCTTCCCATGAATTCCGGTCAGAAGCCGGCGGGCAGGGGGTAAAACAGGATAATGGATTTTTAAAAGTATTCGCAAGTTCCGTAATCATGAAATAATCTCCTTATTTTTCTTCATCAGGATTGATGGTATTTAACTGTATGAAGTCACGTGGGGAAAGCCCGGTGACTTTTTTAAATACTTTGCTGAAATAAAAGGCACTTTCAAAGCCCATCTGGTCGGCTGCCTCATAGATTTTAATATCCTGTTCCAGAAGAAGGGATTTGGCTTTATTTACCTTTGCCTGGGCAATGTACTCCGAAAAGCCCAGCTTACAGTTTTTTTTAAACAGGATGCTTAAATAATTAGGGCTTAATCCAAAGACTCCGGCCACTTCATTTAAACTCAGCTTTTCCGTTACGTGGTTGTTGATGTATTTCTGCACGTTGGTTATGACATGAGCCTTATAGGTTTTTCTCTTGGATTTTAACACCTCACAAAGTCCGTTGCGGAAAGTCGTCATCCATTCTACAATCTGTTCCACATTGGTAAAACGGTAAATGGAACGGTATCCGTCACTATAGGATGAAAAAATTTCCGCCATGTTCTCTTCGCCGTCAGGGAGAAGGGATAAGGCCAGGTACAGGATGTTGCATGCGCCGTCTGCTGCCTGAGAAAAGCGCAGGGGATGGGATTCAAACAATTCAATAATTTCCGTAAGAGTACGAAATAGTACATCTGTATCAAATTCATTAAAGGCTTTTGTAATTTCACTTTTAAATACAGAAATGTTAAATGCATTACGGATAGATGCCATGTCATTACAGGAAAAAATCACCACCGGATCTTGGGCCGAGACCCGTCCAAAAGCCTGGCGGGCTTCCTGATAGGATTCACTGATCTTAAGAGGCTGGCTTACCGGAGTTCCGACTCCGGTAAAGATCATTACATTAAAATAGTTATGGACCATGACAGCGGCGTTGTGAAACGCATCTGCAACAGCCTCTTTCCGGTAATCCTCTGTGTCCGGCAGATGAAATACCACTGCAAAATGCTTCATGTCAAGGGATACCACATAGGCAGGAATATGCTTGCTGATAATTTCCTTAACCATCTGCAGGGTACTGTTATAAAGATTCATGAGCTTTGTATGATCCATATTCCTGGGACTGTCTTCCCGGATTTCACACAGAGCGGTAAAATAGCAGTTTTCTGTAAAGCCCAGTTTCAGATCTTTGGATTGCAGAACAAACTGGTCCTCACTTTCAAACAGATTATGTAAAAGCCTCATGAAAAACTTTTCATAATAGCTCTGTAAAAGGGGACGGCCCGAATCCTTATATTCCATGGATACCTGTAATGTTTCCAGGCGGGAGAGAGCCTTTTTGGCAGCTTCTGACAGGGAGCCGGCGTTTAATTCCAGTTTAATCAAGTAGTCCACCGCTTCATAAGACATGGCTTCTTTGATGAGCTGGAATTCCTCATAACTGGTAAGAAAAATGAAAAGAGGTATTTTCCCGTAGGTTTCCCGACAGGTTTTTGCCAGCTGCAGACCATTCATAATTGGCATACGAATGTCGGTAATGACGATTTCTGGTGAATATTCCGCAATCATATCAAGAGCGTTTTTTCCATTCATGGCAGTCCCGCAGATTTCAATGCCGTAATCCGCCCAGTTTAGCATGGATTTAATTCCGATCTGAACCAATGGTTCATCATCTACAATTAATAATTTTATCATAATATTACCTTTCTGCTGATTGGGGTTCTGAATAAAGCATATATGGCAGCAGTATGGTCATAGTGGTGAACACGCCTGGCCTGCTGGTTATGGTAATACCGTACTCAGGGCCGAAATCATATTGGATACGTTTGTTCACATTACTGATGCCGACATGCCGGAAGAATTCGGTTTTGTTCTGACTGTCCGTATCGTCATAAAGTACTTTGTCTATGGTCTCCTGGGTCATGCCAATGCCGTTGTCCGTTATATTTATTTTCAGGGCTTTTCGGGATGGCATTTTTGCAGTCTGGGCTGATACGACGATCTTTCCTGCCGTACCCGTTGGCTCTATTCCATGGAACAGGGCATTTTCAATAATGGGCTGAAGGGTAAAACGATGGATCTTACAATCATACAGGTCCTCGGTTTCAATGGAGTATTCTATGGAAACGCTGCCGCCGTACCGGTACTGCTGGATTAAAAAGTAATCCTTAACCAGGGCCAGTTCTTCTTTCAGGGGAATCATGGAAGCAGTTCCCTTGGAAACATTTTTAAGAAGTCTTGCCAGGGCGGTGGTCATATCTGCAATTCCATTGGCATTCTGGATCGTAGCCATCCATTTGATGGAGTTTAATGTATTATACAAAAAATGGGGATTGATCTGACTTTGGAGAATCTGGTATTCCAGGTCCTTTTTCTGTTTTTCATCGGACACCCTCTTTTCCATCAGGGTAATGATATTTTCGGACATATTGTTAATTCCGCGGCCGACCTGTCCCAGTTCGTGGTTCCATTCAATGGACTGATCCCTGGAGAAATTTCCTATTGATATATCCTCGATTTTATAACTGAGCTTATGAATCGGTTCCATGATAATCCTGTTTAAAAGATAAGCCAGCAGTATCCCAAGGGAAACAATGATGAGACAGATCCCAACGATTAAAAGCGTATACAGATGATTCTGCTGCCCAAACTGCTCTTCAGACAAGACCTGGGACAGATACCAGCCTTTCATTCCTTCCACGGGCCTCTTTACCAGAATCCGGTTTTCGTCTCCATTGACAGTAATGGAAAAGATACGGGTTCCTTTAGACAGCGTGCTTTTTTTTGATAATTCCACAGGGCTGCTGTAAGGAGTCACGGTCTCCTGCCAGCCTTCGGAATTAAAACTATAGGTTTTGTCACCAATGGTCAGGAAAAGCATACTGTCTTCCGGCATGGGATAGGAGGTCAGGTAGTCCGTAAACAATTCGGAGGATATCTCTACATAAGTCCAACCAAGGATCTCTGAACTAAATTCATTATATACCGGACGGACAATGGGGATGTACTGCTTCCGGCTTACCTTGGAAAAAGAATCATTAACCAGACCGATCCAGAGAAAGTCATTAGATTCGTAAAGCTTTTGAAAAAAAACGGTCTGTCCTATGATCTGTGCCGCATAGGGGGAAGAGTTGGCAGCCGCAGCCATTTGAAGAAAGTTCTTTTCATTATTTGCAGATATAATGACCCGGGAAATATATTCATTAGCCCGGGTATTATAATATTCTTCCCTTAAGCGGTTGTGACTGGACAGGGCCAGGGGACGTAAGCTTTTGGTGTCTTTGGAAGCAGTGGGCAGCTTTTCCAAGTCTTTAAAGGCTTCCAGGTAATCCAGAACAGCACCATTGGAGCAGCACCACTTACTGAAATAAATGATATCCTTCATGTCCGCTGCTATGTTGTTGCTTACGACCTGCAGGCTGTATTCTGCGGACTGAATCTGGTTTTTTCTTAAAAAAGACTGGAAAACCCAGAAACAGACCGTTGTAGTAAATATGGTAATCAGCAATGTTATGGCTGCCGTAATAACCATGATTTTGCCGCGTATGGTTTTCGGGATGAGCTTTCTCCACATGATAAAAACGTTTCCCTTCCTTAAATAAATATCCTATATCGTTTATTTACAAATACAAAGGTAGCTTATTTACTGTAAAATGTCAATGAAAACAGTCTGTTATTTTTACAGAAACAGGTCAATTTGTATACAAAAGAGAAATATTACTGCTAATCATAAAATAATGCATGTTTTAACAAAGTGTAAAAAAAATGTGAATAAAAAATGAATATTTTAAAAGATAAATTCCATTTTTAAAAATCAAATTACACGATATAATTCAGATATGGTAAATCACACAGGAAAGAATGGGGGTTTACTGATAACAAATTCAAATCAGGAGGGAATACAATGAAAAAAAGAACACTCAGCATTGCGCTGGCATGTGCAATGGCGGTAACCAGCCTGGCTGGATGCGGCGGCGGTTCCAAGGGGACCACGGCTGCAGCTACGGAAGGTACAAAGACTGAGACCACGAAAGCAGCAGAAGCCACGGCTGCAGCAGAAGGCCAGACCACATTAAAATGGTCTGTATGGGATATTAATCTGTCTTCGTATTATCAACCGTTGATTGATGCTTTTGAAGAGAACCATCCAGATGTTAAAATTGAAATGGTGGATTTGGGCTCTACGGATTATCAGACAGTCCTTGCTACGGAACTTACGGGAAGTGGTACTGATTTTGATGTAGTTATGGTAAAAGATGTTCCAGGCTATATGACTCTTGTCAATAAGGGCGTGCTGGAGCCTCTGGACAGCTACATACAGTCATCTGGCGTTGATTTAACCCAGTACAAAGGCCTGACCGATCAGATCACGGTTGACGGAAAGTTATATGAGCTTCCGTTCCGTAATGATTTCTGGGTACTTTTTTACAATAAGGATGTATTTGACAAAGCAGGCATTGCCTATCCGACTAATGACATGACATTCGATGAATATGATGCGATGGTAAGAAGCCTGACCGTTGATACTCCAGGACAGGAAGTATATGGCGCTCATTACCATACATGGAGATCAGCAGTACAGCTTTTTGGAGTTCTGGATGGCAAACATACAATACTGGAGGGAAACTATGATTTCTTAAAACCATATTATGATATGGTTCTTAAAGAGCAGGAAGACGGCGTTTGCCAGGATTATGCAACTTTAAAAACCAGCGGCCTGCATTATTCAGGTGCATTTGCCCAGGGGAATATAGCTACAATGAATATGGGTACATGGTTTATCTCCACATTAATTGAAAAAATCAAGACTGGAGAATATGTGAACTGTACGAACTGGGGGATTGCCAAATACCCTCATGCAGAAGGCGTAGAGCCTGGCTCTACACTTGCAACCATCACCTCTCTTGGAATTCCTGCAAATGCCCCTCATAAGGATCTGGCATGGGAGTTCGTAAACTTTGTAAGCGGTACAGAGGGTGCGGAGATTCTTGCTTCTACAGGTACGATCCCGGCTGTTATGAACAGTACGGTGGCAGACCTGGTTTCCAGCACAGAAGGGTTCCCGAAAGACGATGATACCAGTGTTGAAGCTCTTAATACCTCTAATTTGTATCTGGAAATGCCGGTAAATCCAAAGAATTCCGAGATTGAGATCGTTCTAAACGAAGCACATGATGCGATCATGACAGGAAGCATGTCGGTAGACGACGGCATTGCAGATATGAACGAAAAGGTAAGTGCAATTCTGGCTCAGCAATAAGCAGGGCAGTAATGTGAAACAGAGGCGGGCAGCAATTAAGCCCGCCTCATTTAAAGAGAACTTCTGATTTGAATGGATTTGACGGAATAAAATTACTGGAAAAGGAGGATAAGCCGTTTATTTGGCTTTTATATAAAAATATGGCAAAGACAATAACAGAAGCGCAAAAACAGGAAAAGATCGCGGAATTAAATAAGGAACGGGAAGCAATAAGCCTTTTATTAAGACAGGCGAAGGGCCCCCATAAACGCGACCGGCTGATTGCGAAAATCGAGACGATAGATGAGAAAATTAAAAAAATACGAACAGGGGAACGTTTCACACGTCAGGAAAAGAGGGATCTGGTTGCCTATTCCTTCATTGCTCCCAACTTCATAGGATTCGCAGTCTTTACACTTGGTCCCATAATTTTCGCTTTTGTTCTGGGATTTATGAAGTGGGATGGGAACAGCCCCATGCAGTTTGCAGGTCTTAAGAATTTTATGGATATGTTTGCAAGCGCCAGATTCCGGGCGTCCTTTATCAATACCATTGTATACTGTATCGCAACGGTTCCTCTGACACTGGCCTGCGCATTAGGTCTGGCCGTAGTCCTGAATCAGAAAGTCAGGGGAAGAAATTTCTTCCGGACAGTCAGCTTTTTTCCTTATGTAGCATCGCTGGTAGCCGTTGCGGCAGTATGGAACATGTTGTTCAGTCCTCAGAAAAGCGGCCCTGTTAATATGATCCTTTACAATCTGGGCGTACATGCAAAGAGCCTGCCAAAATGGTCTGCGGACCCCCACTGGGTGATGTTTACCATTGTGTTGTTCAGTGTATGGAAAAATATGGGCTACTACATGGTGATCTATCTGGCAGGCCTGCAGGGAATCAATGGAGAATTATATGAAGCCGCCAGCCTTGACGGCTGCAACTCCTGGCAGAGATTCTGCTACATCACATGGCCCCAGTTACAGCCAACCACCTTTTTTGTCACTATCATATTAACCATTAACTGCTTCAAGGTTTATGATATCGTATATATGCTGGCAGGCGGGTCCAACGGCATTGTAAGTAATCAGGCAATGGTTCTTGTATACCATATTTACGAAGAGGCATTCCGTAACTGGAACTTAGGATATGCAAGTGCGGTAGCCATGGTATTGTTCTTAATGGTTCTTGTCATCACGCTGATTCAGTTCCGTGGTGAAAAGAAATATGCAAACTAAGATAAGGAGGATATAAAATGAAAATGAAAAGCACAAATTATAAAATCAGCAGAAGCCTCCTCTATGTGGTCTTGCTCATTCTGACGGCTGCCATGCTGGTACCTTTCGTATGGATGCTGTCTGCTTCCTTAAAACTCGATAAGGATGTATTTATTTTCCCGATCCAGTGGATTCCTGAAAATCCAAGATGGATGAATTATGTGGATATCTGGACCAAGATTCCGCTTATGGTCTTCGTTTTAAATACCATAAAAATCACACTGATCGTCACTTTTTTACAGCTTTTGACCAGCAGCTTTGCAGCCTATGCCTTCGCAAAGCTGAAATTCAAATACAAAGACACCTTATTTATGGCTTATATTGCAACCATTGCGGTTCCCTGGCAGGTATATATGGTTCCCCAGTTCATGATGATGAGGAATTTCGGACTGAATGATTCCCACCTGGCAATCATTTTCCTTCAGGCATTTTCCGCATTCGGCGTTTTCATGATGCGCCAGTTCTATCAGGGAATTCCTGATGAACTTTGCGAAGCGGCCAGAATCGATGGTATGAACGAGTATCATATATATGCGAAAATCATGCTTCCATTAGCAAAACCGGCTTTGTCGACCCTGACCATTTTTACGTTTGTAAACACCTGGAATGATTTTTTAGGGCCTCTTATTTATCTGAAGACGGAAGCGAAAAAGACCCTGCAGCTGGGACTTAAGATGTTCATCAGCCAGTACAGCTCTGAATATGGTCTGATCATGGCTGCTTCTGTTCTTTCCCTGATCCCGGTACTGATCGTATTCCTGTCCCTGCAGAAGTATTTCGTAGAAGGCATTGCGTCAACCGGAGTGAAAGGCTGATAATATAAAAATAATAAAGAACTTCTTTGATTTAAGACTATGAAGGAATTTTACAAGGAGGTAAGAAAACGTGAGCAGACAGATTGAGGCCCTGCTTGGCCGGAAACAGGAACTGACAGAGGAAAAGTGCCGGGAAGCCATGGATTTTGCCGTAGAGCAGGTTAAGGATAATTTAAAGGAATTTACCTATTCTTTTAAAAAAGCATTCAGCGAGGATGGCTTTTATAAGCCGGCTCCCAACAGCAGCTGGACCACCGGATTCTGGACCGGCCAGGTCTGGCTGGCTTATGAGTGGTGCCGTGCAGAGGAGTTAAAAATGGCAGGCCAGATCCAGACACAGAGCTTTTTAGACCGGATTGACAGGAAGGTGGAAGTGGACCATCACGATATGGGGTTTTTGTATTCCCCTTCCTGCGTAGCCGCATATAAGCTGGCTGGAGATGAAAAGGGAAAAGAGGCCGCCATCAAGGCAGCTGATCAGCTGATCAGCCGCTTCCAGCCGGTGGGGCAGTTCATCCAGGCCTGGGGACCTATGAACCAGCCGGAGAATTACCGGTTTATCATTGACTGTCTGTTAAATCTTCCCCTGTTATACTGGGCAACCGAAGAAACGAAAGATCAGAAATACCGGGAAATTGCGGAAAAGCATATCCATACTGCCATTGCCAATGTTATACGGGAGGACTATTCCACCTGGCATACGTTTTTCATGAACATGGAAACAGGCGCACCGGATCATGGCGCAACCTGCCAGGGATACCGGGATGGCTCTGCCTGGGCCAGAGGGCAGGCCTGGGGCATTTATGGCTGTGCACTTGCATACCGTTATACAAAGAGACCGGAATACATTGAGGATTTTAAACATGTGACCGGATACTTTTTAGAACATCTGCCTTCTGATCTGGTACCTTATTGGGATCTGGAATTCGGCGAGGGGTCCATGGAGCCGAGAGATTCTTCATCCGCCTCCATTGCCGCCTGCGGTATGCTGGAAATGGCCAAGTACCTGAATGAATCGGATGCTGCCTGTTACACATCCATTGCAAGAAAAATAATGGAATCCGTAGTAGAACATTATGCAGTCAGGGACTTAAAGGAATCCAACGGACTGGTGCTTCACAGCACCTATTCCAAGAAGTCCCCTTACAATACCTGTACACCGGAGGGTGTGGATGAATGCAATATCTGGGGAGATTATTTCTATATGGAGGCATTGACCAGGCTTTCCTCAGATTGGAATCCATATTGGTAATAATTGTAATAATTCGAAAAGAGGCGACAATAAATGAAACTTGAAACAAAACAGGACTTCCGGCAATGGATGTTCCGGTTGCTGGACCCATTAAAGCCATTATACAGTGAAGGGAATGCAAGGCTCCATTTAGGTGACAGCGGTGTGACCTATCCTCAGGTGAGCGTGGAGATGGAGGCTTTTTCCAGGCCCTTATGGGCATTGGTGCCCTTATGGCTGGGAGGCGGCAAAGGTTTTGAGGATATTTACCAGAAGGGGCTTGAAAACGGAACAGATCCGTCTCATCCGGAATATTGGGGCAGTTTTGGCGACTATGACCAGAGATTTGTGGAAATGGCAGCCATTGCAAGCGGCCTGATTTTTACTCCGGAAAAAATATGGGAGCCGCTCAGCGCAGTTGGGAAACAGAATCTGGCGAAATGGCTTTATGGAATCAATGAGCATATGATCCCGGACTGCAACTGGCAGTTTTTTATGATCCTGGTGAATGTGGCACTGCAAAAACTGGACTGTCCCTACAGCAAAGAACGGCTGGAATCAGGACTTGAAAAAATAGAAAGCTATTACATAGGAGACGGCTGGTACCGGGATGGCGGTTCCAGCCAGAAGGATTATTACATTTCCTTTGCCCTTCACTACTATGGACTTATGTATGCGGCAGCCATGGAGGATGAAGACCCAAAGCGGTGCCTGCGGTTCAAAGAAAGGGCCAGATTATTTGCCAGGGATTTTCTTTACTGGTTTGACGAAAACGGGTCCGCTCTTCCTTACGGAAGAAGCCTTTCCTACCGCTTTGGGGAGGCGGCGTTCTGGTCTGCCTATGTATTTGCAGGGCTTGAGGATATTCCGGCCGGTGTTGTAAAGGGAATCCTGTCCCGCCATTTAAACTGGTGGCTGAATCAGAAAATCTTTGACCGGGATGGCGTGCTGACCATTGGCTATGGGTATCCTAACTTAATTATGGCAGAGCGTTATAACGCACCTGGTTCTCCTTACTGGGGAATGAAGACTCTTTTGTGCCTGGGGCTTCCCGATGACCATCCCTTCTGGACTGCCAGGGCTGAAGAACTGCCGAAGCTTGATAAGGTAAAGATGTTAAAGCAGGCGGATATGGTGATGCACCGTCATGGGAAAGACGTGGTGGCCTATCCGGCCGGAGTGTGCGAGAAATACGGACACGGCCATGTACCTGAGAAATATTCTAAGTTCGCTTATTCCACCCGGTTCGGCTTTTCCGTTGCCAGAAGCCAGATCGTACTGCACGAGAATGCTCCTGATTCTTCTCTGGCCTTTGTCATTGACGGTGATGATTACGTATTTGTAAGGAAATACAGCGATTCCTATGAAGTCCTTAAAGACCGGGTCATAAGTAAATGGCATCCGTTTGCGGGTATCAGGGTCACTTCTACGGTCATTCCCAAAGAGTACGGCCATTTAAGAATCCATGAAATTGAGAGCAGCTACGACTGTACTGCCTATGACTGCGGCTTTGCTGTGAAAAAATTTACGTCAAATTATGAACAGAAGGCAGAGGGAAATAATGCCTCTGTTTCCTTTAAAGAACAGGGCTGTACGGTGTCCGGAGAAGGTCCGGAGGCTTCTGGTGTGGTGATTGAAGCAGACCCCAATACCAATGTACTCTATCCAAATGCGTCCATACCGGCAGTTTCATACCGCATTCGTAAAGGAGAAAAAGTACGGTTGGAGACAAAAGTGAAGAGTTTTGTCCGTTAACAGGACGCATTGATTTTAACTCCCGTCTGAGGTATAATAGCGCTATGACCGGATCGGTGAGGAGGGCGTAAGAAGATGTGGATGGATAAAAAGCAGAATTTAAAAGCTTCTTATTTTAAAAGCTTCTTCGCCCTCATTGTAATTCCCATTCTTTTTATCATTTTACTATCTATTCTCATTATCCGCACCATGATGGTGGATTCTGCTGTTTCCAATATCCGGAGGGCCCAGGATAATATCGTATCGACCCTGGGCGGCGAAGTGAAGGATGTATCTCTCAGGCTGTCTCATTTTGTATATGTCAACGATAATGAAATCATGAAAAATGCAGCCAAAACCAATACCAGAAATGTTGCTGAAAAGTATCATTATACAAAGCTCCTGACAGAATCCTTTAATTATGCCATGGTTCCTGTTCAGGATATCCTGTCTGCCGTTTTCTATCTGAAGAACGGGGATCATACGTATATGAAGGATGATATTACCCTTGGAATGGACGAATTAAAGTCATCTTCCTGGTATCAGGAGGCTTTGGCGGACCAGAACGTGGTAAAAGTCGGCTTTTATGACCGCAGTGTGACGAACTCCAGGAAAAATGCCTATACCCTGACCATTGCGGCGGGCCTGTCGCCAGGAATTGATGTGGACCGTGACGGGGTAATAGAAATGGCAGCATTGTTTTCTTCCTCTCAGGCCGGACGCCTCATAAAAGAATATAACCGGGAAGAATTACTGGGAACCACCATGATAGCGGATAAGTCCTGGAACGCTGTCTTTGATGCGGAAGATACCTTAAAGCTTCTGCCGAAGGACATTTCCTTTGAACAGGCAGAGTCCCGGTATAAGATAAATGGAAGACGGTATATGGCAGTGGTGACCGATGAACCGGTAACGGGGTTAAAAATTATCAGCGTAGTGGATTATGAGACACTTACAAGAAGCTTTAACCGGACTGCAGCCGTGATCGTAGCGGTTACGGTCCTGTTATTTATTCTTTTTTATTGTTTTTCCAGCTATTTTTTAAAAAGCATCATTGAACCCATCCATCATACCGTAGAAGGCATGAAGATGGTGGAAGAGGGGAACCTTCTGGTTCATGTGGAACCAAAGGGACAGGCGGAGCTGCGTCTTATGATTCATTCCTTTAACCGCATGACAAGAAGGTTAAAGCAGCTGATGCAGGAGAATGAGGAACAGCAGCAAAAGAAGCATGAGGCGGAGATCCGGGCTCTCCAGTCCCAGATCAATCCGCATTTCCTGGTGAACTCCTTAAATTCTATCCGGTTCATCGCACAGATGTCAAAGTATGATTCCATTGCCCGTATGGCAGAAGCTCTGATTAAGATATTATCCTGTTCCTTCCGGAGCAGTGCCGGCTTTTATACGCTTAGGGAGGAACTGGAAGTTTTGGACAGCTATATTTATCTGATGAAAATCCGTTATTCCGATGGATTTGAGATGGAATACAGCTTGGAGGATTCCTGTTTATCCTGTCTGGTTCCCCGGCTGATCCTGCAGCCGGTGGTAGAAAATTCCATTGTCCACGGCTTTGGAGGCATAATGGAAGAGATGGGAAAGATATGGCTGACGGTTAAAGAAAATGACGGTTTTCTTTCCATTGAAATCCAGGATAACGGAAAGGGAATGACAAAGGAAGAAATCTGTCAGATCCTGTCCGGGAAGAAGGAACTGGAGGACCGGAGGGATCATATCAGCATCGGGATTACAAATGTAAAAACCAGACTGGCGCTGAACTATGGCGAAAGCTGCAAATTTGAAATGGAAAGTACAGAGGGTAAATTTACAAGAACTGCCATCCGGCTTCCCATCCGCAGAAAGGGGCAGGTAACTTATGAGGAATGTTCTGATCGTAGATGACGATACCATTATCCGAATCACCCTGCATTCTATGATCTGCTGGGAGGATATGGGATACCGGATTGCAGCAGATGCCCTTCATGGCAGACAGGCTCTGGAATATTTAAAACATAACCCGGTGGATCTGATTGTAACCGATATGAAGATGCCTGTGATGGATGGAATCGGGTTTTTGGAGGAACTGAACCGTCAGGAAAACATGCCTGCGGTACTGGTTTTAAGCGGTTATGATGATTTCAAGCTGGTCCGGGATGCATTCCGGCTGGGAGCATATGATTATATTTTAAAGGACGGCTTAACGGAAGAAACGCTTAAAGCTATGTTAATGCGAATGGAAGCAGAGGTTTTTAAAGGCAGCAAGGAAACGGCGGGAGAAAAGAATCGTCCAGTCAGGATATCGGATTCTGTCCTTCTTGGGGATATGGCCATGGGAAAACGGGAACTTGATGAGTCCTTTTTTCATCAGGAATATCTGATGGTACAATTTGAAATAGAAGATTTCCATAAAGTTTCGGTCCGATTCGGTGAGGACTTTGATGAGGAACTGATAAAGCCCATGTTTCAACTGGCCGGTCAGATTCCGAGGGTTGCCTCACGCTGTATTCTTGGATCAGTGGCTCCTTCGCGGTTTGTCATGCTGTACCGCATATCCGACCCGGAACAGTACAGGGAAAATGCGGTTTCTGCCTGTATGCAGTTATGCAACGTGTGGAACTATTTTATGAATCTTTCCGTATCAGCAGGAATCAGCAGGCCAGGACAGGGGACAGGGGATTTTCTGGCTCGATTTGAAGAAGCAGGAGAGTGGCTGAGGCTTCGATGCTTAAAGGGGAAAGGTAAAATCTGTTATCCGTGGGAAAAGGATGTGGTCTCTTTTGAAGGCGTATACCAGACCGGTAAAGATTATGAAAAGTTTTTAAAAGGGGTAATGATCGGTGACGAGCAGGCTGTAGCAGAGGAGAAGAAAAGACTCTTCGGCGGGCTTTACGGAATGGAGTTTAAGGCAGCCAAAGAAGTCTGCCTCCATCTCATCTGCAAAATGGCCTGGCTGCTTTCAGACAATCATGATGATATCAGTGCCCTGTTTGCAGAAGAAGTCAATTATTATGAGAAAATCGGCCGGCTGGAAGAGATGAGGAGCCTGGAACTCTGGTTTAATAATTATTTCCGCTGGATCATGGATTATAACGTCCACCGTACGGACAGGAAGCAGGCGGATATGATGATCCGGGCCAAGCGGTTCATCATGGATAATTATGCTAATCCGGAACTGACTCTTGGCAGCGTGGCAGGTTTTATCGGACTGAATGAGAAATATTTCAGTTCCAGGTTCACCAAAGAAGAAGGACAGACCTTCAGTAATTATCTGACAGAGGTCCGCATCCGAAAAGCCAGGGAGTTTATGGAGACAACGGATCTTAAAATCTATGAAATCAGCCAGAGTGTGGGTTATAACAGCGTAGAACACTTTACCAGGGTATTCAAAAGGCTTTGCGGAGTAAGTCCTGGCAGTTACCGGAAATGAAAATCTGACAAAATATCAAGTTTTCGAACCATTCCTCATGGAGAGGGCTGTTTTGAAATGGTATGATACTATCATCAAAACAAGGGAGGTATGATTACGATGAGAAAACGGGTATTGGCTCTGGGGCTCTGTGCGGCGATGTTCATGGGGACTGTGGCCGGCTGTTCTTCCTCAAAAGGAACGGCGGAAGTCCCAAAGGGGGAAACAACAGCGAATGGTCAGGCCGGGGCTCAGGCAGAGGCAGGAAAAACAGTGGCAGATGAGGATCTTAAAGGCAGTCTGGTATTTGCCATCTGGGACAACAACCTGATGGATTATATTGATGAGAATGATATGGTTGGGAAATTCCAGGAAAAATACCCCAACGCAGATATAGAGGTAGAAAAAATAAAGGATGATTCTGAGTACTGGAATGCCATGAAGATGAGGACCTC
The DNA here is from genome assembly GCA_964402355.1 of uncultured Lacrimispora sp. GTDB lineage: Bacteria > Bacillota > Clostridia > Lachnospirales > Lachnospiraceae > Lacrimispora. The sequence continues at coordinate 19,291 of CAYOCB010000026.1, forward strand.
AGCAAACCAGCTTCCGGATGTCATGTTTAATAAACCGTTCACTTTATCCAGATTTAAAGATTATCTGCTGGATCTATCCGATTTAGAGGCAGCAAAAAATAACGAGCTGGCATCCGGGTATGCCATGGATGGCAAGGTTTTAGGAATCCCAATGACTGCCGGATATGAATATGTATATTATTGGAAAGACATGTTCAAAGAGGCTGGAGCAGAGGTTCCGGCTACATGGGATGAATTTGAGAAAACAGCACAGGCCCTGCAGAATTACTATGGGAAGGATGAGCCGGATTTCATGGCCATCGCTCTTGGCGCCAAAGACGAATGGCCAGACTATCCGTATATGGAATTTATGCCGGCACTTCAGGGCGGCAATGGACAGAACTGGAATGATATGGCAAAGACTGACGCTCCATTTGCTGAGGAAACAGACATTTATAAAGCATATAACAAAGTAAACAGCCTGTTTGGCAAGGATGTATTCGGCAGAGATCCTCTGGGTATGGGCAGTGATCAGGTGACATCCCTGTTTGCACAGAAGAAAGCAGCCATCATCGCTATGGGTGACTGGGGACTGCAGAACATTAAGAGCGGTACCGACGATTATTCCGAGCTTGGCACCTTCTATCTTCCGGTAAGAGATTCAAAGGATGATCCGTTCCGTGTCATTGTACAGGGTGATTCCTTTATGGGCGTGACCACTCACAGCAAGAATCCGGGGCTGGCAAAAGCTTTTGTAGAGTGGTTCTACAGCGAAGACTGGTATCCGGGATATATTAACTATGTTACCAGTGCGTCTTCCATGAAGAATTTTTCGAAGGATAAGGATCCGATTCTGGCGCAGGCCGATGAGCTTCAGCCGGATAAGGAACTGGTCATGTATGACGGCGGAGGAGATGATTTCCAGGCAATTCAGAACGAGATCGCATTTGATTACAAAAAGCTGGGTGCACGGATGTTTACCGATGGCTTTGATTTAAAGGCGGAACTTAACGAACTTGATACAAAATGGGCAGAGGCCAGAAACAAGCTGGGAATTAAATAGACAGAATGGAAAAAGGGGACAGGGGGACGTTAACCCTGTCCCCTTTTTTCCAAAGGACATGAAGCAGGAGGTAACTATGAATTCACTGGAAAAACAGAAAAAAAGGTTTATTGCATGCTCCCTGATCATTCCCATGGTGCTGTTGATCGGATTCGTGGTCTTTCCGGCCTTTGATCTGATCCGCATGAGCTTTACCAATTGGGATGGATATTCCAAAACCTGTGATATCATCGGTTTTAGTAATTACACAGCTATGTTCCGCAATCGGGATTTATGGCTGTCTCTTAGAAACAATGCGGTATATTTTTTCGGACACCTGATATTTATCCCCATAGAACTGATGTTCGCAGTTCTTTTGACCTCCCGTCTTCGGGCAGCCAGATTCTATAAAACCATGGTATTCATGCCGTATATCATCAACGGGGTGGCCATATCCTATGCCTTTTCCTATTTTTTTTCTCCTATTAATGGGGCTTTTGATGAAATATTAACCGTAATCCACCTGGAGAGTTTCATAAGGAACTGGCTGTCTGATCCGAAAATCGTAAACTTCGTACTGACCTTTGTATCTCTTTGGCGGTTTTCGGGTTATCATGTCATCCTCTTTATGGCAGCCTTGCAGTCTCTTCCCCAGGAGGTACAGGAGGCGGCCCGGGTGGACGGGGCGAATGCATGGCAGATGTTCCGGTACATACAGATTCCGGCTATTATGCTGATGGTGGATTTTGTCCTTTTCGACAACATCCGGGGAGCCCTTCAGGTATTCGATATCCCTTATGTCATGACAAGCGGCGGACCGGGTTATGCATCTTCCACCTTTACCCTGTACACCATCGATACGGCCTTCAAATACAGCAACTTCGGCCTTGCTTCCACTATGGCCGTGGCAATTATGGTCATGATCGTTTTGATTTACCTGGTTCAGAACAAGATCATTCATGGAATCATTCTGAAAGGAGGGAAAAAGTGAGATGAAGAAACGTACAATCCAGCAGGGTTTAAAGCAGATCATCTGCCTGGGAATGGTCCTGGTTGTCCTGGCTCCTATTACACTGACTCTTTTCGCAGCTTTTAAGACCAGGGCGGATATGGTAAACACTTCCCCCCTTCTTCTTCCTCCAATTGCAAGGATTACCCTGCAGAATTTTAAAAAGGTGCTGGGAGATAAATACCTGATTATCGGATTTAAGAATACGGGCTTCATTCTGGCAGTCAGTATTATCTTCAACGTGCTGTTTGGCACGATTACAGCTTTTATACTGGAACGCTTTGAATTTAAGATGAAAAAGGTGATCATGAGCCTGTTTTTTTTAGGAATGCTGATTCCAAGCTTTGTAACTGAGATTGCAAGATTTAAAATCATAAACGGCATTGGCCTTTATAATACCCTTGGGGCGCCGATCGTAATTTATGTGGCATCGGATCTGATGCAGCTTTACATTTACCGGCAGTTTATTTCGACCCTTCCGGTCTCTCTGGATGAAAGTGCGCTCCTAGACGGATGCTCTTATCTGGGCCTGTTCACACGGATCATCTTTCCTCTGTTAGCACCAGCGACAGCAACAGTCGTGATTATCAAGGCAATTACCATTATCAATGACATGTATATTCCTTATCTGTATATGCCAAAGAACAAGCTGCGTACCCTGACCACGTTCCTGATGAATTATTCCAATGCCCAGCAGGGATCCTGGCAGAAGCTGGCGGCAGGCATCATCATCATTATGCTGCCAACTATTCTCATTTATATCTTTTTCCAGAAATACATTCTGGCAGGGATCGCCGCAGGAGCGGTAAAAGAATAAAATATACAGGAAATCGTAAAATATGCAATGGTTTCTTTTGCCGCGGTCGATTATAATGAACAAAGAGTTTTTAACCTTATAAGGGAAGTGGATTAGGTTATGAGCGAGCAGCGAAGCGGATTGCAAATATCCGTTTTGATTAAGGAGGGTATCATTAAATGGAACAGAAGACCGCAAAAATGGAATGGCTGGAGGATCCGAAGGTTTTCGGGGTAAACCGCCTGGCTGCCCATTCCGATCACCGCTTCTATGAAACAGAAGCAGAAGTCTTAAGTAAAACCATGAATCTGCGTCAATCCTTAAACGGGACATGGAAATTTTTCTATGCGGAAAATCCATCCCTTCGAAATGAGCATTTTTATGAAAATGATTTTAATCCGGACAGCTTTGGTACCATAGAAGTACCAGGACATATAGAGCTTCAGGGATATGGCAGATGCCAGTACATCAATACCATGTATCCATGGGATGGCCTGGCTGATATCCGTCCGCCTCATACGGACAGGCAGAACAATCCGGTGGGCAGCTATTTAAGGGAATTTGAACTGGAGGCGCCATTAAGGGGAAAGCGGTTATTTTTATCCTTCCAGGGAGTGGAAACGGCTTTTTATGTATGGCTGAACGGTACATTCATCGGATATTCCGAGGATTCTTTTACTCCCTCTGAGTTCGAGATCACCCATGCCCTTAAGGCCGGAACCAACCGTCTTGCGGTTGAGGTGTATAAAAGAAGCAGTGCCAGCTGGATAGAAGACCAGGATTTCTTCCGGTTTTCCGGAATTTTCCGGGAGGTGTATCTGTATGCGGTTCCGGAATGCCATGCAGAGGATCTGTTTATTCATGGAGATGTATCGGAGGATTATAGTGATGGCCTGTTACGTGCCGTTATGACTCTGACCGGAGAAACGAAAGGAAGGGTATCAGCCATTTTAAGAGATGCAGACGGGCAGCAGGCTGCTGAGTGGGAACCCGTACCGGCTGAGGGAAAAGTGGAATTATCCGTACGTATTCCCGGTGTCCGGCTTTGGAGCAGCGAGGACCCTTACCTGTATGAATTGACCATCGTTCTGTACGATGGCCAGGGAGGGGTCAAAGAAATCGTTCCTCAGAAGGTGGGATTCCGCCTCTTTGAGTTAAAGGACCGTGTGATGTGTCTCAATGGGAAGAGAATCGTATTCCGGGGAATCAACCGTCATGAGTTTAACGTCAGAAGAGGGCGTGCCATTACAAAAGAGGATATGATATGGGACATTCGGTTTATGAAGCGTCATAACATCAATGCGGTCCGTACCTGCCATTATCCGGATCAGAGCTTATGGTATGAGCTTTGTGATGAGTACGGAATTTATCTTATTGACGAAGCGAATCTGGAGAGCCATGGTTCCTGGCAGAAGATGGGCGCCTGTGAACCCTCCTGGAATGTACCCGGAAACCTGCCGGAATGGAAGGACTGCGTGGTGGACCGGGCCAAGTCCATGCTTGAGAGGGATAAGAACCATCCAAGCGTGCTGATCTGGTCCTGCGGCAATGAATCCTATGCAGGAGAGAACATTCTGGCCATGTCGGAGTTTTTTAAGGAAAGGGACCCATCAAGGCTGGTTCATTATGAAGGCGTTTTCTGGAACCGGGAGTATGACCGGATCAGCGATATGGAAAGCCGGATGTATGCCAGGCCATCTGAAGCAGAGGAATATCTTAAACAGAATCCCAGGAAGCCTTTTATCCTCTGTGAGTACATGCACGCTATGGGCAATTCTCTGGGAGGGATGAAAAAGTATACCGATCTGGAGGACCGTTTTGAGATGTATCAGGGCGGTTTTATCTGGGATTATATAGACCAGTCCCTGATGAAGAAAGATGCTTTTGGTGAAGAACACATGACCTATGGAGGTGATTTCGGAGACCGTCCTACTGACTACAGTTTCTGCGGAAACGGGATCGTTTATGCTGACCGGACCATTTCTCCAAAGGCCTTGGAAGTCAAATATTTATATCAGGATATCCGCCTGATCCCTGATTCAAAAGGTGTATCCATTGAAAACAGAAGGCTGTTTACTGACACCTCAGATTGTGAATTTATATATTTGCTTTTAAAGGATGGAATCCCTGTATTTCAAAAGAGCTTTCATGCTTCGGTTAAGCCCCTTAAGTCAGGTTATGAAGCCATAGAGACACCGGTATTTACGGAGCCGGGAGAATATGTCTGCCAGGTTTCCGCTCTGTTAAAATATGATACTTTATGGGCAGACTGTGGACATGAAACGGCCTTTGGCGAATGCGTATGGGTAATCGAAGGACAGCCGGAAAAGTCATGTGGAAAGCCTCTTTCCGTGATTCACGGGGATGTGAACATTGGTGTTATGGGAGAGGGGTTCCGGGTGCTGTTCTCCAGACAGGAAGGCGGTATCGTTTCGCTGGTTTATGATGGTAAGGAATGGGCCTTAAGACCACTTATGCCGGTATACTGGAGGGCGACTACGGATAATGATAAGGGAAATAAGTTTTCTGTTGCCAGTTCCATGTGGTATGGGGCTGGACGGTTCCCTGGTTATAGCAATGAGGACTGTAAGGTGGAAGAGAAAAAGGGATTTGTAAAGGTAACCTATAGCTATAAGCTTTCTACAGTTCCCCAAACGGTTACGGAAGTTACCTACGAAGTAGATGGAAACGGAAGCATTCTGGTAAGCGCCAAATTTCATGGAAAAAAGGGTCTGCCTCAGCTTCCGGCCTTTGGAATGCGGCTGATCACTCCGGATGCTGCTAATACGTTTACCTGGTATGGAAGAGGGCCGGAGGAAAATTACTGTGACCGGAAGGAAGGAGCAAGATTGGGTATTTTTAAGGATACGCCTGATAATAACCTTTCCCATTATCTGGTTCCTCAGGAGTGCGGAAACAGAACCGGAATCCGTTGGCTGGACTTATCGGACCGGGAAGGTCATACTATCCGGTTTCGGGCAGCCGGGCAGCCGTTTGACGTTTCTGTGCTTCCCTTTACGGCAGAGGAGCTGGAATCGGCGGCACACAGAGAGGAACTGCCGGCTGTAAAGTATACGGTTGTAAATATTCTGGGTGCCATGAGAGGTGTGGGCGGTGATGACAGCTGGGGAGCACCGGTTCATCCGGAATTCTGTATCAGCGGGGATGAAGACAGGATAACGGAATTTGTAATAGAAAGAAAATAGTAAAAGTTAGCGGCAGAAAACTCCGGAGTCTGCCGCTTTCATTTTATCATAATTAAAATAAATCCATAAAAACAGGTTGTTTTTCATTCTGATACGTGGTAAGTTTGTAAAAAGATAATCATAAGAATTGGGGTTAAGAGATGATTAAAATAAAGTTTTACGATAACGCAGACGACCAATTGCTGAAGTTTGCCGTAATTGTATCACAATACAAAAAACAATGGGTTTTCTGTAAGCACAAAGAACGAGATACCTTTGAATGTCCGGGAGGGCACAGGGAGGAGGGAGAAGATATTCTGACTGCTGCCAGAAGGGAGCTGTATGAAGAGACAGGAGCCGTTCAATATACTATTGAGCCTGTATGCGTGTATTCTGTGCAAAGGTCAGATGATCAGGGCATAGGTGATTCAGATGAGTCTTTTGGTATGCTGTTTTACAGTCAAATCAAGGAACTGGGGGAATTGCCGTCTGGTTTTGAAATAGAAAAGATTCAGCTTTTTGGTCAGATACCAGAAAATTTAACATATCCCGGTATTCAGCCGAAATTAATGGAAGAGGTAATGCGCTGTAAACATATACCATTGGTAGAATAAAGGACAGGCAGACAGGTACCATGTGCCAGTAAAATCAAAGATTGAAAGAGAGGATAATTATGATAATCAATTTTAATGAATTAGAAGAAACCATACTAACACATTTTAACGGCGGTGAAAAAGAGCTTAAGGCAAGAATGTTTGCAGACCAAAATAACAAGATCCTGTATGGGACCTTAGAGCCTGGTGCCTCCATTGGAATGCATACCCATGACACAAGCAGCGAGATCATATACATTCTAAAAGGAACAGGAAATGTGCTGTTTGATGATGGGGAGGAAGCGGTAAAGGCAGGTCTGTGCCATTATTGCCCAAAAGGATATGCGCACAGTCTGATCAACAGCGGTGAGGAAAATCTGGTTTTCTTTGCGGTTGTTCCCCAGCAGTGACATACTGCTGTCATGTTTACAGCAGGGGCAAAGCATGGAAGTATGAATATAAGTATCGAAGGGGCGGGAAGACTCTTTGTGCTTTGTATGCCAGAGAAGGATGTTTTGGTTTCATGGTGATTATGGAAAAAAAGAACGGGCTAAATTTGAAGAGAGCCGGCAGGACTATTCCCCTAAGTACAAAGGGTGTACGATGAATCGGCAACCTATCATGATGGGAAATGGCTGATGTTTAAAATAAAAGATAATTCTTTGTTTGAAGATATGGAACGGTTATTGACAATTAAACGAAAACCGAATAGAAAGTAAACCGTCATTTTACCGAAGCAAAAGCAAGCGAATTCACCTGAGAAGTGAATTCTGAAAGGATCACAACTTGAAAACAGATAAAGGATTTCAATTATTTTATGCTAAATTAAGCAGCCGGAGAAAATTCATTCGGACAATCTGGATTATGATTATCGCAATTCCGATGGTGATTGTAATATATCATTTTATTCCGCTGCCTTCGTGGGTTAAATGTTTAATATATTCAGTACTTGTTGTAGTCGGAATAATTCAAGCTATATACGAATATAAAAAATGGAAATACCTGAAGTAAAGCAGAAAAAGAAATGCAGATAAAACATTACCATAAATTTCCATAAAATAACTTGACAAAATAAAAAATTGGCATTATTCTAGTAATTGCATAATAAATATTACCATAAAAACAGAAAGGAGGCAGATTTCATGAAACGATTTAATCAAACAATCGGAATGAATATTATAGATAAATTGATTTCTATCAATTCAGTCTGCCTCAGTGAAGATAGTATCATATCATGCTTTGTCAGTATGGGATGAGAATCAGCTCCGGGAAGGAGCTGCTTCTATGAGTAGTAAACCGCAGTCTGAATGAACTGCGGTTATTTTTTTGCGAATTTACCGGAAAAGACCGCACTATGCAGTTTTTTTCGGTTTTTTTCATCATTCGGGATAAATACCCGTTCATGCTTGTATGAAATAAAGGAGGGAAAGTATGAAAAATCTATGGAAGTATGTAAAAAAGTACAGTCTCTTATATGTCCTGGCTATCGGAGCAATGATCGTCAGCGTTCTCTTGGATGCGGCGGCACCGCAGATCACAAAGCACATTATTGACGATGTCATTGTGGGAGGACAGACCGGGATACTTATGAGGTTTCTTTTAGGGCTTCTTGGTATCGGTTTGGGAAGGGCTGTATTTCAGTACACTAAGGAGTTTATATTTGACTATGCAGCTTCCGGAATCGGCAGCAGCTTAAGAAAGGATTTGTTTGATCATATTCAGACATTATCCATGGGATATTTTGACAGCCATAATACTGGGGAATTGATGGCCAGGATCAAGGATGATGTGGAACGCATCTGGAATGCCTTCGGATTTGTGGGAATGCTGGTTCTGGAATGTTCCATACATACGGTTGTTGTCATTACCTGCATGTTCCGGTTGAGCCCGGTTCTTACTCTGATTCCGCTTGTCATTATGCCTATGATTGCCTGGTTTGCCATTAAAATGGAAAACGGTCTGGGTGAGGTTTATGACAAAATCAGTGAACAGACTGCAGAGTTAAATACTGTTGCACAGGAAAATCTGGCGGGAGTCCGGACTGTCAAGGCCTTTGCCAGAGAGGATTATGAAATCGGAAAATTCAAAAGACATAACAAACGGTATTATGATTTAAACATGAAGCAGGCCGGATTGATCATCCGATATCAGCCTGATATATCTTTTTTATCAAAAATCCTTATGATGGCAGTAATAGTCGTCGGAGGTATTCTGGTAATTAAGGATAAGATGACCATTGGTGATCTGGGTGCATTTTCCGAATATGCGAACAACATTATCTGGCCCATGGAGATGGTGGGCTGGCTCAGCAATGATCTTGCAGCGGCAATGGCATCGAATAAAAAAATCAAGAAAATTATGACGGAACAACCGGAAATCATGAATCCGGAACAATCAATTCTGCCGGAAACAATCAAGGGTGAGCTTTGTTTCAGACATGTGGACTTCAAACTGGAGGGAAAGAACATCTTAAGGGACATTGATTTCACGTTAAAGAAGGGAAAGACACTGGGAATTATGGGGGTTACCGGTTCGGGAAAGAGTTCCATTGTCAATCTGATTGAACGTTTCTACGATGTAACAGGTGGTGAAATTCTGTTAGACGGTATCAACGTAAAAAAGCTGCCATTATCCTTTTTAAGAAGCCGGGTTTCCGTGGTCACGCAGGATGTATTCCTTTTTTCTGACAGCATTACGGAAAATATCAAGACAGGTAATAAGGATGCTACAGAGTGGGAGAGCGTACAGCAGGCTGCCATATCGGCTGAGGCCCATGGTTTCATTCAAAAACTTTCAGATCAGTATGATACGGTAATCGGGGAACGGGGAGTCGGACTGTCTGGCGGTCAGAAGCAGAGAATCAGCATAGCCAGAGCTTTAGCCAAAGAAACCCCTTTTTTAATCCTGGATGATTCTACCTCCGCACTGGATATGGAGACAGAGAAGGAAATCGAATCCCATCTTGCAGAACAAAGGGACAGTTCCAAAATTATCATTGCTCACCGCATATCCGCGGTTCGCAATGCCGATGAGATTCTGATCCTTGACGGAGGCCGGATTATAGAACGGGGAACTCATGAAGAGCTTATGGGTAAGCGGGGGCAGTATTATAAGACCTATAAGGTCCAGTACGGAGAGGAGGAAATAAGATGTCATTCAATTCAAGCAGAGTAGATGAAGAACAGAAGGAAGTCTTAAAAAAGGATACCCTGATTCGCCTGTTCCGGTATCTCCTGGGCTTTAAAAAGCAGATTGTTGTGGTTCTTTTCATCATGGCTGGAACGATAGCCATCAGTATGTCGGCGCCGCTCATGATGGAATATGCCATTAATGTCTGTGTGGCTGGGAAAAATATGGCAGGCCTATTATGGCTGGGTGCCGCTGCAGTGGTGCTGTTTCTTTTATTTCTGGCTGGAACCAAGGCCAGGATGAAAATCATGGCCAATGTATCCAATCAGGTACTGGTGAATATCCGGGAAGAGCTTTATGAGCATATACAAACCCTGGGATTTGGCTTTTTTGACAGCCGCCCTACAGGAAAAATCCTTGCAAGGATTATCGGAGATGTCAATTCCTTAAAGGACGTCCTGTCTGACAGCGTTACCCAGCTGATTCCGGAACTTCTTACGGTTGTCTGTGTAGCAGTCATCATGCTGGTAAAGAATTACCGCCTGGCCATGGCGGCGCTCTTAACCCTTCCCATACTGGCGGCCGGTATGTTTTTTATAGAAACAACTGTTCATAAAAGGTGGCAGATTTATCGAAAAAAAACTTCAAATCTGAATGCTTATGTACATGAGGACCTGTCCGGCATACGGATCATACAGAGCTTTGCAGCGGAGCCGGAGTCAAAAGCCGTATTTCACGATCTGGTAGACCAGCATTATCAATCATTCATTGACGCAGTTATTGTAGCAGACGGATTCGGTCCGCTGGTTGAAATAACATGGGGGCTTGGCGGGTTCCTGCTTTATTTTATCGGAATCCGGATCATTGGAGTGGAAAATATCGGGATCGGTACTTTCCTTGCTTTTTCAACCTATATCGCCATGTTCTGGAGTCCCATCCGGAATCTGGCTAACTTTTATAATAAGCTGACGACCAATATTTCAGCTGCGGAGCGTATTTTTGATATCATAGATACAAAGGCGGAAATTACGGACCGGGAGGATGCAGCAGTTTTACCGGAGCTTAAGGGGGAGGTGGTTTTCGATCATGTATCCTTTGCCTACGGGGATGAGCCGGACCGTCTCATTCTGGATAACGTGAATTTTACTGTAAAACCGGGAGAGACCATTGCTTTGGTAGGTCCCACCGGTGCGGGAAAGACCACAATTGTAAACTTGATCAGCCGTTTTTATGAGACGACCAGAGGAAGCGTATTGATCGACGGCCGGGAAATCAGAGATGTGACGTTAAAAAGCTTAAGAAGCCAGATGGGAATCATGACTCAGGACAATTTCCTGTTTTCCGGTACTATCCGGGATAATATCAAATATGGATGCCTGGATGCCACAGATGAAGAGATGATGGCCGCAGCCAGGGCAGTTAATGCTCATGAATTCATTATGAAGCTGGAAAAAGGATATGATACGGTAATCAGTGAACGGGGAGCAGGTCTCTCCATCGGGCAGAGACAGCTTTTGGCTTTTGCCAGAACCATGGTTTCCCGGCCGGGAATCTTAATACTTGATGAGGCTACTTCCAGCATTGACACCCATACCGAACTTCTGGTTCAAAAGGGGATTGACGTACTCTTAAAGGGCCGGACCTCGTTTATCATCGCCCATCGTCTCTCCACCATACGAAAAGCTGACCGGATTTTTGTGATTGATCAGGGAAATATTATGGAAGCAGGAAGCCATGAAGAACTGATGGCGAAACAGGGAGCCTACTATAAATTGTATCAAAGCCAGTTTTCCCAGTCAGGAAAAAGGATTGACCGAATGGGAGAAATGCAATAGAATAGAAGGCGAGGTGATAAGATGACAGAAGGAGCGTTGGTTTTAGAAGGCGGTTCCCTGAGAGGGGTATTCACAGCCGGTGTTTTGGATGTATTTATGGAGCAGGGAATTGAAATGTCTTACATAAACGGGATATCAGCCGGTTCCATGGCCGGCATGAGCTATGTCAGCAAGCAGATCGGCAGGACTATCAAAGTGGATCTGGACTATGTAAAGGACAAACGATTTTTAAGTTTCCGGAATATGGTAAAAAACCGTTCCATTTTTAATTTTGATTTTGTATTTGGGGAATTAAGCAATACACTGGTTCCCTTTGATTATGATACGTTTTACAAGTCAGAGCAGAAGTTTGAGGTGGCTGCCACCCGCTGTAAGACAGGAAAGCCGGTCTATTTTGAAAAAAGTTCCTGTACGGATTTCATCAGTGCGGTGAAAGCATCAAGCAGCATCCCTGTTCTTTCAGGAATGATCAATGTGAATGGAAGAAAATATCTGGACGGGGGCTGTTCCATGCCAATCGCATATCAGAGGGCCATTGACCTGGGGTATGAGAAAATCGTTGTGGTACTGACAAGGGAACATGGTTACCGGAAACCATCCTTGGATAAATGGACGGAAAGGGGATATGAGCGTTATTTTGCACCGCTGCCTGAGTTCCTGAAGGCATTAAAGGATGTACCTGACAGGTATAACCGGATGCAGGAAGAGATAGACCGGCTGGAAGCGGAGGGGAAAATTTATGTGATCCGGCCGGATAAGCATGTAACCGTCAAGAGGACCGAACAGGACAAACGGAAGCTTTTGACCCTTTACAAAGACGGACGCCGTCTGGCAGAAGAACACCTGGAAACAGTGAAGCAATATCTGGGGATAGGAAAGGAAAGAACGGTATAATTTATGAGTATTTATGATACATTGAATCCCATGCAGAAAGAAGCGGTACTTCATATGGAGGGACCGCTTCTTGTGCTGGCAGGAGCAGGATCCGGCAAAACCAGAGTCCTCACACACCGCATTGCTTATCTGATTGAAGAGAAAAGCATCAATCCATGGAATATTCTGGCTATCACTTTTACTAATAAAGCTGCGGGTGAGATGAGAGAACGGGTTGACCGTCTGGTTGGCTTTGGAGCAGACAGTATCTGGGTTTCCACCTTTCATTCATCCTGTGTGCGCATTTTACGGCGGCACATTGAGAGTCTTGGATATTCGACTAATTTTACCATTTATGATTCAGATGACCAGAGGACACTGATGCGTCAGGTTTTGAAATCCCTGGATCTTGACCCGAAGATCTATAAGGACAGGGCCATGCTGGGACTCATTTCCACGGCAAAGAATGAACTGGTGACCGCAGAGGAATTTAAACTGAATGCGGCAGGTGATTTCCGGCAGAAAAAGGCGGCAGAAGTTTATAAGGAATACCAGAAACAATTAAAAAAGAACAACGCTCTGGATTTTGATGACCTGATCATGAAAACAGTACAGCTTTTCCAGAATAATTCTGAGATTCTGGATTATTATCATGAGCGTTTCAAATACATTATGGTGGATGAGTATCAGGATACCAATACGGCCCAGTTCAAGCTGGTAAGTCTGCTTGCAGGAAAATACCGGAATCTTTGTGTAGTGGGGGATGATGACCAGTCCATATATAAATTCCGGGGTGCCAATATAGAGAATATTTTAAATTTTGAAAAGGCATATCCGGGCGCAAAAGTGATCAAACTGGAACAGAATTACCGCTCCAGCCAGAGTATTTTAAATGCGGCCAATGAGGTGATCCGTCATAACCGGGGACGAAAGGATAAAACTCTGTGGACTGCCAATGAGGAAGGACCTCTGGTGAGGTTCAAACAGTTTGAGAATGCTTCTGAGGAAGCGGAGGCCATTGTCCGGGATATTTTAAACAGCCCTTCGGATTATCAGGACTGTGCCGTACTTTACCGGACCAATGCCCAGTCACGGCTGATTGAAGAGAAATGCCTTAAGCACAATATTCCATACCGGATGGTGGGAGGAGTAAACTTCTATCAAAGAAAGGAAATCAAGGATGTGCTGGCATATTTAAAAACCATCGCCAATGGAAGGGATGATCTATCGGCTTTAAGAGTCATCAATGTTCCCAAAAGAGGCATTGGTGCCACCAGCCTGGGAAGAGTACAGGCTTTTGCCTCAGAACACGTGTTTGGCATCTATGATGCATTCTGCCGGGCGAAGGCTGTGCCGGCTCTTGGAAAAGCAGCGGAAAAGATCCTTGGTTTCACCGGGCTGATTGAAGATTTCCGGGGAAGGATGGAGGATGAAACGTATTCGATCCACGAACTGATAGAAGATGTACTGGATGAAACGGGATATCTGAAGGAATTAGAGACAGAAGGAGAGATCGAATACCAGACCCGTCTGGAAAATATAGAGGAATTGATCAATAAAGCAGTGAGTTTTGAAGACGAGCATGAGCATCCTGATTTAAATGAATTCTTAGAAGAAGTTGCGCTGGTGGCGGATGTAGACCGAATGGATGATACGGATAACAGGGTAACACTTATGACGCTGCATAGTGCCAAGGGACTGGAGTTTCCCAGGGTTTATCTAAGCGGGATGGAGGATGGACTGTTTCCCAGCATGATGTCCATTTCTTCTGATGACAAAGAGGATGTGGAGGAGGAACGGCGTCTTTGCTATGTTGGAATTACCAGAGCCCAGAAGTTCCTGATGATGACGGCTGCAAGGCAGCGTATGGTAAACGGGGAGACCAGATATTCCAAGGTCAGCCGTTTTGTAGACGAAATTCCAGGCCCACTTCTGGATTCAAGCAGGCTGGAAGCCAGATTATCTTCATTTAAGAATTCCTCTGATTTTGATGACAGTGGTCTGCCATGGGGCAAAAGCGGTAATGCAGCAGGGCGGCAGGCAGGTATCAGCAGTTTTGGTCCGGGTAAGAATGCTTATGCATCAAGAACCGCTGAGCCTGTATCAAAGCCCGGCTTTGGAAAGTCCTTTACCATTGAAAAGGCCGCTTCTTTAGACTATAAGAAAGGAGACCGGGTCAGCCATGTGAAATTCGGGGAAGGCGAGGTTATGGAAATCAAGGACGGAGGAAGGGATTTCGAGGTTACGGTACGATTCGACAAAGCCGGCATCAAAAAAATGTTTGCATCATTTGCAAAATTAAAACTCGTAAGAGTTTAACCTATCAAGCAGCGAAGCGGATTGTGAATATCCGCTTTGATATATAGAATACATAATTTTTCAAAAAAAAGCAAAAATGATAGTAAAAGAATCAATATAATGGTATAATAACTGCGATGGGCAGAGAGACTAAGACTTTGCCGGAATGTATGAAAGAAAGCAGGGCTCTCAGAAAGGACGTGGAGACATGAACAGATTTGATGCAATGAGCAAAGAAGCAATGAGCAAATTGGAAGATTTCATGAACTCAGGCAGAATGAATGATATGCTGCATAGAAGAGAACAGGAAGAAAAGAAGAAAAACTGCATCCTCTGGATACTGGCTATCATAGGTGCAGTAGCAGCGGTGGCCGGAATTGCATATACTGTATACCGCTTCTTCACACCGGATTATCTGGAAGATTTCGAAGATGACTTTGATGATGATTTCGATGATGATTTCTTTGAAGACGATAAACCAGGTGAAGGTTCTGAAGAATAATAATGGCATTATAAAAAAGAGCGTGCCTCAGAAAGTGAGACACGCTCTTTTTTGCAGGAAGCAGATAAAAACAGATAGGAGTTCATAACGTGAAAAAGGGTGAGATATTTGAAGGTATAATCGGACGGTTTGATTTTCCGGATAAAGGAGTCATGGAACTTCCGGAAGGAAAGATTACGGTCAGGCATGCGCTTCCGGGCCAGAAAGTCCGGGTCATGATCAACAAAAAAAGAGGGGGGCGCTGCGAAGGCAGAATTCTTGAGGTCTTAGAGCATTCTAATCTGGAAACGGCAGAAAATCCGTGTCCTCATTTTGGAAGCTGTGGAGGCTGTACGTATCAGACCATTCCATATGAAGAGCAGCTTAAGATCAAAGAGCAGCAGGTAAAGGCTCTCCTTAACGGAATCTGCAAGGATTATATATTTGAAGGAATAAGGCCAAGCCCCATAGAGGATGGATACCGAAATAAAATGGAGTTTTCTTTTGGGGACGAGTACAAGGATGGCCCTCTGGCGCTGGGGATGCATAAGAGAGGCAGCTTTTATGATGTGGTCACTACAACGGAATGCAGGATTGTCCATTCAGACTTCTGCGATATCTTAAAGGCGGTAAAAGAGTATTTTGAAGCCCGTGGAACCGGATTCTATAAGAAGATGCAGCATACAGGGTATCTGCGTCATCTATTGGTACGCCGAGCCATGAAGACTGGTGAAATTCTGGTGGATCTGGTATCGACCTCACAGGAAGCTTTCGATCTGAAACCGCTCGCAGAGCTGTTGACAGGACTTCCTCTAAAAGGGAAGATCGTTGGAATTCTTCATACGTTAAATGACAGCCTGGCAGATGTGGTAAAGAGCGACAGGACCGAAATTTTATATGGGCAGGATTATTTTTATGAGGAACTTTTGGGACTGAAATTCAAGATTTCTCCATTTTCTTTTTTCCAGACCAATTCCCTTGGAGCGGAAGTTCTGTATGAAACAGCCAGGAGTTATGTGGGAGAAACCAGGGATAAGGTAGTATTTGATCTATACAGCGGAACCGGTACCATTGCCCAGATCATCGCTCCTGTAGCAAAAAAGGTAGTCGGTGTGGAAATCGTGGAAGAGGCCGTGGAGGCAGCCAGGGAGAACGCAAAGCTTAATGGTCTTGATAATTGTGAGTTCATTGCCGGAGATGTATTGAAGGTTATTGATGAACTGAAGGATAAACCGGATCTGATTATACTGGACCCCCCAAGGGATGGGATTCATCCAAAGGCATTGGACAAGATCATAGATTTTGGAGTGGACAGGCTGGTCTATGTTTCCTGTAAACCAACCAGCTTGGTAAGGGATATGGACGTGCTTCAGGAGAGAGGGTATAAGGTGGAGAGGGTGTGCTGTGTGGATATGTTTCCATCTACGGCCAACGTTGAAACTGTTTGTCTTCTGAACAGAAAAGCCTGATTTTATGCGGAGTTGAGGGGATATCAAGTGAAATATTAACCTGTGTTATTATATAGGCAAAGATAAATTTATATTTTCTTTCACGAGGATGGGGTAATGCCAGATTGTTTAAATTACTGCTTTTGCCAAATCATATAAGGGTTTCGCTGAAATGTACATATAAATTAGCGAAATCCTTATTTGAAGATAAAACATTTAACCAGATAGATTACTTTTTTGGGAGAGGACACCTGAAATTGGTATGTCTTTGGTATAAAATAAAAGTACTTTTAATCAGTTCATATTCTTATCGAGGATTCTCTCAATATTTCCAAAAACATGATATTTACAATAATAGATTAATATAGAAATACGAAAGGGGTAATTAATAATGGGTTATAGCTTTTTAGATTTAGCAAAAGAAGTATTAAAACACGAAAACATACCGCTGTCAGTAGAAGAAATATGGGAAGCAGCGGGCAGATATGGCTTACTGGAGAAATTATCATCTTCCGGCAAAACCCCTATCCGTACCCTGTCAGCCAGAATATATGTTGATATTAAGAATAACCAGGATACGATATTTGAACAGGTAAGCAAACGCCCGGCAAAGTTTTTCCTGAAAGGTCAAACGGCAGGATTACAGGAGTATGAGGACCGGCAGGAACGTGCAGGAAAGAAGCTGAAATTTGCAGAACGGGATCTACACATCTTGCTTTCCAGTTTTGTAAATTCTGATGAACATTTTAAATGCTCCACAAAAACCATATACCATGAAGTTTCCAAGCGTGAAAAGAGTGGAAAGAACAAATGGTTGCGCCCGGATCTTGTAGGGGTACATTTCCCTTTTGAATCTTATACACTGCCGTATTAAAGAACCCACAGCCAGTAAATATGGAGGAATTTGCAGAATTTTATCTAGACTTGACATTGGATTATACATACCTTTCTCATTGCGGACTTTTAGGCAGGATGG
This sequence comes from uncultured Lacrimispora sp., assembly GCA_964402355.1. Taxonomy (GTDB): domain Bacteria; phylum Bacillota; class Clostridia; order Lachnospirales; family Lachnospiraceae; genus Lacrimispora. The sequence goes on from CAYOCB010000026.1 coordinate 36,935, forward strand.
TATTCCGGGAGACAGAAAGGGTTCCCATTTATCTTCCGGAAGATAAATGTGTGGATTATCTGTATGCAAAGAGAGGTACCATGCTCATCGACAATACAGTGTTGGAAGACTGGAAGGAGCATTTTAGGAAGCTTTTGTGAAAAGTTCTTATTTAATATTCAAAACGTTAATTAGTCTAAATAAATAAAATCGAGGTCATAATGAACACATTGGAAAAAAGGAAAATTATGTGGCTTAGAATTAGTTATTGGACTGGAGCAATAATTAATGCAATATATCTGGTTCCAATGCTGTTTCCTGGTATTGGAGGAGCTTATTTGGGAATCAAGGATTTTAATCCGGTAGGTGAATTCAGGTATGCTATGGATGTCGGGGTGGCACTAATGCTTGGTTCGACAGTGCTATTACTATGGGCTGACAGGAAACCCGTTGAATGACCTGGAGTATTATTGTTGACAATATTCCCGGCAAAGGTTTGCTTTGATCTTGTATCATTTTACTTATTGAGCTATCAATTTATAACAATTGAAAATATGTTGCTATTTAAGATAGATGCAATGCCATCTTATTATATGTGTTGTTTATATTCAGCTATATATACTCGAGAGACTTGGTTAAGAAAGGTGAAAATAAATGAAAAAAAGTGTTATTCTGTTAAGAGTTACTTATGTTTGGGGAATGATTGCAGATCTGATTGAAGGAATCCGTATGTCGATACCAAAGCTTTTTATTGCAAGCTCCGGTACCATGTTGAAAGACAGTCCCGAGCTTACTAACGGTCTTTTATATGGCGTTCCTGTCATGCTTGGATGGACGTTATTGCTTTTCTGGGCAAACCGCAAGCCTGTAGAAAGAAAAGGAATTCTGCTATGCCTGATTCCTGTCATAATCGGATACATGATTATCCAAACAATCGGTATTGCATCTGGAACCTATTCGGCATCGAAGCTGTTGCTGACATATATATTACAAACAGTGTTGCTGGTATTCTCAATCACTGGCTCTGTTTTAAACTTCAACACGGTTGATAACAGAGGGGGATGAAATGGAGCAAGTCAATTGTGTATGTCAAAAAACTTATCATAATAAAGACATAAGTTTGTTGTCAAATGTTAGAAATTTAAAGTATTTGTATAAATAAGAATAGGAAAATTGATTTTGAACGGAAAGAATAGGAAGCTTTTGCTATGTAGTATAAATTATATATTTCCATGCACGTGGAGACAATATGCTTATTAACCCGCGTAAAACAAGGATTAATTGGTGTTTAAATTGACAACTGTGGTCAGTGGCAATCATTTGACAACCAAAATTTTAGAAGTTGTCAAATGGATGCCGCCCTTTCAAATATATCCACGCTTCGAGAAGCCTAACACGGCTGCAGTATTTAAAAGAATCCGAACTCGACCCGAATGCTTCACTGATCCTAAGACCGGTATAATCCCCGATCATGAGCGGCACATGAAAAATGTTACCTTTTGGGAAACTTTCAATAATACTTTTAAAATCTTCCGGTGCGATAATGAACCGTTCTTTAGGCTTCCGTTCAAATTTTGGAATCCTGGCACGCTTAAATGGATTCTCGCGAACATAACACTGGAGAAGAAACTGGCACATGGCGGACATCCGGTTTTGCGTTGGATGATGGATAACATCTTTATCCAACAGATCCGGCGGGGAATATCAAACCAGATAAGGAGAAGTCTATTTACTTTATATAAAAAAAAGGTTATAATAATATCAAAATAATGATATGAAAGGAAGTACAGGTTATGATTATTAAAGCATCAGCGGCATTGAGAAATGACTATACAACGATTTCCAATCTGGCAAAAGAGACAAAAGAACCTATTTATATAACTAAAAATGGTGAAGGTGATATGGTGCTGATGAGCATTGATGCCTTTGAAAAACGGGAGCAGATTTTAGAACTCCGGTCGAGGGTGCTGCAGGCTGAGCAGGAGCGTCTTAGCGGAGCAAAAACTATGAGTGTTTCAGAAGCCAGAAAAGCATTAAGAGAGCGTTTAAATGAAGCATAAGGTGGAAATTCTTCTGTCTGCCTGGGAGGATCTGAAGGGAATTGAAGACTATTATGCAGTGCAGTTTGATGTAGAAACGGCATTGAAAGTCAGTAACCATATTTTAGATGCCATTGAACGTTTAGAGGATTTCCCGGATTCTGGCTCCCTAACACCTGATAAATGGCTCAATGAAAGAGAATACCGATTGGTTATATGTGAAAAGCATGTGGTAATCTATAAGACAATAGAAACATCTGTCTATGTTTATCATATTGCAGACACACAAACAGAATATACGAAATTGTTTTATTAGTAAGCAAGTTATAAGAAGCCTTGGGAGTATGGAGTCTCAAGGCTTTCTTTTTGTCCATTTTCAGGAGGTTTTGACTAAGTACTGCCCAAATTAAGCGAACATTAAAGGTAAAAGAACGGAAGAGTTCTTTAAAATAGAGGTGAAACAATGAGCAATAATAAAAAGAAAAATGTCCTATTGATAACAATGGACCAGTGGTCTGGAAATTATCTGGGATGTGCAGGTAACGATGATATAATGACCCCGACCTTAGACGAATTAGCACGTTACGGTATACGATTTGATAATGCATATAGTGTGACACCGGTATGTATACCAGCAAGAAGAGAGTTGATGACGGGAACAAGCGCGCAGACTCATGGAGACCGCGTATTTAACGAAAGACTAGGAATGCCTGATTTGCCAACAATGGCACAGATATTTAGGGATAATGGTTACCAAGCTACAGCGGTAGGGAAGATGCATGTTCATCCGCAGCGCGATCGTATTGGATTCGATGACGTTATTCTCAATGAAGAAGGGCGCCATTTCAATGGGATGCTTCAGGATGATTATGAACGTTTCTTGTCTCAGGAAGGTTACCATGGCATGGAATTTGCTCACGGTATGAATAATAATAACTATATGACTAGGCCTTTTCATCTGCCTGAAAAATATCATCCAACAAACTGGGCTGTAAGAGAAATGTGCGAAACAATTAAACGAAGAGATCCATTAAGACCAAACCTTTGGTATCTGTCATTTGTTGGAGTGCATCCACCGCTTGCTCCATTAACATGTTATATGGATATGTACCGTGATGTTGAATTTGAGAAACCAATTAAAGGCGATTGGAATGATGATGCTGATGCTCCATATGCATATAAATATTATAAAGGCTTTTATCAATTAGATAGAGAGATGGAAATAAAGAATGCCAAAATGGGTTACGCAGCTATGTGCACACATATAGATCATCAGTTGAGATTAGTTGTAGGAACTTTGAGAGAAGAAGGAGTTCTTGATGATACAATTATTCTAATTACTGCTGATCATGGAGAAATGCTGGGAAATCAAGGCATGTGGGGCAAACACTTGCTGTATGAAGATTCCATAAAGATTCCATTTATTTTATCTCCAACAGGTGATTTTAAAACGTTGAAACTCAGTACGGTTGATAATCGCTTTGTTGAATTGAAAGACGTTTTGCCAACATTGCTTGACATGACTGGCATAGAGATACCAGATACCATAGAAGGTACTTCGCTGCTAAAAAAGAAAGACAAAGAATATCTATACGCTGAATTATGGGAAGATGATCGAGCAACGAGAATGATAAGAGATAAGAGATACAAACTCATATACTATGCGGTAGGAAATAAAATCCAATTATTTGACCTTGTGAATGATCCAAAAGAAACTACCGACTTGTCAAAATCATCAAACCACAGAGAGATTATAGAAACGTTGAAACAAAAGCTGATTGAACAGTTATATAATGACGATCTGAATTGGGTAAAAGATGGAAAGTTGGTCGGATTACCTGATAAAGAGTATAGTTTTGTGAATAGTTTCAAGAACAATGAAACAAAAAATTATAAGAATAGAGAATTGTTATTACAGCGTGGTCTGAGATAACAAAGATATGGAGGCAAATATGTCAAGTAAATTAAGAGATGTTAGAACCGGCATATTTATACTGATTCTTTCTGTTTTTATGCTATTTATTTCAAATAACATTCTGGATTCGAAAGTATCTGAACTTGGGCCTGATTTCATGCCGAAAATAATTTCTATAGCCATGATGATTGTAAGTGCTATTTTGATTGCAAACAGTTTATTTTTAAATAGGAAGTTAAAATCGACGAATAATACTGAAGAACAAGAAAAATCAGAAGAGGAATATAAGGAAGAGCTGTCCAAAGTATCTAAAAAAGCTAATTTCAAGAATGTTGCATTAACGATGGGGCTGCTCTTTCTGTATATATCGTTGATAAATATTGTTGGCTTCATTATTATGACAATCATATTCATTGTCCTGCAAATTATGATTTATTCAGAGGATAAGAAGGCTAATATTATTAGAAATATTTTTATAGGAGTTATTGTCACTGTTGTAATATTTATCATATTCAATTATGGTTTTAACATTATGATACCATTGGGTATCTTTAGTTAGGAGGAATAATTCATGCTATTTAGTGGCTTTTTAGCAGTTTTTTCTTTCACCACGCTTAGCCTTATTCTTGTAGGTGTTATTCTTGGCATCATTTTTGGATCTATACCAGGTTTAACAACTGCTATGGCAATCGTTCTATGTTTGCCGATGACGTTTGGGATGGAGCCAATAAGCGATTTATCAGTTGAAGAAATGCAAGAACTTCAGGGAGCAAGTGGTATTGAAGTAAACTCGACTCCATCTTTTATATATTCAGCCATTTCAACAGCGGCATCAGCTGCAGCATCAGCTCAAGTTTCCAAAGCAGTTTCAACGCTGGTTACTGCTGCAGCTAAATGTGAATCATAACTTATTCTACCAAAAGGATTGATTTAAGCTATTTTGCTCGTTGTATCCATGGAACCTGCGTTTTATGAGAAAAAATATTGAATTTGTTTTGACTCAGATTTATAAGATGTGGGAACGTAGGGTACAACGAGTATATTTACTTAAATATAAATGTTTTGTGATATAATTTGATTGGAGAAAATTATGAGGGAAAAAATATTTGCATTTATAGGAAGCAGATCATCAAAAAGAACTACTTACGGATTTGTTAATAATATTGTATCTGAAATTAATAAAATAAAAAAGGTAGATTATGATATAATAACATTAAATGATATATGCATTAAACCTTGTATAGGCGGTCGCTCGTGTTTTACAATTGGACATTGTATTCAAAAGGATGATTTATTATTTTTAAAAGAAAAAATATTAGCATCAGATTTATTTATTATTGCAGCTCCCGTATATATGCATGGAATGCCAGGAGAATTGAAAAATATTATTTATAGATTGGCAACTTGGGCTCATACATTAAGATTAGCAGGTAAAAATATATTGATTGTCTCAACCTGTGATACAAATGGACATACGACAGTAGTTGATGATTTGCATTTGAAGATGTTACATATGGGAGGCAGAGTTATCGGTAAATATGTCGCAACAAATTATATTCCTGATGGTTTAGAAACAGATTCAGATATCATATTATTAGAAAACGTAGAAAAAATGATTCCCATACTAGCAGCCAAATCTATAAAAAACTGGAATAGTAAAATAGTAACAAATAGGTTTAATGAAAGTCTTTTTGATAGATATAGAAAAAGCCAAATGTTTTTATTAAATAATAAAAAAAGTACAGGTGAAACAGACTATTGGGTGCAATCAGGAATGATAAAATGTGAAAAATTTCAAGATTATATTGATATATTTATAAATAAAGGAGACGAAAATAATGTTTAAGTTTAATCATAAATTTGTTGTTTTAATATTAGTAATTATTTTTTCAAATTCGTTAATAAACTTAATAACTGATAATGAATCAAATGGAATAATTTATGGATTATTAGGTTATATATTATTTTTTGATATTTCAAAAATAGAAATATATGATTATATTTTTGCTGGAAGTGCAGTACTTGGAGCTGTTTTGATGTTTATAAATATATTTTATAAGAATGTTTTTATATCTAACTTTTATTCTTTATTTTTATGCGGATTAACAATTTTTATATATTTAAATAAAGTCAGGAATTAATCATGAATAAAATAAATTATATTGCCAGTTATGAACATTCTGAATGTGGTCTCGCATGTGTTGCTATGATGCTCGATTATTTTACCAGTAAAGTAACTTAGACTAAACTCCGTGAAAAATATGGGGTTCCAATGGGTGGATTTAATGTAAGTCAAATGATTGAAATTATGAGTGACTTCAATGTGCCTGCAAAAGCAATGAAAGTGAGTAATATAAATAAATTAACTGAAATCAAAGAACCATTTATTGCTTATTGGAATACTAATCATTTTGTAGTAGTTGAAAAATTCAAGAATAAAAGAATAGTAATTGTAGATCCTGCAAGAGGAAAATGTAAAATAACAATTGAGGAATTTAAAAGCTCGTTTTCAAATGCTATTATTTGTTCTATTGTTGTAAAAAATAAGAGAGAGAAAAAAAGAAAAATTGATAGCTGTTTATTAAATATAATTCAAAAAAATAAAAATGCGCTTGTATTTACACTAATACTTTCTTTTTTAATGCAATTATTTACCTTATATATTCCTATTTATATTAAGAAACTAATTGATAACTATAATTATATTAAAAGTTATAGCAAACTATTTTTAGTTTTATTTTTAATAATATTTTTTTACTTTTCTTTTAGTATAATAAAAACAAGAATTATTACATATTTTCAGAATAACTTTGATAGAATGTTAACATCGAAAACAGTTTCTCACCTAATGAACTTACCATTAAAATTTTTTATTAATAGAGGAAAAGGTGAAATAATATTTACCATAAATAGCAATCAATATATAAGGGCTATTCTATCTACACAAATGATAAGTCTATTTATTGATGTAGTATTTCTTGTTTTATATTTATTACTAATGCTATTCTATTCTGTGGAACTTTCTTTAATTACTGTCGTTTTAAGCATTTTATTAGTATGTATTTCATTAATTAACACTAAAATACTTATTAAAAAAAATCAGACACAAATAACAAATATAACAGATGTACAAAATATTACTGGAGAAATTGTCAATAATATTTCTGCAATAAAATCTATTGGTGCGGAAGAAGAGATTTTTCATAAATGGGCTATAGGGTTTGAAAAACAACTTAAATTGGAAAAGGAGAAAGCTCAGATAAATTCAATTCTTGGAAATATTCCTTCAACAATTCAAATAACCTATTCTTTAATTATATTTGTTTTAGGAATATTGTTAGGAAGAACAGAAGGATTAACCTTAGGTACTATTGTTGCCTTTAATGCATTGGGAGCTTCTTTTCTATCACCAATGTTATCAGTTGCAAACTCGTATTTACAGTTGTCAGCAGCAAAAATTTATATTAATCAATTGCTTGATATTATTAATTCTAAAACAGAAATTCAGGATGAATATGACCAGAATATTAAACTTAAGGATGGTAGTATAAGTTTAAACAATATTTATTTTAAATATGACTATTTTTCGAATTATGTATTAAATGAAATTAATATAGATGTAAAAAGTGGACAAAAAGTAGCTATAGTTGGTGCATCCGGTTCAGGAAAATCAACGTTATTTATGTTGATTGCGGGGCTATTTGAACCGACAAAAGGAATTATAAAAGTAGGAACTGAACATATTACTGACCAGAATATTAATAAAAGATTTTATCGCAAGCAACTTGGAATTGTATTACAAGAAAGCATGTTATTTAATGGTACTATTAAAGAAAATATATTAATGGGCCGCTTTGCTGATGGGGAAGAGATTAAACAAGCTATATTGAATTCAAATTTAGAAAATTTTGTAAAAGGATTTCCATCAGGATTAGATACAATTATATCAGAAGATGGAAATAATATTTCAGGTGGTCAGAGACAACGATTATGTATAGCCCGGGCAGTTTAAAAAAAACCAAAAGTAATTTTGATGGATGAACCAACAAGTTCCTTAGATAATATTTCGGAAAATAAGATAATGGATAGCTTGTTTAAGATGGATTCAACTGTTTTGGTTATCGCTCATAGATTAGCTAATATTAAAAAATTTGATAAGATTATTGTAATGGATAATGGCAAAGTAGTTTGTGTTGGTTCTCATGAGCAACTAATTAAAAATAGTAAGCATTATAGAGAATTATATGAAAATAAATAGTATTCTAAAATTTATGATCACGGAACCAGTTGCTCATAAAAACTTAAATCTTTATCATTCATGTGCCTGAGGATCTCTTCTAATAGATACTTTAAATAATCGTATGGTCTAAGATTATTCGCTTTGTCAGATTCAGCAATGCTGTAAACAATAGCACTGGCTTTGGCTGCTTCAACTGTATCTATGATGTGCCAGTTATGCATTTCCAATGCAGAATCCTCTGTTTGCGATTTCCGCCGCATTATTAACAAGTGGAATGAGTGGTCCGTCAAGGAATGTTCTTAAGTATTTTTCCTGGTTGATACAGTAGGTAAGTCCTTTTCCCGTTTCTGATTTTTCAGGAACGGAATTCTGGCTGACAGCACTTTCTGCAAGGGTTCCTTGCATTTTTTTTGCCCAGGGATTTACAAACCTTGGCAAATGGTCTCCTTGCATGCGTCCAGCATCCAGCCACCCGGATATCCTCCGGACGTTCGTTGGAAATCTTTGATAGACCTGATACCCATCCCAGACTACAACACCTTTATAATCCTTTAAGAATTCGGCAGGATGATCCGATTTTCGGGTCTTTTGGTATTCATAAAGGACTACCGGCCAGGCTCCATCGACGGAACCAGTGCGGTATACCCACATATAGCTATTCGTCACGTAATGGGAGGTAGCTCACTTGGGAAAGAGCTTGAATAACATTCAAAAGGTAAGGGGTTCGATCCCATCATCTTCATCCCCAAAATATATCTTCTGCCAAAAGGAAGGTATATCTTTTTTTCATTGTCAAAAGTGTGATACTATTGCCTTATTAGGAACAAAATGAATGGTGTATAAATCTTAATGAATTATTAAATAGGAGGGAGTGTTCATATGAGAGACAGATTGGAAACTGAAAGATTAATTCTCAGACCATGGGAAGAGAAGGATGCGGCGGA
>CAYOCB010000027.1:0-39219 GCA_964402355.1 uncultured Lacrimispora sp.
GCCGATAGGCGGTCATCATTTAAGGCAGTACTCATGGTTTACCGTATACGATTTATATGTCGTACTACTTCATCTTCATGCCCTGTTTCTACAAATATTGCATACCAACTATTCATATATTTTTTTATGCCTCTACTATTTTGAACAAACATGCAAGAAACTTTCGCTTATTATAACAGCTTTTCCATATATTTTCTACTACAAATCAAAAAAGCTTTTTTTTAATATATTTTTTTAAATTTGTCATATTATTTATAATATTTTACTTAAGTAAATAAATTAAAACCATTATAATATACGCTTTTTATACTTCCAAATTATTTTTCATTTATTTATATTTTTAGGATTAAAAATAAACTCAAATTGATCATTTTCGATAGTTTTATTTCCCTCAATATATGCATTTTGGATCTATATAAATATTTTTTGACTCTTTATTTTTTCCTCATTATTTAGAGTACTTTCATCTGTAAAATTTTAAATAATTCAATGTTTTTTATTTGGTTAATTAATGTATCTCTACTCCCCCAATCATAACCGAATAAAGTACAGAGTCCGTCGGTTGGCTCAGCTCCACTGAATTCGGACGCCTTATTTCTAAGAATTTATCCAGTTTGATTTATCTCACTTGCTGTTATTGCTAAACTATTTGAACTTTTATCATATTAAATAATCTGAGAAATAATTTCATTAATTAATGGTAAATTTATATCTATGTTTAATATACCAGATAGCATTTTAAAATTTATATTTACATATTTGCCATCTGAAAATAGTTGCAATTGCTACTTCAGATTTTTAATGAATTATTTATAGTTTTAATAATCTCAAGAGTATCTCTATATGGCAAAAGAAGCAAAAAACAATTGAAATAATTACGTTTTTTTAGCCATACACTATACCATTAATTCTTTCGTTCATTAAGAAATTCATTATAATTCTCAATATATATTTGGATGTCCTCTATCACTTTAATGATATCATCTTTCTTATTTATATTGCTAATCTGTATATCCTGCTCATCCCAGATTTCAGTTCCTTTTTCCAAAATAATAGCTTTTTATATTTTCATTTTTTGCAACACTATTCTATAAAGTTTCTTCAATATTTTTTATATCGTTTTCTTTATTTGTTATTAGCCCGTCTAAATCTTTATCTAATTTGTTTAGTTGCCTTACTGTTTTAATAGCATTATTTAAATCATTTTTCTCTTTTTCCATATTAAATAGACGATTAGTTCCACTCATCCTATCCTTTTCAGTCTTTTTTTAGTCACCACTATCTTCCTGTTTTATATAATAGAATAAGTCAAAAAAAGTAATTATATTATTTCCGAATTTACTAATAATCTGGCTGTGGTCACATTCGTTTAACTCGTTATAAAGCTACATTTTAGAAAAATCCAACAATAATGGATACTTTGCATTAGGATTATGAAATACTGTTACTACTTCTGACCATAGTTCCGAATTTTCATCAGTGACTAAATATTAGTCATATTTGATTTAGACGCATTGGGTTATAAACACTGCCAATTCTGCTTTCCTATTCGACTAAATTTTTAAGTTGTTGTACACGGTGAATATACTACAGTACTTATATTTTTAGAATTATAATAGACTTCCCATTGCTATAATTAACATATCCAACAATGAATCTTTTTATAAGATTTAAAATTTCCACTAACTGATATAAGCCATACTATCCCATTCTTCTTTAATTTCAAAATAATTTCTCCCAAAGCGGTCTAAGCTCATCATGACAATTATATCTCCTTCTCTTCACAGACCGGCACTAATTTCTGTTCCTACCAAAAGATTATTGCTGTTAGTAATATAAATAGTACAAGCAAAAATGAGAAGGTTCTGTATCTGAATCAGCACATCGGATGCACGGTTCACCTCAGATGCCTCCAAACCATAAGCATTCATGATGGCAGTCAGGACATCCAGGGCAATTCCTGCATCCGCAAAACCAGCCCTAGCCAGTTTGGTCGAATTGGAAACGAAGTTTGACCGCATCTCCAGTTTTCTGTCCCGCAGAAATAGCATCAAAGACATTACTGGCAATTTCCGTGGAACTGATTCCTGTCTGATTGGACAGGTCAAGAATCGCCTTTTCCAGTTCCGATAAGGGAACCTCTGTGGTATCCGCAATGGTATTCACTTTCGCCATTGCATCCTCAAAATCCATCGCCATCTTGGCAGATGCCCCGCCGGCCGCAGTAATGGCTGCGGTAACTGGGAGCATCTTCTTTCCGGCGGAAGTAGCCACATCACCGAACTTCCCAATTTTCTCTGCTGCCTGTGTAAATCCTGGCAGGGAGGTATTCGTCTCCTTTACTTGCTTTTCCAGGTCTTTTAAATTCTGCTCAGTTTCGATGATTTCCCTTTGCAGGGCATCGTACTGATCTTTGGTAATCTCGCCCTGCTCAAACTGCTGCTGTACCTGCTGCTGGGCTGTTTTTAATGCATCCAGCTTTTCTTTCGTTTCCCCGATGGCATCCTTTAGAAGTATCTGCTTCTGTGCCAGCAGTTCCGTATTATACGGATCCAGCTTTAAGAGTTTCTCCACATCCTTTAGCTGGGACTAGGTGTTGCGGATTTCTGAATTGACACCCTTTAATGAAGTTGTAAGTTTGGTGGTATCTCCGCCGATTTCCACCGTAATCCCCTGTATGCGGTTGGCCATTGGATACCTCCTGTTTTTTGGCAAAAAAAGAGCCAATTAAGGCTCAAAATGCATAGAAAAGACACCTGCCATTTCTGTGAGGTGACCCCTATAAGTTATAATTCAAGCCACAAGCATTCCTGCCCGCAGCTTATAATTTAAGTGGAGATAATGGGACTCGAACCCACGACCTCTTGAATGCCATTCAAGCGCTCCCCCAGCTGAGCTATATCCCCATATGCCAGAAAACCCTTTATCTATGCGGTTTTCCATCTTTGTCTTTTCTAAAACTTCTTCTTTTTTATGGGGTCGCACACCCGACATCTCGCGCTCCCGATATGTCGGGTGTGCACCCCCAAATAGCAAGTTTTTATATGTAGGATATATTTTCAGCTGTGAAGAGATTATTGCGAATGTGTGTTACTTTACGATGCTACAGTAATAGCTTTTTCCTCGGTTATACTATCGATACCGTTAAGAAATTGCTGTATATTCAGGTTCAGCTCAATAACCAGTTTATAATCCTTAAATACATTTACCCGTTTTATTATGTAACTAGTTATCATCTTCTTGACTTCCATATCACTCTCATCAAAAATTTCCGACCATGTGCGAATACGGAAATGTTCGTTTTTCATTTCCTCAGCCTTTTCGTCACCTCGCTCAAACTGAGCAAGATTAAAAGTGTAAGGATCAATAATTTGCAATTCCTTAAATGGTTCCGAAAAAGTGGTTCCGCTTCGGAGTACCCCTTTATAAGTTACATTCTTTAAGATTGCTCCCACTGATGATTCATGCCAGTTCGCACCATTCTGGGTTTTGATACCTTTGTCGTTTAAAAACATAGCGATACGCCAGCGCCCATATCCAGAAGATACGCATAAGCTATACATCATGTGTATTACTTCAGCTTCTTCTTCATCAATTACCAGTTTATTGACCTCATGTTTACGCTTGTTCATTACTCCGCTTTTTTCAAGCCGATATCCATATGGTGCTACGCCACCGCGGAAACGACCTTCCTGAACCATCTGTCCAAGGGCAGTTTTGGTTCTTATTGAGGTTTTCTGGCTTTCACCGTCAGCCTGCCAGAAACGGATGTAATTTGTTAAGCGGTCTGTATGCGACTCGAAACGCTGTTCTCCTTCGTTGACGCTCCATACTTTAATGCCTTTCTTTACAAACCATTCTACGACAAAAGGTGTTTCGTCAGATTTTCTTCCCAGCCTATCAAACATAAACACTAACAAAATGTCAAACTTCCCTTTTTCAGCATGCTCTTTTATAAGCTGAAGTTTATCTCGATCCGCTGCACTGACCTTAAATCCTGAAACGCCGGTTTCCTGTTCCTCTCGAACGATTATCCAACCCATACGTTCTACAAATTCACGGCAGGCTTTTCTCTGCATTGGTATATCTGCTTGATTCTTGTCATCGTGATCTACCTGTTTAGTGGTAGAAACTCTGTATAAACAATAAACTCTTTCAGCCATATTGCATCCTTCCTCTCATATAAAAATCATGTGAGAGACCGGACACTTGATATATGAAATTGTCAAGGTACTTCAGCTTTCGCCATCCTCATTATCTCACACAATTCATTGGATAGCTATATAAATAGCAGTTTAAAGCATTGCAGAAAAATACAAAAACTCTGAATCCAATTCTATCTTTCACTATAAACGGAAAATGTTTATCTCTGACATAAATATATATCTCATTTTCATAATCGTCTTTCTATGATAATCAATATTTTCTATTCTTTTTCAACCCTATACTCCGCTATCAGTTCAGATTGGTCTAAATATTCTCCCAGCATAAACTTTACATCATTTTCGTTTAAGAATATCTCTTTATTCTCTTTTAAAATATTTTTTATTATTGGGGGAATCCTTGTATCAGCTAACCTGTGAAACCTTTGTTGTAGATTTAATAAAATACCATTTATTTCATACTTTTTTAAACGAGTCTGTTTATTTAATCTGTCTATAATTTCTTTTTCAACATTATAATAGCAATCAAATACATATTTAAAATCCCATGATCCTACACATTCAATTTCTGAAATACGATCTCTGGAATCATAGAAATCAATTTGATAACATGGCGAATGATCTAAAAAGCTTGTGCGTAAAAATGATAGATATATCCATTTCAACTTCCCTACCCCACCAGCTTCCTCTAATTTTCTATATCGGTTGTATGTATTTTTAAATTCTTTTTCTAGACTATTGCTAATTTCAGAAAAAATAAGTTCAATTTCTTTCTCTAGCTTTTCCGAAAATCTATAGTAACCATCATCTGCTATTGTTTGTAACTCATTTAGAACTTCATTTTTTAAATTTTCTTCATTAATCAATTGTTAAAATCCTTCCACCATTTTAATAATTCCTTAAATCTTATTCTTTAAGAAATATCAAAGATCTTATAAAACCCTTTTTTCTTTTTGACCAACCTGACTCTCAGGTTTTCTGCTGTTTCAGCATTTCAATCACTGTCATCTTAAAAAAGGGATATCATAATAGCCATTATCACTGAAAGCCTTCCAACCAATTCATCTCCAAATCCAAGTAAAAAAAACATAATGACTGCACTCCAAATAGAAACACCCTTACATTCTATTGAATTTGCCAACTGTTCTATTTTACTTTGCTTTTTTACATATTCTCCATGGGAGGCATTGATTCTTTTCTTGATCTTTCTCCAATAAATGGAGTCAGCCATCATTCCTACTACTATAAATTTTACAATCCATAGCAAAAAGAATATCATGTATGCCGAATCTTTAGTATATAGAATATTTGCAAAAATCATAATATACACAACAAATGAAACAATTAATAAAATTACAGAAGAAAAGATCCATAATAAGATACCCTCTAACCATAACATTCTGTAAGCAAACCATACAGAGCCAAACAATGCAGCGGCTCCATTAAATATCTTTTTTCTACCAATCTGTTTAAACCTTCGTAAATACTCTTCCTCGTTTTTTTCCAGGTATTGTCTTATCTCAGATATATAAAATCCGTCTATCTGACTCTCATCCATATTCGCCTCTCCTTATTCAATAATATACCTATTACTTCATCTTCTGCTCGTCATTCGTAATTATGTATTACATTATTAAAAAGTTTTGGATCATTCTCCCCATTTCTTTTTCAAATCCTCTCCAGCCTGATTGAGTTGCTCTTGGGACCAACTTGCGAAATCTAAATCCGGTTTCTCCAGTTCATCATACACATATTCTAATATTTGTTCGTTCCAACCAAACCGTGGTTTAGATCCTTCCTGTTTCCATAGATAATAGGCTCTTATATAACATTTAGCAGATTTTTCCGGTTGTTTTAATCGTTCATATATCCCCCCCAGATCAAAATAAAGTGAACTTGCCAACTCGGGATAGGACGAACATCGGTCTAAAGCTGTTTCATAATCTTCAATTGCCTTATAATTATCATTAAAAGCATAAAGATTACCTCTTTTGTAATAAGCGTTCAGTAAATCATAATGATTTTTTGTTTGCCAGCTTTCCAAAATTTCTATACACTTATTTTCACATTCCAATGCTTTGTCAAAATCTTCCGAATTACAGGAGTAATAATATGACATTTCATGATATAAATTTGCCTCTACATATTTATAATGATAAGTTTTCTGATTTAATTTTAATGCCTTTTTCATATAAAAATTACCTAAGTCATTACCAACTGAATTATAATTGGCTATTGCTAAAATATAGTAATTAAAAACACCGATTGCCTGATTAGACCCCAAATTTTTTTTTTCTTCTTTTAATAGTTTTTTGCCCTCTTTAATTGTTTTCCTTAAGTCTATATCATCTTTCAGGTATTTTTCCATCAACATATTGGAGTTCAGGATCAAACGCTTCACTGGATCTGTGATATCCTTTTCATAGGCTTCTTCTGCATAACGAAAAGCTTCATCACGTTTATATTGATAAAGACAGCATTCTGACAGATTTGTTAAGGCACAGGCTTTCTCCTCCTCCGTTACCGACAGGTCTAGAGCCGCCTCTAAATAACATTCGGCATCATCAAATTTCCTGAGACGTAAATAAGCAACACCTATAGCATTAACTACTTTTGCATCCTTCTTCATTCCCTGCAATTCTTCTATGGCAGAGTTCAGAGCATCTCCATTCCCTTTCAACTGAATAACCAGAGCTTTGTAGGCTTCCTGTTCTGCTTCCTCACAAAGCATTAAAATCCTGTTATTATCCACGATATACCAGGTATCATCCGCAAGTGTGACTGTTTTTTTATGACAGCCTATAAGTAAGATACTGATAATAAAAGCAAAAACAAAATATTGAAAACATGTTTTCATAACTTCTCCGTTCTATACTTTCTAAAACTTTACTATATTACTCAGGTTTACCTATACATGTAAACATATTTTTACATGTTATAATCCTTTCATAAACCAGTCATAATAAAATGTTCTAAGATATGCCAATTACAACGCCTTTTATAATTGCAATTGAAAACTGTTACATATTTATTAATTTAAGAAATTATACACAAATAAATTTTATAAACCTAAATATTTTCCAATTATTATAGCAAGCATGATCATCGACATAAACAGCCCAAAAAGGGCTTGACCTAACCATACATATTCTTTACCAGTAACTATAAATTTTTCTGGATTTTTTTTATCATATTTTATTATTGCTTCTTCTCCTATTGGTAGATTATGCGGAGATTTATCACCAAAAGGAAATTCCTCCTCATATATTATTCCTTCCACCATATATTGATAAATTGGATAATATATATAAATTTTGTTATTTCTACCACTACGACAAGTTTCCTTTATATCAACTATTTTACCGTCCGCTCTTCCTTCATATTTATGAGTTTTAACATTAGTAATGATAGATACTAAAAATAATAAAAAAGAACATAAAAACAAAAAATAAATAATAATCATTTCAGATATACTCCCTATCAGTTTTTTTACCCAATAATACATCTCATCTGATAAATAAGATGCTATAAATATAATTTAAATACTTAAAAAATCACCACATAAAATCAGTAATTTCTCCTGTTTGAAACATGCCATCCTCATAAATTTTATACTTTATTGTTGTTTTATTATCTTCTGGTACTTGAAGTAAAAAATTTGATTTTTGTATAGGTTTATGATTAAAAGTATAATCCCCTTCTTTATCCCCCATGATATTATATGTACCCTTGAATTGATATTCTTTACAAAAAGTACTTACTGTAACTTTAATTTCTCCTACAAAGTTTGCATAAGAATTATACACAAAATCCTGAACTATAGTAAAAGCCGTTGCTGTTTTAGAGTATTGAGCAAGCAAATCACCAACTACTTTATGTACCACTTCACCCATAATTTTTTCTAATTTTGGAATATTCTCATATAAAGCACTGCTAATTGCTTCATATGAATTGAAATTATCCCAAGTCAAAAAATTTTCTGACTCAATAATATCAGCTGTAGATAAAACAATAGTAACACCCATTCCAACCCATGCATAAGGACCTTGCAATAAAGACATTGCATTTACAGCCGCTTCTGCATATTTAGCCTGTTTCAAAGCCTCTTTAGCCGGACGTATCGTAATTTCTACATGAGGTGCAGGTTTTCGTGCTTTTTCACATTTTTCATCTATAATATACGAATATTTTTGTTTTTCTGTGCCTGATGCGTATATTAGAATTCCATGCACAATATTAAACGCTTTAATAACTGAAAATTGGTTGTCATCGTGCAAATTAGGATTGTACTGTTTTAATATACATTCCTCTGCATACCTAAGTAAATCAATAATATTAGTCTTAATCTTACTTTTACTAATATTCACCCAGCTTCCATTCTGCACTACCTTAATGATACCACCACATCTGCAAACCAAAAAGGAATCTTCTGTCACAACAGGACGTTCATAAATATTGCTTCTCATTTTACCTATTTCTGTACTCAGATTAGAAAAATTGGAATAAATAGTCTGTACTGCCTGTTCCAACTTATCTCTTTCCTCTTCAATTCCATGCTTTTTAGCAATAGCCCCAAACCCCCGAACACTATCTAAAGCGGCGTAGGATTTACTTTTCAATCTATTGATTTCTGATAAGATAGCATCTATATCGTCAATATAGACAAGATCAGAATCATGATCTTCATCGGCGTTATATACAGATGTATTATTTGAGTGTGCCCAGTCTTTTACATCGTTTAAACAATCATCCACATGTTTGATCATGTCATCCTGAGCATTCAATTCCTTATTGAGAATATCCTTTTTTTCCTTTTCTTTTTCTCTTTTTTTCTTTTCATTCTCATCAAAATAATCTAAAAGATTTTTCGAATCCACTGGTTTTCTTTCTGACCATTTAACTGAACTTAAATCTATATTTTCCTCTTTTGCCTTGGATAATGCATTTAATAAAGCAGGAGCAAAACCTTCATCCTTCAGATATTTATTAGAGCCCTTATTCAATTTGGTAATAGCCTCCCTGATTTGTTTCATACAACTTTCCTGCAATTTCTTCATTTGTGCTATTACTTCAAGTTTATTACTCATCCTGGTCTTATCATCTGTATTAAACCAACTGTCTATTAATTCCAGAACACAAGGATAATTTCTAAATTGCTTTGCAGAACCTTCCTGATTAAGTGCAAATGAAACACAATCCGAATAATATTCATATTTATTCAGCAATGCCTGATATTGATTGCTGTTTTGTGGGTATTTTTTCATGCTCTTATATAAATTATGCATTATATCATTCATAGCGCTGATATAGTTGTCAGCCTGACAACACCCAAATTTATCCAGATTGACAAAAGGCTCACAGTCGATATCCCTGATAAAAGGACTATCCTTTCCAAACACTCCATTATTATTATCTGTAGCTCTTAAAAGCCTATAGTACTCAAAACATTCCGTGTCTAATTTTTTACATTTCGCCGGAGCCTGCTTTGCACAGGAACACATTACATACGATGAATCCATAAGATAATTTGGTTTCTGCTTACCCTTTAAACTTTTCATACTCTTAACACCTTACCTCCTTAATCCACTCATCCTCTAATATTCCAATGCAACACGTTCCAATGTCAATTTTGTTATATCTCTTCTAAGAAGACTCTCAGCCACATCCAAACGAATGATAACTATATCTGTATCTATATCAGCTATCTTAAATATACTGTAATCCTCAACAGCCTTTGCTTTGATAATTAATTTCTCCAGCTTATTTCTATTTCTTACCGCCTTGTACTCATCCGGCAGGCAGTCTACCTTTGCAAATAAAGGAGCATAATAATTGCAGTTGCTCCCGTCCATATTATTCAATATACACAGAGTCTTAAATACCAATGAACGTTCATAAATGGAAAATACCTTTTTTACTCCTTCACTAACTAAGAACAATTGGCCGTCCAGTACATCGACATAATCGAGCGGCCGGTCGGACCTTGCAAATCCTACATTGATATCGGATATATTCGATGCATTTTCCAATGCCATGGCTGCCCTCCGAATAATAATATCACTCAGATTTGTTATAACTGGCGTGTGAAAGTAGCTTTTATCCTCTTTTATCCAAAAATAATCCATAAATCCCCCTATTGATACTGGATGGTCAATCCGGTATGACTGATTCCATCTGAAATCATTAATGAATTATTATTCTCCCGAAAAATAATTCCCCTTACAGCAACAATACTGGTTTCTCCGCCACTTTCGATTTCAACAGATTCCGAAGCTGTTATTTTGACTGTCCGATCACTATTAATAACAATTCCTTTATTATCATCCAAAACAATCGATAATCCTTTATGATTGGTAATCATAATCTTTTCCGGAGTAAAACGGATCTCTTTGTCGTGTTTTGTTCTTATGGATTTTTCCTCCGGATTTTTGCGCATATCACCATCGCATTCTAAATGAACTGCATTTACAACATATGCCTGATTCTCGTCTTCATCCGGAAAATACAATCGGATTCTGTCTCCTTTTTCAGGCATGCAGTACCAGCCTGTACCTCCAGGTGTTGAATAAACGGAGGCAAAGGGAAACCAAACGGTATCTTCATCATTCACTTTACAACCGTATTGGCAAGCAATCCGGACTACTTCATGATTTATTTCTGAGACTTCGCCCTTAAATGATGCTCCGATGATTCTATCATTCTGATAAGATTTCACCTGAAAGCCTTCTCTTCCTCTTAAACGGTAACGATGGATTAGTTCCTGTTTATAAAACCTGCTTTCGATTCCATAAACGTAAAGCCTGTGCCCATGAAATTCCACAGGTGTACATAAATTAAGAATATCCCGTGATTCTACAACATATTCCTGTATATGATCTGTAATGTTTAATTCATAAGATTCCGTATCCAGTTCTGCGCTTTCCTTGTCCGGTAATCCGAAAAAGAAGCAGATATGACTATTCGTACAATCCGGAATCAATACCGTATTCAGACAACTTGCCAATCTCTTTAAAAAGCACCAATCAGTCTCCCTGTATTGCATTATGATATTGCATTGTTGTTCACTTACCGCGTTCATAATAACGCTGGTATTTTCATTAGCAGAAACAATATACCGTACAATCTCCTTATATGTCTGTTTCTTATTATAAAAAAATCGCATATTATCAACGGAATCCAACAAGGTTGTTTTTGATATGGCCTGAATTTCCAGTTTGGTTAGAAAACCTTCCTCCGTGTTAACTAATCGATAAAGAATTCCACGGAATAGGGTATGGATCATTCCATCTTCGTCTGTTATTTCAATTGTGATTTCCGTATCAGCATCCAATTTGTTCAAAGCATCCTTATCGTCGATATAACCTGATATATAAGCCAGCATATGTTCGTTGACCACTTTCTTTATCTGGCAATCTAATATTTCTCTCATAGAAAATGGTTTGACATTTATATTCATTGCTTTCATTATGCTTCTTCCTTTCTTCGGATTGTATTTAACAGTTCCAGCATAACCGGTTTCCAGTCCAGCCACTCTTCATAAGGGCAATTAAAGAGCCCTAAGAGAAATCTTTCTTTTAATGCTGTTATGGACAAAATATTATATACAGTGCCGTCAAGAGTATGGCTTTTAAAATCCAGCCAACCAGACTGGTATTCCTCATTTCCAACATGTCCCCTGCCCATGAATTGATTTGCCGGCTGAGCAGTCGTGATCATGATTTGAAATTGATTTAACGTACCATCTATCTTCTCAGCTTCAACCTCCTGCTCAAACAGGCTGAAGGTAAAGTTGACCTCACCTTCCTCATCCGTCATGATGACTTGTGGTCTGTCAACTGACGGATACTTCTTTCCTGCCAGGTCTGAATCCATCTCCGTAAAATCTTCCGGCATCATGACTTCAAAATAGGATAATAGCTCTATCATATGAAATTTCTTAAGTTTTTCACCAACATACATTCCGGTTTCAGTATTTACATACTTTCTCTTCTTTTGATTATTTCGTAATAATACGATTTGCTCATCCTTATATTTCATTGTTCCTCCTGGTATGAAACTAATTTATTTCGAATTCCTTCCCAGAAAAATCAAGTCAGACACCTGATGTTCATTACTGGGATTTTGAAATGATGGTAATCCACCTAATACGGCTGAAGCAATAGGTGACGAAGCCACTCCCTGTGGAATTCCGCCTAGAATATTGGTTGCATATTGGTACGAATTACTGATTCCAACGTCTGTATAGCTTTGAACCGGCTTATGCCCCAGTTTATGAGGGAGTCCGCTTATAACTGCCTTCTCCGTTGTCATTAACATTTCATTTCCTGACACGTCAATACAGTCTCCTGATTTCTTATTTTCAAAATGATATCCCAATGGTGTATCCATTGTTACAGTTCCGCCAGTCTGTACCTTTATATTTTCTTTAGCATCTATATGAATTCCCTTCTGGGAAAACAAGTCAATCCCCAGTTGATCCGATAAAGCCATGCTTATTTGATTGACTTCACTTTTTAAGTCCATCTGGTCCGTTTTAAATTCTAATCTTTTTCCCTCTTTTGTCTTAAAAATCTTCTCAGATGCTTCCGGATAATCTATTTCTTCACTTATACTCTCTGCCACGATCCCGCTGTCTTCCTTTTCATTCGGGAAATACAGCTGAACCATTGTTCCTGTCTCCGGCATCGCATACATAATATTTCCTGTTACCGGAACATAGTCGAATGCATAGAGTTCCTCTTCCAGTGAATTCTTATTCTGGTCTATTTCAAGGCTTACTTTTATTTTCTCTCTGGATGACCATATAACGATACCTCTCAGAGACAGTCCGCATACCTTCTCATTATAAAATGGCTTTATTCCGGCTGCAGCTTCTGATCCAAGCTTATATTCCGCTTGAGCCAAACCATTTTTGAAGCAGACATGT
This sequence comes from uncultured Lacrimispora sp., assembly GCA_964402355.1. Taxonomy (GTDB): domain Bacteria; phylum Bacillota; class Clostridia; order Lachnospirales; family Lachnospiraceae; genus Lacrimispora. The sequence continues at coordinate 13,090 of CAYOCB010000027.1, forward strand.
TTTGATATAACTATCTTTTGGGTATCCTTAAACCATACTTTATCGCCCAGCATATAATTTAAACTTCCGGTAACAGTATATATACAAAAATCTTCTGAATTACATCGATAGAGCAGTCTCTTTTTTCTATAATCCTCCCATTCTATTTGACGTTTATAGTTATTTGAGTCTTCTAATCTATATTCCTTTCCACCAATTACCCCAACAGATATCTGAGGATACTCACCAGAAATCTCGGGTATAACAACAGAACCGAACCGGCTTGCAATTCGTTTGCAAAATTCCCAGTCAGTTTCCTCATATTGCAATAATGGATTATTTATTTCTAATCCACTTCCACAGGTAAATAAAATATTGCGCCCTTTTCCAGAAACGAGATCCAGCATTTGTCGATAGGTCATATGTATATTCTGATAAAAACAGCATTTTTTATCTTTATCAAACTCATAGCTTGCAGATATGCATTTAAATTTTATATAACATTCTCCCCCGTCAAATTTGAGTCTTGATTCTTGTATTACTCCTGCAAATATAGGAATATTTACTCCTTCTACTTCACAGTTAAGAAATATATTTTTTCCGATTAAATCACTAAAACTTTCATCGGTAATTCTATTCATCATTCCATTTAATTCAAGTATAGCGTGTTCATTCATTTCAGCTTTCATTTCGAAATTCAATATCTTATTTAATTCTACTGCACCTGATACAAATATCTTATCCATGCTAATCCCAATCAATATACTTCTCCCTTCGTATATGATAAATTTTCCACTTAATTCCTACCTGGAGTCCTAATTTAAAACATTATGTATATGTTCATATTTTACATTTTCTGACAACTAATTCTAAAATTATACCAATAAATTCCATTTTTATATCATTACATTATACAACAAAAATCTACAAAAATGTTTATCATGTAACAAATAACCGCTTAAATGTAACTTTTGGTAATATTTACTGTTTTTATAGTAGTTTACAGTATTATAAAATCATATTTGCTCTATAACAGGATTCAAGGCTTATCCAAATCTTTAAAGATAACCAGTAAAGAGTTTATTGCAATACCGCTTTGCGGACAGCCAGAATAGGTGGCGTGATACTGCCAGTTTTCCATATATCCGGATATGTCGCCCTCAAAAAAACATGTTAGCCTGTAAATTCCTTTTTTATAGATGGCTATGTTTAAAATAAATAATGAAAATTGATATTTATTAATTCAATCACATACATATCATTTTAAAATAAAGGATTTGAAATTTAGAAAACCGATTTAAATATAGTTATGTTATATATTTGAAATTTTTACTTAAGTTTTATATACTTATATATGAAATCATTAATATAAGTATGCAGATTAAATTGGAGGAAGAATATGTATAATCATGCACCCGTGGGGTATGTTTGCCCTTTTTGCCTAATAGTCGATGGTATAGAAAATGAACATTTAAATACTAAACAGAACGATATAATATACAAAGATGAATATGTTACTGCATTTATTTCTTCTGCTTGGTGGAAAAACAATAAAGGTCATGTCATTATAATTCCTAATAAACATATAGAGAATTTATATGATTTGCCATCTGAATTTTCTTACAGAATACATGATTTAGAAAAAGAAATCGCGCTTGCATTAAAAGAAACGTACAAATGTGATGGAGTATCTTCCAGACAGCATAATGAACCTTGTGGAAATCAAGATGTATGGCATTATCATCTTCATGTATTTCCAAGATATAAGAATGACAATTTATATAAGACAGACAGGCAGAACTCAAAGCCAGAAGAACGTTTAGAATACGCCCATAAATTAAGAGATTATTTTATAAAGAACAATAATAAATAATTTTTTTGAGAGTGTAATTTATTTTGTGTAAACTACTTAGTTTAACGAAAAAATATTTGAGTGATAAATTAAAACTGAAAATAATTAAGTTGCCTTTTATTTCGCCACGATGCAATGGAAGAAGGATATTTTTTACCCCAGTTTTCTTCCAGTTCATCCAACTTTTCAAGTGCCACTTCCTCATTTGGGGCCTAATATACTTCTTTCAATTCTTTCATAATAGGAAGGATTCTGTCTGTCATATGAGAAATCATTTCGGCAGAAGCATCAACACCGTAGACACTATATAAATGATCTGAAATATCCCTTGTCGTCATGCCTTTTGCATACATGGAAAGCACCTGATCCTCTATATTCGATACATCCGTCTGGTTCTTTTTACTGCCTGTGGTTCAAACTCACCTTTTCTGTCTCTTGGAATATCAAGATTGATATCACCAAGAGATGATGTGACAGTCTTCTTACTGTAACCATTTCGACTATCATCCGTATCTTTGTTCTGATAATCATACTTGGAATAGCCAAGTTTTTCATCCATTTCGGCCTCTAGCATTCCCTGTAGAGTATCTCCAAGTAAATCTTTGAGCATGTCCTGTACATCATGGGCATCTTCTGAATGATAGTGTTTAATTAAGCTGTTGATGAACGCCTTGCGTTCTGGTGAAAGTTTTCTTTGTCTTGCCATAAAAAATCCTCCTAGATTAATATTTATTTTAACATTAATCTAAGAGGATATTACACAAAATTTTTTACAGTCTCTCTAACTTATTGGGGTCACTACATAATCATCTAGTGCGACAGCCCCTTTTTGCCCTTGATTTACCAAGTGCACCGTCCCTATAAGTTATAATTTAAGCCACAAGCATTCCTGCCCGCAGCTTATAATTTAAGTGGAGATAGTGGGATTCGAACCCATGACCTCTTGAATGCCATTCAAGCGCTCTCCCAGCTGAGCTATACCTACACTTCCTGTTTAATTATGAAAGAACTAAGTATCAAAAATTATAAATATATTTTTTTATCAATATTAACATCTTTAACAATTTCGTGGCTAATTATTATAAATGTTTTTTCAATATGATTGGTGACATATTTTACAATAGATTTTTTAGATTCAAAATCCAAAAAAGTATCTACTTCATCGAATATAACAATAGGATTATCTGCTATCAGAGCTCTAAGTATATTAATTTTTTGTGCTTGTCCACCAGATATGTTACTGCCTTTCCCTTCAAGTTTACTATTAAGATTTAATTTCTCAGACTCAATAATATCTTTAAAATCCAATTCTTCAGCTAAAGCTATTATTCTTTGTTCTGAATATTTTTTTCCTAACAAAATATTATTTTTTATACTATCATCAAAAAAATGGTATTCTTGAGTCACTACACTTATTAAACCTGCTAAATTAACTTGATCTAAGGGAACATCATTTACACATATTTTTCCTTGAGTTGGTTTTAATAATCCAGATAAAAGGTTAACAATAGTAGTCTTTCCTGCCCCATTTCGGCCAATAATCTGAACTACCTCTCCCCTATTTATTTGAAAATTAATATTTTCCATTAACTTCTTTTTACCGTAGCTAAATGTAATATTACTGAAATGTATATCTTTGAAATCAACAACAGTCTTCTTACTTCTATCTTCTTGATACCACTCAATAATATTTTCATATCGACAAACAATCACCTCATTTTGCTGGAATCCAATAGCCGATTGAGCAAAAAATATAATTGGTGATATTAGATATCCAACATAAGAGTTTAGTGCAACCAGAGTACCTATAGTCATTACTCCTTCAATATTTTTAATTCCTCCCCATAATAATACAAATACATTAGGTATAAATGTTATAATTGTTAGTAAAGCTGTCATAATAATATTCATTCTTGCCAATCTATATTTATTGGTTTTAATATTTTGCATATCACTAAGAGCATGTGTATCTATATATGTATAATCATAGTTATGCTTTATTATAGTAATATTATTCAATATTTGCTCTATTACAGACATGAATTTTGCGTTTTTTTCTGTGCTTTCTCTGGATATACTTTTAATTTTGGGGGAGAATATTTTAGTAACTATGTATATAAACGGTAAAAATATTATAGTAATAATTGTACAATAATAATTCAAATTCCACATCATAAATATGCCAACACCTAAAGAAATTATATTTGTCATAAAATTAGGAATTGTTTTTGTATAATAGTCTGCTATCTGAGGAATTTCATTTACTATTCTGTTTATAATATCTCCTGATTCTGTTTTCCTGATGTTTATAATTGGCATTCTAGTAATTGCAACGTACATTTTTCTACGAAATGTCAACGTCATATTTTCACCTGCTATTAAGAGCATAATGTTTTGGCAGATTCGACATAATTCTGAAACACCAAATATTATACAAAATAATAAAATATAATATTTCAATTTTTCTATGTTTTTTTCTACTATCGCATAATCTAAGATGAAATTAGTGATTTTAGGTTTTAATAGAGAGGTTAAACAATATATTATTATGAATACATATGCACATACAAATTCTCCAAAGAAAGGCAAAACAAATTGTTTGATTCTTTTAAAAAAATTCATTTTACTTTTTCCTTTCCGAATATAAGTTTATATGGCACCTTTATCTCTTAACTCATACAACAATTGTTTTTCTAAAACTCCTTTCACTCGAAAACATCCCTTATTATGATAGGTTTTTGCTTCATTATAGGCTTGTGCGGCACAACCACCACCACAAGTAGGTAAATATACACATTCTTTACATTCTTTAACCATATTAGGATTGATGCTCATCCAGTCAATTATACTATATGTATTCTCATCAAAACTACCGTCTTTGTTTATATGACCAATTTTATGCTTTTCTTCACCAACCTGTTCCCAGCATTTATAGACGTCAAGTGTGGGAGCTATGGTATAAGAGTTTTCTTTATTTAGACCACAATAAAGAAATTTTCTCATTGGCTTGGGTTTGATTTTAAATCCTGTTTTTCTAGCCATTTCCCATAATTTTTCCAATACATCTCCTAATTCTGATTCAATAAAACAAGAGCTTGCATATCCGGCACATGCTTCTGTTCCACTTCTGACAATGCCAAAATCAATTCCACAGGTATTTAGTCCTTCACCTTTTAGATACTGCAAAAGAACTTCTGTGGATTCAATATTATTCTTATCTACATTAATACGAATAAGTGGTTTTACAAAGTCATTTCGTTGATTCAATATTTTTAGTGTAGAAATAACTTTATCAAAACTACTGCTACCATCTTTACTTACCCTGCGTTTATCATGTATATCCTTCACCCCATCCAATGTAATTTGCACATACTGGCATCTATATTTTTTTTAAAATTCTATTTTATCCTCATCAAACAATACACCATTTGTTATTATACTAGTATAGAAATAAATATTATTTTCTAAGCAATATTCATCTATCTGAGTCAAAATCAACTCTGCCGCAGACATATTCATTAGTGGTTCTCCACCAAATAACATTATACTTACATTCCTAGGTCTTATACTATTGATATGATTTTTAATATATACAATAACAGATTGACATTCTTCACTATTGAGTGATTTATTTCTTATATCTCCTGCACCTTCATAGCAATATACGCAACGTAAATTACAAGCCCATGTTAATAATATTGTAAACGAAAGCGTATCCGTATTAAATTTTGATTTATTATGAAAATATTCTATATAATAATTTTCATTTATATGATCATCAATTATAATCGATTTTGCTTTTAACTCACTTATCAATTCTTTCCCAAGAATATGTATATCATTTTTATTAATACTTTCAATTATTTTATCATCGGCTATAAAACACTCTCCATATAGTGTATTAAATAGTACATTTTGCTTTTTTTTATCATCAAAAATGACAAGGTTAAATTTTGAAAATTTCATAATATTCTTATATGATGTTTATAGAAGCAAAAACAACATACTTCCTTTCTTTTTAATATCGTGGTTATAATACATTCAGATACTGTGGACTTTTAATTTTTTTCTGTAGCTTTGACTACTCAACAGGAGTGTATTGCCGCTACCTTTATCTGAATTGTTTATTAGCTAGATGTACCAAGTTTCAATCAGAGTACTTATTTCAATCAAATCTACGATGATAATCGCTGGTGGATATCACGGTATCAGACTTTAACATTCACAAAACTAAGACAGACAAGGTCGACACATACATAATTGCTAAAACATTAATGATGCAGGATTCCTTCAGATTTCTTTCCTACTATGACTTGGATCTGATGGAACTTAAAACACTTGGACGTTTTCGGCAGAAAACCATTAAGCAACGGACACGGTTAAAAATCCAACTGACTTCCTATGTTAATCAAGTATTCCCAGAACTTCAGTATTTTTTCAAATCTGGACTGCATCAAAAATCTGTTTATGCCTTATTAAAAGAGGCACCAACGCCTCATAGTATTGCTTCTATGCATATAACTCATCTTGCTCATTTGCTTGAAGTATCCTCCCATGGTCACTTCAACAAAGAGGAGGCTAAAGAGTTAAGAGTTCTCGCACAGAAGTCTATTGGCACTAGTTACAGTGCTCTATCTATACAAATAACCCACTTCATTGCGCAGATTGAGTTATTAGATAGCCAATTGGATCGAGTTGAATCTGAGATGACCGATATCATGAAATTCAACGATTCTGTCATCATGACCATTCCAGGTATCGGTTATATCAATGGTGGAATGATACTCGGTGAAATCGGTGATATTCAACGTTTCTCCAGTTCTAGTAAGCTGCTTGCCTTTGCAGGCTTAGATCCTTCCGTATATCAATCCGGCAATTTCAGTGCCAAGCACACCCGGATGTCTAAGCGTGGGTCAAGAGTCCTTAGATGTGCTCTTATGAATGCAGCTCACAATGTTGTTAAAAACAATGCCACCTTCAAAGCTTATTATGATACCAAGATGGCGGAAGGCCGGACTCACTACAATGCCTTAGGGCACTGTGTTTTTTGCAACCCTAAAGTGTAACAAAGTGCAAAGAAAAACTGTAACACCCTAAAGAGTTTATTTTGTTGCTGAATCTTTCATCAGTGAATGTTCAAATCTCCAGCTTTCTCTGTTAAATACAATAAGATGGCTGTGATGAACCAAGCGGTCAATTAATGCCGCTGTTAATTGATCATCGTAAAAGATTCCGTTCCATTTACTGAATTCTATATTGGTTGTAATTATCAGGCTACTTTTTTCGTAACTGTCTGCAATTACTTGAAATAATAGCTGGGAGCCTTCTGCATCAAACGGAAGATATCCCCATTCATCACATATCAGCAAATCCAGTTTGCTGATACGTTTTAAAAACTTAGTGAGTGTTCCATCTGCTTTTGCATCGGTCCTTTACTTCCAGTAAGTCCGGATATCCTTCTTGTAATTGTTCAAAGACACGCTTTGCCGTATGGCGTTGTTTTCGTGGTGCTCTTAAATCGTCCATAAGCCATCGGTCTATAATCGGCTTTAATGGATCCAATAAAGATGTTGAATGCTTCGGTGGCTGAAGGGGATTGTTAAAGTCCTCCTTATCTAAGTATTTTTTGATTGTTTCGTAGTGATAGCCTGTCCGACGCATAATTTCGCGAATAGAAACACCTTCACTTTCATATAAACGTTTGATATACTTAATATCGTCCATTGATAACATCCTTTCTTCCTCCTTAAGTTCTCGTCAAACTCAAGGATAATGGATTTTGTAGGGTGTTACAATGGATTTTTATATTGCTGAAAATGTTACACTTTAGGACTGCATTTTGTTACAGTTTTATTTTACACTATACAGGGCACTGTGCCGGTAAGCTTGTCAGAGTCATCTGGAAGATGCTCACTGACAATGTAAAATTTAATCTCGATTAAAAAGTCTGTATACCAATATCGATAGATTTTGAAAATGCACCTTAGAGAGCTTTATTAAAGTTACCCTTTTTGCCATTGATAGCTAAAAAGAAATTTCTTTCTAATTCATACTTGACTTTTCATAGCTGGTCTCCTATAGAATAAATTTTAAATAATAAAGAGGTGTCTCAAAAAGTCTGTACTATTTATTTTGAAGCACCCCTTAATTATATATTAGTTAACACCACAACCCTTTGCTCCACAAGCATCCACTAAGCAAAAGCACATTGGAGAAATAGAATCATTATAATTTATCTTTTCTCCGTACACATTACCTAAATACTTAATCATACAAATCCCTCCCTAATTATTATTGGAAAATACGTCAACTACACAACCATCAACTGGGCAAACATCAACTGGACAAGCTTCAATTCCACATGCATTACCACCACATGCATTACCACCACAAAGTTTTCCCCCGCAACCATCACCTGCACAGGCATTTCCACCACATGCATCTCCACCACATACATCTCCACCGCAATACATTGGTTGAATTCCATTTCCGTAAGCATTTCCTAAATAACTACTCATAAATATCTCTCCTATCATTTTTATTTATCTTCATCAAGTAACTACGACTTGAATTGATACACTATGGATCGGCTACAATAAACTAGAAAGAAATTTTAAGGGCATATATAATAATATTAATAAAGAAAGGTTGATTCCTATTCGAGTTATACGACTGCACAATTCGGACCCCAAAAAGATACCTGCAACGAGTCAAAGATTAAAAATGTCGTTGACCGTCAATTTGATAAACAACCATATTCAACAACCACAGGATTCATTCTTCACTAGGATATCTGACATCGGTGAAGTATAGAATGATTACCCTTAAAAAAAGTTGTCTAAAAAACTGTTGACAATCCATTTTTTATATAACATAAGTAAATGAAATAAGCTCCTTGATATAATAGTTTGTACAATTAATAAATTTATTCCTTTTATATTTAATGGATAAATCTTGCTGATTTTATCTTAATAAGTATCACCATTGAAGGCTATCAGTTTTATGTTAACTAGTTATGAAAATAAGCATGAAGATTACCATATATTTTAGTAATCTTTCATGCTTATTTATTTTAAACGATCTCACTCGAACTAATATACACTCATTCTTTATTTATCCCGTTTATTCTAACTTGACATAAAAAAACCGGAATAAAGAATAGCAATATTAGAATAAATAGAAACACAGAGGTACCTATATTAAATGAATTAAACACAATATGAAAAAAATATCTATCAATTAGCATTGCAGTACCTAAAAGCATTACTGGCAAATATACATTCCTCAATGACCTATAATAATTCATAATATCTTGCTTTGACGTATGAAGTCTAAATGGGTTTTCATCCTTTCTCTTCTCCACAACCAAAATTTCTTTATTATACTTTCCAAAACCAGTATCAAAATGTCCTAGTTTATTTCCACCTATCCTCCATTTCATTTTACCAATCGACATATTGAGGTTTATACCAGTTTGAAATGTTTTGTATCCTATTTCATGCAAAAAATCAATGTATTCTTTTGTATCCTTACTTTTTCTATTTAATATACAATCGACACAATAAGCAAATTCTTCTGGTTTACATCTTATAAATTCGTAACTATGTCTTTGAATTTTGTTAAGTCTCCAGCCTTTCTTTGCCATTTCGTTAAGCCACTTTTCCTGTAAATTCAAAAATCCTCCAAAATATCTAAACTTTTTCATATTTATCATCTCCAATTATACCATATCCAATTAAAAGCAACTCTTTTAATCGTTCCAATTCATTATTAACAATTTTTTTCCCATTATCTGTTATAATATATAATTTTTTTCCTTCACTTGTAGTCTGAATTTTTTTAATCCAGTCTTTTCTTTTTAAAGTATTAATTGCTCCATATAAAGTGCCTGCTCCTAAAACTACCCTACCATTCGTTTTCTCTTTAACAAATTGCATAACTCCATATCCATGGTTAATTGTATATAGCGCAAGTAATATTAGCAAAGTAGTTTCTGTTTGTGCGCCTCCCACTATATTGTCTCTTATTTTTCTCACCTCTTTTATTACGTTTACTGTATCATATCATTTACTGTAATAATTGTCAAGTCAACACATAGTTTTTATTCAGGTAAAAGATCTTCATAGTCATTCTGCCAGAATTTGTCCAAGCACAGTGTCTGTTGCAAAGTCCCATATGAATATGGAATCACCTTTTTCTAAAATAAAGAACCTATTTTCAATAGCCCCATACTAAAACGCCCAAAACCAGACTTCAGGCCCTATCAATCATGACCGAAAGTTACATGGCAAAAAAACATTAAAAGATAAGGATAGTAATGATGATTATCATACACCTTCTGGTGGTAGTGGAATAACAGTAAAAGAAATCAAGAGCAGTACTTCTGATCCAGAGAGTAGTTGGTTTCGTAAGGGTGAGCACAAGCATGTTTTTGCTTATGCAGTTGAAACTGCGTGTGATAAAAATAGCTGGGTACTCGGATATACAGTAAATCCAGGAAACTTCACGACAGCCGTGCATTTAAAGGACTCTATGATAAGATCAAAGACATTGGAACCAATGACAAAAGAAGGAAAGAAAAATGTCTCTAGGATTCGTCGCCTAGAGACCATTTTGTCTACAATCTGAGGCACCTTCTCAAAACTGAAAACGCACCTTTTTTACCCTTGATTTACCAAGTGTCCCATCCCTATAAGTTATAATTTAAGCCACAAGTTTTAATGCCTGCGGCTTATAATTTAAGTGGAGATAATGGGACTCGAACCCACGACCTCTTGAATGCCATTCAAGCGCTCCCCTAACTGCGCTATACCGTATCTTATTTTCCAAAATGCCTATATAACAGGCATTTCTCTCATTATACCCTATGTCACCCGTGGAAGAGCAAAAAAACGGGGCTATAAATCACATTTTCTAGCCCTATTTTCAGTTCAATTCTCACTCAAAAGCCACTACATCTTGTGGTTATAACCTTCAATTTCTTATCTTTACCACAATACGTCATAATTATCACCACTTCAACATGCGTCGTTGATGTAATTCGGATGACTATAGAGCATGGAACCCCCTTAGCGTCAAGGTATATTTTGGCGATAGTCTGGCTTTACCCCACCTTCATTGAATTACTAATCTTTCATCCAGTAGTCTGAAAATCTCCACGTTCTAGAGCCTTTGTAATGGAGCGAATTTCTGATCTACGTTTCGCTCGTACTGCCTATCTCAAGTAGATTCCCCTCCGGATCGGCAACATAAAAGTTGCGAATGCCGAAAGAAAAGGTTATGGGTTCTCCAGTTGGAAATTGCACGCCCAGCTTCAATAGTCGCTCATATTCTGCATCCACATCAGCAAAACAGGGCAACCAAAGGGCAATTTCAATTGTCTGATTGATTCCTTTTGGAGGAACATAGCTCTCTCCAATTGCCTGCGCGAATGCTTTCCTGCTATACATGAATAAGGATAGTTCGCTACTTGCCGTTTCAAGCTCTGCGAAATCCCCACCATTCCATTGAGTATCAAAGCCTAATGTATCTCTGTAAAATCGAACCATGCTGTCCATGTTGCCAACTAATAGGCATGCGCCTACTCTTACATCTTTTCCGTTCAATGTCATCCATCTCCTCTATTAATTTTTATTAGCTACCTTTTCTTTTATAATACCATATAGAGGATATAACTTATATTATCATCTGTTATTTTACACGACAAATTTCGACACAAACTTCGCATTATGGCGTTTGTCCCAAAATGTCCACTATATTATCTTTTTTTGTCTAAAACACTCTGCAATATATTCCCGAGACTGATAATAGAAATCAGTATTATAATTAGAAATCGCATCACTAATCCAAGATTCATAAACAAATCTCAATGATTCTATTACATCATCATCACCAACATCCTCTATGAGACGCCCATATACTTCTCCTATTGTCCAATAATCTGGTATTTCATATCTACATTTAGCAACATTATCAAATTCACCATGATTTATTTTCTTCATTTCAATATACTCATTTGCCACTTTTTCAATTGGTTCGCAGTGAAGTGTTCCCGCATATTTATAAATCCTTTTTAATATATCTGATCCTAGCTTTTCTACAACAGCTCTCCGCTTCAACTTACACTCACGGCCTATATATTCAATCAGACTACAGGTAAAAAACAAATCACTGTCATTCTTCATCATAAACACCATATCCTTTCAGAAATTTAAGCGTTGTTAAAGCTTTTGTTGTATGAAAGCTAATCTGATGGGTTGGGTTTTTAAATTTTGCCAAAGCCCAAAATGCCTCGCGAGATATTTTCCCATCTACAAAATTCTGTACATAGTTAAAAATTGTATCATTTGCCATCGGTCCTTCCACAATGTCATAATCATGTGAAGTTCCTAATCGACATGCTGCAATAAAGTCAAGCCATTCTTCTGTCATTTCCGTAAACTTTAAAATCTTCATTGAGTCATTCAATTTATATCTATATTCATTCACGATTCCATGACCATTATACCGAACTGCCCAACGTTTTGCCTGTTCCTCAAATAACGTACAATAAAAGCCATAATAGAAATCCTTATGGTACTGTGCAATTCTGATTTCTGGATTCTTCACTATCTGTTGACTCCCATGATAAACAATAATATCTTCCACCTATATACCTCCAAGCAGTCCATTGTATATTACTCTATCCTATCTAAACCTTCTCATCGAATTTAAAAATTCGCTCATTGCCTGCAATCTTTTTACCCTTTTTAACTTTATTCTACATATTTCACAAATTTGTTCCAATGCTGTTTCAACAATCACATTAGCAACTCGTATTTCTTTTGGCAATAGTTATCAATGAAATCTATTAAGCTATTCGCCAGAATCACTAAAGAATCCACTATTAAAAAAGGCACATTCTCAAAACTGAAAACGCACCTTTTTTGACCTTGATTTACCAAGTGTCCCGTCTCTATAAGTTAAAATCATAGCCACAAACGTTTATGCCTGCAGCTCATAGTTTAAGTGGAGATAGTGGGATTCGAACCCATGACCTCTTGAATGCCATTCAAGCGCTCTCCCAGCTGAGCTATACCCCCATATGGTCGAAAACCCTTTATTTATCTGGGTTTCCAGCATTTTACTTCTTTAAATCTACTTCTTCTTTGAGGGGTCGCACACCCGACATCTCGCGCTCCCAGCTGAGCTATACCCCCATGGCAGCTATTATAGCAAACGATTTAAAAAATTGCAACTAAATATTGCATTTATTATAAAAAATGCTATAATACACTCAGAACATTTGTATAAGTGTCTTCAGGGCAGGGTGCAATTCCCGATCGGCGGTAAAGTCCGCGAGCGCAGAGAGCGCAGAATTGGTGTAATTCCAATACCGACAGTATAGTCTGGATGAAAGAAGATGTGTTAATAATGATAATACACCTGTCTAATTTTAACACCTGAAAGACATAATTTCAGGTGTTACATATTTTTCAGGAGGTCTGTATCATGAACATGACAAATCAAACAAGTAAACTCACCATTATGGCTATGCTGTGTGCCCTGGCTTTTGTATCCGTAGCAGCAATCCGGATCCCTTTAATACCCATGGTTCCTTTCCTGGAGTATGAGCCAAAGGATGTCATCATCCTCACCGGAGGATTCCTTTTTGGACCTATGCCTGCGGCACTCATCACTGTCATTGTGTCCTTTGTAGAAATGTTTACCATCAGCAGTACCGGAATTATTGGTCTCGTAATGAATATCCTCTCTACGGTAGCATTTGTATGCCCAGCTGCCTATCTATATAAAAAGCAGCATTCCACGGCAGGAGCCTTCACCGGTATGGTAACAGGCACACTTCTCATGACTCTTGTCATGGTTTTATGGAATTACCTTATTACCCCAATTTATATGGGATATCCCCGAGAAGCTGTAGCGCAGCTCCTTCTCCCGGCATTTGTTCCTTTCAATCTTTTAAAGGGAGGAATCAACACGGCACTGACTCTGCTGATTTATAAGCCACTGGTCACTACGTTAAGAAAATCCAATCTTCTGGTTTATACTTCTACGGATCCATCTCAAAAAAGAAAATTTAATCTCGGTATGACCCTTACAGGCATCCTGATACTGATTTCCTGCATCATGGTTATTATGGTTATGCAGGGAGAAATGTAATAATATATAAACAAAAGCCATTCAGCCGTTACTGACCAGTTGAATGGCTTTTATTTATTATTACTTCCATAATTTTACCTGCAATCATTTTTCCGCCTTTTCAGACTGCCATACTTAATCGCATAATCCGGCATAATAACTATGCAAATCACAAGTATACTTCCATGGATCTTCTTCATGAAAAAAGTTTTTAAGGTATTCTCTGTAATTCCCTCTGCTGGCACTTCCACAACGGAAGCCCTTCTCTCAGAAGCTAAATATTTTTGTTTAGGGATGAGTTATTCTTCCTCCGGCTGAGCAGCGGTCAGCCCCCTCAGGCAGAACGGACATTACTGTAGTCTTTATAAATATATACCGATTCTTATACAGCGTTATATATACTGGGTCAGATTTTCATGCTTTATATAGGTCATTCCATCACTTCCTGCTTCCAGTCTGCCGGTTTTCCCGTCGTAAACCGGATTAAGCTTCCTGCAGCTTTCTAAAAACTCCCCAAGACTGCTGTAATCCTTCTGGCTGGCGCAGACGCAGAGATAAGCCGTATCTCTGCTGTTAACTCTGTATTCACAATCAAATATCTGGTCATCATATGGCTTTGGCATACTGCTGCACCAGAGGGCTGTGTAACCGTTTCCTGACTTACCCGCCAGCCAGCCGTCCGTCATAATCTGCTCTTCAAACCGGCTCTGGGGCCAGTATATATGGGTAAAAGGAATCGGATGGGTTTCCGGTATGCGGTAGATGGCATACAGCACATTCTTTACCTGTTTCAAAGCTGGCATAATTCCATTCCCGAACCAGTAACCAGGCCTTGTGGAACAGGCTTCACAGCTTCCACCTGGATGGTTAACGAAAACCACGGCGGCCGGACTTAAGGCAGCGTACCACATATGCTGCTGATAGCCGTATACCCCCGGTTCAAACCGGGTTGTTCCATGGAAGCATTCATTTAAGGATTTTACATAGGCGAAACTTCCCATATCCGCACCGTCTTTCCCATAAATGTTTTCCCGGTATCTTTCCCTGTCCTCTCTCGGAGACTGCACGGAGGTCAGTATGTAATCCTCTGTCTTTTCCACACAGATCCTGGCATTGCTTTCTTCGTAAACTTCGGAGACCGGTTTTCTCATGACTTCTATTAACCCCTTTGGAAGCTGGTACCGGCTGGTTGCCAGGAATATGATCCATTCACTGAATCGGTCAGGTGCTTCAGGATCCAGAAGGTTTACAAGGCACTGGATATCCTGATCATACGGATAGAGTACCTCCCGGTATACACGGCCCATGGGAGCAATGGAGACTCCCTGAAAGGTCTGAACCGCCAGGTCATGAAGGAGCCGGTCCGCACACTGAACCGCTAATCCGGAGAGTACCTGATCCCCAAAGTCCACTACATTTAAAATTGCTGCAAACGTAATGGGAGTGTAACCGCCGCTGTGGAATTCATCAAATCCTTCCTTTATAGTTTCCTCCAGCCAGTCCCGGATCCTGATTCCGGCATCTGCCTCCATCTGTCTGCCCGTTTTTCCAGAGCGGGTAAAAACGTCCGCAGGATATAAACTTCCTGCAACATAGGCACTGACAAAAAACATCAGGGAATGATTTTCACTCCAGAAGCACATTCCATCATTTCCGCTTTCATCCATCCAGTATCGGTAATTTAACATAACTTCCCTGCACCGGGCAGCCAGTTCCCCATGAGCAGGGTAAAGTTTTAAGAAACGAACCAGGGCACATGCAAGAAAGTCCGAGCAGTCACGTCTGCTCTTGATCTGATCCAAGGATTTATAAATTTCCGCTTCGTCACCCGGAGCTATTCTGCCTGTAAAATAACGTGCCAGAATGGGATACATGGAAAAGCTCTCTTTTTCCCCCCGCGGAATCTGGGAAACAGAAGCGATGCGTTCATAGATCCGTCTCTCATTTTCCCCGGCATCTTTCATCTGATTAAATACCGGTCCTAAAAGCTCCTGCCGCTCAAAGCTTCTGGATAGATGCTGGCCCCCCGTCAAAACCTCAACTTTAAAATAAGGCATGCCTGGTTCAAGGACCGCTTCCTCCAGTCCGGTCAGTTCCCTGCAGCTGTACCGGTTTTTATAATCTCCGAAATCAACCGGTCTGGAGTCGTAAACAATGCGGCTGCCTTCCGGCGCTTGTGACGGAAACAGAAGTCTTCCCTCCTTCATTCGGATACCGGAGAGCCAGCGGCCTGCGTCAGCCCGGTCTTTTGCATATTCCATATCAGGAAGCGTCACCCTCAGTACCTCTTTTTCCTTTCCGGGAATCTGGATTGCAAAAAGCGTTCTGGTATCTCTTACTCCCAGATTCTGCAGCCGTATAAAAATAAGGTTATCTCCCTTTTTTAAATTTAAATGGAGTACTTCCCGGTTAATCGGTTTATAGACGGGAGTACTTATGCCGCCGCCATACTCTCCGTTTACCCATATATCTACAGCCCCGTAACTCCAAAGCCATGCAGTGATCTGCATATCTTCCGGAGCTTTTAAAACGGTGGCGGCATGCAGTTCTATCTTGGTAAGAAGAGGGTAAAATGCAGACTGATCCACGAACCAGCTGCCAAATGTATATGCGTATTCCCATGGAAGTTCCAAACGACTCAGCGCACCTGCACGTATTTTTCCTTCCGGCATCTTCCGGTCATGATCGGCCGCCTCCAAGCGCATAACTTTCTCACAGGCTAACTGATCCTTATCCGATGCTTTGCTGGAAAAGGAAGTTTCCTTTCTTCCGCTTACAAGATAATCGGTAATATATCCATACTCATTTAACTGAAAATCCATCTCAATATTCCTCTTTTCTTATTAATCGTCAGCCCTTTACTGCTCCGGCTGTCATACCGCCCATAAACTGCCTGCTAGCCAGGATATAAACAAAAATGATGGGGATAATGGCAATGGCTGACCCTGCAAACAGGATATTCCATGCTGCCGCACCGTCTCCTGCATTCTGAAGAGCTACGACCCCAACTGTCAGAGGACGCAGCTTTTCATTGGTCATCGTAAAGATCAGCGGCAGTATATATTCGTTCCAGCCGCCGCGGAAGGATAAAAGGGCAACACTTGCCAGCGCTGGTTTTAAGACAGGCAGAATGACCCTTATGTAAATACCAAAGAAGCTGCAGCCATCCATTTTTGCCGCCTCATCAAGTTCCCTGGGCACACTGTTCATAAAACCATGGATCAGAAATACATAAGTGGCCTGCCCGCTTCCTGCTGAAATCAGTATGATTGCAATCAGAGACTTATTCATATGCAATTTTACTGCCAGCTCAAATAGCGGTCTTAAAGCCGCACTTCCAACGTTGATAAACATAAACATGACCATGGCGTTATAAATCAGACTCTTTAAACGGAAATCTTTTCTTGAAAATACATAGCCTGCCATACTGCTGACAGCCAGAGAAAGGAACATGACACCAAAACTGATAATCATGCTGTTTACGGTATATCTGGAAAAATTGGCCATTTCCCATGCCTGCTTGTAGTTATCCAGTACAAATTTTTCCGGTAACAGGTTTAAACCGCCGCTTACCAGTTCGCTGTTGGTCTTAAAAGAACCAAAGGCTATATAAACTACCGGATATACGGTAATTACTGCAAGTATAAGCAGAAGTACGAATATAATCCCATTAACGAGTTTGGTTTTTTTTGATTCAACGGAATGAACCGATCTTTCCTTTGCCATCGCTTCTTCCTTCCCTTCTATGAAATCTCATCCATTTTTTTGCTGAATTTAAGGTAAATAACTGTTATAATACCAACGACAAGCGCTGATACGATACTCAGCACGGAGCCATAGCCGATCTGCAGCTGTGATGCCGACGTGGAAGTACCGAATACCATCTGAAAAATATAGGAAAACATGACATGGGTCCTGTTATTTGGACCGCCTCCTGTCAAGACAAGAATGGACTGATAGTCTTTAAAAGCAGTGGTGATGGCAAGCATGATCACAACTTTAAGCACCGGTCCCAGCATAGGGAGTGTAATCTTGAAAAATGTCTGTATTCCGTTTGCCCCGTCAATCTGTGCACTTTCATATACATCTGAAGGAATTCCTGTCAATCCTGAGATCAGAAGAATCATGTAGTTTCCAAAAGCACCCCAGACAGCAACGATGACAACCGCAAACATGGCTGTCTTTGAATCCCCCAGCCAGTCGATGGGCACATTTATGAATCCCGCTGCCTGAAGGAATCCATTTAATACACCATTGTAAGTAGCAAAAATAAAATACCAGATCAGGCTGTATACCGCAGAGCTGATTACTGTGGGAAGAAAATAGATTCCCTGGATCAGGCCGCTTCCAAACCGCTTTCTCTGTAACAGGACTGCCGTAACGAGTGAAAGGGGGAGGACGAAAAGAAGTTTTAAAAATGCGTATTCAAAGGTATGCAGAACGCTTTTCCAGTAAATTCCGTCGGTCAGCATCCTCTTAAAATTTTCCATTCCCACAAAGTATGCCTTAAACCCGTTATAATCATAGAAAACGTACCGGATCAGCCAGGTAAATGGATAAACCGACATAACAAGGATGAAAAAGATTGTAGGAAACAGCATCAGCCACATGGGAATGTCCCCATGATCCCAGCTTTTTTTCAATCGCTGTCCCAGTGAAATTTTGTTATTCATACAGTACTCTCCTTACTTTTATGTTCGAAAAAAACATGACATAACAATTTTAATACCCGCTGAAACGGAAGATACACGCTCTTGAATTTTCTCTGGTTATGGGCAGTCACCAAGTAAACGTGTAAACATGTTCGTCTGGTTCGCTGCCCGTGCAAAAAAGGCTGCCGCAAGACAGCAAATCTGTTTTGCAGCAGCCGGTAGTCTTACTGATCCAGATATTCCACTGTACCATTGCCTGGATGAAGCGGATCGTAATCCTTGATAACCAGACGTTTTGTCTTACCCATCTTTACTTCTTTATCAAGAGCATCATTGTAGGTCTGATTTAACGTTGCAATAGTGTCATCAATAGAAGCCCCTTCCGGAAGGCATGCATTCCATAACGCATCGTAGAAATTTTCACCCTCTGGCGTTACGGACGGCGCTACCGGCAATACTGCCTCATAATCTGCACCTGAAAAATCAGCCATTCTTTCGATTTTCGTTTTATCAATTTTTTCATCCATATATTTGGATAATGGTAATGTGTATCCACCCTCTAAATATCCCTTTAACACTTCTTCAGAACCAAAGTACTGGATCACTTCCCATGCTTCTTCTGGGTGCTCGGTGTATGCGCTCATCATCCAGCCGTTATTCGGGCTGCAGGCTTCGCAGCCCTTGATCTCCCCGTCAAGAGTCGGAAGGTCTGCAACGCCCCATTCAATTTCTGCCGGGAACTGTTCAGTCAGAACAGTGGCTTCCTGGGATGCGTTTCCATGAATTCCCACATGGCCCTCTGCAAACTGAACACGTGCCGGGTCAATTTTTATAGAAGAAGATCCAGGGAACACGCTTCCTTCTTCATACATCTGGCGTACCACCTCAAGATATGGCTTGAATCCGGAGAAATCGAACCTGCCTTCCTGATAATTGTAAGGAGTAATGCCGCTCATTTCCGCAGAATGCTGCAGCCAGCGCTCAAACGGACCGCTTGCACCCGGGAAAATGATCCCATAATAATCTCCGCCGCCTGCCTCCGTGATCTGTTTTGCAATGGCAGGCAGTTCACTCAGCTTTTTAGGAACTTCAATGCCCAGTTTATCGAAAATTTCTTTATTGTAGATAATCCTGGAACCGCTTCTCTTTCCGCAGGGAACCCAGTAAATATCATCCCCCAGCACATTGTAGCCTTCATAAAGATGTTCATCTGCCTCATTGACCTTCTTGAATTCATCTGTTAAATAATCATTAATAGGCTGGATAATTCCGTTTTCCGCAAAACTTTTAAAATCGGTGGTTTTTGGTGAAAATACATCCGGTGACTGTCCGGAATTGGCAGCCATGGTAAGTAAATTTGTATAATTTTCAGTCTGTACCACATATTCCAGTTCAATGTGGTCATTTGTTTTATTAAACTCCTCTACGACCTTATTCATATACTCCAGATCATGCCGGTTCTCTGTCCAGACCGTTATTTTTACCTTTTCTCCGGAAGAGGCTTCCTTCTTTGCCTCTTCTTTTACAGCTGCTGTTCCCTCTGTTGTACCGCTTCCGCCTGGGGCAGTGCTGTCCGCCTTTCCCCCCGATGAGCACGCTGACAAAACGGATACAGCCATCAGGCCCGCCATGCCAAGTGCAGCAAACTTTTTCGTTTTTTTCATAGTTTTTACTCCCTTTCATTGTTTAATCTTTCCTGCTTTGCTGTGTTTGTATTCTTATGATACTGCACTTTGCCAAATAGGAACACGACATTTTTTACTATTCATGTGACATTTTTTTCGAAGTATACACTTCTCCCCCGATTGGCTTGCTTTCTATTATGCACAATGCTATAATGGCTTTGCTTCTATTTCTGATTGTTTAAAGGAGACTGATATGAATCCATTCTCAACCATAACCCTGCTGATTGTAGACGACGAAGCAGAAATACGTTCCGGCCTGCGCTCCATAATTCCATGGGAAGATTATTCCATTTCTGTCATAGGAACTGCCGCAAGCGGTGCAGAGGCTCTGGATAAGATCCGTTATTATGAACCGGATATTGTGATTACCGATATTCAGATGCCGGGCATGAACGGCCTGGACCTGGTACGCCGGGCAAAAGAGGAACAGTTTGACTGTTCTTTTGTTATTTTAAGTGGTTATGATGAATTTGAATATGCCAGAACAGCAATCCGATATGGAATACGAGAATATTTATTAAAACCGATCTCCATAAATGAACTGAAAGAACTGATTGAAAAACTGAAGGAAGATATCTTAAGCCGGCGGAACATACGCACCGACCAGCTTTCCACTTTGAAGAAACTGCGCAAGGCACAGATTTCCCTGCGTAAACATAACCTCATTCCCCAGCTGCTCAGAGGAGATTTGTCTGCCGCAGAACTTCATCAGGTCATTAAGGACTACGCTCTGCCCATAAAAGACACTGAAAGCTGTGCCGTACTGATCCAGGCATTTTCTTCCCATCAGAGCACAGACGAAAACCTGGAATTAAGTCAGTACCTGCTCCCTCTTAAGGAATCGTTAGAGGAAGCATTGAACGGAAGCGCCGGACTCATAGCAGAATATCCGCCGGCAGGATTCCTGCTGCTCCTTAATCTTCCTTTTTCTTCTTTTGAAGACAAGCCCTTAAAGGAACTGCTGGCAGATCATATAAAAAATGCAAATGGGAACGGAGCTGTTCAGATTGCAGCAGCTATCGGGGAAACGGTATCTTCTCTCTGCAGCATTCAAATCTCCTTCCAGAGTGCAAAGCAGATCATCACCTGGCATATCTATCCGGATACCGGATCCGTCCTTGACCCTTCTGTCCTGAATACCGGACAGCCCCCTGTTATCCTGCCGGGAGATGAGATTCTGGAAGCCATATTAAAAAATAATCCGGAGGATATCTTAAGCCGCTTCTGTCATTATCTTAATGATCTGTTATCGGTTCCGCTGCCTCCGCCCTCGTACTTATACAGCATGTGCAATTACCTGATTATCACACTCCAGAACCAGTTATCCAGATACTTAGACGGTCCGCCAAGAAGCTATACAGGCAACTCTTTTGCTGCTCTCCAAAGCCTTTCATCACTGAAAGAAATAAAAAGCTGGATGTGCAGTATCCTGTGCGGCTTTGCTGAGGAACTGTCTGTCAGCCGGGCCGCCAAAAACGATCCTCTCATTGAAAAAGCCCTTTCCTACATCAATGAAAATCTGTTAAAAAATCCCCGGACTGAGGATGTATGCAGCTACCTTGGCCTGAGTAAAAGTTATTTCAGTACTTATTTTAAAAACAAGACCCAGCTAAACTTCCGGGACTACCTGTTGGATTTAAAGATCAACTTTGCTCAGGAACAGCTAAAGCATCCGGAACATACCCCAGGAGAGGTATCCCTATTGCTTGGTTATGAAGATTACCGTTCTTTCAGCAGGGCATTTAAAACACGGACCGGAGTCACACCTTCTGATTATCAGAAGCAGTATACTGCCGAAGAAAGGAGCGGACAATGAAAAAATGGTTCGCCAATCTGAAATTCCGCTATAAGCTGCTGATTGGAATGATTTTCATTACTTCCGCAGCCCTGATGCTGATCAGCCGGTTATCCTATTCCTATTTTTACAGACGCAATACCAATGAGGTCCTGAAAAAGGCGGAAAGCTCTGTCCGAATGGCCGGATCCACCCTTTCCGCTCAGTTTTCCTCTCTTTCCATGGGAACCAACCACCTTCTTGTCAAAGAACCATTCCCCCACATGATATCTGATATCAATAACCGGCATTTTACAGGATACGCAAAATACTTTTCAGAAGCAACGGCCCTTACTGATTCTTTTTTGCAGAATCACTCAATCGTAAATAATGTTTTAATCTGCGGAGAAGACCGCATACTATTCAGTCCTTCTTCTTTGGGTATCGGAGATTATTTTGAAACATTATTTCCGGAGAATATATGGGATTACCCTAAAATAACCGTATTTCCCACGCGTTTTAATACCCTGTTCAAGCAGGGCGGCGCTATCCCCGTTTCCTACCCGGTATCCTGCAATCTGTCTGACAGCAACCTGTATTATCAGGACAAGGCTGATACAAGAAAGGTACGTTTCATTGTACTTATAGACACAGCCCAGATTCGATCCTATTTTGACAGAATGTCGAACAGCTATACCTGCTGCATGTATCTGGCTAATGAAGAGGGAATTCCTTTGGATATAACAAAAGAAAAGTATCCTGATGCATTTCTGCCTGAAGTAAAAGATTGGGTGAGTGCAAAAAAAGGAGGGAATGAGGGAACACTGAACGTACAGAATGAAGAACTATTCCTTGCAATGGATTCTATCAGATTCTGCAATCTTAAAGTAGTCCATCTTACTAAAAAATCCGCCCTTACCGGAGATATTAAAGAATTTCAATCCTTTTTTCTTCTGGTATGGCTGGCCTGTACCATTGCCTCAGGTCTTCTTTCCTTTGCCCTCTCCGACCTTCTGACCCGGAACTTAGAGGTCCTTGGGGGTATAATCGGACAGATCAATAAAAAGACCTACAACAAGAAAGTTTACTTTCCCTATTCTGATGAAATCAGCCTTTTGGGCATTCAGCTGAACCAGATGTATGATACCATAAAACTTCAGCTGAAACAAATCAAGGAAGAGGAACAGAAAAAAGCCAATGCTGAGATTCAAATGATGTCAGAGCAGATCAACCCTCATTTTCTTTATAATACCCTGGAATGCATCCATTTCCAGATTTTAAACGGACATGGAGATACAGCCGGCGGAATGCTGGAAAGCCTTGGCCGGTATCTTCGAATCACCTTAAGTGTGGGAAAAACATTGATTTCTGTAGGTAAGGAAGCAGAACATGTTACCTCCTATATGGAAATCATGAACCGGCACTCCGCAGCCGGCATCCGTTTTATACCGAATATCGATCCAGCCCTTAAGGATTGCCAAATCATGAAAGTCATGCTTCAGCCCCTCGCTGAGAACTGTATCAAACACGGTTTTGGAGGCTCAGTTAACGGCATGGAACCAGTTCCTCCCCAGATAACCATTACCATTACCTCAGAAGAAAAAAAGTGGATACGAATAGAAGTAACTGATAACGGAAAGGGAATAGATATTAAAAAGGCCTCCGCCTGTTTAAAGGCGGAAAGCCCGGAATCAAACTGCCATTTTGGCCTTCATAATCTATATAAACGGTTAAGTGCCTGTTATGGAGACTCGGTTAAAATTTCTTTTATCAGCATTCCTTATTTAAAAAACAGCGTAATCATCGAGATACCTATGGAGACATTTTTATCTGACTAAGATATATCTTTTAAGCTTTGTACATATGGATTCTTATACCCCAGAAAACTGAAAATCGTTCCAAAAAAACCAGTGCACAAAAACATGACGGCCATACCGCTTCCTGCTCCATTGCCCACAACTCTCTGTAATAAACAGGCAATCCATTGGTTAGAAGCCATAAATGGTTCAAATATAAAGTCCGCCAGATAGCCTCCGCTTAAAATCCCCACTGGAATTGTCGAATATTGCACTCCGTTTCGGATTGCAAATACCCTTCCCTGCATTTTCCCTGGAACCCTTTGATATAAAATAACATTTTGACCTGCCATAATAAAGGGAATTGGTATACTTGCAGCCAGTCCGGCCATGCACCATGTGTACGAATTTCTTCCAACACCCATTAATAAATCTCCAAAGAGAAAAGAAATACCTGCTGAAAAATAAATAAGCTTTATCCAATCTTTCTTCTTACCTGAAACCACCCAAATTCCACCAACGATTCCGCCGGCTCCCATCACCCCGTTTACAAGCCCATATGCTGCTGAATCTCCTGTGCTTCTGGCTAAAATCATGGGGGCCAATATGTTTTCGTAAGTCAGACGTGAAAAGAAATTAATAACGGCCATACTCAGCATGATATAGAAAATGCCTTTTTCCTTTTTTAAGAAATCAATGGCCTCCTTTAAATCACTGGTCTGACTCCTATTCTCTTTTCTATACAAACGGCCTGGGGAATCTTCAGTCTCTATGAAACACAGGGAAATCATAGCAAATAGAAATGATAATAAGTCTATTATCAGAATCATTTGTAATCCTGCAAACGCCATAAACATACCTGATAGTACAGGTGCCGCTACCATAACCAGATTACTGGAAAAAGACTGAAGACCACTGGCCTTATCATACTGTCCGTCAGGAACCAGAAGACCGGTTACCACTGAAGAGGCCGGAGATTGAAACGCATTCATAAAACCAACGATCACATTGACCATATAAATATGACCAATCCCTAAGTCTCCCCTGTAAATACTGATCAAAACGCTTATTGTACAAAATGCTGCTATGGTATCAGCCACTCTAAGGATTCGTTTTTTTGAATACCTGTCAATAAAGCTCCCAGCAAAAATGCTAACCAGAATGTAAGGCAACCAGTTGCAAAAAGACAGCAGAGATACCGTCATGGCCGCATGGGTCTTCTCAAACGCCCAGATCGTCAAAGCAAATGCAGTCATAAAACTACCAAGCTGGGATACTGCCTGACCCAGCCAGAATATCATAAATTTTCTTTTTTTATCCATTGTTGTTTTTCTCCTTATAAGCAAATTTCCTTATAAGTACAAAACCCAATGAGGACGAATTATGTAAAATATAAATCACTCTGTACAAGCCTCGTCCGATCATCAGACCTTGCACAGAGGTATGCGCTCATATTAATTATCCGCGGATATAACATAGATCATTCCTCTTTCCTAAATGCCATTTCTGGCATATTTTTGTTTCAGCCCAGTATATCACAAAAAATACCGGTATGTAAAGTCTATGTTGTTTAAGAGCCGGCGTATGGAAACGCCGGCCCTAAAAGTGATTAGCTTAATAAAATGACATCCAGCTGTGCTCCAATGTTCGGAGTAACATCCATAGTAAAGGATGCTGTTCCAGCATTTTGTAAAGTTATCTGAGTACCTGCAGCAAGCAACAATTTAGCTGAACCGGAAGTTTCTCCTGTTGTTGATAACAGAATCTGAGTGGATGCATCAACACCCACACCGACAATCGCAATAGCTATAGCCGCTCCAGCATTCGTGGCCGAAAGGTTTACGGAATAGTCAATCTTATAAACTCCAGTAGTAGGTACGGTTATTGGTGCCGTCCCGGCTATGTGTATCACACCGGACAAAGGGCCATTAGTGCTGAATAAAACATTTGCTCCTGCAGCGACTGAGTCATTAACGCCGGTAGAGGCCAGATGATATACATAACCGAAAGTAGCAATACCTGGACCTGCCGGACCGGTATCTCCTGTCGGACCTGTCGGGCCGGTATCTCCTGTTGGGCCTGTCGGACCGGTTGGGCCGGTATCTCCTATCGGACCTGTCGGGCCGGTATCTCCTATCGGACCTGTCGGGCCGGTATCTCCTATCGGACCTGTTGGCCCTGTATCTCCTATCGGACCTGTTGGCCCTGTATCTCCTATCGGACCTGTCGGGCCTGTATCTCCTATCGGACCTGT
>CAYOCB010000028.1:0-37297 GCA_964402355.1 uncultured Lacrimispora sp.
CCCCCCCCCCCCCCCCCCCCCCCCCCCCCCCCCCCCCCCCCCCCCCCCCCCTGTATGCAGATGCTGGACAGGCTTCCGCTGGGGCAGGATAAGGCGGTAGCCATTATTCGTACTGGCAGTCACTATTATCTCATCGGGATTGCGTCTTCCCAGATTACCCTTCTTGCAGAGCTTTCAGAGGAAGATATCCAGAACGCAGGAACCCTGCCGTCCCTGTCTGCAGGAGCAGGATATGAGGAATTTAAAAAAATCTTTAAAAAATATACAGACAGACACAGAAAAGATTTGTAAGGAGGAACAGAATGAATACAGATTCCCTGATCAATATTAATGGGGGCCGTGTGCCGACCCTGGAGCTTTTTGTTATTCTGACCATCATTTCATTGCTGCCTTCTATTTTAGTAATGATGACCTCCTTTACAAGAATTGTCATTATCCTGTCTTTTACCAGGAATGCTCTGGGAATCCAGCAGACTCCTCCTAATATGGTATTGGTTGGGATTGCGTTGTTTCTGACGCTGTTCATTATGGATCCTGTTTTAAAAGATATTAATACCAATGCTTATCAGCCTTATATAAAAGAGGAAATCAGCCAGGGGGAAGCTTTAAAACGGGCTCAGGTTCCCATGAAACAGTTTATGCTGAAACAGACAGAGACAACAACGCTGAATCTTTTTGTAGAGCTGTCTAATACAGATATGCCGGAAAAAATCGAAGATCTTCCCATGACAGTGGTGATTCCGTCATTTATGACCTCAGAGTTAAAAAGAGCATTTACCGCAGGATTTATGATTTTCCTGCCATTCATGCTGGTGGATATTATCGTATCCAGTACTTTGATGTCTATGGGTATGGTAATGCTGCCGCCGGCCATGATATCCCTGCCGTTTAAACTCCTTTTATTTGTTACGGTCAATGGCTGGGAACTTTTGTTTACGAACCTGGTTAAAAGCTTTCATTACTGACAGGAGGTGTAGAGAATGACAGAAATTGCACTTAACAGCCTGATGTACGAGATGTTCGGAGCAGCTGTCAAGCTGGCCGGTCCGGTACTGGTGGTGAGTATGATTGTCGGTATCATCATATCTATTTTACAGGCAGCAACTCAGATCCATGAGCAGACCATTACCTTTGTACCGAAACTGGTTGTGATTGGTTTGATGCTTTTGATGCTTGGAAGCAATATGATGGACACTCTTTGTGATTTTACAATACATATTTTTAATACCATGCTGAACTGAGAGGAAACACCCTGGGGGTATACCTTTATGCCCTGAAAAACGGGCAGTAATAAGGAAACACCCTACGGGTATACCTTTATGCCCTGAAAAACGGGCAGTAATAAGGAAAGGAAGACTTAGATGCCGGATATTACACAGGTGATGCTGTTTTCTCTGATTTTTATGAGAATGTCAGGTTTTATCCTTCTGAATCCAATTCTTGGCAGAAGGAATATACCGGGTTATGCAAAGGGCGGAATGATCATGGTGTTCACGCTGCTCATCTATTCCTTTTCTGCCGAACAGGTACCGGAACCAGTTAACTCCATAGAATTTGCAGTACTTCTTATGAAAGAATTCATTATGGGGTATGCCATTAGTTTTATCGTGGATTTGTTCCTGATGGTGATAACTTATGCGGGATCCATCATGGATTTTCAGATGGGTTTGTCCATGGCAACGATTTATGATCCTCAGAGCAATGCACAGACAGCTCTTACCGGAAGCCTGTTTCAGGCATATTTTGTTCTTCTGTTTTTTGCAGTGGATGGTCATCTGGCTCTTATAAAGCTGATGATCAGGGCAGCTGAGATAGTTCCCTATGGACAGGCGGTCCTGGGAACGAAAGCGGCGTGGGCCATGTTGGAAGTATTCATCCAGTGTATAATTATGGCTGTAAAGTTTGCGTTCCCTATTATTGCCATCGAATTTATAACGGAAATTGCAGTTGGAATCCTGATGAAAATGATACCTCAGATAAATGTGTTTGTTGTAAATATACAGGCAAAGATCGTAATAGGCTTCCTTATGCTGGTATTCCTGTTTTCTCCTATGTCAGATTATTTGGGAAACATAATAAGCCAGATGCTCCTGGAAGTTCAGAATATGATCAGACTTTTATGAATGTAAAGGATGTGAGAAACGGCAATGGCAGGTGATTCAAAAACCGAGAAAGCCACACCTAAAAAGCGGCGCGACGAGCGAAAAAAAGGCCATGTAGCCGTCAGTAAGGATGTGGTAATGATCGCATCCCTTCTTGGAACCTTCATAATACTGAAGATGCTGTTCCCTATCATGTACCGGACCACCCGGGATTACATGATCAAATACATAAGTCTGGCTCCGACGGTGGAAACACTGGCCGATCATACCACAAGAGTCTATCTGGATACGGCTGAAGCCATTTTAAAGGCTGCATTTCCCATCCTTCTTGCCTGTGTGGCACTGGCAATTCTGGGAACTGGGATTCAGACAAGATTTATTTTTACAAAAAGCAATATGGCTCCCAAGTTTAACAGATTGAATCCGATTCAGGGATTCAAGAACATTTTGTCTTTAAAAAGTCTGGTGGAGCTTATAAAAAATATTATAAAAATTATAATTCTGGCATCAATTCTTTACCAGATTATAAAAAGCGATTTAAGGGCAGTGGCCAGAACCATAGATATGAATCTGCTGGATTCTACGGTTTATGTATTGGATGCAATTATGGAGATGATCATAAAGGTATCCATCGTATTTCTGGCTATTGCAGGCTTCGACTATTTCTACCAGTGGTGGGATTACGAACGTCAGATAAAGATGTCAAAGCAGGAATTAAAGGAAGAATACAAACAAACGGAAGGAAACCCTGAAATCAAGGGGCGGATCCGAAACATACAGAGGGAGAGAGCACGGTCCAGAATGATGCAGGCAGTTCCCACTGCAGATGTGATCGTTCGTAATCCGACCCATTATGCGGTAGCCCTTCGTTATAATATTGAGAAAGACAACGCTCCGGTCCTGGTTGCCAAGGGACAGGCTGAACTGGCACTCAGGATTGTCGCTGTGGGTGAGGAAAACGGAGTGTATGTGCTGGAAAATAAACCTCTTGCAAGAGGAATTTTTGCCGGCACCCAGGTGGGAAAAGAGATTCCGCCGGAATATTACGGTATGGTCGCGGAGATTCTGGTTTATGTTTACCGCATGAATAACAAGATCATAGAATAGACAAAAAAACGACAGAGAACCTTGAAAGAAATGGTGCAGAAAGAATGAAGAGTTTATTAAAAAATTCCGTGGTAGTTTTTGTTATCACTATTGTACTTCTGTTGATTATTCCATTGCCTCCGTTTTTTATGGATGTAATGATTATCATAAATATTTCCCTATCCATGATTATCTTATTGATAACCATGAACATAAAAGAGCCTTTGGAATTCTCCATATATCCATCCCTGCTCTTAATTACCACCCTTCTTCGTTTGGGGTTAAATGTCTCTTCCACACGAAACATTTTATCCAGACAGGGATCTTCGGGATTGGTAATCAAAGCTTTTGGTGATTTTGTATTAAAGGGAAATGTTGTAGTCGGCTTTATCATATTCCTGATCATTGTTTTGGTAAACTTCCTGGTAATAACAAAAGGAACGGAACGTGTATCAGAGGTTGCAGCCAGATTTACGCTGGATGCCATGCCAGGCAAACAGATGGCTATTGATGCGGATCTAAGCTCCGGATTGATCAATGAGCAGGAAGCGAAGCTCAGGCGTTACAAGATCCAAAAGGAAGCTGATTTTTACGGGGCCATGGATGGTGCTACCAAGTTTGTAAAGGGAGATGCGATCATATCCCTGATCATTACCGGCATTAATTTTATCGGCGGTGCCATAATCGGTATGGTACAGTCCAATCTGCCCTTTAATGAGGTTTTATCGATTTATTCCATTGCTACGGTCGGTGACGGACTTGTATCCCAGATCCCATCGCTTTTAATATCGACAGCAACCGGTATGATTGTAACCAGAGCTGTCTCCGAGGGGAGCCTTAACGAGGATGTATCTACTCAATTTCTGGCACAGCCCAAAGCCATCATACTTACTGGTTTGGTCATGGTAGTGCTGATGCTGGTCCCCGGTATGCCGAGGCTTCAATTGGCGCTTATGGCAGTAATCCTTGTGGGAAGCGGATACCAGCTGGAACAGAAGATAAAGCATGCAGCAGTAAAGACCCAGGAAGCAGCAACAGCTTCCATGATGGAGGAGGCGGCTCAGCCTGCCTCAGACGAAGAGTCTTATTACCGCGATGTAAACAATGTTTATTCCCTCATTAATGTGGAACCGATCGAAATGGAATTCGGCTACAGCCTGATTCCGCTGATCGATGAGAACAGCGGGGGTAAGATGATCAACCGGATCGTCATTTTCCGAAGACAATATGCTCAGGATATGGGATTTGTCATTCCGTCGGTCAGGCTTAGGGACAGTTCCAGTTTAAATACCAACCAGTACATCATTAAGATCCGGGGGGAAGAAGTTGCAAAAGGAGAGATTCTGGTGGATTATTATCTTGCATTGGAACCTATTGTTCTTTCCGGAGAAGTCGATGGTATAGAAACGGTGGAACCGGCCTATGGGATTCCAAGCAAATGGATCCGGCCTGAGAATAAGGAGATGGCGGAAATTTACGGTTATACCGTAATTGATCCTCTTTCCGTCATGCTGACCCATTTATCCGAGACCATCAGGCAGCATGCTTATGAGCTTTTAGGACGCCAGGAAGTAATGCAGCTATTGGATAATGTAAAGAAACATACGCCGGAACTTGTGGACGAGCTGTTTCCTGGTCAGTTCCCTTATGGCAGCTTCCAGAAAATTCTCAATAATCTTTTAAAAGAAGGCGTTCCGATCAAGGATATGGAGACCATTCTGGGAACTATTGTGGATTCCATTCCTACTACCAGGGATATGGATGTCATTACTGAGAATATTCGGATTGCCTTAAAGAGAACCATAACCAGAATGTTCTGCGATGGAGGTCAGATGAAGGTCCTGACCCTGGATTCGGAACTGGAGAAAACGATAATAAGCAGCATGGCAAAGGGAGAGCAGGGGGTTTATCTTGCCCTCAGCCCTGATGTGATGCAGTCTGTAATTGGACAGATGGGGGAACAGATCAAAAAATTCAGTGACCTGGAGCAGAAACCAGTTATTCTTACAAGCCAGGTTGTAAGACTGTATTTTTATCGTTTGATTGAGCAGTTTTATCCCAATGTATTTGTCCTTTCATTTAATGAGATTGCAAATAATATTCAGATTCAGGCAATCGGAAATATTACCGTTTGACAAGATTTTGTGTCAGAAAGGCAGTGTTAGTCGGAATGGAGCAGGATTTTAGCCAATATACCAATGAAGAATTATTAATAAAATATAAGCGGACAAAAGACATCAAGATCAAGCATGAACTCGTAATGCGCTATATGTATATGGTCAAAAGTATTTCCATCCAGATGCGTGATGTTTACTTAAGTTTCGCCCAGATGGAAGATATCATAAATGAAGGCGTTCTGACCATCATGAGCGGAATTGAAAAGTTTGATCCGGAGTTAAATGTTAAATTTGAGACTTACATATCCAAACGAATACGCGGAATGATCATAGATATGGCAAGGAAGCAGGATTGGATACCAAGAAGTGTAAGAAAGAATGCAAAGGAACTGGATCATGCTGCCATGGAGCTTTGCAACCGGCTGGGCCGTTTCCCTTCCCCTAAGGAGACTGCGGATTATATGAATATCAGCCTGGAAAAATATCAGGAGGCCCTGGGAAAAACCAAAGTTTACAGCATATTGTCTCTGGATATGGTCCTGGAGGCGGGGAATGATAATAAAAAAGCGGTACAGCTTCCTGCAGTCAATGAAAATGACCAGCCGGAAGACCATTACCTGCAGGAGGAGTTCAAACAGGTACTGGTAACTGCCATAAAAAGTTTAAAAGAAAATGAGCAGAAAGTCGTATCTCTTTATTATATGGAAGAGTTAAATATGAAAGAGATAGCACGGGTCATGAATGTCAGCGAGCCGAGAATCTCACAGATTCATTCCAATGCGATTCAGAAACTGAAGCTGTATCTGACCAGTTTTATAAATGGGAAGTAGGAAACACCTTGCAGGTGTACCTTTACACCCGATAAAGCATGAGGGGCCCTAATCAAATAACATGGGTGGTTAAATAGGAAAGGAGCAGGATATGTTTTTTGGATTTTATAATCTGGGATCAGGAATTTTATACCAGAACCGGAATTTAAACGTAATAAGCAACAATATGGTTAATACCAATACGCCGGGATTTAAACAGGACCGTCTGTTCAGTACAACGTTTAAAGATCAGATGCTTTACCGGACCGGCAACAAGGACAAAAGCAATCCCACACAGATCGGGTCGGTTTCCATGATACGTACGGCCAGAGCATCAGAAACCAGCTTTAATCAGGGAACCGTGGAAGAAACCGGAGGAAATCTGGATTTTGCACTGACAAAACCTGGATTCTTTACTATCGAGGGTTCTGATGGAAAGCGTTACTATACCAGAAATGGATCCTTTGAGATTGATGATGACGGCTATCTTTGTTTACCATCTGCAGGACGGGTGCTGGGAGAAGATGGCAACCCGATTGAAATTACTTCAGATCACATTACCGTGGATAAATCCGGTAATATTTATGAAGAGCCGATAAAGGGGCTGGGTACCGATGAAGACGGTGCAGGTTCAGAGGAAGAGGAACCAACGCTGCTTGGAAAAATCGGAGTAGTTGACTTTACTGATTATCATCAGCTTGTAAAGGAAAACAACGGCATGTTTTCCGCAGACGCTGAGGGAAATGCAACAGATGGCGGTATTCTGTGGAAATCAATAGAACGGTCCAATATTGATCCTATTGAAGAGATGACGTCCATGATGAGCAGCCAAAGGGCTTCCCAGAGTGCTGCCCAGGTACTGAAGATGTATGACCAGCTTATGGGAAAGATTGTCAGTGACATAGGCAGAGTATAGGGGAGGAAGAATAGATGAATCAGTCATTTTACACAGGGGCGCTGGGAGCAATCGGTCAGCAGGGGAAGCTTAATGTAGTATCCAATAATTTTGCGAATGTAAATACCGTAGGTTTTAAGCCCCAGTACAGTGTGTTCTCGGATCTGGTATATACAGAGGTAAGGCACTCAGATGAACAGACCCAGGCTAAAACAGGCAGCGGAACAAAGCTTGATTATGCAAAAACCGATATGTCCACCATGCCTTACCAGACAACAGGTCTTGATAATGATTATGCGATTCCCGGAGAAGGATTCTTTATGTTAAAAGATCCGGCTACAGGTGATATTACATATTCCCGTGACGGACGTTTCCAGTTTTCCCGATTGGACGATAAGTACTATCTGGTGAATGTTGACGGTAAAAGAGTACTCAATATGGATCAGGAAGAGATTTCCTATGATGTAAAGCCGTCCACCTATCCGGGATCTGAGGATGAAACAGACGATCAAGAGGAAGAAGAACTGGAGGATGGGGAACATGATCCCCATGCCATAGGTGTTTACACCTTTGCAAGGAGAGACGGTATCCAAAGCATAGGAAACAATGAATTTACTGTGACTGCCAAGAATGGGGAACCGATCCTGCTTGAAAAGGCAAAAGTGGTCAAGGGGGCACTGGAACAATCCGGTACGGACTTTGCCCTGGAGATGACCAGAATGATGGAAGCGCAGAGAGCTTATTCCTATGCACTTAAGATGGTGCAGACTTCGGATGAAGTTGAATCAACAATAAATGCACTGCGGTAGCAGCCGTAGGTGTTGATGAAAGAGGGCGATATCATGAAAATAACACGTTACGATGAGATGAATGGACTGGGACTGGATTTAATTCGGGAAATCGGCAGCATTGGTACAGGAAATGCTGCGACTGCATTGTCTTCCATGCTGGGGAAAGGCGTGCGCATGACCCTTCCGGATGTACAGATTCTGGGCTATAACGAGGCCATTAAATTCCTTGGAGACCCGGAGGAAATTGTTGCTGCGATCCTGGTAAAGATGACAGGTGAGATTAACGGACTGATGCTGTTTATCCTGAAGCTGGATTTCATCAATGAAGTACTGTCCAGTGTCCTGCATGAGAAAATTGAAGATTATTATCAGCTCAATGTTCTGGAGACCTCCGCACTGGAGGAAATCGGAAATATTATTATATCTTCTTATGTAAATGCCATGTCCACACTCAGTGAGGTTACGATCAATTTATCTGTGCCTGATATAGCCGTGAATATGCTGGGGGGTATCCTTAGTGTACCAATGGTGGAATTTGGATACCAGACAGATAAAATGATGATGATCAGCGGTCAATTCAAAATAGGAGGTAAGGTGCTCCAAAGTGATTTGCTGATGATGCCGGATATTCAGTCATTGAACTTTTTGATGGAAAAGCTGGGGATAACCAATGGATAAACAATTAACGGTTGGAATTGCAGACATGAAATTTGCCAGGCAGGATGGAATTCTGATTACCTATGCTCTTGGTTCCTGTATTGGAATCAGTTTATATGATCCTATGATTAAACTAGGAGCTCTTGTACATATTATGCTTCCGGAAGTATACGGGTTGGGCGACGGCAATATATTTAAGTATGCAGATACCGGACTTGCAGAAACATTTCGTAAAATTGAAATAATGGGAGCCAGAAAACCCAGGCTGATCGCTAAGATCGCCGGAGGTGCCAAGATGTTTGAATTGCAGGGAAACAGCACTCTCGGAAATATCGGTGCCCGTAATATTACCAGCGTAAAACAGATTCTTTACTCAGAGGGTATCCGTCTTGCAGCAGCAGACGTGGGAGAGAATTATGCGCGGACCATGTCTTTTGATGTAAGTACCGGAATGGTGAAAATTCGTACGTACGGCAGAGCGGAAATTGTTTTATAAACATTATGAACCGGCGGAAATATGCCGATATTTTATTAGGCAGTTGTTTTTGCTGGATTATATTGGGATAAAGGAGAAGAGCTATGGCAGAAACAGAGATTTTGTTAGAATCAGGTACCAATGAGATAGAAATAATGGAATTTACCATATATGGTGAATTATATGGCATCAATGTTGCAAAAGTACGGGAAATCATGATGTCAGATAAGGTGAAGCCTATCCCGCATGCTCATCCTTCTGTAGAAGGGATATTCAAACCGAGAGATATCCTTCTTACGGTCATTGACCTTCCCC
Organism: uncultured Lacrimispora sp.; assembly: GCA_964402355.1. Lineage (GTDB taxonomy): Bacteria > Bacillota > Clostridia > Lachnospirales > Lachnospiraceae > Lacrimispora. The sequence goes on from CAYOCB010000028.1 coordinate 9,248, forward strand.
AGTACTTAACCGGAAGCAAGACGGAAAAGCAGAGTAAGGACTTGTTTATCATCACGAATTTCAACAAGCTGCACATTGCTTTCCGGGTTCACAGTGTAGTAGGAATCAGCCGTATATCCTGGAAGAATATTCAGAAGCCGGATGATACCATCAGCCGTGGGGATGAAGGCGTGGCAACGGGCATTGCCCAATGCGGAACCGATCTGGTCACAATCCTGGATTTTGAGAAGATCGTGGCGGATATTGCTCCGGAAACAGGAATCCAGCTGGATGAGATCAATAAGCTGGGACATAGAGAAAAAGTATCCTGTCCGATTCTTATCGCAGAGGATTCTATACTTTTGACAAAGATGATAGAAGCTGCGCTTATAAAAGCCGGTTATGAGAACCTGACTTTTAAGAACAACGGCCAGGAGGCGTGGAATTATTTAAACCAGATTCGAAACGATTCAGATCTGGATGAAAAGGTGAGCCTGATTATTACGGATATAGAGATGCCTGTCATGGATGGGCACCGCTTAACGAAACTGGTAAAAGAGGATAAGAATCTGAAGCATCTTCCTCTGATTATCTTTTCTTCCATGATAAATCAGGAATTAATGATTAAAGGAAAACAGTTAGGAGCTGACGAGCAGCTGTCCAAACCCGAGATTGGCCATCTGGTTGAAGTAATCGATCATCTGCTCCAGAGGAGGACTAAGAATGGATAAGTATGTCACCCGGCAACCTATTAAGGCACTGAAGGAAGACAAGATCATTGGCTATGAAATTTTGTTTCAGAAAGATTATGACTCGCTTTACAGCAGCTCCGATGTAGCTGCGGCAGATACCATTGCGGGTTTTCTGATGCAGAATACGGAAAGCATATTCCATGACAAGTTAACGTTTGTTACATTTACTCCTTCCTTATTATTCCGGAATACTGCAAAGATTTTTGATAAAGAAAAGATGGTAATACAAATTGAGGACCATGTCATGATCCATCCCCTGGCGCCTACCATAATAAAAAAGTACCGGACGGAAGGATATGAATTTGCAATCAATGATTTTCAGTTTTCACCTAAATATTTTTCCATGCTGGATTATGTCACTTACATAAAAATTGATATTGGCAATAAGAATAAAGGGAAAGAGAAGGTTTCGCTGGATAATCTGATCAATACCATGAAGGGATTTGATAAGAAATGCATTGTAACCGGGGTCAATACAAAAGAAGATTATGAACTGGCTCTGGAAGTCGGTGCAGACTTTGCAGAGGGAAGCTATGTTGCAGAAGCCATGGCTAAAAAAGTGAACCGTATGGAATTCCTGGAAGGAAACTTTTTCCAGCTGGTTGTAGAGGTATCCAAGGATGAACCGGATGTTGAACGTATCGAAAAGATTATAATCCGTGACGCGGCCTTAAGTTATGCGCTTCTTAAAATTGTTAACTCTGCTTATTTCGCCTTGCGCCGGAGAGTGACTTCCATACGTCAGGCTCTGGTTACCATGGGAATCAGCCAGTTAAAGCAATGGGTATATCTTTTGAGCTTTAACAATGATTTTGATAATAATGAAACGCTGGAAGCTATGATGAAGATGTCATTCCTTCGTGCAAATTTTGCAATGGCTCTTTCCGACCATGTACAGGAGCTTCCGATTATCCGGTCTGAGATTTATATGATGGGAATGTTCTCTATCCTGCAGTATATGATTGATGCTCCATTAGAGGAGATAATGGAAGAAGTACCGGTCGCTCAGGAAATCAAGGATGCACTGATCAAACAGGAGGGAATCTGCGGAACTCTGTACAAACTGGTTTTAAGTTATGAGAATGCAGAATGGAAGAAAGTTAAGGTGTATTCCGACGAATTAGGCATACCTTCCGGTCTGCTGGCACAGACCTATATGGATTGTGTTGAAACCGTAAATGAGATCTGGTATGGTCTGACAAGCAGTGCGGAACAGGAATCAGATATTGCAGCAGTTGAAAAACCCCACACCTAATGGTGTGGGGTTTCTTTTACAATGGAACAGGCCTTGGTCAGTTCTACAATGATCTGCTGGGAAAAACGGTTGGAATAAAAATTTAAAAGCGGAGAAGCCGATGGCGGCTCAACTACAATATACTTAGGCGGAAGGTGGGTTAAGGCCAGTGCTGTAGTATCGGCAATACAATGTCCGCAGGTGCATACGTCAAATTTTTCCATATACTCCTCTACTTTATTTTTGACAACATACTCCATCACATTCAGATACTGGTAAGTGGGAGTATTCTTTTGTTCAGGAATCGTTTTTTCCCCGGATTGCATTTCAGATACGGGTAATTCTTCCTGCATAGAAAAAGAAGGCTCTGCTTCTGACTCTTTATTCTCAGCGGAAGCAGCGGGTTCCAATTCTTGTGGAACCTGATTTTCAGGAATCTGTTCCGGGAGTATCTGACCTTTTGGAACCTGATCATTTGAAACAGCTGTTTCAGAAACCTGTTCTTCCAGTAGCATCTCTGCTGGTACAAGAGGGGCTGCCTGTTCTTCAGTTGAAACGTCTGCCAGTGAGGAAGAATTGCTGCCTTCGTATTTTTCATCCTCTTCCAGCTGCTGTCTGATCAGTTCTGCAACGGGATCCGGTACGGAAGAGGACATATCAATAATGGATATGGGAGATGGTGTCAATGGTCCTTCCTGTGTCTGGATAGAGGCCTGTTGGGCCAAGACAGTAAGTTCCTTGATTGTCTCAGTAGATTCAGTTTTGCTGGCTGCCAGGTTTTCCCTTGCAGCTTCAGATTTTGATGAATCGGTATCATCCCCAGCTAACAGGTTCATGACGTGAGCTGTTTTACTGCTTTTTCTTGCCATGGTTTATAAACTCCTCTCAAGGTCTATTATTTCTTATGCTGTTTCATCAGTTCCAGAACTTCCTGGACCAATGACTTGTAGTCTAAAGCAGGGTTGGACCTGGGGGAATATTCCAGAAGGCTTTCTCCCTGTGCAGGAGCTTCCGCCACACAGACACTGGAACGAATCTGAGTGTTGAATACCCTGGTACCGATCTGAGAGGCGATGTCCTGGGCCATTTCTTTTACTTCCCTGGAAAGGAGAGTTCTGGGGTTATATTTATTAAGCAGGATTCCCAGGACAACAAGGTTCGGGTTTACAGTTGAGCGCACGGTGTTGATGGTTTCTTTGATCTGGGATACTCCCAGCAGGCTTAAGATCTCCGGTACCATAGGTATGATCAGATAGTCCGCCGCCGCATATGCGTTAATCGTAAGAATATTCAGGGCGGGAGGAGTATCTATAATGATATAATCATAATATCCGGCTACGGTAGAGAGAATGTTTTTCAACATACATTCACGCTGTTTTCCGGTAAATTCCAGTTCTGCACCGCTTAAGAGGATGTTGGATGAAATTACATCACAGTATTTTGAGGACCGGATTGCTTCCTGCAGCGTAGCGGTTCCTTTAAAGACTTCGTATATGGTCGCGCAGGATTCGATTTCCAGTCCAAGACTGAATCCTAAGTTGCCCTGTGGATCCAGGTCAACTGCCAGGACCCGTTTATGATTCATAGCCAGACCGCATGCAAGAGAGCAGGAGGTGGTTGTTTTGCCTACACCGCCCTTTTGGTTTGTAATTGCAATTACAGTTGACAACTTTTATTCCTCCATTCGTAATTTAAGATAATACTATTATCTTTAGTATACAATATGTCGATAAATAAGTATAGCGAAATTAAGAAAAAAACCGATTTTTGACGATAATTCGGTTATACAGATAATAGAAAGGAGTTTTTGTATGGCATCAATTACCAGCAGTACCAGTTCAAGCAATACCATGTCATCGATCAGAGGATACGGCGGCCTTGCAAGCGGCTTAGACAGAGACACTCTGATTGAGGGAATGACCTCAGCAACCAGGTCCAAGATTGCAAAACAGTCGCAAAAAAAGCAGACATACCAGTGGCAGCAGGAGGCATACCGTTCCATTAGCAGTAAGCTTGTGGAATTTTCTCAAAAGTATATGTCCTATACGAACCAGTCCACTAATCTTTCCAGTTCCAGTTTTTGGGCAAGGAGCAGTATTACAGCGCTGGGGGCAAACAGTAAGTATATCAGTGTGTCAGGCAGTTCTTCCCTTTCTGATTCTGTTTCTATTGTGGGAGTAAAGCAGCTGGCCAAGGACACCGCCATGACTTCAACCGCCAATGTTTCGGATCGGCTGCTTACTACGGGTGACATTAATTTCGGCACCGAAGATGTCAGTACCCTGGAGGGGCAGTCCCTTTATTTCAAATACGGTACCAAGACCTATGGGGTTTCTTTATCCAGCGGAACAACAACGGATGGATTTACTTATGACTATTCCAATGGTGCAAAGGCAGAAGAGTCTATTACCAGGGCCTTGAAAAACGTATCCATTGGGGATGGAAAAACTCTGGCTGATGTGATTGAGGTTTCGGCTGACCCGTCGAATCCAGCGGATCCATTGGGAACTCCATTTAAGCTGAATATCAAGTCAACCGATACAGCCGGCAACACGATCAAGCTGGATGGAGGAAGTGCCGCTGCTTTGAAAGCCATTGGCTACAGTGATTTTGACAGTCTTTCTGATTCAGATAAAATCATAACTTCCAGTGGATTATCCTCAACAAGATTGAATAATCAGTCCTTTTTTGAAGCGCAAACCTTCGCACAGCGTACAGGCGGGAAGAATATCAGCTTTACTTATAACGGTTCCACCAAGTCCATACAGCTTAAGGAGGGTCTAACGAATATAGCTGACCTGCAAAGCGATTTGCAGAGCAAGCTGGATAAGCTGGATGGTGATTTCGGCACAAACAGAATAAAAGTCGGGGTCAGCGGAGATAAGCTGACTTTTGAGACTTGGAATCCAAGTACGGATACAGCAGACGTTACCTCCATATTGTCCATCTCATCTGCAGATACCGGTGTCATAGGCAAGAATGGTGCTTTGAAGGTGGAATATGGTGAATCAAACCGTGTAAATCTTACGGCATCTCTTTCAAATTCCGGGTTAAAGGATATCGGGACTAATATACAAGCTAAGCTGACAGCATATTCGTCAGCCCATGGAGGTGCTGAGTATGAAACGACTTATTTTACGGGTTCGGTACAGGCACTGGATCTGATCGATAAGCTTGGAAGCAAAGTTACGGATACTACCACTGTTTCCGATTTAAAACAGCTGATTGCAAGCAATTTTTCAGGATTACCAGATACTACGATGAGCAGCGTTAATGAAGCTATTGATCACTTTAGTAATACAACGGTAGGTGATTTGAAAACCAGTTTAAATGATTATGTAAATGATAGAGAACTGGATCTTACTATCAATGGTGAGAAAATTAAAGGACTATCCTATAACAGTACCTTTAATGATATTATTAACAAAGTCAACACATCAGATGCTGGCGTAAAGATGAGTTATATGAACAATGCCGATAAATTCACGATTGTGTCAACGACAAGCGGTGCGGCAGGAAATGTCACGATTACAGGTAATGATGCTTCGATGCTGTTCGGAACAGCTGGTACAGACTATTCTGTGACAGCTGGTCAGGATGCCATTATTGGAGTGAAGTATGCCGGTTCTGATCAGGTGGTAGAACTGATACGCGGAAATAATGCCATTAATCTGGATGGAATGAATGTTACTGTAAACGGTACGTTCGGGTACAGTGGGGACAGTCTTATTGCAGGTACGGAACCGATTACCTTCAATGCCAAGGTGGATTCCGATAAGATCGTATCAGCTCTTAAAGATATGGTCAAGGATTATAATGATATTGTTAAATTAGTAAATGATGAAGTCAGCACAAAACCAAACCGGAGTTATGAACCTCTGACTGATGAGCAGAAGAAAGATATGACAGAAGACCAGATTAAGAATTGGGAAGAAAAGGCAAAGACAGGATTGCTTTTCAATGATACTGACTTAAGAGGTCTTTCCGATAGCATGCGGTTTATTTTCGACAGTGGTTCTGAGGACCGGTCAATGTTGGAATCCTTTGGAATATCAACAAGCAGCAGTTATGGAGATAACGGTAAACTGGTATTCGATGAGACTAAATTCCGGGCAGCCCTTGAGTCAAATCCGGAAGATTTACAGAAGCTGTTTACAAGAACTGCTGATGTCACTACAGGAGATAAGGGCGGCGTTATGGCCAGGATTAATACAATTACTCAGAAATATGCATCAACTACAGGTGCAACCAAAGGGGTACTGATTGAAAAAGCCGGCTCTACTTATGCGCCAACCAGCATTCTTTCTAATTTCATTCAAAAGTCTATTGACGGCTTAGATGATTATACAGATAGGCTTCAGAAACAATTGAAAACAGAAACAGACCGGTATATCAAGCAGTTTACCAATTTAGAGACCGTGATCTCTCAGATGAATTCACAGAGCAGCTGGTTAAGTTCATCATTCGGATCATAAGAAATGGCGGTGTAGACGATGGGTACATATGGATACCAGCATTACAAAGAACAGTCGATTAACACAATGACTCCAGGTGAGATGCTTAATCTTCTCTATGATGAATTACTGAAAAGGCTGACAAGAGCAGAGCTTGCCTTAGAGAAAAAGGATTATGTGCTTTTTGAGCAGTCTATACAGCGTTCGGTAGATATTGTCACCTATTTAAAGAATACTTTGGACTATAAATATGAGATCAGTGCCGAACTGAGACGGATGTATGATTTCTTCCTGTATGAGTTCAGCCGGATTCAGGCAGGGCGGAACTTACAGGTGATAGTGGAAGTCAGGCCTTTGATTATGGATTTGCGGGATGCTTTTAAAGAGGCACAGCGGATGAGCAGCTAAAGGCATGGCTGGAGAGGGGATATCCTCTCCAGCCATTTTCAAAGATTAGATATGTAAAGAATAGGTAGGAAATATGGAAGATTTGATGCTGGCCGAGATACTAAAATTTTTACAAAAGAAGTATTTATGTATAGGAGAAATCGAACGTATTACCAGGGAAGTAGGGGATTCCTTATCACGTAATGACAGGACATCGGTTCAGATACTGCTTGGAATGCGTCAGGAAGAGATGGATAAAGCGGATAACTGTGAGAAGAATATCAGGTGTCTGTTATCTGCGATGACCAAATCAGAAGAGATTCAGATAAGTGAGTGGTTAAAGGGAAGGGAATCTGGTAAACCGGACAGTCCTATGGCTGGAAAAATTATGGAAAAAGGAAAGAGCATTCAGCTTCTGTTACAAAAGACCATTGAGATAGATCGTCATATCAGTAAAAGGCTGGCTGGAAATGATTCCTATTATAAATAGTCATTGCACAGAATCGGGCAGGCCGATCATCCAAAGCGGCCCTCCGTTTGAGGAACGGTAATTTAATTCCTGGAGTATAAGTGCAGGATCCCAGTCAATTTTTGTATTATTATAATTATTAGAATCCGCAATCCGGACCCTGCCTTGATTTGTAAAACGGGTAATGATTATAAAATGTCCCTGTTGGGTAAAATGCCCTTTTTTCATCAGGGCAACAACAAGATGTCTGGAATTGAGAGCATTTTGAAGTCCCTGTATGGTATAGTCTCTAATAGGTACTGCACTCAATCCATAAGCAGAAGCACTGTCTTCAATCAACCGGTGATAAGAACCCTGTCCTGGACACCATCCACTATGGGAAACGGACCAAACGGCTGCATCAGTAGGCAGAACCTGGTTTCCGGTGAGACTGGTAATCAGCATTGCCATGACCGTAGGACCGCAGCCATAGGTAGAAAGAGGATCCTTTCCGCCATAGAGAAAACTGCCCCATCGGGCATCTGCCTGATTATAATATGTTAGTGGACCGCATACGCTGTCCAGCATGACATCGTAGATGCCTTCCTGAGGGATATCAACGTTTGTAGAGTCTGATTTTACTGCTGTTGGATTATAGGAGACAGCCGAGGCTTCTCCATTTATCTGAAAGTCAAAACAAAAAATCGTGGCAAAAGGAACAGCAGTCAGAAACAGGATTTTAAATAGGATATAAGGGATTCTGTTCACGAAATTCACCTTTTCTAATTAAAGAATAATTTTATGTCTACTATATTTATCGAACGGAAACCCAATAAAGTTAAGATTAATTATATATTTATAGGAATTTCGGGGGGAGATTTACTGCCACCGGCAGCTTAAGGATGGAGAATGAATGAGTAAAGGATATGAAGAACGTTATTTAATAACATTATTGTCAGCGGTCATGAATCAAAAAGCTTCGCCGGAGCCAATGCGTCAGCTGGACTGGGAAAAGATGTTCCATCTGGCGGATTTTCATCATGTGGCTCATGCGGTTTATTATGGAATTATGGGACTGGAAGAGGATATCCCCCAGGCTGTCCGCCAGCGTTTTTTTGATAAATATCTGGAGGCTGTTTTTCGGACTGAACGATTGAGCGCAGGGGAGAAACAAGTAAGAAAACTTCTGGAAAGAAAGGGGATTGATTGTTTTCTTCTAAATTATCCCGATTTGGTCAGCTGCTATCCGATTGAAGAGATGTGCTGCTGTGAGTTTATAGAGATAGGTACGGATAAAAAATACGTGCGGATCATGAAGGATATTCTGGAAGATCAGGATTTTGAAGAACGTCAGACAGATGAGCGCGGTCAATTGTACTACCGTATTCCAGGAATTAAAGTTTTGTGTTACAATCAGAGCTTATTTTTCAGCAGATCCATGCGAAAGTATTATAGATATCTGATTACCGATCTGCCATATAAAAAAGGTTATAAGTTTATTCGGGAAATGACTCCGGATGATGAATATCTGTTTTTAATCTGCAGGCTGACTGACAGTTATGCCAGAGGTGAAATCAGTCTGAATCATATAATTGATTTTTGGGTATTCTACAAGAAAAATGCAGAGACTTTTTCCTGGCCATATATATATGAAAAGTTAAAAAAACTTAGGATAGCAGAGTTTGCGGAGCGGCTGGAATATTTAATTTTACGTTGGTTTGGTACCGGTGCAGGGATTGAAAATACAGAGGTTTATGATGCCATGGAATCCTACATTCTTACGAAAGGGGCAGATGGCAGGAAAATCAGTTCACAATTTCTTCCATTAATTAAGACAGTAGCAGATTGTTATGCCAGAAACAGAAGAACAGAGGGATTAATAAAATTATTAAGATGGCTGTTTCCTGAGAAAAAGTATATGGAAACGATATATCCGGTATTGGGGCAGATGAGATTTCTTTTGCCGGTATTCTGGCTTATGCGTCTTATAAGATATATAGTGAGATTTATCTGGCATGGAGCAGAAGAAAAAGTTGAGGAAGCTGTAAGCAGGATGCCAGCATTAAAGAAATTTGAAGCTTGGATTAAGAATATAGCGGGAAAGAAACATCAGGAAAATATAAGTACAGAGAAAGAAGTAAGCTCAGAGGAATCAAAGGAGGAATCTGAAAAAGAAAAAACAGTGGAAATACCAAAGTAAATTCAGGTATCTCCACTGTTTTTTTGTACATTCATTAAATCTTTAATTTTAGATAACGAGCCGGCACTCAGAGGAACAGAGACCGCTTCCTGATTAGCAGAAGCTGCTTCAATTAATTCCGTGCGCAGAATTGATACTTCTCTTGGTGCATCAATCGCTAATTTTACCCAATCATTTCCTATATCGAGGATAGTTATGCTGATATTATCACCGATGGTAAGTGCCTGCTCTTTTTTTCGTTGAAGTATAAGCATTCTAATCCTCCTTTTTTATGAAATCTTTGATTGGATGTCGAAATTTATAAAGAGGATTATCTAAAATAATCTGTCTGGCCTCACGATTCTCTGTATTTACAGCAATGGGACTCTTTAAGTTTACGGTGCTTTCCTCCATGGAATCGTGGATAACGCAAATCACGTAATAAGATACGGCATCGTCATGTGAAACGTTTAATTCCTTTTTATCGTCATCTGATAATACAGGCATATAATCCGCATATAACTGGAATGGATTCATTAGTATAAATGATATATCCCGGTCCTCTACGGACTGAAGGCAAATCAGAGCATCGCTGTTTTCCTGAAAAGCCAGAGGAACATAATCCTTTAAATTAGTAAAACCATACAATCCATCAGGAAAATGTATGAATTCTTCTTCAGAACAAGAAATTGTACCGAAATATTGTGTATTGATTTCCATAGTTACCTCCAGAGTATAGGGTTAAGCAAGCACATCTACCGGAGAGTGATTAAAGAAATTAGCGGCACTGGGCGGAACATACATAGGGTCGCCGACATATTCAATTCTCACATCGGGCATTTGAGTAATTGACAATTCAACATTTCCCGGAATAAACTCAAAATCTCCTTTGGCAACTTTTAGGTCAAAACTTAGCTTGTCCATTTGATACTGGATAGATAAATCAGGATCAGACCACTCAATATCAGGACCTGTGGTGGGGAGAAACTGCAAACCAAAATCTCCCGTTGGCATTTGAGCACGCTGGCTGATAATCTGATCTAAGGGATTCATAACTTTAGGGTCTAACAATAGTGCTCCCTCCTTTGCCAATGTTTCGGTAGCTTCATTTGCGGCAGCCTTTCCTTTTTGTGCAGACTGGCGTATGCTTTCCATCGTAGTGGGACAAATCGAATTACGTGCATCATAAGTATCAATATGCAGTTTGATAGGGCGGTTTTCTATGGTCATGCCGCCTTTTTTTCGGTTGGTGTCCAGTTCAGCTTTCGATTTTGAATATTCCAATTTCGCTTTCTGGATCTTCAGTTCATACTCGATCGGTATGGTTGTTATCTTCAGCAATGATTCCATACAAAACCCCTCCATTCATGCCTATTTCATGAAATCAATAAAGGATGGAGACAAGATGCTGGTTCCTACCTTTAAAGCGGCATTGTAAGCATACTGGTCCCACATGTAGTCGGTTATGGCTTCTGACATATCAATGCCTTCCACGTTCTGCATCTGCTGCTGCAGAGATATATCCGTATTTTCAAGCCGGTCTTTCGTTGCGGTAAGGAACTGTGTTTTAACTCCAAGGTCTGTTAAACCATTTGTAACATTGGAACTTACCGTATTAAACTTATCCATAAGTTTTCCATAAGCATCTGAATCAAAATTCGTTGCCTCCAGAAGATCTGCCAGCTGGCCTGCCAGAACGATGGCATTGTTACTCATTCCACTGCTATCTTTCCCATATCCGACTGCTTTAATGCCTGGCAGGGAGGTATCAAATGCACTGGAAGGGACGACTTGATCAGCCGAATCAAATGTAAGTCCCATGCCCAGGTCAACATAAAGTGATTCTTTGGAAAGATCGGTAAGACTTTGATAAGCAGCTGTTCCCTGAGGGGCATCTACGTCGATTCCCCGGTAAGTAAGGGTTCCGTCATCAGCCAGGTTAAAAGGAGGATTTTTACCGTCAGAACCAGCAAATAAATAAGTATCTTCATAGGTTGCATTTAAGCTCAATACCATGGATTTTTGCATTTCACGGATAGCAGAAGCGTAAGTCTGACGAATCTCTAGGGTTTTATTAGTACCGTTCATAGCCTCTACATTATATTCTTTGGCAATGGTCTTTGCCACAGTGGATATCTGATAGATTGCATCTTCCTGTCCATCCTGGCGGGACTGGACGTCTGTTATCATGCTCAAATTGTCCTGGTTCTGAAAATACCTGCGGTGAAGCTGGGATGCCCGTGCCGCTGAAGCCGGATTTTCTGCTACACTGTTAAAGCTGCGCTGTGTCATAACATGTGTTCTTGATGTATTTAGATTGGATAATGAAGTAGCAAGATTACTTTTATAATCCCGCAGGATTGCATTTGTTGAAATTCTCATTGTATTACCTCCTATCTGCCAACCACGCCGGTATTGTTGATTAACACATCAAGTGCTTCGTCAAGTGTAGTCATAAGGCGGGCTGCGGCTGTGTAAGACCTCTGGTATTGCATGAGGTTGATACCTTCTTCATCTAACGATACTCCGGAAACTTCATCCTTGTTGTTTGCGGTCTCCTTAAGAACGGATATATGGTTATTCAGGATGGCTGTATTGGCGAGACTGTCCAGACCCTGCGTATTTTCCAGGTTGGAATAGCACTGGTAAAATCCTCCGTTGAAGTAGGTGATAGATCCTGTCTGAGGATTACCTGCAGTATCCAGATAATTGTATTCATATTTGAATTCCCGTTCTAAATCTAACGCACTCTTCATTTTTAAAATATTTTCATTAGCTTTCGATCCGGCATTTAATTCATGGGAACCAATAATTTGTATGCTGTTATTCATCCAGCTATCCGTAATCTTTATATTACTGGCTGTAAAAATATTACTGCCATCAGAGGTTGCAAATAAATCATAATTTTTAACATTTAATGGATTTGCTTGATAATCAAGAGTTATTGCGTTTCCGGTGTCCGTTTTTATACTGCTGCTGGTAATAATGGTACCTGCGGGTAACAGGCTGGTACTGGTCCATGCCAGCTTGCCGGTTGCAGAATTATATGCCCAGCTGCCTGCCTCATTCGTTCCGTTGACTTCTAAAGTTGCAGCAGTGCTGTTTAATTCTGAAACGAGATTTGTAAGACTGGCATTCAGATCAGCACCAATTGCTACTGTGCTGCTTGTACCGTCACCAAAGGTATAAATCTGACCGTTGATTTCAATTTTTTCGTTTGTTAAGAAGTTACCGGAAGATTTTGAAAAATCCAGGCTGTATTCTGCATAGTCGGTAGTACCGTTGCTCGTTAACTCCTTTGCGGAACCGCTGGAGGGAAGATTGGAGGCTCCGGTATATGGTATCGTATTCTTATTCAGATCATTAAAGGTTTTGGCAAAGGTCTGTACAAAGGAATCAAAGGCTTTTTCATAATATCCGATTCCCCGGAAGTCTGTTGCAGGACTGTCCAGTTCTCCGGATTTATTTAATACGTCCACAACACCTTTTAAAGAACCTTCCTTAAGATAATTGGTGATATCTGTTTTTGATCCAGAGACATCTACGTTGGCCTGAAAGTCACTTGCAGGTATAAGTGAAATAGAAACGCTTCCATCCGGATTGCCGTCATATCCATTATTGCGTTCCACGGACAGGGAAGCAGAATTTTCTCCATGTTCGCCAGCCGTAAGATTGTAGGTCATTCCGTCAGAACCCATAAATTTAACAACTGGATACTCATACTTTGTACCGGTAGAGATGTTGACATCTTTATAGGTTACACTGATCGGAAGGTAACTGGCAAGCTCATCTAATTTGTTATTCCTCTCATCCTTAAGCTCAAGTGCAGGATTACCTAATACCTGGCTTTTCCAGATAGCGTCATTTAATTCTCCAATGTCAGAAAGCAGGCTGTTAACCGCAGGAATATCTGTTTTTTCCAGACCGCTGATGGTTTCTTCACGGACATTCTTAAGGTCGGCGGATTTTTGATGAATATAGTTTACAAATACCTGAAAATTGGAACGTACGATGCTGTCAAATTCACTATTATTTACATTGTTTGATAAGTTATTCAGACTGGTAGTTATATTGCTGATAGCCGTCTTAATGGCATCCTTATCAGTCTCATCAAAGATATCTGCCAGCTGATCCAGGGTACCCTGATGTGCATCCGCTGTTCCAACCTTTGCAATCTGGTTCCGGTACTGGACATCGAGAAATGGATCACGTATCTGGGAAATCCCGGTAATCTCAACGCCGTAACCGATCTTGGTACTGGGGCCGGTGCTGATGGCGTCTCCGCCATTCAGATTCAGGCTGACAAGATCCACCTGCTGTCTGGTATAGCCCTTTGTATTGATATTTGCAATATTCTGGCCGGTTACATCAAGGGCACGCTGACTGGCGGCCATGGCCATATGTGCAATGGTGAAACCGGAGAAAGTAGATCGTGTCATAATTGTCCCTCCCATTTAGTTTTATCTGCAGTCATTCCGTTTTGGGAATTGTTAATGGCTTTATTAATTTTATGAAGATTGATATTGATTATGGCGCGGGAACTTTCGTTTATATCCTGAAATTGCCTGACCAGAAAAGAGAGCTTATCGAAAAGTATCTTTAACTGGTTATGCTCACTGCCTGCCGTTTCCGAAAGAATCTGCTGAAAGGTGTATCCTTTGTATCCGATCTGTTCCTGACAAGTCTCCCGCCTTTTATCAAGACCTCTCAGTTTTAATATGGCAGCCTGTTCCTGGTTCATGCAGTCTTCCACATGGGTGATCCGGTTCTTTTTCACAGCTTCCATCTTTGCCTGTTCGATTTGAATAAGGTTTTGAAACAAATGAATCAAATCTTCAATTACAGTAATAAAATCATTCATTGCAATCAGCTCCTTTGTATAAAAGAATACGCTCAGCGATCTTATTGGCATCTACCTGATAAGTTCCGTCATCAATCCTTTGTTTTAAGCTGTCCAGTTTTTCTTCGGAAGCCGGCTGCTCAACCTCTTTCATAAGGACATTTTTGAGAACAGAGACAAACTTCGAATCCATCGTTTCCTGAGAAACAGAACGGATCGTGATTTCATCATAATTGGTTTTCGCGGATTCGGAGGCGGTGATTTCTGTCTGATCCTGATTTTGTCGTATCATGGATGTATTATACAGCGTATTGAAATAGTTCGATGAAATACGCATTATATGACTCCTTTCTAAGAGTTTGAAAATGTAAATTTTTTCGTTACATTTATAATATCGTCAGTTTGAAAAAAATATTAACTTTCAAATATATAAATTCTTATTAAAGTGTGTATAAATATTTCAAAAGAACATTGGAAATATTAGGGCAGGAGACCTGAGTGGTTACTGCTCCGATATTATAGGCTACCATAGGCATACCGTAAACGACACAGCTTTCCGCATCCTGGCCGATGGTGAAGGCCCCCTTTTTTTTCATGCCCAGAAGTCCTTCAGCTCCGTCACGTCCCATTCCGGTCATGATGATACCTACAGAAGATGCTCCGGCAGCGTCAGCTACGGATTGGAAGAGTACATCCACAGATGGCCGGTGTCCGCTCACTTTTTCACCGGAGTAGCAGTTTACGGTGTGGCGGCTGCCCATTCGGACTACTTTCATCTGCAGATCACCTGGGGCGATCAGTACCTGTCCCCGTTCAATGGCATCTCCGTTCTGAGCTTCTTTTACACTCATCTGACACAGGCGGTTTAACCGGTCTGCATACATTTTCGTAAATCCTTCCGGCATGTGTTGGGTAACTACGATTCCAGGGGTGTCTTCCGGAAGGTTTTTTAAGACCTGAAGGGTAGCTTCCGTTCCTCCGGTAGAAGCTCCGATGGCAATGACGGTGTTGTATGCGTTCACACTGAACGGGCTTTTTCCGGTCTGAGGTTTGGGAGCGGCAGCGGGAGCCGCCGCCGGTACTTTTAAACTGGCTCTGGAGGCAATAAAAATCTTGCTGTTTAAAGTGTTCAAAAAAGTATTGACACTATTGCTTTTTGACATGTCAGGTTTTCTGACAAAATCTACAACACCAGCAGAAAGTGCCTCGAATACATTGATATTTAGAGATGAGACCAGTATGACTGCAACCGGATAACTGGGGAGCAGTTTTTTTACAAAGTCGATGCCGTTAAGTCTGGGCATTTCCACATCAACCGTCACCACATCAGGCTTCAGCATTGGTATTCTGCGCTCTGCATCATAGGCATCAATGGCATAGCCGATCACTTCTATATTTGGATTTTTAGAGAGATTATCAATTAATACCTTGCGAAACAGCAAGGAATCATCTACTATAAAGACTCTGATTTTTTTATTCATAATTCGCTCCATTCTATTCATTAAGGCATTACAGGAAACTGCAGAATGTATTACAGGTTTCTGCTGTTAAAATCTGTGTAATATAAAATCCATCTACTGATTTGATAACAGTAAATAGATTTTATATTACACAGATTATTCTTTTCGGTAAGTAGCCGGCATCAAATATTTATATGGAGTTTTTTCTTTATTTATGGTTTCAGAGTGGCCAATCAGCAGATAGCCGCCGGTTGCGGTTGCGTCATAAAAACGCTGAATAAGGGCATCTTTGGTGCTCTGATCAAAGTATATCATGACATTTCTGCAAAAAATAACATCAAATTTCAAACGGAAACGTATAGGATCCATCAGATTAAAGGTTTGGAAAATTACGTTTGATTTGATAGCCGGTGCCACAGAGTATACGCCCCGTTCAGCAGTTTTTATGAAATATTTGGATTTCCAGGAAGGGGATAAGTTCTTCAGGGAATCCTCATCATATACAGCTTCCTTTGCAGCCCTTAATGCGTTCTGGGATATATCGGTTGCCAGAACCCGGGTATCCCAGAGGGCGGCCTGCGCCCCCAGGGTTTCCTTGATAATCATGGAAATGGTATAAGGCTCTTCACCGGAAGAGCAGCCAGCACTCCATATGCTTAAAATTTTATTCTTTTTCGTACTTAATAAATAAGGAAGAATGGTGCCCTGAAAGAATTTAAAATGAGCTTCCTCCCTCATAAAGTAAGTATAGTTTGTCGTAAGCTTATTCAGCATTACTTCCAGGTCAGCCGGATTCTTTGATGAGATAATATGATCGATATAATCCGTAAAGGAAGAATATCCCAGGGTGATGATCGTGTTTGATAATCTTCCCATAATTAACTGCATCTTTTTAGATAAGTCAATTCCGTAATTACTTTTCACGAACTGAACCAGCCGTGTGAAGTCTTGCTGTGAAAGTGTTAACATAGAGAAGCCGTCCTTTATGAATTATTAACTAAAGTCTCACAATCCAGGAGAAGAACAACATTGTTGTCCGGTATGGATATCATACCGCTTACCAGTTCTTCCCGGTTATTGGCAGGGACCGGAGATATTCTGGAATAATCAATATCCAGAACCTGTTCAACGGCATCGACAATAATTCCAATATAGATAGAATTTACATTCAGAACGATGACACAGCTGGCATTGGTATATTCAATAGCCGGCTTGCCGAGTCTTAAGCGGATATCAATGATCGGCACGATCTGTCCTCTTAAGTTGATGATGCCCTTTACAAAGTTAGGCATCATAGGCATGGTGGTGATCACATGGTTCGTGATGATTTCTATGATATAATTGGTGCTTACACCAAAAATCAGGTTGTCGGTGTGAAAGGTCAGATAGCGTTCCATAGTTTCTGTTCCGGCAGAAGCAAGTTCTTCGGTTGTGAGATTATCTGCACCAGACATAGTTGTTTGCGTATTCTCTGCTGACATTTGTATTCCTCCAATTCCTATTAGTATTGATTATGTGCTGTAGCATACAGATTTAAAACATCTAATATGATGCTGATATTGCCGTCTCCAAGAATGGTACAGCCGCAGATGCCTGAATTTTTAATATTAAAGCTGTTTAAGAATACCGGAAGCGGCTTAACAACCACCTGTTGTTCACCCAGCAGATCGTCGACGAACAGACAGTAGGATTTGTCACCGGCTTCGACCCATACCAGAATACCGTCCTCGATGCTGGTAATTTCCGTATCAATATTATAAAGTCTATGGATACGGATGATCGGGTAGAACTGGTTCATGCATTTGATGATCTCGTTGCCTTCCGTATCATAGATGACATCTTCATTTTTTACTTTAAAGGACTGGCGTATGTTCGCAATCGGAATGGTGAATACTGATTTTCCAACTGCGATTTCCATACCATCAACAATGGCCATGGTAAGCGGGATCTTTAAAGTGGTGCACATACCCCTGCCCAGTTCACTGGTAATGGTTATGGTGCCTCCCACGGACTCAACATTTTTCTTAACCACATCCATACCAACGCCCCGACCGGAGAATTCGGTAACCACCTCGTTGGTGGAAAATCCCGGAGCTAAAAGAAGTGCCAGGATTTCCTTCTGGGTGTATTCGCTTTCCGGCTTTGTCAGAATACCGTTTTTCTTTGCCTTTGCAAGAACTCCGGCAGGGTTAACGCCCCGTCCGTCATCGCTGATGGATATGATTACCTCATTGGTTGTATGGCTTGCAGACAGGATGATCTCACCCTGTGGATTCTTTCCGGCATTAATTCGTTCATCAGCTGTTTCCTCAATACCATGGTCCATGGAATTGCGGACGATGTGCATGATAGGATCACCGATGCTGTCCACGATGGACTTATCTACTTCTGTATTCTCACCGATGATTGTCAGGCGTACATCCTTTTTAAGCTTCTGTTTCATATCGCGGACGATACGGTTCATTTTCTGAAATACACCGGAAACCGGCACCATGCGTAAAGACATCACGATATCCTGCAGGTCATCTGTCAGTTTCCGAAGCTGTCTGGTGGCCTTTAAAAAGCTGTCAAGATTTTTTAAGTTCTGAATTTCAGGGGAAGAGGTTACCATGGACTCTGTAATAACGATCTCACCGACGATTGCAACCAGGTTGTCCAGTTTGGCGAGATTTACGCTGATTAAATTCTGTTTGCTCGGCATCTGGTGTACGGCGCCGGAGGCAGGGGTGCTTGGTGCTCCTGTATTTTCGCGGGAGGCAGGAACGGAGGCGGCTGACATGTTCTGCTTTTCTGCGGCGGGAGCATCTTTTGCACGTACATTTTCAATCAGTTCATAGGAGCGGATATTATTCAGATTATTGATCTGGGCAATCGCCGAATCTGCATCCTTACGGGTATCGAAAGTCAGGAAAAAGCCCTTCTCAATAATAACACTGCTGGTCTGGCTGTTGGTTTCCACATCAGCTGGATAGAAACAGAATTCCAGGCCGGTGTCCTTCAATGAGGTGATCAGCATGAAGGCACGGAGATTTTCCATTCCGCAGCCTTCATCAAAGAAGATTCTTAAGAAGAAAGGGGCCTTGTCATTGGGACATTCCGCCAGATCCATACGGATTTCCTCAATATTGACAGCAGGTGCGGCAGGCACGGCCGGTGCAGCCGGTTTGGGTGTTTCTTTAAGTTCCTGTGCTTTTGCACTGGGTTCTTCCCCACCTGTCTGGTTGTTATCCTTACTGATTTTTTTAAGGAAGCTATTAATTTCCTGTGTCAGATTGTCGACATTATCACTAAGTGGTTCATTGTTTTCAACTTTTGATACTTCTGCACGAAGCATATCAGTTGAACGGAACATTAAGTCAAAAAGGGTGCTTTTGTGGGAACTGTCAAGAGAATCCAGACCGTTCTCACGGATAAAAAAGAATAAATCTTCAATATGATGTGCTATCTGCATCAGAGATGAGAACTCCATCATAGCGGAAGATCCCTTTACGGTGTGCATGATACGAAAGATTTCGTTTACATCATCCACCGTAAAATCTCCTGCTTTTTCGGCTTCTATCAGGAGTTCATCCAATTGCTCCAGAAGAGAATTGGTTTCAAAGAGATACATATCAAGCATATTATCCATGCCGTTATCCATAATATTTACACCGCCTTGTCTAGTTTAGTATATATTTATTTATCGGTATGGCTTGGTAAAAAAATAATAGCAAATAAAATAACCTTTCGAAAAAATATAAGATTTACTTGGAGGAAGAATATGGCAGATATTTTAAAAGTCACGACACCGCTGTCCGGTTATGATAATTCCACGATTAAAAATAACCCCCAGGCAGGTCAGGGAGTCCAGATCCAGAATCCGGCGGATCCAACTAAAGTAATGAGAGGGGATAACCGTACTGATTCCGGAGGCAAAGGGGAGCAGCAGCTGGCATTCCGCTATGGGTCTAATTTTGGTACATTTCTTAATATGATTAAAAACATGCCGGACTTATCAAAGCTGTTTTCTGATATCTTTTTTCAGGGCGAGGAGATACTGACAGGCGGAGTTATGGGAGAGGAAGCAGCCAGACAGATCGCTTCTTTTTTTAAACAGGCTCAGATGCAGGAAGAAAATATCCTTCCTTTTCTAAAGGAACAGGCAGAATCGGCGGTCCGCTTTAACGGCGGTATTTTTGACCAGCTGCGTAATGTTATGGCGGAGACAAATTCTGTGGATCTGAAAGCAGAAGTTTTGGATTTTATTAGAAAATTTAATGATATGTCTTCCGGAAAGCATATACTTCATGATATATATAATACTGTAAAGGGGATGAAGGGATATGTATATAAACAGACAAGAGAACAGCTCGACGCTTTTCTGGAAGAACTGGACCTGACGGCGCCGGAGGGAGAGACCGCGCATAACAGCGCGCTGTTAAAGGGAAAGATTCTTCCGTATCTTGGACGCTATATAGCAGCCAATCATGATATGGGCGCCATAAGGGATCATATTTCCCTGTTAACGGTTCTGATTTCAAAGTATGAAAATGGAGACAGGGCTGAGGTACTGCAGTCTTTTTCCAGGCTTACCGGTTATCAGGGGTTCCGGAAAATTTTCGGAACCATGACTGCTGACCAGTTTGATCAGGTCCTTGGCCAGGTGGATATGGACCAGGCTGCCGGGAAAAATGAATGGGCTGAAAAGTTCGTGGATTTTTTAAGAACCGGCGTGAACGGCGGAACCGGACTGGAGAATAAACAGGTGTTTCAGAGCATGCTGCAGTCCCTGGTCCTGAATGAAAGCGTATACATGCCGCTTTTGCATCTGGCTTTTCCTGTTGATATAAAGGGGCGGAAGATGTTTTCCGAGATGTGGATCGATCCGGATGAAGAGGGCAGCAGCACCCAGTCGGAGATGAGGCGGGTATCCAGGATCTTTGTGAAATTTGATATCAGAGATTTAGGACTGTTTAAACTGATTCTTCTTTACGGGGATAATGCGGCTTCCCTTCAGCTCTATTATCCGGAAAAGATGCAGAAATCAGAGGGTACTATTCAAAAGGGAATTAAAAATATCCTTGAGCAGAACCATTTGCGGGCAGAGAATATCTATCTGCAGGCAGGAGGGGGGCCAACATCCCCTCTGGAAGTGTTTCCCAAGATCCAGGAAAGGAAGAATTCAGTCGATGTCAGAATTTAAAAATACCTTAAACAAAAAAGCGGTTGCATTAAAATACGACGATACCAGGAATACGGCTCCCGTAATTGTAGCCTCCGGTATGGGATATATGGCTGAGAAAATCATAGAGACTGCCAATGAAAACGGGGTTCCTGTATATGAAGACAATTCCCTGGCAACGATTCTGACCCAGCTGGAGCTGGGGAGTCAGGTGCCGGATGAACTGTATAAGGCAATTGTGGAACTATATCTTTATTTTCTGGATTTTGCGCCTGATACGATGGAAAAGTATTCAGAGAGCCCGGAGATAACTGAGGATCAGGAAGTGAATAAAGAAGAAATGGTGGAGCAGGATTATGTTTAATGAATGTGAAAAAGCTTGTATCTATTCTTTGAATGGTGTTTTTATTGCAGAGGTAAGGGTTGTGGATGCCGATAAGGACAGTCTGGGGCTTATTTTTGAAGAGGATGACATGGATAAAGTCCATACTGAGACTGTGATCGTATTTTATGATGGTATACAAGGGCTTGTAACCTGTAAATGCCGTTTGTCTGCAAGAGTCAGGATCGACGGTACTGAAAGCGGAGAGGAAAGCGGGGCAATCTATAAGGTGCCGTGCCAGATCGATGAACTGATCGGCATAGAACAGAGAAGACATGATTTAAAGGTCCGGTTATCACTCCCGGTTGTTCTGGAGACCTCCGATGCAGATGGTAAGGTGACTCACATAGATGTCAAAATAAAAGATATAAGTGCGGGAGGAGTAGGATTTGAGTCTGCCCGGAAATTAAATCAAGAGCAGATTTTTTCTTTTCTTTTTGATACAGATGCCGGCTGTACCAGACTGAAGGGCTGCGTTCTCTGGGTGAAAAAACTGTCCGGGGAGGATGAACCTCCGTTTTACCGTTATGGCAGCCGGTTTTTTGACATGACCTCTTTTCAGGAATCTATGGTCAGGAAATTTACCTTTCAGGAACAGCTTAAGAGAAGAAAAATTCAGTAAATTCTTATGTTGGGACTGAAACGTGCCGATAAAAACTTTATATGGTGAAAAAATTGTGTGTGGTTGTAAGTAAAAGGAGTGTTTGGATGAAACAAAAAAAGAGAGTTTTTGCCGTAGCCGTATTAACGGTACTTTGCCTGTGCCTCATCCCCGACAGAACTATGGCCACCGATGCGATTAATTCGGTCAGTATTAAAGTGGGACTTAACATTGAGGCAGGAGATCGTTTGCCCGATATCCAGATTGACAAGACCGATGCGGATGCCTATGTGACAGCAGGCGGAAAACAATATGAAGTTAAAGAGGCGGAATGGGTTACCTCGACTACAAAGGATATGACAATTGGTGAAGAACCGAAGATGAATGTTACCCTCACCCCTTCGGATGAATACGATGCATATTTTAAGTCTTCCTATGAAGCTTCCAAGATCAAGGTAAACGGAGGCACCTATGTCAGTGCCAGGCGCAGCGGAAGCGACCTGATCGTGACCCTGAGAGTCAAAGCGGTCAAGGGACTTTATGCAGAGCCTGAGGATGTGGGCTGGAAGGATACCAGGCTTGGTCAGGCGGTCTGGTCTAAGGGAGATAATACTTCCGGTGCTTATGAACTCTGGCTGTATAAAGGGAAGAAGATAA
Source organism: uncultured Lacrimispora sp. (assembly GCA_964402355.1). Taxonomy (GTDB): domain Bacteria; phylum Bacillota; class Clostridia; order Lachnospirales; family Lachnospiraceae; genus Lacrimispora. Next base: position 31,782 of record CAYOCB010000028.1, read on the forward strand.
TCTTAAAAAAAGAACAGGTAAAAGCCACAACCTATAATTTCTATCCCTACATGACAGAGGAAGGCACTTATTCTTATAAAATCCGTTCTGTTCCCTATAAGCAGGATGAATTGAAAAGTGGTAAGAAAAGCGGTTGGGTAGAGTCGGATGAGCTGGTGATAAGAGACCGGGATGTATCTGACGGTACAGGCAGGGAAGCAGATACAGTTGCCGGTACAGCCGGAAGTACGGAGAAAAAAGAGGGCTGGGACCAGCAATCCGGATTATGGTATTACCGTTATGCGGATGGGACTGTTCAGGCGAATTCCTGGCTGGTGCTTGATGATGTATGGTACCGTTTTGACCAGGATGGAAAGATGATAACCGGCTGGTTCCTTTTAGATGGTGACATCTATTATATGGGTTCCTCAGGAGCTATGGTAACCGGTTGGAATAAGATTGACGGCACGTGGTATTATTTTTACCCGGATAATGGTTATGCGGCGCCTATGGGAGCTGCAGCTACGGACTGGCAGGTGATTAATGGCTATTATTACTATTTTACCGCTCAGGGTGCCATGCAGAAGGACTGGATCAATCAGGCCGGAAGATGGTATTATCTGAATACGATACAAGGCAATCTGGAGGGCGCTATGCTGAAGGGCTTGATCACTCGCAACGGATATACCTATTATACAGGAGAAGACGGGGTGATGGTAACCGGCTGGCAAAAGATTGACGGATTATGGCGCTATTTTAATCAGGATGGGACCATGGCGGTCAATACGGTAATTGGTGGATATCAGGTCAATGAGGATGGTGTATGGATACAATGAGAATAATAAAAAATATAAAGCTGAATGCGGTTTACCTGACTGTTGCCATGCTGGTTCTGACAATTCTGCTGCCTTTCAAGGCTTACGGTGCCGATTCTGTAGTGATTAGAAGTCTGAATCTTAAATTTACCAGTGAATATGGAGATCAGGAAATTCTGATGCCGGAAATTACTACTACCACCTCCGGGGTAACGGTCCAGGATACAGTATGGAAGCACGATATCAGTAAATGGGAAGCGGCGCAGAATGAGAGGGTAAGCGTAACTCTTACTTCTGACAGCATGATATTTGCAGAATCCTATAACCGGTCAGAATGCAAGATTACGGGAGCCAAGTTTGTCTCTGCCAAAGCGCTGGATAATAATACTCTTGAGGTGAAAGTGGATTATGTTCCGGTGGTAAAGCTGGGGAATACGGCAAGCGCCGGCTGGACTGACAGCAATAAGACGAAAGCCATATGGAAAAAGGTAGAATTTGCTACAGGGTATCAGGTAGCTCTTTATGCGGACGATAAGCTGAAAAAGCGTATATCCGTGTCTGCCAATACCGTGGATCTTTCTGAATATATGGATAAAGATGCTATTTATTATTACGAGGTCCGGGCTATTGGTTATACATCGGCAGACCGTAAGTATATGAAAGAAGGGGACTATGTCACTTCCGAGGATATCACCATGGAATATGAAGGTGATACATCCGGTACCTGGAAGGGTAATACTTATAAGGAGGAAGACGGAGGAACTCCCAGGAACTGCTGGAAGCAGATTTTAAATGACTGGTATTATTTTGACGGCAATGGGATACGCCAGGTTGGCTGGATCAAGATTAACCAGAGGTGGTATTATCTGGATCAAACGAACGGAAAGGTGCTGACAGGCTGGCAATTTGTAAACGGCAAGTGGTATTATTTAAATACTGCAGGCGGTGAGATGATGACTGGATGGGTACAGCCTCAGCCGGGGGTTTGGTATTATTTGTATTCTGATGGAAGTATGGCAAGTAATACGACAGTTAACAGTTACCGGGTAGATACTTCAGGCAGATGGATTCCTTAAAAGCCAGGAATCGATGAATAAAGGAGGATTGAATTTTGTCAACAATAGACCAGTTAAAGCTGTCTGTGCTTACAAAAATGAATGCTGGGCAAACTGCCGGATATCCGGCAGCAGCCAAGGGGGATTTCAGACAGACACTTAGATCTGTGATCAGTGCACCGGAGAGTCTGGATGAGATGTTTTCAGAAGCTTCAAGAAAATATGGGATATCAGAAAAACTGCTGAAAGCAGTTGCAAAGGTGGAATCGAATTTCAATCCCCAGGCCACCTCGAATAAAGGAGCTGCCGGAGTCATGCAGTTAATGCCTGCTACTGCCAGATCCCTTGGGGTAATGGATCCTTATGATGCCAGAAGCAATATTATGGGCGGAGCAAAGTATTTAAAACAAAATCTTGAACGGTATAATGGTAATGTAGAACTGACTCTGGCTGCTTATAATGCAGGCAGCAATAATGTGAGTAAGTATGGCGGCATTCCACCTTTTCAGGAGACACAGGAATATGTTAAGAAGGTTTTGGGATATATGGGGGAATCCTTAACCGCAGGAAAACAGTCTTCATATTCTTATCCGGTTTCAGGAAGCGCCGAAAATTACATGTATCCGTTCTCGACGGACATTAATTCCTGTTTTTCTCAGAGTGTTGCCGGTAATTCCGGTTTATTAAGTGCACTGGAGGCTATTTCAAATCAGGCAGATGATTCGGAGCAGGGTAATCTGACATCTGCCAAGTCTGATTTTCTATATTTGATTGAACTGATGAAACTGCGGATGCAGATGGCCTCTTACAGTTTGTCTGGTCAGATGAATTCAAATGACTCGACTTCCGGACTGATTTAGAATTAATAAAACAAGAGCTTTATGGAATTCTGTTCCATAAAGCTCTTGTTTATTAATTTGACATTAATGATTATAAAGTGAATCACTTACTTTTAGTAAAGCTTCTATAAAGTAAGTTTTTTTAATTGGTTTGAATACAAAAGGGACGGAGGGACCTAATTCTTTTACCATTTGCAGTGTTTTGTCATAAACTAAAGAACTGATAATAACGATACCTGCTTCCGGATGGCGTTTCAATAAGCGCCTGGAAGCTTCAATGCCATCAATTCCCGGCATAATGATATCCATGGTTACAATATCCGGCTTTACTTTATCAAAAGTTTCCAGAGCCTCTTCTCCGCTTTTGCACTGACAGATTACTTCAAAATTCGATCCAATAAGTAATTGCTCAATCTCATTACGAGTTATAATAGAATCATCCACGATCATAATTGTTTTTTTCATATAGCGACCCTCCTTCAAACTTTAATTACTTCCAATAATAATATCGCATTCACTATTTTTATAAATAGTACTGCTGGAGTGTTCCTCCTGTACTAAAAGGCTGGAGGAGCCGATGCGTATACGAACTACTGGGAGTAGCTGGTGACATTGGATTAACCCGCTTTGAACCTGATCGTCTGATTTGATTTCATTTAGACGATTGGTTATATCCTGTTCTCGTATGTTTAAATATTCAGAAGCCTGCTTTAATTTTTCCAGCAATTGCTGTTTATCCTGCCGCTGTGAGGTATCAAGATAGATGATGTTTTTTCTTATCTCAGACAGATTGTGATGGAGCTGTTCCAATTCTCTGGTAAGTTGGCTGGCCTCATCTACATTTTTGGGAATATTGGCGATTACTAATTCGGTTACGAGCCGCCGGACTTTGGAGCCTATGATCTTCGCATTAATATTGTTGGTAGCCAGGAGACATCCGCCGATAATTACTCCAATACCGGATGTTACCATAATATCCTGGCCGCTTTCTACTTTAGAGTTAATGATGCTTTCCGCATAGACGCTTCCGCCTGCCATTACGGTACAGTGTTCCAGGTAACGGCATTTAACATCAGAATCGGAAGTCAAAATACCTCGTCCGCTGCCAGACATTCCACTGGCAATGGTAATCGGACCTTTGGCTGTTATCTGGGCACCTTCTACAGAACCCCGGATATCGACACGTCCAGTGGCTTTTACAGAGAAACCATTTCTTACATCTCCGGAGATCAGAATATCACCATCATAATCCAGATTTCCTGTACTGTTATCTATATTACCACTTATTTTAAGAACAGATTCTACATTAAATCTACCGTTAATAAATGTAACATGTCCTGTTTTTTGAGAAATCAAAAGGGTGTGGTCTTCGGTTATTACCGTATTTCGTCCGGCAGGTACCAGAATATCTGACCCCTTGATTGTACAGGGATAAGGTTTTCCGTCAATGGTCATTCCGTTTTCACCTGGGACAACAGGAGTGATTTCACAGATAACTCCACCTTCCGTAATGGATTGAATATTGTTCAGATTCTTGTAATCTACAGATCCGTTTTCATCTTCTTCAAATTCTAACTGAAGAATACGCTTATAGAAATCTTTAACAGATCCATCAATTCCATTGCGGGCCAGGGTTCCTTTTGCAATCAGTACAGCCTGGTCATAAATGAGATTTTCAGCTATGGATTTTAAAACATCTTCCAGAACCCCGGTTGTTACATGCTCCTGTGCAAGAATTGTTTTTAAATCCCCTTCATTTATATCCTGCCCGTCATTTAATGGCGGTATAATATACAGCCATGCAGCCATACGGTTTTTAGAAATATAAAGCTGAGGCTGAGCTGCTTTTGGCTGAGGCTCCTGCTGTGCAGCAGCCGTTTTTTTAAGTACAGCAGATAATGAACGCATTTTATTAGTGAATTGATTGCGTTCGATTAGTAAAATTTCTTCATCTATCCGGACAAGAAGCGGATCATCAGATGATTCCCATATTGAAGATGGCGCTGGAGCTGGTGTTTCGTTCTCGGGAGGTGCAGCAGCAGTACTTTCCTGAGTGTCTGTATTCGATGAAGAGTCCTCAACAGTCTCGGTTTCAGATTCTTCCGGTAAAGTGGCAGAAGGTGCATTGTCCTCTTCTGAAGATTCTGCAGAATGCTTTAAATTTCGAAAAAGGCCGAATAATCCCTTTTTATTTTTTTCGTTCATATTTTTCTCCCCTACTTATAAGATTACCTGCAATACCTTCTTTGTGCACAGGTAAATGGCTAAATATTGAGCTCTTTGAAATTGGCTGTTATTTCTGGAAATATGATGCTGGTAAGTCTGGCTGATTATAATACTTTGGTTTCCGGTTATTCCATTCTTATGGTATGTATAGCTATTCTAAATAAATCATGAATTTTCCTGAGAACAAGATAATGAGACAGAAACAAGTGAGCTATTTCATTATATGAGTTAAGATGTTATTATGCGGAAATTTTGGTGCGTCATTGGTCCTGCTTTGCTTTTTAGGGCTGTATCAGTTAGCGATACATAGGTTAATTTTTATGAAAGATTATGGATCATCTTATTACCGGTTATCAGGGGTCTCTACCCAATATACGCCATAGGTACACCTTCCTCTCTGTTTAAATCGGCTATATTTTTATATCGGCAAATTATGGTAATAATATAACACAATAGTTGGTTTTGGTTACTAAAATAGTAAAAACAATTGATATGGCATAAAAAAAGTGATTAAAAAATATTCTTAAAAAGTGTTGACTTTTGTCAACTGCTCTGGTATGATATAACTCGCCGCTGAAAACGGCGGCAATATTTCTTTAAAA
>CAYOCB010000029.1:0-32516 GCA_964402355.1 uncultured Lacrimispora sp.
TTCTTGTAACCCCTCAACGCTATTTTTTTTAATAATTTGGGGTTATTTTTTCCTACCCCTTTTTTTTTTTATCCTGCGGGCTTTATAAGCCCTTCTGCCGAACCCCCAACAGCTGACGCTCCCCCTCTGCCTATTTTCCCTCAACCCCCGCAGCATAAGTCCACGTCCCCTACGCATGATACTTAAGCTTTATCTCCACAAGAAAATCGACTCCCAGTTCATCCGGTTCACGTTTTGCTTCTGTTTTTTCACAGTCAAACAAGTCCGGATATTTCGATACCAGAGGTCTCTCCTTGCTTACCAGCCGGTTCAAATGGTGATTCAATACAATATGAAGCCGGTCCGAATCCTTGGCAAGGATGGCATCCACCAGATCCCTGTGCTGTTTTACCAGTCCCTTTTCAATTCCGGAATCCGCCATGGACAGAAGCCGTATCCTTCTGTAATGCCCGGAGTTTGCCGCCAGGATATCATTGCAGTATCCCTTATTGGCTCCATCGTAAAAGATGGAATGAAAATACATATCCTCTGCCAGAAATGCCCGGATATTTTCCATCTTCTCAAGCCGCTCCTGTCTGTCTAAAGACATCTCCAGGGCTGTAATAGCCTTTAAATTGCAGACCGCCATAAATTCAAACATTACATTTTCTTCCACGCAGGTCCGTAAAAAACGCTCATTACGGACCTTATCATAATCAATCTTGGATATCATGGTTCCGCGCTGGGGAAGAAATGTTATAAGCCCCTCCTTGGAAAGGCTGATCAAAGCATCCCGCACCGGACTCCTTCCAACCTGATAAGACGCACTGATATCCTTAATGCTGAATATCATTCCAGGGCGCAGCTTCAAATCCAGTATATCTGATCTCAAAACATCGTAAATGGTGTCTTCCTGGTTATTGTCCGTGCCGCCCATGAATGCCTCCTGTTAAAAACTTAATAATTCCCTGTACATCCGCAGGGCCTCATCTGGATTATAATTATAATACAAAAGTATATCTAACGCAAATGGTGAATAGGAAAATTCATTTATTTTCTTTGAAAAATACATCCCGGCAATTTCAGACAATGCCCGGACAGACGACTTGTTCTCATATCCAAACAGCTTCCACAGGACTATCTTTTCTTTTCTGGTATAAATATCTTCATCCTCTTCTTCAAGATAATGAAAAATCTCATGACCCAGAATCAGTTTTACCATCTGCTCCTCAGTAATCAGATCATTAAACATCCCATTTCCCGCTGCCCTTTTTATAGGCTCCTTCATGATCTGTATCCGGTCAGGAGGTGTAAAAAGAGCAAATAACACCCTGTCTGCTGTCTGCCCTCTGTCCAAATACTCCACGTTCAGTTTCCATTTCTCCGCCAGCTCCCAGGGATCAGAGATTCCCATAAACTTTATAATCTCCTCTGCCTTTTCCTGCCCGCAGCGCATCGCTTTTAAAATCATTTCCTTTTTTTCTGCTCTGTTTATCCTGTTACCCAGGATATCCCTTGAAAATGCAAACATTCCCCAGGAAATATCATCAACCTGCAAAAGCTGCTCTGCAAGTTCCTGCAATACCGTCTCCCCCATACCCTGCCTCCTAATCGTTAATTCTGCTTTATGTTGGCTGCCACGATCAGAATTTCTTCCTCTGGCTCTAAAGCGGCAGCCTCCAGATCTGTAAGCAGTTCCAGCTGCTCTAAATCCTGAGCGGAAAAGTCCATGACCCGGGCGCCCATACAGAGGTAATAATCCGGCCTTGCAATCAGTTCTGTCTGGTAAACAGCCATATCATCCCAAAGCTGTCTTAAGGCCTCCAGATAGTCTGCTGCCGTGGTCTTTAAACACATGGCCCGGCCTCTCTGCACCTTGATAAAGCCTTTCTTGTCAACAATGCGGACAGCTCCGGGGGTATCGGTACCTGTCGTTTCCCCATATACATAAAAATATCCGGAACTTGCCAGAAGCTTCGTGCTGCCGTCCGAAAGACGCATGTCCTGGGCCGCCAGATGCCTTGCCTCTGATTCACCGCATTCCTTTAACAGATCCGCAGTCTTAACCTCTGTGGAACCGGTTGCTATAGCCGACACCTTTGAGGTCTGAGGATCGATCTCAATATGGATCTCAACCGATTCTGCAGCTGCACCGGATTCAATCGCTTTATTTAACGCTTCATTCTTAATGGACCGGATATCCTCTTTGGATGGGGACGGAATAATGCGTTCTACCACATCCCGTACCATGGAAAGAGCGACTCCGATGGAGGAAATGACTTCCGCATTTTCCGGTATGGAATACTTCACTCCCATTTTTTCGCTGAAATAAATAATCAGCGAAGCAGCTCCGCCTCCTACTCCGACCAGAGAGATCTGATCTCTTTCCAGCTTGTATTTCTCTGCCAGTTCCAGAATGACCGGTTCAATCTTGGCATATGCTTTTTCCATAATCTGTCTGGCAATATCTTCTGTGGTAGTGCCGCAGTAATCAGCCAGCGCTTTCATGGCATTTCTGGCAGACTCCGCATTTCCGCAGGAAAAATGCTCCGGCTTCACAAGTCCCAGTACATTGGCAGCACAGGAATTTGTAAGAGTGACGGCAGAACCGTCTTCCAGCCGGATTCTCACGTAATCCGGCGGATCTCCCGGCTTTGGCGAGAAAAATTCCACTTTAGGCCCTTTGATTTTGTCCGTATCCGTAAATACAGAATAATCCAGACCTGCAATATGGGCGGAACGAGGCCCTACATCTATAATTCCCTGTTTGTCCGCCCGGACCATGGAACCTCCGGCCACTCCCAGAACCCGTACATCAAGGGAAGAAATATACGTAGGATGTCCGCCGACAATGGAATAATCAATGGCAGGGCGGCCATTTTTAATGACTCCAATATTGGTCGTTGTGCCGCCTACCTCAAAATATACTCCATTGGATGCCCGCAGATACATGAGAGATCCCATTACCGATGCCGCCGGTCCGGACAGCATGGTCAGTACGGGACGCTTTTTCATTTCCGATATTTCCATGACACCGCCGTCACCTCTCATGATCATCAAGGGCACGTTTACTCCGGCCTCTCTTACCGAGTTTTCCGTTGACGTGGCAGTATCCAGCATTTTCGGCAGAATAGAAGCATTAATGGCCGCTGTCCTGGTTCGTCTCGTCAGTCCGTAAAGCTTGGTAATATCAGAGGCCATGGTTGTGGGGATGTTTCTGGCACCGGCCACCTGACAGACCTCCTGCTCCGGGCCTGCGTCATCTACTCCAAACGCCATGGAAGAAACAAAGACCTGGGCGCCGGATTTCAGCATCCTGTCAACAACGCCTTCTACCATTGATTGATTGATTTTTTTAACATTCAGGAATTCATTTACAATTTTAATTTTCTTCTGATTTCCCAGATCTATGTCCGCCAGCCTGGTCTGCTTCTTAGCAAGGAATCCTTCCAGACCGCCCTTTGCCATGCCGATTACACCGACCACAGCCACATCGCCTTCAATCAGTGCATTAGTGGCCTGAGTCGTGGAATGCGCTACAAATACTACGTCTTCCGGGCTGATATGATTCTCATGCAGACAGTTTTCAAAAGATTTAACCACTCCTGCCGCAACGCCTCTGGGATCGTCATGGGTCGTCTTCACCGAAGATTTCCCAATGATTTCATGAGTGGCATCATCTATGGCAACCGCCTTTGTATGGGTGCCTCCCACGTCGATGCCCATTCTTACTGATCTTCCCATTCTTAAGACCGCTCCTTTCTTTTAATAAATTATGCCAAAGAGAGAACCGGCGGCAGATTCCGCCAGTTCCGTAATCATTACAATAAACCGCCGTAAAGTACAAATACTGCGATGCAGCAGATAATACCAATAATCCAGCCTGCAGGTATGGACATTTTCATATAATCTTTTGCGGAAACCTTGGTATAGCCAAACCCCCATGCAACCCAGGACTGTGTGATATCCAGATGCTGCGGTGCGATCGTGGTGACAGCAAACAGCGGGTATAAAAATGCAACCGGTGCATCCGGCAGCGTGGCAATTACAACAGCAAGTATCGCTGTACCGCATCCAACCAGGTTCATAGGGCCCCGGAAGAAGCCAAGAGGAGTCAGCACTGCAAAAATCAGTACCAGCGCAATGGCCGTTTTCGGTACAAACCCTCCTAAAATAGCAGTAAAATAAGGAGCCGCATAGGTGGCTGCATTGTTAAACATGGACAGGGTAAGAAGGAATCCTATCATAGGCGCCACATCAATGGAACCATCTGTGAACAGCTTCGCAAAGAGCCGGCAGATTTCAGAATAAGTTCCTTTTATCCTGCCTGTTGTCAGCAATGCGTAGATACCGGAAAGGCAGAATCCCAGAATAATCGGAATTTTAAACAGGATAATCCCCAGCACCGGCAGGATAACGGAGATCCAGGAAACAGCCGGTGCATTGTCATGGGCTGATGATGCAGCTGCAGCCCAGGCGTGAGCTGTTTTTTTGTTCATAAAAAGATTGGCTGCAGTAAGGACCACCACAAGCGAGATTACCATGCAGATAATCCCGATCTGAAAATAGTCATTATATGTATAATTTTCCGCAGCCGGATTAAATCCTGCATATATGGTCTGATACTGTTTGAAATTGACAATATTGCCGAATATACCGGCCATGATAGAACCCATGAAGCTGAACATCGCAATCGGAGCCGGAATGCCGAGGGACAGCATGATCGGGAGCACAATAACTGCAATGGAGATCACCGGACCAATCCCGGTCATGGACATAAAGATGACTGCGGTAACCACGCACAGCAGTCCCATGGTAATTCTGGGCTTATCACCGCCCAGTTCAACGACCTTACGGATAAGCGTGGCTGCGATTCCCGTATCGACCAAAACTCTGCCGAAGAACGCCCCAAAGAATACATTGACCAGAATTGATTTGGCATAACCTGCCGGACCGTCTGCATATACATAAGTCAATACATCAATAAAAGACTTGCCTTCCATTGCACAAGTCGGTGAAAATACATTTCCCACCAGCGCAAGCGCCGTCCAGAAAGTTGCCATGATTGCAAATCCAACCATGAGGTTGAACCCCTTAACACAGTACCACACCATGCCCAGGAAAGACAGAATCATGATCATGCCAATGATTACATTGATGTTCATATGAACCCTCCTTTAAAAATATTGTTAATAGCAGCCCGCAGAAACCCCCCTTCCGTCCTCCGCCTCCCCTTCCGTGGTTCATCCACTGTTGATACTAATATATTAGTACTGAAATATCAGTTTGTATATGGATATTGTTCCAGTTTTCAAGTGTATCTTTTGTTACTTTTCTACAATTTTGCATTCATTTTCCCACAATATTGTTGTATTATAAATACTGTAAGTTCACAATTACAGCAGCTTGTTTTTATACTGATATATTAGTTTATTCTTTTCCATTTCCTGCCTTCTTTATTTTACCAAATACTGGTAATTTTAATAATATTTTTCTGCTTTTTTCATTTTATGCTTCATAATATTAACCTTCCGCTTAATAATAATAAATATTCTCTATTATCGTTGACACCCATCAGCCATTTCCGTATAATGCAAGAAATTGGTCATTTGACCAAAAGGGGAAATACTTATGAAAAATAAAAACCTGAAAAACAAAGAAAGCCATAACGCTTCAACAGAAGACCGGATTCTTGATGCTGCTCTGGATATCATTCAGGAAAAAACCATAAGCGGGCTTAGAATACGCCAGGTGGCAGAAAAAGCCCAAATATTCCAGTCCAATATCCATTATTATTACAGCAGTAAGAAAGAACTGCTCCTTGCTGTCCAAAAGAAAGTCTTAAACCGTTACCGCGAAATCCGCCAACAATCCATTAACCTTATAAAAACCGACACCCCGTTGGCTCTTGAAGATCATTTAGACATATTCATAAACCAGAAGATGCATACTATTCTCAAAGAAGATAAATATGATGTTGCAGAACTGGATTTCTGGAACCAGGCCCGTCTTGAGCCGGACATGCATCAGGAATTCTGCCGGTCCTACGATAACTGGCGGCAGGAAATCCGGGATTTGATAGACCTGCATGCACCGGAAATGCCTGCCATTAAAAAAAATCTGCTCTCCGGCATAGCCGTCTCCCTTTTAGAAGGTGCTGCGGTACAGTTTCTGGTAGACAGACAGGCATTTGATTTAGATTCTTATTTTGCATATTGCAAAGAAATCCTGATAAAAGAGATCAATGGATAGGAGGACCCAATGAACGAACTGCTGAAGATGGAGCATATCACCAAATGCTTTGGTGATGTGTACGCCAACCGCAACATCAACCTCTCCGTACGGGAAGGTGAGGTACATACCCTGTTAGGGGAAAATGGTGCCGGGAAAAGTACTCTGATGAATATTCTTATAGGTCTGTATCAACCCACCAGCGGGGAAATTTATCTGCGCGGCAAGAAAGCAAAAATCGAATCTCCAAAAGCGGCTGTCAGACTGGGAATCGGTATGGTACATCAGCACTTCATGCTGGTGGAGGCCATGACCGTTTTCGAAAACATTATTTTAGGCAGCAAAAAGGATTCTTCGATCTTTATAAAAAAAGAACAGCTTAAAAAGGATATCCTGGAGCTTTCCCGGAAATACGGCCTTAATGTTGAACTGGATAAACCAGTTACCGAAATTTCCGTGGGTGCCCAGCAGCGTGTCGAGATCCTCAAAGCCTTATACCGGGGCGCAGAACTTCTCATTCTTGACGAGCCCACAGCCGCTCTTACCGATTTAGAAGCCGAAGGTCTGTTTGCTATCATTCATAAGCTGACCAGTGAACACAAATCCGTTATCTTCATATCTCATAAGATGCGTGAAGTCCTTGCAATCAGTGACCGGATAACCATCCTCCGGGCAGGCGAAACGGTGACTACTCTGGATAAGGATAAAACCGACGGGACCGAACTTGCAAACCTGATGATCGGACGGGAGATGGCTCCAAGCCATTATAAGAAAGTCACAAAACCCGGGGCAGAGGTTCTGAATCTGGAGCATGTGAATTACAATAAGCAGCATAAGCACAGTGGTTTAAATGACATAAGCCTTTCCATAAGCAAAGGCGAGATTCTCGGTATTGCAGGTGTTGACGGAAACGGACAGTCCCAGCTTGCGCAGATAGCTACCGGCGTCATCTCACCGGATGCCGGTAGCGTAACTCTGAAATCCTCCCTGATTTCCCGGTTTGCCCCCAGCAGCTTTATCCTCTCCCATGTTTCCCACGTACCGGAGGACCGGAATAAAATGGGACTCATCGGCAATATGACCGTCCGGGAGAACCTGGTGCTCAAATCCACGGAAGAGGCCAGATTTTCCTATGGAAAAGGGGCATTATTAAAGAAAAAATCCATTACGGCATTTGCCGTTGAAATGCAGAAAAAAAATGATATCCGGTGTGCCTCTGTGGAACAGGAGGTCCGCAACTTATCCGGCGGGAATCAGCAGAAAGTCATCCTGGCACGGGAACTGGAGAACGAACCTGAGCTTCTGGTGGCCGTCCATCCTACCAGAGGACTGGATATCGGTGCCACACGTTACGTTCATGACACCATGATCGCTGCGAGGGATAAGGGATGCGGCATTCTCCTGATCAGTGCGGATTTTGACGAGATCCTGAAGCTTTCCGACCGGATCATCGTTATGTTTGAGGGACAGATCATGGGCATTTACCCCGGAGATAATCCGCCGATCGAACAGATCTCACTGGCAATGGCAGGAAAGGAGATATAGGACATGAAATCAAAAGATAACCTGACTAAAATCATTGTACCGGTCATCTCCATTCTGGTGGCCTTTGTTATTGGAGGAATCATCATACTGTGCCTGGGCAAAAACCCATTTAAGGCATACGGATACCTGTTTTCCGGCGCATTCGGAAGCAGCCGGAAGATTGCCCAGACCCTGGTTATTGCCTGTCCCCTGATCTTTACGGGCCTGACCGCTTCTTTTGCTTATAAATGCGGTGTCTTCAATCTGGGAGGAGAAGGACAGTTTATTATGGGCGCCGTTGTCAGCATCTTCTTTGTCACAAAATCCGGCATCCAGGGTGTCCCGGGAATCCTGTTAAGCCTTCTTGCCGGTACGGCAGGCGGGGCCTTATGGGGAGCGATTCCCGGAATCCTTAAGATCACCCGGGGATTAAATGAAATGATCGTCAGCATTATGCTTAACTATGTAGCAACTCTGTTTATGGGCTATGTGTACACCACACTTCTTCGGGACGGAAGTGTTCCTCAGACCTATGCCATCCCCGACAGCACCAGGATTGCCGTTATTTCCAAAAGTTTTCCGGTGCACTTGGGAATCGCAATTGCAATTTTTTTAACTTTGGCCAGCTATTATTTTCTTTTTTATACTTCCAAAGGATTTAAGCTGCGGGCGGTTGGATTAAATGCAACAGCAGCATTTTTCAACGGTTTCCCCGTTAACCGGTATATCCTGTTCTCCTTTATCACTTCCGGAGCGATTGCCGGACTGGGAGGCAGCGTGGAGCTTCACGGCAAACAGCTCCGGCTGATGAGCGGTTTCGGACAGGGCTTCGGTTTTGACGGTGTGGCGATTGCTCTGATCGCCCAGTTAAATCCCATCGGCACTGCAATCGTGGCATTTATCTTTGCCGTATTGAGAAAAGGCGCCAGTACGCTGCAGACCGGAATGCAGGTTCCTACCGCTGTTGTGGACATAATCCAGGCACTGGTCATCATATTTGCCGTTGCCGGCACCGCACTCCTAAAGCTGCCGGAAATCAAACAGTTCTTAAGCAGACAATCCGGGAAAAAGGAGGGAAACAACGAATGAGTGCTTTTTTTAACTTGAATTTTTTTATTGAATTGCTGTTATCAACCGTTCGCATGGCAACTCCTATCCTTTTCGTAGCACTGGCGGAAACCTATTCCGAACGTGCCGGGCTGGTCAACATCGGCCTGGATGGCATCATGTCGTTCGGCGCTTTGATCGGCTTTCTCATCGGTTTCCAGACAGGCAGTCCCATGGCAGGTATCGCAGCCGGTGCTTTATCCGGCATGGCCATCAACATGATTTATGCCTACTGCACCATTAAACTGTGCGCTCCTCAGATTGTATACGGCATGGCCATCAATATCTTTGCCCCGGCTCTGGCATCTTTTATATACCGCCTGTCCTTTTCCGATACCTCCACGCTGATCCAGGGAGTATCCATGAAGGCAGCGCCGATTCCGCTGTTAAGCAGAATCCCTGTTTTAGGACCTGTTCTTTTCAACCATATTCCGCTGGTATATGCCGCCTACCTGCTGGTCCCTGTCACTGCTGTTTTCTTAAACCGGACAAAAGCAGGGCTGAACTTCAAGGCAGTGGGAGAATTTCCAAAAGCCGCCGAAACCCTGGGAATCAATGTAGTCCTGCAGAAATACATTGCCTGCATCATCTGCGGTGCTCTGGCCGGCATTGGAGGAGCATACTTAACCATCTGCTATACCAGCACCTATTCGGAAGGCATTGTAGCCGGCCGCGGCTTCATCGCATTATCCGCTGTCATATTCGGCCGCTGGATGCCGTCCGGGGTTATGTTAGCCTGTCTGCTCTTCGGCTTTTGCGATGCCCTGCAGATACGCCTGCAGCTTTTAAGCCCATCCACCCCATACCAGCTTCTGCAGATGATCCCCTATCTGTGCACCCTGTTCGTGCTGGCATTCTTCGGAATCAAAAAGAATGGCCCCAAGGCAAACGGACAGCCTTATTACCGGGAAGAACGTTAAGGTAATTACAGGAGGATTCCTGCGATTATATACTAATGTAAACATTTAAAGGAGGATTTATTATGAAAAAGACTATGAAGACAGCTTCTCTGTTCATGGCGGCTGCCCTTGCAGCCATGAGCCTGTCCGCCTGCGGCGGTTCCAGCGCACCATCATCTGCAGAGACTACCGCAGCCGGCACAACTGCTGCCTCAGGAACAACCGCTGCAGCCGCTGCAGAAACCGCAGAAAGCAAAGACTATAAGGTGGCCATGATCTGTGATTCTTCTGTTTCCGACGGCGGATGGGGCGCAAGCTGCTACCAGGCAATGGTGGACGCAGCCGCAGACTGCGGCTGGGAAACCGTTTATACCGATAATGTGGCTAATGCAGATTATTCCACAGTCATGACCGATTACGCAGAACTGGGCTATGACCTGATCTTTGCACCAGGCAACCAGTACACCGATGCCGTAAAGCAGGTAGCAGAGGAATATCCGGATATTAAGTTTGCCCTGTTAAACGGAACGGTAGAAACAGACAACATCGTTTCCATTCTTCCGGATGCAAAGCAGATCGGTTATATGGCAGGTGCCCTGGCAGGCCTCATGAGCAAAACCGGCAACATCGGATTCATCGGCGGCATGGAGCTTGATACCACAAAGGCAAAGCTTGAATGTTACGAAAAGGCAGCGCAGAAGGTAAGCCCGGATATTAAGGTTTCCTCCGCTTATGCCGGCTCCTTCAGCGATACTGCAAAAGGAAAGGAAATTGCTTCCTCCATGATTTCCACCTATGATGTGGATGTGATGTTCGGTGATGCATCTGCCGTTGATACCGGTGCCCGTGAAGCCCTGGCTGCAACGGAAGGTAAATACGACATCGGACAGCCCGGAGATTTAGGCTCAGCCGATGATAAAGTCATCATCTGTTCTGTAGTTACCGACAACGCCGCACTGATCAAAGCCTGCATGAAGGACGTGGAATCCGCATCCTTCGGAAACCGGACCATCTATGGTGATTTAAGCAACGGCTGCTTAAGCATCGGTACCTTTTCCAGTGTCGTACCGGAAGATGTTCAGACCCAGTATAAGGAAATCGTAGACCAGATCAAGGCCGGTACCTTTATTCAGTAAATTCCCGGAAAACATTAAAATAGAACGGCCCATGTGAGTCAGCAATCACAAAAAGAGGTTTTTGCGAATTAACAATTGCAAAAGCCTCTTTTTTCTATAAAATACATGTCCGAGGTTTTCTCTTTCGGATATCCGCATTCCAGCAAGGTCCGTATCTGCTCTATTAAAGTCTATTTTTATTAAGTTTTAGAGTTCTAAAACCCCTTTCATTTTCCTCTTACCGATTTGCCAGACCAAGTGATTTACTGCCTCTACGTTTAATTATGCTGCTTTCAAGCTTGATAAAATCTACAAATCACCCTTTCCATTCGCTATTGTATATATATTTAGAAGTTATGCTCCAATTAAATCTATTTTATAAAGTCTAAATATTTATTTGTTGTTTTTCATTGAATTAATTTGTTGTTTTTCAAATTCTATTAAATTTACTATAAAATTTCTTAATATTCATATATATGCGTTACATTTATCATTTTTCAACGTTTCTAATATAAAATACACAAAAAATGAGAGGTGATTCCAATGATAAAATCCCATTAATCAAGTTACACATAATTTGAGGAAGTTTGAAATAAAGCAAGTTGTGTAAAAAACATAGAAAAATTGAGAGGAGTATTTATTATGCACAAATTAACGAAACTATTAACAACTACAGTCGCAGCAGTATCAGTGATGGCAATTATGAACGCAGAGGCTTTAGCAGCTCCCTGCAATTATAAAAATTATGAGTTAGTTCAGCCAGATGGGAGTAAAGTTGAGGTTGAAATTTCAGGAGATGAATATTTTCAACAGATTGAAAGTTCAGATGGTTATACTCTTTGCCGTGATGAAAACGGCTGGATATGCTATGCAAAATTAAATGAAGATCAGACAGAATATGTTTCTACCGGAGAAGTTTATAAAACAAACGATACGCTAAGAAATATTAATTCTATTACAGACAGCGCCAAAAATCACCTGGATAAGCACTTAAAAATAAAGACTGATGCTATAAAGAAGAAATCTGATGAAGTAAGAGAAAGACTCCATGGAATGGATTTCAAAAACACTCCAGATGGTAAATACAGTAATAGCAACGGATTGCTGGATTCAAAAATAACAGCTTCCGGAAATGTAAAAGGATTGACTGTTTTAGTGGACTTTCCAGATACCAGCTGCGCTATTTCCAAATCAGAAATAGAGAACTTTTTTAACGGAGTCGGTTACACCGGCTTTAACAATAACGGGTCTATTAGAGATTTTTATTATGATGTGTCCGGCGGAAAAGTTACATATACAAATTCAATAATCGGATTCTATACTGCCAAACACCCAAAATCTTTTTATGACGATATTTATGAGGCAGAAGGTTCCTATGCGAAAGCAGATGAATTTGCAGAAGAAGTTTTTCAATGGTTAAAAACTTCAGGTAATGACCTTTCAGGTTTAACAAAAGATTCCAAAGGATACTTAAAGGCTGTTAATATCCTTTATGCAGGCACGGCTGACGCAGGCTGGGCAAAGGGATTATGGCCTCATCAGTCCTGGTATCCCAAATCAGACAATATCAATGGTGCTAAAATACAAAAATATGAAATGTCTGATATCGGAAACGATTTATCGATTTATACCATATGCCATGAAAGCGGACACATGATTTACGGGTATCCGGATTTGTATGATTATGACAATGATTCACAGGGTACCGGAGCCTATAGCTTAATGAGCTCTGTAACAAATGAAAAAAATCCGCTGCCGCCGGATCCATACTGCAGAAATATTATATCCGGCTGGAATACACCCATGAGTTTGAATCAATATGATGCCGGAACCACATTTGAAGCAGTAGCTGATAAAAATGGAAACTCCTATTCATATAAATGGTCAGGTAATAATTCAAAAGAATATTATCTCATAGAAAACATTCAAAAAAAAGGAAGATATGCTGACTCGCCGGATGCGGGATTAGCGATCTGGCATGTAGATGAAGGCGGAGATAATTCTAAGAATGATATGACACCAGGCAGCCATTACTTAGTCTCTCTTGTACAAGCAGACGGAAAATTTGATTTGGAGAGAAATAAAAACAGCGGAGACAGCAGAGATTTATTCCGGGGAGGTTATAAAGATTCATTTACTGCTAGTACCACTCCGAATTCTAAATGGTGGAATCAGTCAGCGTCCGGCTTAGAAATTTCACAAATCAGTCAATCAGCAGATGAAATGACATTTATACAGTCAGCCGGCGGTGTGACTCCGACCCCGACCCCTGAATTAACAAATATAGCCGGACAGGCTGCTGCATCGGCTTCTTACGTATCAGATTGGGAAAATATAAGTGCATTAAATGATGGAATTGATCCGTCAAGCTCAAACGACAGAAGCGGCGCTGTTTATGGAAACTATCCGGAAACCGGGACACAATGGGTTCAATATGTCTTTAATAAAAATTTCACGATATCCGGTTGTGATGTATATTGGTTTAAAGACGGCCTGGGAATCGATGTACCGGCTTCCTACAACATAATGTATTGGGATGGGAAGGCCTGGAAAAACGTTAATAACCCCAAAGGGTTAGGTACGGAAATTGATAAATATAATACTACCACATTTACTCCGGTGACAACAAATGGCATTACGATTACAATGGATTCAAAAAAAAGCAGCTCTACAGGTATTCTTGAATGGAAAGTATATGGCGGGTGAAATATAGAAATTAACAAAATAACCGTTTACCGAATCAGTACCGCGGGTAAAATTATTTTACTCCCCGCCTTATACTGGTATTCTAGCTTTCATATATATTACTATAATGTTAAAAAGCATGATATATGTTTGCAATCCGGTTGAGCATGTTCGAAGGAGTAGGTACTTGCTAAAGAAAAGAGTGGGTGAACATGAAATTATGGCATCCACTCTTTTTTAAGAGAGTTCCTATATAAAAAGTTACAGAAAAGCTGCCTTTCTTCTATGGCTGTTTTTTATAAGATAAAACTTCGGGGGTAATAAGGAGCATTTTTATGATTTCTTTTTCTTTATAATTACAAAGTACCCGGACAGCTACTTGAAAATCCCAAATCAAGTAAGCAAAGTATGTCCAGAGTCGCACGATGCATTGATAATGGACCAATGGAAGGATTCTGGGGTCTGATGAAAAGAGAAATGTACTACACTAGAAAATATCAATCAAAGGCAGAATTAATAAATGCAATTAATAGCTATATGAATTATTATACGAATCAGAGACCGCAACGAAAGTTAGGTGTTTTAACACCGATGGAATATCACGAGAAGCTATTATTGGCTGCATAGAAAAACTGCCGTACACTATGTGAACGGCAGTAATTTTGTTTTTTGAATTCTACTTGACGGGAAGCACACCAATCTTAAGTCTTCCCGGTTTCTAATGAAAGCGGGTGATGGGAATCGAACCCACGTATCCAGCTTGGAAGGCTGGTGTTCTACCATTGAACCACACCCGCACGGAACTTAAAAAGCATTTCAAAATGTGCTGTAAAAGCACAATGCCCAAAGCCGGAATCGAACCAGCGACACGAGGATTTTCAGTCCTCTGCTCTACCAACTGAGCTATCTGGGCTAAATTACTCACAACATGAGTAATTTTACAAGATTTCTAATCTCTTGTCAAGCAAAGTTTAAATTTTTTATCTGATTGACATTATTGTAATTTTATACTATTATAATTTTATAATATAGTTTGGAGGTAAAAAAATGTCACTCTCCCACAGTATACTGGGTTTTCTCTCGTATGGAAGCATGACCGGCTATGACCTTAGCAAAGCTTTCAGCTCATCAGTGAAATTTTTCTGGTATGCCCAGACCAGCCACATATATCTGGAGCTTACTAAATTGGAACAGAAACAGTTTGTCACCTGCGAAATCATCGTACAGACAGATAAGCCAAGCAAAAAACTTTATTCAATTACAGAAAGCGGAAAAAACGAATTCTTTCGCTGGCTTTCAAGTGAAAACCATGAATTTTCCAAAGGCTCAAAAAATGCGTTTCTGATGAAGGTATTCTTTTCCGGCTGCAAGCCGCCGGAAGAATGCATTACCATGCTGAAAAGCTTTATTGGGGACTGCAGGAAATATATGGATGAAATGAGTCATATACCGGACAGCATTGAACAGTACGGTAATCTTGTCGAGCCTTATCAGAAGGTATATTGGGGACTTGCCGCTGATTTTGGATACAGCTATATCCGGATGTGCATGGAGTGGGCGGATCAATGCATTCAGAAACTGGAGGTACTCAAATGAAGGTATTGGTATTAAACGGCAGTCCCAAAGGAAAAAAGAGCAATACCATGCGTCTGACCAACGCATTTTTAGATGGCATGGCAGAAACCGCTGTGATGGAAACGGAGATCCTGACAGTTTATCATATGAACATCAAGCCGTGTATTGGCTGTTTCGGCTGCTGGAACAGAACGCCTGGCGAATGCTGCATCCATGACGATATGGCTTCTGTCATTAAAAAAATTCTGACTGCCGACCTCATTATCTGGAGCTTCCCTCTCTATTACTTCGGCTTGCCTTCCCAGATGAAAGCAGTGATGGACAGACAGCTTCCCATGAAACTTCCCTTCATGGAAAAAGAGTCAGCAAGCGGTTCCCATCCCTCCAGATACGATATGTCCGGCAAACGTTATGTATTTATTTCCTCCTGCGGATTTTATACGCCTGAAGGCAATTATCATTCCCTTAACCTGCAATTGGACCGGTGTTTTGGAAATGGGAATTACGAAACCCTGTATTGCGGGGAAGGTGAGCTGTTTAGGGTGCCTGAACTGCGCAGCCGTACCGATGAATATCTGCAGTCAGTCAAAGCCGCAGGAAAGGAATATGCATCCGGCAAAATTACATCTGAAACAAAAGAAAAATTGGCTGAACCATTATACCCCAGAGATGTTTTTGAACAGATGGCAAATGCCAGCTGGGGAATCGATGCCGAAGATCATAAAAGCTCTGACTGTGAACATGACAGCTCCCTTTCATTCACAAGACAAATGGCTGCTTTGTATCAGCCGTCTGCATGGAACGGACAGGATAAAGTACTGGAAATGCACTATACCGATGTAGGTAAGACCTGTCAGATCGTTCTGGGCAAAAGCGGACATACCGTATTAACAGAAAACTTCAGACCCTTCACCACCAGGATAGAAACCCCTCTCTCTGTCTGGATGAGTATTGCAAAGGGAGAGACAGATGGGCAGACCGCTATGATGGAACACCGCTACCGTGTGGAAGGCGATTTTGACTTAATGTTACACTGGAGTGATTTTTTCGGAACACGGTCTGCTATCAAGAAATCCCAGGAAATTACCGGATCAGTAAAAAAAAGCAATATGACCTTACTGCTGCTTCCCTGGTTTCCCATCTGGTTTTTCATGGCCGCCGATCCGGTCATAGGCGGAGTGCTGGGTATTGCTGCAGGCGCTGCACTGCCATTTGCATTTTTAAAATGGAAGGCAACGGTATTCGAATATCTTTCTGCATTCATGGTATCCTGCACAGGGCTG
Organism: uncultured Lacrimispora sp.; assembly: GCA_964402355.1. GTDB lineage: Bacteria > Bacillota > Clostridia > Lachnospirales > Lachnospiraceae > Lacrimispora. Next base: position 16,399 of record CAYOCB010000029.1, read on the forward strand.
ATGGCCGTACTCGGTTACCCAGCCGCCTGTCTGGTACCGGTCTCCTATCTTCTGTTCGGCATTATGTGGAGCAGCACGGTATTTCTGAAAATTCCTCTGACCGCTTACTACTCCATGTATGGTTACGGGGGAGAATCAGCACTTAAAAATCTGCTGTTTTTAAGGACCAACCGGATATTAACTGCCTGCTGGGGCGTACTTTACCTGGTAACACCCATTTGGACATATTTCCTGATTCAGTCCCGTTTTTCTGTTTTTATAGGAGTTATCAATTCGGTCCTGCCTGCTCTTCTGGGTATTTTTACCAGGTGGTTCCCAAAGTGGTATCCGCCTTATTATGCCCGGAGAGCAAAGAAATCATCTGTATAACACTACTGACTGATCTTTAAGGCAAAGGCCATTAATGCAGGATCTCAATCGAACAGGTATTAAAAAATTACAGATTGCCAAAACTGATATTACGTATTATAATACTAAAAATGGGAATGAGGTTCTCCCCTGGGTAATACCCTAAACCGCTTAGACAGCTGATGACTTCTGTGATATTAAAATCGCAGACTCATCAGCTTTTTTGACAGACTGCGCAGATTGGAGAGATTTCTATGTTATTATCACTTGCACTTGTATTCCTCTGTGGGATGGCTCTTGGAAAATTTTTTGAGAAGTTAAAGCTCCCAAGCCTTCTTGGCATGCTTTTTACAGGTATGATCCTGGGGCCTTATGCGTTAAATCTGCTGGATAACACCATTTTAAATATATCCACAGAATTGCGGCAGATTGCATTAATTATTATTCTTACCAGAGCCGGGCTCAATCTGGATGTCAGGGATTTAAAAAAGGTTGGACGGCCGGCGATCCTGATGTGTTTTGTACCAGCCTGCTTTGAGCTTACCGGCATGCTTCTTCTGGCCCCTGTTTTCCTCGGTATATCGCACCTTGAGGCGGCCGTCATGGGAACAGTCGTGGCGGCCGTTTCCCCTGCTGTCATCGTACCCAGGATGCTCAAGCTGATGGAAAGCGGATACGGAACCAAAAAAAGCATCCCCCAGATCATTATGGCCGGAGCTTCTGTGGACGATGTGTTCGTTATCGTGCTGTTCACAGCCTTTACAGGGCTGGCCCAGGGAGGCACCATCAGCCCGGCAAGTTTTATAACCATACCGACCTCCATTCTTTTTGGGCTTTCAGGCGGAGTTCTCATCGGTCTTGTGATGACTGCATTCTTTACCAGGCTGCATATCCGTGACAGCAGCAAGGTGATCATGATTCTGTCCGTATCATTTTTACTTGTTACTCTGGAGCATCATATGGAAGGGGTCATCGGCTTTTCAGGCCTTCTTGCCGTCATGGCACTGGGTGCCACCATCCAGCAGAAAAAACATGAGCTTTCCAAACGGTTATCCAGTAAATTTTCAAAATTGTGGGTCGGTGCCGAGGTGTGGCTGTTTGTTCTCGTAGGTGCTACTGTGAACATCAGCTACGCCCTTAATGCGGGACTTATGGCAATCGCGCTTATATTCTGTGTTCTGGTATTTCGTATTGCCGGTGTCTTTCTGTGCCTGGTCAAAACTCCGCTTCATAAAAACGAACGGATCTTTACTGCCATCGCCTATATTCCCAAAGCAACGGTACAGGCCGCCATCGGCGGAATCCCTCTGTCCATGGGACTGGCTTGCGGAAACATTGTTTTAACCGTTGCCGTTCTGTCTATTTTGATAACCGCCCCCTTTGGTGCAGCACTTGTTGATTTCACATATAAAAAGTTACTGACAAAGGACTGATAACAGGAGGCTGTCAAATGAATCTTAAGAAGAGAGCCGGCAGGCTAAAAACAGACATTCCGGCAGTATTTATTGCCATACAAAAGAAGGAAACACCAGCTGCTGCCAGATTAACCGGGTTGCTTACCGTAGTCTATGCCCTTTCTCCTATTGATTTGATCCCTGACTTTATTCCTTTGCTTGGTTATCTGGACGATATTATCCTCTTACCCGCTTTGATTGCTCTCACTATACGTCTGATCCCTGATGATATTTTTGATAAATGCCGAAAAGAAGCGGAAGGAATTTGGGCCGGCGGGAAGCCAAAAAAGTGGTTTTATGCTCTGCCTGTTATAGTAATATGGTTCATCCTGCTAGTAGGGGTAATCAGAATTATATGGTTTTAAATTTGCTGTGAATTTGTTATTATCCAGAATGGAGGAGGCTTAATTATGAGTAGTGATTTTCAAGTAATTGATGAAAGAAATTGGAAACGGGCTATGCACTGCAATGTATTCCGGAACAGCATGGAGCCCTGCTATTGCATCACTTTTGAATTGGATATCAGTAATTTCTTAGAAAAGATCAGAAAAAAGAAAGTTTCGTTTACCTTTGCATTGATTTATACTGTTACAAAATGTGCAAATGAAATCGAGGAATTCCGCTTCCGCTTCTTAGATGGACAAATCGTGCTTTATGACAGGATCAATACTTCTTTTACCTATATGGACAAAGATTCCGAACTCTTTAAGGTTGTCAATGTTAACATGCAGGATACCATGGAAGAATATATTGCCATCGCCTCAGAAACAGCCAAAACTCAAAAGGAGTATTTCACCGGACCTTTAGGCAATGACGTATATCAGTTTTCACCATTGCCGTGGATATCCTATACTCACATTTCGCACACCAATTCTGGAAAAAAGGATAACGCCACACCACTCTTTGACTGGGGAAAGTATGTTTTAAGAGACGGAAAATGGATTCTCCCATTTTCTGTTCAGGTACATCATTCCTTTGTAGACGGTATCCATATTGGGAAACTGGCTGATTCCTTACAGGACTGCTTAAATCAGCTCTAGTCAGCCCGGAGGCGTCTTGCTTTCCTTTCTGTAATCCGGTCTCCGTCTTCAACCCTTCCGCAAAGCAGAGGGCTATGTACGTCATACAGTGCTCTCTGCCGCATAACTGCGGCCTGACTGTCATTGGCATAGCAATATCTGCAGCCGCACAGGCAGGTGTCATAAGCCCCCACCTCAACGCTTTCCAGGCAGCCGCATTCCAGCCTCTGATTTTTATCCTTCTTTCTCCTTACAGGACTTTTTAAAATCTGTTCCACCATAACAGGATCAATGCAGCTTCCACCCAGTACTCCTGCCGGACTTAAATCTGTTTTTTCTGAGCAGGCCTCAATTCTGAGTCCATAAGTACCAGCAATTGCAGCGAGTCTTCTGCTTATATCAAGCATCTTGTCTGCATCCATTTCTTGTAGTTTGATTCCTCTCATATTGCGGACAGTTTTACCGTACATATCCAGAAAACTGATTACCACCTTATTTGTAAAGCCGCAGAGGCTCCTGGCGATTTCCTCAAAGGCCCGCAGATGATATTCTGCCGGATACCGTTCGGTTACAAATATGGGATCATACCGCCAGACCATTCGTTCCATTCCGATCTGTTCTGCCGTTTTCCGGAAAATTTTAATCAGACGTCTTTTATCCGGCAGGCCCGGCTCCATATCCCTGCCATATCCGGTTAATGTAAACTGGATATAACAGGGAATTTTCCCCAGCTTTCGGATCTGCCCCAGCATTGGTTCGGGGTTCTTTGTCCAGAATACAATCAGTTCCACCTGTTCCGGTGAAAGGTCAATTCTGCTGATTTGACGGCTGTTCATAGGATTTTTTACATAAAGGAACCCCTCTTCCAGCCTGTTAAAAAACCAATCCGGATAAAACTGCGGAATATCCGTCCGCCTGCTGACACTGAGTATCATTGCGTTTCTCTCCTGTCTCTTCTTAATAGAAACATTATACGCTGTTAAAGCATCTGCTTCAACCGTTCTTCGTTAATCTCCTCAAGCTTAAGAAGATTCTTCATCAAGGTTATGATCTCCTTATCTGCCTCTTTTTCATACTGTTTAATTTTTTTAGTACAATCAATAACTCCACGTATACTTCCCAATATCAACATTTCAGCCATATGAGAGGCCGACTTATCCACAAGGGTTTTCATATCTATCATCAGATATGTCATGATCTTTTCCAGGCTTCCTATTTCCTTTTCCCGGAATCCATGTTGATTTAAAAATACCTTTGCTTCCTGGTGTATCTGTTTATATTCTTTAAGCTGCAGCTTCAAATGCTTTCTAAATGACTCATTATCAGTTATTGGTAAAAGTTGGTTTAATGTTTCTACTCCCATCTGGGAATTCTGATAAATGAAATTCAAAAGTTCTGCATCAGCGCTCATAATAATACCTCATTTCTTTTTTCATTATTATGAGACAAAAAAGAAGAATTTATGATTGGAGGAATCCCATGAAAAAGGAACCTGTATTTTTAACCGGCAAAAATCGGAACATCATACTGGAGGCAGTTTTTTCTCTTCCTTGTTATTGCCCCATGGCTGAATCCAAAGTTCTTCTGCATCATAATGAAATTTCAAACAATTATTTTCGTTTCTAAATACACTCATTTTCGCTTCTCCCTCTGAATTTTATGATCCCTTTACCAACTATGTCATGCCTTCCACCATATATCTTTTTATAATTGCAAATATTAGACAGCCAAATAAAATCAACGTTTCTCCTTCCCCCGAATTCCTCCATACCATTTTTTTCCAGAAAACGTACCATATAGTTTTTTATACTTATCCGTTCCTTCCCTGGTAAAGATACTGGCTGTCAAATTTTTCTTATGTTTAGTATAACATAATCAGGTCATATCTGATAGGAATTCCAGTATGGGATGCTTGAAAAAAGGAAAACCGGCTCCTTTATTTTATGAAAAAATCATCATATAATGAAAATAAGTTTCATAAAAACTCGTCTATATTGAAAATACGGTACAGCCAAGTTAGAATAAAATATAAAGAATTACGAAAGTATATGTAAATTTTCTTCTAGCTTAGCAGAAGGGAGAATCCTGCATGAAAGGGTTGCTGGTACGAATTGATGACTATATTAAAAAAGCAAGTGAAGCCGAGAAAGAACTGATAAAGAGACTGCATAAGAATCCGGAAACTGTACTGGGAAAAAGTATAAAAGAACTTGGGAAAGAAACTTATGTTTCTCCGGCTACGATTGTCAGGCTGTGCAAAAAGCTGGGCTGCAGCGGATATAAAGATTTCCAGAACACATTAGCCTATGAGGTAGCGCTGTTTCGTGAAAGCCGGGAAATTGCATTTCAAAAAATCACACAGGCGGATACTGTAGAAGACATCATTTACAAGGTTACAAAAAAGAACATTGAGTCGTTGGAAACAACCAGGAAGCTCATTGAACCTAAAATTATAACAGAATGTGTCAAACTGCTGGAAAGCAGCAGAAGTGTTACATTATTCGGACTTGGAACCTCCCTGTTAGTAGCCAGGGATCTGTATTTGAAACTCCTTCGTGCCGACGTCATTTGTAATATCTGCGATGACTGGCATGCGCAGCTGCTGACAGCCAGAAATTTAAGAGAAAATGATCTGGCAATTGTAATCAGCTATTCGGGACTTACGGGGGAAATGCTGGAATGTGCCAGAGTGGCAAAAGGAAACGGGGCCAAGGTCATTGCAATTACAAGAGCCGTAGAATCTAAGCTTGCAGAGATAGCTGATTTTGTAATGCCGGTTGCAGCTACAGAGTTGATATACAGGAGCGGAGCTATGTCATCACGTATTTCACAGCTGAATGTAGTAGACATTTTTTTCACTGCATACGTCAACAGGAATTATGAATTCTGTATGAATCAGTTTGGAAGAACGCATATACAGAAAGATGGAGGAACAGAACATGATTGATTTATCAAAACTGACAACGGAATCCCGTAACTCAGATACGATGAAACTGGATGAAATGACACCCTTTGAAATTGCACAGGTAATGAATAAAGAAGATGAAAAGGTGGTGAGAGCAGTACATGAAGTACTGTCCGAAATTTCCATAGCCATAGAATGGGCAGCGCAGAGTCTGAGCACCGGAGGCAGGATCATCTATATAGGTGCCGGAACCTCGGGAAGACTTGGCCTGTTGGATGCAGTAGAGTGCCCGCCTACATTTGGTGTATCTCCGGAAAAGGTGACCGGTCTGATTGCAGGAGGGGAAAAAGCCTTTGTAAAAGCCGTAGAAGGTGCCGAAGACAGTGATACCTTATGTGAAGAAGATTTAAAAAAGCTTCATCTTTCCCCCAGGGACATTGTGATCGGATTGGCAGCCTCCGGAAGAACTCCCTATGTGATCTATGGTTTACGCTATGCTAACTCCATCGGTTGTCAGACAGTTGCTGTCGCATGCAATAAGGATTCGGCAATCGGAAAAGAGGCTAAGCTTGCTATCGAACCGGTATCCGGACCAGAAGTATTAACCGGTTCTACCAGACTGAAAGCAGGTACGGCCCAGAAGATGGTATTAAATATGATTTCTACAGGAAGTATGGTGGGAATCGGTAAAGTATACGAGAATCTCATGGTAGACGTGCAGCAAAGCAATGAAAAGCTGGTGGTAAGGTCACAAAATATTGTTATGGAATCCACCGGCTGCAGCAGGGAAGAAGCAAAATCAGTGCTTGAAAAAGCAGAGGGGCATGTCAAAACAGCTATTACCATGATTCTGTTAAATTGCGATGTAAAAGAAGCAGTTCAAAAGCTGTCAAAGGCCAACGGAAAAATCCGGAAGGCTTTAATAATTATGAAAGGAGCTAAAAAAACTATTTCATGTACATAGGGTTATTTTAAATGAAACAGAATAAAAAAGGAGGATGAATATGAATTACAGGCAAATCAGCGAACAATTAGTAATTCTGCTGGGAGGAAAGTCAAATATTACCTCTAATGCAGCATGCATGACCAGGCTTCGTGTCGGACTGAAGGATATGTCAAAAATTGATACCGAAGGTATCAAAAAGGTGGAAGGTGTCCTGGGCGTTGTAGAAAGCGATACCATTCAGATTGTCTTTGGACCAGGCAAGGTAAACAAAGTACTGGAGGAATTTCATAAGCTTACAGGTCTCTCGAAAGGTCAGGCTGAGAATCCGCAAGGAACCGCAGATATTAACGAAGTTACCAAGGAAAACAAAGCAGCACAAAAAGCAAAATATGATAAACCGGTACAGCGGTTTTTAAAGAAGATTGCAAATATTTTTGTTGCATTATTACCGGGAATCATAGCAGCCGGTTTAATCAACGGTATCTGTAACGTAATTAATGTCTCCACAAACGGTGCTCTTTCCGGTATCTGGTGGTATGAATGCATCCGTACCATGGGCTGGGCATTGTTTGCCTACCTGCCAATTTTAGTAGGCTATAATGCAGCAAAAGAATTTGGGGGTTCCGGAGTCCTGGGAGCCATTGCAGGCGCCATGTCAATCTCCAACGCATCTATGCCGCTGCTTGCGACCTATCAGGATGCACAGATTGTCCTTCCAATTACCAATGCCGTATTTAATCCTTCATCCGGAGGATTGTTAGCAGCATTGATTGCAGGTGTTTTCTTTGCCTTCCTGGAAAAAAGAATCCGCAGGATCATGCCTGATATCATCGATACATTCGCAAGCCCCTTACTTGTAGTGATCATTGGCGGAATTGTTTCTCTGTTAGTCATCCAGCCGCTGGGTGCTGGTTTAACAAAAGTAATTTTTACTGTTTTAAGCTTTGCTTACGAAAAAATGGGGGTTGTTGGAGGTTACATTCTGGCAGGAGGCTTCCTTCCTTTAGTAGCGGTAGGTCTGCATCAGGCCCTGACACCAATTCATGTTATGCTGAATGATCCGGCAGGCCCTTCCAATGGAATTAATTATCTGCTTCCCATTCTGATGATGGCAGGCGGCGGTCAGGTCGGTGCCGGTCTTGCATTGTATATCAAAACCAAGAATAAGAAATTAAAGAGATACATAAGAGATTCGATTCCAGTAGGAATTCTTGGTATCGGAGAACCAATGATGTATGCAGTTACCCTGCCTCTCGGCAGATCCTTTATTACGGCCTGTATCGGGGCAGGCTTCGGCGGAGCTATGGCAGCACTGCTCCATCTGGGAACTGTATCACAGGGTGTTTCCGGGTTGTTTGGTCTGTTGATCGTGCAGCCTGGCCAGCAGCTTGGTTTCATAATAGCTATGCTTGCTGCTTATGCAGGAGGCTTTCTTGTAACCTATTTTTTCGGAGTAGATGAAGACAGAATTAATGAGGTATACGGCGAATAATGGATACGGGAATTTCTTTATACTTTTCAAATGGCATCAGTGAAAATGAACAAATTATAAAAAAAGCGATCCGTCATGGAGTGAAGTATGCATTTACTTCACTCCACATCCCGGAGGAAACAGGCGTTGATTACCGGCTGGATATCCAAAGGCTTTTAGCACAATGCAAAGAAGGTAATTTAAGCCTTATTGTGGATGTAGGGCCTGAGACCTTAGAGAAGCTTGGGGTAAAAAACATAGAAGAACTGGATGGGTTAGGTATCACACACGTAAGACTTGATTATGGATTTTCAGCCGAAGAAACGGTTCGTATCGCCAAAAGATTCTATGTCGTATTTAACGCTTCCACCATTACGGATAAGGATCTTCTGGAATGGAAGAAGTATGGAGCTGACTTCACCAGGTTTGCGGCGTGCCATAATTTTTATCCAAAGCAGTTTACTGCATTATCCATTCAAAGGGTTAAGGAAATCAACCAGCGGTTAAAGGTTCTTGGTTTTACTACCATGGCATTTGTTCCCGGAAACCGTAAACTAAGGGGACCCTTGTACGAAGGACTTCCAACCGTAGAAGCCCACCGGAGCCGAAAAGATGATGTTCTTTTGAATATGCTGGAACTATATTATGACGGTTATTGTGATGCAGTACTGGTAGGAGATGTAGACATAGACGAAAAAGCCTGGAACCATATAAACTGCTTAAGCCAGAATTACGCAGAGCTTAAGGCAGATATCCTTCCCACATATGAGTATGTCAGAGATACCATTCATCATGACAGACCGGATTCCAGTGATTATGTAATTCGTTCACAGGAGTCACGATCGTACAGACAGGAAATACTGCCGGATAATGGTACGCAGGCAATCAAGAGAAAGCCCGGCAGTATCTTTATCTCGAATAATCAGTATTTACGCTATATGGGCGAGCTGGAAATTGCACGGGTGGATTTACCAGAAGAAGAACGGGTAACGATCATCGGGCAGATTGCAGAAAGTGATTTAAAATACTTGCCTTATATTAAGAATGGCCTTGGTGTAAAACTGATTAATAACCTCTAAAAGTATCTTATTGCAAATACCCCGAAATCAATCACTCTTTCGGGGTATTTAATTTTATAATGGGGCCCCTTACTCCCTGCCGGAATTTAAATGTATGAAAGAATTTATGTTAAAGCTCTCTTGACTATAATATATTTTTGTATTAAAATACCTTTATCTTTATACACCTAAACATTTCAAATAATACATCTGTTCTGGTTCTGTCTTACTCTTACACTGAATAGTTATTTTGTCTTACATATCCACTCACTGTTCAAAACTTATTCGGATTAATCCCTAATAAAATATTGATAGCCAGGTGCAGCTCAGGTTTTTTTCTGTATTGAGCAATTACTCTTTTTTCTTGTTCCGTATATTGGTCGTTTCTGGCTGTACCAAATAGATCAACAACTGAAATATCCAGAATATCGCATATTTGAACAACTGTCTCAATATCCGGAGAATTTTTACCTTTAATCCAGTTAGTGATAGCAGATTGAGAAACATTTAATTTTTCAGCAAGTTCTTTTTGGCTGATTTCCTTCAGAGAAAGATAATAGCCAAGATTCCGTTTTACATTATCTCGTATTTCACCCATATTTCCACCTACTTTCATGAGAAGAATATCATTAAAATATTAATTTGTAAACAATAAAATGTAGGAATTCTTAATTTTTGCTGCGAGAATCTATTGACAATCAAGAAATTCTGCATTATTATGATTTTGTACTTAAGCATTCCTTAATTTATGTACAAGGAGGTGATAAAATGATTGCAAAAACAATCGCAAAATACATAAAAGAAAAAGGAATCAAACAGGTATTTCTGTGTGAAAAGACAGGTCTTACAAAACACTGCGTAAGTATGTTACTTAAAGGTCAGAGAAAATTAAGCATTGATGAATATGAAAAAATATGCACTGCGCTTAATGTTCCTTATGATTATTTCTTTAATCAACTAGAAAAAAGTGCATAACAGTTGATAGAAGGAATGGTTATACATGTATTGATAAAACCTTTACCACTAAGTTAGAATACCTATACTAAGGAAGTATATGGAAATATACTTCCTTTTTGTATTAGAAAAGAGGAGGAGAATATATTCGATGAAACTTAAGAAACTACTCTCGGTTATGCTGGTATTAGCTATAACGGCATCAATATTTACCGCATGCAGAACAAAGGAATCAAATAAAGGTTCCGATACAGCTGTTTTGGCATCTGGTTCAGATTTAACGGCAGACACAGGCTCAGGCACGGATATACAAGATCCGGATACCGGCAAAGTTACACAATCCGCCGATGACAGAAGTTTATATTCTGGAACAGCAGATGCAAATTCGATTACAGTGAACCTTAGCACCGAACCTGCGGATTTATGTACTATTACAACAACGGATACCATATCTTTTTCAGTTATCCGGCATATAATCGAGAATCTTGTCATGTTTGATGAGAATGACCAGGTTGTTCCGGGTGTTGCAAAAGATTGGGATATAAGTGAAGATGGTTTGACTTATACCTTTCATCTTCGTGATGATATGAAGTGGTCAAACGGAGAACCTGTTACTGCAAATGACTTTGTATTTGCCTGGACTGCACTTCTGTCACCTGAATATGCAGCTGAATATGCTTATTTTGGCTATATTTTCAAGAATGGACAGGCTTTTAATGAAGGTACCGCTACAGCTGACCAGCTTGGCTTCAAGGCACTTGACGATTACACATTAGAAGTCACTCTTGAGAATCCTACCTTATATTTCCTCAGCACTTTAGCATTTGGTATATTGTCACCAGTGAATGAGAAAGCATATAACGAGTTTGGAACAGCTTACGGCACCGATGCGGATAAGATGGTTTATAATGGGCCTTTCATAATGAGCTCCTGGGAGCATGAGAATAAAATTATACTTAATAAGAATCCGGATTACTATGCTTCTGATAAGATTAACCTTGAGACAATTAATATGGTTATGATTAACGATTCAAATGCGGTTTTGAATTCCTTTAAGGCAGGCGAGCTAGACGTTGCCGGAGTAAACGGTGATCAGACTGCATTATTTGAGGGCGAGGGATTCCCGGTATATACATATGATGACGGCGCTACTTTCTACTTGGAATACAATTTAACAAATCCTTATTTAAGCAATGTCAATCTTCGTACTGCGATTACTTATGCAATAGACAAACAGTCCTTTGTTGATAATATCAAAAAGGATAGTTCTTTACCCGCTGTAGGCTTTACGCCACCCTGTATTAAAGGTTATGAAGAAAAATTTTCGGAAGAGGTTGGCAGAACAGTTCCTGTTCTTGATATTGCGAAAGCAAAAGAATACTACCAGAAGGCACTTGATGAACTTAATGTAGATAAGATTGAACTTACTATGATAAGTGATGATGGGGATACTGCTGTCCAGAATGCTGCTTTTATCCAGGAACAATTAAAAGCCAATTTAGGTATTGAGGTCAAAATAGAATCCATGCCTTTCAAGAGCAGACTTGACAGAATGACTAACAAAGACTTTTCCATGGTATTTGCGGGTTGGACTCCTGACTATAACGATCCAATGACCTTCCTTGATATGTTTGAGACAGGAAACGGCAATAACCACAGCAGCTACTCAAATCCTGCATATGATGAATTACTGAGAAAGGCTCGTATAACATTAGATGCAAAAGAGCGTTTTGGATATTTAATGGATATGGAAAAACTGTTAATGACAGATCTTCCGATAGGACCGATTTACTGGAGAGCGAAAAACTACGTTGTCAGTGGAAAGATTGAATCCGGGGTAGTCAGAACTGCATTCCAGAGTATGAATTTTAGATATGTAAAATTATCTCAATAATCAAACTTCATATTACCAGTCTTAAAAGAAAGGAAGAATGCATGTGTTTAAATATGTTATAAAACGATTACTTTATACGGCTGTAACATTATTCATTTTAACTGCGCTGACATTTATTATGATGCGTATGCTGCCGGGAGATCCTTTCATTGGCGAAAAAGCAATTCCGGAGACAACGCTGAAAGTATTAAACGACAAATATGGTTTGGATAAACCGGTTTATATGCAGTTTTGGATGTATATAAATGATGTATTACATGGAGATTTAGGTCTTTCCATTCATTATAACCGCCCTGTAAATGATATTATTGCACAAGCATTTCCATATTCATTTGATTTAGGAATCAGATCACTTATTTTTGCTGCGATTATGGGGATTCTACTCGGTATTGTGGCAGCCGTATACAGAGCTACTAAATGGGATACTATTGCAATGCTGATTGCAATCATGGGTGTATCGGTTCCAAGCTTTATCATCGGTTCCCTGCTTCAATATTTTTTAGGGTTGAAGCTTTTTCAATGGACCGGTATCCGTTTATTTCCGATTACCGGCTGGAAATCCTTTCAGAGCAAGCTGCTGCCTGCGTTTGCACTTAGTTTCAGCTCTCTTGCAACCATTTCCAGACTGATGCGTACCAGTATGCTGGATGTTCTGGGACAGGATTATATCAAAACAGCTAAATCCAAGGGGTTATCGCAGATGACGATTATTTGGAAGCATGCGGTAAGGAATGCCATCATGCCGGTTATTACAGTACTTGGTCCGATTGCAGCAGCAGTACTTACCGGAGCATTTGTAGTGGAGAATATATTTGCGATTCCCGGTATGGGTAAGTTCTTCGTGCTAAGTATCCAGACACAGGATTATACGATGATTTCAGGAACTACCTTATTTTATGGAACCTTTTTAGTGATAGCGAATTTAATTGTAGATATTGCTTATGGTTTCGTTGACCCCCGCGTCAAATTAACAGATACAAAGGAGTGATGAAATGAGCCCATCAGATATGAGGCAATTTGAATGGATCGGGGCAAATACGGCAGAATCTGAGATAATAAACAGACCCAGTATTAGCTATTGGAAAGATGCAATGAAGCGTTTAAAAAGGAATAAAGCGGCAATGGTATGTTTATCTGTCATTATTATGATTGGTCTTTTAAGTTTTATAGTTCCTCTTCTGTCTCCATATACAATCAGTGAACAGCATTTGACACATACCAACGCACCCATGTTTTATAAAGATGCAGCGGATGGACATATACATATCTTTGGAACGGATTCCTTAGGACGTGATATTTTTACAAGAATCTGGTCAGGAGGCAGAGTTTCTTTGTTTATCGCTTTTTCAGCGGTGTTTATTAACTTTATCATTGGGGTTATTTACGGCGGTATCTCTGGTTATGTCGGCGGAGCGGCAGATAACATCATGATGAGAATAATAGAGATTATTAATGGAATTCCCTACTTAATTGTCGTTATATTATTAATGATGGTTATGCCGCCAGGTGTTATGACAATCGTAATTGCATATGCGGCTGTTGGATGGACTGGTATGGCCCGCCTGGTCCGGGGACAGGTAATAAGCCTGAAGCAGCAGGACTATGTAATTGCAGCAAAGGTTATGGGAGCAAAACCAGCGAGAATAATTGGAAAGCATCTGCTTCCAAATACCCTTAGTGTTGTGATCGTTCATATAACCTTATCCATCCCTTCTGCTATTTTCACCGAGGCATTTTTAAGCTATATTGGCCTTGGTGTTCCGGTACCATTGGCAAGCTGGGGTACTCTTGCAAACGATGGAAGCATTGTATTCCAAATATATCCTGTCCAGCTGATCATACCTGCAATCTGCATTAGTTTAACTATGTTATCCTTCAATCTTCTGGGGGATGGATTACGTGATGCACTGGATCCTAAGTTAAGGAGATAGATATGATGAATAAAGTATTACAAGTGAATGATTTACACGTATCTTTCGATACTTATGCCGGTGAAGTAAAGGCGGTCCGCGGCGTTACCTTCGATGTGAATGAAGGAGAAGTTCTGGCTGTGGTTGGCGAGAGCGGCTGCGGGAAAAGTGTTATGGTACAGACAATTATGAAACTGAATCCCATGCCTCCGGCACGCATTGTAAGAGGAGAAATTCAATTAGCTAATAAAGATATTGTGAAAGCCTCAGAAAAAGAAATGATGAAGATACGCGGTAAAGATGTAAGTATGATCTTTCAGGATCCGATGACCTGCCTGAATCCGACGATGCAGGTTGGAAAACAACTGACGGAGGTGATCTGTCACCATCAGAAGCTATCAAAGGAGGCAGCTCATAAGGAAGCACTTCGCTTACTTGAGCTTGTAAAAATCCCTAATCCCAATCAGCGTACAAAACAATACCCCCATGAATTTTCCGGTGGTATGAGACAGCGTGTTATGATCGCCATGGCACTTTCCTGTGCTCCGAAACTTTTAATTGCGGATGAGCCTACAACAGCACTGGATGTTACCATTCAGGCTCAGATTATGGATATTCTTAAGCGCATCAGAGAAGAGACAAACACGTCAATTATTCTAATAACCCATGATCTTGGCGTTGTTGCAAGTATGGCAGACCGTGTAGCGGTAATGTATGCCGGTAAGATTGTTGAATCAGGAACGGCAGAGGACATTTTCTATCGTCCAGCCCATTCCTATACAAGAGCGTTATTAAAAAGTCTTCCGACTGCCGATATGGACCGCAGTGTACGTTTGGTATCAATTGCCGGAACCCCTCCGGATTTGTTAAATCCTCCGGCTGGCTGTGGTTTTGCCAGCAGATGTGAGAATTGTATGAGAATCTGCCGGACACAGATTCCTCCCCAATTTGAAGCAGGTAAGAATCATCTGGCATTCTGCTGGCTGAATCATGAAAATTGTATGAATGCGCAGGGCGGAGGTATTGTATAATGAGTAACACATCTTTAAATTTTAAAAATTGCAATAACTTAGTTGAGATACAGCAGATTTCAAAATATTTTAAGGTATCCAAGGGTACCTTGAAGGCTGTCGATCATGTCAATATTAATATTTACAAAGGAGAAACCTTAGGTCTTGTAGGCGAGTCCGGCTGCGGGAAATCAACCTTTGGCAAGGTGTTGATGGGCATTTATGCACCTACCCATGGTATTATTAAATACCATGGTAAAAAGGAGATAGAAGTCAATAAGAAAACACTTTTTGATTATTCTAAGATGGTTCAGATTATCTTTCAGGACCCCTATTCCTCTCTTGATCCTCGTATGACAGTGGGCTCAATCATTGAAGAGGGTATGATTATCCATAAAATGTACGATAAAAAGAAACGTCGGGAAAGAGTTTATGAACTGCTTGAATTAGTTGGTTTGAACCGGGAACATGCAAACCGTTTTCCCCATGAGTTTTCCGGCGGCCAGCGGCAGCGTATCGGCATCGCAAGGGCACTGGCAATTGAACCGGAATTTATCATTTGTGATGAGCCGATTTCTGCACTCGACGTATCTATTCAATCACAGATCATTAATTTGCTCCATGACTTACAGGAAAAACTGAACTTAACATATCTTTTTATTGCTCATGATTTAAATATTGTAAAATATATCAGTGACCGCATTGTAGTCATGTATCTTGGCAATATCGTTGAATTGGCAGCCAGTGAGGAACTATATAATAATACCCTGCATCCATATTCCCAGGCTTTGCTTTCTGCGGTTCCGATTCCGGACCCTCATAAAGAAGCTCAGAAGAACCGTCAGATTCTAAGCGGAGATGTACCAAGTCCGATTAACACTCCAAAAGGATGTTCATTTGCAGGACGTTGTCCTCATACAACGGATCTATGTAAACAGATAAAGCCGGTATTGGAAATGAAACAGGGACATATGGTTGCCTGTCATCGTGTTGAAAAATAAAGATAAAAAAAGTACTCCAAACATTGAGAAATTCAACATTTGAAGTACTTATATCCACTGCCGGCGACCGGAATCGAACCGGTACGGGAGATTAGTCCCGCAGGATTTTAAGTCCTGTGCGTCTGCCAGTTCCGCCACGCCGGCATTC
>CAYOCB010000030.1:0-15085 GCA_964402355.1 uncultured Lacrimispora sp.
AATACCAGAAACCAGAAGGATATGTGGCTCCCAGAAACAGCGTGGAGGAGGCGGTGGTACAAGCCTTTGAGGAAGTGCTGGGAATGGAGCACGTGGGGATTCATGACAGCTTTTTTGATTTGGGAGGCCATTCTCTAAAAGCAACAAAGCTGATCAATGAAATTGAAAAAACAATTGGAATCAGAATACCGGTTCGTGACATATTTGCCTTTTCCACGCCAGAATACATTGCTGAAAAGATAAAGGCAGGGAAAATGGGGGAATATGAAGAAATTCCTCCAGTGAAAAAAGCGGACAGCTATGCCATGAGTTCGGCGCAGAAGCGTATTTATCTATTAGATCAGATTATAGGCGCGGGCATTAATTATAATATACCTAATATAATAGAAATCAAAGGAAAACTGGACGTCAACAGATTGCAGAAAGCCCTTACTCAGTTAACGGAGAGAGAGGAGATTTTCCGCACCAGTTTTCATATGGAAAATGGTGAACCGGTCCAGAAAATCGCAGAAAGTGTGGAACTGAACATAGAATACAGCGTCCAGGAGAATGTGAATATCCAGGAACTATTTGAGGACTTTGTAAGACCATTTGATTTGAGTATGGCACCACTGGCAAGGGTTAAAGTTGTCAGGACAGAAAATTCATATCTCCTTCTCTACGATATCCATCATATCATCAGCGATGGCGGGAGTATACCGGTTATGATGTCGGAAATCGAAGCGCTTTATGCAGGAAGGAAACTGCCGGAATTACGGGTACAGTATAAAGACTTCAGCCTGTGGCAGAATAAGCGTGAGGTTAAGGATCAGGCGGCCTACTGGAAATCGGAATTTGAAGGGGAAATACCGGTTTTGGATCTGAAGACGGATTATGTGAGACCGCAGGAACAGAGCTTTCATGGGGCGACATTCAAAATCCGGGTTGAAAAGGAAATGAAGGAGAAAGTCAAAAAGCTGGCCAAAGAGTATAAAGCAACGGAATTTATGGTCATGCTGTCAGTTTTCATCACAATGCTGCACAAATACAGCAGACAACAGGAGATTATTGTGGGGACCCCAATCTCTGGAAGAGTCCATGCGGATACTCATAAGATGTTAGGGATGTTTGTTAATACATTGGCATTAAAGGGAGAAGTGCGTCCCAATCAGAGCTTTATCAGTCTTCTGAAAGAAATGAAGAGCAAATGCCTGAAAGCTTATGACAACCAGGAATTTCCCTTTGAGGAACTGGTGGAAGCTATACAGGTACCGAGAGACCTTTCCAGGAATCCGCTGTTTGATGTGATGTTCGTATTTCAAAATGATGAAGGAGCAGAAATCAGAGAGGGCAGGCTGTCCATAGAAGGAGTTCCGGTGGATAATACGGTATCCAAATTTGACATCACTCTCTCAGTAACGGAAATAGAAGAAGGGTATGCAGTAGAATTTGAGTATAGTACAAACCTTTTCAGACCGGAAACCATAGAACTTATGGCAAAACATTATACAGTACTTCTGGAACAAGCACTGGAGCATCCGAATTACACACTGGAAGATATCAGCATGTTGGATGAGGCGGAAGATAACATACTCAAACAGTTTAATAATACGGCTGTGGAATATAATAAAAAGAGGACAATAGTAGAATTATTTGAAGAACAGGTAAAAAACAGACCGGATAAGACGGCTGTAATATTTGAAAACAGACAGTATACCTATGCCGAGATGAACAGCAGGGCGAACAGTCTGGCAGGTAAGTTAAGAAAAGAGTTCGGTATTAAACCGGATGATTTTATTGCAATCATAGCAGAGCGGGGAATTGAAATGATAGCAGCTATTTTTGCTGCCATCAAATCCGGTGGAGCCTATGTGCCAATTGATCCCACCTATCCCGAAGACAGAATTGCATTTATGCTGGCAGACTGTAAACCAAAGGTCTTATTAAGTGGCTGTAAAAATTATAAGTATCATGGAACAATACCGTCAATCAATCTGTTTGATGAAAGTAATTATACAGATATTGGGGATAACCTTGAGCTTATAAACAGTGCGTCTGATCTGTTATATATGATATATACATCGGGAACGACAGGAAATCCTAAGGGAGTCATGGTAGAAAATATAGGAGTTAATAACCTGATCAATCTGTTTAAGAGAGACTTTAAAATCACATCCGAACATGTGGTGGGAATGTTCCATAATTACATTTTTGATGGTTCAGTATGGGAAATTATGATGGGCTTGTTAACCGGATCAACCCTTATTGTGTTAAATGAAGAACAAATCCATGATTTGAACGAGTTAAGAGCTGTAATTGAAGGCAGGAAAATAGATATTATTGCCCTGCCGCCACAATATGCGGTACAGATGAGATTTGAAGCGGTTAAAGTATTAATTACAGCAGGTTCAGAAGCCTCAAGAGAGATATTGTCCAACGTTGAACACGAATATATAAATTCATACGGACCGACAGAAAACACAGTTTCAGCCACGTATTGGAAATATCGGAGAGGAGATATGGTTCCAATAAAAATACCAATTGGTAAGCCGGCACCAAATGTATCGGTTTATATACGAAATGGAAAAGAGCTCTGTGGAATTGGTGTGCCGGGAGAATTGTGCATTGCTGGAGATGGCGTAGCCCGCGGCTATCTGAACAGACCGGAACTGACAAACGAAAAATTTGTTCCGAACCCATATGGAGAAGGACGATTGTATTATTCCGGTGATTTGGCCAGGTGGCTTCCAGATGGTACAATTGAATATCTGGGAAGAATTGATGAACAGATTAAAATCAGAGGATTCCGGGTTGAGTT
Organism: uncultured Lacrimispora sp.; assembly: GCA_964402355.1. Taxonomy (GTDB): domain Bacteria; phylum Bacillota; class Clostridia; order Lachnospirales; family Lachnospiraceae; genus Lacrimispora. The sequence goes on from CAYOCB010000030.1 coordinate 2,798, forward strand.
AGCAGAAATAAAAAGTAAATTGTATGAACTTCCTGATATAAAAGAAACGATTGTAATTGCAAGAGAGGACAGGAGCGCAGAGAAGTATCTTTGTGCCTATATTGCTTCTGATAAAAATGTAGATGTTGGGGAAGTAAAGAAAAAGCTGCAGAAAGAATTACCAGATTATATGATTCCGACGTATATTTTACAGATAGAAGCAATTCCGGTAACCAGAAATGGAAAACCAGATTACAGGGCGCTGCCGGAACCGGAATATCAGAGTACTGCAACCTATATTCCTGCCAGAAATCCGCTGGAGAAAGAAATTGTGCTGGCATTTGAGACTATCTTAGGAATAGAAAAAGTCAGTGTGACAGATCACTTTTACGATCTGGGGGGTGACTCCATAAAGGCAATCCGGATTTCAGGCAGGCTGAAAGAGGCCGGTTACCAGACTAGTGTAAAATCCATTATGGGTGCGCAGACACCGGAAAACATAGCAAAGGTAACAAAGAAAGAAATTCAGTTGGTGAATGCACAACAAGGAGAAATCACTGGTGAAGTGAGTCTTACGGCGATCCAGAAAGAATTCTTTGAAAGCGGATTAAGTAATCCTGCACATTTTAATCAAAGTCTTCTGTTCGAAAGTGTAAAAAAATTGAATATGGCTGCATTTCGAAAAGCTCTGGATAAGCTGGTGGAGCATCACGATATGTTACGTGTAGTATTTAAGAATGGAGTACAGCAAATCGAAAGAATTGATCAAAAACAGTGGTATGATTTTTATGAATATGACTGCAGTGTGGACGATATCAATGGGCTGGCCAATCCTATCCAGAGTAGTATAGATATCGAGCAAGGTCCATTGCTGAAGGTCTGTGTATTTCATACATCGGATAAAGATTATATCCTTCTGATCGTTCATCATCTGGTGGTGGATGGAGTTTCATGGAGGATTCTGGCGGAAGATTTGGAAAATGGATATCAGCAGGCTGGTGATGGCAGAGAAATTACACTTCCCCGGAAAGCGGCTTCTTTTAAAGCCTGGAGTCAGGAAATCAGACGATATCGTAATAGTTATAATTTAAAAAAAGAAGAGGCCTATTGGAAAAAAGTAAATCAGGAGGTTATGACAGGAAAGATATTAAGTGACGCTGTGGAAACGGAGAGAGTGGATAAACCAGAAACAGCACGATTTGATTTAGATAAAGAATATACCAGAGATTTGATTAAAAACAGCCATAAGGCATACAATACGGAGATGAACGACCTTATGATTACGGCATTAGTCCGCGCTGTAAGGAAGGTAATGGGGCAAGAGATTGTTGCTGTGGAAATAGAAGCACATGGCAGAGAAGAAATTATCGAAAACGTGAGTATTGAAAGGACAGTGGGATGGTTTACAAGCGCATATCCAGTTGTTTTCACGGAAATAGGAGGGCAAATTCAGCATGATATTTGCAATGTCAAGGAAATATTGCACAGAATACCAAATAAGGGAATTGGCTACCAAATATTAAAGTCAATCGGCGAAAGAGTTTTTATTCATGATGCAGAGCCTGATATTGCATTTAATTATCTGGGTGAAATGGGGATAGAGCAGGAAAACGGAAAAACAAATTTTTTAATTTCTAATCTTCCCCATGGTATCAATGTCGCACCAGAAAACAGATTCGGTGCTCCCATTAGTATTAACGGAGCTGTTCAGAATGGAATTTTGTCAATGGGCATCACCTATTATGAGCATGAATATAAAACGGATACAGTCATGAGTCTGTGTTGTCAGCTTAAACAAGAACTGATAGCAGTCGTGGAACACTGCATACGAGTAGAGTCAACCGAATATACAGCCTCCGATTATGGTGAAATAGAATGGACAGAAGAAGAGTTTCAGACAGCGAAAGAGAAATTTCGGTCCAAGGGAGAAGAAATTCAAAGAATTTATCCTCTTACAGCATTGCAGGAAGGTATGCTTTATGAAAAACTGACAAATGAAGACAGTACACAATATGTTCTCCAGCATGTAATGAAATTTAACAGGATTAATGTGGAACATATGCGTACCGCTTTTGATATTCTGGCAGATAATCATGATATATTGCATACCGTAATTAAATACAAAGGAGTTAAGAATCCAAGACAGGTTTTGCTGAAAAAAAGAATTCCGGAATTTCATTATCTGGAAGTAAGCAGCGAGGAAGAGTATCTGAAAATTAAGAAGGATGATGTAAAAAGAGGTTTTGATCTGGAAGAAGATACTTTGATTCGAATGTATATTGTGAAGCTGCCGGAGGGTGATTATCGCTTAATCGTAACAAAGCATCATATAATTGTAGATGGATGGTGCCTTTCAATTTTGTATGGAGATTTATTTCAATACTATGGAGCATTAGAATCTGGAATTGATATACAACAAAAACATGCAGGAAAGTATGAAGAATTTGTGAGGTATATCGAAGGAAAAGACAAGGAAGAAAGTCTTATTTACTGGGAAAAACTTCTTGCAGATTACGATGAACAGGCCGTAATTCTGCCGATGAAGCATTTAGAAACCGCTGCGGAAGAAAGTCAGAATATGGGTATTTCACTGTCTGCTGCTATGACTAAAAAGGCGAATGAAGTGAGCAAGAAGTATGGAGTAACTGTGAATACTCTGATTGAGGCAGTCTGGGGAATTCTGCTTCAGAAGTACAACAGGACGGACGATGTTGTATTCGGAAAGGTTGTATCGGGCAGAAATGCAGAAATCGAAGGTATTGAGCAGATGATAGGTCTATTTATTAATACGATACCGGTCCGGGTAAAAACAGAACCAGGCATTACCTTTGCAAGCTTAATACAGAAATTGCAGGCGCAGGCACTTGCCGGAAATGAGCATGATTATTGTTCTCTGGCAGAGATTCAAAAGAGAAGCAAATTAGGCATTGGTTTAATTGGAACTTTAATGGCATTTGAAAATTATTATGTACAGGTTGAGGAAAGAACAGAGGATAGCAGCAGGAAAATAGAAATTGGGTTTGAAAGCGTAAGGGAGCAGACAAGCTATGGAATTACTCTGTCAGTTAATATGGGAGAAATCTTAAACTTTGAAATGAAATATCATATGAACAAGTATGGAAAAGAAGAAATAGGATGGCTGCTGGGACATTTAAAAACATTGCTGGAAAATGCTGTTAATCATCCGGAAGAAGAGATCGGACGATTGGAGATGGCTGACTGTTCAGAAACAGAATTGCTTACAAAAACTTTTAATGAAACAGATGCTGAATATCCTGAAGAAAAAACAATCGTTCAGCTTTTTGAAGAACAGGTTAACAGAACACCGGATAAAATAGCAATTGTGTGTGATGGTGAGAGTCTCACATATAAAGAGCTGAATAAAAGGGCTAACTGTCTGGCAGGAAAGCTCAGAGCGGAATATGATGTGAAGCCTGATGACTGTGTTGCAATGATTGCAAACAGATGCCTTGAAATGATTGTAGGAATCTATGGAATTATGAAAGCAGGGGGCGCATACGTGCCAATTGACCCTTCTTATCCAAAGACCAGAAAAGAATATACCATTCTGGACTGTAATGCAAAAGTACTTCTTCTGGCAGTGGAGGAGAATCATTTGGAGACTGGAGTACCTGTCATAGATCTGCTTGATGTAAACAATTATTACGGCGGTCAGGAAAATCCTGAAAGAATTAATAAAGCCAATGACCTGCTTTATGTTATATATACATCGGGTACAACAGGAAAACCAAAAGGAGTCATGATTGAGCATAAAAATCTGGTTAGATTGTTGTTTAACAGTAAATTCCAGTTCGACTTTAACGAAGATGATGTTTGGACGATGTTCCATTCTTACTGCTTTGATTTCTCTGTCTGGGAACTGTTTGGATGCACATTATATGGCGGAAGGCTGGTTATCGTACCAAAAGAGACTGCCGGGGATACCACTTTATTCTGTGACCTTCTGGAGAAGGAAAAAGTCACCATACTAAATCAGGTTCCTTCTTCGTTTTATAACTTAATTGACATTACAGAGAATAAAACCATCCGCAGCATAAGATATGTAATCTTTGGGGGAGAAGCCCTGAGTCCTGGTAAACTGAAGGAATGGCATGATAATAATCCGCAATGCAAAATTGTAAATATGTATGGCATAACAGAAACCACTGTTCATGTAACATACAAGAGTATTGAAGAAGAGGCAATAGCAAGTGGTATTAGTGATATTGGAACCGCGATTCCAACTTTATCCGTGTATGTAAAGAATGGGAATGAACTGTGTGGAATTGGAGTGCCAGGAGAATTGTATATAGCCGGAGCCGGAGTAGCCCGTGGTTATTTGAATCGCAAGGAACTTACATCTGAGAAATTTATAGAGGATCCATACGGGAAAGGCAATATGTATCGTTCGGGAGATTTGGTACGCTGGCGGACCGATGGAAATCTTGAGTATCTTGGCAGAATAGATGAGCAGGTCAAAATCAGAGGCTTTCGGATTGAGCTGGGAGAAATTGAAAGCAGGATCAATGAAGTACAAGGTGTAAAGGCAGCTACAGTTATTGTAAGGGATGACAAAAAAGGAAGCAAATATCTATGTGCATTTGTAGTGGCGGACAAAGGGTTAGAAGAAGATAAGATAAAAAGGCATTTACGAAACAAACTTCCGGGGTATATGATGCCTGCATACATTATGCAGATTGATGAATTGCCATTAACCGGAAATGGAAAGCTGGATAAAAAAGCACTGCCAGAACGGGGATATCGGACGGTGAGTGAATATGCGGCGCCAAGAAATAGAATAGAAGAAATTGTGGTGGCGGCTTTTGAGGAAGTATTAGGAGTGGAGCAGGTCAGCATTTATGATGACTTTTATGAGCTGGGAGGTCATTCCTTAATGGCCACAAGATTATGCAATAAAATCGAAAAGGTATGTGGAATCAGGCTTCCTCTCCACGACATTTTTACGGCCTCCACACCAGAACTCATTGCAGAAAAAATCATGGCAGCAGAAAAAGGAGAATATGAAAGCATCCCTCCAATAAACCAGGCAAACAGTTATGACATGAGTCCAATGCAAAAACGTCTGTATATGCTGGATGCAATGCTGGGTGCTAGTGTCAGCTATAACATACCAAATGTGCTCAAAATAAATAAAGATCTTGACATTGTCCGATTACAAGAGGCATTGAATCTGCTGTCTCTGAGGCAGGAAGTGTTCAGGACAAGTTTCCATATGGAAAACGGTGAACCGAAACAGAAGATAGCGGAAAAAGCAGAGATTCAAATAGAATACAGTGAGGAGTCCCAGGCAGATATCGGGGAATTATTCCGAAAGTTTGTAAAACCATTTGACTTAAGCAAAGCACCTTTAGCCAGGGTTCAGGTTGTTAAGATAAAGGATGCTTATTTTCTGTTTTATGATATTCATCATATTATCAGCGATGGGGAAAGTATGGCAATCATGATGAATGAAGTCGTGGCACTTTATAAAGGCAGGAAGTTACCGGAATTACGGGTACAGTATAAAGATTTTAGTGCATGGCAGATCAGGAAATCTCTAGAGAAACAGGCGGAATACTGGAAGAATGAATTTGCAGGAGAAATACCAGTGTTGGAATTGAAGACTGACTATGTAAGACTTCCGGAACAATACTATCATGGGGCAAATATTATAAGCATGATCGGAAAGGAGGGAAAGGTAAGGGTTAAGGAAATTGCCCGGAAACATAGAGCGACAGAATTTATGGTGTTGTTATCTGCTTTTATGGCTATGCTTCAAAAATATAGCAGACAGAATAAAATAATTGTAGGATCACCCATTTCCGGGAGAGTTCATGCAGATACCAGTAACATGCTGGGAATGTTTGTGAACACGCTGGCGCTGCAAGGAGAGGTGGATCCGGATAAAAGCTTTAATCATTTGCTGACGCATATAAAGAATAAATGTCTGAACGCTTATGATAATCAGGAATATCCATTTGAAGATTTGGTGGAAGCTGTGGATGTCCAGAGAGACATCGCTAGAAATCCGTTGTTTGATGTTATGTTTATTATGCACAACAGGGAAAGGGAAGGAGCTGGAGCCGGAATATATGATCTCTCCATAGAAGGAGTACAGGTTGATTATACGGTAGCAAAGTTTGACATTACCCTTGCTGTAACGGATACAGAAGAAGGATATGCGGTGAATTTTGAATATTGCAGTGATTTATTCAAACCGGAAACAATGGAGATTATGGCGAAACATTATATAACAATGCTGAACCATATGATAGAAAATCCGGATCAGAAGCTTAAATATATTAGTATGCTGGATAGAGCTGAGACAGAAAAAGTCATGGTTGAATTTAATGACACAAAAGTGGAATATTCTGAAGATAAGACACTTATGCAGTTATTCGAAGAGCAGGTAAGAAGAACACCGGGACGAATTGCCGCTGTATCAGGTGATAGGCAAATTACATATTTGGAGTTTAATGGGAGAGTAAATTGTCTGGCGAAAAAACTAAGAACACAATATCAGGTGAAATCCAACGATTTTATTGCAATTATAGCGGAACGAAGTTTGGAAATGTTAGTTGGAATATATGCTGTTTTAAAAGCAGGAGGAGCTTATGTACCATTGGATCCGGAATATCCGTCAGAGCGCATAGAATTTATACTGAAGGACTGCAGGCCAAAGGCAGTTCTTCGGGGAGCTGGAGAATTTAAAATCACTGCAGATTGTGTTCAGATCGACCTTTCTAAAGAAGCAGGGGAAATCAATGAAGTAGAAAACTTAGAGCATATTAATCATGCCGCGGATTTGGCTTATCTGATCTATACATCGGGAACAACAGGCGAGCCGAAAGGAACAATGATAGAGCACCGAAATGTGGTGAATCTGCTGACACATGTTATCAGGTCAAGAACTTTAAATGAAGATAGTGTAATCCTGCAGAAAACGTCAAATGTCTTTGATGTATCTGTATGGGAGCTTTTCACTCCCTTGCTCTGCGGCGGCAAAATCGTTGTATTGCCAAACGGAGATGAAAAGGACCCTGAAAAAATAGCGGAAGCCATTGAATCATATCAGGTTACAGAGCTTTCATTTGTTCCATCAATGTTTAAGGCTTTTAATGCTGAAATAAAGGAAAATGATCAGAGGCTGAGAACACTTGCAGGAATACAGATCGCAGGAGAGGCATTGCCAGCCGAATTGGTAAACTCTTATAAAGCAGCCGGAGAACTGGTGAACTTTTACGGACCAACAGAAGATACCGTATACGCAACTGAGTATCTGTGTACCAGAGGGGAAGAAAGTATACCAATTGGCAAGCCAATCAGCAATACCCTCGCTTATGTTTTAAACGGACTGGAACTGTGTGGAATTGGAGTGCCGGGAGAATTGTGCATAGCAGGAGATGGTGTTGCACGGGGATATTTAAACAGACCAGAGCTTACTGCATCAAAGTTTATAAAAAATCCATTTGGAGAAGGAAGGCTATATCGTACCGGTGATCTGGTGCGGTGGCTTCCAGATGGAAATATTGATTATCTGGGAAGAATGGATGAACAGGTAAAAATAAGGGGATTCCGGATTGAACTAGGTGAAATTGAAAGCAGGCTGCATGAGATTGAAGAAATCAAAGAAGCGGCGGTGATTGCAAAAGACGGAGAAGATCATATGAAATTCCTGTGCGCCTATATTGTGTCGGATCACGAAATAGACAGCAATCAAATCAAAGATAAATTGCGAAGGAAAATACCTGGTTATATGATACCGTCATCCATTATGCAGATTGAAGCAATACCTGTCACCAGCAACGGAAAGCTGGACAGAAAGGCATTACCAGAGCCAAAATATCATAGAATAAGAGAGCACGTGGCCCCCAGAAATGCTGTGGAAAAAATCGTTACAGCAGCTTTTGAAGGCGTGTTAGGGATTACCAGTGTCAGTGTAACAGATGGTTTCTTTGAACTGGGCGGTGATTCCATAAAGGCAATACTGATTGCAGGTAAAATGAAAAAAGAGGGCTATAAAACCAGTGCCAAAATTATTCTGGCGGAACAAACACCAGAAAATATAGCAAAGGTGACGATGAAAGATATTTTCATCATGAATGCTGTACAGGGTGAAGTAACTGGAGAGGTACCTTTGATGGCGATTCAGAAAGACTTCTTTGAAAGTGGATTGATCAACTTAAACCATTTCAACCAGAGTATCCTGTATGAGTGTGCAGAAAGAATCCATGTGGCAGCACTTCATAAGACGGCAGAAAAGCTGGTGGAGCATCATGATATGTTACGAGCGGTATTTAAAAGTGGGATTCAGAGTATTGGAGGTATTACAGATAAAAAATGGTATGTTTTTTATGAGTTCTCATGCTGTATAAAAGACATTCATGAACTGGCGGGTCAAATACAGGAAAGTTTCGATATCAGCCAAGGGCCTTTGATGAAAATCGGCTTGTTCCATACTTCAGAAAAAGACTATCTTCTTTTTGTCATACACCATCTTGTAGTTGATGGAGTTTCATGGAGAATTCTAAGCGAAGATTTGGAAAATGGATATCGTCAGGCAAAATCAGGACATGAGATACATTTGCTGGCAAAAACTACCTCTTTTAAGGATTGGAGTGAAGCAATCTGTGATTACCGGAACAGTTACCAGTTGAAAAAGGAAGAGAACTACTGGCAGCAGATTAATAAAGAGCTGGCAGCAGGAAAGATCAAATTTAACGCTGAGAAGTCAGAAAAAGAAAGTAAAGTAAACATAGCAGTATTTACTTTAGGAAAAAGAAAAACCATCCACCTCCTTAGAAACTGCAATAAAGCATATAATACGGAAATTAATGATCTTATGCTTACAGCGCTGACCCGTGCGATATACCGTGTAATAAAGCAGAGTACCATAGCGGTTATTATGGAAGGCCATGGAAGAGAAGAAATCAGCAGCAAAGTAAGTATTGAAAGAACCGTAGGGTGGTTTACGACAGCATATCCTGTTTTATTTAAGAATATTGGGCAGGAAATAGAGCAGGATATACGAAATGTAAAGGAAACTCTGCGCAGAGTACCGAATAAGGGAATTGGTTACGGAATTCTAAAAAACATAGGAGATTCCCCAATAAATGTTGATGATATACCGGATATTACTTTTAATTATCTGGGTGAATTAGATGCGGGAACTCAAAATGAAAGCTCTATATTTACTATATCTCATGTGGCACATGGTCATGATATTGAGCCTGCAAACAGGTTTGGAACACGAATAACCATCAATGGAGCAGTTCGAGATGGGGGTTTCTCTATGGGAATCATATACTGTGAGAATGAGTATAAAGCTGAAACCATGGAATCCCTGGGAAAAGAGTTTGTGAAGGAATTGGGCTTTATTGTGGAGCACTGCAGGCAGCTTGAGATAACAGAATATACTGCATCTGACTATGGGGAACTGGAATGGACAGAAAAAGAATTTCAGGCAAGCAGAAGAAAACTGGAATTAAGAGGAGAAGAGATAAAACGAATATATCCTCTGACTCCCATGCAGGAAGGACTTTTGTTTGAAAAACTATCGGATGTGAAAAGTACGCAGTATGTAAATCAGCAGACGATGAAATTTAAAAATATGAATACGGAACACTTGAAGGAAGCGTTCAGATCGGTTGTGGCTAAACATGACATTCTCCATACTGTTATCAAGTACAGAGGTGTCGGTGTTCCAAGACAGATATTGTTAAAGGAAAGGCCGCCGGAATTTAAATATAGGGAAGTGGCTGATGAAGAAGAGTATTTGAAGATCAGAAAGGAGGATGTGAAAAGAGGGTTTGACTTAGAAGATGATACATTAATCAGATTGCAAATTGTGAAGATAACTGAAAATGATTATAGGCTCATTCTGACAAACCATCATATTGTTGCTGATGGGTGGTGTATGCCTATTCTATATGGAGATTTATTCCGATATTACCAGGAGTTAGAAAAAGGACATGCAATCATTGAGGAACATGCAGAAAATTACGAGAAATTTGTACGTTTTATAGAAAATAAAGATAAAAAAAATAGTCTTTTATTCTGGGAAAAACTGTTGGAAGACTATGAAGCACGGGCGGAAATTCTTCCTATGGGAATAGGTGTTAATCAAGAAGAGGAAAGTATTCGGATGGACATTTCCCTGTCAGAAGAGATAAGCCAAAAAGCAGTAAAAGTCTGTACAGGCTGCGGCGTAACCATCAACACGCTTATAGAGGCGGCTTGGGGAATATTGCTTCAAAAATACAATCAGACAAATGACGTGGTTTTTGGAAAGGTAGTTTCGGGTAGAAATGCGGAAATAGCAGGGATTGAAAACATGATCGGACTATTTATTAATACGGTTCCGGTACGAGTCCAGGCAGAGATGAATGATTCCATTGATACATTGCTCCGTAAGCTTCAGAATCAGGCAGTTGCAGGAAATGAACATGATTATTGCCCGCTGGCAGAAATTCAGGGGAGAAGTTCATTAAAAAGCGGATTGTTTGGAACCATCATGGTATTTGAAAACTACTATGTACAAAATACGGGACAGAATAATGGCGGCATAGAAGCAGAATCAGAAAGCACAAGAGAACAGACCAATTATGGAATCAGCCTGTTAGTAAACATGGGAGAAACATTGAATCTAGGGATTGCGTATGATACGAAGTGTTATGGAAGAGAAGAAATCGAGAGAGTCCTTCATCATTTGAAAGTATTGTTAGAGTATGTGATTCATAATCCCCAGAAAGCGCTGTCTGATATTCCGATGATTGATCAGGAAGAGCGTGAGATGGTTGTTACAACCTTTAACCAGACGGAAGTGCCATACCCAAGAGACCGGACCGTGGTACAGTTGTTTGAAGAACAAGCTGCAAGCACTCCGGATAAGCCGGCAGTGGTATGGGAGAATCAAAGCCTTACCTATGGGGAACTGAATCGAAGGTCCAACCAGCTGGCCAGAAAGCTCAGAGAAGAATACGATGTGAAACCAGATGATTTTGTAGCAATCCATACGGACCGTTGTCTGGAGATGGCAGTTGGAATTATTGCCATCATCAAGGCAGGGGGTGCTTATGTGCCCCTGGATCCCCAGTATCCCAAGGAGAGGATTGCTTACATCTTAGAAGACTGCAGTCCAAAGGCAGTGCTGCAGGGAAACCAGGCGGTACCGGAAGAAATATCGGCATGTAAAGTGGACTTGATGTCCGCAGAAACTTATGCCGGCTCGGAAGAAAACCCGGAGCAGGTAAACCGGGCAGAGGATCTGATCTATCTGATCTATACCTCCGGGACAACTGGAAATCCCAAAGGAACGATGATCGAACACCGAAATGCGGTGAATCTGTTAACACATGTTATCAAGTCAAGAAATTTAAATGAGGAAAGTGTAATTCTGCAAAAGACATCATATATCTTTGATGTATCTGTTTGGGAACTTTTCGCCCCTTTGCTTTGCGGCGGAAGAATTATTCTGTTGGAAAACGGACATGAAAAAGATCCGGAAAAAATAGGAGAGGCCATCGAAAAAGGCCGGATTACAGAGCTTTCATTTGTTCCATCAATGTTTAAGGCTTTTGTTGCTGAAATAAAAGAAAATGATAAACGACTCAAAACACTTTCGGGAATACAGATCGCAGGAGAGGCATTGTCTGCTGAATTGGTGAATTCCTATAAAGGCAGTGGGGATCTGATCAATTTTTATGGACCAACAGAAGATACAGTATATGCAACGGAGTATGTGTGCAGCAGAGGGGGAAAAAGTGTGCCGATTGGCAGGCCAATCAGCAATACGCAGGCTTATGTGTTAAATGGACCGGAACTGTGTGGAATTGGAGTGGCTGGAGAATTATGCCTGGCAGGAGATGGTGTTGCACGCGGATACTTAAACAGTCCGGAGCTTACTTCCTCAAAATTTTTGAAGAATCCATTTGGAGAAGGGAGTTTATATTGTACCGGAGATTTAGTACGATGGCTTCCGGATGGAACAATTGATTATCTGGGAAGAATGGATGAACAGGTAAAAATACGGGGATTCCGGATTGAGCTTGGTGAAATTGAAAGTTGTCTGCTGGAACTTGATCTGATTAGGGAAGCGGCAGTGATAGCAAGGGAAGACAGGAATGGAGAACTGTGTCTGTGTGCCTATGTGATGGCAGAGGGAGAAGTCAGCCCAAGCAAAATTCGGGAAGAGTTACGTAAAAAGCTCCCGGATTATATGATACCGTCTTATATCCTGCAGATAGAAGAGATTCCAGTAACCAGAAACGGAAAACTGAATCGAAAGGCACTGCCAGAACCGGAATATCA
>CAYOCB010000031.1:0-11648 GCA_964402355.1 uncultured Lacrimispora sp.
TTTTTAGAATTTTCAGGGTTTTACATACTGTTCAATCTTCTGTTTTCAAAGTGCTTTTTTGCCGTTGTCTCTAAACCAGCAACTTGTTTAGTATATCACGCATTATTGATTTTGTCAACAGCTTTTTGTTTATCAATCAATTATAATTGATTGCCGGTAATTGGTATCTCATACCGGGTCTCTAATATAACATGTCTGAATAATATTGTCAAGCAGATTTGTGTCATTCATTTAAACAATTTTTTCGCAGATTTTCTTTCTACTATATATAACCATTTTTCCTTAACTTTTCTATATTTTGTGGTATATAGAAAAACCTGCAAACAAGGGGTATTCCCACTATGCTTGCAGATTTGTTTTAATTGAATATATGATAAAAACAATTTCCTACTATATCAAACTGTGCAGAATTCCAAGAGCCATCAGATTCAGGAAATTATGGCTGTATAAAAAGGAGAGCCATTTACTGGCTTCAATCTGCCGGATTATCATAAGTCCCCACTCTGTTCCGGAGAAGGCATTGATCACCAGGCAGGCTATCCACAGAAAGACAAGTCCTTCCATGCCGCCCAGCAAAGCACCGGCTATTTTATTGATTCCGGATAAGATCGGAAGTCTTGCAATGATATCCAGCCATCGCATAATAAGCCTTGCAGCCAGGTATACGGCAGCAAACAACAGCACAAATCCAATGGAGTTGAGAATCATATCGGCCAGATAGTTTCCAACATAATCGGTAAATTCCTGGACTCCCAGCATCTGATACATTTCACTATTATTATTTTCAATCAAAGCCGTCTTTAAATTTTGGGGTAATTCAAGTTTTTCAATAATCATGCGCTGGGCGGAAGGTACTTTTGACTCTTCACCCGCAGAATCTTCCTGCTCCAGTCCTATGGACTTTTTCATATTATCTGAAATCGTCTGCTGGATGGTTGTGTTTTCTTTTATAAATCCTGTTACAGTTGGTAAAGACATGCGGACAACAGCCAGTGATACAACCACAGCCAGCATGGATACTACAAGACGGATAAATCCTCTGTGATGCCCGTAAAGAACCATCCCCAAAAGGTAGATTCCAGCTGCAATAGATAACCAGTTTTCCATATAAATTTTAGTCATTATTCTGCCTCTAATACAAATCGGTAAATAGCGGCTGCTACTCCGTCTTCATCGTTGGTTTTCGTTATATAGTCTGCGGCTTCCAGGAGCTCCTGTTTTCCATTTTTCATAGCAATTCCAATACCAGCCTCATGAATCATGGTAAAATCATTCTCACCGTCTCCGATAGCCATAATCTGTTCCTTCTTAAGTCCGAGGTGGGCAGCAAGCCGCAGGACTGCGTTACCCTTTGTCGCTCCAGGCGCATTGATTTCCAGATTATTCGGAATGGAGGATGTAACCAGAATATCACCTCTCTTTTCCAGCACAGCCCTTAACCTGGCACGTTCTTCCATGTCGGAGAAAAACAGATTGATTTTTTCCACCGGCTTTTGGCTTTCTATTACAAATTCTATGATATTCGGATGCAGGTCACGGGTCTGTAGGACCATTTCCTGAAATTCAGGAGACAAACTGTATTCTGACAGGTGTTCAAAAAAACGGGGCTCCGTTATTCCGCGCCTGTCTATGTATGGATCGTACATTACATGATACGAATCCACCAGCCGCAAAAGCTCCAATGCCTGTTGAAAAGGGAGCATACAGGTATCAATGGCATTCTTTTCCTCCATATCCTCAATGACTGCTCCATTGGTCGTAACAGCATAGCGGACTCCAGGAATTGCTTTTATCTCACCGGAAATACCGTCTACGGTCCGCCCGGTAGACGGAACCACCCAGATTCCCTTCCTGGTGCATAATGAAAGGGCCTGGCGGTTTGCCTCAGAGAGCTTCTTTTTACTGTTTAAAAGGGTTCCGTCTAAATCAATTGCTATAAGTTTAATATCCACGTCTGATACTCCAGTTAATAAATGAAATGTTCTTCTTTTAAAATAAGAAGTCCGTCTTTATCATATTTCGTTGAAAACAAATTTTTAATCTTTTTTCCAAAGGAGGGCTTTTCTGCCCGGTCTGCCGCTTCTTCGATTAAACCTTCCGCACTGGCCCTGTTCAAAGAAACACCATCCTCCTCCATGATTTCGATTCTTTCGTATAATGCCAGCATGCTTTTCCCTGTAATGCTGCAGTCAATCTCATTGGCATAGCGGCAGGCATATTGGGCAAATTCGTCAATATCCATCTCTTCGCCATGAAACCCAGGGCCCTCTTCATCCCGTACAGATGGACTGTCTTCATAATCTTCTTCATAGAAGTCATCCTCTTCATAACCGTCTTCTCTGTCAGAATCATCCTGCCAGGTATTTTCTGCATCATTGAAGTCTCCTTCCGGATAACCTTCATAGAAGTTCTCAGGTATTTCATCATTGGCAGGGGCCGGCATTTCCTTCACAGGGGCTTTAAATACTTTTACCTTCCGTTCCGGCCCTCTTTCCGGAATCTTTACACTTGCATTCTCTTTAACATGGCCTTCCGGTTCTTCTCCGCTTCCTATACACTCAAATTTACTTGCAAGTACAGAATGTTCCCGGTGGAGTGTTTCCATCTGCTTGGGGTTATCGATCAAAACGACAATCATGCTGCTTTTATCGCGGTCCATCAGTTTATTTAATTCATCCAGTGCTTCCGGTGTAAGATCCCCTGCTTCTTCAATTACAAGATCCTTCCCTGCAAGCCTGTCTGCTGATGCCAGCACTCCCCGTATGGAAAGCTTTGATCCGGAAATCTTGGCGACAGGATTCTTAATTCCAGATTCTTTGTGTATCTGCTTTAATGCATCAACTGCAATCTGCAATCCTTTTTCAGGAGTTCTTGCCTCTATCATCAGATGGTTCCGAACCGGCAGTTCTTCATCTTCATACAGGTCTTCAAACTCCATATCAGCCGCTTCACTGATTTCCGGAGAGTCATACTCACAGTCTTTGTCTCCTGTACCTCTGTCAGTTGTGTCTGATGGTTCGTACGCCTGTTCCGGTTCCTCCACCCAATCATAATATGGTTCTTCCGGCAATTCCTCCGGTTCTTCTGATGTTGCGGCATACTGATGTCCTGCATAGCCGGAGTCCTCATAATCATTATCATAGCTTTCATAAGGAATTTCCACTTCGCCGTATCCGATTCCGGATTCTTCCAATCCAGGCTCCTCCGGCTCCTCTTCTTCAAAAACAGGTTCGGAAAACTCCACTTCAGGCACTTCAAGGTCAGGCTTGTACATTCCCTTTGGTACCGGTACGGCAGCCATGGGATGTCCCAGCCTCCGGATATCTTCCAACACCCTCGTGTGTTCTATATTGGATTCTTCACGGATCACCGGTTTTTCATAAGATATTCGGGACATTTCCCTGGCCAGATTTTCCTGAACTGCAGCCTCCTGCATTCTTGCTGCAAGATTATCCTCTATAGGATTCTCCGGTACTTGTTCCGGCATTGGTTCCTCTTCGTAATACTCCTCTGCCGGCTCCTCTTTCTGTCTTCCTGTACCATATTGCTGTTCTACCGCACGGAGCTTCGCTTCGTATTTATCCCGGTTTTCAACAAGGTCCATCTGGTAGTTGGACAGAGGTGCATACCGTATTTTTAAATCCATGGCCTTTTCTACATATTTTCCAAGGCCAAACATCAGCATGATCCGGTCGCATGTATCCACACAGCGGTCATGCATGTCTGCAAGACTGTATAGTTCTGCCAGCTCGTACAGCCATTTTTCATCCAACTCCACACTTGTGTAAGATTCAAGGGAGTGAATGAGCTGCTGGGCCGGTGCTCCTTTCGCTTTTAATATCATAAAACGAAGCAGCTGCTGTCTGGAATCATCGGATGCCAGGTCTCCAAATTCCCTGTAGTATGCCTCTGCCTCTTCGATATTCCCTACTTTTAATGCCAGCTCTGCCAGTTTAAAAAGCAGCCGTTTCCCAATTGGGGCACGTTCAAATGCCTGAAGAAGAATCTCCTTGGCCTCCTGGTATTCCTCATTTTTCTCATAGACCATAGCTACCATGGAAAGCAGATTGGTGTTGCGGACTCTTCTCCAGTCTATTGTATCGGCTATTTTCATGGCCGTATCATAATCATTTTTACTGACCAGCTTTTTTATCTGTTCAATCTTTATATTAAACTCGTACTTATCCATTATTTGCATCTCCTAACAAGGCAAATGAGTTACAGCTCAACCCGGCCTTCCAGGGCCCGTAACAATGTTACCTCATCTATGTACTCTAAGTCTCCTCCAACGGGAACACCGCTGGCTATACGGGTTACCTTGATTCCTGTCGGTTTAATCAGCTTGCTGATATACATGGCTGTGGTCTCTCCCTCAAGACTGGAATTGGTGGCAATGATCACCTCTTCCACATCCCCCTGCAGTCTCTGCATCAATTCCTTCAACTTTATATCATTCGGCCCAATTCCAAGCATAGGGGATATAGCCCCATGCAGCACGTGATAAACACCTTCGTACTTTCCGGTTTTTTCATAGGCGGCCAGGTCCCTGGTATCCTCCACTACCATAATCACTTTATGGTTGCGTTTTTCACTTTTGCAGATTGGACATCGTTCCTGATCCGTAAGGGTAAAGCACTCCTTGCAGTAGCGGACATTGCGCTTTGCTTCCGTAATGGATGACGCAAGGCCGGTCACCTGCTCCTCCGGCATATTGATAATATGAAATGCAAGGCGCTGGGCAGATTTACTGCCAATACCCGGAAGCTTAGACAGCTCTTCAATTAATCTGGTTATCTGACTGCTGTAGTAATCCATAATTAAAAGGGAAATCCTCCGCCTAAGCCGCCAAGTCCGCCTGTTAATTTCGCCATAGCGGAGCTGTTATCTTCCTCCATCTGGCGGAAGGCTTCATTGGTGGCAGCCATGATAAGGTCTTCCAGCATCTCGATATCATCCGGGTCCACAACCTCCTGGGATAATTTCACCGCAGTTACCTCTTTCTTCCCTGAAACAGTAACTGACACGGCACCGCCGCCTGCCGCGGCCGTATATTCCTTTTCTTCCAGTTCTTTAGTTGTCTCTTCCATCTGACGCTGCATTTTCTGAGCCTGCTTCATTAAATTATTCATATTTCCAGGCATACCGCCTGGAAAGCCGCCACGTTTTGCCATGGTGTGTATCCTCCTATATTTTCATTTTCTTAATCTTCAATTGTTATATCCATTAGTATATTAGCTTTTATTTCTTCATCGCTTACATAGATTGTATCCAGCCGTTCCCCGCCGCCCTTTAGTCTGGCTTTAAAGGTTATGGATTTCTGGTAATGATCCTCCACGTACCGCTCGAACTCAGAAAGAGTGGAAGCCCTGCTTCCGATCAGGTAGTTGCTCTGATCTGAAAAAATGATACAAAGACTGCTTTCTCCTGCCGGTTCCACTAACGTATCCCGAAAACTGGCTCGGATAGGCCCCCCCAGTTCCCGGATAATCTTTCCCCATTCATTGCGGATGAGATTTAAATCCTCAAGCTGTCCTTTTGGGAGCGCTATCCTTTCCGCAGGAGGCAATTCGCGGGAAGAAACACTTACGCCCTCTTTTCCTTCCTCCGTTTCCCGTCCATCTGCTGATGCATTTACCAGAATACCGCTTTCCAGCTGTTTTTCAATGCTGGTGATACGCTGCAGTATGGAATCTAAATTCTGTTCCATCTGGGGATGTGTCAGTTTGATCAGGGTAACTTCAATGAGGACCCGTTTCTGGGATGCATAACGCAGCTGATTGGACAGATCCGAGAACACCCGGATATACCGGAGGATCGTCTCATAATCCGTCAGACTGCTGTCTTCCTTCAGCAATTTTCTGTTCTCTGCCGACATATCCAGAATGTTTTCTGCATCATCTACGGATTTTGCGATCAGAAGATTTCTTAAATACCAGATAAAATCCGTGACAAACTGTCCCAGCTCCCGGCCCTGGAGAATCAGTTCTTCAAGGCTGGTAATGCATTCTTTTGTCCGGTTCTCTGCAATTGCCCGGAACATCTTTCCAAACACCGTAAAATCCACGGCTCCCAGAACATCCAGAACATTGTCATAGGTCAGCAGTTCCCCATAGTGAAATGCCGCACACTGGTCTAAGAGACTTAAAGCATCACGCAATGCTCCATCTGCCGCCTTGGCAATATATGTCAGGGCTTTCTCCTCAACCTGCATATGTTCTGCTTCTGTCAGTTCTTTTAAATGTTCTACAATGGTTTCCACTGTAATACGCTTAAAATCATACCGCTGGCATCGTGATAAGACTGTTACGGGAATTTTCTGGACCTCTGTAGTGGCCAGAATAAAAATAACATAGGAAGGGGGTTCTTCCAGAGTCTTTAACAGCGCATTAAATGCTCCTGTAGAAAGCATATGAACCTCATCTATGATATAAACCCTGTATTTTCCTTCCGTAGGCGGATACTGGACTTCATCCCGGATCTCTCTGATGTTCTCAACGCCATTGTTTGACGCTGCATCAATTTCAACCACATTAAGAGATGCACCGGCCGCAATATTCTTACAGGTCTGGCATTCCCCGCAGGGGCTTCCGTCTACCGGATGCTCACAGTTAACCGCTTTTGCAAAAATCTTGGCCACACTGGTCTTACCAGTTCCTCTTGTTCCGCAAAACAGATATGCATGCCCGATACGTTCGGATACTATCTGGTTTTTCAATGTCTGTACGATATGGTCCTGACCCTTTACATCAGAAAAAGAAGGGGGGCGCCATTTCCGATACAATGCCGTATATGACATGCCTGATAACTCCTTATTCGTCGCCGAAGCTGATGCCTATCATCTTGGCTTCCTTAATGATAGAGTTCTCCGGATCGACGGTCTTCAATTTTCCGGCTACATCGGCTAACGGCACTTTCATGATCTCATTGTGATCTGCCGCTACCATATATCCGTATTCTTTGTTCTTAATAAGATTTGCCGCCTCTGCCCCAAGGCGGGTGGAAAGCACCCTGTCATAGGGACATGGCTCGCCGCCCCTCTGCATATGGCCGGGTACGGTTACACGTACTTCCTGTCCGGTACGTTCCGTGATCTGGGCTCCGATCTCGTATGCCACTGAAGGGTAGATCACGCCGCTCTTCTTTTTTTCTTTTAATTCTTTTTTGGAAAGGCACGCATTCTCTCTGGATATGGCACCTTCTGCAACAGCCAGGATGGAAAATCGTTTGCCCTCCCTGCTTCTGTTATTTAAGGCTTCCACCACAATGTCCAGATCGTAGGGAATCTCCGGGAGCAGGATAATGTCAGCTCCGCCCGCAATCCCTGCATACAGAGTGAGCCAGCCAACCTTATGTCCCATGACCTCCACTATGAACACCCGTCCGTGTGAAGCGGCTGTGGTATGGATGCAGTCTATGGCATTGGTGGCCACATTGACGGCACTCTGAAAGCCAAAGGTAATATCAGTCCCCCACAGATCATTGTCAATGGTCTTGGGGAGCGAAACCACATTCAGTCCTTCCTCCCGAAGGAGATTGGCAGTTTTCTGGCTTCCATTGCCGCCTAAAACCACCAGACATTCCAGTTTCAGCTTTTTATAGGTGTGCTTCATGGCTTCTACCTTATCAAGACCATTCCCGTCAGGTATCCGCATTTGCTTAAATGGCTGTCTGGAGGTACCAAGAATCGTTCCGCCTTTTGTTAAAATCCCTGAAAACTCTTCTGGCCGCATAACGCGGTAATCCTCATAAATCAGTCCCTTATAACCATCTTCAAATCCAACAATTTCGACTTCATCGGACATCCTGTAAAGAGCCTTTGCTACACCCCTCATGGTTGCGTTCAGACTCTGACAGTCGCCTCCGCTTGTAAGCATTCCAATTCTTATCATGAAAGCACACCTCTTTTTATCAGATTTGTCATTAGAAAATAGGTAATATTATACCCATTTTATTATCAATTATAATACAAAGGGGGGTATGGGGCAAGGGAAAACTTTATTTAATAAGATTATGTAAGAAAATATTAAAACACCGCAAAACAGTTTTCTGCTTTCCGGCATCTGAAATTTATTATATTAAATCCGTGCGTCTCACTTTGAACCGCTATCACAGGCGTTACCCTGACAGTTAACTCAGTCCAGGCAACCTCACGGCACACAGAATATTTCACTTAGTGCTGCTGCATTCCTGCCCTGACACGGTTCATGAAGTTCTGTTGCGTAAGACCCAAACGTCATCGCCACTTATCAGGGGCAGCCCTGCAATAGGCAGCCCTGGGTGAGACATCACCCCTGCTGGAGCGGATTGCAGGTACAGGGCACCGCTATCTCCCCGGCTGCACGGAAGCTTTATGACATAATTGGTTAATCGCTGTTTAGTATACATGGAATCGAAATGGTTGTCAAGGATTTAAAGTGTATTTGCTTCTTCCAGATTCTGTTTTTTCTTTTCCCGCAGATCTTTAAAAAAGTTTTTCATCATCTGTGAACATTCTTCCCCCAGAATACCGATATCCGTCTCTACCTGATGATTGAAGCCTTTCTCATGAAGCAGATCTAACACCGACCCTGCACAGCCGGCCTTAGAGTTCATGCAGCCGATGACAACTCTGGGAATCCTTGCCTGAACTATGGCTCCGGCACACATCGGACAAGGCTCCAGAGTTACGTACATGGTGCAGCCTTCAAGCCTCCAGTCTCCCATTTTTTTACACGCTTTGCGTATGGCAATGATTTCCGCATGGGATAAAACATTTTTATCAGCAGTTCGCCGGTTATAGCCCCGTGCGATAATCTTGTCTTCATAAACGATTACGCAGCCTATGGGAACTTCTCCTATAGCGCCGGCCTTCTTTGCCTCTCTCACAGCTGCACGCATATATTTCTCATCTATGGTCATATCCGTTCCTCTTTACTTATAAATGTGATATACTGCTCAGTATAACACGAAACAAAGGAATGGTGAAGAGATGAAACTATGCGGTCTTCAAAAAACAACACTTTTAGATTATCCCGGCCATGTTGCTGCAACGGTATTTCTCGGAGGCTGCAACTTCCGCTGTCCTTTCTGTCATAACAGCGGTCTGATTGGCCGCGATGCGAAAGCCCTGTTTACAGAAGAGGATATTTTTAATTTTTTAAGGAAACGCAAAGGGATACTGGAAGGAGTCTGCATTACAGGCGGAGAACCCACTCTGGAGGGTGATCTTGAACTATTCATTAAAAAAATCAGGGATTTTGGTTATCTGGTCAAGCTGGATACAAACGGCTACCGGCCGGTTGTCTTAAAAAACCTGGTTTCAAAAGGACTTTTGGACTATGTGGCAATGGATATCAAGGCAGGCCGGGAAAATTATTCCAAAGCGGCGGGTGTCAGCGGTCTCCGGATTAAGAACATTGAAGAAAGCGCTGCCTGTTTACTTTCCGGAATAATTCCGTATGAGTTCCGTACAACTGCAGTAAAAGGAATTCACAGCCCTGAAGATTTTCAGGATATCGGCAGATGGCTTGCCGGCTGTTCCCATTACTATCTGCAGAATTACGTTGATTCGGACCAGGTCCTGTATCCTGGATACCAGTCTTTTACCAAAAAAGAACTGGAAGGATTCCTTAATATTTTAAAGCCATTTATTCCCAATTCCAGGATGCGAGGTATCGATAACTGACAGGGACATGCCATTGGGGGGGCTTTCATTCAGCCCCCCAGTTTTATATCGGTATACCAGTATCCGAACCTTCCGTCTTCCTTTGGCTGCTCTTTGGACAGCACAAAATTCGGGAAACCGAACATGGAAGCCATATAGCGTTCGTTACTGTAATAATGTCCCGGAATTCCTAAAAGATAACGCGGAGTTCCAACAGGATTTAAAAGCTTTGCCAGGATAAGGTAGCGGTAATTATAATATCCGTGCAGCAGAAAGCTGTTGCTGCCGAAAACCCAGGATTCTTTGGGAAGCAGACCGATATCCTGGGGCTTGATCGTAAGGATCTCGCAGCCATTCTCATAATCAAATGCAAGTATTCTGGTATGCTCATGCTTAAACTTCTCCCATACAAGATTATGAGTGATCTCTTCCTGATCCTCACTCTGGCGCAAGTGCTCCAGCTTTTCCGGATTCCCTAATGTGGGATGGTCCTGTTTTTTATTGCCCATGATTCCCTGATGGTTATAAGGAGCATACGGCTCACTGAGTGTATTGCCGTTTTCCCGGATACCTGCCGCCTGTGTATTTAACTGTTCATTTCCATGAATCTGTACTTTCCTGTTAAAAACTGCTTCCTGTCCGTTATTATTCTGCTCTGACACTGTTGATCCTGATTCCTGTTGACATTCCGGATCTGATTCTGCCGATTTCATGTCCCGCCTCAGTTCCGGCTCTGGTTCTGACGGTTTCATATCCCGCCTCAGTTCCGGCTCTGGTTCTGACGGTTTCATATCCCGCCTCAGTTCTGACTCTGGTTCTGACGGTTTCATATCCCGCTTCAGTTCTGGCTCTGGTTCTGGCAGTTTTATACCGTGATGCCGTGCGGACTCTGTTTTTGTAACATTCTTTTGTTCCATTCCTGCCTTATCCGGACCTTCATTATTAAACTCTTCAGCTTCCGGCTCTTTGCTGCCTGTTTCTGAAAATTCCAGATCTATGCTGCCAGATTCCTCTGCTTCTTTCTCCATGGATTGTGTCTGCGGATTTTCCGCTTCGGACTGTTCTGACTCTGTCTGAACCAGATTATCTTCATCTGCGGCCTGGGCTTCAGAAGAAGCCTCCACCTTTTCTCCCTCTACTGGGACGGCTGCCTGGACCGCCTCCTGCGGTTCATTTGACTTCAGGGGAAATTCTTCTTCAATCTCACGTACTGCATTTTTAATCTGTTCCTCTGATACCGGGTCATGGTCCTTCTCCCGGAAGCCTGACGCCGTATTCCCAAGGTCCACTTCTGCGGCATGGGCAACCGCATCCTCCCAAATCGTCGTATAGGAGCGCCATGTATTCTTTACGTCATGAATGGTCAATCCAAAGCACTGATCCACGCTGACACCGGAGTGCTCAATATCATTTACCGATACAACAGTTCTGTATTCACCGGAACCGCCGCGTATAAATATATTACCCAGGTATATTTCCTGGTCCCCTGCTAATAAATATACTCCTATGTCATTGCCGCCCATATATATCCTTTTAACGCTGACCGTAATCTTGCACTGGATTCCTCTCGTCTCTATCTTGGCAAATCCGATGTTTTTTCCTTTGACTCCGCCTTCATAGGCATAAATATATGAGATTAGTCTTCGATAGTTAGACATGCCACCACTCCTTTATAATTATTTTATGCACAGGAATATTTTTACATGACAGGAATTGTTTGAAATTTCTTTTAAATATAGGGGAAATCCTTCCTATCCCGTAGTTTAAAATAATTTGGAAATACAGTGGTGTACCCACAATTTACCCACAAATATATTTTATATTCTCCCAAAACACAGAAAAGAGCCTCCTTCGGCTCTCTTCACAGATATTTAAAATGCTTTTAAAGCCGGAATGAATCGTCTGGAAGGAGTCACCTATGTATTGGATGAATTTCATCTGGAAAAATACCTGACAAAACTTACGAGTCATATGAAAGACAGCCGTGATGATGCGGCAGATGAAC
>CAYOCB010000032.1:0-8060 GCA_964402355.1 uncultured Lacrimispora sp.
GGAGTACGACCTTGCCAAGGTCGGGGTCGCGGGTTCGAGTCCCGTCTCGCGCTTTTTAATTTATTAAGATATAGTGGGTTCCCGTTATAGGAAGTCCATTTTTTTTATATAAAAAACAAATTTGTATTATTTAAATAAATTAAAAATGTTATTTTTTATTTCTAAATAAATAGAAAAGAACTATTATAATCAATGTCAGCAGTCCTGCAATTAGATAAAGAGGAAGAGGATTTCCGGTTTTTCCTGCTAAAAAGATGCTGGTAGGACCATCTGCGCCTCCTATTATAGCTATTGACTGATTATGCCAGTACCATTTCATGGGGAACAATAAAATCCCAAGTATAATTAAAATTCCTGCTATTCCAGCTGAAATTATGTGCTTTTTCATGTAGAGAACTCCTTAGATTCATATATTTATATATTTAATATTAAACTATATTTTTTAAGTTTACAAGTAGTTATTATCGTAATTTGACTTTATATTCGTTTATATATCATGGATATATGGTATACAGACAATTAAGAATGTGATAAAATACATATATGATACTTCTATTTTCATGGTAAAATTGGAAAGATAAAGACGTTTGCTCAGCAAGTGATAAGGAGGGGCGTATATTGGAAAAGGTAATTACAATCAGCCGGGAGTTTGGAAGCGGAGGACGGGAATTGGGATTAAAACTGGCTGAAAGGTTTCATATCCCTTTTTATGATAAAGAATTAATTTCTATGTCAGCGGAGGAAAGTGGTTTATCGGAGGAGGCTTTTCTTCATTATGACGAACATATCCCAGCTCTGCAGGAGTCCTTAGATCAGCAGCTTTATTCTCCATTTTCTTCAATATATGAAGTTTCAATGTCAGACCAGGTTTTTCTGGCCCAGTCCCGTATCATACGGAAACTGTCAGACCAGGGACCTTGCATTATTGTCGGGCGCTGTGCGGACAGGGTACTTGAGAACAGCATTAACTTGTTTGTTTATGCCAGAATGGAGGATCGGATAAAAAGGCTGAATTCTCTTAACACGGGAGTAGTTGCGGAGTTAATGGAAAGCAGGATTCGGGAGGTTGACAGAAAGAGAAAGGAATATTATCAGTATTATACAGGAAATGAATGGGGAAAGGCACAGAATTATCACTTATGCCTGGAAAGCGGTCTGGCAGGTATAGAAGGCTGTTTTCATGCAGTATTGGCATATTTGGATTACCTTCCTAAATAAAGAATGAAAAGTGTTAAATTTATAAAAAGAGGAGTAAAATATATGATTCGATGGGCAAAAAGATACAAATGCCTGCTTGTTACTGTAATGATCATATCTTTAGCAGTATCATCAGGCATGACAGGATATGCGGAACCTGTAACAGGACCGGGAGCTGATATGGGTTCCGATAATACCGATTCAACCAATGGTGTGACGATTTATGTAAGCAAGAGAACAAGTACCTTAACGTTAAAACAAAATGGAGTTTTAATCGCAGAATATCCGGTTTCCCTGGGAGCGGCATCATCGGAAGGGAATAAAAAGGTGGAAGGTGATATGAGAACACCCAGCGGGGATTTCTATGTATGTACCAGAAATGATAAGAGCGTAGCTTATCTGGCATTGGGGCTTTCCTATCCGGCCATTAAGGATGCAGAAAGAGGATTTGCAGATGGCATTATTACAGAGGCCCAGCGGGATGAAATTATGAGGGCTAATCTGGCTGGTGAGCAGCCGCCATGGGATACTCCTCTCGGCGGAGCCATAGAGATTCATGGGTGCCGGGTTCCTGACGGAACCACTCATGGGTGTGTAGCACTTGACAACGATGCTATGAATGTATTATGGAGTTACTGCAATGTTGGCGTTCCAGTTACCATAGGACCATAAAGTGTATTTCCCCAAATATGCGGGTTAAGCCGTTTTTGGGGACTTTTTTAATGGCTGTCCTTGTATTATAAGTGCCTTTGTACTATAATAACTAAGATTATGATAAATTACTAAAAGATAGAGGTGGAGTAAATTCATGCAGTTTGCTGAGAGAATGGACCGTTTTGGAGAAGGCATTTTTTCTAAGCTGTTGGAAATAAAAAGACAGAAGGAAGAAAAGGGAGAACGGGTAATTGATTTAAGTGTAGGGACACCGAATATACCGCCGGCAAAGCATATTACAGATGCTTTGTGCCAGGCCGCTGCCAACCCGGATAATTATATTTATTCCATCAGTGACCGGAAGGAGCTTCTTGAGGCTGTTGCAGCATGGTATTATAGAAGATATGGAGTCAGCCTGGATCCGGCCGGAGAAATCTGTTCTCTGCTTGGCTCTCAGGAAGGGCTGGCGCATATTGCTTTATCTGTTGTAAATGAGGGAGATGTAGTTCTGGTTCCAGACCCATGTTATCCGGTTTTTGCGGATGGGCCAGTGTTAGCAGGCGCCAGTCTGTTTTATATGCCGCAGAAAAAAGAGAATGGTTATATTATAAACTTTGATGATATTCCAGAAGAAGCTGCAAAAAAAGCCAAATTCATGATTGTATCGTATCCAAATAATCCTACGACTGTGATGGCCCCGGATTCTTTTTATAAGAAGCTTATTTCTTTTGCCAGAAAATATGATATTATCGTACTTCATGATAACGCTTACAGTGAGCTGGTTTTTGACGGCAGGGAATGCGGAAGCTTTCTTGGATTTCCCGGAGCGAAAGAAGTGGGAGTGGAATTTAATTCCCTGTCTAAGACTTATGGGCTTGCAGGAGCCAGAATTGGTTTTTGTGTAGGAAATAAAGATGTGGTAGGCATGCTGAAGACCCTTAAATCCAATATGGATTACGGGATGTTTCTGCCGATCCAGCAGGCAGCGATTGCGGCGATTACGGGTGATCAGGCTTGTGTGGAAAAAACCAGAAAAGCCTACGAAAGACGGAGAGATGCCCTCTGCGGCAGTATGTCCCAAATTGGCTGGAGCATGGAAAAGCCTGAGGCAACTATGTTCGTATGGGCAAAGATCCCGGAAGGGTTTGAGGATTCT
This sequence comes from uncultured Lacrimispora sp., assembly GCA_964402355.1. Taxonomy (GTDB): domain Bacteria; phylum Bacillota; class Clostridia; order Lachnospirales; family Lachnospiraceae; genus Lacrimispora. The sequence continues at coordinate 3,008 of CAYOCB010000032.1, forward strand.
ACATCATTTGCCATGGAACTGGTGGAAAGGTCAGGAGTTCTGGTTACTCCTGGAAACGCTTTCGGACCATCCGGTGAGGGATATGTGAGGCTGGCGCTGGTTCAGGATGAGGAAGAACTGATTCAGGCAGCCAGGCTGGTGGAAAAAAGCGGAATTTTGAGGAGACGGTTATGAAAAAGCGGTATGTCTGGACAGCAGTGATCGTACTATATGTACTGTTTATTTTCTCCAATTCCATGAAGCCGGCAGAGATTTCATCTGCAGCCAGCGGCAGGGTGCTGAGAATGGTCCGGGAATCTCTGGCTCTGTCTGGAGTAAGCAGCCAGTGGCTGACAGATCATATAATCCGGAAAGCGGCTCATTTTTCAGAGTATACCTTGCTGGGGTTATTACTGTCCGGCTGTGTCCCAGCCTGTGGTTTCAAAGCAGAAAAACGGTGGTTTATTCACTTGACGGCTGGATATATGGTGCCATTTGCAGATGAAACCATACAGTTATTCGTGAGGGGGCGTTCCGGTCAGATATCGGATGTCTGGCTGGACTGTACAGGAGTGGCATTTGGTACTCTGTTTGCTGCTTTTTTATTTATCATATGGAAAAGAACGGGGAAATTACATGATAAAAAATTATCGAATGATTCTGCAATATGACGGAAGCCGCTATGACGGCTGGCAGAAGCAGGGAAATACAGAACAGACTATACAGGGTAAAATAGAAAATGTCCTGGAGCGAATGACCGGACAACCTGTAGAGGTCCATGGATCAGGCCGGACGGATGCCGGTGTCCATGCACTGGCCCAGGTGGCTAATTTTCATGCCGATGTGTTGATGTCAGAGGAGGAAATCAGGAAGTACTTAAATCAGTATCTTCCTGATGACATTTCGGTAATGGAGGTGGAAAGTGTTCCGGACCGGTTTCACAGCAGGCTTCTTGCTGAAGAAAAAACTTACCTGTACCGAATCGAAACAGGCGATAGGAAGCAGGTGTTTGAGAGGAAATACATCTATGGTCTTTTAAAGGTTCCGGATGTGAAAGCTATGGAACTTGCCGCAGCATTTCTTATAGGAGAACATGATTTTAAAAGCTTTTGCTCTAATCGTAAAATGAAGAAATCCACGGTCAGAAATCTGAAGAAAATTGAATTTGAGCAGCAGGGCAGCCGGCTCCTGATACGCTATACAGGAAATGGTTTTTTATATAATATGGTCAGGATCCTTACAGGAACGCTGATTGAAGTTGGACTGGGGAAGCGTAAGGCGGAAGAAATGAAAGGAATTCTGGAGGCAAAAGACCGGAAAACGGCAGGTTTTACGGCGCCGCCGGAAGGACTTTTTCTGGAACAGGTCCGTTATAAGGAATAAAGGAAAAGCCGGGAAAGGAATATTATGACTGATTTTTTAGTAAAGACATTTGTTAAGGATTATAAAAAAACAAATGATGCACTAGTACGGACCCGATATGGAATCATGGCAAGCATAGTGGGAATTTGCTGCAATGTGATCCTGTTCGGATCCAAGCTTTTTATCGGTCTCCTGGTGGGCAGCATTTCAGTCATGGCAGATGCCTTTAACAACCTTTCCGATGCCGCATCTTCTGTTATTGGATTTATTGGAGTGAAGATGGCTGGGAAGCCGGCGGATGAGGAGCATCCTTTTGGTCACGGAAGAGTGGAATATATAGCTGCATTTATTGTGGCCTTTTTGGTCATTCAGGTTGGATTTTCCCTTTTTAAAACCTCCCTGGGGAAAATAATGCACCCGGAAGTGATGACATTTAAGGCCGTGTCCATTATCATATTGCTTCTTTCTGTTGGTGTAAAACTCTGGCTTAGTCTTTTTAATAAGACACTGGGGAAGAGAATCCAGTCAGCGGTCATGCTGGCCACGGCGGCGGACTCTATTGGAGATGTGGTTACTACTTCCGCAACCATTTTCTCGATACTGATTTACAGGATTTGGAACCTTAACATCGATGGAATTGTAGGTCTTATGGTTTCTCTGATTGTTATGTGGGCGGGGATCAGTATTGCAAAAGATACCCTGGCCCCTCTCATCGGGGAACCTATTGATTCAAAGCTTTATCAGGAAATTACAGAATTTGTGGAAAGCTACATCGGAATTATCGGAAGTCATGATCTGATTGTTCATAATTACGGTCCGTCAAGGAGTATGGCCTCCATTCATGCGGAAGTACCTAACGATGTAAATATTGAGGTCTCTCATGAGATTATTGATCAGATTGAACGGGATGCCTTAAAAAAATTCGGCATATTCCTGGTGATTCATATGGATCCTGTAGAAACAAAGGATTCCAGGGTCATGGAATTCGGCTGTATGGTGGAAAATGTGCTGAAGGAAATAGATTCCAGGATATCCTTTCATGATTTCCGCATGGTAGAGGGGGAAAATCAGATTAATCTGATTTTTGATCTGGTGGTACCAAGGGAATACAGCAGGAAGAAAAGGGAAAGGTTAAAAGAAGAAATCACGAAGAAGGTAACTGAGGTGGATAAACGGTGCTGTCTGATCATTACGGCGGAAAGCGGTTTTGGAGTGGAAAAATAAGGCAATAAATATTTTCCAGATTATGCAATAAGATGACAGTATTCCGCATTAACTTAGTAGAAAGGAAATCGGATCCATGCTATTTATGGGATTGATGAGCCTTGACAGGCCTGAGGATTACGGCCGCTTAAGCGACGAGGCGCTTCTAAAAAAAGTTGCGGGTGGAGACCAGGAGGCCTTTCGGCAGCTATATCAGAATACAGACCGTTCAATGTACAGCTTTATCCTGTCCATTGTGAAGCACCCTCAGGACGCAGAGGAGATCATGCAGGAGGTATATCTAAAGATATGGACCTCTGCATCAGGTTATCAGTCCCAGGGAAAGCCATTGGCATGGATGTTTACCATTGCACGGAATCTGTGTTATATGAAGTTCCGGGAACAAAAACATGATTCGGAAGTTACTATAGAGGATTTGACGGGTACAGAAACAGGAGCAGTCTGTCCGGAGATTGAGATGGCGGCGGATAAGATGGTACTGCTTGCCGCTCTCAAGCTTCTTAAGGAAGAGGAAAGAGAGATTGTTCTTCTTCATGCCTCTGCGGGTATGAAGCACAGGGAAATCGCAGCCAGTCTTAAGATTCCTTTGGCTACTGCACTTTCCAGATATAACCGTGCTATGAAAAAACTGGAAAATTACTTGAGAGAGGAGTAGGCTTTCATATGAAAGGATCAGAACGCAGACAATTGAATAGACAGCAGATTGAAGCCTGCCTTAAGTCTGCGGTTAAGGATTTAACTCCCAATGTTCTGGAACGGATTGATCTTAGCACACCTCAGAAAAAGGAAGAGAAGTCTGGGTCCATTTTTGCTATAAGACGGAAGGTGATCGGGACGTTGGCAGCGGCCTGTCTTTGCATGATTGTTCTGGCCGGAGGTGCTTATACGTACCAGAATGGAAAAGTAGACTCGGTGATCGGGATTGATGTAAACCCAAGTGTGGAATTATCTGTGAACAGGAAGAATAAAGTGCTGGCAGCAGAAGCTCTTAATGAGGATGCAGAAAACATTATGAAGGGCATGGATCTAAAGGGTGTGAATCTGAATGTTGCTGTAAATGCGGTGATTGGTTCCCTGGTAACCCATGGTTATCTGGATGATCTGGATAATGCCATTCTGGTCACGGTAACCAATGACAGCGTCAGCAAGGCCTCCAGTCTCCGGTCTGCCGTGGTCAGCGACATACAAAATACCCTGGAGGAAAAACAATTAAAGGCAGTTGTGTATGACCAGCAGGTAATTGAAGAGGATGAAGTGAAACAGCTGGCGGATGAATATAAGATTTCTTATGGAAAGGCTTATTTCTTAAAAGAACTGATCGCACAGAATGCCTCCCTCTCAATGGATGATATGAAGGAACTGGCACCTCTGACTATGGAGGAAATTGCAAAGGAGATTACGGAGCGTTCTTATGCAGTAAATGGGAAAACCAGCGTTTTGGAGGAAACCACACAGGCTGTAAAACAGCCAGTCACCACAGCTGAATCCAAATCTCCAGAGGAATCTGCTGCAACGGAAGAATCCACGACCGAGACACTTCCTGAGGAAACAGAAAGTCAGCGGGCAGCACAATCAGCGCAGGCTCCGGCTCAGCCGCCTGCCACAACCACAGCGGCTGCAACAGAAGAATCTTCAACGGATCAGGTGGTAGTAACGACAGAAAATATTAAAATTGATTACGTGGATTATGACAGCGGTGTTGTGGAAGTTCATTTTAAAACCAAAGTAAAATGGAAAAATCCGACGGTTTCTGTAAAGGACGGAGATGGAAATACCTATTCTGCCAAGGTGGGAGACACGGCTTCTGATTATTGTGAAATCAATGTAACAGGTCTTCAGGGAGGGATGGAATATACCTTTGTTCTGGGAGGAATCTCACCTAAAATAGGAAGACAGACAACTGTCAAGGGTATTTTTGAAACACCGGTGATCGGAGATGGTAATGCGGATCCGGACATTATGGATGAAGATGAAGAAAGCGAAGAAACCGTACAGACGGCCGCTTCTCAGGAAGTGCCGTCTGATGGTACAGAACCGGAGCTGGAACCGGTGAATACCAGTACCGGTGACGTTTCCGACGCAGCAAAAAGCCAGGAAGAGCCTTCTCCTTCCCAAAGCGAATCCTGATTTACTGATGATCTTATATAAATATAAAAAAGAGCTTGACCAAAGAGAAAGCATATAGTATAATATTCTCGTTGTGTCAATGGGCTATCGCCAAATGGTAAGGCAACGGACTCTGACTCCGTCATTTCAAGGTTCGAATCCTTGTAGCCCAGTTTTTATAAGTTTCAATTTTCCATCAGCAGGAAGATTGGAGCTTTTTTTAATCATTAAATTTATAATTTTTACCAGGTTTTATGGGATATAATATTTGGAAAAAAATGCTTGACAGTTTTTATATCATCATATATAATTAACCTCGTTGTAGCGATGGGCTATCGCCAAATGGTAAGGCAACGGACTCTGACTCCGTCATTTCAAGGTT
>CAYOCB010000032.1:8160-8268 GCA_964402355.1 uncultured Lacrimispora sp.
CGAATCCTTGTAGCCCAGTCTGAAAACGGAACCTTTGCAGGTTCCGTTTTTTGCAGTATGACGGGCATGTCCCGAACCTTGGGTGAAAGTCCCAAAGGGCGTAGTTGC
>CAYOCB010000033.1:0-5096 GCA_964402355.1 uncultured Lacrimispora sp.
AAAGCTGGCCAAAGAGTATAAAGCAACGGAATTTATGGTCATGCTGTCAGTTTTCTATGCAATGCTGAACAAATACAGCAGACAGGAAGAGATTATTGTGGGGACTCCAATCTCTGGAAGAGTCCATGCAGATACTCATAAGATGCTGGGAATGTTTGTTAATACATTGGCATTAAAGGGAGAGGTCCATCCGGATCAGGAGTTTGACGATCTGTTAAGAACAATAAAAAACAAGTGTTTAAAAGCTTACGATAACCAGGAATACCCGTTTGAAGAACTGGTAGAAACCGTAGAGGCGTCAAGAGATCTTTCCAGAAATCCACTGTTTGATGTGATGTTTGTATTTCAGAATAATGAGAAGGCAGAAGTAAAGGAAAGCAAGCTTTTCGTGGAAGCTGTGCCGGTAGATTATACAGTATCCAAGTTTGATATTACCTTTTCTGTAACAGAGTCAGAAGAGGGGTATGGACTGGACATAGAGTACTGCAGGGACCTTTTCAGACCGGAGACCATAGCACTTATGGCAAAGCACTATGCTGTGCTTCTGAAGCATGTGCTGGATTGTCCGGATCACAAATTGAAAGACATCAGTATGTTAGATGAGGCCGAAATAAAAGAAGTCACAGTTGAATTTAATAATACGGCTGCGGATTATCCAAGAGACCGGACGGTAGCGGCATTATTCGAAGAACAAACCGACCGGACGCCGGGAAAAATTGCTGCAGTCTCTGAGGATCATTGGCTGACCTATGAGGAATTGAATGGAAAGGCGAACCGTCTGGCCTGGAAGCTGCGGACAGAGTATGGGGTAAAAGCGGATGATTTTATTGTTGTCATAACGGAGCGAAGCCTTGAAATGCTGGTAGGATTGCTGGCAGTCATCAAAGCGGGGGCGGCCTATGTGCCCATTGATACCTCCTATCCAAAAGAGAGAATTGCATTTATTTTAAAGGACTGCAGTCCAAAAGCAGTTCTGGCGGGGCCGGGCAGCTTTAAGCTTCCGGAGGATGTACAGCCAATCAATCTGCAGGATGAGAGAAATTATACAGGGAGCGGAGAGAATCCGGAAGCGATCAATACTGCCATGGATTTAATTTATATGATTTATACCTCCGGAACAACCGGAGAGCCGAAAGGAACTGCTGTACTCCATCGAAATGTAGTGCGTCTGGTGAAAAATCCGGACTATATCTGTTTAAATGAACAAACCAGAGTCCTGCAGACAGGAGCCGTATCGTTTGATGCATCTACGCTGGAAATCTGGGGTCCTTTGTTGAATGGAGGAGCATTATACCTTTATGATAATGAGGTTTTGACGGATGCTCTCCGTCTCAAACAGGAAATCAGGGATAAACAGATCAATACCCTGTGGCTGACTGCAGCGCTGTATAACCAGATGGTGGAAGAGGACCGTACCATGTTCAAGCCGCTTACCTATCTGCTGGTGGGAGGAGAAAAACTGTCGGAGCCTCATATCCGTATGCTGGACCGGGAAGGAAGCATGGTAAAGGTAATCAATGGCTATGGACCGACAGAAAACACCACATTTACGACTACCTGTGAAATACCGGAAGATTTTGAACAGATACTGATTGGCAGGCCAATTCATAATACACAAGTGTATATATTAAACAAAGAAGAACTGTGTGGAATTGGAGTACCAGGAGAACTGTGTGCGGCAGGGGATGGAATTGCAAGAGGTTATTTAAACCATCCGAAGCTTAGTGCGGAGAAGTTTGTAAAGAATCCATTTGGAGAAGGAATGATGTACCGGACCGGTGATCTGGCATGCTGGCGTCCAGATGGAAACATTGAATACCTTGGCCGAATGGATGAACAGATAAAGATCCGGGGATTCCGGGTAGAGTTAGGTGAGATTGAAAGCAGAATCCATGAGATAAAAGGAATCCATGAGACGGCAGTCATAGCGGGAGAATCAGCGGGAGGGGGTACTTATCTCTGTGCCTATGTGGTATCAGATCAAAAGATTGAAGCAAAAGAAATCAGGGAGAAACTAAAAAGGACGCTGCCGGATTATATGATTCCTGCTTATGTGGTGCAGGTGGAAGGGATACCGGTCACCAGAAACGGGAAGCTGGACCGCAAGGCATTGCCGGAGCCGGAGGTCCGAAGCACTTGGGAGTACATTCCTCCCAGAAACATAGTGGAAGAAACTGTTGTCAAGGCATTTGAAGGGATTCTGGGAGTAAAACCAATAAGTGCAGCAGATGGATTCTTTGATCTGGGCGGTGATTCCATAAAGGCAATCCGTGTAGTCAGCAAAATCAGGGAAGCCGGTTATCAGACAAGCCTTAAGTCGATCATGAGCGAGCAGACGCCTGAAAGCATAGCAAAGATAATGAAGAAAGAGTACACCATGGTTTCTGCAGAACAGGGAGAAGTAACCGGAGAGGTGAAGCTGACAGCGATTCAGAGGGATTTCTTTGAAAGTGGCTTAAGCAATCCAGGATATTTCAATCAGAGCTTTCTGTATGACAGTAAAGAAAGGGTTGACGTGGAGGCCCTTCATAAAACCCTGAATCAATTGACTGTCCACCACGACATGCTGCGCGCTGTTTATGAAAATGGTATACAGAGAATCAGGAACACAGATGAGAGACAATGGTATGATTTTCATAAGTATGATTGCAAGGTTGAAGACATCAGTGAATTTGCTGATCAAATTCAGAACAGTATAAATATAGAACAGGGGCCGTTGATGAAGATCGGCCTGTTTCACACCCCGGAAAAAGATTATCTTCTTATCATTATCCACCATCTGGTTGTAGACGGGGTATCCTGGAGAATCTTACAGGAGGATCTGGAACAGGGATACCGGCAGGCGAAAGCAGGTAAAGAAATCGTGCTGCCTGCAAAAACAACTTCCTTCAAAGCTTGGAGTGAACGTGTGAGCTGTTACAGCAAGAGCAACCGTTTAAAGAGGGAAGAAGAGTATTGGAAGAAGGTGTTAAGCCAGGTTGAAGGCGGAAAAGTGAAACAAGACGGTCATAAGGGAGAAAGAAAAACAAGACTGTCCGTATTATCACTGGATGAGCAGGAAACCATTGCATTGGTTAAGAAAAGCAATAAAGCATACAACACAGAAATCAATGATCTGATGATTACCGCATTAACCCGTGCGGTGAATCGAGTGACCGGACAAACGGCCGTTGCAATCGAGATGGAAGGACATGGAAGGGAAGAGATCGGCAGTGAAGTTGCTGTTGAAAGAACGGTAGGCTGGTTTACCAGTGTCTATCCGGCCGTATTTGGGAATGTTGGTCAGGAAATAGGACAGGATATACGAAATGTGAAGGAAACGTTACGCCGGATACCGAATAAGGGTATTGGCTATGGAATCCTGAAAAATATCAGCAGATCTATGATTGAAAGCGATACAACGCCGGACATTACATTTAACTATCTGGGAGAATTTAAGGCAGAAAGTGACATGTTTGAAATATCCCGGCATAAGCATGGGACATCTGTTGATCCGTCAAATCGGTTCGGAACCCCAATCAGTATCAACGGAGGTATACAGAATAATGTATTATCCATGGGAATCACATATGATGAAAGCGAATACAGTGCGGAAACGATGGAGCAGCTGTGCAGATGTTTTCAGAAGGAACTGACTGCTGTAGCAATGCACTGCGGACAGGCAGAAGGTACGGAATATACGGCATCTGATTATGGAGAGACCGAGTGGACAGAAGAAGAATTTCTGGCAGCCAGAGAAAAGCTGGCGGCAAAGGGTGAGGAAATCAAAAGAATCTATCCGCTGACAGCCATGCAGGAAGGTATGCTCTTTGAAAAAATGGTAAATGAGAGAAGTACGCAGTATGTTATCCAGCAGGTTATGAAGTTTAGGGAGCTGGATGCGCAACAGATGCAGGCAGCCTTTGAAGCAGTGGTAGGAAAACATGATATTCTACATACTGTAATGAAATATAAAGAGGTACGCAGGGCAAGACAGGTTCTGCTGAGAGAAAGGAAACCGGAGTTTATATTTATAGAAGTATCTGGGGAAGAAGAATATCAGGAATTGAAAAAAGCCGATGTAAAAAGAGGATTCGATCTGGAAGAAGACACGCTGATTCGGATGAAAGCGGTAAAAGTATCTGAACAGGATTACCGTTTAATTGTGACCAACCATCATATCATAGCAGACGGCTGGTGTTTATCCATCTTATATGGTGATTTATTCCGGTATTATCAGATGCTTAAGGAAGGGAAGAAAATACCGGCGGAATCAGGTGGAAGTTATGAGCAATTCATTCGGTTGATACAGGAAAAAGATAAGGAAAAAAGCCATGACTACTGGGCTGGTTTACTGGAGAATTATGAGAATCAGGCCGGGATTCTTCCGGAAGGAACTGCTGAGGAGGCGGATGAGGAATGTATCCGAATTGATAGTTCACTGACCGTGGATGACACAAAGAAAGCAGAACAGCTGTGCAGGGACTGCAAAGTGACCATAAATACACTGGTGGAGGCAGCATGGGGAATGCTCCTCCAAAGATATAACCGTTCAGATGATGTGGTATTCGGAAAAATAGTATCGGGAAGAAATGCGGCAGTAGAAGGAATTGAAACCATGATGGGGCTTTTTATTAACCTGATCCCGGTACGGGTTCAGACCGGCCCTGGAGATACCTTCGAAATGTTGTTGCACAGATTGCAGAAACAGGCGATTGCAGGAGGGGAGCATGATGATTGCTCCTTTGCAGAGATCCAGAGCAGGAGTGCATTGGGAGGCAGCCTGATTGAAACCATCATGGCTTTTGAGAATTACTACGAAAGAAAGCCAGGAGAGGAAGCTTCACAAGTAAGGGCAGAACTGGAAAGCGTAAGGGAGCAGACAAACTATGGAATTACACTGTCAGTAAATCTTGGAAACACTTTAAATCTTGGGATCGAGTATGAAACGAAGCGGTATGGAAGAGAAGAAATACAGCGGATTCTTCATCATCTGGAGACATTGCTAAAACATGTAATTGATCATCCTCAGAAAGTACTGGCTGATATTCCAATGATTGATCAGGCAGAGCGTGAGATGGTTGTCACAACCTTTAACCAGACGGAAGTGCCATACC
>CAYOCB010000034.1:0-4287 GCA_964402355.1 uncultured Lacrimispora sp.
GAGTATTCCAGCCACTTTGAAGCTGATAAAAGGCTGCTATTTGCATTAAGATTGGACAAATTCTAACTGGCAGGTATTTGAGTAAAATGCTGCTATTTGCAATATAATACGTCGGATTTGATGGCAATAACTGCATAAGTCCAAAGGATAATTGAGTAAGTCTGAGTTTATTAATAACGTTATTAAGGTAATCCGAACCCATCAGTTCAGTTACAGTACGGAAAAGACGTATATTAACTGGATGTACAGGTATATTGTCTTTCATGAGATGAGACATCCGGAAGAGATGGGGGGACAAGAGATTTCGGAATTTCTCTCTTACCTTGCAGTTGACAGAAGAGTATCTGCGTCCACACAAAATCAGGCACTGAATTCTCTTATCTTCTTGTATAAGAAAGTTTTGGGAATTTCCCTCGATGAGTTTGACTTCCAGAAGGCCAGAGTTGGGAAGCGCCTGCCTGTTGTATTCAGCCGTGAAGAAACACAGGCTGTATTGTCTAATCTCACTGGTGAACATAACCTGATGGCTTCGCTAATGTATGGCAGCGGATTGCGTCTAAGTGAATGCATGAAATTGCGTATTAAGGATATTGACTTTAATCTCAAGGAGATTATTGTTCGCGCCGGTAAAGGAGATAATGACCGCAGAACCTTGCTTCCATACTTATTGGTACCACAGCTAAGGAGGCAGATAGAGAAGGCAAGGATAAGATTGGAGGAAAATATGTTGTTAGATGGATTTACAGGTGCCTCTATGCCTGAAGCACTGGAGAAAAAATATCCGAATGCTCCTATGGAAACTGCTTGGCAATATATTTTTCCCTCCAAGGCGCCGGCGATTGATCCGAGGACTGGCAAACTGAAACAACACTATCGTCATGCAAGCTTTCTCCAAAAGGAGGTGAAGGTGGCGATCAGGAAGTCGCAGATCAATAAAAGCGCATCATGCCATACCTTTCGGCATTCATTTGCTACTCATCTGCTTCAAAACGGTTATGATATCCGAACGGTACAGGAATTGCTGGGTCATAAGGATGTCAGGACCACGATGATTTACACCCATGTACTCAATAGAAATAAATTCAATGTGCAAAGTCCGCTGGATAATGACCGCCCAAAGCTATTTTAATATTGTATTCCATCGTAGGATAAATAGATACATTTTGGGTTGATTCTAATGCACTCAAATTATGCAGTGAATACAGGAATCAGGAATATTCAGGTCAATTTGGTATTTTTATTAAATTATGACTGCTATTCAGATTTCTGTCTCAATAAGGGCCTTACCTTCTAATTGTACTTTATCCGTCCTGCTATCTGTCTTTTTATTGGCCGGATGCAGCAATACCAGGACGGGTGAAGTGCCGGTAATGTATCTCAGTCCGGCCCTGGATTCCTGCAGAGCAGAACCGGATCATCATTACTTCATTTCAGAGCCAGAAAGAATTGCGGCTAAGCAAAGTCTTCCGCTGATCCTGGTTATCGATCCGCATGGTGACGGCAGACTTGCCGCAGAAAAATTTTTGGAAGCGCTGGCGGATATCCCGGCGCTTATTGCAGGTTCAGAAAAACTAAGAAACAATTATCCGGATTTCGAATCCTCCCTCTCCCACCTCGAGGAGGACGTACTGGCCAAATACCCTGTCAATCCGGATAAGGTTATTGTAGCGGGTTTTTCTGGGGGCGCACGGACGGCATATACCTATGGAATGAGGCATAAAGTACTGGGGATCATAATGTTTGGAGCGGGTCCGGGCAGGTCTATCAGGGAAACCGCTGGTAAGCGGATATATATGGCTTCGGGTACCAGGGATTTTAATTTTATGGAACAATACCTCCCTCCTTTCGCGGGACTTTATGATGATCGTGACTATATGGTTGATTTTTTCCGAGGCAGTCATGAATGGCCGCCTCCGGAAAACATATATGAGTCGGTTACCTATGTTCTGAAGGATGAAACGGATTTCCCCGGGAGCATCCCGATCCGGATTTCTGAAAAAATGCTCATGGAATACGATAGCCTGCTGGAATCAAACGAGCTTTTCCTTGCCGGAAAGGCTCTGGAGAAGGCCTGGATTTTTTCACCGGATAAGAAGCGCAGGATCCGGATATCCCAAAGGATAGATGATTTTAAAAAAATGCCCGGATGGACTGAATACAACCGGAAATTCGAAGGATACCTGCAGAAAGAATTGAGGTTGAAACAGGCATATGCGGACAAGCTCGCTGATCCTGACATAAGCTGGTGGAAGAAAGAAATTCAAAGTCTATATCAAAATATTCTCACCTGCTCGGATCCGGTAAAGGAAGATTATTTGTATCGCATCAAGGGATTCATCGGGATAATCCTTTATTCCAGGATTAATGCTTTTGTTCAGAACGGTCTGTATACCGATGAGCTCGCCCGCCTGCTGGTGATCTATGAGCTCGCAGAACCTGAATCGGAGGACCTTGTAAAATTCAAAGACCAGGTTCGACTCCTTCCCGGAAGACAATTGAAAGATCCCTAAGTTGCCTTGCAGTAAGCTAATAGAAGTCGCGATTTATTAGTTCCCGGGTACTATTTTGCAAGCAATTATCGCATAACCATCCGGTAGTTTATTCCGGGCGCAGGCTGATCCGTGCTGATCTAATCAGGCCTGGTAATAAAGGAAAAAGAGCAGGGCTCTTTCATTGTCGATCCGAAAATATCCCGGGCCTTAGTTCCGATCGTAATAGTGTACTTGGTATTCGGTTTCATGGACTGGTAGGGAACGAATTCCATGACGGTCTTGGAATCATAGTACCAGTTCAGGGAACCCGGGAGATCCGGTGAGATCTTGATGGCATTCTGGACCGAGGATTTGACCATATAGGTATTAAAAGTAAGTCTGATATCTTGGGTCCGTGAGACAAACAGTTCTCCATTGTTCGGATAGGTGCTGCTTAAATTAACGGATGCCGTTGTGAATGAAAATGTAAACGGTTTACCCAGCTTAACTCCATCCAGATCCTCGGCTGTTGAATCGATGGATATCGAATACTCCGTGTCCGCATGAAATGCACCCCCGGTATAAATGGTCAGCTGATTATAGGCGGGCCAGATGTAAATGACTTCTGACTCCGGGGTCATGCTTACAGCGTTCTCCGTGGAGGCCGGTTCCATGTTGCGGGGGAAAGTGATCTGGATGCCGCCGTATGTAATTAATCCCACTTCTATGTCCCCGTGGGCCGGAGTAGTTTGTATGCCGTTGAGGGTACTGGAAGACTGGATGGTCTTAAAACTGAATTCAAGAGGGAATCTCAGCTGGTTTCCCGAAGTATCCCTGGCAGCGGTAGATAATGTTACCGTGTAGGTTGTATCCGTATGGCAATCCTTCTGTGAAATGCTGTAGCTGAACGAGGTGATTTTGCTGTATGTTGTAATAGTCGCACCCACGTCAAACCCACCGAGATAGGCGTCTTCTGCAAAATAGAGCCGGTTCGGGGCAGTGGTATACTGGCCCCAGTAGAAGATGCCTTCTGTGGGAGGATCCGTTGAAAAGGCTTCTTCCACACTCTCCCTGTCCATCGGCTGGGTGAAGGTCATGGATACAGACAGGCGGGAGAAACGATTGTTGTAGACGATTTCACTTCGATCTTCCGGATAATGGGATGCCACCAGATCAGGTACGGTGGAAAGGTCCACCTCTCCAATGTAGGTTTTTCCGGCTCCCTGGATCATGACATTGGCTCTGCTGTAAATCCGGTAATTTTCTGCCCGGATCGTTAAATCATAATTGCCTATCGGCAGGTTTTCAATTGCAAAGGACCCGTCAGACGGATTGATTAAAGCGGAATCAACGGGTTTGACCTGACTGGCAACCACGACTGCCTTGCTGGAAGTCTGGGTCACTTTCCCGACTATACTGCCGTGCATGGCATCATTAAAGAAACGCGGGTCTGTTTCATAATAATAGCTTTTTTCACAGTTTGACAATAATAAAACCATGACGACTGCTGTAAGAATCCCTACTGTTTTCATTATGCTTTAATTTACTGGATTAACGACAATACGATGATATTCATCTGAAAATGGCTATACAACAACCCGGTCCGGCTGTAGGATCATTCCATTAGAAGATGCAGATATCCCCCTGGGGGTTGCGCGCAAGGAAAGTGTTTCAGAGGACCGGAATAGGGGATTTATAACTTCAGGATCCTAATCCAGGTTTCCGGGTCCACAGGGATCCCGTATTTCTCGTTTTCCAGCCTCCTCAACCAGGTCTGCCGGCCCGGGTAATGGACCTGCTGTCCGGGTTCGATGGG
>CAYOCB010000035.1:0-4024 GCA_964402355.1 uncultured Lacrimispora sp.
TCCGAGTTTTGAATTTTACCGGTATACAGGAGGATTGCCGATAATCCGAGGATCCCCCAGAGTATCGTGCAGAACCTTTTCATAAATGTTCCTGTCACAAAACCGAACCGGGCCGAATATTCATCTTTGGCAGCTGCATTTGTCACCAGCTGGTTCGGTTGGGTTACCACCGTGATCCCGGCTACTACCGATACCGCTATGATAAAATACCAGGTAAAATCCATAGCTGTCGGAGAACCAAAGGTTTCAAAGAAAGATTCGGGGAGCCTTTCATGTAAATTCTTCAGGGCATCCCCGATACCTGCTCCGCCATAAATATCATTGATCTTTGCCCAGCTGAATGGTATTAAGATGACCGAGAGTATTATTATGAGGAAGCCCTGCATCATATCTGAGAAGAATGCTGCTTCAAGTCCTCCCGCAATGGCATAAATCAATACAATCAAACAAACTACCCAGATCAACATATCTTCGTTGATGTGCGAAAAATGACTTTTCGGCTGAAGTTCCCGGAGCTCGTTGAGCCTTGATACCTCCTGTGTGGAAAGGCTTGTGAAATTCCTGTTTTCCAGTTCACTTAATTCGTGTGCCAGTGTATATTCAGATTTTTCTTCCGGGGTATATTGTTCGATAGTCTTAGGGGTCATCGCTACAATTGATATATTCATCGCTGTATAGCCAACGGAAAGAAGCCCCATCATGCCAATTGCTCCGATGATGGCATATATACCTGCCATTTTCTTCGAACCGTATCGCTCAGCATAGAAATCGCCCATTGTAAGGACTCTGAGCCGTCGAAGCCAGGGGGAAGTGATCCAGTAGATAGGAGTGGCGAATACCATCTGAAGGGAACTCCAAATTCCTCCGGCTCCATTGCGGAAAGTGGTAGTCGCTACTCCGACAGGACCGTCTGCAGAAGTGGCCTGTCCGAAACTGGCAAAGGTCTGTATTAATTTTCCAAATCTTCTCCCGGCCAGGAGATAATCCTCCTGTCCGTGTATGCGCCGGTTAGCCCATATACCAATTCCGACGAGTATCAGAAAATATATGACAATGATTACGATATCGATAGTTGTAAGTCCAAACATAATCGGTTCATTAATTTGGGTTAGCAGAGTTTGTGTTTTATTGCTTCCAGGTGAAGATTAAGAAGAGCAAAAGGAACTCGTGAACGGCACATCCATTAGTTGCTTAGAAAAATATAACATAGAGACTCACAGTACAAATAACCAGCAACGCACTCCATATTTTAACGGTATTACTTGTTTTTAACTTCATTTCATTACGTATCGGGAATTTTACCGGTATTTCCAGCGGCTTTATTTTAGTCAGTGCAATTATAAAAAGAGTGATCACAACAAAGGTAATTTCCATGTGATGCAGATAGGAAACATCTGGCATTAATAGAAGAAGAATTCCATAAACCGGAATATTCAACAGCATGCCCCAGATTGCAGCGACTGCAGGTACCTTTTTCCAGATTATACCAAATATAAAGACGGCAACTACACCAGGAATCACAAAGCCCCAGTAGACCTGCAGGAAGAAATAAAGACCACCCTCAAATTTACGAACGATTGGTGACCACAGGCAACCTGCCAATACAAGGATAACAGTAACTATACGGCCCACCTGTACAAGATGTTTTGGAGATGCATTACTTTTAAAGTAAGGTTTATATATATCCATTGTAAAAATTGTTGTCGCAGAGTTGAGCAACGAATCCAGTGTGCTTAACACCGCCCCGAAAAGAGCTGCAAACATCACCCCGACTAAACCTGGAGACAATACTCTTTGAATCAGAAAGGGATAGGCTCCATCAGCATTGGAGATTTGATCTCCGTATACTTCGAAGGCAATGATTCCAGGAAACACAACAATAAATGGAATCAGTAATTTCAAAGACGCTCCAAACAGAATTCCCTTTTGCCCTTCTTCCAGGTTCTTTGCTCCTAATGTTCGCTGGGAAATAAACTGATTCAGACCCCAGTAAAACAGGTTCTGTACCCACAAGCCACCAAAAAAAACTGAGACCCATGGCATCCTTGGATGATTCCAGGGTAATACCGTGTGTAGTTTATCACTTGAAAGTTCAACAAAGGTGTTGTAGCCACCTACTTTCCTGAAAGAGAGAACCATGACCAGAAGACCTATTCCCAGCAGTGCAGTCCCCTGGATTAAATCAGACCAGACAACAGCCTTAAGTCCACCGTATACTGTGTAACCTCCGGCAATGATTCCAATCAACCAGATTCCGGCAACGAGCTTCATCCCAAATATCGATTGTAAAGCAAGGGCCCCGGAATACAAAACAGTTGCCATTGTCACCAGGACGTAAAAAAACAACATAAAACAGGCCATCACAAGTTTGGCTTTTTTACTATACCGGTATTCAAGAAATTCGGGGAGTGTATATATCCCAGCCCTAAGAAATTTTGGAAGCAGAACCAATCCGACAATGATCAGTGCCAGGGCCGCCATCCATTCAAAGCTAGCTACTGCCAGACCCAGTGAAAATCCTTGTCCGGACATTCCCACGAAATGTTCAGACGAGATATTTGACGCGATTAGTGAGATACCAATCAGCCACCACGATAATCTTCTTCCTGCGAGAAAATAATCTTCCGAAGTATCTTCCTTCCTTGAAGCATACAATGAAATCCCTACAACTAATGCTAAAAAAGCCAGAAATGAAATAATGTCAAGTAAGGTAAACCCCATAAATTAAATTCGTAGATTTTGAGTTAAACGGTCAGGTGCTGACTTGGTACTACGAGTATCAATGAATGTTTTCAGTAGCCCACAGAAATTAAATCATCCTCTAGTGAAATAATGAATATCGCGACCATGCGTACGTCTTAGAGTGCTTTTATATTATCTCATCTAATTTTACAGGCCTGTTCTCAGCTACAGATTTCTTGGCTGCCAGACCAACAGCTATTGACATGAGACCATCATTCCCCGATACCGGTAATTCTTTATCTTCTGCCAAAGCATTGATAAAAGCTTCCATTTCATAAGTGTAGGATTCGATATACCTGTCCATGAAGAAATGAAGCGGCAAAGGACCGTGGATACCATTCTTGCTATAGTAAGCATGATTGTCAGGAGTATTATTGTCAATCATGATCATACCTTCAGAACCAAAAACTTCTATTCGCTGGTCATAACCATATACAGCCTTCCTGCTGTTGTCGATGGTACCTATTGCGCCATTTTCAAAAAGCAATGTTGTAACAGCAGTGTCAACATCTCCAGCTTCTCCTATTGAATTATCTATCAATACATTGGCTTTCGCATAAACTTCCGAAACCTCAGCTTCCATAACAAATCTTGCCATGTCGAAGTCATGAATAGTCATATCAAGGAAGATTCCGCCTGAAACATCGATATATTCAGCAGGAGGTGGTTCCGGATCACGGCTGGTGATTTTTAAGATATGCGGTTTGCCTATTTTGCCATCCCTGACCATTTGCCGAACCTTGGCAAAGTTCGGATCAAAACGCCTGTTGAATCCCACCATTAATTTCACCTCTGCCTTTTCGACGGTATCCAGAACCTTACGGATGGTGTCTATTGAAAGATCAAGAGGCTTTTCACAGAAAATATGTTTTCCTTGCTCAGCTGCTTCAATTATGTACTGAGCATGAGTATTCGTCGGAGAACAAATAAGCACTGCCTCAACTTCATGATTATTTATAATTTCTCTGTAATTGTCCGTAACTATCTTTATTTTATATTCCACGGCAGCTTTTACGGCTGCCTCAACAAATGAGTCCGCCACAGCCAGTATTTCCGCGGAAGGAATACAAGATGAGATATTATCGATATGAACTCTGCCGATACGTCCGGCACCAATGATTCCAAGCTTTACCTTTTTCATATTTCACTTTTCAAATATACTTTCGCATATACTCAATCGTTTTTACAGCCGCTGTATCCGGGTCAGGGAAAGGAAGGATCTCAGCACTTACAAATCCCTGATAATTAATTTCATCTAAAGTGTCAATAATCTCTGTGAAAT
>CAYOCB010000036.1:0-3114 GCA_964402355.1 uncultured Lacrimispora sp.
TTCGTATTCAGGGATAATGAGAAATGCATACTGTGCGGAAGGTGCGTCAGGATGTGTGATGGTGTTATCGGGGCAAATGCTATCGGTTATACCGATAGAGGTTTTGAGTGTGAGATAGTACCACCCTTCGAACAGTCGCTAAAAAAAACAGGTTGTGTTTTCTGCGGCAACTGTATTTCTACCTGTCCCGTCGGTGCCCTCCAGCCTAAACCTTACATCAATAAAGGCCGCATCTGGGAAACAACAAAAGTCCGGACAACATGTCCCTACTGCGGGGTCGGTTGTGTTTTGGATCTGTGCATAAAAGATAATAAAATTGTAAATGTAACCTCTAAAATAGGAGAACATGTAAACAGGGGCAACTTATGTGTTAAGGGAAAATTCGGCATGGATTTTGTTGACAGTCCCAAGAGACTTAAGTCCCCTATGATAAAAACAAAAGAAGGCAGGTTTAAAAAAGTAAGCTGGAAAAAGGCACTCGAATTCATTTCTGGAAGGCTCACAGAAATAAAGGAAAAACATGGTCCTGATTCTATCGGAGTATTAAGTTCAGCTAAATGCACCAATGAGGAAAACTTCCTTATGTCCAAATTCGCACGTGCGGTAATCGGCACTAATAATATTGACCACTGTGCAAGACTTTGCCATGCATCAACAGTTTCAGGCCTGATACCGACTTTTGGAAGCGGCGCAATGACAAACTCGGTTGATGATATAAAATATTCGGATGCAGCAATAATAATAGGTTCAAATACTACTGAAACACACCCGGTCATAGGTTATGAGATCATAAGATGTGTTCAGGAAAACGGTCTGAAATTAATTGTCATCGATCCCAGGGATATACCCATCACAAAATATGCAGCCGTACATTTAAAGCAGAAACCGGGAACGGACATAGCCGTCATTCTCGCTCTTTCAAAGATAATTAATGATAATAATTTACATGACAGGGAATTTATTAAAAAAAGAACTGAAGGATTTACAGAGTTTAAGAAATGTTTTTCCTCATATACCGCAGAAAAAGCTTCCAGGATTTCAGGCGTCAACAGGCAGGATCTCATTAAAGCGGCAAAAATTTACGGTTCGGCCCAAAATGCCTCAATCTTTTATGCAATGGGAATTACCCAGCATACCTGCGGTACTGATAATGTAATTGCCCTGGCAGACCTTGCAATGATAACAGGCAATATTGGGAAAAAAGGTACGGGAGTAAATCCCTTAAGAGGCCAGAACAATGTACAGGGAGCATGCGATATGGGCGCGCTTCCCAATCTGTTCTGCGGGTATCAGTCTGTTGATGATAATAAGTTAAAACTGAAATTTGAAAATAAATGGAAAAAGACTTTACCCTCCAATATGGGCCTGACAGTAACGGAAATAATCGATGGTTCCATTTCAGGCAAGATAAAGGCTATTTATTTAATGGGTGAAAATCCGATGCTAAGCGACCCGGATATACTTCATGTAGCCGAAGCCCTTAAGAAGCTTGAACTTCTCGTAGTACAGGATATCTTTCTGACAGAAACAGGAGAATTTGCCGATGTTATCCTCCCAGGCGCCTGCTTTGCCGAAAAAGAAGGTACGTTTACAAATACTGACAGAAGAGTCCAGAGAGTAAGGAAGGCAGTCGATACTCCCGGCAGTGCCATTCCTGATTGGAAGATTATATGCATGGTGTCAAATATGATGGGTTATCCTATGAATTATAACAATGCTTCAGAAATCATGGATGAAATTGCAGATCTTGCTCCGATCTACGGAGGCATAAACTACCAGAGACTTGAAAATGAAACACTTCAATGGCCTTGTAGAACTCATGATGACCCCGGAACGAGTATCCTGCATAAAAATGCATTCAGCAGGGGTAAGGGCAGATTTATTCCTGTCAAGCATACACCTCCCGCAGAAAAAACAAACAAAGAATTCCCATACATCCTTACTACAGGCAGGATCCTCTACCAGTTCCATACCAGAACAATGACCAGCAAGGTCAAAGGATTAAATGAAATAGCTCCCGTAAATCTTGTACACATCAATTCGGACGATGCTAAAAAACTCGGGATTAAAGACGGAGACCGTGTAGAAGTCAGATCGAAGAGAGGTAAGATAAAGGCATCCTCGCTGGTAAACCGGAAAATTAAAAAAGGAGTGGTATTCATACCGTTCCATTATGCAGATTCCCCTGCAAATATTTTAACCAATCCCGCGTTAGACCCCAAAGCGAAGATCCCGGAATTTAAAGTCTGTGCAGTTGATTTGAAGAAGATATAATAAATGGGAAGGAAAAACTCAAAATTAGGAAAGAGTATTGAGATTGAAAAGATTAAGGCTTCTTCAGGCAGAACTCATGTAACCGATACTATCCCTTATGAACTTGTTCTAACGGTTTCCATAAATGGCCGTGACGCGGTATCGATATCATGCTCACCTTCCTTCCTAACCGAACTCACAATCGGTTATCTTGTAAATAATAACTACATCCGGAATTATTCGGATATCGATCTCATAAAGATATGCAGCGATGATATGGATAAAGTTATAAGCAGAAATAATCTTAATTTTAAAATTGAAGTTACAATTGCTGCTGGTGGAAAAGCTAAAGCCACTGACAGCCATAAATTTATACCATCCGGATGCGGCGGGGTTGATGACCTCATATTGGAAAAAAACATTAAAAAAATAAAAAGCGATTTAAAAGTTAAATCCGGTATCATACTTAAACTCAATAAAGAAACATTAATCCGTCAGAAATACAAAAAAGAAATCGGCGGCCTGCACAGCGCCACTCTGTTTGACAGTAACGGTGATCTTTTATTTATGGCAGAGGATATCGGAAGGCATAATTGTATCGATAAAATTGCAGGCCATATGCTTATGAATAAAATGGTCCCCCGTGATAAGATAATATTTACAACCGGGAGACTGGGTATAGATCTGGTATATAAGATCTCAAGAATGCAGGTTCCCATCATAGTCACTAATTCTTCAATAACTTTTGCTGCTGTCGCTCTCTCAAAAAAAGTACATCTGACTTCTATCGGGTATGCAAGAAGCGGCAGATTTAATATCTATTCATATCCACGGAGAATAACCAGTTGAATCTGACAGGTA
>CAYOCB010000037.1:0-2721 GCA_964402355.1 uncultured Lacrimispora sp.
AAGTAACCGGAGAGGTGAAGCTGACAGCGATTCAGAGGGATTTCTTTGAAAGTGGATTAATCAATCCGGAACACTTTAATCAAAGCATTTTATATGAGATCAGAGGAAGAATTAACAGAGAAGCTCTTTATAAAACCATCAAGAAACTGACAAAACACCACGACATGCTGCGTGCTGTTTATGAAAATGGTATACAGAGAATCAGAGGGATGGAAGAGAAGCAGTGGTATGATTTATATGAGCAGGACTGTAATGCTGAAAATATCAGTGAAATTGCTAACCAAATTCAAAGCAGCATAGATATGAAGCAGGGACCGCTAATGAAAATCGGTCTGTTTCATACTCCGGAAAAAGATTATCTTCTTATAATCCTCCACCATCTGGTTGTAGACGGAGTATCTTGGAGAATTTTACAGGAGGATCTGGAAAACGGATACCGGCAGGCGAAAGCCGGTAAAGAAATCGTGTTGCCTGCAAAAACTACTTCCTTTAAGGCATGGAGTGAACGTGTGAGCCGTTATCGCAGTGATTACCATTTAAAAAGGGAAGAAGCATATTGGAAAAAAGTAAATCTGGAAGTAGAGAACGGAAAGATAGAAACAGACGGTCATAAAGGGGAGAAAAATTCCAGGCTGGTTTCATTTTCCTTGGAAAAAGAATATACGGCAGAATTGCTTAAGAGTTGTAATAAAGCATATAATACGGAAATAAATGACCTCATGCTAACGGCGCTAGCCCGTGCTGTGAACTGGATAAGCGGAAAACCTACTGTTGTTGTGGAAATGGAAGGACACGGCAGAGAAGAAATTGACAGTGAAATTGGTGTAGAAAGAACAATAGGCTGGTTTACCAGTACCTATCCTGTGGTATTTAAGAGAATCGGACAGGATATCAGACAGGATATACGGAATGTGAAGGAGACATTACACAGAGTTCCTAAAAAAGGAATTGGGTATGGAATATTAAAGAATCTCGGTGAGCCAGTATTCGAAAAAGGAACTGAGGCAGATATTGTATTTAACTATCTGGGTGAATTCGGAGAAGAATTATCGGATGACCCAGTTATATTTGAAATATCCCGGATGGCGCATGGAATGGATATGGATCCACAAAATCATTTCGGTCCTCCGATAAATATAAACGGCGCAGTTCAGAATGGGATTTTGTCCATAGGAATCACATTTGATGAGAGCATGTATAAAGCTGAAACAATGGAAAGCCTGTGCAGCCAGTTTAAGGCAGAGCTGACTTCAGTGGTAAAGCATTGTCTGGAAGTGAAAGCTACAGAATTTACAGCATCTGATTATGGAGAGACCGAATGGAGTGAGGAAGAATTCCAGCTAACAGCAAATAAGTTAGCAGTTCAAGGTAATAGAATCAAGAGAATCTACCCGCTGACAGCCTTACAGGAGGGAATATTATTTGAGAAACAAGTAAATGAAAATGGTACACAGTATGTTGTCCAGCATACAATAAAGACAGAATTACTAAATATAGAGCAGATTCAGGCAGCATTTGATGCGGTAGTGGAAAAACATGATATTTTGCATACAGTTATAAAGTATAAAAATGTAAGTGTTCCAAGACAGATCTTGTTAATGGAAAGAAAGCCGGAATTCATATATACAGAGGTATCCGGTGAAGCGGAATATCAGAATTTAAAGAAAGATGATGTCAAAAGGGGGTTTGATTTGGAGGAGGACACCCTGATTCGTATGCAGGTTGTAAAAGTATCTGATAGGGATTATCGGTTAATCATAACCAATCATCACATTATAGCAGATGGCTGGTGCTTGGCCATTCTGTATGGTGATTTATTCCGGTATTATCGGATTTTGGGTGAAGGAAATAAAATACCAATTCAAACAGCTGGAAATTATGAGGCATTTGTACGGTTTATAGAATCGAGAGATAAGGAGAAGAGCCTTGCTTACTGGGATGAGATATTGGAAGGTTATGAGCAGCAAGCAGAAATATTTCCATTAAAAATAGTGGATAACAATGATGAGGAATCAGTTCAGAGAAATACTTCATTGTCAAAGGAAATGACAATGAAAGCAAGACAGTTGAGTACAGATTATGGAGTAACCATAAATACTCTGATTGAGGCAGCATGGGGAATATTGCTTCAGAAATATAATCGGACAGATGATGTAATCTTTGGAAAAGTTGTTTCAGGAAGAAATGTCGATATTCCTGATATTGAAACCATGGTGGGATTATTTATCAATACAGTGCCTGTGAGGGTTAGAAGTCTGCAAGAAGATACTTTTGAGACATTGGTCCAAAGACTGCAGAAGCAGGCGATTGATGGAAGTGAACATGATTATTGTTCACTTGCAGAGATTCAGAGCAGAAGCATGTTGGGAAATGGTCTTTTTAAAACTATCATAGCATTTGAAAACTACTATGTACAGGAACAGGATAGAAATGAGAATAAAAACCCATACGAACAATCATTACAGGTTGAAAGTATCAGGGAAGAAGATAGTTACGGAGTTACTTTATTAGCTAGCATAGGTGAAGTGTTAAATATTGCAATCCAGTGTGATACGGAAAGATATGGACAGGTTGATGCCGATCTGTTATTGAAGCATTTAAAGACACTGCTGGAATATGTGATTGATCAGCCCCAGAAAGCACTGGCTGATATTCCTATGATAAACCAGGCAGAGCGTGAGATGGTTGTCACAACCTTTAACCAGACGG
Source organism: uncultured Lacrimispora sp. (assembly GCA_964402355.1). GTDB lineage: Bacteria > Bacillota > Clostridia > Lachnospirales > Lachnospiraceae > Lacrimispora. The sequence goes on from CAYOCB010000037.1 coordinate 2,710, forward strand.
AAGTGCCATACC